>NZ_KI421479.1:0-187682 GCF_000472925.1 Bradyrhizobium sp. Ec3.3
GGGTAACCACCCGAGCATGTGGTGGTTCTGCAATCAGGTGCGAAGGCTCTGGCTTACGACGCTTCGGCGTCGGAGTCAGAAGGCTGATCTGTCCTGGGAGCGCTTCATCCGCCTCGTCGATCGCTTCTTTCCGCCAATCAAGACACTACACCCGCTGCCCTGTCACCGCTTCGACGCCAAAACCCGAGGGAGGAGCCCGGTGCGTTAGCAGCGCTCGCCGGGATCTGGGTGGGGGGCGAGGAGCAATCCTCGTCCCTACCACGACCCTCAGTGAACTGACGCCATCACCACGAACGATTGCTGCGGGAAGGTCAGCTTGCCGCCCGCCAGCATCGGACGATCAAGGCGGGACGCCGCGTCATCGGCAATCGACATGATGAGGCGCTCACGCTCGGACGCACCTACGTCCTTCAGCAGGAGCGCCGCCATCGGCGTCGCCGTGAGCTGAAAACGGACATAATCTATCACGGAGGGAAACGTGATCTGCTTTGTGACGGTGGCTACATCAACAACGTCGAACCCCGCCTGCTTCGCCCAAGCGCCGACCTCGTGCGCATCGTTCGAGAGGTGCTCCGAACGTTTGGTTCGCGAAGCCTCTTCTCCAAGATATTTCTCGAGCGCCTGCACGAAAGCGTGCGCTGCTGGCGTCCTCTCGATTGCGCTGTAGACGCTCAACCCAGCGCGGCCTCGCGGCTTCAGCACCCGCACCATTTCCCTTAGCGCCAGCGCGCGATCCGGGAAGAATTGTAGCCCGAGTTGGCAGAGCACTACGTCAAAGCTATTGCTATCGAACGGCAGGTCCAGCGCGCTACCTTCAATCCATTCAATGCTGGCGGACTTTCGCCGCGCAATCGCGATCATGGCTGTATTGAGGTCAATGCCAACCAATCTTCCGGCATGCCCACGCTGCTCTGCCAGCCTCGCCACGACGCCTGTCCCACAGGCGATGTCGAGTACACTTTCACCTCGTCCCAGAGCGATACGATCAAGGAGATCATTAGCCCATACGGAAGTGATGGCTGGCACTAGGTAGCGCTCGTAAAGTTCCGGCGCGCTGGCGTCCATCTGCCAATGTTCATGTGCCGACATGCGTTCCTCCCATAGTGCCGTGGGATTGGAAATTATCGAGCAATTCCTGTGCAATGCCGTCGCGTCCGGTGACGTTGACCGACTTGGCGATCAATCGCAAGCGTGAACGGAACGGCCGCTTTTGGCCCTGAGCTGAACAACTGCGAGCCGTCACGATGTCCGCTGTCTGCGGGAGATCGGACGTCGTACGATGCTGCGCTGACCGCTGCCTTTGCCTCAAACCGGCTATTGACTCAGGGCAGGGCCGTCGTGCCCGTTCAAACGTGTGGCCCAGGAAACTGGTGTAGAACAATGCTGACGCAAATCTACGAGGTGGCGACACCTGCTGAAGCCGAAGCGATCTCGGCAATTGGCGTGGATCATGTCGGCGTGCTTGTCGGCGATGGGTCTTTCCCTCGCGAGCTTCCGGTTCACGAGGCTGCAGCTGTCATGAAGGCGATCCAGGCGCCGTCCGTGCTTTCGGCGCTGTTCCTCTCGGCGGATGTCGCTCTCATCGAACGGATGGCCAGGGAGCTTGACCCGCCCATCGTGCATCTTGGCGCTTCAAACGAATTGCTTACGCCAGATCATGTCGTGGCGCTGCGAAAGTCTCTGCCAAAAATCAAGTTCATGCGTAGCGTACCTGTGACGGGACCCGTGGCAGTGCACGTGGCGCGCACATATGATGGAATTGTCGAGTGGATCCTGCTTGATAGTCACCGCCTAGGCGATATCCAGATTGGTGCACAGGGCGTTACGCATGACTGGAGCATCAGTCGAACGATTGTCGAGACCGTTCGTACCCCGGTCATACTCGCTGGCGGCCTCGGACCGGACAATGTCAAAGAGGCCATCCGGTCTGTCCAACCCGCCGGCGTTGACTCAAAAACAAAGACCGACCGCGAGGGCACCCACGCAAAAGACCTGGCGCAGGTCGAAGCGTTCTATCGCGCTGCGAACAGCGGTTAACCAGCGCGGAGGTTTTTGACAGCTACTACAGTGGTCATCGATGGGGCGGCGGCGCTATCGGCTTGTCAGCAGCACCGCCTAGAGATAGTGGAAAAACACGGTCGGCATCGGCAAATCCGTATGAAGTCCCGCGGCAGGACGTGCGGTGAGGTCCTGGCAAGTCGACCGGACAGACGGTTCTTCGATCAGGTCGGAGGCATTTTTTCCGGGACATTCGCCAGTGATTTCGGCAAAGATTGTCCCTTGCGAAAGCCTCGAGATCATCGACCTGCTGTGGACCATAACCCTAGTGACGACAGCCAAGTCGCAGACGAACGTCGCAGCCTGTTGGGTCTCGCGGCGATGGCCCTCATCATTGGAGCAGCCACTGGATGTGTTGGGGCTGTTTTCCGGCTTTTGCTCGCGCATGCCGATCGTCTGCGCGATGCGATGATCGCCTGGGCCTATGGCCACGCGATCTGGGGATTCTTGATCGTCGTCGGCACGTGCGCTGTCGCAACCCTGGTTGCCGCGTGGATGGTCAGGCAATTCTCGCCACACGCTTCGGGCAGCGGCATTCCGCATGTCGAAGCTGTCCTGCGCGAAGAGATTCCACCGGCTCCGTTTGGTCTGGTGCCAGTGAAATTCATCGGGGGGATACTGGCGATAGGCTCCGGGCTGGCGCTGGGCCGCGAGGGGCCGACCGTCCAGATGGGCGCTGGTATCGCGGTTTTCGCCGCGCGCGTCTGCCGGCTCTGCGGTGCGGACTCCCGAGTGCTGCTGGCGGCCGGCGCCGGCGCCGGCCTTGCAACGGCCTTCAATGCGCCGATTGCAGGGCTCGTGTTTGTGCTGGAGGAGTTGGTGCAGAGGATCGAACACCGTGTTGCCATCGCCGCACTTGCAGCGCTGGCAACGGCGATCCCGGTCGCAAGGCTGCTTCTCGGTGACGCGCCCGACTTCCAGATCGGGCCGCTGAGCTACCCCAGCGCTGAGTCCGCCCCGCTGTTCTTTACTCTGGGTGGCATCGCGGGCCTGCTGGCCGTCGCATACAATCGCACCCTGCTCGCGACCATCGCAGTTCGGGACCGATTCGGACGGCTACCGATCGAGCTCCGCGCCGGATTGATTGGCGCAAGCGTCGGCATGTTGGCCTGGTTCGCGCCCGAGCTGGTCGGCGGCGGAGATCAGATCACGCAGCGCACGCTGATCGGCCGCGAGAGCGTGGGGATCCTGGGGTTCGCATTCCTGGTCCGGTTCGGGCTCGGCGCTCTCTCATATGCCGCCGGCACTCCCGGCGGATTGTTCGCACCCTTGCTCGTGCTGGGAGCCCAGTCTGGGCAGTTGTTCGGAGCGGCTTGTCGCCTTGCATTCCCAAAGCTCGCTGTCCAGCCGGAAGCATTTGCATTGGTGGGCATGGCCGCTTTCTTCACCGGCGTGGTGCGTGCGCCGGTTACCGGCATCGTTCTCGTCGCCGAAATGACCGGTAACGTGACGATGCTGCTGCCGATGCTGGGCGCCTGCTTCATGGCGATGCTGCTACCCATGCTGCTGGGCAATGCACCGATCTACGATTCCCTGCGTGAGCATACGCTGCGCTTGGAGCGGCAAATCAGACAGAGATGACCGCCGAAGGCTAAGCAATCTTCGACAAAGGCAAAGCGCACTCGATGCCCGCTTATTGCCCGGGTTCGAAGCCCTGATTGCGAGCCTGGGAACTCACCTCGGAAACAGCCTGTCCCGGATGTAACGCGACGTCGGCGTTAGTCTGAGCCCTCGCGGCTTGCGCCAGACCGCCTTGTCGATTTCCTTCTTGTCTCCGATCTTCAACTGGCCGAACGCGTTCTTCGCCAGGAAAATCGCATCGCTCATCTTCCGCCCGGACCGGCGGTTTTTCCCTTTCACTTCCTTCCAGAGCTTTAAAGAGCCTAGCTTCAACTTTGGCAGTTCTTCCCCGATCTCGCGGCGAAGGCACTTCCTGTCACTCTCATTTGCACGCCTGCGGCCGCCCGGGAACATCCAGCGCTTATCGCGCCGTCGCCGGACCAGGAGCACGCGCCCCTTCTTTGCCGCAACGAGTTTGGAGGACTTTGCCATAATCCCTGCGAATCGATTTCACCAATGAGCCTCAGTCTAGACCAGTCGGTTCGGCCGACAATAATGGGCGCTGCGTTTGCCACCCTGTATTATCCCGGCATTGGCCTGGCCGGAGCGTGACCAAGTTTGCCCCTGCCGCTCTCGATACACCAGCGGCGCATCACGATCGTCCCCGAACTTCACTTCTCAAATCGGCCCTGACCCGCCATTGTGCCGGCCCGAAACGAATGGATCTGGAGCAGCATCAATGTCGGACAAGGTCTCGCGTCGCCAATTTGCGAAGATCGCGGGGCTGTCCGCAGCAGGGATGGCGGCGCCGGGGCAATCCGTCGAGGCGAAGCCCGATGCCGGGCCGCGCAGCTCGCGCGGGTTTCCGCCGGGCTTCCTCTGGGGTACCGCCACCTCGTCCTATCAGGTCGAGGGTGCCGTTACTGAAGACGGGCGAGGGCCCTCGATCTGGGACATTTTTACGCGCGTGGCCGGCAAGATCGAGGACGGCACCAATGGCGACCGCGCCAATGAGCACTTTCATCGTTACAAGGACGACATCGCGCTGATCAAGGAGCTCGGCTGCAAGGCCTATCGCTTCTCGATCGCCTGGCCGCGGGTGTTTCCGGACGGCGACGGCAAGCCGAACCCGAAGGGGCTCGACTTCTACAATCGCCTGATCGACGAGCTCCTGACGAACGGCATCGAGCCGTGGCTCACACTCTATCACTGGGACCTGCCGCAATCGCTGCAGGATCGTTTCGGCGGCTGGCGCTCGGCCGAGACCTGCAAGGTGTTCGGCGACTATGCGGCCTATGTCGCGCGGCACCTGACCGATCGCGTCAAGAATGTGTTCACGCTGAACGAGAGCGGCAGGTTCGTCTATTTCGGCTACGGCATCGGCATCGACGCGCCGGGGCTGACGCTGTCGCAAGCCGAGGTGAACCAGATCAGGCACAATACCGCGCTGGCGCACGGGCTCGCGGTGCAGGCGGTCCGCAGCTCCGGCCGCCGCGGCACCAGGGTTGGGCCGGCCGAGAACATCGATGCCTGCATTCCCGCGATCGACACGCCCGAGAACGTCCGCGCCACCGAGATCGCGCTGCGCGAGTTGAACGCGAGCTATCTCAACGTGATCATGGAAGGCAGGTACACCGACGCCTTTCTGAAATTCGCTGGAGCCAACGCGCCGAAATACACCGATGCGGAGCTGAAGATCATCTCCTCGCCGATCGACTTCCTCGGCATTAACATCTACGCGCCGCAGCATTATGTCGTGGCCTCCGACAAGGGCGCCGGCTTCTCGCTGCTGCCGATCCCAAAGTCGTTTCCGCACATGAATTCGGACTGGTTGCGCGTCGGCCCCGAGACGATCTACTGGGTGCCGAAGTTGGCTGCGAAGATATGGAAGACGGGCGCGATCTACATCAGCGAGAACGGCGCCTCCGGTGACGACCAGGTCACTGCGGACGGCAAGATTTTCGACACCGACCGCATCATGTATTTGCGCAACTATCTCGCCCAGCTCGAGCGCGCGACGGCGGAGGGCGTGCCCGTGAAGGGCTATTTCCTCTGGAGCCTGATGGACAATTTCGAGTGGGTCTACGGGCTCAACAAGCGCTTCGGCCTCTACCACGTGAACTTCGATACCCAGGTCCGCACGCCCAAGCTCAGCGCGAGCTTCTACCGCAACGTGATCGCGAAGAACGCGGCGGGGGTATGAGGCACTTCGCCCTCTCACTCCTGATTGCGCGACCATCGCTTGTTGCCGGCGATTTGTCTTGACGCATCAAATGGTTTCGCGAAACGGCCGTGCATCATCCGGCAATCGTATTTCTACTTTGCATGGGTTGTTTTTCAGCTTTTGCGAAAGGGTAGTCCGGCCGGCCCCGATTGACTCCGCTCTCCCCCTGATTCAAAACCGCGCTCAACAGCCAAGAACAAGAGGACAACGCCATGGTTGACGCGCTGATCATCGATGCCTGTCGGACGCCGCGCGGGGTGGGCAAGGCCGGCAAGGGGGCGCTGTCGGGGATCCATCCGCAGCAATTGGGCGCCACCGTGCTGCGCGCGCTCGCCGATCGCACCGGCATCGACACTGCAGATGTCGACGACATCGTCTGGGGCTGCAGCGCGCAGGTCGCGACGCAAAGCGGCGACCTCGGGCGGATGTCGGCGCTCGATGCCGGTTATGACGTGCGCGCCAGCGCGGTGACGCTGGACCGCTTCTGCGGCTCCGGCATCACCAGCGTCAACATGGCGGCGGCCTCGATCATGGCAGGCGCGGAAGACCTCGTCGTCGCCGGCGGCTGCGAGATGATGTCGATGGAGGGACGGCGCGGCGGCGGTCCGATGATGATGGACTCCGGCAATCTGCGCCTGCGCGCGAGGCATCCGCAGTCGCATCAGGGTGTCTGTGCGGATGCGATCGCGACCATGGAAGGCATCACGCGCAGGGATGTCGATGCGCTCGGGCTGGAGAGCCAGAAGCGCGCGGCACATGCGATGGCCAACGGGCACTTCAAGAAGAGTCTGGTGCCGGTCTATCGCGAAGACGGCAGCCTCGCGCTCGACCACGAGGAGTATCCGCGGCCGCAGACCACGATGGAAGGACTTAGCAGCCTCAAGCCGGCATTCCCGGCGATCGCCGACTATGCGCTCGACGACAAGGGCACGACTTATCGCGGCCTGATCCTGCAACAATATCCGGACCTCATAATCGACTTCGTGCATCACGCCGGCAATTCCTCCGGCGTCGTCGATGGCGCCGCTGCGATCCTGTTGGCTTCGCCGACCTATGCCAAAGCGCATGGGCTGAAGCCTCGCGCCCGCGTGGTCGCGATGGCGAATATGGGGGACTCGCCGACCCTGATGCTGAACGCTCCGGGGCCGGCGACCCGCAAGGTGCTGGCCAAGGCCCACCTGACGATCGACGACATCGATCTCTTCGAGATCAACGAGGCCTTTGCAGTGGTTGCGGAAAAGTACATCCGCGATCTCCGGCTCGACCGCGCCAAGGTCAACGTCAACGGCGGCTCGATCGCGCTCGGCCACCCCATTGGCGCCACCGGCTCGATCCTGATCGGCACCATCCTCGACGAACTCGAACGGCGCGACCTGAAGCGCGGCCTCGTTACGATGTGCGCCGCCGGCGGCATGGCGCCGGCGGTGATCATCGAGCGGGTTTAGCCTTCTTTCATAGGGTGAATCGCGCTCCTCCTTGCACAAAGAGGGCGCTCGTCGCTTGTCGAGAGCATGGAATCAGCTTTAGCAAGGGCGTCGCGGGCCTTTGAAATAAGGCAAAAAGCGCTGTTTTGGCTGCCATCCGCTCTGGAAGTGGCTAAAAAAGCAGGGTTTTTGTCACAGCGGGACAAAAAAGCCCGTAATTTTCGCGACAAAACTGTGCAGAAGGCTATAGGCCTTCAACGGTTGGTCTAATATGCAACCGGCAACGAATCAGAGGAGACACGATGCCAACCCAACTTTCCAAATCGCAGCTGATCGAAAAGATCGCGACTGCCACCGAGCTTTCCAAGCGCGACGTCAAGAACGTCATGGAGACCTTGACGGACGTCGGCCACAAGGAGCTCAAGAAGAACGGCCTGTTCCTGGTGCCGGGCTTCGCCAAGTTCGTGGTCATCAAGAAGCCCGCGACCAAGGCGCGCAAGGGCACCAACCCGTTCACGGGTGAAGAGATGATGTTCAAGGCCAAGCCGGCCCGGAAGATCGTCCGCGCACGGCCCGTGAAGGCCGCCAAGGACGCCGTGGCCTAACGGCTAAAAGCAAAGGCCCCCTCCACAAGAGGGGGCCTTTTGTTTTGAGGTGCCGCAGGGGTGAGGCGGAGGGGTCAGCCCCTGCGGTATCTGGCTTTGACCCGAACGGGCTGAAGCCGACCGCGCGGCGCGGGGATCTGCTCCCGGAGCCGGCCGATCGCACGATCGAGCCATTGCCGCAGCCGCTGCACAGTTCGCTTCGTCTTCATCCTTTTCAACACCATCGTCATCACCGTTCTCACTCGGCTGCCTCGACCTGCGGCTTGGTCGGGTCGAGCGCTTCGGCGACCGCCTCGTCGACCCGCTCGAGCCAGATGAATTCGAGGCTCTCGCGCGCGCCCTTCGGGATGTCGTCGAAATCCCGCTTGTTGCGCGCCGGCAGCATCACCCGCTTGAGGCCGGCTGCGGCCGCCGCCACCACCTTCTCCTTGATGCCGCCGACCGGCAGCACCAGGCCGCGCAGCGAGATCTCGCCGGTCATGGCGGTGTCGTTGCGCACGGTGCGGTTGGTCAGCAGCGACGTCAGCGCCGTGAACATCGCAACGCCTGCGCTCGGGCCGTCCTTCGGGGTGGCGCCCGCCGGGACGTGAACGTGGATGTCGCTCTTCTCGAACAGCGAAGGCTCGATCCCCAGCTGGCTGGCGCGGCTCTTCACCAGCGTCATCGCGGCCTGCGCGCTCTCGCGCATGACGTCGCCGAGCTGGCCGGTCAGGATCAGGTTGCCCCTGCCGGGCACGCGCGTCGCCTCGATGAACAGGATGTCGCCGCCGACGGGTGTCCAGGCAAGGCCCGTGGCAACGCCCGGCACGCTGGTGCGCAGCGCGATCTCACCCTCGAAGCGCGGCTGGCCAAGCACGGGGGTGATATCCTTCGCGCTCACCACGACCTTGGCCGCCGTGCCCTCGGCGATCTGCACCGCCGCGTGCCGGAGCACCTTCCCGATCTCGCGCTCCAGCCAGCGCACGCCAGCCTCCCGCGTATAGCCCTTGACGATCAGCTTCAACGCCTCCGGCTCGATCTCGGCCTGGTCCGCCGTCAGGCCATTGGCCTCGAGCTGACGCCGCACCAGATAGCGCTTGGCGATCTCGAGCTTCTCGTCCTCGGTGTAGCCGGCAAGGCTGATGAGCTCCATGCGGTCCAGAAGGGGGCCCGGGATCGAGTCCAGCATGTTGGCCGTGGCGATGAAAACCACGCGCGAGAGATCGAAGGGCACGCCGAGATAATTGTCCCGGAACGTCCCGTTCTGCTCGGGGTCGAGCACCTCCAGCATCGCCGCCGAGGGATCGCCCTGCACGCCGCGGCCCATCTTGTCGATCTCGTCCAACATCATCACGCAGTTCCGGCTGCCAGCCTTCTTGATGCCCTGGATGATGTTGCCGGGCAGCGCGCCGATATAGGTGCGGCGGTGGCCGCGGATCTCGGCCTCGTCGTGCACGCCGCCGAGGCTGACACGCACGAATGGGCGATCCATCGCACGCGCGATGGACTGGCCGAGCGAGGTTTTGCCGACGCCGGGCGGGCCGACGAAGCACAGGATCGGCGCCTTGCCATGCGGCGCGAGCTTGCGCACCGCCAGATATTCGATGATGCGGCTCTTGATCTTCTCCAGGCCATAGTGGTCCGCATCGAGGATGCGGCGGGCCTCAGCGATGTCGATCGGCTTCTCCTCCGGGATCGCCCATGGCAATTCGATCAGCCAGTCCAGATAGGTGCGGACCATGCCGGCTTCGCCGGCGGCTTCCGGCATGCGCTCATAGCGGCGCAGCTCCTTCCTCGCATGGGCTTCTGCTTCCGGCGGCATTTTTGCTTTGGCGATGGCCTCGGTCAGTTCGGCGACCTCAGCAGCCTTGCCGTCGCCTTCGCCGAGCTGCCGCTGGATGGTCGCCATCTGCTCGCGCAGGATCGCCTCGCGCTGCCGCTCGTCGAAGACCGCCTTGGTCTGCTGGCCGATTTCATTGCTGATACGCAGCACCTCCAGCCGCTCGCCGAGCTGCTTGGACACTTTCTCCATGCGCACGGAGAGATCGACGGTTTCCAGGATCTCCTGCTTGTCCTGCGGCTTGATGTCCATATAGGCGGTGGCGAGATCGGCCAGCGCTCCGGGCGCGGTCGTGCCCTGGAACATCGCCACCAGCTCCGGCGGCACCTGCGGCAGGAGCTGGATCGCCTCGATCGCCTGGCGCTGCAGATTGAGAAAGCGCGCCTCGATCTCCGGCGAGGTCGTGCTCGGCTCCGGAATCTGCTGCACGCGCGCGGCCGGGAACGGCGTCCCTGGCAGGAAGTCGAGAATGCGCGCGCGCTGCACGCCCTGGCAGACGATGTGATGGGTCTCGTCGGGCGCTGTGATGTAGCGAACGATGTTGGCGATGGTCGCGATCCGGTAGAGATCATCCGGCGCGGGGTCGTCGATGTCGGGGTTGCGCTGGAGCACGATGCCGATCGGCCGCTGCTCGCGCAGCGCCTGCTGCGCGGCGGCGATCGATTTCGGCCGTGCGATCGCGATCGGCGCGATCATGCCGGGAAACAGCACCATGTTGCGAACGGGGATGACGATCAGCGCGTCGTCCGGAATCTTCGCGGCTTCGGTATTCACGGTGGACTCGGTCTGTTGTTCGTTTGCCATGGTCGACCTCAAGCGGATTTGGCGAGGCGCAGCGCGACGCAGCCGTCCATCACGAAACGGCTGATGGCGTAGCGTCCGACTGGCAGTGCAATACGGCGCTCGAAACGTCCCTGCGGCAGCTCGAGCCGGTGGATGCGGGCGCTGCGCAGTTCCGGCGGCAGCGTGCGCCGGCCCGAGATGACGAGCACGCCGTCATGGATCACCGTTTCGACATTGTCGGGATCGACGCCGGGAAGGGCGACCAGGATCAGGAGCTCCCGGTCGGTCTCCAGCACGTCGATCGGCGGCTCCCAGCAGGATTCCTGGCGGCCGAACTGCTGGCGCAGCCGCTCGCCGCGGTTGAGTTGCTCCAGGGCTTCGGAGAGCATCCAGTCGAGGGGATTTTTGGGTTGCATGGCGCAGGCTCTGGAATGGAAAGCCTGCATATGGTGCGCCCCCTGCAAAAATCCAGCGCGCCTGCCGGGTAGCGTCGGCACCTCTGCTTCGCGATCGTTCCGCGCTGATTTCCCAAAGCGGCGGGGGTGGGCTAAGCCGGTCGCAACGTCATCGTTCCCTGCATGTGGTGAGGAGATGGCCACGCATGCTCGATCTTGCCCTGTCGGCGTTTGTCACCCTGCTGCTGGTGGTCGATCCCGTCGGCCTCGTGCCGGCCTTCCTGGCCGCGACCGCCGGCATGCCGGAAGCGGTCAAGCGCACCGTCGCCTGGCGCGCCCCACTGATCGCGGCCTCGATCCTGGTCGTGGTCGCGCTGATCGGAAACTGGCTGTTGCGCCAGCTCGGGATCGGCATCCCGGCGTTCCAGATCGCCGGCGGGCTGCTGCTGTTCGGCGTGTCCTACCGCATGATCTTCGGCGACCGGCCGCACCGCGAGGCGCGCGAGGCCGACAAGGCGCTGTCCGAGCACGCCTCCGACGTGGCGGTGTTTCCGCTCGCGATCCCCATGATGGCCGGCCCCGGCGCGATCGCGACCACGCTGCTGCTCACGGGCGACGCCAGCAACGTCGCCCGGCTCGGCATCAACATCGCGATCATCCTCCTGGTCTGCCTGCTCTGCATGATCTGCTTTGCCACCTCGACCCTGATCGCGCGCACGCTGGGGCGGACCGGCAATGCCGTGCTCTCGCGCCTGCTCGGCATCCTGCTTGCGGCCTATTCGGTGCAGTTCGTGATAAACGGCATCGCCGCGGTCCGCGCCAGCCTGTCGTGATGCCGTCAGATCAGATCAATCTATTGATTTTATTGTAATTTTCGTGTGGCTCCCGGGCCGGACATATCGCCGTCGGCAATTCCGTCCGCTTTCTCTTGCGCAGCCTCATGGCTTTGACGTAACTCGGGTCGATAAGAGCGCGGAACGCGCGCATCGCCAGGATGCCGATCCCGATGATAACACAGCGCATGGCCGGCGACGCCATGGCCGAAGAATAGAAGAGCCTCGCCGGTGTTTGCGCGGATCAGGCACATCGTCGATCGCAAGAGATCGCACAAGGGATCGAACAAGGCATCGAACCGGATGCTGGTCCGCATCCGCGCCCTCCTGCGCAGCAACGAATTCTACCTGATCCCGCTCGCGCTTCTGATCGGCGTCGCCACGGGCGGCGTCGTGACACTGATGGCCGAGATCGCGCAGATCGCACACGTTCTGATCTTCGGGATTCCCGTCGACGTTCGGCTCTCTGCCAATGCCTATGTCAGCCCGTGGGCGGCGCTGACCGCGCCCGCACTCGGCGGACTGGCGCTCGGCATGATGGAATGGTCGCGGCGGCGGCTGAAGATCTCGAGCGCAGTCGACCCGATCGAGGCCAACGCGCTGCGTGGCGGCAATCTGTCCCTGCGCGACAGCGTGGTGGTCTCGAGCCAGACGCTGATCTCCAACGGCTGCGGTGCCTCCGTCGGCCTCGAGGCCGGCTATACCCAGATCGGCTCCGGTATCGCTTCGCTGCTCGGTCAGTTCTTCAACCTCCGGCGCAACGATCTCCGCCTGATCGTCGGTTGCGGGGCTGCGGCCGCGATCGCGGCCGCCTTCGGCGCCCCGATCACCGGCGCGTTCTATGCCTGCGAGCTGATCGTCGGTGTCTATGCGGTCGGCAGCGCCGCGCCGATCCTGGCAGCCTCGCTCGCCGGCGCGCTGACGGCGCAATGGCTCGGCGGCGCGCCGTACTCCATCGAGATACCGAAGGTGAGCACGGTCGGCATCGAGCAATATCTGGCGCTGATCGGGCTCGCGCTCGTCACCGGCGGCGTGGGCATCGCCGTGATGCGCTCGTCCTCGACGTTTGAGCGTCTGTTTGCCTGGCTACCGGTCTGGCTGCGCCCGGTGATCGGCGGCCTCATCGTCGGCTGCTTCGCGATCACCACCCCGCAGGTGCTGGCGGCCGGCCATGGCGCGATGGTGCTCGATCTGTTTCACGACATGACGATCGGCCTGATCGCGCTGATCATTGCCCTGAAGCTGACGGCCTGCCTGATCTCGCTCGCCTCGGGCTTCCGCGGCGGCCTGTTCTTCGCCTCGCTGTTCGTCGGCAGCCTGATCGGAAAGTTCTTCGCTGCCGTGCTGCTGCTGATCAGCCCCAGCTTCGCGATCGATCCGCTGGTTGCGATGCTGACGGGCATGGCGACGCTCGGGGTTGCCATCGTCGGCGGTCCCCTGACGATGTCGTTCCTGGTGCTGGAGATGACGCGCAATGTCGACGTCACCGCCGTGGTGCTGGCGGGCTGCATCGTCACCTCGATCTGCGTGCGCTTCATGTTCGGCCATTCCTTCTCGACCTGGCGCCTGCATCTGCGCGGCGAGACCATCCGCAGCGCCAACGACGTCGGCTGGCTGCGCAACCTGACGGTCGAGCGGATGATGCGGAGCGACGTCGGCAAGGTGCCATCCTCGACGACGATCGCCGCGACGAGGCGCGAATTCGCGCTGGGCTCGCGCCCGGGCATCGTCGTGGTCAACAACGCGGACGAATATGTCGGCCTCGTTATGCTGCCCGACCTGTTCTCCAGCGACCTCGACACCATCGCCGACGACATCCAGGTGATCGAGCTCGCCCGCTACACCGACATCGTACTGATCCCGGAAATGAACGTGAAAAGCGCGATGGCGGTGTTCGACGAGGCGGAGGCGGAGATGCTGGCGGTGGTCGAATCCGCCGACAGCCGCAAGGTGATTGGCTTCCTCACCGAGACCTTCGCCCGCCGCCGCTATGTCGAGGAGATCGACAAGGCCACGCGCGGCGTGCTGGGGGCGTTGTCGTAGGACGAGCGGTATCGGAGGAGGGGGAGCCGCGGCGCCCGCCGTCACTCGGCCTCACACTTTCCATGATGGGGTCTTGCTTTGGACAAACCGCATTGGCGATGATCGGCCAAGCGGAAATGCGACGAATGCCCTTCGGGGCGACATTGGGCTGGGGTAGGAGCGCCAATGGATTCCGTGTCAAACCCGACACAAGTCGAGCCACATTTTGCGCTGTCCGCGCGAATGGACCAAGAGCTCACGCACACCTACGAGAAGATCAAAAGCGTGGATGAAGAGATCGCGCGCGCCAGCGAGAAGCTTTCCAGGCTGGAGCGCGAAGAGCGCGAGGAGCGTCGCGAGGAGCGTGATGACACACGCAGCCGTCTGCCGCGCGGCCGGCCAGTGGTGCGCGGCCTCGTCGGCCTGGTACTGGCAGCGGGGATTGGCACCGCGGCCTTGGTCTCGCAATCGTCCCGAGGTGATGAGGTCAGGCAGATGATCGCCGGCTGGGCACCGCTGCATGCTGCGATGCCGTCGCCGTCGCAAGCGCAGCCGCTGCCTGACGCGCAGCCGAGCCCGACTGTTCAGCTGGCCCAGGCCTCGCCGCAACCGGAGCCTGCCGCTCAGACCGTCCCGGAGGCGGTTGCGCCGACCGCAGCCACGCTCCCTCCGCAGGTGACGGAATTGCTCGAGAAGATGGCGAGTGATCTCGCCAACGTGCAGCAGGGCATCGAGCAGCTCAAGGCAAGCCAGGAGCAATTGAAGGCAAACCAGCAGCAGATGTCTCTCGATAACCTCAGGGTTGCCGACGAACTGAAAGCGGGCCAGGAGCAAATGGCGCGTCTTGTCGCCAACGCTCCTGATAACAATGCGCCGGTCAATGCGCCCGACAAGACCACCGGAAAGACTGTTCAGGCGCCCGATCCCAACGCGCGTGCCAAGACGGCCACTGCCGCCGTACCTCCACCGCGCCCGGCTGCGGCTTCGGCGCACAAGCCGGCGCAGGCCGCTCCCGCGCCGCATGCGGCGGTGCGACGGTCGCCGCCGGTGCAACTGGAGTCCGCGCAACAATAGTCTAGCGCCGCGAAAGCGGCGCGCGCAGGCTATCAGCTTGGTTCGGTTGAGGGCGCGACCACGAAGGCGACGATCCGGCGAACCAGTGGCAGGACCACTAGCAGCGTCGGAAAGGCGAACGACAGTCCCCAGGCGGCTGGCCATGTCGCCAGGAAGAGAGGGGTTGGTCCGAGGCTCTTCAGTGTCGAGATGATCGACACCACGGCTGTCATGAGGATGGAAAGCACCAATGGCATGACGACAGGCGCATAGCGCGCCGGCAGTTTGCGAACCGCAATCATCTGATCTCTTTGGGAAATGGACGCGTCGGTCACGGTGAACCCTGAAAAATGCATCGATCCCGACCGCGTCGGTTGATGCGTTGGTTCACGTGAAACGCTTACGACGCCGAAGAACAGCGCGCCGGTTTCATAACGGCTCCGCTGACATCGATCAAGCCGGATTTGCCAGGCAGGTTTACAATCGTTTCAAATCGGCGCGGCGGATTGCCGCGAGGGGGGCAACCACATCGCTGGGTTGTGGATTATATATCGTTTGCATATCTGAAATCTGGTTCTTTGAGCGCGAACGGAGGAAGCTCAGATGACGGATCAAGCCATGATGTCCCTGAAAAGCAGGAACGTCCTGCTGGCCACGCTCGCTGGCCTCGCCCTTGTCGCGGCGTCGGCGGTGCCCTCGGCTGCTGCGTCACGCACGCCACTTTCGAAGACTGCCACAGTGGCCCCGGCTTCCGCCGCTGCGACCGACTTCAGTGCCGCGCGGCGCCGCTATTACCGTCGCGGACCGAGCGCCGCCGGTCTCGCCTTCATGGGCATGGCGACGGGCATGGTCGCCGGCGCGATCGCCGAGCAGCGCCGCCAGGAGTATTATGAGAACCGCTACTATTACGGCCCGGGTTCTTATGGTCCCGGCTACGGCTATTACGGCGGCGGGCCTTATTATGGTGGGCCGCGCTACTACTATCAGCCGTACTGAGGCCAGTCACGCGCCCTACACCGTCATTGCGAGCGCAGCGAAGCAATCCAGGCTGTGTCTCCACGGGAAGATTCTGGATTGCTTCGCTGCGCTCGCAATGACGACGTGGGCGCATGCGAGGCCACAAGTGAGTTGCGCTGGTCGCCGGATCAACCTCGATCCGAAAGAACTCACCGCCCCGCAGGCGCCGAGAGCGAGCCGGTCGAGTAGCGCCACCAATCCAGTTCCCTCGGTTCGGTCGGCCAGACAGCGGCGTTGGAGTCGCGGAATGACTGGCTGGCCGAAGCAGGGGCCTTGCGGGCATGGTGCCGCTGGTTCGCCGATGCCATCTGGACCGTGAGGGTCGCGATCAACGTCGCGGTCAAAATGGCGAGTGCAGTTGTTCGCATCATCGATCTCCCTTGATCAACTCCTCATTCTGGCTTGGCGACGCCTTGGGTCGTTGGGGAGAAACATCTCCTGCCGGCGCCGCCCCTTTGGAGATAGCGATGCGGCTTGCCTGACATCACGGTTTCGGCCATCACGAAGCGGCGAGCCGAAATTTTGGTCGCGGCCAAAAATTCGGCAATTGTGGCGGCTGTCCTGATGGACTCGCCGCGGGCGATCCGTTTTGAATGGGACGAGTTGATGTTTCGAGCCACAACGATGTGGAAGTATTTGCTGCTCCTTGCCCTCTTGACCTCGCCCGTGATGGCGCAGGTCAAGCCGACGCCGAAGACCACGGCGGCCCGCACCGATCCCTGCGCCCCGATCGGGCGCACCGCGGACGGCAAGCTGGTCTATTCCATGAAATGCGAGAACCTTCCCGCACCGCCCACGCCACCGCCGCAGGCGGAACTGAAAGAAGCGCCTCCGCCCGCCGCCGAGCCGGAGCCCGAGACGCGGCGGAGCGGCATTTTCGGCTGGTCCTATGACCGCCGGTAGGGTGCACGCCACTTGCGCTCATCCCGCCGGAATGCTCTTTGCTTGGGAGTTCGCTTAAGAGTTACCTTTGGGGGGCCGATGCCCTCCCACCTAGAGAGATGAGATGAGCAAACTCGTTATCCGCGCCGGCGATTTCACCTTCGATGCCCGTTTCGAGGAGCAGCTGGCGCCGAAAACCGTCGCCGCATTCCGCAAGGCCATGCCGTTCGAAAGCCACATCATCCACGTCCGCTGGAGCGGCGAGGGCGTGTGGATGCCGCTCGGCGACCTCGATTTCGGCGTCGGCTACGAGAACCACACCAGCTATCCCGCGCCGGGCCAGATCATCCTCTATCCCGGTGGCATCAGCGAGACCGAGATCCTGCTCGCCTATGGCGGCGTGCACTTCGCGAGCAAGATGGGCCAGCTCGCCGGCAACCACTTCATTACGCTGACCTCGGGCCTGGAGAATCTGGCGACGCTGGGCAAGAGCGTGTTGTGGAAGGGCGCCCTGCCGATCCGTTTCGAGGAAGTCTGATTTGTCGGAGCCCCGCTATCCCCGTGATCTGCGCGGCTATGGCCGCAACCCGCCGCATCCGCATTGGCCGGGTGGGGCCCGGGTCGCGGTGCAGTTCGTCGTCAATTTCGAGGAGGGGGGCGAGAACAACATTTTGCACGGCGACCGCGCCTCGGAAGCGTTCTTGTCCGACGTGCTGGGCGCGCAGCCCTGGCCCGGCCAGCGCCATGCCAACATCGAATCGATGTTCGAATATGGCTCGCGCGCCGGCTTCTGGCGGCTGTGGCGTATGTTCACGATGCGCAAATGGCCGACCACCGTGTTCGGGGTCGCCACCGCACTGAAGCGCAATCCGGAAATCGTTGCCGCGATGCAGGAGGCAGGCTGGGACATCGCCAGCCACAGCCTGAAATGGATCGAGCACAAGGACATGACCGAGGCGCAGGAACGCGCCGAGATCACCGAGTCCATCCACGTGCATACCGAAGCGACCGGCGCGCGGCCGCTCGGGTGGTACACCGGACGCTCCTCGATCAATACCAACAGGCTGCTGATGGAAGAGGGCGGCTTCCTCTATCTCTGCGACTCCTATGCCGACGATCTGCCCTATTGGATCAAGGCTGCGGGCCGCAAGCAGCTCGTCATTCCCTATACCCTCGACAACAACGACATGCGCTTCATCAACGCTCAGGGCTTTGCGGAGGGCGGGCAGTTCTTCACCTATCTCAAGGATGCCTTCGACGTGCTCTATGCCGAAGGCGAGAGCGCGCCGAAGATGATGTCGGTGGGCCTGCATTGCCGCCTGGTCGGCCGTCCCGGTCGCGCGGCGGGGCTGATGCGCTTCCTCGACTATATCGGCAACCACGAGCGCGTCTGGGTGCCGACGCGATTGCAGATCGCGCGTCACTGGCACGACAATCTCGCCCACCTAGCCGACGACGCGTTCGAGATTGGCTGAGGCGGGCGGCGATGTCGCAGGTCTCGCTCTCCGATCTCAACGCTGCTGGCAAGGCTGATTTCGTCGCGGCGCTTGCCAATATTTTTGAGCATTCGCCATGGATCGCCGAGCGGGTGGCAGACCAGCGGCCGTTCGCCGGCGTCAATCAGTTGTTCGCAGCGATGACGGCGGCGGTCGAAAGTGCCACGCCGGAGTTGCAGCTGGCGCTGATCAAGGCGCATCCCGATCTCGCCGACAAGACGCAGCGCGCGGCGAAACTGACAGCGGAATCCAACGCCGAGCAGAATAGCGTGGGGCTGGACCGGCTGTCGGACGCCGAATACACGGCGTTCGAGCGCGTCAACAGCGCCTACCGTGCTAAGTTCGGCATCCCCTATATCGTCTGCGTGCGCCGCCACACCAAGGATTCCATCCTGCGCGATTTCGAGCAGCGCCTCCCGAATGATGCCGAGACCGAGACACGCCGCTCGATCGCGGAGATCTGCCGGATCGCTGCGTTGCGGCTCGACCAGCTCGTGGTCGCCGATGATCGCCTGAAGGTCCACGGCCGGCTCTCGACCCATGTGCTCGACAATCACAACGGTAAGCCTGCGCCAGGGATCGCGGTCGAGCTCGTCGAGCTTGCCGCCCTTGGCGAAAGCCGCATCATCGCGCGCGCGGTGACCAACCATGACGGCCGTACCGATCAGCCGCTGATCGGCGGCCGGCCCCTGCCGATCGGCCGTTACGAACTCCGCTTCAGCGTCGGAAAATATTATGCCGAGCGCGGCGTACCGATGTCGGACCCGCCGTTCCTCGACGAAATCCCGCTGCGTTTTGCGATCAGCGAGCCAGAGGGCCACTATCACGTGCCACTGCTGGTCACGCCCTGGAGCTATTCGACCTATCGCGGCAGCTAGGCGCGAGCGCGCCGCTTCACCTCGATCCGCTTGCGGGGAGAGGTCGAAATTCAAGCGAAGCTTGAATTTCGGGTGAGGGGGATGGAGAGGGAGAGCAGCACCGAGCTAGTCGCCGAACTTTTCGTGCAGTGCCGGGAATAACCGGTCTGGCTTGAAGGGTGTCGACGTAAAACGAATGCCGGTGGCATCCGCAATGGCGTTGCCGAGCGCAGCGGAAACCGGATTGTACGGGCTCTCGCTCATCGACTTCGCGCCCATCGGCCCGATCGTGTCTGATGTCTCGGCGAAAAGCACCTCCGTGCGCGGCACGTCGGCGAAGGAGGGCAGGTGATAGTCGCGGAACTTGGCGTTGATGATGCGCCCCTGCGCATCGATCACCATCTCCTCATACATCGCGGCTCCCAAAGCTTGCGCCACGCCGCCCTCGACCTGGCCGCGGCACTGCATGGGGTTGGCGACGACGCCGGCATCGGCCGCCTGCACGCTCTTCAGGATCTTGATCTCGCCGGTGCCCTTGTTGACCGCCACGCGAAAACCCTGCACGTTGAATGCGACCGAGCGCGGCGTGCCCTGCGAATTGCCGCTCGCCGCGAGCACCTCGCCTTGCTCCTGCGCGTTTCTCACAAGCTCAGCAAATGAGATTCGTCTGACGCCGCTGACGACAGAATTGTCGTCGAGTGTGCAGCTCGCGGAATCGCACAGCCATGCCTCGGCCGCGGCAGCCTTCAACATGTTCGCAAGACGCTCCGCCGCCGCATGCGTCGCCTTGCCGGCAACGAAAATGCCGGCGCTGCCATAGGCGCCGGTGTCGTGACCGCCATGAGCCGTGTCGGATTGCTTGAGGCGGATGTTGTCCGCGGTGGTCGCGAGGGCGCTGGCCGCGATCTGCCGGTGCACCGTGCTGGTACCGTTGCCGAACTCGGCGGTGCCGACGGTGAGATCGAAGCCGCCGTCGTCGTTGAGCGTGATCATCGCGTCGGCGATATGCCCGGCAGGCGGCACGGTGTCGATCATGGTCAGCGCGATGCTCTCGCCAATCAGCCAGTCCGCCGACAAATCGGGCCGGGGCGCATCTGCCTGCATTGCGCGCTCGACAAGGTCGAGACACTGGTCGAGTCCGTAGGAGCCATACGCAACGTCATGATACTCCGACGGCGGCGGCGACAGCATGGGATCACCGGGCCTGACGACGTTGCGGCGGCGAATGTCGTATGGGCTGATGCCGAGCTGCCTTGCCAGCTCGTCGATCGCTGCTTCCACCGCGACCAGGGTCTGCGGCAGGCCATAGCCGCGAAATGCGCCCGCGGGCACCGTGTTGGTGTAGACGGCGACCGCGTCGACCTTCTTGTTCGGACAATTGTAGACGCTGATCGACTCGGCCACCGCGTGACCCAGCACCGGCCCGGCGTGATTGCCATAGGCGCCGGTGTTGGAGAGCACGTCGAGCTGGAGCGCGGTGAGCTTGCCGGCCGCATCGGCGCCGGCCTTGATGTGGACGCGCATCGGGTGGCGCGTCGAGGTCGCGATGAACTGCTCCTCGCGCGTGAGCTCGAGCTTGACGGGGCGTCCCGTCTTCAGCGCGGCGAGCGCCAAAATGTCCTCGACGAGCATCTCCTGCTTGCCGCCAAAGCCGCCGCCGACGCGCTCGCAGAACACGCGGACCTTGTCCATGGGCAGATTGAAAACGTCGGCCAGCGCCCGCCGCGTCAGGAACGGCACCTGCGTAGAGGAGCGGACGTTGAGCACGCCGGACGGATCGAGCCAGGCAAGTCCGCCATGCGTCTCGAGCGCAGCATGCTGCACCCGCTGGGTGGTGAAGGTGCCTTCGTACGTGACGGCTGATGCTGCAAGCGCTGCGGCGACGTCGCCGAACTCGCCATGCGTCTCCGCGACGATGTTGCGCTGGGCGTTGGCGACGCGATGTTCGGTGGTCCGGTCGGGATGCACGATCGGCGCGCCCGGCGCCATCGCCCGCTCGGGGTCGACGACGGCAGGCAGGATCTTGTAGTCCACCCTCAGCCGTCGGCATGCTTCCTCCGCAGCAGCCTCGCTTTCCGCCACGACGGCGGCGACCTTCTGGCCGATGAAGCGGACGACATCATCGAGGACGCGCGTGTCCTCGGGGTCCATCCAGTCCTTCTCGTGCCGCGCAGTCGAGAACAGGCGATCGGGCGCATCGTCATGCGTCAGCACCGCGTGGACGCCGGGAACGCTCAAGGCGGCCGTCTTGTCGATCGCGACGATCTTCGCATGCGGATGCGGTGAACGCAGGAGCCTGATGTGCAGGAGGCCCTCGATCTCGGTGTCAAATGTGTAGCGCGCCTTGCCGCGCACGATATCGGGACCGGCGGGCGCTGGAAGGCTGCGGCCGAATGCGCCGCCGGCCTCGACGACATCGTCAACATTGGTCCTGCCGTCGAGCGCATCCTCGATCGAACGATAGCCTGTGCAGCGGCAGATGTTGCCCTTCAGCGCCGCACCGAGATCGGTGCGCTGCGCCTGGTTCAACGACGCGCAGGTCAGAATCATCCCGGCGGTGCAGAAGCCACACTGAAAGCCTTGCGCGTCGAGAAAGGCCTGCTGCATCGGATGCGTGCCACCGTCGCCGCAGCCAAATCCCTCGATGGTGGTGATCGCGCGGCCCTCGGCGCGGAAGGCCGGGATCAAACAGCTATGCACGGGCTCGCCGTCGAGCAGCACCGCGCAGGCTCCGCAATCGCCGGCGTCGCAGCCTTTCTTGACGCCGAAATGGCCGAGCTCGCGCAGGAAAGTCCGCAGGCATTGGCCTGCGCGGGGCATTTGCGAAAACGGCTTGCCGTTGATCTCAAAACTCATGGCCGCGCGCTATCCAGCAACTCGCGACGGATCTCCTCGGCGAGCCGTAGCGTCATGTGCTTGCGCCAGAACGGCTTGCCGTGGATGTCGTCGTGGTAGAGGTCGTCGGTGATCTCGTGCGCGATGGCCGCGCGCAGTGCGTTCGCATCGGGCTGCTTCGGAAAGGACAACCGGATGGGGCGCACGGTCGAGGCGGTCACCGTCAGGTTCAGCGCACCATCGCCATCGAGATTGCCGATCAAGAGCGCCGCGGAGCGACCGACCGGCGTCAGCGAGATCTGGCGGAACGCCGAGCGGCGCTTCAGCCCCGCGAGGGGGATATCGATCTGCCGCAACAGATCGCCCGGCATCAGGCGGTTGCGCTGGTTGCCCGTGACGAAATCGAGGACCGAAATCTTCTGCTCGCCGCCGCCGGCCTTCCAGATCGTGCAGACGCCGTCGAGCGCCGCCGTCAGCGAGATCATCGGACCTGCCGGCAGCGACATGCAGAGATTGCCGCCGACGGTCGCCGTCTTCCAGATCTTGAACGAGGCGAGGAAGGCACGGCAGCATTGGCTGATCAGCGGTGCGGCCAGCCAGTCGGGCGGACAGGTCAGCGCATCGAGCTCTGCGATGGTGCAGGTGGCCGCGATCGTCAGATGGGTGTCGGTGATGGTCAGCGCCGGCCATTTGAGGTCGGCGAGATCGATCAACCGGGACAGGTGGGCCTGGGGCTCCGAGAACAGCCAGGTTCCGCCCGCGAGCCAAGCATCACCTGCCGTCCAAGCGGGCAGTTGCGCGCGGCTCGACGGATGGGCCACCGACGTGATGGTATTCAAGTCCATGAGTACGCCAACGCGTTGAATCGGATCTGTCGCTTGAAAAGGAGTCTTGCAAGTCCGGAGCCAAGTCGCAACAAGGACGCAAGCGGCTGGCCCTCGCCTTGCAGGCCAAAATGCCGGCCGACGTCAGGAGAAACGGGATCATGGATAATGCAAAGCCGGTCTGGATCAAGGATCCGCTCGCCATCCTCGCCGACGGTGCCGAGCGCGGCTTCGTGGTGCAGGATGGGCGGATCGTCGAGCTTGTGCCCGCCGGCGGCAAGCCCGCAGCGGACGCCGCGGTCTTCGAGGCGGGCGAGCATGTCGTGCTGCCCGGGTTGATCAACACGCATCATCACTTCTACCAGACGCTGACGCGCGCGCTGCCGGCGGCGATGGACCGCGAGCTGTTTCCCTGGCTCAAGGCGCTCTATCCCGTGTGGGCGCGAATGACGCCGGAGGCGCTCCAGCTCGGCGTCACCGTGGCGATGTCGGAGCTGCTGCTGTCGGGCTGCACCACCACGACGGATCATCACTATGTGTTCCCCGCGGGGCTGGAAGATGCGGTCGACATCGAGGTCGCCGTTGCAAAGCGGCTTGGCGTGCGCGTGCTGCTGACGCGCGGCTCGATGAACCTGTCGCAGCGCGACGGTGGCCTGCCGCCTGATAGCGTGGTGCAGGACGAGGACACCATCCTCGCCGACAGCGCGCGTGTGGTCGCAAAGCATCACCAGCGCGGAGCGGATGCGATGGTGCAGATCGCGCTGGCGCCATGCTCGCCATTCTCGGTGACGACGTCGCTGATGCGCGCCACCGCCGATCTCGCCGACAGGCTCGACGTCCGCCTGCACACCCATCTTGCCGAGACCGAGGACGAGAACAGGTTTTGCGAGCAGATGTATGGCTGCCGTCCGCTCGATTATCTCGAGCAGTGCGGCTGGCTCAATGCGCGCAGCTGGCTCGCTCACGGCATCTTCTTCAATGCCGACGAGATGAAGCGGCTGGGCAAGGCGAAGACCACCATCAGCCACTGCGCCTGCAGCAACCAGCTTCTCGCGTCCGGCTGCTGCCCCGTCTGCGAGATGGAGGAGGCTGGCGTCGGCATCGGCCTCGGGGTGGATGGTTCTGCCTCCAACGATGCGTCCAATCTGATGCAGGAGGTGCGCTCCGCGTTCCTGCTCCAGCGTGCCCGCTACGGCGTGACGAAGATCAGCCACAAGGACGCGCTGCGCTGGGCCACCAAGGGCTCGGCCGCCTGCGTCGGCCGTCCCGAGCTCGGTGAGATCGCTGTCGGCAAGGCCGCAGATCTCGCGCTCTACAAGCTCGACGAGCTGCGTTTCTCGGGCCATGGCGATCCGATTGCCGCCGTCGTGCTTTGCGGCGCGCATCGGGCTGATCGGGTGATGGTCGCGGGCAAATGGGCCGTGGTCGACGGGGCGATCCCGGGCCTGGACGTCGCCGATCTGATCCGCCGCCATAGCGCCGCAGCCCGCGCGATGCAGGCGGGATGAAATAAGAGGGGGCAACCACCATTGCCGGGTATTGGTGGCTACCCCCTCCTGACCTCCTCCGGGAGGGAGCAGGTGATTTTAGCAAAGCAAGAAGCGTGCTACTTGCCCGGAACCTTGTCGTCGATGCCCTTGACGTAGAAGTTCATGCCGAGGATCTGGCCGTCATCGAGGTGATCGCCGCCCTTGCATTCGACTTCCTTGCCATCCTGCCCAACCACCGGGCACTTGAACGGATGCAGCTTGCCGGCAGTGATCGCGGCCTGGGCATCCTCTGCCAGCTTTTTCACATCGTCGGGCATATTGGTGTAGGGCGCCATCGCGAACATGTGGCTGTCGAGCCCGCCCCAGGTGTCCTCGGACTTCCAGGTGCCGTCGAGCTCGGCCTTGACGCGCGCAATATAGTAGGGGCCCCAGGTATCCAGGATCGAGGTGAGCTGGGCCTTGGGCCCGAACTTGATCATCTCGGAATCCTGGCCGAAGGCGAGCTTGCCGCGCTCGGCCGCGATCTGCATTGCCGCCGGCGAGTCCGTGTGCTGCATGATCACGTCGGCACCCTGGTCGAGCAGCGCCTTGGCGGCGTCAGCCTCCTTGCCCGGATCGAACCAGGTGTTGGCCCAGATGATTTTGACCTTGATGTTCGGGTTGATGGTCTGCGCCGCGAGGATCGTCGCGTTGATGCCGGAGACAACCTCCGGAATCGGGAACGAACCGATATAGCCGAGCACGCCGGTCTTGGACATCTTGGCCGCGATCAGGCCCTGGATGTAGCGGCCCTGGTACCATTTCGACGAATAGGTCGACATGTTCTTGTCGCGCTTGTAACCGGTGGCGTGCTCAAAATGCACGTTCGGATATTTCTTGGCGACCTTCAGCGTCGGGTCCATGTAACCGAACGACGTGGTGAAGATCAGCTTGTTGCCGGCGCGGACGAGCTGCTCGATGGCGCGCTCGGCGTCGGGACCTTCGGGGACGTTCTCGAGATAGGTGGTCTCGATCTTGTCGCCGAGCTCCTTCTCGAGCGCCAGGCGCCCTTGATCGTGCTGGTAGGTCCAGCCGAGATCGCCAATCGGGCCAAGGTAAATGAAGCCGACCTTCAGCTTGTCGGCGGCGGAGGCAGCGCTGACGCTTCCGGCAAGCAAGAGCCCGGCAGCCAGCGCAACAAGTGTTTTCCTCATCATCAATCTCCAAACAGTCGGGGAAAGCCACACCGCTTCGTGCGCGCCCCATCGCGCACGAAGCGGAAGTCCATCAACGATCGGGCACGAACACGGTGCCAAGCGCGGCCGGCGCGGTCGAGCCGCCGGTGCGCGCACGGGACAACAGAACCAGGACGATCACGGTTGCGAGGTACGGCAGCGCCGACATGAACTGCGAGGGAATGCCGATGCCCCAGCCCTGTGCGTGCAGCTGCAGGATGGTCACCGCGCCGAACAGGTAGGCGCCGACGACGAGCCGCCCGGGCCGCCACGACGAGAACACCACCAGCGCGAGCGCGATCCAGCCGCGGCCCGCGGTCATGCCGGGAATGAAGAAGGGCGTGTAGGCGAGGGGCAGATAGGCACCGGCGAGTCCCGCACAGGCGCCGCCGAACATCACCGCAAGGGTCCGGATGCGCAGCACGGGATAGCCGAGCGCATGCGCGGAGACGTGGTTGTCGCCGCAGGCACGCAGGATCAAACCGGCGCGCGTCCGGTACAGGAACCGCCAGACGCCGACGATCAGCGCGATCGAGAGATAGACGAAGGCGTCCTCGCCGAACAGCACGCGGCCGATCAGCGGAATGTCGGTGAGGAGGGGAATGTAGAGATGCGGCGCCGGCGTGATGCGCTCGCCGACGAAGCCTGCGCCGATCAGGCCCGAGAGCCCGATGCCGAGGATGGTCAGCGCGAGACCGGTCGCGACCTGGTTGACGGCAAGGCCGAGCGCCATCAGCGCGAAGACCAGCGACATCAGCGTGCCCGCAATGATGCCGCAGATCGCGCCAATGATGATCGAGCCGGTCAGCCAGGCGCCGGCAAAGCCGCAGGCCGCGCCCATGATCATCATGCCCTCGACGCCGAGGTTGAGGACGCCGGAGCGCTCGGTCACAAGCTCGCCCGTCGCCGCGATCAAGAGCGGCGTCGAGGCGGCAAGCACCGACAGGATGATGGCTTCAACCAGTTCCACGGGCCACCTGACGGTTCGGGAAGACCAGCCGGAAACGGTAGAGGATCAGGGAATCGCAGGCGAGCACGTAGAACAGCAAAATGCCCTGAAAAACCTTGGTGACATCGAGCGGGATTTTCATTGCGATCTGCGCCTGCTCGCCGCCGATGAAGGTCAATGCAAGGAAAAGGCCTGCAATTAATATTCCAATCGGATTCAACCGGCCGAGGAAAGCGACGATGATGGCGGTAAATCCGTAGCCGGGCGAGATGCCGGGTTGCAGATGCCCGACGGGACCGGCGACCTCGATGATGCCGGCAAGGCCGGCCAGGGCGCCCGAGACGGCGAAGGTCAGGATGATCAACTGGTTGGCGTTGAAGCCGCCGAACCGCGCCGCGCGCGGCGCAGCGCCGACCACGCGGATCTCGAAACCCTTGATGGTTCGTCCCAGCAGCACCGCCGCTGCCGCTACGACCAGAAGTGCGATGATCGAGCCGAGATGTAGCCGGCCGCCTTCGATGAGGAGCGGCACGGTTGCGACTGGATCGAACTCGGCCGTGGTCGGGAAATTAAATCCGTGCGGATCGCGCCAGGGGCCACGCACCAGATAATCGAGGAAGAGGTCGGCGACATAGACCAGCATCAGACTGGTCAGGATTTCGCTGGCGCCGAACTTCACCTTGCAGATCGCGGGGATCAGCGCGTAGAGCGCGCCGGCGATGGCGCCGAGCAAGAGCATCACCGGCAGCACCCAAGCGCCGGCGTCGGTGCCCTGCGTCTTCACCGCGATCCAGCTTCCCGCGACCGCGCCGATCAGGAACTGGCCCTCGGCGCCGATGTTCCAGGCATTGGCGAGATAACAGAGCGACAGCCCGATCGCGATCATCACCAGCGGCGTTGCCTTCACCGCGATCTCCTGGAGCGAATAGCCGTCGGTCAGAGGCGCGATGAAGTACGCATGGAGAGCAAGGAGTGGATTCTTGCCGAGGACCGCGAACAGGATGCTCATCGTCGCGATCGTCAGGCCGATCGCGATCAGCGGTGAAGCCAGGGCGATCGTGTTGGAACGCTCGGCGCGCTTCTCAAGCACGAGCTGCATGCGCGACCTCCTTCTGGTCCAGGCTGCTGCCGCCCATCAACAGGCCAAGCTTTTCACGCGTCGCTTCGCCGGCTGCGAGTGGTACCGACATCCGGCCGTGGAACATCACGGCGATGCGATCGGCGATCTCGGCGAGCTCGTCGAGATCCTGGCTCGTCACCAGCACCGCCGCGCCGCTGGCGGCGAGATCCAGGAGCGCCTGGCGGATGATGGCGGCCGCGCCTGCATCCACGCCCCAGGTCGGCTGGCTTACCACTAGCACGGCCGGGTTGCGCAGGATCTCGCGGCCGACGATGAATTTTTGCAGATTGCCGCCGGAGAGGCTTGCCGCTTCCGGATCGCGCTTGGCCTTGCGTACGTCGAAGGTCTTGGTCGCCTTGTCGACCGTTTTCAGCGTGGCCGCCGTATCAATGAAGCCGTGCCTGACCATGCCGCTTGCGGCGTGGCCTGTCAGCAGGGCATTTTCCGACAATCGCATCCGCGGCGCGGTGCCGTGGCCGAGCCGCTCCTCTGGGACGAAGGCCGCGCCCAGCTTGCGGCGCAGGGTGATCGACAAATGTCCGGCGGCGATGCCTTCGATCACCACCGTGCCCGGATCTTTCGCCAGCCGCTCGCCCGACAAAGCGGCGAAGAGCTCGTCCTGACCGTTGCCGGCGACGCCTGCGATACCCAGGATCTCGCCGCCCTTGAGCTCGAGCGAGATGTGCTCGAGCCGCACGCCGTGCGGCTCGTCGGGCGCAAGCGTGAGATCATTGACGACGAGCCGCGGCACCGTGGTCTGCCGGCTGGCCGCGGCCTTGACCTCCTTGATCTCGCCGCCGACCATCATGCGGGCGAGCGAGGCTGCAGTCTCTTGCCGCGGATTGCAGGTCGCAACCTTCTTGCCGCCGCGCAGGATGGTGGCGGTGTCGCACAGCCGTTTCACCTCTTCGAGCTTGTGGCTGATGTAGAGGATGGCGCGGCCTTCGGCCTTGAGGCGTTCGAGCACGATGAAGAGCTGGTCGGCCTCCTGCGGCGTCAGCACGGCGGTCGGCTCGTCAAGGATCAGGAAATTGGGATTTTGCATCAGGGCGCGCACGATCTCGATGCGCTGGCGCTCGCCGACCGACAACTGCCAGACCTCGCGCCTGGGATCGAGCGGCAGGCCGTAAGTCTTCGATACCTGCTCCAGCCGCGCCGACATGTCCTTGAAGGATTCCTTGCCGTCGAGCCCGAGCGCGACGTTCTCGGCGACGGTGAGATTCTCGAACAGCGAGAAATGCTGGAACACCATGCCGATGCCGCGGCTGCGGGCTTCCGACGGGCCGGACAGCACGATGCGCTCGCCCTGCCAGCGAATCTCGCCGGCGCTTGGCTGGATCAGGCCGTAGATCGCCTTGACCAGCGTCGACTTGCCGGCGCCGTTCTCGCCGAGCAGGGCATGGATCTCCTTAGGGAAGATATCAATGTCGATCGACGCGTTGGCGAGGAAGTCGCCATAGCGCTTGGTGAGCCCGATCGTCTGGAGCAGCGGTGGCTCCCTGGTATGCAGGCTGTTGGGCATCGCGTCTGACATTCGCCGTCACGTGGGTCGGGTAAAAGTGCCTCTGCCTCAATAGTGGGCTAGTTTGATCCGCCGCGTAAGTAGCGAAAAAACGTCATGCCTTGCTCAACGCTTCGGCAAACGAGAGGATTCGCCGTCCATTCGCGATTCTCGAGCGGCAGTTCTAGCGAGTCCGTAGTTGTGCGGTAAGTGTCTGTTGCAAATTTGTGACGGTTTAAACCAATTCGGAACCGCCCTGTGCAGCCTTGATGCCAAGTTGGGCAACCGACGCGTTTCGCCCTGCATGCTTTGCGCAGACGCGGTGAAGCCGCGGGTTCGGGCTCAGCGTGTCGTTTTTTGCCGAGCACAAAAGGCAAAGAAAAACAATCGGGAAACTCTGGCAGGGGCTTGCGCAACGCGCCCAGGCGAAGCGCGTTGCCGCGTATCGAAGCGAGCGAAAAAATCCTGATCCTCGCGCGCCTTCTGCCGAAACCTGCAGCAAGCGCTGAAACAAGTTGAGGCTTCTCACCTCCGGGGAACGGCGCAAGTGTCGCACCCAACGGGGCTTGCTTTCTAAGCTTCAACATTGGGGGTGTTCAGGATGTCGTTTCGTTTCACGGCAATTGCAGCAACGGCGCTGTCTCTTGCTACGCTAGCCACCGGCGGCTTGGCTCATGCGGCGGATCTTCCGGTCAAGGCCGCCAAGAAGACAACGGACCTTCCGTTCTTCCTGGTGATCGATGACCGGGTGTCGTTCTCGTATATGCCGAAGGGCACCGACCCCGGCATGTGGAGCGTCAACCCGAACGGCACCATCAACGGCACAACGCCCAAGCAGGTCTATTCCTTCACCCATTTCGACCTCTGGGCCTACGGTACCAACTTCTTCACCATCTCGATGTTCAAGTCGGGTCATAACGACCCCGCCAGCCCTTGCGTCGCGCCCGGCGTGACCATCACCGGCGGCGCCGCCGACTGCGCCGGCGCGACCGAGATCTACGGCCTGTTCCGCTCGACCTTCGGCTGGAACGAGCTGTTCAACACCAAGGCCTTCACCGCCGGCCCGCTGCACAACATCTCGTTCGAAGTCGGTATGGACGGCAACACCGAGAACAACTTCCTCGCGCCCGCCAAGCGCGATGTCGTCGCCGGTCTGCAGTTCGCCTTCGATCTTCCCTACAAGGGCTACGTCAACGTCGCGCCTTTGATGTACTGGGAGTTCTCGAACCACAACGCCTTCACCCAGTGCGGCCTGTTCGTTGCCGGGCCGGCGGGCGTCGTCTGTAACTCGGACGGCAACGTCAGCTACAACCCGACCTGGGCGGTCGAGATCAACTACTACATGGATCTCGGCTTCCTGCCGCCGAACATGCAGTACTGGTCGATCAGCGGCCGCGCCGGCTGGTACGGTCCGAAGGGCGACTCCAACGGCCTTCCTGCGCTCTCGGGCGTCGGCCGGTTCTCCACCGCGTCCAAGACCGAGCTGAACAGCGAGCCGATCCGCCTGACCTTCGACGCCTCGAAGGCGGCATGGGGTGACAAGTACTCGCACTTCGTCGACCTCTGGGTCGCCTACCGCTACTGGCAGAACAAGTTCGGCCTCGACCACAACGCCATGCCGGGCGTCTGCACCGTCGCCGCCACCGGTCAGAGCACCAAGACCTGCACCGAATCCACGGTCTATGGTGGTGTCACTCTGAAGTTCTGATCGGCTGAACTGCGTAGGGTGTGCAAAGCCAAGAGGGCGCGCGAACGCGCGCCCGATGGCGTGCCACCACTTCTGTCGCAATCGTGGAGAGATGGTGGGCACGGCGCGCGAAGAGCGCGCCTTTGCCCACCCTACGATTCCGGGTTTGCTGCGATCGCTACCTCGTCCACACGCCGTCGTGCAGGGCTTCGGCTTCGTCTTCCAGGAGCGGGCCGACGACTTCGGTCGGGCGCTGACCGCTGGCGAAGACTTCGCGGCAGGGCAGATCGAGGGTCGGGTTCTCCGGGTGATTGCCGGTGACGCCGCGCAGGCGGTGCTCGCTCAAGGCATAGACCACGCGGCCGATGCCGGCCCAGTAGATCGCGCCGGCGCACATTGCGCAGGGCTCGGCGGAGGAGTAGAGCGTCGCCTTGGCCAGCACCTCACGGCCCTGCGTGCGGCAGGCCTGCGTCGCAGCAAGACGTTCGGCATGGGCGGTGCCGTCATGGTCCGGCATGTAGCCGTTCTCGGCCTCGATCAGCACGTTGCCGTCGACATCGACCACGAGGCAGCCGAACGGGTGGTTGCCATGGGTGAGGGAGCGGCGGGCGACCTCAAACGACAGGCGCAAGAAGTGCTCGTCGCGCTCAGATCCGCTCATCGCTGCTCCGCGGTTAATGTCCCGCCATGTGTCGGCCGACCACGGTGAGGTCGGCTTCGCTGGTCCGTGCTTCATACACGAATTCGCCGTGGAACATCACCACCAAGCGGTCGGACAGTTCGAGCAATTCGTCGAGATCCTCGCTGACCAGCAGCACCGCCGCGCCGCGATTGCGCGCCGCCATGATTTCGGCGTGGATCTGCGCGACCGCCGCGAAATCGAGGCCGAAGCAGGGATTGGCCGCGATCAGCACCTCGACGTCGCCGCCGAGCTCGCGCGCAAGCACCGCGCGCTGGACGTTGCCGCCTGACAGCGCCGAGATCGGCGTCTCCGGCGTACGAGTCTTGATCTTGTATTGTGCGATCTTCTTCCTGGCGTCATCGCGGAAGGCGCCGCGGTTGAGCCACCAGCCGAGGCTCGCAAAGGGCGCGCGGTCGAACTCGCGGAAGGCGATGTTGTCGGCGACGCTCATGCCGCCGACACAGGCGTTCTTGAGCGGCTCCTCCGGCAACAGTGACATCTTGTGCCGGCGCATCTCCTCGCGGCGCGCGTGATAGGGATCGCCGGCGACGCGGATTTCGCCGCTCTCGGGGTTGCGCTGGCCGGCCAGCACCTCCACGAGCTGGCGCTGGCCGTTGCCGGAGACACCGGCGATGCCGACGATCTCGCCGGCCCGCACCGTAAGGGAGACGTCGTGCACAGCAATGGCGCCGGCATCGTCGAGCGCGCGGACCTTTGCCAGCTCCAGCCGCGCCTGGCCTGTTTCGCCGGCACGCGGGGGCTGCACTGTCAACTGCTCGGCGCCGATCATGGTGCGCGCCATGGCGTCGGGCGTGAGCTCGGCAACCTTGCCCTGGCCGGCGAGCTTGCCGCGCCGCAGGATCGTCACCTCATCGGCGAAGGCCATGACCTCGCGGAATTTGTGCGTGATCATCAGGATCGTCAGCTCTCCCTTGACCACCATGTCACGGAGCATGCCGAGCACCTCGTCGGCTTCGGCCGGCGTCAGCACCGAGGTCGGCTCGTCCAGGATCAGGAAGCGCCGCTTCAGATAGAGCTGCTTGAGGATCTCGCATTTCTGCCGCTCGCCGGCGGAGATGTCGGAGACCTTCGCGTTGAGCGGCACCTTGAATGGCATCCGCGCCAGAAATGCTTCGAGCTCCTTCTTCTCTTTGCTCCAATCCACCACTGCTGGAACATCGTCGCGCGCGAGCACGAGATTCTCGGCAACCGTCATCGCCGGCACCAGGGTAAAATGCTGGTAGACCATGCCGAGCCCGAGCGCGTGCGCGTCCTTGGGATTGCCGATCGCCTGCTGGCGGCCGCCGATCAGAATGTCGCCTTCGGTGGCGTGGTAGTAGCCCATGATGCATTTGACGAGCGTCGACTTGCCGGCGCCGTTCTCGCCGAGCAGCGCGTGAAACGAGCCGGGACGCACCTTCAGATCGACATTGTCCAGCGCCAGGAAGTCGCCGAAGCGCATGGTCATGGCGAGCGCGTCGACGCCGAAGGCACCACTCGGCGGAGGTATTTCGCCGATGATCACGAGATCGCCCCCATCAGGGCGTCGGAGGTCGCGACCGCGCCGAACACGCCGCCCTGCATCTTGATCATCTTCAGTGCGTGGTCGTGATTGCCCTTGTCGGTCGCGCCGCAGCAGTCATGCAGCAATACGCATTCGAAGCCGCGGTCGTTGGCCTCGCGCATGGTGGTGTGGACGCAGACGTCGGTGGTGATGCCGGTCAGCACGATGTTGTCGATGCCGCGCACGCGCAGGATCAATTCGAGATCGGTGGCGCAGAACGAGCCCTTGCCGGGCTTGTCGATGATGGGCTCGCCCGGCATCGGCGCGAGCTCGGGGATGATGTCCCAGCCGGGCTCGCCGCGCACGAGAATGCGGCCGCACGGGCCGGCATCGCCGATGCCGGCGCCAATCTGCCGCGAGCGCCAGCGCTTGTTGGCGGGCAGATCAGAGAGGTCGGCGCGATGGCCTTCGCGGGTATGGATGATGTGGAAGCCCTGTTTGCGCATCACCGCGAGCAGCTTCTTGATCGGCTCGATCGGCGCCCGCGTCAGCGAGAGATCGTAGCCCATCTTGTCGACATAGCCGCCGACGCCGCAGAAATCGGTCTGCATGTCGATGATGACGAGCGCCGTGTTCTCGGGTCGCAGATCGCCGTTATAGGGCCAGGCGTAGGGCTCGGACTTGATATGGCGCTCGGGCATGGCTTCGTCCCTGTTATCAGCGGGTGATCGATAGTTCTGCCGGCGCGCCGGTCAACGTTCGTTTTGGCGAGCAGGTGATGATCATGATCGCCAGCGTCAGGATGTAGGGCGCGGCGTTGAAGAGGTGATAGCCGGAGGTGACGCCGACCGATTGCAGCGCTGGTCCAAGCGCCGCGGCGCCGCCGAAGGCAAGCGAGGCCCACAGGCACAGCATCGGATCCCAGCGCGCGAAGATCACGAGCGCGACCGCCGTGATGCCTTGGCCCGAGGACAGGCCCTCGTTCCAGCTTCCGGGATAGAACAGCGACAGAAAGGAGCCACCGATGCCGGCGAGGAAACCGCCGACCATGGTGGCGCGCAGGCGGATCAAGAGCACTGAATGGCCCATCGCGCGCGCCGCATCCGAACTTTCGCCGACGGTGCGGATGAGCAGGCCCCACCGCGTGGTGCGGAAGGCCCAGTAGAGGATGGGCGCGAGCGCGACGCCGATCAGGAACATGACGTTGATGCGCAGCGCCGCACGAACTTGCGGGATGTCGCTCCACCAGCCGAAATCGATCGCCGGCAGCCGCGGCGCGGTCGGCTCGATCAGTGGCTTGCCGAGATAGAAGGCGAGGCCCGTACCGAATAGCATCAGCGCAATGCCGACCGCGATGTCATTGACGCGCGGCAACGAGCAGATGCCGGCGTGCAGCGCGCCGAGAAGCGCGCCGGTGACGCCGGCGGCGAGCACGCCAAGCCAGGGCGAGCCCGAGAGATAGGAGATGCCATAGGCGCTCATCGCGCCCATCACCAGCGTGCCTTCGAGTCCGAGATTGATGCGTCCGGAACGCTCGGTGATGCATTCGCCCAGGCTCACGAACAAAAACGGCGTGGAGACGCGAATGGCGCCGCCGAACACGGCGAGCGGAACGGTCCAGAGTCCGATCGAGCCATCTGCCATCTCAGGATTTTCCCTTGAGAAAACTGATGCGGCCGTAGAGCGCATCGCTTGCCAGCACGAAGACGAAGATGATGCCTTGCAACACCAGCACGGAGGCGTCGGGCAGACCCAGGCGACGCTGCAGCAGCCCGCCGCTGGCGCTGATGCCGCCGAGCAGGATCGCGACCGGAATGATCGCAAGCGGATTTTGCCGCGCGAGGAAGGCGACCAGGATGCCGGTGAAGCCGTAGCCGGCGGCGAGATTGGCATTGGTGCGGCCCTGCACGGCTGCGACCTCGACCATGCCCGCAAGGCCGGCCGCGCCGCCGGCGAGGAAGCAGATCGTGAGGATGAGCTTGTTGACGCCGAGTCCGACGATCTTGGCGGCGCGGATGTTGCCGCCGGCAACCCGCGCGGCGAAGCCGAACACGGTGTGATAGATCAGGATGTAGGCGGCGATTGCGGCGACCAGGCCGAAGACGAGGCCCCAATGCACGTCGGTGCCGGGGATGCTGCCGATCATGTTGGCCGCGCCGATCTCGCGCGTTGACGGCTTGTTGAGGCTCGCAGGATCGCGCATCACGCCTTCGACGAGATGGTTGAGGATGGCGAGCGCGATATAGACGAGAAGGAGGCTCGATATCGTCTCGTTGACGCCGCGATATTGCCGCAGCGCGCCGGACAGCATGATCCAGAGGCCGCCACCAATTACGCCGGCGCAGACCATTGCAATCTGCATCACGAGCGGTGGTGCGCCTTGCAATGCCAGCGCCGCGCTGGTCGCCGAGAGCGCGCCGATCAGGAGTGCACCTTCGCCGCCGATGATGACCATGCCGAGCTGCGCCGGCAGCGCCGTGCACAGCGCGGTGAGGATGAGGGGCGCGGCACGTGTCAACGTGTTCTGCCAGGAGAACCAGGTGCCGAACGCGCCCTGGTACATGTAGAAATAGAGGTCGAGCGGGTTCTTGCCGAACAGCGCGACGAAGATGCCGAACACCGCGAGCGCGCCGACCAGCGCCGCGCCCGGGATCAGGATGTACTCGATGCTCGCGCCGTGGCGCTGGAGGAAGCCCGCGTCGGCAGCCGGGGCGACGGCCCCGACCGCACCGAGGGGATCCGCCGCTTCCGTTGTCACGAAGTCGCTCCGATCACGCCTTCGACGAGATAGTCCATCTTCTCGAGCTCAGGATCCTGCTGGCCGCGCTCGGTGCCGGCCGCGATCACCGTCTTGCCCTTGTTGTCCGTGATCGGACCCTTGAAGATGACGTAATTGCCGGCGGTGAGCTTCGCCTTGATATCATCGGCATGCTTGCGCGCCTCGGCCGACACCGCTTCGCCGTAGGACGAGACCTTGACGATCTCCTCCTTGAGGCCGCCGCGGTAGAAGTTCGGGATCTCCTGGCCAGCTGCTATCATCTTGACGAATTTGGGATAGAGCGCCTCCCAATTCCACTCGGCGCCGGTGAGATAGGCCTTCGGCGCCAACGCCGACTGGTTGCAGTGATAGCCACAGACCATTGCGCCGCGGCGCGCGGCGTTCTCGACCATGGTCTTCGGACCGTCGACATGGCAGGTCAGCACATCGACGCCCTGGTCGATCAGGCTGTTGGTGGCCTCGGCTTCCTTGACCGGCATCGACCAGTCGCCGGTGAAGATCACCTGCGTGGTTGCCTTCGGATTGGCGAGCCGTGCGCCGAGCGTGAAGGCGTTGATGTTGCGGAGAACCTGCGGAATCGGTTTTGCGGCGACGAAGCCGAGCTTGCCGCTCTTGCTCGTGTGGCCCGCGACGATGCCGGAGATGTACTGGGCTTCGTCGATATAGCCGAAATAGCTGCCGGCGTTCTTCGGATCCTTGTCGGTCCACAGGCCGCCGCAGTGCTCGAAGCGCAGCTTCGGGTACTTGGTCGCCATCTTGGTCGTGTGCGGATTGTAGTAGCCGAACGAAGTCGGGAAGAGCAGGGTGGCGCCGTCGAGATTGATCATGGACTCGATGGTCTTCTCGACCGCATCGGTCTCCGGCACCTTCTCTTCCTCGACCACCTTGAGGCCCGGAATCTTCTTCAGCGCCGCGGCGCCCTGCGCGTGCGCCTGGTTGTAGCCATAGTCGTCGCGCGAGCCGACATAGATGAAGCCGATCGTCGTCTCGGCCGCGAAAGCCGGGCGGACACCGACCGCGGCTCCCAAGGAGAGCGCCGCGCTACCCTGCAACAAATGCCGTCGTGAAATCCTGCCAAAATCCATTGGATTCTCCCTTGGCGGGTGGACCGCCCCTCTCTCCTGGCCACCGCCGGTCTGGGGCAGCCAGAACAGGATGTCGCAAGCTTCGTGCCAGAGGTTATCGGGCGAGCATGCGCAATTAACTCGTTGTAAAATAACGGGTATGTCTTGAGGTTGAATCTTGGGCAGATGGCGTTCAGATTAAATTATAGGCAGTATCGCGACATTGTATGCAAGGCAGTTAAGCAACGTTAACCGGGCTCTCAGCGGTTGTCCGATGTGCCGGGTGGCCTGCCGGCCCGGCATTCATGCTAACCAGTCCGCGAGTCGGACCTGCGCGTGAGGCGTGCGCTGGCACCGAACTTGTATCGATGGTCATCGGGCCTCGCTTGAGCGGTTGCGGCCTGCAGGATGGAAAGTTTGAGCGAGATGGCTCCTGGTATCGCCGTTCAAAATGGCTCGCTCGGCGACGAGATCGTACGACGCATCAACGAGCTCGGCTCCATCTCGGAAGATGCGGACAAGCTCACCCGGATCTATCTGAGCAAGGAGCTGCGCACCGCTGCCGATCTCATTCTCGCCTGGATGCGCGAGGCCGGCATGAGCGCCCATCTCGATGCGATAGGCAACGTCTGCGGCCGCTACGAGGGCGAGCGGCCGGGGCTGCCGTGCCTGATGTTGGGCTCGCATTACGACACCGTGCGCGATGCCGGCAAATGGGACGGTCCGCTAGGTGTGATCACGGCGATTGCCTGCGTCGCCGAGCTGAACAGGCGCGGCAAACGCCTGCCGTTCGCGATCGAGGTCATCGGCTTCGCTGACGAGGAGGGCGTGCGCTTTGCGTCCACGCTGCTTGGCAGCCGCGCGGTCGCCGGCACGTTCGACGAGAGCGTGTTGAACACGCGCGACCGCGACGGCGTCTCGATGCGCGATGCTCTCGTGCAGTTCGGCCTCGACCCCGACCACATCGGCGCGGCAGCGCGGACGCGGCGGGAGCTACTGGCCTATCTCGAGCTGCACATCGAGCAGGGACCGGTGCTGGAAGCGCAAGGTCTCCCGGTCGGCGTGGTCACCGCGATCGCCGGTGCGACGCGGCTCGCAGCGCGGCTGACCGGGATGGCCGGCCACGCCGGCACCGTGCCGATGGCGCTGCGTCGCGACGCGCTGACCGGGGCGGCCGAATGCATCGCCGCGATCGAGCAGTTCTGCCGCACCGATGAAGGCGGCCTCGTCGGTACCGTCGGCTACATCCACGCAAAGCCCGGCGCGACCAACGTCATTCCCGGCGAAGTGTCGTTCACCATCGATATGCGTGCACCGACCGACATGCACCGCAAGCGCGCGGTCGCCGACGTCGTCCGCCAGATCGAGGCGATTGCCAGGCGCCGGCAGTTGTCGCTCCAGCTCGACGTCACCCACGAGAACCGCACCGCGCCCTGCGCGCCCTGGCTGAAGGACCAGATCGCGCAGGCGATCGCCGCGGAAGGATTTGCCGTATTCGAGCTCCCGAGCGGCGCGGGCCATGACGGCATGGCCATGATCGACATCGCCGATGTCGGTATGATCTTCGTCCGTTGCCGCGGTGGCATCAGCCATCACCCCGACGAGCATGTCGAGCTCGCGGATGCCGACGCGGGCGCCCGCGTGCTGCTCCGGGTGATCGAGAATTTCAGGCCGCGCGAGGGCCGTGCCGGCACGGCTTGACGATGGCCGCAGGTCATCGATCCCGCAAGTCATCAGGTAGAGATACGAATCAGACGTGTTTAAGATGGTGGCCATCACCGGGATCACGAGACATTGGCCGACGTGCACATGAACAGCGACATTCCATTTCCATCTCACCATGCGAACCGATTTTACCAGGGCATGGCTGCGACCTTCGTCGCCAATGTCATCCAGGCGGTCAATTTTCTCGGCGATCGATTCCTGAGGAAGTCGCATCATTCGTTGACGCTCATCGAGGACCTTTACCGGCACTCGATGGACAGCGCTTTTTCGGTGACCGAGGCATTCCTCGTCACGGGGGCGCCGCACGCATCCGCCTATTACCCGCGCGACTTCGCCTGGTTCTATCCGGACGTTCTTGATCCTGAGACCATCATGGATTCGCGGGACGCGGTGCGGCGTGCGCGTCTGCTCGAAAAGAGCGTTCGCCTGTTGCTCGAGGCGGTTCGCGCCGACGTCGTCACGACGACCATCGTCCCGGCAGGGCGCGGTCGCTATCTCGGGGTGAACTATTTCTCTCGGCCCTCCGATACGCTGCTCGGCATTCTGGCCGGTCTCCGGCAGATGATCTCTGCCGAGGAGCGGGCGTCGTCCTACCTGGCAATGTCACAATGCGCGCATGCCGGCCACCTGTTGCTGGCCGAATACGGTGTTAACCTGAAGCGTGCGATCCTGCAGCTCGCAAGCGGGCTCGAGCCGTTCGACGATGACGGCACCGAATATTTGCTTTGCGACGCAAACGCCTCTCGCTCAGCAGCGACGGACACCCGCGCCGAGCGCAAGCGGTTTGTCACCAACGCCTGTGTCTACACGACCTTCGTTTGGAGCGTGCAGCTCGGGATCGTCGATCAGAACGAGCTGAAGCAGCTGCTCGGGCGCGACCTCGCACAGTACAAGAAGGATCTGCTCCGGCTGTTCGGCAAGGACGGCCATGTTAGACATTCCCTGGACGGCCCGGCAGGCACTCCGGTGTCCTCGGTTGCGCTGGATTTCGTCAGCGTGCATCGCGGCTTCTGGGATCTGAGCGATGCAAGCGAGCGCGCGCTGTTTGCGGCCACGACGAATCTAATCATCGCCGAACCGCGCTTTCGCATACCCAGTACCTTTCACTTCCTGGTGTCCGCGGATAATCCGCGGAACAAGATGATCCACAAGATCGCTGCTCCTGCCTACCAGGGACGTTCCTCATGGCCGACGTTCAACGTCGAGTTCGCGGATCGCATGCTGGACTATGATGAATTCTCAGGTCGCGACACCTACCGCTCCTGCGCCCAGGGAATTCTGAAGGACATCCGCACCGCGACCGAGGTCCACGGCGGATATCAGGAACTGATCTCGGAGCAGGGTCTGAAGTATCGCACCTGGGCCTATAAGGGTGCCGTTGCTCACTCCTGGTTTCCGCGGTTCCTGTCGGTCTGGAGGAGGGCGTATGGAACGCCGCTCCTCCATTGGAACGACTGATCCGCGGACAGCTATCCCTCCGTCACGTCCACCATCTCGCCGCCGTCCAGCACCTGCGCGGCCTTGGCGCGGTCGAGATCGCCTTCCCAGGCTGCGACCACGACGGTGGCGACGCAGTTGCCGACCAGGTTGCCGAGCGCGCGGGCCATGCCGATGAACCAGTCGACCGAGAGCACCAGCACGAGGCCGATCGCGGGAATGCTCGGCACCGCGTTCAGCGTCGCCGCAAGGATCACGATCGCCGAGCCCGGCACGCCGTGGGCGCCTTTTGACGTGATCAGAGACACGCCGAGCACCAGGAGGAGATCGCCGAAGGACAGCGGCGTGTTGGTTGCCTGCGCGATGAAGACCACCGCAAGCGTCAGGTAGATCGAGAACGCATCGAGGTTGAAGGAATAGCCGGTCGGGATCACGAGGCCGACCACGGAATCCTTCACCCCCATGCGCTCCAGCTTCTTCATGATCTGCGGCAGCACCGCGTCGGAGGAGGCGGTCGCAAGCACGATGGTCAGCTCCTCGCGCAGGTAAGCGAGGAATTTGAGGATGTTGATCCCGGCGAGGGCCATTACGCCGCCGAGCACGCCGAGCACGAAGATGCCGACCGAGACGTAGAACAGCATCACCAGCGAGACGAGCTGCTTCAGCGAGCCGACGCCGTATTTGCCGACGGTGTAGGAGACTGCGCCGAGCACGCCGAGCGGGGCGACCCGCACGATCAGCCCCATGACGCGGAACAGCACGGTGGAGGCCGCGTCAACAATGGTGGTGACGAGCTTGCCCTTCTCGCCGCCGACGAGCGCGAGGCCGACGCCGAACAGCACGGCGAAGAACAGCACCTGGAGCACGTCGTTGCGCGACAGCGCATCGAACGAGGTCGACGGGATGACGTTGAGCAGGAAGGCACCAATGCCCGCGCCTTGCAGCTTGTGGGCGTTGTCGGCGTAGGTGTTGAGCGCCTTGGCATCGAGCGTCGACGGATCGATGTTCATGCCGTGGCCGGGGCCGAAGATGTAGGCGAGGATGAGGCCGACCACGAGCGCGACCGTCGTCATGGTTTCGAAATAGACCAGCGCCTTGATGCCCACCCGGCCAACCTTCTTGAGATCGCCGGCGCCGGCAATGCCATGCACGACCACGCAGAACACGATTGGCGCCACGATCATCGAGATCAGTTTGAGGAAGGCGTCGCTCAGGATCTTGAGGCTGATGGCGAAGTCCGGGACGGTCACGCCCAGGATGATGCCGAGCACCAGCGCCGCCAGGACCTGGACGAACAGCGAGGTATAGAGCGGCTTCGGCTCGGCGGCCGGCGCCGCGGTGATGGTCGACATGGTGAACTCCCCCGGTTTGACGCGTCTTGGACGCCAAAAAGGAGCAACAACCGTGCCAGTTTGTCGCGATCTGGCCGGGAATCCGCTCGTTTTTCTCGACTTTCCCCCAGCGCCTCGCTTCAAACCGACAAAATTGCGGTCCCTTCGAGGGATGCTTCGCTAGCCTGTTCGATGGGCCTAGACGAGTGGCGTCGCAGAATGAGCGGCAGCAGCCCGCCGACACGTAGGGTCTCACATTCCAGATTGGTTTCCACCGCAGCGATGGCATCGAAGCGGACGATCTCGGCGCCGTCGCGCAGGAGGCGAACTTTGATTGTTGCTCGCGGCTTGAGCGCGCCGATGTGTGCGTCGATCTCCAGGCGATCATCCGGCCTTATGTCCAGCGTTTGCGGCCGGCGATCGGGCGGCAGGCGGAGCGGCAGAATGCCCATGCCGATCAGGTTGGAGCGGTGAATGCGCTCGAAGCTCAACGCCAACACCGCACGCGCGCCGAGCAGCGCAACGCCCTTCGCAGCCCAGTCGCGCGACGAGCCCATGCCGTAGCGCTCGCCAGCCACGATGACGATCGCGCGCTGTTGCTTCTCATAGTGCTCGGCGGCAAGCCGGAGCGATAGCCGTTCACCGGAGCCTGCGAGAATCGTCTGTCCGGGCGGCAGATCAGAACCGAGCAGATTCCGCACGCTCTTGTTGGTGAACAGTCCGCGCAGCATCACCTCCCAGTTTCCGCGGCGTGACGCAAATACGTTGAGATCATGCGGGTCCTCGCCGCGCGCGACGAGATAACGCGCCGCTTCGCCGTTCGCCGCGATCGCGCCTGCTGGCGAGATGTGGTCAGTCGTGATGTCGTCGCCGAGCACCAGGAGTGGCGTTGCCGAGTAATGTCCAAGGCGCGTGCCATGGCCAAAATCCGCGAAAGGCGGGCGGCGGATATAGGTGGAGGCGTCATCCCACGGGAATAGCGCTGTGGCGGGCGCCGAGAACGCAGCCCAATCGGCGCTGGCTTCCGCGGCGTCATAGGCACCAGCGTAGTCGCGTGCGTCGCGTGCGAGTGCCAAGGCCGCATCGATCTCGCGACCAGTCGGCCAGATGTCAGCCAGGCGCACCTCGGTGCCGGCAGAACTGCGCGCGATCGGATCGCGCAAAATGTCGCGTGCGACATCGCCGGCGAGTGCGAAGGCCACGACGAGCGGCGGCGAAGCAAGAAATCCAAGCTCGATCTGCGAATGCACGCGGCCGGGGAAATTGCGGTTGCCCGACAGCACGGCGACCGGCGCCATTTGCTTTTCGGCCATCGCGCTGGCCATGCACGGTGCCAGCGGCCCAGAGTTGCCGATGCAGGTCGTACAGCCATAGCCGACGATGCCGAAGCCGAGCGTCTCGAGATCGTCGAGCAGGCCTGAGCGTCGCAAATAGCGCTCCGCGGTCGGCGAGCCCGGCGCGAGCGAGGTCTTCACCCAGGCGGGCGGCATGAGCCCGAGCCGCCGCGCCTTGCGCGCGAGCAGGCCTGCGGCGATCAGGAGCCTTGGGTCCGAGGTGTTGGTGCAGCTCGTGATCGCGGCGATCGCGATCGCACCATTGACCGGCGGATCGGCGCGCTCCACGTCAGTCGTTGCAGCGGAACGTCCAAGCGAGAGCGTCTCGGCGGTCTTGCTGGCAGCGATACGGTCTTGCGGCCGGCGAGGGCCGGCGAGGCTGACCTCGACCTCGTCGAGATCGATGCTGATCGTCTCCGTGTAGCGCGGCGCGGCTTCGGGATCGAACCAGAGTTTTTGGCGCCGAACATAGGCTTCGACCAGCGCGACCTGCTCGCGTGATCGGCCGGTCTGCTCGAGATAGTCGAGCGTCCGGCTGTCGATCGGGAAGTAGCCGGAATTGGCGCCGAACTCCGGCGTCATGTTGGCGACAACGGCCCGATCGCCGGCCGAGAGCGCCGAGACACCTGGCCCAAAGAATTCCACAAAGCGGTCCGCAAGATCGATCTGCCGAAGGCGCTCCGTGACGGTCAGGGCAAGGTCGGTCGCGAGTACGCCTTCACGCAGCCGCCCGGTCAGGCGTACACCGACGACATCGGGCACGCGCATCGCGACGGGCATGCCGAACATCACGCTTTCGGCTTCGAGTCCGCCGACACCCCAGGCCAGCACGCCGATCCCGTTGATCATGGGTGTGTGGCTGTCGGTGCCGATCAGCGTGTCGGGTACGGCCCACGTTTCGCCGTCGCGGTGCAGCGTCGTCACGACGCTTGCGAGCCGCTCCAGGTTCAGCGTGTGCATGATGCCGGTGCCAGGCGGATGCACGCGCACGCCCTCGAGCGCTTGGCTGGCCCATTTCATGAAACGATAGCGTTCGCCGTTGCGCGTGAGCTCTTGCGCCATGTTCCGCGCCATCGCATCCGGCCGTGCAAACACGTCGACGCCGAGTGAGTGATCGGTCGAGACGTCGACCGGTAGGACCGGATTGAGCCGAGTCGGATCGCCGCCAGCTTCCGTGAGCGAGGCGCGCAGACCCGCAATGTCGACCAGCGCCGGACCACAGGTCGTGTCGTGCATGAGCACGCGCGAGGGCTGGAAGGCGATCTCGCTTTCGCTGCGTCCATCGGCGAGCCAGCCGAGGATCGCGGCAACCGATGCGTCCCGCTCCGCACCGCCGATGCGCAGCACATTCTCGAGCAGGATGCGCAGGATCACCGGCAGGCGAAGGAGGTCCTCACCTGCCACGGCGGCGATGTCGGCGATGTGATAAGTCTGCGACCCGCAGCGGAGCGTTCCGGAACCAGTCATCTCTCGATCCTGCCTATCCGATCAGGCGTGTTGCTCGGCAGCCTGCGTCTGCGCTTCGTCCGCGTCCTCCATTCGGGCGAACCAGGTCATCAGGAAGGACACAAACAATAATCCGCTGAGGAACAGGAGCCCGCCATAGGTGCTGCCGGTGGCGTCCTTGATTGCGCCGATGGCGTAGGGGCCGGCGAAGCCACCGAGATTGCCGATGGAGTTGATCGCCGCGATCGACACGGCTGCGGTCGAGCGCGTCAGGAACAGCCCCGGCAGCGACCAGAACGGCGACTTGAAGGCGTAAATGCCGGCAAGCGACAGCGAGATCAGTGTCATGGCGACGGCGGGCTGTACCGCGAGCCCGGTGAGCGCAAGCGCGACCGCGCCCCACAACAGCGGAATCGCGGAATGCCTCTGCCGCTCCCCGGTGCGGTCGGAATTGCGCGACCACAGCACCATCACGATCGTCGCAAAGGCATAAGGCAGCATGGCGGCGAGGCCGATCTCGAAATTCGTCAGCGAGGACGAGAGGCCTTTGATGATCTGCGGCATCCAGAGACCGATGCCGAGATTGCCGACCTGGTAGATGAAATAGATCACCGACAGGAACAGTACTTTTGGGTTGGTGATCGCGGCGACGATGCCGAGATGCTGAATGTTACGGCGGCCGGTTTGGTCCTTGCGCAGCTCCTCGGTAAGCCAGTCGCGCTCCCGCGGCGTGAGCCATTTGGCCTGCTCGGGGCGATCGGTCATGATGAAGTAGTTGACGATTCCGGCGACGATGGCGGGGCCGCCTTCGAGCAACAGCATCCAGCGCCAGCCGCTGAGGCCAAAGCCTCCGACGTGGTCCATGATCCAGGTGCTTAGGGGCGCGCCGATCAGATAGGACACAGGAATGGCCGCGGTGAACAGCGCGACCGTGGTCGCCTGTTCCTTGGCGCGGAACCAGTAGGTCAGATAGATGATGATGCCGGGAAAGAAGCCGGCTTCGGCGACGCCGAGCAGGAAGCGCAGGATATAGAGCTGCGTCGCGCTCTGCACGAAGGCGCTCGCGGTCGCGACGATGCCCCAGCTGATCAGGATGCGCGAGATCCAGATACGTGCGCCATATTTGTTCAGCGCGATGTTGCTCGGCACCTCGAACAGGAAATAACCGATGAAGAAGATGCCGGCGGCAAAGCCAAAGGCCTCGCTCGACAGCGCGAGCTCCTTGTTCATCTGAAGCGCCGCATAGCCGATATTGGCGCGGTCGAGATAGGAGATGACGTAGAGGCTGAAGCAATATGGCACGATGCGCCAGGACACCTTGCGCATGGTGGATTGCTCGATGGTCGCTGCGGTGGCGGACATTGACGGCGTTCCCTTGCTGCGTTTCGTCGGGGCTTGTCGGCAACGCCACAACCTTCCCCGCAGGCGGGCGCCTTGCGGGCATATATGCATTTTATATAATAAAGTGCAATATGGTTGAAGTCAGACCTTTGGGACCTTGATCAGGCCAGCGCCCTCGATGTGGACGCGAAGGAAGTCTGACGCCTCCTGGCGCAGGCCTTTTTCCAGCAATGTCAGGATGTTGATGTGCTCGCGGCACTGGATGGGGAGACGGCTGCGGTCCACCGTGATGCGGTACTCGACCAGCCGCCGCAGCCGGTTCACGCGCTTCACCGCATCGAGGAAGAACGGGTTGCGCGCACAGCCGACCAGCATTTCGTGGAACTCGGCATTGGCGGCAAATATCTCCGAGCGCGAGGCGCGCTTGTAACCGCCGTCGAGTAGCCATTGCTGCTGCTCGCGCGCGGCCGCAAACGCCGCGCGATCGATCTCGAAGCTCGGCAGCAGCAAGGCCTGTGGCTCCAGCGCGACGCGCAGCTGATAGCCCTGTTGATAGCTCTCGCGCGAGGTCAGGAGCGGGCCGAACGCCCAGCCATTGCCGGGCAGGCGCTCGATCCAGCCTTCATCGGCTATATTGGTGAGGATCTTCAGGAGGCGTGTGCGGGAGAGGCCGTAGCGGCGCATCAGCTCGTTCTCGCTGACCTTGTCCGGGAGGTTTCCGGCCAGCCGGTCCTCGGCGATGGCGAAGTACCACTCGTCCTCGCGCTCCGGTTCGGCGTCCTCCGCATCCGGCAGATCGGCGAGCTCAGTGGCGCTCTTGACCAGGAAGAAGCCGCGATTGGGCTCGGAGCGGACGACCTTCATGTCTTCGAGGATTTGCAGCGCCGCATTGATCGGCGCGCGCGAGACCCGCAGCGCATCCGCCAGCATCTGGCTCGGCAGATGCTGATCGGCCCGCAAGCCGTTGGCGCGGATGTAGTCGAGGATCCGCGCAGTCATCTGGGTCGCGAGATTGGGGCGGGGCATGGGGCGACTCGGGTTGGTCCTCTCCTGAAGAGATGTCGCTTACCGGCGCGGACTGTACAAGCGTGGCGGCCCGCCGGTTCTTGCGTCTTGCCTAGAATTGTGTTTTAAAAAATAAAAAGCAATATGGGGAGGGGCCGTGACACCTAAGAATTCTATTGCGCGCCCTACGTCGTCGCTCCGCGCTGACGGCGCACCTCTGTCGCGGCGCATGTTCGCGGGCCTCGTCGCCGCCGGCGCGGTGAACGCTGCATGGCCTGGCGCATCCGCGTTATCTCAGACACAGACGTCCCATCCGGAGGACAACATGCTCGAAGGCTCTCACTCATTCGTCTATGTCGGCGCGCGCACGACGAAGGAGCGCAACGCCCGTGGCGATGGGCTCAACGTCTATGCGATGGACAATGCGACCGGCGCCTGGCGCCACGTCCAGCTCCTCGGCGATCTCGTCAATCCGTCGTTTCTCACCTTCGATCGCACGCGACGCTTCCTCTACACGGTGCATGGCGATCTCAGCGATATCACGGCTATGGCGATCGACCCAGTGAGCGGCAAGCTCGCCGTGATCAACCGGCAGGGCACGGAAGGAAAGAACCCCGTCCATCTCGCGATAGATCCCACCAACCGCTTCGTGGTGGTCGCCAACCACATCACGTCCACGTTGGCGCTGCTGCCACGGCAGGACAACGGTTCGCTCGGTGCCGTGATCGATCTCGTCAAGGTGGAGGGCAAGATCGGCCCGCATCGCGTCGAGCAGCCCTTCGCCAAGCCGCATCAGGTCGAGTTCGATCCATCAGGAGCGTTCATTGTGGTACCGGACAAGGGCCTCGATCTCGTTTTCACCTACAAGATCGATGCTGAGAAGGGAAAGCTCGTGCTCGCCGGCAACCCGGTGCAGGCGCGGGAAGGAGCGGGGCCGCGCCACGTGGCGTTTCACCCACAAGGGCGGCTCGCCTACGTCGTCAACGAGCTCGACTCGACCGTCGCGGCCTATCATTTCGATCCCGCGACCGGTGCGCTTGCTCCATTCCAGATCGTCTCCGCGGTGCCTGACGCGTATACGGGCAACAGCCGCGCGGCCGAGATCGCCGTATCGGCCGATGGGCGCTTTGTCTACGCCTCCAACCGTGGCGAGAACAGCATCGCGACCTTTGCAATCGATCAGGCGACCGGCCGCCTTTCGTCCGTCGGCTGGATGCCGAGCGGCGGCAAGACGCCGCGCTTCTTCGCGCTGGCGTCATCGGACGACTTCCTGTTCGCGGCGAATGAGGACACCGACACGGTCAATCTCTTCAAGCGCGATGCCGCCAGCGGCCGCCTCGTTGCGACGGCCCAGGTTGTCCATGTCGGCAGCCCGGTTTGCGTTCTCTTCAAAACGGGTTGACTGGGTGCGCAGACGCACGCTGATCAGTCGCGACGTCACACCTTGCGCCGTCATTGCGAGCGCAGCGAAGCAATCCAGAGTGTCTCCGCGGAGGGATTCTGGATTGCTTCGCTGTGCTCGCAATGACGATGTTGATGCATTGAGCACCGGCCTCATGCCGGCCCCCCCCGTGCAACGGCGAAGTCATTGCCGCTGGAGACGCCGGAGCGTAGCTCGGGCCTGGAGGAGTACACCTTCGCCCATCGTTGCAGCGCGGGGTGCCTCAAATCTCGGCTTGACCGCTGAAATCGCCCGATGTCAGACTTATGACATGAATACAGCAAAGCGACACGGGTCGAGCCTCCGCGACGAGTACGCCGAGATGACGCGGCAACGCATCGTGGCGGCCTTTGTCGAGACGCTGGAGGACGAGGCGGCCGACGACATCTCGATGGCTGCGGTGGCCAAGCGCGCCAAGGTTGCCGAGCGGACCATCTATCGCCACTTCAAGACCCGCGCGGAGCTGTTCGCGGCGGCCGGCGAGTGGATCGAGAACAACGTCTTCAGCTACATTCCCTTCACATCGCCCGACGAGCTACCGGATATCTTCCGCAAGCTGTGCAAGCGGTTCGACCGCCATCCGCATCTGGCGCGCGCTATTGCGATGACGCGGGCCGGCCGAAGGGTGCGCGCCGGCTTCCGGCGGCACCTGATCGAGCAGCATCGCAAGGCGATGGCGCCGCTGGTGCTGCATCTTCCTGCGAAGGAGGTCCGGCAGGCGGAGGCGCTCGCGTCCTATCTCAACAACGTGCTGGCCTGGAATGCGATGCGCGAGGACTTTGGCATGTCCAGCACGGATGTTGCCGACGCGATCGAGTGGGCGCTCACGACCCTCTTGAAAGATGTCCGTCAGCGCGATGCTGCTGCTGCGGCGCGCACCGGCAAGGCCGGCAAATCATCGCGAAAGCGAGCCACGGCTGCGAAAGAGCCGGCGTAGAGTGAGGGCAATGCATGAATGCGATACCCGACGATCTCCTGATCAACGCGCCCGACGAGGTTCGCATTCGCCAGGACCTCGTCCTGACGGCGCTCGGCCGTCGCCCCGCCGATCGATCCTTGCGGGTCGCCAGGTTGCTCGACGTCCACAGCCGCACCTGGAGCGAGGATCAGGAGATCGTCTTTAGGGGACGGCGCATCGCGTGGGTCGGGCCCGCCGGGGGCTACCCGGGCGAGGTCCGCGAACGCGTGCATCGGCCGGATCTTGCCGCCGTGCCCGGCTTCGGCGAGGTGCACAAGCACATCGAAAGTTCGCATCTGACGCCGGAATGGGAGGCGGCGCTGGTGCTGCCGCATGGCAATACCTGGACCTGCGAGGCGAGCCACGAATTCTCCAATGTCAACGGTGCACGCAATCTCGAATTCTGGTTCGAGGCACGCCGCGGCGGCTCGCCGCTCAAGATCTTTCCGCAGCCTGGCTCGGCCGTCCCGCCGACGGCTTACGAATGGGGCGGCGGCTGGTATGGCCGCGACGAGCAAGTGCGCTTCATGGGCGAGAGCCTGATGGTCACCGGGCTCGACGAAGTCATGGACTGGCCCGCGGTCTGGAATCCCGACAATCCCTCCTACAAGCGGCTCTGGGGCATGATCGAGGCGACGTTCGCGGCGCGCGGCGTCGTCGAAGGCCACGCGTCGGGCTTGCGGGATCTGCCCTCCATCAACGCTTTTGCCGCAGCGGGGCTCGCCTCCGACCACGAGGTGCAGACGCCGGAAGAGACCTGGGACAAGCTCACCCGCGGCCTGTTCGTCGAGCTGCGCGTTTACGCGATGGACGAGATCGTCAAATGGCTCCTCGCCAGGGGCTTGCAGGACTGGTCGCAGATCGCGTTCACCACCGACGACCGCAGCGCCAGCCACACGCTCGAGCTTGGCGCAAGCGATCACAATGCGCGCGTCGCGATCGAAGCCGGCCTCGCGCCGGAAATCGCGTTCCAGTGTCTCACCATCAACCCGGCGCGGCACATGCGCCTCACGCCGTTCGTCGGCAGCCTCGCCCCGGGCCGCTTTGGCGATGTCGTGCTGCTCTCGGACGTATCCAAGCTCAGCATTGCCGAGGTGTGGGCCGATGGCGTGCAGGTCTCCGACGGCAAGCGCTACCTCGGCGAGGTCCCCAGGATCGAATGGCCGGAATGGGCGACCAAGACGGTCAATATCAAGCGCACCGTCAAGCCCGAGGATTTCGCGCTGTCGGCCGAGCCCGGCCGTACCACGATGAAGGCGGCCGTGATCCGTCCCTTCCATTGGCATCCCGAGTTCTACACGCTCGAATTGCCGGTGCGTGACGGCGCCGTGCAGCGCGATGAGAGTGAGGCCATTACCAAGTTCGCCATCGTCGACCGCTTCTCCGGCGATGGACGGGTTGCAAAGATGTTCTGGCGCGGCTGCGGACCGCGGACGCCGGAGACGGCGCTGGCCTGCTCGGTCGCGCATGACAAGCACAATATCTGGGTGGTCGGCTCGTCCGACGCGGCGATGGCCAAGGCGGTGAACGCGCTGATCGAGCTTCAGGGCGGATGGGCGCTGGTGCGCGAGGGTGAGCTCGTTGCGACCGTACGCTTCGAGGTCGGCGGGCTGATGAGCTGTCGCTCGGCGCAGGCGCTCGATGCCGAGATGCAGGCGCTCTACGCCGAGGGCCGCAAGGTCGACTGGATGTATGAGCCGACCTTCCGGCCGCGCTGGTATCCGGGATTCCCCGAAAGGCTGATGTTCGCAACGCTGACCTGCGCGCCCTGGAGCTGGGTGCTGGTGGCGCCGTGCGAGCAGGCGCCGCTCGGGTTCATCAATGTACAAACCGGTGAAGCGCACCCGGTGGTCTGGTAGGGGAGTGACTGGGATGAACGAGATGACGCCGCCGCAAGCTGCTTCCGCAGAGCCGGCGCCGCGCGCCGGCGCAGGCCCGCTCGATCGCATCTTTGGCCTCACCGAGCGCGGCACCAGCGTCGGGCGCGAGGTGATGGCCGGCGCGACCACCTTCGCGGCGATGGCCTATATCATCGCGGTGAATCCGGCGATCATGTCCAATGCGGGAATGGATCGCGCCGATCTCGTCAGCGCCACGGCACTTGCCGCGATCTTCGGCTCGGTGATGATGGGCCTGTGGGCCAACCTGCCGCTCGCCGTTGCGCCGGCGATGGGCTCGAACGTCATCTTCACCTATGTCATCGTCAAGCAGATGGGCATGCCCTGGCAGGGTGCGCTCGCCATGGTCGCTTTCACCGGCGTGCTGTTTTTGATCCTCAGCCTGTCGAAGCTGCGCGAGAAGGTTGCGAAGGACGTTCCGGAAGCGCTGAAGATCGGCATCCAGGCTGCCGTCGGCACGCTCATCGTCTTTATCGCGCTGCGCGGCGCCGGCTTCGTGGTGCAGAACCCCTCGACCTACATCGCGATGGGATCACTGCGCAGCCCGCCGGTGCTGCTGACGCTGTTCGGTCTCCTGTTGACGCCGGTGCTGGTGGCGCGCCGGGTGCCGGCCGCATTGATCCTCTCGATCGCGGTGCTGACCCTGATCGGCTTCTTCGTTCCCGGTGCGAACGGGAAGATGGTGACGTCGGTGCCATCAGCCATCATGTCGTGGCCGCGCTGGCCGACCAGCACCTTCATGGCGCTCGACGTCGGCTATCTCTTCAGCCATTTCGTCGTCGCGCTGCCGCTGCTGTTCTACTTCCTGTGCGCCGAATTCTTCTCGACGCTGGGCACGCTGATCGGCGTCACGGGCGCCGCCAATCTGCGCAAGGCGGATGGTTCGATTCCGAATGCTACCGCGGCGTTTGCGACCGACGCGACGGCCTCCATCGTCGGCCCGCTGCTCGGCACCTCCGTCGTCACGGCCTATATCGAGTCCATCACCGGCGTGCAGGCTGGCGGCCGCACCGGCCTTACTTCAGTGACCGTCGCGGCGCTCTTCTTCCTCGCGCTGTTCTTCTGGCCGATCTTCGTCATCATCCCGCCGCAAGCCACCGCGCCCGCGCTGGTGCTCGTCGGCGTCTTGATGATGCAGGGTCTCGCGCGCATCGACATGACCGATCTCGTCAATGCGGTGCCGATTGTGCTCACCCTGCTGGTCACCGTGCTGACCAACAATCTCATCAACGGCATGGCGCTGGGGACGCTGAGCTACATCGCGCTGGAGGTGACCATGGGGCGCCGCGCGCAGATTCCGGCAATGGTCTGGGGGCTGGGTGTCGTGTTCATCACCTACGCGATCGTGATCGCGCAGATATTCTGAAGGCAGGGCTACGCCGCCAGATCCAGCAGCCGGCACGATCCGCGCACCAGCACCTTGCGGCCGGATGAAGTCATGTTGGGGACGCCGTCCCTGATGGTGACAAGGCCGAGTTTGACGAGGTCTCCGACCGCATGGGCCTTCGAAAGACGATACTGCGAAGCCGGACAGCGCAATGCTTTCAAGATTTCCCACTGGTGCGGCGAAAGATCGAAGTCGAAATCGTCGTTCATGTTGCCTCGAAATATCTGGCCGTTCGTGCACCGATTAGCGGCGCAGCATGAAAACCATGCGACGACAATGAGTCGGGAATTCGATTAGTTGTTTAGAACATCTCTTCACAAATTGCCGCAGATCATTGGCGCCACAATAGTTAAGATCGCGCGCATGCGGATATCGTCCCGATATTCGATCACCTCTTGATGATCCGGAGTTGATGGTGCGTTGCGAATTGCCGCAGTGCACGGGAAGAAGGGTTGCCCCATTCCGCGCTGCGATGTGCACAGGAAAATGAGACAAGCCGTTCAAGACTCTGTTACGTTGACTCGCGGGGAATGACTTCACGCGGCAGGAGGGGAGTGCGTGAACAGGCTGGTGGAAATTCGCAGTCAGGAATCCCTTTGCCGGGAACGGGCGGCGCTGGATTTCAATCGCCGGGGTTTCTGGCTTGCGCAGGCGAAGGAGTGGGAGCAGCGCGCGCTCGACGAGATCGCCTATCACTTTCGCGAGTGCAATCTGGCTCACGGCGATTTGCACGCAATCGCCAGCTAGCGGACCTTCAGGGGTTTACTGATAGCTTGCCACGATATCTGATACGGCGCGCTCGAGTTGTTGTGCGGTGGCGCATTGTCGCACCACGCTGCAAAATGTCGCGTAGCGCGGCATCTCGGAGTCGCCAAAACCCCAGACCATGCGGCCCTCCGGATTGAGCCAGACCAGCCGCTTCGAGCGCTCGGAGATGCGCCGCAAGATGTCGGCGCGCGGATCGAGATTGTTGCTGCGGGCGTCGCCCAGCACGATGACCGTGGTCTGCGGCGTCAGCGTGCTCATGAACTCATGCTCGAAGTCGTCGAGGGAGGAGCCGTAGTCGGATGAGCCGAAGCCGACCTTGGACATGATCTCGGCCATCGCAACTTCCGGCGAGTTCGATTCCAGGATGTTGCTGACCTCGATCAGATGCGAGGAGAACGCGAAGGAGCGGACGTCGTCGACCACCTCGTGCAGCGAGTGGATCAGCAGCAGGAAGAAGTCGGAGACGCGGGCAACCGAGCCCGAGACGTCGCACAGCGCGACGATCTTCGGTCGGTCGCGGTGCTTGCGCTTCCAGGCCGTGAGGAACGGCACGCCGCCCCAGGCGGCGTTGCGGCGCAGCGTGCGGCGGACGTCGAGATGTCCGCGGCGCTGGCGCTTGCGCGGCTTGGAGTAACGCTCGCGCAGGCGGCGCGCGATCTTGCGGATCAGCGCGCGCATCTCTTCGACCTGGCGCGGCTCGATTCGGGCCAGCGGCGCATTGCGCAAGATCTCGTTGCGCAGGTTTTCGGCCTCCTCGCGCGCATAGAGCGCGAGACCCTGCGAGACCGTGTCGCGGACGGCTTCGCGCAAGCCCTCGAGCGCTGTACGCAGACGCTCGGCGAGCGACGGGTTGGCCGCGGTCAGGTCGTCGAGATCGTCGCGCAGGCGCTGAAGGCCCATCGCGTCGAGGATGCGGCCAGAAAATATCCCGCGCTGGGTGGCGTAGCGGATGTTGGACAGCGACGCCGCGCCGGCCGCGCTGGCAATGGCGGTCGCGATCGCGTTGCGGTCCTGCGACAGAAGCATTTGCGCCAGCGGACCCAGGCCTTCGGTGGGCTGACCGCCGCCCGCGTCATTGGCCGCGTCGGGGGAGGGCGGCTGACCGTCCTTCGAAGACGCATCATTGTCGTTGGCCTCCTGCTCCTGCCGCGGCTCCGGCTGGCTGAAGAACAGATCAAAGCAGTCGCCGAGCGCGAGCTTCTCGTCCTGCGACTTAGCCAGCGTCAGCAGCAGCGCATCGCGCAAGATGTCGCGATCGGAAAAGCCGACCTGCGCGACCGCGCGCATCGCGTCGATGCTTTCGGCGGGCGAGACGTGGACGCCGGCGCCGCGTGCCGCACGAAAGAAGCGATGAAGGTTCTCCCGCATCGGCGTCAACCGAAGACGTTGGACCGCGCCGCCTTGGCAATGAACGTCGTGACGTGGGGCGCCGCCGCCTCGATGTCGGCCTCGTATTTCAGGAGCACGTTGAGCGTGTCCTTGACGATCTCGCTGTCGAGCTCGCCGGCCTGGAGCAGCACCAGCACGCGCGCCCAGTCGATGGTCTCACTGACCGACGGCAGTTTTTTCAGGTCCAGCGTGCGGATCTCGTGGATGAAGCCGACCATCTGCCGGCGCAGCGTCTGCGAGATTCCGGGCACGCGGCTCTCGACGATGCGCTCCTCCAGCCGCTGCTCGGGAAAACCGATGTGCAGGTGCAGGCAGCGCCGCTTCAAGGCGTCGCCGAGATCGCGCTCGCTGTTGGAGGTGAGGATCACCGTCGGCGGTGTGATCGCCGAGACGGTGCCGAGCTCGGGAATGGTGACCTGGAAATCGGACAGGATCTCCAGCAGCAGCGATTCAAACTCGGCGTCGGACTTGTCGATTTCGTCGATCAGCAATACGCAGCCGCCGGGCTGCTCGAGGGCCTGTAGCAGCGGGCGCGGTTCGACGAACTCCTTGGAGAAGAACACGTCGCCGAAATCATGCAACTGGTCGAGCGCGGCGTGCAGAGTCTGCGCGCCGCCGAGCACTTCGCCAAGCTTGTCCTTCAGGATCTGGGTGTAGAGAAGCTGCTTGGCGTATTTCCACTCGTAGAGCGCCTTGGCCTCGTCCAGGCCCTCGTAGCATTGCAGGCGGATCATCTTCATGCCGCGCCAGGCGGCGATCGCCTTGGCAAGCTCGGTCTTTCCGACGCCGGCGGGACCCTCGACCAGGATCGGCTTCTCGATCTGCTGCGACAGATAGACCGCGGTCGCGATCTGCCGGCTTGCGATATAGCCTTGCGCGGCGAGGCCGCTCTCCACTGCCTCGATCGAGGTCGAGGCCTTCTGATCAGCCACGAATGGGCGCTCCCGATGGTCTTTTCGAGGCTTGTTCTGCCCCCCTTCCGGACAAAGAACAAGCCTCGATTATCGGGGAACACATTGCGCTGACGGCATTTTTCCGTTCAGCGCAAATACGCGAGCGCAGGCTCGGGTGTCTCGATTAGTGACGCAGCAGCTCAGGTTTCCGGATGGTCTGCCGCAACTCGCCGCCGCAATCGGCGCATTCGTAGACGAAGTCGATCTTGGCGAGGCTCCAATGCGGCTCGACCTCGCGCACATACATTGGCAGGAACCCCATGCAGCTGGGGCAAATTACAGGCGCGATCTCGATGTCCTGATGATGCTGTACATAGGCTGGCATCTCGGCTCTCCTTCGCAGGCGACCACCAAACCCCGCGCAGAATCTACCGCCGGTGGCGTAAGCGCCGTCATCAACTCTTTCGAACAGAGGCGGAACGGCGGGCGTTTGTCCACCGCTGTGACATTCTTGTAACGTCTCTGTACTGTAACGGGCGGACTAAATGCCTATTTCACAGCCCAATCCGCTTTCTTCGGCGAACACTCCAACAATAAGGGAGCAAAAACCCATGACGCATGCCATTCGTTTTCACAGGACCGGAGGTCCGGAAGTCCTGGTTTGGGAACAAGTCGAGGTCGGTAAGCCCGGTCCGGGTGAGGCGCGCATCCGTCACACCGCGGTCGGTCTCAATTTCGTCGACATCTACAACCGCTCGGGTCTCTATCCCGCGCAATTGCCGAGCGGGCTCGGCAGCGAGGCGGCCGGTGTGGTCGAGGAAGTCGGACCCGGCGTGACCGATTTGAAGCCGGGTGATCGCGTCGCTTACGGCGCCTCGCCGCTCGGCGCCTATTCCGAGGCGCGGCTGATCCCGGCCGACCGGTTATTGAAGCTGCCCGATGGCGTCGACGACAAGACCGCGGCGGCGATGATGCTGAAGGGACTCACGACGCAGTATCTGATCCGCCAGACCTATCGCGTGAAGGCGGGCGACACCGTCCTGCTGCATGCGGCTGCGGGCGGCGTCGGCCTGATCCTGAGCCAGTGGGCGAAGCATCTCGGCGCGACAGTGATCGGCACGGTGAGCAACGACGATAAGGCCAAGCTCGCCAAAGCTCACGGCTGCGACCACGTCATCATCTATACCCGCGAGGATTTCGTGAAGCGCGTCGACGAGATCACTGGCGGCAAGAAGGTGCCGGTCGTCTATGATTCCGTCGGCAAGGACACTTTCCTGAAGTCACTGGACTGCCTCGCGCCGCTCGGTGTCGTCGCGCTGTTCGGCCAGTCCTCCGGTGCGGTCGAGCCGCTCAATCTCGGGCTGCTCGCGCAGAAGGGCTCGCTCTACGTTACCCGTCCGACGCTCTTCACCTACGCGGCGAAGCGCGAGAACCTGGTGGCGATGGCGGGTGAGCTGTTCGACGTCGTGAAGTCCGGCGCGGTCAAGATCGAGGTCCACCAGACCTATCCGCTGAAGGACGCGGCGAAGGCGCATGCCGATCTCGCTGCACGCAAGACCACGGGATCGACCGTGCTGCTGGTGTGATGCCAGATCGGATGGTGAGGCAGGCCGCTTGCGGCCTGCCTCACGTCCGTTCGTGCTTGCGCAGGTCGCGGGCATGATCGAAGCGGGCCGCCCGAAGATCGACCTCGTCAGGCGCAACCTCAGGCAGTGCGGCCTGGGTGAGGATATCCTCGGTCACGTCCTCGACCGCGGACCCGCTGATTTCGTGGATGAAGCAGATGTTTCCGTATTCACCGGAGGCGACGCGCGAGACGACCTCGCGCCGGGTGACTTCGGGGTCGACGACCGCTTCGCGGCCGCGGCGACCATAGTCGATCATCACGACGAAATACTGCATCCAGATTCCCAGCCCGCCTCAAGGTGAACCGCAGTATTTCGGAAAATAAGAATATAGTCAAGCCTCGACTTCCAAAAATCGGAAATCGAGGCTCTGTGGTCTCGGGCAGGCCGCGCGTTACTTGCCCTTGCCTTTGCGTGCGCGTGCCGACTTGGCACGCAGCCGCTCGAGCTGGCCCTTGGGCATGGTGAGGCAGATTTCGCCGACCCACTCCAGCTTCACGCCGACGATCGGCTTGGCGTTGAAGCTGGCGAGATTGACGACCGAGGGGGTCTTGCCTCGTTCGATGGTCTTCAGATAGCGCTCCCCCGTCTTCAGCCGGACCACGGCCTCTTCGCCATAGAAGCTCGACAGCGGGAAACGCTGCTCCTTGTAGACCACGATCACGTCGCCGTTCTCGTACTTGGGCAGCATCGAATCGCCCATGACCTCGAAGGCGACGGTCTCCTCCATGATCGGGAAGGGCAGCACGATGTCGCCCAGTCCTTCCGGCGGGACCTGCTCATATTCCGGCTCGATCACGGCGCCGGCGCCGACCCGGCCCATGATCGGCGAGAGATTGAGCTCAAGGTATTCCATAATCGGGAGGATTTCCGACGCCTTGACCAGGCGCTCGCCGCCGAGGATTTCGGAGACCGCGCCCGGTCGGACGCCCATGGCCTGGGCCAGCCCGCCCTTGCTCTTGCCTGACCGCTTCAGGCCCCGTTCGATCATCGTCGCGTCCAGCATGGTGATTTCCCTCGTTTGTCCAGCTTCGTGACAACCTTAAACCGAAATTCGGAATTATCTATTACGAATATCAGAATTCTAGATTGACATTGTATTCGGAATATCGGAAAGTATGTCTCGCCTCAAGAACGTCGTTCGGACCAGATGGGGCGCATCACAGGGCAAGACAGCATGGAACCGGGCAACTGGGCGTCGGAGCATTCCGACGCGCTGCGCGACTATTTTCTCAAGGGATTGTCTTTCGCGGAGATCGGCAAGGAGATTAACGCAAGATTTGGAACGAATTACAGCCGAAACGCGGTGATCGGGCGGGCCAAGCGGATGGGGCTCGCTGCGACCAAGCAGATGCCAGCTCCGCCGATCGCGCCGCATCTGCCGAATGGATTGTTCCCGCAGCTCTGGCCAAACCCTGCGGGGAAAGGCGAGGCGTTCAAGCCGCCCCTCGTGCCGGCCGAACCGGTCAAGCTGCGCTGCGTCGGGATCCGGCCGCGGCTGGTCCCGTTGCTCGCGCTCGAACCCGGCGACTGCCGCTATCCGTATGGAGGGGACAAGGACGGGGAGCTGATCGCCTTCTGCGGTCATCCCCGGCGCCCGGGCTCCAGCTATTGCACGCCCCATTTTCACCTGACCTCCGGGCCCGACACGGCGCGAACGACCGGCCCGGTCATCCTGCGGCTCGTCGCGGCCGCCTGAACCTGGCCGCCCCGTGCTGGGAATCCGATTTTCATCGTTTTGTGTCAAGGAGTATCCAAGTGGCACGCGCCAAACGCAGCAAGACCTTTCGCCTGGGAGGGATCTACGAGCGCAGGTCACGCGACCTGCCGCTCCACGCCGAAGTGGCGGAAGTCGAGGTCGATAATCCCTTAGGCCTTGATCCCGGCGAGAAAATCATCGCGCTGCGCTCGATTCGCCACGATCCGTTGGGCCGGCTCCATTCCCATCACCAGATCGACGAAGCGCAGTACCGCGGCGGCCGTGCATTCCAGAACGACTGGGAGAAGGCGGAGCGGGGGCCGCAGGCGGTCGATCCGAGCCGCGAATATGTCGACGGCACCCTCGGCCGTGAGCCCGTCACTGAGAGCCAGCGCCAGGCAGTGTTGCGGCTGAACCGGATCGAGCGCGAGCTCGGCACGGACGGTGCGGCGCTCGTGCACGACGTTTTGGTGCTCGGACTGACAATGGAGCAGGTCGGCGAACGCCGCGCCGTGCGCAGCCAGCGCTGGAACGACTATTTCTCCAAGAGGCTGCAGGAATGCCTCGATCGGCTGGCACAGGTCTACGGCTTTGCGACTGACGGCGGCACGACGAGCCCGCCCGGCGCCAAAGCGCTGTGAGATCTTCATCGCGCTTCAGGTTTGTTGTTCGAGCATGATCTCCGCGCAAACGCGTTCCGCGTTTGTCGCGAGAGAAAACCACGTCACACTTTGCGCTAACGCGGCCCTCCGGGCCGGATCATGCGCTAGCTCAGGAGAAGCTGGCGCGAACTAAGATCCAGAGCAGGGCCGTTCCAACGGCGAAGCTGATTGCGCCGAAGATCAGCGGCGCGAACGAGCCCTGGCGGCTTTCCGGCTCGAGCACGGCATGGGACGGCCGCCGGGGATCGTAATGGACCGTCACAGCCTGGCCGGGCGGATATTTGCCGGCTGCGTTTTCGGCGAGCTCGCGAAGCCCATAGATGCCGGTCCAGCCCCAGTTTGGGCGGACGCCGACGAAATCCCGATTGCCGACGTGGTAGGCGTAGCGGAGATCGACCTGGTAGCGGTGGATCTTCTTGACGCGCGTCCGGTCGTCGTCGCTGCGCTCCTCGATCATCTCCTCGATCACGCGCGAAGCCGTCACGGTTCCCGGAATGGTCGGCCAGCGCAGGCTTGCGGTGGCGAGCCGGCGCATCCGGACAAAGCCGAGAATGGCGGCAACGGCCGCGGCGAAAGCGAGTGCGGGAAGCAGGAAGGCGAACAGAGGCACGCCGCCGGCGGCATAGAGCACCCGGCCGGCGACCACGTGCGCGATCAGAACGGCTGCGATGATGCCGAACGTCACGGTGAGGGCGATCTGTGCCGAAAGGTTGCTGACCTGCGAGGGATCGAGGACGGCATTGCCGGGGTCTTTCGGATCGACGTGAACGTCGACCACGGCCCCGACCGGATACTGCGCCGCCTGTCGCATGGCGAGCGTTCTCGTCGTCATTGCCGTGCCACCGATCCTCGTCCTGTCGCTCTCGAACTCCCGGCCGCCGACCCGGTAGCGATAGCGAACGAGCGGGGTTGCATCGTCCAGGTCATCGGATACGTACGCTGACGGCGCTTTCACGTCCGATGCGATGATGACGCCTTCGACGGCTATCCAGCTGGTGGCGGCCTGGATACGGCCACGCAGGCGAAGCAGGTTGAACAGCATGCCGCCAAACATCAATGTGCAGATGCCGGCGCCGATCTGGGTCCAGAGCAATTGGGTGCTATCCACGGTATGCGCTTTCTCGCTTGAGGAAGGGACAGGGACAGTCCGGCGCCGCTTTTTGTCGACATGCCCAAGAGCGCGAAGAGATTGGATGAATCGTCATCGCGCTCTGGGTTATCGTTCGAGCGTGATCACGCATCTCACGGATGCGGCATGATCTGGTACGGCGTCGTGTAGGGTTCGACGCGGAGCGAGGCGTTGGCCAGCAACCCGATCTTGGCGGTCGGCGCCTGCTGCAACTCGCCGTTCTGGCCGCGGTGGACGTTGTATTGCCATACGGTGAGATCGCCCTTCTGCGCCAGCGCATGGGCCACCGCGCTGGCGTCGGTGCCGCCGAGCGCCTGGAGCTCTTCGGCGTTCAGTCCGATGACGATTTCGTCCTTGACGGTGACGATCTTGAACAGGTTCATCTTGGCCTCCTGCGCCCATGCGCCGTGTGATGCGAGAGTGAAAAGCGCAACCGCCGCGCCCTTGACGAGATCGCTGCGAGAAAGCATGCCGTCTTCCCTTGCTGGACACGCGCCCGAATCGTTGGTCGAAAAAGTCAGCCAGGGCGCCCGTGATCTGCGTGGCCGTGTCGCACTGGGCCTTTGGTCGCCCGCTTGCGAATGACGGTTCATGTCTTTGAAAAATATCGTTGTAGGTGAACCGCGAGGCGGGGCCCCGCGTCCAAGTACGAGAATGAGGGGACCATCTGATGAAATTCGCCGGCGTCGTTTGCTTTCTTGCTTCTGTGGTTGCGGCCAGCATCGCTCACGCAGCTGACCCCTCCTACGTCGGAAGCTGGAAATTCACGAGCGCGCTGGTGGCGCCTTGGGCGGATCCGCAGCATAAGCCCGACAGCGCCGAGCAGGCGCGGCTGATGGGCAAGATGGTCCTCGTCAAGGCCAAGGAAATCTTGGGCCCGCGCCCCTTCGCGTGCGCCAAGCCGCAGTACAAGCTCACCGACTACGGCGCCGACATGATCTTTCAGGGCGCTTTCGACGAGATGCAGCACTCCAGCAAGAAGGCCGATCCGAAGGCGCTCGCCGCCTCGCTCGGCTTCACCGGCGACAAGATCAAGACGCTAGAAACAGGGTGCGAGATCGATTTCCACTTCGTGGATGATGCGACCATCGAAGCGGGCCTCAACGACTACGTCTACACGCTGAAGAAGCAGTAGCCCGATCAGTTCGCGGCCCCCGGCGTGGACTCCGTGCCCTGCCGGTCCCGAACCGGGGCGCAATCCCCCAAATCGAAATAATATGTGCGCATCGTGCCCCCCGTTCCCCGTTCATAATGGGAAACAAAATAAGCCGCGTTGTCGCATTGACGCAGATCAAGCCAAGGTGCAGCTATGACCTGCTGAATCCTGTCGCAGGCGGGGGTGGACCAGGTCCGTCATCCGGAATTTGCCGAGGTGCGGTGACGATGAAGCAACCCTCTCCCAGGAGTTTGGCTTGCCGGAAGGGTTGTTCCTTGTCATAATTGCAACCTCATCGGGTCCGCCCGATCCGTTGCGAGCATGCGGTTTGGCGGTCCGCCCGCGGTCGCCCGGCCGAGAGCTGTTCATGTCCGAGGTCCGGTTCTCGAATCACGTCTGCCGTCTCACGAAGGCCGTTCCTTTCATAGGTGCGAGATGAAAAACCTCAATTTCGCGACTGAATTGCACCTGAAGCTGGGGGCGCCTGCGAGTCAAACCGTCGAGAGCCTGCGACTGCTCCGCGCATTTCTCAAGCTCGCGCCGCGGCAGCGTTTCGAGGTCATCAAGCTGGTCGAAGACCTCACCACCGAAGAGATTCCCGAACATCCGCTTTCGTGAGGCGAGGTATCGCCCGTCGACGTCCGAACCAGAACCGACCGCCCCAGGGATCCCTGACGCCAGCCTAGCCGCTGGAATGCGATCCGATAAGTGTGATAAATCAGTTAGGGACAAGGGGAGGACGGCGACATGATCGAACCGAAGCTCGAAGTTCCGGCCGAATTGCGCGATCTGGCCGAGAAGACCATCGATCAGGCGGAGAAAGCCTTCGGCCTGTTTTTCGATGCTGCCACCAAATCGATGTCATCGGTGCCTGGAACCGGTACGGAGGTTTCCAAGCAGGCGCTTGCTTTTACCGAACAAAACATGAAGGCGGCGTTCGAGCACGCGCGCAAGCTGGTTCACGCAACCGATCTTCAGGAAGCCATGCGGATCCAGTCCGAATTCCTGAGAAGTCAATTCACCAACGCCGGCGAGCATATGCGACAGATCACCGGCAACCTGATGCAGCCCGGCAAAGGCAAGTCCTGAACCGCGGGCGGTCGCGCGTGCTCACAAATTGATCTTGCGTGAGAGCGTCGCGCAGAATTCAATCGCAGGGCAGGTCCATGATGGGCCACCGGATGAACATACCGTCCGCCGTCCGTCATCCTTTCTGCTGATCCCTGTCGGCTCAACCGGCAGGGATTTGCATTTGAGGGGCGCGTTGTCGTTTGAACATGATCTCCGCGCAAACGCGTGCCGCGTTTGTCGCGAGGGAAAACCGCTTCACACTTTGCGCTAACGCGCCCTCGGCCGGATCATGCTCTCACGTGCTACTGGCGCAGCGAGCCGATATAGGCGGCAATGTCGCCGGCCTCGACCCGGCTCAACGGGAAGTTCGGCATCTTCGGATGTGGATCGAGCAGGAAGAAGGCAAGCTTCTCCGGCGTGAAGTCGGGCCTGCGCGCGATGGCGGCAAAGGCGGGGACGTCCGCGCTCGCTTGTTTCTGTTCGCTCGTCACGACGTGGCAGCTCGCGCACCAGCGCTTTGCAAGATCGGCGCCGTGATCGGGATCGGCGGCGAAAGCCGGCGATCCGGACAGGCCGGCTGCCATGATCAGGGTTGAAAGCCGTCTGACAGGCGCGCGCATGGGGCGTCCTTGAACCATTTGTCCGGCGACCGTGCTCAACCGCAGCACGATCCGGGGAATTGGGAGAGGTCGATGCGGGCGATGATCGACCGGACCAGCCTGCGGGTGGAGCGGTAGAGGCGGCGAAGAAAGGCCGGCGCAGCCGCGGCGGGCAGCCTTAGACTTTGTGTGTAGTGCGACATCTGGGCTTCCCCGACGCTCGAGGTGTGCCTTGTCGCGCGTTCGGCGCCGAGCCGCCTTGATCTGCCGCAAGCTGGCCTGGATGGGACGTAAGCCACATTTGATGGCTGGACTATCCGAACAGCCAGGACTTGGGATTAGCGATCGGTTTGTGCTCGATGAGCAACAGGCTGCCCTTGACGACGCGGACCACTGACCAGACGAACCACCAGGCAAAAATCGGAAAGCCGATCAGCACCGTGCACAGCGGAATGGCGACCGCGAGGTACGCCAGTCCGATCCAGAAGGTCCTGATCTGAAACTGGTAGTGCGAGCGCGGCACGGGGTCCGCATCGTCGATCTTCACATGCGCGATGATGACGCCGATCAGCGCCGAAATCCCGGTAAAATAACCCACGCCGTAAAGCACGTAGACAACGACGGCGAGGCTGTCGTGCGAGACGACGGGGCGCTGGTTTTCGTAAGGGAGTGTTATGGCCGCCTCCGTTGCCACGGGATCGAACTCTGCGAACGCCCATTAGGTCGCTCTTGCCATGTTCCCGGTTCAACAAACCATGATTATTGGAGAAAAAGGGAACCTTGCGTGCCCTCGATTGACGAGTGAGCCTAGTAATCGCCTGGGTTCATGATCATCGGGCTCGTCGTATCGGTCGGCGCGAGCTCGCTGCTGGAGCTGCTGCGCAGGAACTGATCCAGCGTGGCCTGGATCTTCTCCTTCACCGAATCCGGGCCCCGGTCGCTCAACTCGGTGTGCTGGGCGCCTGTATTGATGATGTCGATGCCGCGCAATTTTGCCTGCTCGGGCGTTGGCAGGACGCCGGGATCGGTGACGAACTTCGGGTCCTTCGAGCGGAATGACAGGATCTTTAGGTGATCGCTGAGCACGAAGGGCACCCGCAGATTGTCGAGCGTGATCACCTTCGACACCAGCTCGGGATGCTGATGGGCGACATACATGGAGACGTCGCCGCCGTTGGAGTGACCAACCAGCGTGATGTGATCGTATTCCGCGTTCTCCTGCTGCTTCTTCAATTCGTTCAGGACGAAGAGGATGTTGGCCTCGCAGCGCATGTAAACGCCCTTGCGACCGACATAGGGCTGGCCGGCCTTGGTCATCAGGGGCGGATCGGTCGGCAGATCCTGCTGGATGCTGGCCACGAGATATCCGCGCGCGGCGAGCACGTTGGCGAGAAACGAATACTCGATGGCCTTGACCGTGTTGCCGTTGCTGATGACGGCGAGCGGAAGCTTCCAGAGGCCGAGATTGGCCTTGGTCTCGTAGTCGCGGCGCACGGCGATGTCGACCGAGACCGGCCGCTGGCGCGCGGCATCGAACAGGTTGAGCGTCTCGTGGCGGATCGCGAACTTGCTCACGGCGACATATTCGCCCGCGGCAAGGACGCAAAGGAACGCCAGAATCGCGAAAGCCCTCTTCATCGTTTCATCCCGATCACTTTTCACAGAGGTATGATGGGGAACTCGCGGATCGAGCGATTGTGAGGGCGAGACGGGATTAAATTTAGGCAAGCTTGATCGCAGGCTAACGTTAGGCCGGAAACTAGATGCAGTTCGCCTGGCCGCGCTCCGGGCAGAGCCTGAAGGCACTCGATAGCGTGAACAGGAACCGCGCGTTCCGCCGCTCATTGTCAGGCGCGCGATAGCTGAGCGGAACTGCGACGGCGAGATCGGCTCGCAAATCGTCCCACAGGAACAGGCGTATGCCGGCGCCGGCGGATGTCAGCGACAGTCCGTCACTCAGCCGATAGCCATCGTTCCACACCGCGCCGGCATCGGCAAAGCCGTAGATCTGGTAGCCGGTCCAGTAGCGGAAGTTGACCGTCTGGTCGAAGCGGAGCTCGATCGATCCGGCAAGCCCATTGTCGCCACTGATTTCGGCGGCGCCATAGCCGCGGCCGAAGGCGGCGCCGCCGAGATAGAATTGTTGCGAGCTGAACAGCGGCCGGGACGCGGTCTGGCTTGCGCCTGAGAGCTTGATCGACCAAGCGTCGGTGAGGGTCTGATAGCGCGTGAACCAGGCGTTCAACACCGAGAAGTTCGCCGAGGCGCCGTCGCGCGACAGAAGGTCGTCGGTCCAGTGCGAGGCGCCGAAGATGTCGAGTCCCTGGCGGTAGGTCAGGGTCAGATAGTTGGTGCCGCCGAAGCGGTCCTGCAGCCGGTAATCCGAGGTCAGGCTCGCGGTCCTGATGTGGTCATTGTACCACGGCCCAAACATATCGTGCTCCGATACGTTGCTGAACGCTAAGGCCGAGGTGAGCGTGAGCGAAGATGCTTGCGACTGAAGCGGGACGATGCTTGCCCGTAGTTCGAAGGCTTCCGTCGTCGTGATGTCGCTGTCGAGGCGACGGGCATCGCCCGGCCGCACCGCGCTGTACAGGATCGAGGCGCCGAGCCGTACGCCGTCGACGCCGACCGGCGCGTCATAGGACAATCGTCCGAAGCCAAGCTGACGTGGATCGTTCGCGATCGTCGACAGGTTGACCGCCAGCGTATCGCCGGGCGCGAGGTAAGAATTGAAGGCGCCGGTCGCATAGGTCTGCCACGGTCCGACCGACGATGATCCAAGATTGTCCAGGCCGAACGAGCTGAAGATGTGCCAGGTCTTCAGGAAGACCGTGAGGCGGAAACGGCCGCTCGCGGTGCCAATCTCCTCGAGCTCGGTATCTGCGATCCGCACCCCCGGCCATCCGTTGATCAGATAAAGCTGGCGTTCGAGCGTGGCGAGGTGCGAGGGATGTTCGCCGAGGACCGGCCCCAGCATCGGACGGATGCCGAACTGCTCGGCGCCATCGCCTTTCAAGTCGGCCTCGACGATGGAGCCTTCGATCACCCGGATTTGCACGCGTCCATCGTGGATGTCCTGCGGCGGGATGATGGCCCGGCTCAGATGGAAACCGGCGGAGCGATAGAGATCGCTGACGGCGCCGGCGATCACCGCGAGGTCCGCCTGCGACACCTGCTTTCCAAGATACGGTTGCCAGGTGCTGGTGATGCGCTCACGCGGAATGCTGTCCGCACCAACGATGCTGACGTGGCGAAGCACGAATTGCGGCCGGGCATCGGCGCCGACGTCGGGCCGGCCGAGACTCGGTAGTCTTACGGGAGTGCGGCTGCGGGAGTTCTGATCGGACTGTGTGTCGAAATATTTTTCGGTCTGTCGCGGATCGAAGCCCGGCTGGTTCGCTTGCTGCGCGAGACCTTGCGGAATTGCCGCAAGAGTGGGCACAAGCAGGGCCATTAGGGTCACAAAATGTCTCCACCGGCGGCTCCATCGAGACCGCTCTCCGTAGTTCAACGGAGCTCCTCCGCGGGCATGGTAAGAGATCGTTAGGCTCATGATTTTTCATAGTTTTTTATGGTCAACGATTGGTTAACGGAGCGATGGAACTTGCTGGGACTCCGGCTAATCCTATCTTGAGACATCTCCGATAAATCTCAGGCCCGCTGTTCGTGGACTGAGGACTCATCATGCTCGGCAGAGATGGAATGCGGCGCACCTTCCTGGCTGCGCTAGTACTGGGATTTGCTTCCAACGCCTTTGCAGCGGATGGCGGTGTCTGGTCGGTCAGCAAGGCGTCGGGCGACGTCTGGATCGCGACCGACGGCGCACAGCAGGTCTCGCTCAAGCAGGAAGAGACGCTGAAGCCAGGCGATACCATTCGGACCGGACGCAACGGGCGCGTGCTCCTGGTGCGCGGCGAGGAGACCATCCTGATCTCGCCGAATTCGGTCGTCGGTCTGCCGACGGAGCAGAAGGACGGGCTTTCGACCACCATTGTGCAGCAGGCGGGCTCGATCCTGCTCGAAGTCGAAAAGCGCAACGTCAAGCATTTCGAAGTCGAGACGCCCTATCTCGCTGCCGTGGTCAAGGGCACGCAGTTCAGCGTCACGGTGAACGCCGACAGCACCAAGGTCGGCGTCGTCCGCGGGCAGGTCGAAGTCTCCGATTTCCGCACCGGTCAGATCGCACAGGTGATGCCCGGTCAGGCCGCGACGGCCTTCGAGCATGGCAAGCCTGGCCTCAACCTGAGCGGCTCCGGCACCTTCAATCCGATCGAGCAGGGCAAGCCGCGCGCGTCGACCATCGAGCGAGTGCCGGTGCCGAAATCGGGCCTGTCGGCTCCGCGCAACGCTGCGAACGGCCACAGCTTCCATGCTCTCGTGCACATCGAGACGGGCAAGGCGGCCGGAGCGGCTTCCAAACCCCTGCAGGCGGCTGGCGAGTCTCACGTCAAGCCGGGCGTGGTCCGCATCTCCAGCTCGCTTGGTGAGGTGAAGCTGAATTTCCACAAGGTGACGCACGGGCTCGCACGCGGATCGGTTACGACCGCCGCCGTCAGAAGTGCGTCAAGCTCCAGCACCGATACTGTCTGGAGCGATAGCAAGACGAGCACGACGACGGTGTCCAACAGCGCCGCCCAGACGGCCGTGACGACGAGCAGCAGCACCACGAGCGGCAGCACGAGCACCTCGAGCACGACCACGACGACGGCTGCGACAACGGCCGGTTCGTCGAGCGATAATTCCAACAATGGCCATTCCGGCAATGACAAAGGCAACAACGGCAATGGCAACGGGAATGGCGGCGGCGACGGTAGCAACGGCCACGCGCATGGCCACAAGCATTGAGGCTATTTCGTAAGTGGACAAAGGGGGCGCGTCCGGATTGAGCCGGATGTGCGGGGGGACTGAGTGAAACGCTATCGACCGCATATTCTGGTTGTGGCTGCGCTTGCCGTCGTGCTGTCCACGGGATGGCACGGTGCACTGCGCAGTGCGCTCACCGATTTGCGCTTCGCCTGGCAATCGCGCGAGGCGAGCGGCGATATTGCCGTGGTTGCGATCGATGCGGCATCGATCGATCGGATCGGCGTCTGGCCATGGCCGCGGCGGCTGCATGCCGAGCTCTTGCGCAAGCTCGAAAGCGCCGGCGTTCGCGATGTCGCCTTCGACGTCGATTTCAGCACACCGTCCGATCCTGCATCCGACCAGGCTTTCGTCGAGGCGCTCACGGACGTCGGTGGTTCGACGATACTGCCGTCCTTCAAGCAACCGGCACCGAACAGCGGCGGGATCCACATCAACCGCCCTCTGACGCCGTTCGGCGAACAGTCGTGGCCGGCCGTCGTCAATGTTTCGGTGGAGTCCGACGGGCTGGTTCGACGCTATCCTTTCGGCGAGAAGCTCGGCGACGAGTTCGTGCCTTCGATGGCGGCGGTGTTGGCGGGGCAATATGCCAACCGGAGCGCGCCGTTTCTGATCGATTTCTCGATCCGCGCGTCTTCGATTCCGCGCGTCTCCTTTGCCGACGTTTTGCGCGGCGACGCCACGACCCTTGCCAAGCTGAAAGACAAGAAGGTCCTCGTCGGGGCCACTGCCTTCGAGCTCGGCGACCGCTTCAGCGTACCCAACGGCAATGTCGCATCCGGTCCCGTGCTACAGGCTCTGGCGGCGGAATCGATCCTTCAGCATCGCACGCTGCGCTGGACCTCCGATATCGGCATGATCCTGGGCCTCGGTGCTCTGGCCCTGCTCATGATGTTCTCCTGGCGCCGCCTCGGTCCGGGTGTTCGGGTTGTGATCCTCGTTGCGGCGGCGGCGGCAGTCGAGCTGCTCGCTGCCCTCGTGCAGCTGAAATGGCCGCTCGTCATCGACACGTCGCTGTTCCACATCGCGACGGTTGCCTATCTCACCGCGATCGCGCTCGACGAGATCGATTTCCGCAGCCTGCTCGGTCGCATCGCCGAGAGCCGCTTCCACCGCATCGCGATGTCGCTCGGCGACGGCCTGGTCTGCACCGACGAGAACCACATGATCACGGTGTGGAATCCCGGCGCGAGCGCGATCTTCGGCTACATGCCGGCGGAAATGATCGGCCGCCCCTTCGAAACGCTCTGCGCAGCGCCGACCGACGGCGCGGCCAAGCGCTTCTCGACACGTGACGCTGCGCGTCAGGCGCTGCTGGTCCCGGGCGGGGCCGTCGTCGTCGAGTTCGAGGGACGGCGCAAGACCGGCGAGGTGTTTCCGGTCGAGGCCAGCTTCTCGGGCTGGCAAGGCACGGACGGCTTTCAGTACGGCGCGATCCTGCGTGACATCTCGGTCCGCAAGCGCGAGGCCGAACGCGTGAAATATCTCGCCGAGTACGACTCGCTCACGGGCCTTGCCAACCGCAACACCTTGCATGCGGGGCTGGTCGGCCTGGTCGCGGCGGCGAAGCGGCAGTCGCACGAGGTCGCGCTCCTGGTGCTGGGGCTCGACGGCTTCCAGCAGATCAACGATATGTTCGGTCATGCGGCCGGTGATCTCGTCCTCAAGGCGGTCGCTGCGCGGCTGCGGGCCGAGGCCGGAGTCAAAGCGATCGTCGCGCGGCTCAGCGGCGACGAGTTCGCGATCGCGATCGACTGCGTCGAGGCCAATGAGCCGATCGCGGTGTTCACCGAGCGCGTGATGCGCGCGTTCGAGCTGCCGCTCGCGGCCGGCACGCGCCAGCATCGCGTCAGGATCAGCGCCGGGGTCGCCCTCTATCCGGACGGCGGGCAGAACGCCGACGACCTCCTGAGCAACGGCCATCTCGCACTCTACCGGGCGAAGACGACCCACCGCGGCGGCTACGTGATCTTCGAGAGCACCATCAGAGAGGAGCTCGAGAAAAGGCTGACGCTCGAGAGTGAGCTCGCGCAGGCCGCTGACCGCAAGGAATTCGAGCTGTTCTACCAGCCGCAGGTTCGTCTGGTTGATGGCGCACTCCTCGGCGCGGAAGCGCTGATCCGCTGGCGTCATCCATCGCGCGGCTACGTCTCGCCGGCGGAGTTCATGCCTGTCGTCAACACGTCCGCGCTCTCGGAACGGATCGCCGGCTGGGTGATGGAGACGGCCTGCAAACAGGCGCGGGCGTGGGAGCTGTCCGGCAACAACGTCCGCGTCGCGATCAATCTGTCGCCGTCGCAGCTTCATTCGGGGGATCTGGCGCATTCGGTAGGCGAATTGCTCGCCGCCACCGGGCTCACGCCCTCGCTGCTCGAGCTCGAGGTGACCGAGGATATCCTCCTCCTCGACGAGGCGCGGGTGCTCGACATGTTCAAGCGCATCCAGGAGCTCGGTGTCCGCGTTCTGTTCGACGACTTCGGCACGGGTTACGCGAGCTTGAGCTATCTGAAGAAGTTTCCGCTCGACGGGCTCAAGATCGACCGCTCCTTCGTGCTCGATCTGCTCGCCGATTCCGACGACGCAGCGATCGTCAGCTCGACCGTCGGACTGAGCAAGCAGCTTGGTCTCTCCGTGATCGCCGAGGGTATCGAGAACCGCGCCACGGCCGACTTCCTGGTCAGCATGGGATGCGAGGAAGGGCAGGGCTATTTCTTCGGCCGCCCGATGCCGGCCGCCGCATTCGGGCGTCAGTTTCTGACGGTGCAGCCGATCCAGGAGGTCGTCGGCGCCGCTTGAGTGCGACGCGCGGCGGTACAGACAATCCCGGCAGAATCGGTATCATGCAGTCTCGTGCGACATGCCCGTCGTTTCGAGGCTCATCGGGATCGTGACGGATTATCACCCGGAGTTGGCCAAGGGAGCACTTCTGCACGGACAGAAGGGCTACCGCGATCTGCGATTGGACGTCTGTCGCGGACTGGCACTGTGGTTCATCTTCATCGATCACATCCCGGATAATTCGCTGGCATGGCTGACGCTGCGCAACTACGGCTTCAGCGACACCACCGAGGTGTTCGTCTTCGTCTCCGGTTACACCTGCATGCTGGCCTATGGCGGCGCTCTGCCGGAGCAGGGATGGCTCACGGTGATCGCCCGGGCGCTGCGGCGGAGTTTCGAGATCTACTGCGCATTCTTGCTGCTGTTTGGGGCCTATGTCGCCCTGGTATGGCTGGTCGGCGGTGGTGAGCGGTACGTCGACGAAACCAACACGGGCTTTTTCTTCAAGGACCCCGGCGCGGCGCTCGTGCATGCGGCGATGCTGCAATATACGCCCGTCAATACCGATATCCTCCCGACCTTCGTGCTGCTGCACCTCGCGTTTCCGCTGCTGCTGTGGCTCCTGATCCGTATCCCCACGACGACGCTGGCCGCTTCGTTCCTCGTGTATCTGATGGTCCAGCTCCGGAGCTGGCACGTGCCGGCCTGGCCGACCGGCGAACTCTATTTCAATCCGTTCGCTTTCCAGCTCCTGTTCGTGTTCGGCGCTTGGTATGCCGGCAGCGGCGGTAACATGATCAGGCCACTCGTGCAGTCGCGGGTGACCCTGGTGGTTGCGCTGCTCTATCTGCTGTTCAGCCTTGTCATCGCCTTGAGCTGGCAGTTCGATGTGTTGCAGCTGCTGATCCCGGACGATGTCTCGGGATGGATCTATCCGATCTACAAGAGCCACCTGGCGCCGGTGCGCCTGGTGCACTTTCTCGCGCTGGCCGTCGTGGTTTCGCGGTTCACGCTCCGGGAGGGACGCCGACCGGTACCACCGCCTGCGATCGCGATGATCCGTTGTGGCGAGAACTCGCTTTCGATGTATTGCCTGGGAGTCCTGCTGTCCTTTATCGGTCAGGTCATCCTCAGCGATGTTTCCGGCGGCTTCGTCGCGCAGCTTTGGGTCAGCGTTGCCGGAATCGCGGTGATGATCGTCGCTGCCACACTGGCGACATGGGAGGCGCAGCTCGATCGGCGGGGACCAAAACTGTTCTAGCGCCGGCGCGCAATCGCGACGCCGAACAGGAACGCGACGAAAAGGCTCGCCAGCGGCGCCTCGCGCGTGATCGCGGCGACCGTCGAGAGCGGCTTGCCGGGCTTTCGTGCCTCCTCGATGGCCGCTGTAAGACGATCGACTGCGGCGTGCAGGCCGCCGGCGACCTCGCCGATCGTGCGAGAGACGTCGGTTGCGGTATCGATGGCGCGCTCGGCTATGCCTGGTTGCGAAACTGGTTCCGGTATGTCCACGCTCAAGGCTTACGACCTCCACGCCCGCGAAATGGCAGGGACCGGCACCTTTGGCTATCCTCGCGAGCGCTCGTTCTGAACAGCGGGTCCGAAGACCTTTGGCTATCCGCGACTGGCGCCGTCTTGACGGCGGGTGCCGGCCTACACTGAAAATGCCGCGGGCGAGGTTTGGTTCCCGTGGGCGTCGTCCGGCGATGGCATCGGACCCGGGAAACGACGGAGGCGAATCTCTGGTAGGCTGATGCCTCAGCGCAGACCTGATCAGGGAGATGGTCGTGACCGATCGCACAACATCGGATCGAACCAGGCGCATTGCGTTGCTCGGCGCTCCCATCGACATGGGCGCTTCGCAGCGCGGGACGCTGATGGGCCCTGCGGCCTTGCGGACCGCCGGCCTTGCGACCTTGCTGGAAAATCTCGACTTCGAGGTCGTCGATCATGGCGACCTTTCGGTCGCCGGCATTCCTGATCCGAGCGACGAGCCGCCCCAGAACGCCAATCACTACCGCGAAATCCAGCGCTGGACGCGCTTGCTGAGCCATCGCGCCTATGACGTCGCCAAGAGTGGGGCGGTCCCGATCTTTCTCGGTGGTGACCACACGCTGTCGATGGGGTCGGTCAACGCCATGGCGCGTCATTGGCAAGAGCGCGGGCGCAAATTGTTCGTGCTCTGGCTCGACGCGCATGCCGACTACAACACGCCGGCTACGACGATCACGGCGAACATGCATGGCATGTCCGCGGCGTTTTTGTGCGGCGAGCCCGGGCTCGACGGGCTGCTCGGCAAGGAGCCGCGCGCCTCGATCGATCCCGGCCAGCTCGAGCTGTTCGGCACGCGCTCGATCGACAAGCTCGAGAAGGAGCTGATGCGCACGCGGCGTATCCGCGTCGCAGACATGCGCCAGATCGACGAGTTCGGCGTTGCCGTCCTGATCCGGCGCTTCATCGAGCGGGTGAAGGAGAGCGACGGGGTGCTGCATGTCAGCTTCGACGTCGATTTCCTCGACCCCTGCGTGGCTCCCGGCGTCGGCACCACGGTGCCGGGCGGAGCGACCTACCGCGAGGCGCATCTGATCATGGAGCTGCTGCACGATTCCGGTCTGGTCCGGTCGGTCGACATCGTCGAGCTCAATCCGTTCCTGGACGAGCGCGGCCGCACCGCGCGGACCGCCGTCGAGCTGATTGGCAGCCTGTTCGGGCAACAGATCGCGGATCGCCCGACGCCAAGCAACGCGATCTTGCCAGGCGAGTAGAGTCCGAGACGCCGATCAGATTGTTCATGCGCTGCGGCGCCGGAAAGGAACTCCTCCGCGAGACCGCGGATTTAGATCAGCCGTCGCGACGATCGCCTGATTTTGAAACGCGCGCGAATTGCCAAGGCGCTCGCGAGGCGATTTCATGCGGCCGAGCACGAGGGCCCGCAATGACCAAGGCACGAACGACTGACGGCATCGACGCAACCACGCGCCGTCGCTTCCTAAAGTCCGGCGGCGCGGCCCTCAGTGCAGTCGTTTTCGGTGCCGGCACCGCCGCCACCGCGGCTGGGACGGACAATCTGCCGCCCGACATTCCCGAATGGATGAAGGCGCCGGGCGAGCCGATGGGCAGCCAGCCCTATGGGGCGCCGTCGCCGTTCGAGAAGAACGTCGTCAAGAACATCTCGAAAAACCTCAAGCAATACATCTCGGCTTCGAGCCGGACACCGTTGCAGGAGCTCGACGGCATCATCACGCCGAACGGGCTGTTCTACGAGCGCCATCACGGCGGCGTGCCGACGATCGATCCGGCGCAGCACCGCCTGATGCTTCATGGCCTGGTCGAGCGTCCCCTGATCTTCACCATGGATGACCTACGGCGCTTTCCGTCGCAGTCGCGCATCCATTTCCTCGAATGCTCAGGGAATCCCGGCTACACGAAACCGTATGGCAAGACCGCCTCCGACCTCGTGGGCCTGGTGAGTTGTGCCGAGTGGACCGGCGTGAGCCTGAAGCTGGTGCTCGAGGAAGCCGGTCTCAGGCCGGAAGCCAAGTGGGTCGTGGCCGAAGGCGCCGACGCCGCGGCGCTGACGCGCAGCATCCCGATCGAGAAATGCCTCGAGGATGCCATGCTGGTCTACAGCCAGAACGGCGAGCGGTTGCGGCCGCAGCAGGGCTATCCCCTGCGGCTTTTTCTCCCCGGCTTCGAGGGCAACATGAGCGTGAAGTGGCTACGGCGCCTGCACGTGACGTCGGAGCCCACCTATTCGCGCGAGGAGACCTCGAAATACACCGACCTGCTGCCCGACGGCACCGCGCGCGAATTCTCCTTCTACATTGAAGCCAAGTCGATCATCACGCGTCCCTCCGGCGGACAGCGCCTCGATGCGCCCGGCTTTCACGAGATCACCGGGATTGCCTGGAGCGGGCACGGCAGGATCGCCCGCGTGGAGGTGTCCGTCGATGACGGCAAGAGCTGGCAGTCAGCGCAATTGCAGGAGCCGGTGCTGACGCGCGCGTTGACGCGCTTCCGCTTTCCGTGGCGATGGGACGGCAAGGCCGCCGTGATCCAGAGCCGCGCCATCGACGAGACCGGCTACGTCCAGCCGACGCTTGATCAGCTCCTTGCCGTGCGCGGCGAAAACTATTTCTACCACAACGACGCGATCTGGCCCTGGCGCATCGCAGACAGCGGTGAGGTGACCAATGCGCTGGCGTGAATTTGGCGGCATCGCCTTCGCGATCCTGCTGTGCGCGTGGACGGGCGGCGCGTCTGCGCAAAGCCCGTACGGCATCGGACGGTCGGCATCGCCCGCGGAGATCGCAGGCTGGAACATCGACATCGGACGGGACGGCAGCAATCTGCCTGAGGGCCGCGGCACGGTCAGTCGGGGAGGCGAGGTCTTCGCTCAGCAATGCGCGTCCTGCCATGGCGACAAGGGCGAGGGCGGCTTGGGTGATCGGCTGGTCGGAGGGCAGGGGACGATCGGGACAGCGAGGCCGATCCGCACTGTCGGCAGCTACTGGCCTTACGCGACGACGCTGTTCGACTACATCCGCCGCGCCATGCCGCAGAACGCGCCGCAGTCTCTCAGCAATGACGACGTCTATGCGGTGTCCGCCTACATCCTGAGCCTGAACGGACTGCTCGGCGCGGATGCGACGCTCGATGCCAAATCGCTGGCCGCGATCAAGATGCCGAACCGCGAAAAGTTCGTCGGCGACGCGCGTCCCGACGTGAAGTGAAGCAACCGTTGAATTCCTCGGACTCTCGCGGAACCCACCTGTTCCAGCCGGAACCCGACGCGAGCTCACCGAGTTAACGACTCAGAGGAAACAGCCCAGAGTGTTCGATGGCAACAAGCTTCACGAACTCCCTTGCCGTTGCGCTTCGCCATCCCGGCGTAATCGCGCTCATCGTCGCAGGCCTCACCATTGCCGCGATGCTGCTCGTTGATCACGGCCCGTGGAGCCGGGCCAAGACGCAGCCCGCGCATGTTGCGATGTATCACACCACGGGTGAAGCCGCGCGCGCCGCAGGCGCCATGGTGCTGCCGACCGATCCGAGATCACGAATAGAGCCGGCGCGGCCGGGACCGAAGACATCCCCGGCCGTCAACCCCATAACGCCGTAGTTTTCAGCTCTTGGCTTTCACCTTTTGCGGCCATAGCTGAGCAGCCCGCCGTGGGTCTTCGGCGGATGCGCGGCAAGCGCCTCCTCGCTCGGCTCGGTGCCCCAGCCCGGGCGATCCGGAATCACGAGATGGCCGTTCGCGATCTCGGGCTCGTGCGTGAACAACTCGCGGTCCCAGGCCAGGCGATCGATGTCGATTTCCATGATGCGCAGGTTCGGCACCGCGGCGCAGAAATGCGCGTTCATCATCGAGCAGAGATGGCCGTAGAAATTATGCGGGGCGACGTTGACCTCAAAGGCTTCGGCGGCCGACGCGATCTTCATCGACTGCCAGACGCCATTCCACGGCGTGTCGATGATCGCGACGTCCATTGCCTGCTCGCGGAAATAGGGCAGGAATTCGCGTAAGCTGAGCAGCGTCTCGCAGGACGAGATCGGGTGCGGGCTTTGCCTGCGGATGTAGCCGAGCGCTTCCGGATTGAAGCTGTCGATCTCGACCCAGAACATGTCGATGTCGGCGATCGCGCGCAGGATCTTCAGATAGCCTTCGGTCTTGGCGTTGAAGTTGCAGTCGAGCAGGATCTCGACATCGGGGCCTGCGCCGTCGCGGATTGCCTCCAGATGCATGTGCAGGTCGCGCAGGATTTTGCGGTCGACATTGATCTCGGGCGCAAACGGCGAGCCGAAGCCGGGCCGCCAGCCCGTCGGCTTGCCGTCGTCATAGGAGAAGATGTTGGTCTTGAGCGCCGAAAATTTCTTCTCGCGCACCTCGCGCCCCATGGCCTTGACGTCGTCGAGGCTTTCGATTCCTGGCTTGTACCAGGAGGGATGATTGATCCGCCACGTCGCGCAATGCGACCAGTACACGCGCACGCGGTCGCGGATCTTGCCGCCGAGGAGCTCATAGCACGGCACGCCGAGGCACTTGGCCTTGGCATCGAGCAGCGCGTTCTCGATCGCGCCCAGCGCCTGCGCCAGCACGCCGCCGGCGGCAGGCCGCGTCGCTGCGAACAGCTCGGCATGGATGCGCTCGTGCTGGAAGACGTTCTGCCCGACCACGCGGCTCGACAGCCGCTGGATCGCAGCGCCGACGCCGGGCGAGCCAAAGCCCTCGTCGAACTCGCTCCAGCCGACGATGCCGTCTTCCGTCGTCAGCTTGACGAAATGGTAGTTTCGCCAGCCGGCGTCGCAGGCGAGGATTTCGAGACTGGTGGCCTTGGATGATGTCGTCATGTCGCTCCCCGGCGGCTGCTTAATGAGCCTTGTTGATCTCTTGCTTGTTAAGCCAAGGCACGAGCCCCGTGAAGCGACGGAGGCGCGCGGCGCTTATGCAGCGGCGTTGTTTTGCAGCGCAGAGGGTTGCCCGAAAGCCTGGGGATAGCCACGATCTTTCCGGGGACCGCCGCGAAATTGCGCCGGCTTCTGTCCCTTTTGGCCACAATCGGACCGCCACCATCAGCCCCATGCAAGCCTTGGCCGTTATCTCTATTCTGGCGCTGCTCACCTTGGGCGGGGCAACCGTTTCCGACCAGATTCTCACGGCCGATCAGCAAATCGTGCAGAGGGTTCAGTAAAGCGTTTTCCAGCGAAGTGGCGACCGGTTCGCGTAAAGAAAACGCGTCAAAACTAGAACCTAGAGCTCCGTTCCGATTCAATCGGAACGGAGCTCTAGGGCGCACGATTGGCGAAGGCGCATTGTCTTTGGGGGATGACAGATGCTTTCGGTAGACCAGTTTCTGAGACTGATCAGCGTGCCGGCCGTGTTCGTGGCCTTCATCATTGCATCGCAGGTTTCGGCGGCCCTGACGTCGAACTGAGCCTTCTTGCCGCGGGCGCTTTGGCGTCGCACTAGCCGACCACGGACGAGCCGAGCAGGGCCACGACCGCGAGCGCCATCAGCGCGGTGCCGAGCCAGCCGAGCGCGATCAGCCATGTCCGCGCCCTGAACTTGCCCATGACGCCGGCGTTCGAGACGATCAGCATCATCATCGCCATGATGGGGACGGCGACGATGCCGTTGAGCACCGCGCTCCACACCAGCATGTGGATGGAATCGATGCCGGTGAAGCCGAGCGAGAAGCCGATGACGGTCGCGGCCGCGATGATCGTGTAGAAGCCGACGGCTTCATCCGGCTTTGCCTCCAGCGTGGCGCGCCATCCGAAGATCTCCGCAACGCCATAGGCCGCCGAGCCCGCCAGCACCGGGATCGCCAGGAGGCCCGTGCCGATGATGCCGAGCGCGAACAGCAGGAAGGTGAAATCGCCGGCGAGCGGCCGCAGCGCTTCGGCGGCTTCCGTTGCTGAATTGATCCTGGTGACGCCGTTGGCGTGCAGGACTGAGGCCGTGGTCAGGATGATGAAGAAGGCGATGCCGTTCGAGAGCAGCATGCCGAGCGTGGTGTCGGCCCTGATGCGCGTCAGCTCGGGATCCCCGGTGCGCGGCGCCTTCGCCAGGGGCTGGCGATTCCTGTGGTTCATCTCCTCGACCTCCTGGGAGGCCTGCCAGAAGAAGAGATAAGGGCTGATGGTGGTGCCGAGCACGGCGACCACCATCAGGAAATAATCGGCACTGACATTGGCCTGCGGCCAGACTGCTGCGAGCAGCGCCGTGCTCCAGGGGATGTTCACGGTGAAGGCGGTCGCGACATAGGCGAACAGCGAGAGCGTCAAAAATTTCAGCACCGGCGTGTAGCGACGATAGGGCACGAAGACTTGGAGCAGGGTCGAGGATGCCGCGAAGATCAGCGCGTGCTCGTGGTTCAGCCCGCCGATGACGAGCGAGAGCGCCTCTGCCATCGCGGCGATGTCGGCCGCGATGTTGAACGTGTTCGCGGCAACGAGCATCGCGACCAGCGCCAGCACCAGCCAGCGCGGCACGAGCTTCATGACGTTGGCCGCCAGCCCCTTGCCGGTGACCCGGCCGATCCGCGCGCTGACGAGCTGGATCGCGATCATGAACGGCAGGGTGAGAAACACCGTCCAGAGCAGGCCATAGCCGAACTGCGCGCCGGCCTGCGAATAGGTGGCGATGCCCGACGGATCGTCGTCGGCGGCCCCAGTGATTAGGCCGGGCCCCAGCCGCTTCAGCACCATCCGGAGGGATTTTGGCGCTGCGGGAAGGATGGGGGCGGTCATGAAGGGCGGTGTCTCGCGTCGGCTGGCTTTTCCGAATTCTCCCGGCTAACTCGGGTTAGGGACGAAAAGTTCCCGCCGTCTGCTCGGTGGTTAGATTCGGATTGTCCGCATTCGCGGTTGACACGTCGGGCAAATCACCTGTAAACAGGCATCATCGCAGAAATCGTCGAGCCCGCGCCGTCACCGGTCGCGGGCTTTGTTGTTGGAGTAAGGGCGGATTGACCTGGACTAGCGGACGCTGACGAACATGCCCCACGCGGCCGCGAGGCCCGCGCCGGCAATGACATATATGGGGTTGTCGCAGAAGGCGCTTCCGTAAATACACACGGTGGCACCAAACGAGCCGATCTCGTTATGGCTCGCGGAATAGAACAGGCCTGACAGGCCAAGCAGTGCACCGGCGACGTAGTACATCGATCTCCTCCTCGATGGACTTCAAGCGTAGGGCCGCCGCGCAACGCTTGATCCCTCATCGGAGATGATGGTGGCGTGAAGAAGTTTCATTCCGCCAAATTCGATCTGGTGCATTTTAGATAAAGTTTGAAAGGTCGGGCAAACCACCTCTAAAGTGGCATCATCGAAAGAGTTCGCATCAACCCGCGCCCCCGCACTTGCGGGTCTGAGACCGGTGCCCTCCGGCTCCAACCGCCGACCCAGGAAGGATCGAGAGATGACGTACGCAATCTCCACAAGGCTGGCACCTTCATTGATTAGCCTTGCGACTGCGGCGTTTCTCGCGCTTGGTGGATCGACGCCGGCTTTTGCCCAGGATGCGGTTGTCGCAACGCTTCCTCAGGACATTCATTTCGAGGGACCCGCCGGAGCGGTGGGAATCGCTACCCTATATGGCGATCCGAAAAAGGCGGGAGTATTTTCGGAGCGGGTGAGAATCCCATCTGGCTTCAAGATCATGCCGCATTGGCATGGTGAGACGCGAACGGCCATCGTTCTGTCCGGCACCTTGTATTACGCGAACGGTGATCAGTGGGATGAAAGTAAATTCAAGGCCTACCCACCCGGCTCGTTCTTGATTGAACCGGCGAAAATCTCCCACTACGCGATGGCAAAGGACGGCGAGGTGGTTCTTCAGGCGACGAGTATCGGTCCGAGCAGCACCGTCAAGATTGAACAAGCGAAGAAGTAGGTCAGCGGTGGCACACGCCTCAGCCTGAATGTTCGCTCCTGGCCCATCGTCGCAAATCTGACACGTCCCGCTGACGTCCACTTTCGGGGGCGGAGCCGACTAGATTGCCCCATACAGAGTTTTTCGCCTTTTGAACCCGAAGCGGACATTCCGCATGGCTCGATGGTTTCGAGCCATGCTGTCTTGTGTCTCTATGCGGTGGGTGGGCGGCGTGGACTAGCGGCGGCCCGATTGCTCGGCGAATCGCTTTTCGCCGGGCAACTTGCCCCCGGCCAGCAGGCTGCTGCAAATCCACCGAGATTCTCTGGGTTGCGCTCCAAGGAAAGCCTTGGTCTCTACGCACTGCGCGTAAGTGTTGTAGCTGAGCGTGTCCGTGCACGTTGGCGAGAACATGCTACCATCCATTCCTCCCTGGCCAGCAAGGCTACATCCAACCCAGGGGGCGTTGCCGACCCTGAAACTTGTTTCGCAACCACCGTTGCAGCTGCGGGCCTCTCTCTCCAGCTTGGCAAGCCTCCCCAATGTTGAATTCGGCGCGAACACTGGCGTTTGAGCGGTTGAGGTGCCGGTTGTCCTGCGGGATGTCTCCGTGTTTGACGACCCCCGTTGCAGATGATGGGGCCTGGCCGCCTGCTCCGGCGCATTGACCGTGACACCGGGTAGCGTGCTGGTGGCCGAGCCTTGCGACGATGCCGGGCCACACAGGAAGACAGTTGCGAACATAGCGAGGATCGAGGGAGCGACAGCACTTGAAGACAATTTCATGATGATGCCTTTCCAGGACGGACAGGCCGTCCATTGGTCAAAATAAACCACGCGCAATTCGTAGCTTGTATTTTGCAACCTAGCTAGCGGTCGGCTCGCCAAAAAGTTGTGCACGCCGGCGTCGCGGGCAACGGCTCGCTCGAGCAAGCGCCCGGTGCAGCGCAACAATCGCGTTGGAAGGCTGCGGGCACCAGTGCTGTCTTCCGCTCATGGCCTTAAGGGACAAGCAGACATATTTCCAAGGAATGTCGGTCTGGAAACGTAGATCGGATTTTCTGAAAAAATAGGAAAAACCGAAAACAACTTGACGCGTCGGGCAAATCACCAGTAAAGTGGCATCATCGAAAGAGTTCGCATCAGCCCGCGCGGAGAAATTCGCCGCGGGTTTTTGCTTTGATACGAGCCTCCCAGGCGCGGTCGTTCTGTTGCAGGTGATTGGGAGCCGAACGTCCGCTTCCATTTGTGCCCCCTTCCGGCATCCGGAGTTGAACCGCGTCATTAGGTGAAGCGACTACAGATAGCCGGCCAATGCAAGACGCTGGAATTCTCCGACAGGCTCGAACGAACCGAGCCGGTACGCCCAGTTTTCGTTCTGTCCAAGATCACTCATATGAAGTTAATTCTGCGGGGCGCGCTGGCGGCTCTGGCTTTCGCATCGATAGTCTGGTTGGTGGCGGCGCCCTCGGCGGACGACGACGTCAATACGTGTGGAAAGGCATCTGGCGACGAGGCAATAGCCGCGTGCACACGTGGGATCGACTCCGGTCGATATAGCGGCCATCAGCTTGCTGCGCTCTTCAACAATCGTTGCTCCAAGTGGAACGGAAAGCGGGAAAGCGACAAGGCCTTTGCGGATTGCAGCCAGGCGATCCTGCTTGATCCGGACTACGCATTGGCGTTCTTCAACCGCGGCAACGCCTGCTTTGCCAAAGGCCAATACGACCGCGCCATCGAGGAATACAACCAATCGATCCGGCTCAATCCGAACTACGCGCATGCGTTCAGCAACCGCGGCAACACCTATGCCAACAAGGGCCAATACGACCGCGCCATCGAGGATTACAACGAGGCGATTCGGCTCAAACCGAACGACGCAGCTGCGTTCTACAACCGCGGCACCGCCTATGACGTCGAAGGCCAACACGACCGAGCCATCGAGGATTACGACCAGGCGATCCGGCTTGATCCGAACTACGCAGATGCGTTCTACAACCGCGGCATCGCCCATAAGGCGAAGGGTCAATACGACCGCGCCATCGAGGATTACGACCAGGCGATCCGGCTCGATCCGAACTACGTAAATGCGTTCAATAACCGCGGCACCTCCTATAGCGCCAAAGGCCAATTCGACCGCGCCATCGAGGATTTCAACCAGGCAATCCGGCTTAATCCAAACCACGCTGAGGCGCTCAACAACCGCGGCATCGCCTATAATGCCAAAGGTCAATACGACCGCGCCATCGAGGATTTCGACCAGGTGATCCGGCTTATGCCGAACCAGGCAATAGCGTTTTATAACCGCGGCTTTGCATGGGAACAAAAGAACGACCTGCAACGCGCATTGGCGGACTACCAGAAATTCTCCGAATTGGCCCCGTCCGATCCTGATGGTCCAAAGGCAGTTGAGCGCTGCACGAGGGTGTTGAGCGGTCGGTGACAGCCGTGCTTTCGATATTCCAATTGACCAAAAGTCAGTCTGCGACATCGAACGACCTGGCGTCGCAGTTTGAAGGCAAACTGCCACACCTCTGCAAATGTCGGTCTGGAAGGCAAGGCGGGCATTTGAGCCGGATAGGAAAATCAGAAATGGCTTGACACGTCGGGCAAATCGCCTCTAAAGTGGCATCATCCAAAGAGTTCGCATCAACCCGTGGCGGAGAAATCCGCCGCGGGTTTTTTTTATTCCAATACCGAGATCGGACGGCGGCGGCGCATCGCGGCCTCGCCCTCGTTGAAAACTTCTGGTCTGGGACAAAGTCCTGGGTCTTGGACGGACAGATGCGCTGGCAGGCTTTGCCTCGGTGACAGCAAATCTCGTGGTCTCATTTTATTTCGCCAAGCGTGGGTTCGAGAACGTCGCAAGGATCATCAAGCGGTGAGCATTCGGGACGACGAGATCAGGGCCATCGTTGTGGAAACGCTGGCCGAGCAGCAGAGGCTTCAGCACGAAAGTATCGACGCGATCGTCTCGAAGGCTGTCGCCTCGATCCTGGCATCGCTCGGCATTGAAGATGACGATCGCAAGGAATTGAGGGCGGACTTCCAGCACCTTCGCCGGTGGAGAAAGAGCGTGGAACAGGCTCAGAGCTACACCTTCAAGGCGGTCATTACTGTGATCGCGACCGGCCTGATCGGCGCGCTCTGGCTGGGCGTCAAGGTCGTGCTGAGTAAGTGAGCAAGGGCAGTGACATCGCGGCCGAAGATCCGTCTTGCTTTTCAGAGGGCGAACCCGTGTACCGTATTCGGGCTGTCGACAGCGACGACGACGAGGTCGCCGAGATCCTCCGCGATCTTCATCAATGGACCTTCTTCGGCACCGCAGCCGTTCCACAGTTCGGATCGGGATCCTGGTGGCTTGCCCATAGCGGAGCCAAGGCCGTCGCTTTTGCGGGCGTCGTGCCGTCCACGCATGCCCCCAACAGCGGATATCTTTGCCGTGTGGGAGTCTTGCAGGAGCATCAAGGGCGCGGGCTGCAACGCAGACTGATGCGGGCGGTCGAGGTGCAGGCCCGGCGGATCGGTTGGGAGAGCATCGTGTCGGACACGACCGACAACAGGATATCCGCGAACAACTTCATCAGGACTGGCTACCGGCTCTATGAGCCGGAGGTGCCCTGGGGATGGAGGAACACGCTCTACTGGCGAAAAAGGCTGAACCGGAGTTTAGGTGGGTGAGCTTCCGTGAAGCGGAATGCACCACGCAAAAGCAAAGCACGGCCTCGCCTTTAAGGGACGACGAACCACCGTCCGTTGCATGGAAGCGGCCCGGCAGCATCACGCTGCCGGGCCGCTTTTGCGTTTCGATCGGCTCGTTGTGCCGGCGATCTGCGATACTACTGCTGATCGGACGCGGGCGGGGGACTTGCGCTGCGCCGTGCCGCGGGCTTTAAAGTCGGTATTCGGCGGCCACAAGCCGATGTAGGGAGCAAGCCAGCATGATTGATCAGCCGCAACTGCCGGAGCGTCCACCGCGCGCCGGGAACGGGCCTACGGCACTTGACGGACTGCTGGTCATCGATTTCACGCGTGTGGTCGCAGGACCGGCCTGCACGCAAATGCTCGGCGATTTCGGCGCAGATATCATCAAGATCGAGAATCCCGACGGCGGCGACGATACGCGGGCCTATGAGCACGCCGAGATCGGAGGCGAGAGCGCCGCCTTTCTCAGCCTCAATCGCAACAAGCGCGGCATCGCGCTGGATCTCGCAGTGCCGACCGCGTGCGAGGTGGCGCGCGAGCTGATCCGCAAGGCCGACGTGGTCGTCGAGAATTTCTCGGGCGGCGTCATGAAGAAGTTCGGCTTGGATTATGAATCGGTCGCGCCGATCAATCCGCGGCTGGTTTACTGCTCGATCTCTGCCTATGGCCGGACCGGGCCGTTTGCCTCTCGGCCCGGCTTTGATCCCATCACCCAGGCCGAGAGCGGCTTCATGTCGCTGAACGGCTTCCCCGATGGACCGCCAGTCCGGACTGGTCCGCCGATCGTCGACATGGCGACAGGGTTGGCGGCCGGGAATGCCATCCTTCTTGCGCTGCTGGCCCGGGAGAGGCTGGGCCGCGGGCAGCACGTTGAAGTCGCGTTGTTTGATATTGCGATGGCCATGACTGGCTTCTATGGCATGGCCTATCTGATCAACGGCCAGAATCCCGGGCGGTTCGGCAACTCGCCGAGCGGTTCTCCCACGGTCGGAGTCTATGAGGCGTCTGACGGACCGCTCTATATGGCGTGCGGCAATGACAGGCTTTACCGGCGTCTGGTCGTTGAGGTGCTTGATCGACCTGACCTCATCACCGATCCTCGCTTTGCGACGCGGAAAGCGCGGGCCGAGAACAAGGAGAAGCTGCGCGCCGCCATTGCCGAGGTGTTTGCCGGCGATCGCCTCGAGAACTGGATGACGAAGATGAAGCAGGCCAATATCCCGGTTGGCTATCTTCGCACCGTCGAGGAAGGCTTCAATGCGCCAGAGGCGCGAGAGCGGCAACGGCTGAACCGGATCCCGCACCCCACGGCAGGCTGGGTGCCCAACATCGAATCTCCGGTGTCCATGAATCTCACGCCCGCAATTGAGCCCGTCGCGGCGCCGCTGTTGGGTGAGCACACCAGGGACGTCCTGCGCGAGACGCTTGGTTATGACGAGCGACGGCTCGGCGAGCTTGCGGAGAACGGCGCCTTTGGAGCCGGCCGGCGATTGGGGTAACCAACCCGGAACGTCGTCTCGCGTCGGAAGCGTCGGCGAATGGAGGGGAGTGACGATGGACATCCAACTATACGGTTTCTGGCGATCGATTGCGTCGTTTCGCGTGCGGGTGGCGTTGAAGCTCAAGGGGCTTCCGTTCAAGGAAATTCCCATCGACATCATGTCCGGCGAGCAGTTCACGCCTGACTATGATGCCGTGAACGCGGAGCGCGTCGTGCCGACTTTGGTGCACGACGGATACCGGGTGTTTCAGTCGCTTGCGATCATCGAATATCTCGACGAAGTCAGTCCCGAGCCGGGGTTGTTGCCGACGGATCCGGCCGATCGCGCGTATGCCCGGTCGCTGGCTCTGGTGACGGTTGCGGACGTCCATCCGCTGGTGACGCCGCGCGTGCGTAATCATTTGGCAAAGGCATTCGGGCAGATGGTGACGCAATCACAGGATGGGCCGAGCATTGGGCGCGCGAGGGGCTGGCGACCTATGAGCGGCTCCTCGCCAGGCGATCGCCGGCTCCGTTCGTCCTAGGCGCCACGCCCGGGATAGCCGATATCTGCATCGCGGGGCAGGTTGTGGGGGCCCATTTCCTCAAATGGGATATGGCGCCTTATCCGACCGTGGCCCGGCTCGCGGATCGCTGTTTCGCGCAGCCGGCCTTTGCGACGTCTCATCCTTTCGAGCAGCCCGGGTACAAGGCTGAATCCGGCCGCTGACATTGCATCGTCTTGATCTGGCGGGCTTTCGGCCGCATAACAGTGGCGAAACGAGGGACACGAATGGTGGCCGGCAATCCCATTTCAGGTGCGGCCCAGCCGGAGGCGGAGACCGGTGAGCATGCCTATGCCGCGATGATCGCGCGCGCCAGGGCGCTCGTTCCTCAATTGCGACAGCGCGCAGCGCGGACGGAGGAGCTTCGGCGCCTTCCGCCCGAAACCGAGCAGGACCTTCATGACGCAGGCCTGTTCAGGATTCTTCAGCCCAAGCGCTTCGGAGGGGCGGAGCTCGATTACGGCGCGCTGATCGATTGTGCCGACCTGCTGGGGCAGGCGGACGCTTCAGTGGCCTGGAATTTTGCCAACCTGGCGAGCCACCATTGGATGCTTGGCATGTTCGAAGAGAAGGCCCAGACTTTGGTCTGGGGCCACGATGCCAATACTCTGATCGCCTCGTCGTTCATTTTCCCCGCCGGTCGTGCCCGGAAAACCGATGGCGGTTATCGACTGCACGGAAGCTGGCCGTTCTCGTCGGGTGTAGCGTCCTGCGAATGGAACATGCTTGCAAGCGTGGTCTACTCCGATGACGAGGCCGACGGCATCGAATATCGCATCTTCTTGCTTTCCAGAAAGGACTACAAGATCCTCGACACCTGGAACGCAGCGGGACTGCGCGGCACCGGTTCGAGCGACGTGGAAGTTAGGGATGCCTTTGTTCCCGACTACATGACGGTCGCCGTCGGCAATCTGGCGGGAGGTCCGACACCCGGAAGCGCGGTCAATCCCAATCCGCTCTATGCGCTTCCGGTATTTTCATTGTTTCCGTACGTTCTGTCCGGCGTTGCGCTCGGAAACGCGCAGGCATGCCTGGATGACTACGTCGAGGTCGTTCGCCACCGCATATCGACCTACAACCGCGCCAAGCTGAGTGATTTCCAAAGCACCCAGATCAAGATTGCCGATGCTTCGGCGAAGGTCGACGCCGCACGCTTGATCATGCGCTCTGCCTGTGCGCTTGCCATGGAAGATGCGCGGCGTGGCCACGTTCCGAGCATGGCAGCCAAGACCAGGTACAGGCGTGACGGTGCATTCTCGGTCAATTTGTGTACCGAGGCGGTGTCGATGCTGTTCGCCGCGAGCGGCGCGCGCGGATTGTTCACGAGCGGCGTCTTGCAGCGGCAATTCCGCGATGCCCACGCGATCAACTCGCACCTCGCGTTCAATTTCGACGCGGCTGGTACGAACTATGGCCGCGTGGCGCTCGGCCTGCCGTCCGAGAACCTGACGCTGTGAGGCCGGCCGATGACTGATTTGCCCAAGCAGCCGCCGGCCGCAGACCCAGCCAACGAACTGGCGAGCGACAGCTCGCCGATCGATCCGCGCGATTTTCGCAACGCCCTTGGCAGCTATGCCACGGGCGTGACCATCATTACCGCCGCGGGTCCGGACGGCAAACCCTACGGTTTGACGTGCAATTCATTCGCTTCGGTATCTCTCAATCCACCACTCGTGCTCTGGAGCCTCGTGGTCTATTCGTCGAGCCTGACCGTATTTCAGAATGCCAGCCATTTCGCAGTCAACGTGCTCGGCGCCTCGCAGCAGGCGCTTGCGAACAAGTTCGCAAAATCTTCGGACGACAAGTTCATTGGTGTTGGCTGGAGTCCCGGGCTCGGGAACGCTCCGCTGCTTGCCGAAAGCGTTGCCAATTTTCAGTGCCGGTCTGTCAATCGATATTACGGTGGCGACCACGTGATCTTTCTTGGAGCGGTCGAGGCCTACTCCTACAATCGAAACGAACCTCTGCTTTTTGCGCGGGGGGCCTACGGGCGTTTTTTGCCGGACGATGATCGCCAGAACTCCTCGTAAGACGGACCAGTTCGGCGCCCGCATCCGAACCAATTCAATCTTTCGGCGCGGAGAGCTTGTAGATCTCCAGTGCATCGGCATCCGCGCCGCGGCTCGCGCTTGCAAGTCTGAACAGTTGCCCGGCGAGCGAGGCCATCGGCACGGGCGTCGAGGTGGCGTGAGCGACATCGGCGATGGCGTCGAGATCCTTCAGCATGGTCGCGATGTAGCCGAGCGGCGGGGAGTGAATGCCCTGAACCATCCGCGGGACGAAGAGCTGAAGGGGAATGGAATCCGCAAAGCCTCCGGCGAGGGCTTCCGGAAGCCGTTCTGCGTCGATTCCGGCGTTCACGGCAAGTCGCGTTGCTTCGGCTAGGACGGCCATCGCGCAGCCCACGATCACCTGGTTGCAGAGCTTGGTGGTCTGGCCGGCGCCGATCGGGCCCATGTGTGTGAGCCTGCGTGCCATCGTGAGGACGTACGGCCGCACCCTTTCGACATCTCCGGGATCTCCGCCCGCCATGACCGCTAGCGTGCCTTCCTCTGCTCCTTTTGTGCCGCCCGAGACCGGTGCGTCAATCCAGCCCATACCGTTTGCCGCCTTAAGCCGCGCAGCGATGTCGCGCGCGGCATCCGGATGGATGGATGAGAAGTCGACGACGAGCTTGCCCGCGCCGGGGGCTGCCGAAAGTCCTTCGGGGCCGAAGATCACCTCCTCGACCGCCGCGGCATCCGTCAGGCACATGAAAACGATGCCGGCACAGGTCAAAACGTCCCGGGGGCTGGCTTCGCGTTTCGCGCCGACTTCGACGAGCGCGGCCGCCTTCGCGGCCGAGCGGTTCCAGATCGCCACCTCATAGCCGGCCGCGAGGAGCCGTCGGGTCATAGGCGCTCCCATCAATCCGAGGCCGAGATAGCCGAGCTTCTCGGCGGGATGCGGGTTCGCGCCTGCGGATTCAGCCATGGGTCGCTTCCTTCTGTCGCGGTGCAATGCTGGTTGAATGTCGCCCTAACATACACGGGAGCTGATGGGGAAATTGCGTCGGTGCGCATGGCTTGCCTGACTGTTTGAACCATGAAACATTTGGTTCCTGGTCGGATTGGGTGGCGCCGGTCGGCGCCGAAGCAGCGGAGCGGGCATGATGCGGACGGTTTCAAAGTGGATCCTGGCATTTGGGGCGGCTGCGGCTATCGCCGCGAGCACGGGCTCATCGCAGGCGCAACAGACGATCCGTGTCGGCTGGACCATTCCGGCCGAGGAATCCAAATATTGGATGATGCGGCGGCCGGCCGAATTTCCCGACCTCGGCAAGACCTACAACATCGAGTGGACGCAATTCCAGGGCACGGCGCCCATGACGCAGGCACTCGCCGCCGGCGCGCTCGACTGCGCCACGCAGGCGCCCTTGTCGCTGTCCAATGGCGTGGTTGGCGGCAATCTCAAAGCCTACATCGTGGCTCAGCACGTGTTCGAGAAGCCGGGCGGCTTTTCGGTCTATTGGGCGGTGATGGACGACTCACCGATCAAGACGATCGCCGATCTCAAGGGCAAGACGGTCGGCATTTCAGTGATCGGAGGCGGCACCCAGGGGCCGTTCAACATGCTGCTCAAGCAGAACGGTGTCGATCCCGCAAAGGACATCAAGCTCGTCGAGGTCGGCTTTGCGGTCTCGGAAGACGCACTACGGCAGGGCCGGGTCGACGCCGTCAACATGAACCAGCCATTCGCTGCGCGCGCGGAAGCAAAGGGCGGCACGCGCAAGCTGTTTTCGCTGTCGCAGGCCATGCCGAACATCGTGCATATCCTCGAAGCCTGCCGCGCCGATTTCGTCGACAAGAATCCGGAGCTGGTGAAAGCCTACGTGCGCGACATCACCTCGGGCATGAAGAAGGCGCTGGCGAACCGCGAAGAGACGCTGAAAGTGGTCTCGGAGGTGCTCAAGGCTCCGATCCCGGTCCTCGACACCTACTTGCTGAAGGACAATGATTTCGGGCGCGATCCAGGCGCCGCGCCGAACTTCCCGGCGATCCAGAAGATGCTGGATATCTACGCCGAGACCGGCATGCTGCCGAAACTGGATGTTGCGCAGTTCAAGCATCCGACCATCGTTGCGCCGTTGCAATAGGCAACTTGGCGAATAGCCGGAACAATTTGCGGCGTCCCAATATTGCGTGGGACGTCGAATGTAGATGATACAGGCATGAAGAAGCTGCGCTCCCGGGTAACGACTGACGGCCTCGACCGCGCGCCGCATCGCGCGTTCATGCGTGCGATGGGTCTGGATGACGCAGCCCTTGCCAAGCCGATGATCGGCGTCGTCAGCATGAAGGGCGAGCAGACGCCCTGCAACATGACGCACGATTTCCAGGTCGACGCGGCCAAGGCGGGCATCGAGGAGGCCGGCGGAACTCCGCGTGAGTTCACGACGATCTCGGTGTCCGACGGGATCAGCATGAATCACGAGGGGATGAAATTCTCCCTCTTTTCACGCGAGCTGATCGCTGACTCCATCGAAGCCGTCGTTCACGGCCTTGCCTACGATGCATTGATCGGCTTCGGCGGCTGCGACAAGACGCTTCCCGGTGTGATGATGGGGATGATCCGCTGTAACGTGCCGTCGATCTTCATCTACGGCGGCAGCGCATTGCCAGGCCGACTCGAAGGAAAAACGCTGACCGTCCTCGATTCCTACGAGGCGGTCGGCAGTTTCATGACCGGCGAGATTGAGCGTGCCACGCTCGAAAAGATCGAGCGGAGCTGCCTGCCGACCATCGGCGCGTGTGCCGGACAATTCACCGCAAACACCATGGCGATGGTTTCGGAGGCGATGGGCCTCACCATCCCCAATTGCTCGATGATCCCCGGCGTCTATCCGGAGCGCGCGCAGGTCTCGCGGCGTGCGGGCCGGCTCGTCATGGAAATGCTCGAGCGCGGCGGGCCACTGCCGCGCGATATCGTCACGCGGAAGGCGCTGGAAAATGGTGCTGCAATTGTCGCCGCCACCGGCGGCTCGACGAATGCGGCCTTGCATCTACCGGCAATAGCGAACGAGGCCGGAATTTCCTTCGCCATCGATGATGTCGGTGAGGTTTTTGCCCGCACCCCCCTGATTGGAAATCTGCGTCCCGGCGGCAAGTACACTGCAAAGGACGTTTACGATATCGGAGGAGCGGCCGTCGTCATCCGAGAACTGATCCAGAGTGGACACATTGACGGAAGCTGCCTGACCATCACCGGTCGAACGATTGCCGACGAGTATGGCAGCTCCAACGCGCCGGATGGTGAAGTGATTTATTCGGCCGGTACACCCATTATGAGCGACGGAGGCGTCGCGGTGTTGAAGGGCAGTCTCTGCCCTGATGGTGCCGTGATCAAGGTTGCGGGACTGAAGAACTTGTTCTTTGAAGGGCCGGCGCGTGTCTTCGAAGACGAAGAGGCCTGTGTCGACGCCGTGCGCAACCGGAGCTACAAGGCGGGTGAGGTCCTCGTGATCCGCAATGAGGGACCGGTTGGCGGTCCCGGCATGCGCGAGATGCTCGGCGTCACGGCGCTGATCTATGGCCAGGGTATGGGCGAGAAGGTCGCCCTCATCACCGACGGACGTTTTTCCGGCGCGACACGCGGCATGTGTATCGGGTACGTGTCCCCTGAAGCCTTTGTCGGAGGTCCGTTGGCGCTGGTGCGCGACGGCGATAGAATAAGGATCGACGCCGGCGGCCGTCGCATGGACCTGTTGGTCGATGAACAAGAACTCGCAACCCGCCAGCGCGACTGGAAGCCGCGGCCACCGCGCCACCGCGCCGGGGCCCTCGCGAAATATGCGCGTCTGGTCGGTCAGGCTCCGGGAGGAGCGATCACTCACGAGGGGCCGGCGGAGTGGCCGTGGTTCAAGTGAACGGGGGCGAGCGTCGGAACGGCATTCGTCTGGCAAGTTTCTTGCTAGGTCGAGGCCAATCGTTAAGGGAATTGAGCAGGTCGTTCGTATTCGGAGTCGCGCACGCATGAGGCGAGAGACGGCATGAAGGTGTTGCCTTCGAGATCGAGCGAGATTATGGCCCAAGTGCCGGCGCAACAGCCCGCGACCGCAATGATCGAGATCGATCGTGTTTCGCAGATCTTTCAAACGTCGGCGCGCAAGGATCACCTTGCGCTGTCCGATATCTCGCTGGCGATCGAAGAAGGCGCATTCGTCTCCATTCTCGGACCGTCCGGCTGTGGCAAGTCGACGCTTCTCTATATCGTCGGCGGTTTCGTCAGTCCGACCAGCGGCTCGGCGAAAATGAAGGGCAAGACGATTACGGCACCCGGGCCCGATCGCGGGCCGGTGTTTCAGGAGTTCGCGCTCTTTCCATGGAAGACCGTCCTCGGCAACGTGATGTACGGGCCGCGTCAGCAAGGCGTCCGCGCGACTGAGGCGGAGGCACAGAGTCGCGCGCTGATCGAGATGGTTGGCCTCAAGGGCTACGAGAATTTCTTTCCCAAGGAGCTGTCGGGTGGAATGAAGCAGCGCGTCGCGCTGGCCCGTACGCTCGCTTACCATCCCGAAGTGTTGCTGATGGACGAGCCCTTCGGAGCGCTCGATGCTCACACGCGTACGCGGCTTCAGAACGACCTCCTCAACATCTGGGAACGCGACCGGAAGACGGTTCTGTTCGTGACTCACTCCGTCGATGAAGCGGTGTTTCTTTCAGACAAGGTCGTGATGATGTCGCGATCTCCCGGCCGCATCCGGCAGGTGATCGATATCGATCTGCCGCGGCCGCGCCGGCGGACCGAGCTGTTACTCGACCCGCGCTATCAGAAATACGTCGTTGATATCGAACGCATGTTCGATGACAGCGATGAAGCTGGTGCGAACGCATGACTTGGTCCGCAGCCATTGGCCGGCGCGTTGCTCCCTTGCTCGCTTGCGTTGGGCTGCTCGCCGCGTGGCAGGTGGCGGCGCTTGCGCTGAAGAACGACGGCTTCCCAACCGCGTTCGAGGCCATGCGTGCGGTTCCGGCCATCCTTGGCGACAAGGAGGCCCTGATCAATATCCTGGCATCGCTGCGTCGCATGACCATCGGCTTCGCCGCAGCCGTCGCCGTTTCGATCCCACTTGGGCTGCTGATGGGGCGGAGCCGGGCCGTGGCGGCTTTCTTCAATCCGCTTCTGATGGTGATCTATCCTGTGCCAAAGGCGGCGTTGATGCCGATCATTATGCTTTGGCTGGGCGTCGGCGATATCGCCAAGACGCTTGTCATCTTCCTCGGCGTCAGCCTGCCGGTGATCTATCACAGCTTTGAAGGCGCCAAGGCGGTCGAAGAGAAGATGCTATGGTCCGGGGCCGCCATGGGCCTGTCATCTGTACAACGCCTGGTCCGCATTGTGCTGCCAGCGGCAATGCCGGAAATCCTGACCGGTTGTCGTACTGGACTTGTGCTGGCGCTGATCACCATGATCACCAGCGAGATGATCGCCCGTCAGTCCGGCGCGGGCAATATCCTGTTCAATGCGCTCGACATGGGCCAGTACGACACCGTCTTCGCAATGATCATTATCGTCGGCGCCATGGGAATAGGCCTTGATGCTGCCTTCGAGAAGGTCCGGGCACGCCTGGTGCGGTGGTCGGAGCCCCAGTTCGACATTCCCCTGAGCTTTTCATGAAGTCGCGCGCGCTCTCAATGGACGTCCTCCTCGGGCTTCTGCCGATCGCCTTGCTCATCGCATTGTGGCAGGGACTGGTATCGTTTGGGGTGGCGCCAGTTGCGTTGCTGCCTCCACCGGGATTCGTTTTTACGCGGTTGCTGCAACAGCTTGCCACCGCCGGTTTTCAGCAGGAGATCATCGCAACCCTGTTCCGACTATTTGCCGGTTTTCTGATTGCGGTCGCGCTGGGAGTCGGCATCGGTATGGTGGCGGCTGCGAGTCCTGCGATCAACCGCGTCGTGCGGCCGCTCGTGCGGGTTCTCGCGCCGCTGCCAAAAGTCGCGCTTTATCCGGCGCTGCTGCTGCTGCTCGGCTTCAGTCATGAATCGAAGATCGCGCTGGTCGCTGCAGACGCGCTGTTCCCGATCCTTTTGTCCACCTATTATGGCGCCTCCACCGTAGAGCAGAAGCTGATTTGGTCGGCGATGGCGGCTGGTACGCCGCGGCGGGAGATCTTGCTCAAGGTCGTGTTGCCGGCCGCGATGCCGTCGATCCTGACGGGTTGCCGCATCGGACTTGTTATTTCCTGCATCGTGGTGTTCCTGGCCGAGATGATCACGTCGACCGACGGCCTCGGCCATGTGCTCATCACTGCGGCCCGCACGTTCCAGGCCGTTGACATGTTCGTGCCGTTGATCACGATCTCCCTGCTGGGATTGATCCTGAACGCCCTGTTGCAAGCCGCGCGGTCGTACCTGCTGCGGGGTTTTCCCGAGGCGTGATCTGAGCGAACAAGAGAATAAGAAAGTCGGGGAGTGAATCATGCTGGCAGATCGGATCGAGGCGAAATGGATCGACGCGTTCTGCGAGATTTTTGAGCGGTGCGCTGTCAGGGCCGGCGATACGGCAGCCATCCTTTCGGAAACCCAGTCGCGTGCGCTCAACGTGCAACTGGCGGAGCTCGCTCTGTTGCGTCTGGGCGCGCGACCGTTCCACGTCGTTATGCCCACGCCCAGAAACCGCCATATCGTGCCGGTCCGATCCACCGGGGCGAGCGAGGCGATCCAGGGGATGGCGCCCGTCATCAGCGCGCTCCAGCAGGCTGGTTTCGTGGTCGATTGCACGATCGAAGGCTTGATGCATGCCGTGGAGACGCCGGAAATCCTCAAGGCCGGTGCCCGCATTCTGGTGATTTCCAATGAGCACCCTGAAGCGCTCGAGCGCATGGTGCCGGATCCAGCGCTCGAGAAGCGGGTTCGCGCAGCGGCGAAGATGCTGCGCGGAACGAAGCGGATGCGCGTCACGTCGAAGGCAGGCACCGCGCTCGATGTCGACATGGTCGGGGCTTCGACGGTCGGGGTCTGGGGGTGGACCGACAAGCCGGGCACGCTCGCGCACTGGCCGGGCGGCATCGTCGTCAGCTTTCCGAAGAGCGGGACCATCAACGGGACTCTGGTCATGGCGCCGGGTGACATCAATCTCACCTTCAAGCGTTACCTGACATCGCCGGTGAAGATGACGCTGAAAGACGACTATGTCGTCGAACTCGAGGGCGAGGGCACTGATGCTGCGATGATGCGCGCCTATCTCGCTGCGTGGGGTGACCGGGAGGCCTATGCGGTGTCGCATGTGGGCTTCGGCATGAACCCGGGCGCGCGCTATGAGGCCTTGTCGATGTACGATCAGCGCGACACCAACGGCACCGAACTGCGCGCGGTCTCCGGCAACTTCCTGTTCTCGACCGGCGCGAACGAATTTGCCGGCCGCTACACTGCGGGACATTTCGACTTGCCGATGATGGGAACCACGATCGAGCTCGACGGCGTTGCGGTCGTGCGTGACGGCGTGCTGCAGGACGTGTTCGGCTAGTCGCGGTCGAGCACTGGCGGCCGTGCAAGGCCAAAGTGCCGGAGCAGGTCGACCATCGCCTTCAGCCGCGTCTCGCGATAGGCGTCGACATCGAGGCCTGAATAGTCGAGGAAGCCCGCGCCGGTACGAAGTCCGATCCGGCCTTCCTGCATGTTGCGGGAAATGACCTCGGGCGCCCGATAGCGGTCACTGCCAAGCGCGCCTTCGAGGTAGCGGCTGGCGTAGTAGAGAATATCGCCGCCGCCCCAATCGATGAATTCCAGGAGCCCCAGGACGGCATAGCGGAAGCCGAACCCGTAGCGGATGGCCTTGTCGATCTCCTCGGCGCTTGCAACGCCTTCCTCGACCATGCGCGCGGCCTCGTTCATGGCCAGCGCCTGGATGCGCGGCACGATGAAGCCGGGCGTTGCGGCGCAGACCACCGGCACCTTGCCGATGCCTTCGAGCGTCACCTTGACTTGATCGACAACGGCCGGATCGGTGGCAGCACCCGGCGAGACTTCGACGAGCGGGATGAGATAGGCCGGATTGAGCCAGTGCACGTTGAGGAAGCGGCCCGGATGTTCGATCACACCGGAGAGATCGTCGACGAGGATCGTCGATGTCGTGGAAGCAATGATGGTGTCACGCGGGACCTGCCTTGATGCGGCGGCGAGCACCTCGCGCTTGAGCGCGACGACTTCGGGGACCCCTTCGAAGACGAGGCCGGCGCTGGACAGGGCAGCTTCGCTTTCACTGGCCGGGACCACCAAGACTCGTCCGACGAGCATGTCGGCTTGCGCCTCGGTAAGTAGTCCCAGGCGCGCCAGACTCGCGAATGTCTTATGGACCTCGTTCAACGCGTCCGCCTCAAGCCTTGCGAACTCCTCCGCAGAACGGGCCTTGACATCGATCATGGTGACAGCATGCCCGGCATAAGCGAAGGCGACCGCAATCCCGCGACCCATGCGACCGGCGCCGAGACAGGCGATGTTGGTGCGGGCGGTCATCGGTCAAAGCCCTCACGCAGCAATGTCTGCAATTCGGCTTGGCTGAGTTGGCCGAGGCCCAGGCTTGCGAGGGTACGACCGCCTTGTGCAAAATCCTCGCCGCAGATGGCGCCTCCGATGGAGAGGAAGGCTTTCGCGAGCGGCGTAGCAACGCCGGCCAACTCAGCGACCGAGACGAGGAACGATAGCCCGAGCCGGAGATCTTCCCGCATGTAGCGGTGGTCCCTGAGCACGATCCGCTCGCGCCAATCGCCGGAGTCGGTGAGGCGATCGTGCGAGCCGCGGCCGTACATCCAGATCTCGCCCTCCTTTGCATAATGGTGGGCGAGCGGGAAGTGCGGGGCCCCGTAGCCGAGCTTTTCGCGCACCGCGATGCGCTCGGCATCGAGCGCATCCGTCACCCGGCGGATCGCGGCTTGCGTGCCTTCCTTGTGAATGTCCCAACGTTCAAAATGCTCGATCGGGCCGGCGTTCATGACGATCAGCGGCGGATGAATGATCGGTCCGGCGTTCATCAAGGCGCCGGAGAGAGCGTCTCCACAGGGTTCAATCGCACCTGGAAACGCACGGCCGATCACATCGAGCGCGTGCGGCGCCTGGCTGAGCGGGAACACGCCGACCGGCAATCGCTTGGCGCGGATCGTGATCGCGACCTCGAACGGCCCATGCTTGCGCGTCAGCCAGGGTAGCGTGCCGGTTTCGGCGAAGCTCACCTTGGCGCGATTGCCGCAATCGCGCAAAGCCTGAGCGAAGATCATCGAGCCGAAGGTTGCCGGTGGCAGAAACACGACCTGTCCGTCCCGTAGGTGCGGACCAAGCAGGCGAGCGATATCCGGCTGGGCAAAGGCCGGGGCCGGACACAGGATCAACTCGGTGTTGCTGATCGCCTCGGCAATGTCGGTGGTGACAAGCTCAAGCTTGACCTCGTGCCGGCCGCCGTGGTCTTTGACGAGAATGCGCGAGCCGGCCGCGCGGAGGGCCGCCGCTTGTTCTCCATCGCGCCGCCAGAGCCGAACCTCGTGCCTGGACAGAGCAAAATCGCCGGCGGCCGCGAACGAGCCATTGCCGCCGCCCAGCACGGCAATCTTCAAGAGACTTCTCCTTGCGCGCGCGACTGCGCGTCGAGCTTCTTCAGCAGGAAATGCTGCACCTTGCCCAGCGCCGTGCGAGGCAGGTCGGCGACAAAGACGATCTCACGCGGGACCTTGTAGCGTGCGAGCTGCGCCTGCAAATGCGCTTTTAACTGGTCCGCGTCGGGCCGACGGCCTGAGCGCGGGATCACATAGGCGATCGGCACTTCGTCCCAGCGCGGATCGGGCCTGCCGATCACGGCGCACTCGCTAACGTCAGGATGCTCCAGCAGGACGCGTTCGACCTCGGCCGGATAGACGTTTTCGCCACCGGAAATGATCATGTTCTTCTTGCGATCCCGGACCCAGAAATATCCGTCGTCATCGCACAGGCCAATGTCACCGGTGCGATACCAGCCGTCATGCAGCGCGTCGCGGGTGGCGTCCTGGTCGCCCCAATATTCGAAGAAGACGTTGGGACCGCGCACTGCGATCTCGCCAGGCGTTCCAGGCGGCACCTCGGCGCCGTCAGCGCCGATCACCTTTGCTTCACAGCAGAGGCCGGGCAGGCCGGTCGAGCCCGCGCGCGATAAATCGCCGCCGAGCCGGGTGTAGACGGCGATGGGGCAGGTCTCGGTCGAGCCATAGACCTGCAAGACCGGAACACCGCGCGCGACGAAGCGTTCGATCAGGTGCGGCGGCACGATGGTCGATCCCGTGGCGACGGCCTTCAATGACGAAAGATCGGCCGCACCCCAGCCGGGATGATCGCTCACCGCCTGGAGGATCGTCGGTACCAATACGGTCAGCGTTGGGCGGTCGCGCTCGAAGCTGGCAAGCGCTGCCTCCGGCGTGAAACGCGAATGAATCGTAACGGTCGCACCCAACTGCAGCGCCGGCGTGGTCTGGATATTGAGTCCGCCGACATGAAAGAACGGCAGCACCGTCAGGACGTGGTCGTCCGACGTCAGATTGTGCATGTGCTGACTCATGACGCCGTTCCAGAACAGCGCTTCCTGACGCAGCACCGCGCCCTTTGGCCGGCCAGTCGTGCCCGACGTGTAGACGATGAGGAGCGGGCAAGCGAGATCGGCATGTGGATTGCGCCCATCATGGTTGTCGCATTCCAGCAGTGAATCGAACGTGCTTCCGTCCGGCGGCGCGAAGTCGAGACCAACAAGGTTAATGCCCGGCAGGCTTCGATCCAGCTCAGGAATTACGCCGGAAAAAGCCTCTTCGAGCGCCAGCACCTTGGCGCCGGCATCCGTGAGAATGAAAAGCTGCTCGGCAACCGCGAGCCGCCAGTTCAGCGGGACCAGTATCGCGCCGACGCGTGCGCACGCGTAGAGCAGGACGAGGTAGTCGGGACGATTCAAGCTCAGGATCGCGACGCGATCGCCGCGGCCGACGCCGAACTCAGCCTTCAACGCGCTGGCGGTCCGCTCGATGCGCACGGAAAAGGCCGCATAGCTCAAGCTCTCGCCTTCGAAATGGATCGCAGGCTTGTCCGGCGCGAACGCTGCGTTGCGATCGATCAGATGACAGAGGTCCACAATCAGTCGTCCGATTCGCCGGGCTCGTACAGCGCCTCGCGCCCGATGCGATCGAGGCAGAGCTCGGCCGTCCAGGGCAGCATCAGCGAGCCGCAACGGCTGTCGCGATAGATACGCTCCAGCGGCAACGATTTGAGCATGGCCTGACCGCCGCAAGTGCGGATCGCCAGCGCTGCGAGCTCGTTGGCACCCTCCATGACCGAATATTGTGCGGCGTAGGCCCGCAACACCTGCTCCTTGCTCGGATTGGCGCAAGCCTCGGTGACCGCCTGAAACCAGATCGCCTTGATCTGCTCGAGCTTGATCTGCATTTGCGCGACCGCGATCTGCTTGGTCGGATACATCCTGCGCTTGACCGGCGGCATGCCGGGAACCTCGCCGCGCAGATAGCGCACGGTGAAATCATAGGCCGCCTGCGCAATACCCATATAGGTCGGCGACAACGTAAGGAACATGTGCGGCCAGCGCATTGCCGCCTGGAAATAGACGCCGCGCGGCATCAGCGCGGCATCTTCCGGCACGAACACGTCCTTGAACAGGAGCGTGCGCGAGACCGTCCCTCGCATCCCGAGCGGATCCCAATCCCCGACCACAGACACGCCTTCCGCCTTGGCGGGAATGGCGAGGTAGAGCGTGTTGCGGCGTGAGGCCTTTTCGCCTTCCTCGACTTCGGTGCAGAGCACGCCGTAGTAGTCGGCATGGCCCGAGAGTGAAGCAAAGATCTTCTTGCCGTTAATGATCCAACCGCCGCCAACGGGCTTCGCCTCGGTGCCGAAAGCAACGCCGCCTGCGGCCGCCGCGCCGCCTTCCGAGAAAGGCTGCGAATAGATCGCACCATCCTCGACGATGCGCTTGTAGTGGACTGCGCGACGACGCTCGTGCTCCGCACGCATTGCGTCATCCATGTCGAGGTCGTCCGCCAACGGCCCCGACCACAGGGTCGAACAGACATGCATGTTCCAGGTCAGCGCAGTCGCACCGCAATAGCGGCCGATCTCAGCCGCAGCCAGCGCATAGGTCTGGTAGCCGGCCCCCAGTCCACCATGTTTCTTCGGGACGGCGATGCCGAGCAGGCCGACGCGGTGCAGATCGCGGTAGTTCTCGGTCGGGAACACCGCGTCGCGATCGTAGGCCGCGGCGCGGCCGGCGAACACGCTCTGGCCGATCTCCCGCGCCCGGGCGATGATGGCCGTCTGCTCGGCGTTCAGGCGGAATGCAACGGGATCGAAGATCGGCGCGTCGAGCGCGACCTTGTTGGCTGTGCTGTTCTTGCTGACTTGCATGGTCATTGTCCGGTCACCTGTGTTTTGGCCACGCTTGATATCAGAAAATCATCGATTGCCGCGTTGAAGGCATCAGGACGTTCGAGATTGGCAAGATGGCCGATGCCCGCGAGCTCCACGTAGCGAGCTGAACGGACGTAGCCCGCCATTTTCGCCATCATCGGCGCAGGCGCATTGTTGTCCCTGGATCCGGACAGGAGCAGCGTCGGAACGGCGATGTCCTTGAGTGCGCTCCGCCGGTCGAACCCGATCAGGGCGAGCATCATCGCGCGATAGCTCGCCTCCGGCACGCTGGCCATGCAGTCACGCGCGACATCCATGCCCTTCGCGTCCGGATCCTCGCCAACCAGCTCCTTGACGAGCGAGGGCGCGAGCGAACTCATGGTCTCGCCGCGATCGAGGGGCCCGAGCCGCGCCGCAATGAACGATTTCTGCCAGTCACCGTCGGCCTTGCCGAAGGCTGGGCTGGTCTGCGCCAATACCACCGCGCGTGCGGCTTGAGGATGTTGCGTCAGCCATTGCTGCACGATCATCCCGCCGATCGAATGGCCAACCAGGACGGGTCCGTTGGCTTCGATCTGTTGCAGGAACTCCTGCAAGGCCTCCGCCAATGCGGGAATGCTCACGTCAGGGAGCGGTTTCGACCCGCCATAACCAGGCATGTCCCATGCAATTGCGCGAAAACGCCTGCCAAATGTCGCGAGCTGGTGGCGCCAGGCGCGCGCTGCGCCGCCAATGCCATGCAGAAAGACCAAAGGCACCGCATCCGGATCGCCTACGGCCTCATAGGCGAAGCGTCCATCCCTGGTTATCGTCGGCGTCGGTTGCTGCACGCGGCTCCCCTTGCTCGGCCCGCCGATGCTAACAGGCCTGTCGGGGATGGGAAGAGATAACTTTATACTTAAAGCAATTTCCGGACCGGCACCTCACGAGGGCTGAAATGGGGCCTTCCATTGCAATAATTTGAAGCTTAAAATATATTCGCAACGCTCGATCCACCGGTGCCTTCAGGGAGGCTGCGCATGTCCGGACTGCCGCGTTCTTCGCATGCGCTCGTGACGGGCGGTGGCCGCGGCATCGGTCGCGCTACCGCAGCAGCTTTGACGGAAGCCGGCGCCACGGTCACCGTGATCGGCCGAAACACAGTGACGCTGGAAGAAGCCGTCAAGGCAGGCGCCGCGCATTATGCTGTTGTCGCCGATGTTTCGGATGAGGCGGCGCTGAGGGCTGCGATCGCGAAGACGGCCGAGCGACAGCCCATCGACATCTTGATCGCGAACGCCGGGAGCGCCGAATCCGCGCCGTTCGCAAAATCCGACGCCGCGCTCTTTGCCCGGATGATGGATGTCAATTTCATGGGCGTGGTGCACGCCGTCCAGGCCGTGTTGCCCGCGATGAAGGACCGCCCCTATGGCCGCGTCGTCGCGATCGCATCGACAGCGGGCTTGAAAGGCTACGCTTACGTCAGCGCTTATGCGGCCGCCAAACACGCCGTGGTCGGGCTCGTGCGTTCGCTGGCGCTGGAAATGGCAAACAGCAATATCACCGTGAACGCCGTCTGCCCGGGCTTTACGGATACGGACCTCGTTGCCGATAGCATCGAGAACATCATGAAGAAGACAGGGCGGAGCCGCGAGCAGGCGATCGCCGATCTCGCGCGGCACAACCCGCAGGGTCGGCTCGTCACGCCACAGGAGGTGGCGGACGCCGTGCTCTGGCTTTGCGGTGAAGGTGCCGGCGCAATCACGGGGCAGGCGATCGCAGTGGCCGGTGGCGAAATATAGACCGCAGGGTAGCGCGACGAGAACGACAGAGAGTCCTCATGAGCAGACCAGCCAATCCTGTTACCGTGCCGCTGGCGGATTATTCCCCTCAGCATTTCCTGCTTGCAGTGGTTGACCATGTGGCTACGGTCACATTGAACCGCCCAGAACGAAAAAATCCCCTCACGTTCGAGAGCTATCGCGAACTCACCGACTTCTTCTGCGCCTGCGCGTTCGACGACGCGGTGAAGACCATCGTCGTCACGGGCGCCGGCGGCAATTTTTCCTCGGGCGGCGACGTGTTCGAGATCATCGGCCCCCTCGTCAAGATGGACACCAAGGGGCTCACCGCCTTTACGCGGATGACCGGCGACCTCGTCAAGGCGATGCGGGCCTGCCCACAGCCCATCGTTGCCGCGGTTGAAGGGATCTGTGCCGGCGCCGGCGCGATCGTCGCCATGGCATCGGACATGCGGCTGGCGGCAAGTGGTGCGAAGGTCGCGTTTCTGTTCAACAAGGTCGGGCTCGCCGGGTGCGATATGGGGGCCTGCGCCATCCTGCCGCGGATCATCGGTCAGTCGCGCGCCTCTGAGTTGCTCTACACGGGTCGCTTCATGACGGCGGAGGAGGGCGAGCGTTGGGGTTTCTTCAGCCGTATCGTCACAACCGACCAGGTTTTGCCGCAGGCGCAACTGCTGGCGAAACAAATCGCGGAAGGCCCGAGCTTCGCCAACACCATGACCAAGCGGATGCTGGCGATGGAATGGGCGATGTCGGTGGAAGAGGCGATCGAGGCGGAAGCCGTGGCGCAGGCGCTCTGCATGACGACGGCCGATTTCGAGCGCGCTTTCGAAGCCTTCGCCAACAAGGTCAAGCCGGTCTTCAGGGGGGATTAGCCGCTCCGCAGCAGAATATGCGAAGGCAGGAATTTCGAGGAGTTGTTAATTAAGGCTAAGCCCAAGAGCCGGGCGACGCGGAGGGTGAGGGCGATAAAGCCGCTTGCGGCGGAGTGACCGCCCATGCGACGTTAACCCCGTTGCCTGGCGTGTATCGAGTGGAGTTTGGGCGATGAAGGCGATAATCGTCGGTGGCGGTATCGGAGGTCTCACCACGGCGTTGATGCTGCGCGCGCGCGGCATTGCTTGCGAGATTTTTGAACAAGCCGATACCATTCGCGAGCTCGGCGTCGGCATCAACACCCTGCCGCATGCCATGCGCGAGCTTGCCGGGCTCGGTCTCTTGCCGAAGCTCGACGAGGTCGCGATCCGCACCGACCAGCTCTATTATCTCAATCGTCACGGTCAGGAAGTCTGGCGCGAAGCGCGCGGCATCGACGCGGGTCATGACGTGCCGCAATTCTCGATTCATCGCGGTCGTCTGCAGGGCGTCATCCACCGCGCGGTCGAGGAGCGGCTCGGGCCCGCGATCATTCACACCGGTTGTCGCCTGGGCGCCTTCACCCAGGACGAAGGCGGCGTCACCGCCTATTTCTTTGATCGCTCCGGCGGACACGTCCACACGGTGCGTGGTGACATCCTGATCGGTGCTGACGGCATCCATTCCCGTGTACGTGAGACGCTGTTTCCGAACGAGGGGCCGCCCTGCTGGAACGGCCTGATGCTGTGGCGCGGCGCGCGCGATTGGCCGGTGTTCCTCACCGGCAAGTCGATGATCGTCGCCGGTGGCCTCAACGCCAAGGTCGTGGTCTATCCGATCGCTGAGGGCTCGAGCCCCGCGAGCCGCCTCACGAACTGGGCGGTGCTGGTGAAGATCGGCGAGGGTAACGCGCCGCCGCCGCGCAAGGAGGACTGGTCGCGGCCGGGCCGGCGTGAAGAATTGATGCCGCACGTCGCGCGCTTCTCGGTGCCCTATATCGACGTCAAAAGCTTGATCTCGGCAACGCCCGAGCTCTACGAATATCCCACCTGTGACCGTGATCCCTTGCCCTATTGGTCGTCGGGGCGGGTTACGCTGCTGGGCGATGCTGCGCATCCGATGTATCCGGTCGGCTCGAACGGCGCGTCTCAGGCCATTCTCGATGCGCGCTGCCTTGCAGATCTGCTCGCGCGTTCCGAGCACCCGCGCCAGGCGCTGGTCGAGTATGAGAAGAAGCGTCTGCCGATGACGGCTGAGATTGTCCGCTCCAATCGTCGTGGCGGCCCCGAAGGGGTGATCGACGCGGTCGAGCAGCTCGCGCCCGATGGTTTCGACAATGTCGAGAACGTGCTGAGCTACTCGCAGCGTGAGGCGATCGTGCGCGGCTATGCGACGAAGGCCGGCTTCGCCGCGGTGCCGGGCTTGGCCGCCGTCAGGGCGTGACGCGGCGCCGTCTAGGATGGCGGCGGGGGCAGGAAGTGGATATTGAACTCCGCGGCCATCGCGACGACGTCCTCCGGCTTCTGCTCCTTCATGTTGTGAAGGCCCCAGAACAGGTCATAGAGCTTGCGGCTCGGTGAGACCCAGAACAGCACCTTCGCCGTCTGATCCGACTTGTTGAAGATGCCGTGCGGCACGCCCATGCCGAGGCGGATCAAATCGCCGGGCGTTGCCTGCGCTTCGGTATTGCCAAGCACGAAATCGAGCTTTCCCTCCAACATATAGAGATACTCGTCCTGGTCCGGATGGATGTGCGGCGGCACGAAGGTGCCGGGCGGCAGCGTCGCGTGCCAGGAGAAGCTGTGCTCGGCATAGCTCTTAGGCACATAGGTCTGGCCGAGAATGTTCCAGGAAATGCCCTGGATACCCTCATTGGCCCTCGTGATACCGGTGATCTCGCTCTTCACTTGAATTCCTCCCTTCACTCGACGCTCAACGCGGCATTCAGTTCGCCGGCTTGCAGTCTTTTGCGTAACGGTCGCCGTAGTTCTCGAAGACCTTTTGAACGATCTCGGTCTGGAATTTTCCGTCAGGGCGCTTGGCGACCTTGGTCAGATAGAAATCCTGGATCGGATAGCCGTTGGTGTTGAACTTGAAGGAACCGCGCAGCGAGGTGAAGTCGGCCTTCTTCAGGGCTGCGCCCACGGCGTCCTTGTTGGCGAGGTCGCCTTTCACGCCCCTGACCGCGCTGTCGATCAACATCGCGGCGTCATAGGCCTGGAAGGCATAGGTGCCGGGCACGCTGTTGTAGGCGGCTTCATAGGCTGCGACGAACTTCTTGTTTTGCGGGTTGTCGAGGTTGGGTGCCCAGTTCGCGCCGCCGAACATGCCCACGGCCGCGTCCTGCTGCGCCGGCAAGGTCGATTCGTCGACCGTGAAGGCCGACAGCACCGGGATCGTATCGGCAAGCCCTGCCTGCCGGTACTGCTTGACGAGGTTGACGCCAAGGCCACCCGGCATGAAGGTGAAGAGCGCGTCGGGCTTGAGCGAGGCGATCTTCGAAAGCTCCGGCTGGAAGTCCAGCGTGTTGAGCGGCATATAGGATTCCTCGACGATTTCGCCCTTGTAGTCGAGCTTGAAACCGGCCGCCGAATCCTTGCCCGCCTGATAGTTCGGCACCATCACATACATGCGCTTGTAGCCGCGGTCCTGGGCCACCTTGCCGAGGATCTCGTGCACCTGGTCGTTCTGGTAGGAGGTCACGTAGAAGAAGGGGCTGCAGTCCTTGCCGGCGAAGGTCGACGGGCCTGCATTGGGGCTGATCAGGAATGTCTTGGATTCCGTGACGGGGCGATGGATCGCCTGCAGGATGTTGGAGAAGATCGGCCCGACCACGAAATCGACCTTGTCGCGCTCGAGCAGGCCCTTGACCTTGGTCACCGCCGCATCCGGCTTCAGTTCGTCATCGACCACCACGACCTCGACATCGCGGCCGCCCATCTTGCCGCCGAGATCCTTGACCGCGAGCGCGAAACCGTCGCGAACCTGCTGGCCGAGCGCGGCGGCGGGGCCCGACAAGGTCACGATCACGCCGAGCTTGATCTTCTCCTGCGCAAGTGCCGGATCCAGTGCGGCGCCGGCGAGCAGAGCCAATCCGGCCAACTTCAGTTTCTTCTTCATGATCTCTCCCATGCTCGCGCTCATGCTGCAGCCCTGTCGTTCGATCCAAGCTTATTCTGATGACGGCGTCCGCGGCAAGCAGAGCCGAAGCTTGCTGCATCTTGCGTTGCGCCATCCGCCCGCGCATCAGCCCTGCGCTATATGCAAGCGGCGCGCCAATTGCTTGAAGCCTAAAGAAATTCGGTCCGCACGGGTTGTTCGGCGCGTTTTGGGCTTGCGGTGGGGCGGAAATTACTTGAAGCTCAAAACGACCGTTGGCTCGCTTCCGCCGCCAGTGCTGTGACATAGTGACCGCACCACGATGCTCGATTCCGAGACCAAGGCTGTCGAACTTCCGGAAGACCATGCCGAAGAGCTTCGGCTGTGGCTGCGTCTGCTGACCTGCACGACCCTGATCGAGGGTGAGGTGCGCAGCCGCCTGCGGGAGCGGTTCGACGTCACATTGCCTCGCTTTGATCTGATGGCGCAACTCGACAAGGCGCCGGACGGCATGACCTTGTCCGACGTCTCCAAGCGCATGATGGTCTCCAACGGCAATGTCACGGGGCTCGTCGAACGTCTCGTGGAATCCGGGCACCTCGACCGCCGCACCTCCGACACCGACCGCCGCGTCCAGGTCATCCGGCTGACGAAGCTCGGCCGCGCCGAGTTTCGCAGGATGGCCGCGGAACACGAGACCTGGATTGCCGACGTCTTTGCCGATCTCACGCCAAAGGACGTGCGTGAATTGATGCGCCTCCTGGCCAAGACCAAGGCCTCGGCCCAGAAATCCACCTCGCGCCGCAAAGCGTAGCCTGTTCCGCAGCGATCGCTCCCCCCTGCCGTCAGAAAAAGCACGCGTTGTCCAAAATCTGCTATTGCGCCAAATTATTTTAAGCCTAAAATGATTTCCAGATAGTGCTGCCGGGTGCTCTCCAAGCTGAAAGGAGCGTGCGATGGCTAACGCCGCCAAGGTGCAACTTCCGGGCTCATATGCCGGCAGGGCTGGAACGGCTCACGCCGACACCTTTGCCTTGCAACATCTGCCGCCCCGCGATCTATGGCCCGAGTTCATCTTCACGCGGCCGGAGCTGCAATATCCGCCGCGATTGAACTGCGTCAGTTACTTCCTTGATCGCTGGGTCGAAGAGGGGCATGGCGATGCGCCATGCTCGATCAGTCCTTCCGTCAGCTACAGCTATCGCGAGCTGCAACGGCTCGTGAACCGCATTGCCAATGTGCTGGTTGGCAAGCTTGGCCTGGTGACCGGCGGACGTGTCCTGCTCCGCTCGGCGAACAATCCAATGATGGTCGCCACATATCTTGCGGTCATCAAGGCCGGCGGCATCGTGGTTGCGACCATGCCCTTGTTGCGTGCCAAGGAGCTTCTGTATCCAATTCAGAAAGCCGAGATCACGCTGGCGCTGTGCGACGGCAAGCTATCCGACGAAATGGAGAAGGCGAAAGCGGCAGCGCCGGGGTTGAAGCACGTCGTCTACTGGGGCACAGGCGCTGCGGACTCGCTGGAAGCGCTGACCGCAGACGCAAGCCCCGAGTTCGAGGCGGTCGACACGGCGTCCGACGATGTTTGCCTGATCGCCTTCACGTCGGGTACGACCGGCGACCCCAAGGGCACGATGCATTTCCATAGGGATATGCTGGCAGTCTGTGACGGCTATGCACGCAACATCCTGCGGGCGAAGCAGGACGATCGTTTCATCGGATCGGCGCCGCTCGCCTTTACCTTTGGCTTCGGCGGCGTGTTGTTCCCGATGCATATCGGCGCGTCCTTCGTCGTTCTGGAGAAGACCACGCCGGACGATTTTCTTGCGGCCATCGAGCGCTACAAGACCACCGTCTGCTTCACGGCGCCGACTGCGTACCGCGCGATGCTCGGCAAGATCGCAGGCCGCGACATCTCGTCCTTGCGCAAATGCGTGTCCGCTGGTGAGACCTTGCCCAAGCCGACATTCGACGCCTGGCTGAACGCAACGGGCATCAAACTGATGGACGGCATCGGCTCGACCGAATTGCTGCACATCTTCATCAGCGCGACGGAAGAGGAGATTCGCCCTGGCGCCACCGGCAAGCCGGTGCCGGGCTACGAGGCGAAGATCGTCGATGATGACGGCAACGACGTGCCATCAGGCACGATGGGGCGCCTCGCGGTCCGCGGGCCGACCGGATGCCGCTACCTTGCCGACGAGCGGCAGCGCAAATATGTCCACAATGGCTGGAACATCACCGGCGACACCTATGTGATGGATGCCGACGGGTACTTTTGGTACCAGTCGCGCTCCGACGACATGATCGTTTCGGCCGGCTACAACATCGCCGGTACCGACGTCGAGGCTGCTCTTCTGACGCATCCGGCGGTCGCCGAATGCGGCGTCGTAGGGGCCCCCGATGAGGCGCGCGGCATGATCGTGAAGGCGTATGTGATCCTCGCCCCCGGCGTCGTGCCGGACACGCGGCTTGCGACCGATCTGCAGGAGCACGTCAAGCGCGAGATCGCGCCTTACAAGTATCCGCGCGCGATCGAGTTCGTGACGCAGTTGCCGAAGACCGAGACCGGCAAGTTGAAGCGCTTTGCCTTGCGGCAGATGGCGCTGGCGGCGGCTTCGTCGCCTGGCGTCGACACCAAATAAGAGAGGAATGGACGATTGTCTGCAACGACGCCGAAGAGCCCGCAGCTCGCAACGCTGCCGATCAGGGAAGATGCACCTCCGACCCGGATCCTGCAGCCCTCCGGATGGCCGATGCCGAAGGGCTATGCCAACGGCGTGGCCGCGGAAGGACGCATCGTCGTCACCGGCGGCGTGATCGGCTGGGACGCGGAAGAGCGCCTTGCGGATGGCTTTGTCGCGCAGGTTCGTCAGACGTTGAGCAACATCGCGGCGATTCTTGCGGAAGGTGGCGCGCGGCCCGAGCACCTCGTGCGTCTCACCTGGTATGTCGTTGATATGGACGAGTACCTGGCCAACCTGAAGGCGCTTGGCCAGATTTACCGGGAGATTCTTGGCGCGCACTATCCGGCAATGGCGCTGGTGCAGGTCGTCAGGCTGGTGGAGAAGGCGGCGCGCGTCGAAATCGAAGCCACCGCCGTGATCCCGCGCTGATGCACCGATCAGCTCGCCTTGGCGAGATCGTCGTCCTCCGGTGAGTTCAGATAGACGCCGGAGATCGTGTCGACCCAGCACAGATGGTCGTGCACTTTCTTCACGCCATCGATGTTCTCGGTCAGGACGATTGCCGCCCGGCGTGCGCTCTCGTCCGTGATGACGCCGCTCAAGTGTACGATGCCGTCGCTGACGATGACGTTCAGTCCGAACGGGCACCAGTCGTTCTTTTCCATCGCGTCAATGATGCGGCTGCGAATGTGATCGTCGTCCGCCGTGGGATCGGGCACCTGGCGGGCAAGGCTAGCGACAGCCTGGAGCAGGTTGGCGCGAGAGACGAGACCGACGACCTTGTCGCCGCGTACCACGGGCAGGCGCTTGATGTTGTTCTGCTCCAAGATGTCGACGATCTCGGCAAGTGCCGTATCCTCGGTGATGGTCACCGGTGACGTCGTCATCACTTCGGAAACCTTGCGGCCGTGTTCCTGAACGAAATCGCTGGCCGATTGGCCGGGGCCAAGGATGAATTTCAGCCAGCGGCCGCGCTTGCGCTGGGTTCCGATCTCGCTGCGCCGGATGAAGTCGCCCTCCGACACGACGCCGACCAGCTTGCCGGTTTCGTCGACCACCGGAAGACCGCTGACATGGCGTTTCAGCATGATGTTCGCGGCTTCGACGATGGTGGTGTCGGGCGTGACCGAGATGACCGACCGGGTCATGATCTGGTGGGCGCGCATGGCATAACTCCGCATGTCCTGGCAGAATTCTTGGCCTGTTCTTGGCAAGAATCCTTGGCAAGAATTCGATGTCGCGAGCCTAGTGCAGGCGGAACTTGGCGGTTTGACGCAGGTCAATGGGTCAGGGGGCGCGGCCGCGCTTGATGCAGCTCAAGGTGCGCAAGGCCCATGGTCATATTCTGGAACCTGGAAGTCCCAGAGCGAGCCAGGAGGTCACCTTGAGCGAACTCGCCAAACTGCAAGATTTTGCGCCCGAGAAGCTGGTGTCGGATCCCGCCCGGCGGGTCGCGGAGGCAAACCAGCGCACGTTCGATCTCATGTTCAGCGCGCAACGGCTGTTCCTCGACGAGATTGTCTTCGTCGCCAACGAGCTCCTGGACCGCACGCAGACCGAGACGCATTTGTTCGCAGAGTTCATCTCAAAGCTCGCGGGCTCGCACTCTGTCAAGGACTGGAGAACGCTCAGCGCCGAATGCGGTCAGCATCAGATCGATTTCATCCGGCGCGACTGCGATCGGATTTTCAAGCACGGCGACAGAGTGATCGCGACCACCACCGGCCTCCTCAATGTTGCGTCTCGCGATTGAGCCCGAAGCCGGAAATACGGACGAAATGCGAGCCATGAGCGCCAGAAAGACCTCTCTGCTCCGGCGGGCCGAGGAGCCCGCTCCAGTGGCCGATCTGATTGCCGACGTGCCAGCAGGCACTGAGGCCACAAGCCCCGAAAAAAAGCCCGAAGCGGTGGCCGCTGGCCCAATCCCGTCGGCGGACTCCTATCCGGTTGACCGAGCCTTGCATGCGATGCTGGCGCGGCTGACCGGCGGCATCTCGCCCATCGCCCTGTCGCTCGCCTATCTCGATTGGGCCTCGCACCTTGTGGCCGCGCCGCAGCGACAGATGGAGATTGCGAAGGATGCTGTTCGAGATGCGGGCCGGCTGCTCCAGGCCGCAGCACATGCGCCAAAACCCGATCAGGACCCGTGGTCCGTAATCAAACCGCAGGCTCAGGATCGTCGCTTCGCCAGGCCCGAATGGGAAAGCCCGCCATTCAACCTGCTGGCTCAGGCGTTTCTGCTGAGCGAGCAGTGGTGGCACAAGGCGACGACCGGCGTTCGAGGTGTGGCACCCGCCAACGAGGCCGTCGTGGAGTTCTCCGTGCGCCAGTTTCTCGACATGCTGGCGCCGTCGAACTTCGTCGCGACCAATCCTGAAGTGCTGCAAAGGGCCTTTCGGAGTGGCGGCCAGAATTTCGTGTTTGGCTGGCAGAATTGGTGGAGCGACTTTCTGCGGATGCGTTCCGCCAACAAGTTGGCCGGTGATGGCCAGTTCGCTGTCGGCAAGACGGTGGCGGCCTCGGCGGGAAAGGTGGTCTACCGCAACGAATTGATGGAGTTGATCCAGTATCACCCGACCACCGAGAAGGTCCGGCCCGAACCGGTGCTGATCGTTCCGGCCTGGATCATGAAGTACTATATCCTCGATCTGTCGCCACAGAATTCACTGGTGAAGTATCTCACCGGCGAGGGCTTTACCGTGTTCGCGATCTCGTGGCGCAATCCAGGCGCCGGCGACCGCGACGTTGCCTTCGACGATTATCGGAAGCTGGGTGTGAAGGCAGCGCTTGATGCGATCGCGTGCATTCAGCCGCGCCGGAAGGTCCATGCTCTCGGCTACTGCCTTGGGGGAACCCTGCTGTCGATCACCGCCGCCGCGATGGCGCGCGACGGTGACAATCGCTTGAAGTCCATCACATTGCTGGCCGCGCAAACGGATTTTACCGAAGCGGGCGAGCTGACGCTGTTCACCAACGAGAGCCAGGTCGCATTCCTCGAGGACATGATGTGGGAGCGCGGCTATCTCGACACCACGCAGATGGCCGGCGCCTTTCAGCTTCTGCGCTCGAACGATCTGATCTGGTCGCGGCTGTCCCACGACTATCTGCTGGGCGAGCGCGCGCCGCCGAGCGATCTGATGGCCTGGAATGCAGATGCCACGCGTCTGCCATATCGGATGCATTCGGAATATCTGCGTCAGCTGTTCCTCGACAACGATCTGGCGGAGGGACGCTATCACGTCGACGGGCGCAACATCGCATTGTCGGATATTCACGCGCCGATGTTCGTGGTCGGCACGCTGAGGGATCACGTGGCGCCCTGGCGATCGGTCTACAAGATTCACTATCAGGTCGATGCCGACGTGACCTTCCTCTTGGCCAGCGGCGGCCACAACGCCGGCATCGTTGCGCCGCCTGGCGAGCCCGGGCACAGCTATCAGGTGATGACCAAGGCGGCAGACGCGCCCTATGTCGGGCGTGACGAATGGGTCGAAATCGCGCCGCGTGTCGAGGGGTCGTGGTGGCCGGAATGGACCAGATGGCTCCTCGCGCGGTCCGGCGACCTCTGCGAACCGCCTCGTATAGGGCTCGGCAATGTCGACCATCTGCCGGATGCGCCTGGCGACTACGTCCTGACCTAGTCGGCAGGCTCCGTGCCGAGCGTCAATCCGGAGGCTCGAAAAGGCTTCGCCTTGTCGAGTTTCCTATAGGCGGTCGCCGCCGTCTGCAGCAGTTTCTTCTCGCGCTTGCGACCGAGGAAGTGGAGGCTGACGGCCGACCCCTCACCATTGAGCGCCCTGGCAAGCGCACGGCCTCTTGCGTCGTCGTTGAGCTGCCCAAGGCTGCGTTGTGCCCGGCGCAACTGTTTGAGAATGGCCTTCTGCTTCTCAAGCGACTCATCGACGAACAGGTCTTCGAGGGACTCGATCGCGTAGGTCAGTCGCTTGTTGCGAAGCCGCAAGCGATGCCGCTTCTTCACGCCGAGCTCGTCGAGCTTGCGCGACTTCTTCAGAAGGATCCTTTCCCACGCCGCCAGCTGCTGCGCGGCGTGTTCGGCGAGCGAAGCCCGGCGCAATCTGATGGCCTCCTTGGTTCGTCTGGTTGACCAGGGCCCGCTCTCGATCCAGCCGGATGTCTGCTCGATGAGGCGGCGACAGCGGGCCGATTGCAGCGCTCGCGCCAGAATACGATGGCTTTCGGCCCGTTTCTCCTGCCACAACTGAAGCTGGGCAATCAGGGCGAGTTCTTCGCCGCTGGCAGCGACAATTCGCTCGATCGCGACATCGAGATCGCGCACCATGCCGAGTTGCCTGTGCAGCCATTTCAGCTCGGTCCAGACGACCGGCCGCACGGTGTCGTCGACCATGGGAGAAAAGAAAGGGATGGCGGTGCGAAGATGCGTGAGCGCGATGCGAATCTGATGCAGGGCGTCGGGATCGCCGCTGCATGTTCCCTCGTGCTGGGCCATGACCGCATTGAGGTGACGACGGGCTACGATTCGAAATGCGGTATCGCAGGCCATTCCGGCACTGAGGCGGGCCGGCGAGGTGCTCCGTGCCGATGCCGGCTTGACGCGGGCGGGGGCCTCCGGTGTCGTGGTGCGTCGCGCCATCGTCCTGCTTACCTGTCCCCCGCCATCCCCGTCCGGCAACGGTCGCGCGTCTGCTCTGGTGTTCCTGAGGCGTCGATGATCCTCCAGTCCAGGTCGCCGATATTATAGCGCTCCTGAAGCTCGGCAACCTCTCGCGTTGCGTCTGATGCGTCGTCCCGCCGGCTGCCGATACGCGCCTGGCGCGTTGCCAGGTCCGCAACCAGGAAGAACCCACTCAGAGGGACGTTGCACGCCCGCGCCAATGCAGCCACCTCGCTCCGCTCGGACTGCTGCGCAAAGACCGCATCGACGATGACCGAATGCCCCTGTGCCAGAACGCGCCGCGCGCGCTCGGCCAGGGCATCATAGACCCGCGCGGTGACGTCGGGATGATAGGCAGATTGCGGCAGCCGGTCTGTTTCCTGGACCCCGAACAGCTGTTTTCGCACGACGTCGCTGCGCAGCACGACGGCACCCGGCTGTGGCAGGACGAGGGGAGCGAGCATGCGCGCGAGCAGCGATTTTCCAGTCCCCGAAAGGCCACCGACCGCGATCAAGCGGGGAGCCGGGGGACTGATCAGCGCCTGGGCCAGGCGAAAGTAGCGACGCGCATCTTCGATGATCCCGGTCTGATCGGCGTGAGGCCGTGCCAGCTTCGCGAGCAGCACCTGGGCGCGGATCGCTGCGCGGATGGACATGAATAGAGGAAGCGCGCCAAGCGCGTCGGCGTTTTCGGCTTCCGTCGTGACGAGGTAGCGATTGAAGACCATATTTGCTGCCGACTGCTGCTCATAGTGCAGCAGGTCCATCAGCGTGAAACCAAGGTCATAGAGAACGTCGATCGAAGCCATCTCCGGATCGAACTCGATCGCGTCGAACAGCGTTGGCTGATTGTCCATCAGCACGATGTTTCCCAGATGCAGATCGCCGTGGCAGCGTCGCACGAAGCCCCGGCGTCCACGATCCTCGAGTAGCTCACGAACGCGCACGAATGCGTCGTGTGAAGCCCGTGCCAATTCGTCGATCTCGGTCGTCGAGACATGGCCGCCGCGCCGCAGACCCTCACTATTTCCGTCGATCAGCGCCGGGATCTTTCCGATCCAGCGAGGTGCCTCGACGCGCGCTGCGATCGCGTGCGAGGCTGCGATCGCATCGGCGATGCCTGTCGCGAGATGCGGATCCAGTGGGCCGGCTTGTGCGAGATGATCCAGCGTCCGGTTTTCGTCGAAGCGGATCATCTCCACGGCGAACTCGATTGCCGGACCTTCTCCTTCAATCCTTAGCGAGCCGTCACGCTCCTCCGTGATCGCGACCACGCGCCGGTAGATCTGCGGCGCCAGCGGTTGGTTGATTCTGATTTCCTCCTCGCAGGCTGCCTTTCTCTTCTCCAGCGTCGAATAGTCGAGGAAGGGAAAGCGGACCGCTCGCTTGATCTTCAGTGCGCGGTTGCCGTCGAGAAAAACCGAGGCCGCATGCGTATCGATCCGCGTGACGCCCGGATGCGTCCTCGGATCGGTTAGGAATGCGAAGATCCGCTCTTGGGTCGAAGTGTCTGGGTGTGAGGGCGTCATGTGCTGATATCGTCAAGGCCGCAGCACGGCCGCTCCCAGGATCTGCCCGCCCCGCAGTCTGTCCAGAACCTCGTTGGCCTCGTTCAACGCAAAGACGGTCGTCTCGGTCCGGACGCCGGCCTGCGGCGCAATTTTCAGAAAATCCAATCCATCCTGGCGCGTCAGGTTGGCGACTGAAAGCAGCTGCCGTTCCTCCCAGAGCAGGTTGTAGGGGAAGCTCGGAATGTCGCTCATGTGAATGCCGGCGCAAACCACGCGGCCGCCTTTGCGGACCGCACGCAAGGCGGCCGGCACGAGCTCGCCGGCAGGTGCGTAGATGACGGCAGCATCGAGTGGGGCATCAGGCAGCTCGTCCGATGCCCCAGCCCAGACGGCGCCGAGCTTGCGCGCAAAATCCTGTGCCGCAATGTCGCCGCGGCGCGTAAAGCCGTAGACAGAGCGCCCCTGCCAAACTGCGACCTGGGCGACGATGTGGCCAGCGGCTCCGAAGCCATAGATCCCGAGCCTTTTCGCGTGTCCTGCCATCACAAGCGAGCGCCAGCCGATCAGGCCCGCGCATAGCAGCGGCGCGATCGCGACATCGTCGCCATCCTCGCCAAGCGGAAATGCGTAGCGTGCATCGGCAATGGCATGCGTCGCGTAGCCACCGTCGCGCGTGCAGCCCGTGAACAACGGATGATCGCAGAGATTTTCCATGCCTTCGCGGCAGAACCGGCAGGTGCCGCAGGTGTAGCCGAGCCAGGGGATGCCGACGCGATCCCCTAGCCGATGCGTGGTCACGACGGGCCCGATGAGATCGATGCGGCCGACGATCTCATGACCGGGGACAATCGGATAACGGATGTCAGGCAGCTCGCCGTCAACCACATGAAGGTCCGTACGGCAGACGCCGCAGGCACTGACCTTCACCCGGATCTGGCCGTCGCCGGGGATCGGATCGGCCCGTTCATCCATCCGCAGCCGCGCTCGTGGGCCGGGCAGCACCATCGCACGCATCAGTCTCTCCCGAACCCATCGCAGAGATCATAGCGATCCTAGCGTGTGAACACGGCAAGTCCTTGACGCCCATCAAGTCGTCGGCTTGCCGGACCGCCCTTGGCCTTGACGAGGATCAAGGGGCGGGCGGGGAGGCGGTATATCTTGACCGACAGAGGAGAATTCCGATGCCCATCAAGGACGTCTTTCTGCCGCTTGTTGGTGAACCGAGTAAGCCGGCACTGGCCGCGATCGAGACATGCGTGGCGGCAGCCGCCAATCTCGGTGCGAAGATCACTGCGTTCGCCGTGGAGGAGGATATTCTCGTCCGGCCGAAGGTGGTGATCTCGTCGGACCTGGACAATGCAGCGGAGGCTCATGCCGTGCGCAGTGTGACGGGAGTCCAGGACCTGCTGAATGCATTCAGGACTGCGGCATCCCGCTTGAACGTTCGGGCCGACGGCCAGTTGCACAAATTGGAGGCGGAGACGATTGCGTCGGCGGTGGCGGAGCGCGCGCGTTACAGCGATCTCACGCTGGTCCCGGTCAAGGGGAACGACAGCCGTTCGGAACGCCTGATCGAGCAGTTGATTTTCGAATCCGGGCGGCCTCTTTGGCTATGTCCCGAAGCGCATGCCGACAAGCTGCGGGTTGAATTCGAGAACATCATGATCGCGTGGGACCGTTCCGCGCCCGCGGCGCGAGCCGTCGGCGATGCCCTGCCGATCCTCCAGGCGGCTACCTCGGTTCGGATCATCACGGTGACGGATGACGCGACCGACGACGTCAGGAAATCCGGGGCGGGCCTCGTCGACCATCTCAGGGAGCACGGAGTCACTGCGTCCTTTGAAACCGTCAGGATCGACGGCAGCTCGATCGGCAAGGTGCTCGGAAGCTGGGCACGTGAGCACGCCATCGATGCGATCGTCATGGGGGCCTACCACCATTCCCGCCTGAACGAGATCGTCTGGGGCGGCGTGACCAAGACCGTCATCGGCGAGCCACCCTGTTGGGTTATGATGTCGCACTGAGCATGATCCGGAGAAGTGAAACGGTTTTCCGAAAAGATCATACTCAAGCAACAACCTAAGGCGCGATGACGTTTCATACCAATCTCATCGCGCTTTAGGTGCTTCAGCCATCCGTCATGGCCGGGTTCCAAGCACGTGGCCTGGCGCCGAGTGAATGATTGCGACATGTCGACCTATCGTCTGAGGAATTTGCTGTCGCCCCGATCGGTGGCGCTCGTCGGAGCCAGCCCGCGCCACGTGTCGGTGGGTCGTGCGGTTCTGGAAAACATCCGCAAGGCGCGCTTTGCGGGCGAACTGGGGCTGGTGAACTCGCGCTATGCCGAGATCGCCGGCGTTCCCGCCGTGGACAGTCTCGACAAGCTGCCATTCGTGCCGGAGCTGGTTGCAATTACCGCGCCGGCGAGCGAGGTTCCCGGCATCATCGAGCAGGCCGGTCGCCGCGGCTCGGCGGGCGCGCTGATCGTGACCGCGGGCCTCGGGCATAGGCCGGGATCCCTTGAAGAGGCGGCGCTCCTCGCGGCCCAAAGGTACGGCATGCGGCTGATCGGTCCCAATTGCCTGGGGATCATGATGCCCGGCGTGAGCCTGAACGCGAGCTTCTCCGCGCATATGCCCGGTGCAGGAAGCCTGGCGCTGATTTCGCAGTCGGGCGCGATCGCCGCCGGCATGGTGGATTGGGCAGCGCAGCGCGGCGTCGGCTTCTCCGGGATCGTCTCGATCGGCGACCAGCTCGACGTGGATATCGCCGATCTCCTCGACTACTTCGCGCTCGACCACAAGACGCGCGCGATCCTGCTCTATATCGAGGCCATCAAGGACGCGCGGAAATTCATGTCGGCGGCGCGCGCCGCGGCGCGGGTGAAGCCGGTGGTCGTCGTGAAGTCCGGCCGCATGGCGCAAGGCGCGCGCGCGGCCGCGACGCATACCGGTGCGCTTGCCGGCGCAGATGCCGTTTACGACGCGGCGTTCCGCCGTGCCGGCATCCTGCGCGTGTCCGATTTGCGCGAGCTGTTCGACTGTGCGGAGACGCTCGGGCGCGTCGAATCGCCGAGCGGAAAGCGGCTCGCTATTCTCACCAATGGCGGCGGTATCGGCGTTCTCGCGGTCGATCGCCTCGTCGAACTCGGCGGCATTCCCGCGCCCATGACGCCGGAGACGCGACAGAATCTCGACGCGGTGCTGCCGCCGACCTGGTCGGGTGCAAATCCCGTCGATATCGTCGGCGATGCCGATGCCGCGCGCTATGCGGCAGCGCTCGAGGTGCTGCTCGCCGATCCCGGCAACGACGCCGTGCTGGTTCTCAACGTCCAGACCGCGATCGCGTCCGCTTCCGAAATCGCGACCACGGTCACCGAGCTCCTCAAGAAATACCGCGAGCAGCATCGCAGCTGGGCCAAGCCGGTACTCGCTGCCTGGGTCGGGGCTGACCAGACGATCGTCGAGACGCTCTCAAGCGCCGGCATTCCCAACTACCCGACGGAGGACGATGCGGTGCGCGGCTTCATGCACCTGGTGCGACATCGCGAGCTGGTCGAGGAGCTCACGCAGGTGCCGCCGGCGATGCCCGACACGTTTGCGCCCGACGTTGAGGCTGCCAGAGAGATCGTGAGGGCCGCCATCGCCGACGGTCGCAAATGGCTCGAGCCGGTCGAGATCAAGCGGCTGCTCGGGGCCTACGATATCACCATGGTGCCGACCTATGCGGCCGCCGACGTCGAGCAGGCGGTTGCCTATGCCAAGGAGATGTTCGCACAAGGCGCGACCGTCGTGCTCAAGATCCTGTCACGCGACATCGTGCACAAGTCCGACGTCGGCGGCGTCGTCCTCAATCTGACCACGCCCGACGCCGTGCGTGCGGCCGCCGCGGACATTCTGGCCCGGGCGAGGAAGCTGCGGCCCGAGGCGCGTATTTCAGGCGTCATCGTGCAAGCCATGGTCGTGAAGGCGAAGGCGCGCGAGATCATCCTCGGACTTGCCGACGATCCGACCTTCGGCACCGTCGTCGTCTTCGGGCGGGGCGGTACCGCGGTCGAGATCATCAATGACAAGGCGTTGGCGCTGCCGCCGCTCGATCTGCAGCTCGCTCGAGATCTGATCGAGCTCACCCGCGTCTCGCGCCTGCTGCGCGCCTATCGCGACGTGCCGGCGGTCAAGCAGGACGCGGTCGCCATGGTGCTGGTCAAGCTCGCGCAGATGTCCGCTGACATTCCCGAGATCCGCGAACTGGACATCAATCCGCTGCTTGCGGATGAAACCGGGGTGACGGCGGTCGATGCGCGCATCGCCGTCGGGGCGCCGCAGCGAAAGTTCGCGGGCTCAGGGCCCGGCAATTTTGCCGTCCGCGCCTATCCGTCGCAATGGGAGCGCCACCTCGAGCTCAAGGAGGGCTGGCGCATCTTCGTGCGGCCGATGCGTCCCGAGGACGAGCCGACCATTCACGAATTCCTACGGCATGTGACGCCGCACGACCTCCGCCTGCGCTTCTTCGCGCCAATGAAGGAGTTCACCCATCAGTTCATCGCGCGTCTGACCCAGCTCGACTATGCCCGCGCCATGGCCTTCATCGCCTTCGACGAGGCGACGGGCGACATGGTCGGCGTGGTCCGCATCCATTCGGACTCGATCTATGAGAACGGAGAGTACGCTATCCTGCTGCGGTCCGACCTGAAGGGCAGGGGACTCGGATGGGTCCTGATGCAGCTGATTATCGAATATGCGAGGACGGAAGGACTGAAGGTCATATCGGGCGATGTGCTGCAGGAGAACATCGTGATGCTCGACATGTGCCGACAGCTCGGCTTCGAAGTGAAGCCGGACCCGGTCGAGCCTGATATCTGCGACGTACGGCTGAAACTCTAGTGCGGCGTCTCTGACGTCTGGTTCACTGGATGTCATTCCGGAGCGCGACGAAGTCGCGAGCTATGATGCGCAATTGCGCATCTGAGAATCCAGTCACCCACGTCTTCTGCGGCCCGATGGATTTCCGGGCTCCCTCGCTCCGCTCGGGCTCCGGAATGACAGAATGGTCTGTTTGAGGCAGGTCAAGCGCGCTGCCATGCGCCGGCCTAGAAACGCATGCTAGCTTGGGACCGGTCGTCCCGAGGAGGATGTGATCTTGAACGCTGAACCCCTGTTGGCGGCGATGCCGTCCGGCGATGTGCTCGAGCTGCGGCCGGCCGGGCCGTGGACCGCAGCCAATGTCATCAAGCTCGAATCGCTGTCGCAATCGGTGAAGGCCGACGTCGATCGGTCGAAGGCCGTGAAGCTGGACATGAGCGAGGTTAGCGAGCTCGACACGCTCGGTGCGTGGCTGCTGGAGAAGCTGTCCCGCCGGAGCCCGTCGACGGGCAGCGCCGCCGAGATCGTCGGCGTTGCCGACAATTACAGCGGCCTCATGGATGAGGTTCGTCAGGTCAATCGCCACAATCCGGCGCCCGCGCCGATACCCAACCCGGCTTTGCTGCGGTTGAACGATCTCGGCAGGGCGACGGTTGGTGCGCGGGAAGACATCGCGATCTTTCTGCAAATGCTGGGCGCGCTGTTCATGGCGTTGATCGGCGTCGTGCGGCGGCCGCGATCGTTGCGGCTGACCTCGCTGGTCTACCAGCTCTACCGCATCGGCTGGCAGGCGATCCCGATCATCATGCTGATCACCTTCCTGATCGGCGCGATCATCGCGCAGCAGGGCTTTTTTCATTTCCGCAGGTTCGGCGCCGAGTCATATACCGTCGACATGGTCGGCATTCTGGTGCTGCGCGAGCTAGGCGTCCTGATCGTCGCCATCATGGTCGCCGGGCGCTCGGGCAGCGCCTATACCGCCGAGCTCGGCTCGATGAAGATGCGCGAGGAGATCGATGCGCTCTCGACCATGGGGCTCGATCCGGTCGACGTGCTGATCCTTCCGCGCGTGATGGCGCTCGTCATCGCGCTGCCGATCCTGGCCTTCATCGGATCGATTGCCGCGCTCTATGGCGGCGGCCTCGTCGCGCAGTTCTACGGTGACATGGGGCCGGCGATCTATCTTGCGCGGTTGCATGAGGCGATCTCGATCACCCATTTCGAGGTCGGCATCCTCAAGGCGCCATTCATGGCGCTGGTGATCGGCATTGTTGCCTGCAGCGAGGGATTGCGGGTGAAGGGCAGCGCCGAGTCGCTGGGCAAGCAGACGACGACCTCAGTTGTGAAGTCGATCTTCCTCGTCATCGTGCTCGACGGCCTGTTTGCGATCTTCTTTGCCTCGATCGGAATGTGACGATGGCTGATGCTTCTCAGGAGTTCGCGATTCGCGTCCGCGATCTCGTGGTCGGATTCGGCCGCCAGATCGTGCTCGATCATCTCTCGCTCGATGTCCGCCGCGGCGAGATCCTCGGGCTGGTTGGCGCATCCGGCGGCGGCAAGTCGGTGCTCATGCGCACCATCATCGGCCTGATCCCACGCCGGAGCGGTGATATCGACGTGATGGGGCAGCCGATCGGCGCCACGCACGACCGCAGCACCCAGAGCGTCGCGAACCAATGGGGCATCTTGTTTCAGCAGGGTGCGCTGTTCTCGTCGCTGACGGTGCGGCAGAACATCCAGTTTCCGCTCCGCGAAAATCTCGTCCTGTCGCAGGAATTGATGGACGAGATCGCGACCGCAAAGCTCGAGATGGTTGGGTTGCGGCCACAGGACGGCGACAAATATCCGGCAGAACTATCCGGCGGCATGACCAAACGCGTGGCGCTGGCGCGCGCTCTGGCACTCGACCCGCCGATCCTGTTCCTGGACGAGCCGACCTCCGGCCTCGACCCGATCGCGGCCGGCGATTTCGATGCCTTGATCAAGACGCTCCAGAAGACGTTGGGGCTCACCGTATTCATGGTCACCCATGATCTCGCCAGTCTTACGACCGTCTGCGACCGTGTCGCGGCGCTCGCAGACGGAAAGATCGCGGCCATCGGGCCGATGCGCGAGCTGCTTCAATCCGAGCATCCCTGGGTGCGAGCCTATTTCCATGGCAAGCGCTCCCAGATGCTGCAACCCCAAATGAGATGAGACATGGAAACCCGCGCTCCCTACGTCCTGATCGGCGCCTTCGTGATGGCTGCGATTCTCGCGGTCTTCGGCTTCATCTACTGGCTGAACAACACCGGCGGCATCGGGCCGCGCACGAGCTACCACGTGCAGTTCCAGGGACCGGTACCGGGCCTTCTGGTCGGCGCCGGCGTGCTGTTCAACGGCATCCGCGTCGGCGAGGTCACCGCGCTCGCGCTGACGCCGGACAATCCGCGCTTCGTCAATGCGACGATCTCGGTTGCCTCCGTCACGCCGGTACGCGCCGACACCAAGGTCGGGCTCGATTTCCAGGGTCTGACTGGCGTTCCGGTGGTGGCGCTGGAAGGCGGCATGATCGTCGCAAAGCCGGGCGAGATGCCGGTGCTGATCGCCGATGCCGGTGCCGGACAGAGCATGACCCAGGCGGCGCGCGATGCTCTGCGCCGGGTGGATTCGGTGCTGGAAGAGAACTCTGGTCCGCTCAAGGATACGATCGCCAATTTCAAGACCTTCTCGGAAGGGCTTGCGCGCAACACCGGCAAGCTCGACGGCATTGTCGCGGGATTGGAGAAGATGACAGGCGGTGGTGCTCCCGCCCAGAAGATCACCTATGATCTCCGCGCCCCGCAAGATATCGGTGCTGTGGGCAAGATGCTTTCGGAGCAGCTTGCGATTCCCGAGCCGACCGCGGTCGCGATGTTGCAGACACAGCGGATGCTGTTCTCGCCGACCGGTGACTATCCCGGCTTTGCCGAGTTCCTCTGGGCCGACAGCATTCCCAAGCTTCTGCAGGCGAGGCTCATTGACAGTTTCGAGAATTACGACATCGCGCACGCCCCGTTGCGGACGAGCGACATCGGTCAGGCGGACCATCAACTCCTGATCGACATCAGGCGCTTCCGGATTGCGACGGACGGTGACCCGGTTGCCGAGATCGGCCTTTCGGCGAGGATCGTCGACAAGAACGGCAAGGTGATCGCCTCGCGCCTGCTGGAGGCGAGCGAGAAGCTCGACAAGATCGAGCCGGCTGCCGCGGTCGAGGCCTTCAACGCCGCGTTTGCGCGGATCGCCAAGGAGCTGATCGGCTGGACCGTGCAGTCGGTCTAGCAGCCGCTATTCCAGCGTCTTCAGATAAGACAGGAGATCGTGGATCTGGTCGGGATCGAGCTCGAAGGCGGGCATGTCGGCGTGGCCGGTGTAGATGCCCTCCGCGAGCGCTTCTCCGAGCGTCTCGATCGGGTAGCGTTGATGCAACGTCCTGAATGGCGGGGCAATCTTCAGCGGGCTTTCCGACCTGCGGTCGATGGCATGGCAGCGCGCGCAATTGGCGCGCGCGTAGGCCTCGCCGCGTTGCTCGGGCTTGGAGGCGGCGAGGGCTGGCGTCGCCAAAAGAAGCGCGATCAGGATCTGACGAAGCGCGAATTGCAGCATGGAAGGATTGGTCTCGAAGGGCGCGGCACAGAGAATACGAAGGCGACGCCCGGCAAAATTGATCTGGGTCAACTGCGTTTGTGACAAGGCAGTAAAATGCCGATGCGCGGCAGACCCGGCTTAGTGCCGAAGAGAGCGGCGCTTGGCTGGAGCGATGGATGAGGTCTTCCCTGGTTGCAATCGAACCCAACGGGCACTTCTGCAAGGAGTGTTCGATACGCGAGTTCAGCGTCTGCGCTTCGCTCGATGCGGCTGAACTCAGGGAGTTCGAGCATCTGGGACGCCGCGTGCATTTTACCGCCGGCGAGACGGTCTTCTCCGAAGAAGACATCACGACGTCCTTCTACAACCTTCTCGAAGGCGTGATGAGGCTTTACAAGCTGTTGCCGGATGGGCGGCGGCAAATCGTCGGTTTCGCGCTGCCGGGCGACTTCCTCGGAATGAATGTCTCCGGTCGCCACAACTTCTCTGCGGACGCGATCGGCCCCGTGACGGTCTGCCAGTTCGCCAAGGCCGCCTTCGGCCGTTTCATCGAGGAGAGGCCGCATCTCCTGCGCCGTATCAACGAACTCGCGGTGCGCGAATTGAGCCAGGCCCGCGACCACATGGTCCTGCTCGGACGCCGTTCGGCGGAGGAGAAGGTCGCGACCTTTTTCCTGACCTGGCGCGAGCGCCTGATGCCGCTCAACGGCCCGTCGAACACGGTGCCGTTGCCAATGAGCCGCCAGGACATCGCCGACTATCTCGGACTGACCATCGAAACGGTCAGCCGCACCTTCACCAAGCTCGAGCGCGTCGGCGTGATCGAGATCATTCATGGCGGTATCAGCCTGCTCGATCCGGCGCGCGCCGAGGCCCTGGCGGCAGCCTGAGAGACCTCTTTCCATGTTGATCGCTGATTTTTGATCGCGATCAACGACGGCGATCAGCCGCCGCGCATAATGCCCAGGTTGATGAGAGCTAAAGGGGAGAGGCACCGTGCCGACCGATGCGCTGTTGATGACCATTGCCGTTGTGACCGTCTTCGTTGCTTTCGCGGCGGTGTTGGCGTGGGCGGACCGCCAAACGAGGCCCAACCAGCTCAAGTCGAACGAAACAGCCCTCAAACATTGAAGCGGCTGGGGTCATAGCCGCATTGGCATGACTGGAATTGAGTCGGCCGAGCGTCCATCCCAGCCCTGCGGGGCGAAGACCGTGCATCGCCGCGGCATGGTTAATTCGCAACTCAGCATCGCGAATATCGCGCCGATGCAGCTTCTGGATGCAAATTTTGGACGGCGGGAGCGGTCCCTTTCCTGGCCCCCTGTCCAAAAGTGCATATATATGGTTTCCGGTTGAAAAGCCCGGCAACGTTGACTACGCAGGAACTCCAATACCTCGCAGTCTTAGGAGTCCGGCGGCGTGCCTCAGGACAAGACCAGCGATCCCCGGCAGTCGTCGGGCAACAAACTGTCGGTGCTGCGCAAGCATCCGATCTTCGCTGATCTGTCGCCGGAGGCGCTCGATCAGCTCTGCCGTTACGCCAAGCACACCACCGTCAAGCGCGGCGCGATGATTGCGGCGAAGGGCGATCCCGGCAACAATCTGTTCGCGGTCATCTCCGGAACGGTGAAGATTTCCTCTTCTTCGCCAGATGGCCGCAATGCCATTCTCAATTTGATCGGTCCTGGAGAAATTTTTGGCGAGATCGCGGTGCTCGATGGTGCGCCGCGGTCGGCGGACGCGACTGCCAACACCAATTGCGAGCTCTACATCATCGACCGTCGGGACTTCCTCCCCTTCGTGAAGGGCCAGCCGGAACTGGCGATGAAATTCATCGAGCTGCTCTGCGGCCGGCTGCGCTGGACCAGCCAGCAGGTCGAGCAGGTAATCCTGCAGAACCTGCCGGGACGGCTCGCCAGCGCGCTGCTTGGCCTGACCGAGGAGCGCAAGCTCGACTCCGGCAGCGGAACCCTCGCGATCACCCAGCAGGAGATCAGCGAGATGGTCGGCATGACCCGCGAGAGCATCAACAAGCAGTTGCGGGCCTGGGCCGCGCGGAGCTGGGTCCGCCTCGAGCATGGCGCCATCGTCGTGCTCGACATCGACGCGCTGCGCGAGCTCGCCGAAAGCGGTCTCGAAGGCGAGTGACAACGTTCGGTGTCAGCCGTCGATGATGGCGACGGCCCGCGTCCAGCCTGCCGAGGCGCGCTCGATCTTCACGGGGAAGCAGGAGACCGTGAAGCCCGTCGACGGCAGCTTCTCCAGATTGTGCAATTTCTCGAGATGGCAGTAGCCGATGTGACGCCCCGCCTTGTGGCCTTCCCAGATCAGCTTCGCATCCCCGGTCTCGGCGTATCTCTTCGCGGTATGGACGAACGGCGCGTCCCAGCTCCAGCCGTCGGTGCCGGTCAGGCGCACCCCGCGCTCGAGCAGATACATCGTGGCCTCATAGCCCATGCCGCTGCCTGAATTGACGTAGTCGGCGCACCCGAATTTCGCGCCGGCGCTGGTGTTGACGACGACGATCTCCAGCGGCGACAGCGTGTGCCCGATGCGCTCGAGCTCCTTCTCCACGTCGTACGCGGTCGCCACATAGCCGTCCGGCAGGTGGCGGAAGTCGAGCTTCACGCCGGGCTGCAGGCACCACTCCAGCGGCACCTCGTCGATGGTCCAGGCGCGCTCGCCGCGATTCATGGTGGGATGGAAGTGCCAGGGCGCATCGAGATGCGTGCCGTTGTGGGTCGATAGCGATACCTGCTCCACCGCCCATCCCTGACCATCAGGCAGATCCTCCGCCTTCAGCCCGTCGAAGAACTGCAGCATGCGCGGCAGGCCCTGCTGATGATCGATGTACTGGATCGTCGGATGGTTGCCGGGCGGGTCGGCCGGCACGTCATTCTGCAACGGCACAGAAATGTCGATCAGCTTCCGCGGCATGGCCGTTCCCTCAAGATGTCCCGTTCTGCTTCGGAGCATCTTGAAGGGACTGATCGATCGATGCAACTCCTGCATTGATCGATGCCGGATTTGGCTTGGACTCGGAAGGCTGCCCGTCCTAGGCACGACATTGGCGGACATCGCGCCGATGCAGCGCGTTCGCATAGGAATGGGACGACCGTCTCGTCCGAACCTCCAAGCCGCAACCAATAGCGGTCGAGCATAAAACGAGAGGAACATCCATGGATACGACGAGCATCGTTACCTCGCATCCGGCATTGGCCGATGGCGAGGCGCGATTGAAGGGAGGCCGGCACCTGCCACGCAGGTCCCCGCCGGAGAGGGCGCGATGACGGTTGCACTTTCCAGGGCAAGCGGAAACATTGGTTGGATTCCCTCGACTCCGTCGCTCAAATCCTACCAAAGTGGTGCGTTTGTGACGCTTGACTTCACCCCTGAAGGGGAGCGCCTTAAGGCGGCCCGCAGCACCTGCGCAACGACGACATAATCAATTGAGGAGGAAAGACCAGATGAAGACACTAGCCGGTATCATCGCCGCCGTTGCCCTGGCGGTCACAGCGCCCCTGGCGACCGCACGCGATTTCCGCTCTGCCGACGTACACCCCGCCGATTATCCGACTGTCGAGGCCGTCAAGTTCATGGGCAAGCAGCTCGCGACGGCGAGCGGCGGCAAGCTCGGCGTGAAGGTGTTTCCCAATGGAGCCCTGGGCTCCGAGAAGGACACCATCGAGCAGCTCAAGATCGGCGCACTCGACATGATGCGGATCAACGCATCGCCGTTGAACAACTTCGTGCCGGAAACCGTCGCGTTGTGCCTGCCCTTCGTCTTCCGGGACACGCAGCATATGCGTAACGTGCTCGACGGGCCGATCGGCGATGAGATCCTGGCGGCCATGGAGCCTGCAGGATTGATCGGCCTTGCCTATTACGACAGCGGCGCGCGGTCCATTTACACCGTCAAGGCACCGGTCAAGTCGCTCGCCGACCTCAAGGGCTTGAAGATACGCGTCCAGCAATCCGACCTTTGGGTCGGCATGATCCAGAGCCTCGGGGCCAACCCGACGCCGATGCCGTATGGCGAGGTCTATACTGCTCTCAAGACCGGCCTGGTGGACGCTGCCGAGAACAACTGGCCGTCTTATGAGTCGTCGCGCCATTTCGAGGCAGCCAAGTTCTACAACGTCACTGAGCACTCCCTGGCGCCCGAAGTTCTCGTGATGTCCAAGAAGGTCTGGGACACGCTGAGCAAGGAGGATCAGGCGATGATCCGCAAGGCGGCCAAGGAATCGGTGCCCGTCATGCGCAAGCTATGGGACGAGCGCGAGCAGGCGTCCCGCAAGACCGTCGAGGCGGCCGGCGTCCAGGTCGTTACGATCGCCAACAAGCAGGAATTCGTCGATGCGATGAAGCCGGTGTACACGAAGTTCGCCGGTGACGAAAAGCTGCAGAGCCTCGTCAAGCGTATCCAGGACACGAAGTAAGAACAGAGCGCCCGGGTTCCGGCGTCGCCGACCCGCGACGCCGGAGCCTCGCAGGGAGACGCGGGAATGACAGACCCACACGTCGCAAGCCACGAGCCGGAAGCCGCTGCGGCACGCCCGTCTACCGGCTTGCTGTCGCGGATCAATGCCACCGTCGCCCGCGTGGGCATGTATCTGTCCGTGAGCGGACTGCTCGTCATCGTCACCATCGTGTTCTACCAGGTGTTCGGACGTTACGTGCTCAATTCCAGCCCGACCTGGACGGAGAACCTCGCGCTGGTTCTGATCCTGTATGTCACGCTGATCGGCGCCGCCGTCGGCGTGCGCGATGCCGGACATATCGGCATGGACAGTCTGCTGGTGATGCTACCGGATCATTTGCGAGAGAAGATCGAACTGGTGATCCACGTTCTGGTGGCCTTGTTCGGCATTGCGATGGTCTACAACGGCTGGATACTCGGGGCGTCGGTCGGAACCGTGAAGATTCCCAATCTCGGCCTTCCTGAGGTCGTCCGCTACGTGCCGTTGATCGCCTCGGGCGTCCTGATCGTTTCCTTTTCAATCGAGCACATCATTGCTCTCCTGCGCGGCGAAGAGGTCGTCCCCTCATGGAATTGATCATTCTCGGCGCCACCTTCTTCGGCTTCCTCATCCTCGGCGTGCCGGTCGCCTTCGCGATCGGCCTCTCGGCGATTTGCACCATCCTTTACGAAGGCCTGCCGGTTGCCGTCATCTTCCAGCAGATGATGTCGGGGATGAACATCTTCTCCTTCCTCGCCATACCGTTCTTCGTCTTCAGCGGTGAACTGATGCTGCATGGCGGCGTCGCCGACAAGATCGTGCAGCTTGCCAAGAACCTCGTCGGGCACATCCGCGGCGGGCTCGGCATGTCGAACGTGGTCGCCTGCACGCTGTTCGGCGGCGTATCCGGTTCGCCCGTGGCCGACGTGTCGGCGATGGGAGCGGTGATGATCCCGATGATGAAAAAGGAAGGTTTCGACACCGACTACGCTGTCAACGTCACCACCCACGCTTCGCTGGTCGGAGCGTTGATGCCGACCAGCCACAACATGATCATCTATGCCCTGGCTGCCGGCGGCAAGGTATCGATCGGCGCGCTGATCGCCGCCGGCATCTTGCCGGCGCTCGTGCTGATGGCGTGCATGCTGGTTGCCGCCTACGCAGTCGCGGTGAAGCGAGGCTATCCGGCCGGCAAGTTTCCGGGCTGGGCCGAGGTTTTCCGCTCGTTCGCGGCCGCCCTGCCGGGTCTTCTGATCGTCGGCATCATCCTGGCCGGCATCCTGTCCGGCGTCTTCACGGCAACTGAATCCGCAGCCGTCGCAGTCACTTACACGATCCTGCTGACCTTCTTCATTTACCGTACCATGACCCTGCAGAACTTCCTGCGGGCCGCGGCCAAGGCGGTGAAGACGACGGGCGTGGTGCTGCTGCTGATCGGCGTCTCCACCATGTTCCAGTATCTGATGGGACTCTATGAAGTAGCCGACCTCGCCGGCGACATGATGAACAAGGTGTCCTCGGAACCCTGGATGATCTTTCTGCTCATCAATGTCATCCTGTTCTTGCTCGGCACCTTCATGGACATGGCGGCGACCATCCTGATCTGCACCCCGATCTTCCTGCCGATCGCGATGAAAGCGGGCATGGATCCGGTGCAGTTCGGCATGCTGATGCTGATCAACTGCGCCCTGGGGCTGAACACCCCGCCGGTTGGAACGACGCAATTCGTGGGCTGCGCCATCGGCGGCATCTCCGTGGGCGCGGTGATGCGCACCATCCTGCCGTTCTACGCAGCCCTGATCGCAGCGCTCATGTTCGTGACCTACGTCCCCGCCTTCTCGCTTTGGCTGCCGCGCCTGCTGATGGGGTACAAGGGATAGCAGCCGTGCGTACGCCGGCACTTGGCCGGCGTACGGGCCTTGCGATATTTTGCGTCGCAGCAACAGGGAGAATCTGTCTGTGACGGACTATCGCAAGCTCTTCGATCTCACCGGCAAGACCGCGGTCGTGCTCGGCGCCGCATCCGGCATCGGCAGATCGTCGGCCGAGGCGCTGGCCGGGCTCGGCGCCCGCGTCATCTGCGCCGATCGTGCGCTTGACGCAGCGGAAGCGACCGCCGCTGGCATTCGCGACAAGGGCGGCTGGGCCGAAGCGGCTGCGTGCGATGCTGCGAGCGCCGCGGATGTCAATGCGCTGGCCACGACCGTGATGCAGAAGTTCCCGCGGCTCGACATCGCTGTGACGACGCCGGGGCTGAACATCCGCAAGACCATTCTCGATTACACCGAGGAGGATCTCGACCGCGTCCTCAACCTGAACGTCAAGGGCACCGTCTGGTTCTTCCAGGCCTTCGGCCGCATCATGGTCGACCAGAAGGGCGGCAGCATCATCGCCTGTTCGTCGGTGCGCGCAGTCACCATCGAACCGGGCCTTGGCATCTACGGATCGACCAAGGCGGCGATCGGCCTCCTGGTGAAGGGTTTTGCCTCCGAGGTCGGCCATGCCGGCGTCCGTGTCAACGCGATTGCGCCGAGCATTGCCGAGACAGCGCTGACCGGTCCGTTCAAGCAGCGTCCCGACATCTATGATCTCTATGCCAGGCACACCGTCTTCAACCGCTGGAGCAGTGCCGACGAGGTCGCAACTGCGGTGGCCTATCTCGCCTCGGATGCCGCAAGCTATGTCAGTGGCAGCACGTTGTTCGTTGATGGTGGCTGGACGGCCGTGGACGGACCGCCGACCGGTCTCACGAAGCTCAGCAAATAGCACGCGTCGTCTAAACTAGCCGGAAAAGCCCATGCGGCGGCGCAGCTCGCTCCGGTCTGCGTCCGTCAGCAGCTCGATCAGGACGCGCGCCGCGGTGACATGTGCCGCGCGCGTCGCCACACCCGCTGTGTACATCGTCGCGAGCTCGTGTCCCGGCGGCAGCGAGCCGGACAGCACAATACCCTCTGTGGCGATGATTTCGGTCGCCTGCGTGCATCCGATCGGCCGTTTGGCATCGGATGCCGCCAGCTGCCGCATCGCGGTTGCGCCGTTCGGAAAGATTCTGAGGCGAGACGCAACCTCGTCGGCGATGCCGAGCCGGTCCAACGTCTTGGCGACGTGAATTCCGGCCGTGGAGGCCTTGATGTCAGGAACGAAGATCGCATCGGCCGCACGCAGCGCGTCGCGCAGGTCAGACCCGGTCTTGACGGTGACCTTGGGGTCGTTGGCGCGCACCGCAAGCGCCGTCTCGACCACTCCGACGTCGACGATCGAGGTCGGATCGACGAACTCTTCGTCGCGAAGCTTTGTCACGAGCGCGCGCGTCAGGATGACGATGTCGGCTGGCGTGCCCCCACGCAACTTGTCGGCCATCAGGCCGACCGCGCCGAACTCGCCCTCGATGCCGAGCCCGGTCTGCGCCTTGAGAGTCTCGGCAAGCTGGGCGACTAGGCCCTGTGCCGCGCCGCCGCTCAAAATATGGATCGCCGTCACGATGCAAGCTCCATTGCTGCAATCAGCCTCTCCCGCGTGATCGGCAGGTCGCGCACGCGGATGCCGAGGCAATCGAACACCGCATTGGCAATCGCCGCCGTCACCGGTCCATGCGCGGCTTCGCCGGCGCCGACCGGCGCGATATCGGGCCGCTCGATGACCTCGACGTCGACGGCGGGCGCCTCGCTGAAGGTCAGGATCGGGTAATCCGTCCAGGACGTGGAGGTGATGCGCGTGCGGTCGAAGCGGACGCGCTCCTTCAAGACCCAGCTCGTGGCCTGGATCGCACCACCCTCGATCTGGTTGATCACGCCGTCCGGATTGATGGCCTCGCCGACGTCGACGGCGAGCGTCAGCCGCTTGACGCGAATGTCCTCTTCGCCTTCGATCTCGGCAATCGCCGCGCAATAGGCGCCGGTGCTCTTGTAGCGCGCAAAGCCAAGGCCGTAGCCGATGCCGGCCTTCTTTTCCAGTTTCCATTTCGCGCGCGCCGCAACAGCGCGGATCACGTCCTTGGCGCGCTCGTCGCGCAGATGGCGCAGCCTGAACTGGACGGGGTCTTCACCGAGGATGGACGCGATCTCGTCGAACATGGATTCGATCGCGAACACATTCCCCTGCGCGCCGAGTGTCCGCAGCGCCGAGGTGCGTATGGGCATGGTGAGGAGGCGATGGGTTTCGATTGTCCAGGCGGGCAAGTCGTAGAGTGGAACGGAGTTGCGATCGCTGCCACCGCCGTTGGCCACTGGAGGGTCTGACGAGATGAGGCGCGGGTAGGGCCTTGCGAGCTCTGTTGCGGCGAGCAGGGCAGGCTGCGCCGCGCGTCCCGGCCGCGCCGTATGGCCGTTGCTCCAGATCGCGTGGCGCCAGCCGACGATCTCGCTATGCGCGTCGAGATCGGCCTCGATCTCGACTGCCATCGCTGCACCGAACGGCGCAAGCGACATTTCATCGTGTCGCGACCATTGCACTCGCACAGGACGTCCACCAGCTGCTCGTGCCAGCAGCACGGCGTCGAGCGCAACGTCATCGGCCGCATTGTGGCCGTAACAGCCGGCGCCTTCCATGTGCTCGACGGTGATGCTCTCGACCGGCAGCTTGAGCACGATCGCAAGGTCGGCGCGTAGCATGTAGACGCCCTGGCTGTGCGTCCAGACGTGGACGAGATTTCCCTCCCATTGCGCCATCGCGCAGGACGGTGCGATCGAGGCATGCGCGATATAGGGACGGGTGTATTGCCGGCGGATCGTGCGTGCGACCTGCTTCGGTGCGGCTGCGGTTTTGGTGTCGATGACCCTGGTCTCGACCGGCTGGCCCTTCAGGAACGCAGCCAGATCGTCCTCGTCCGGCAGCGTCTCGCCCGCCGACCATGTTGCGCCCTTGCGCAAAGCTTTCAACGCAGCCTCGGCGCCGTCCTCGGTTTCGCTGACGACGCCCGCGAAGCTGCCGTCCCGCACGATGGCGACGAACCCGCCAACCGCGCGCGTTGCCGCTTCATCGAGCGCGACGAGCTTTGCGTCCGACACCTCGGGCCGCAGCACACGGCCATGCAGCATGTTCGCCAGCGGCGTGTTGTGAATGAAGCGCGGCCGCGCGAACACCTTATCGGGAATGTCGATCCGTTGAATCGATTGCCCGGCAACGCGGCGCGCGGCGGCCGGCTTCGCGACCGCTTCCGCGGTCGCGCTGCAATCGAGCGAGACCTCGCTGGCGAGCTCCCAGTAGCTGGTCCGGACATTGCCCGGTCCGGACATCGTGCCATCATCGACGTCGAGCGTCGATGCTTCGACGCCGAGCCGCTCCGACGCTGCTGCGAGGAACAGCCGGCGCACCTCGGCGCAGACCTGGCGAAGCGCGCGGCCCGATTGCTGGATCGAGAGGCTGCCCGAGGTGACGCCTTCGTTCGGGCTAGCAGGCGTTGAGGCACGGATCATCGCGATCCGGCCGATATCGACATCGAGTTCGTCGGCGGCGATCTGTGCCAGCGCCGTAACGATGCCCTGGCCGATCTCGACCTTGCCCGGCGAGATCGCGACGCGTCCATCGGGCGTGAATTTCACCCAGGACGACAGCCCTGGATTGGCAGCCAGGCTGGGCGGCAATTGCGGAGCAGGGGGCGAAGTGCTCATGGCGCGGCCATTTCCGATGCTGCGCGCAGCACCGCCCGCACCATGCGGTTTTGCGAGCCGCAGCGGCAGAGGTTGCGATCGAGCGCTTCCCTGATTTCCGTCTCGGTCGGTGACGGTCTGCGTTGCAGCAGCGCCGCTGCGCTGATCAAAATACCCGGCACGCAGTAGCCGCATTGCATCGCCTGTTCGGCGATGAAGGCACGCTGCAGCGGATGCGGATGTTCGGGCGTGCCGAGACCTTCCACGGTCGTGACTTCCTTGCCGGCCATCGACCACAGCGGCATGTCGCAGGAAGCGAGTGCGTGCCCATCGACCATGACGTAGCACGCGCCGCATTCATTGGCGCCGCAGCCGAAATGGCTGCCCGTGAGGCCAAGCGTGCCGCGAAGCGCTGCGAGCAGCGTCTGATCGGAAGCGGCGTCGATCGCGGTGTCGGAGCCGTTCAGGCGAAATCGGATGGTTGGCATTGACGGACGACGACCTCAGGACCTGTCGAATTTCTTGACGACATCGGCCCATTTGACGATATCGCCGCGCAGGAATTTTTCGAACTCGTCTGGCGTCATCGCCATCGGCACGGCACCCTGTTCCTTCCATAGCTTGACGATGTCGGGCCGTTTCACCAGTGCCGTCACGGCGGCGTTGAGCTTGTCGATGACCGGTTTCGGCGTGCCCGCCGGCGCCATCAGGCCGAGCCAGATGGTTGCCTCATAGCCGGGGACGCCGGCTTCGCCTGCGGTCGGAACGTTCGCCAGCACCGCGGAGCGCTGCTTGCCGGTGGTCGCGAGCGCGCGCACCTGGTTCTCCGTCACGTTCGGAGCCATCGCCGGGACAGCGTCGATCATCATCTGCACCTGCCCGCCGATCACGCCGCTGCGCGCCTCGCCACTGTTGCGATAGGGGACGTGCACGACGTCGATCCCGGCCATGGCTTTGAACAGCTCGCCCGCCATGTGATAGGGCGTGCCTTGTCCTGATGACGCGTAGTTCAGCTTGCCCGGCTGCGACTTGGCGAGCGCAATGAAATCCTGAAGCGACTTCGCCGGGACCGAGGGATGAACGACGATGACGAGATCGGAATAGTTCACCGGCGCGATCGGCGCGAGGTCGCGCATCAGATCGTATTTGCGCTGCGCCGGCGTCAGCAGCGATTCGTTCGCGGTCTGGGTGTTGGACATCATCAACAGCGTATAGCCGTCGGCCTGCGACTTCGCGGCCTCCAGAGTACCGATGACGCCGCCGGCGCCGGTGCGGTTCTCGATCACGAAGGGCTGGCCAAAACTTTCCTGGAGAGCATTGCCGATCAACCGCGCTGCAACATCCGCGGGCCCTCCGGCGCCGAAGGGCACGATGATCCGGACCGCATGCGCGGGATAATCCTGCCCGAAACAGCGCGGCACGGAGAATAGGGTGAGCAGCCCGGCGGCCAATGCCAGCGCGAATCTTGGGCTTGTCATGGGCGGCTCCCTGATGTCGTTCTTGTTGGCGCGCACTGTAGCGACAGGCCAAGCAGCCTGTCGACGCCTCACAAAGTCGACCCAGCCAGGAATCTTGACCAGGAATATTGTGCGGTTTCCGGGGTGGCCGCATCCGGAACAGGCCGGGTCGGCCCCGCTATTTGCATGGGCAATCCCGGATAAATGCGCTCGGCTGGCCGGTGCTTTGATGTTACGAAGTTGGCCATGAACCAGCACGCCAAGATCGCGATCCGTCACTCCACCTGTCCGCACGACTGCCCGTCGGCCTGTGCGCTCGACGTCGAGGTCATCGAAGGCCGGAGCATCGGTCGCGTCCGCGGCTCGAAACAGCAGACCTATACGGCGGGCGTCGTCTGCGCCAAGGTCGCGCGCTATGCCGAGCGCATTCATCACCCCGAGCGGCTGATGTATCCGATGCGCCGCACCGGGCCGAAAGGCTCGGGCCAGTTTGCGCGGATCTCCTGGGACGTGGCCCTGGACGAGATCGGGCATCGCTTCAACGCGGTCGAGCGCGAATTCGGCGCCGAGGCGGTCTGGCCCTATTACTACGCCGGCACCATGGGACTGGTGATGCGCGACGGCCTCAACCGCCTCACGCACGTAAAGAAATACTCGCGCTTCTATTCGACGATCTGCGCCAACGTCGCGCGCGTCGGCTTTGCCGTGGGCGCCGGCAAGATCGCCGGCGTCGATCCGCGCGAGATGGGTGTCTCCGACCTCGTGGTGATCTGGGGCACCAACCCGGTCAACACCCAGGTCAATGTGATGACGCACGCCTCCCGCGCCCGCAAGGAGCGCGGCGCGAGGATCGCGGCCGTCGACATCTACGACAACGACACCATGAAGCAGGCTGACATCAAGATCATCCTGCGCCCCGGCACCGATGGCGCGTTCGCCTGCGGGGTCATGCATGTCCTGTTCCGCGATGGCTATGCCGACCGCGCCTATATGGACAAGTACACCGATTGTCCCGGTGAGCTCGAAACGCATCTGAAGACGCGCACGCCGGAATGGGCGTCCGCGATCTGCGGCGTGCCGGTCGCCGAAATCGAGGCCTTTGCGAAGGCGGTCGGCGAGACGAAGCGGACGTTCTTCCGCCTCGGCTATGGCTTCAGCCGAAGCCGCAACGGTGCGGCCCAGATGCATGCCGCGGCCTGCATTCCCGGGGTGACCGGCGCCTGGCAATATGAAGGTGGCGGTGCCTTCTTCAACAATTACGCGCTGTGGCACTTCGACGAATCCATCATCGAAGGCTACGACGCGATCGATCGCGAAACGCGCGCGCTCGACCAGTCCCAGATCGGCCGCATCCTGACCGGTGATGCCGAAGCACTACAGGGCAAGGGGCCGGTCAAGGCGATGCTGATCCAGAACACCAACCCGGTGACCGTCGCGCCGGAGCAGGTGCTGGTGCGCCAGGGCATTGCGCGCGAGGACCTGTTCGTGGCGGTACATGAGCAGTTCATGACCGAGACGGCGCAGATGGCCGACATCGTGCTGCCGGCGACCATGTTCATGGAGCACGACGACCTCTATTACGGCGGCGGCCATCAGCACATCTCGGTCGGCCCCAAGCTGATCGACCCGCCCGGCGAGTGCCGCTCCAACCACGAGGTGCTCCAGGCATTGGCGCCTCGTCTCGATGCCAAGCACCGGGGTTTCGAGATGTCGCCGCGCGAACTGATTGATGCGACGCTGAAGCTGAGCGGCCACGGCGATATCGAGGCGCTCGAGGCGGATATCTGGCGCGATCTCCAGCCGGATTTCCGCACCTCGCACTTCCTCGACGGTTTTGCGCATGCCGACAGGAAATTCCATTTCAAGGCCGACTGGGCGCATCCGCCGTTCGGCCTGAAGATGGGCGATTTCGACAAGATGCCATCGCTGCCGGATCATTGGGCCGTGATCGAAGAGGCCGACCAGGACCATCCGTTCCGGCTTGCGACGAGCCCCTCGCGCAGCTTCCTCAACACGACCTTCAACGAGACGCCGTCCTCGCAGGCCCGCGAGGGCAAGCCGAGCGTGATGGTCCATCCCCTGGATGCCGCCTCGCTCGACATCGCCGAGGGCGATGCCGTGACGCTCGGCAACACCCGCGGCGAGACGACGCTCATTGCGACGCTGTTCGACGGTGTGCAGCGCGGCGTACTGATCGCGGAATCCGTCCATCCGAACAAGCACCACATCGGCGGTCGCGGCATCAACGTGCTGACCGGTGCGGACACGATCGCGCCGATCGGCGGCGCGCCGTTCCACGACAACAAGGTCTGGTTGCGGAAGGCCGCCGCGGCCTGAGGCACGCACTGCTTTCGCCGTCCTGCTTAGGTCGCGATGCAAAGTTGTGTCGAGTCGCTAAAGCGGCGCGATGTCGCGGATTTGCGCTTGCGCCCGTAGCTTCACATGTCGCAAATGTCTCCCGAACGAGAGCAAACAAAGCGAGCAAGCCATGACCGGTACGAGCAGCGTCATCACCGAGAAGCGCGGGCAGGCGTTCTGGATCACCATCAACCGTCCGGAGAAGCGAAATGCGCTCAATGGCGAGGTGATCGCCGGCATCGCCAAGGGCTATCGCGATGCGCATGACGACAAGGACGTCCGCGTCATCGTGCTCACGGGGGCGGGCGACAAGGCATTCTGTGCCGGCGCCGACTTGCAGAATTCCGGCGCCGCCTTCGCGATGGACTTTTCCAGGCCTAACGTCGACTACGCCGATCTGTTGCGGCTGTCGCAAGATGCAACGAAACCCGCGATCGCGCGAGTCAGTGGCGTCTGCATGGCTGGCGGCATGGGCCTGTTGTGCATGACCGACATGGCGGTCGCCGCCGATCACGTCATTTTCGGCCTGCCCGAGGTGAAGGTCGGTGTGTTTCCGATGCAGGTGCTGAGCCTGTTGCAGAACATCGCGCCGCCGCGACTTGTCAACGAATGGGCGCTGACGGGCGAGCCGTTCGACGCGAAAGCTGCGCAGGCAGCGGGGCTGCTCAACTACGTGGTGCCGGCAGCCGAGCTGGACGCCAAGGTCGACTGGTTGATCGGTCGTATCGTCGACAAGTCGCCGACCGCGATCCGGCGCGGCAAATACGCTATGCGCGCCATCGCTTCGATGTCGTTCGACGAGAGCATCGCCTACACCGAAAGCCAGATCGCGCTGCTCGCGATGACCGAGGACGCCAAGGAGGGACTGAAGGCGTTCAGCGAAAAACGCAAGCCATCCTGGACAGGGAAATAACTATCTTAAATCGGCGGTCCGAGTCTTGGAGGCCCCCAATAGCCCACGATGCTGTTATTCAGACGAGCGGTTAGTGGCGATTCCGATAAGGGCTGCTCGTGCTCGCTCTTCGTGGCGCTTCTTGGAGCCCGCGATCAGCTGTTTGCGCGTGCGTTTGGCATAGGTTGGCAGTTGGCGTGCCGATCGATGACGACCCGCTGCGCGTAACTCGGCATCAGTGAGATCACTGTCTGCACCTTCAGTAAATCCACCGTGACGGAATGAGGTACAAGAAAGTTCACTCCGAAGCTCAGCTGCCGCGACGATTCTTTTTACGACACGGCGCAAATAACGCAGGTCCCTGCGTTCCGTGATCCAAGGGAGCTGTGTAGGCGATCTGCGATGTTCGTGGTCGCGCCGAAAGACCAGCCCCGAGACCACGGTTTCCTTGATGGCGTCGAGCTCCGCCATCAGTTCGGGGAAGAGAGGCTCGCCCATTTCGTCGAATAGTGGCCACCAGGCTTCCTCGCCGTTTTTCGGATGCACGATCTTCACACTGTTCGGCCGCTCTTTTGGCCGATAGTGCGAGATTTCGAAAGCTCCAAAGACGTGTTCTTCGCGCTGCAACCACTCCCATGTCAACAGCGCGGCAGTTCCGACTGAGCGGTAACCGAGTTTCGTCGCCGTTGCCCTGAACGCGACGAGTTCGTCCCAAGTCGCCGTAGGCGTCTGGCGGACGAGCTGGCCAGGCGCACGGGTCTTTAGGCCCATCCGCGAAAATGGATTTATCGCGGGCACTTTCGTTTCTTGGGCACGCTGCCCAACAAACCATGCGCGCCTGCAAGAGACCATGGCCGCATTTGCATAGCGGCGACGCTCGCGCTTGACGACGTTCCCATATGCGTCCCTCTCTTCTACGACAAGCAGTTTCGCGTAGATCGCGTCGACGAAGCCTTTCGTAAAATCAGAGAGCTGCTTCGAGCCCGCGCGGCTACCATCCTTCAGCGTGTGGTTGGAAAAGAGTGCGAGGCCTTGCTTGTAAAGACGCTGTGTTTTTTCGTCTATTTCTCTCCATTTCTGATGAGCTTGGAAGATGCTGACCAGCCAATCGAAGCTGCCGGACGCAGGAGAAGGCGGAATCATATCGGTCAACCCTCGTGAACGCCAACTGTCGAAGGCGGGAAGGAGAAGATTCTCAACCCGTTCAACGGCAGCGGCATATTGTTCCCCTAACGCTTCAGCCTTGACGTTGCAGCCCTGCTGGCGGGCCCAGGTCGGCGGTTCAAAGAAGTACGCCCATCGATCGCTCTTCAATAGCTTTCGTCGGCAGTAGCGCGGAAGTTTTGGCTGGGGTGGCTTCATACGAGAGAAGCCAAATCTTGAGATCTAACTGGACCCATTGTCCTCGCCGGTGTCGCGAAGTTTTCATCGATAGCAGCCTTGGACCAAATTGGCTGTCGCGCGCGCCCAATTCCGCGATAGCCAATGGGAGGTGGGGCCTCGCCGCAACCAACGGCGCGTGCGAGTTCAGCTGTATCGCGATAATCGAGATAGGCAGCGGCCATGTCGGCGCGCATGAGTGCAGGCCATGTGCCGATGGGCGGATAACGGGCAGGAAGGGCAGGGCGAAGTGCCATGAGCGCGGGTCAATGATCTAGATGTCTGGGCTGGGCCATCAAATCCTTAAGTCTATTGAGAGGCTTCTGGCCGGTGGAAGGCCCAGATGGTAACGATTTGGATGGTTCAGCTTACCCTCAAACATCTTGCCTCTTGCGCGCATACTTTCACGCCCCCCGTGTCACCAGCACCTCGATATTGAAGGCCAAGGCGCCACAGAAAAAGGAGAGCAGAGAGCTCGTGTGGCAATCGGCGGGCATGGCGTGCAAATAGGACGAACGATATAGCCTAACTGAAACGATCACGATCGCACGCGATATAGTCGGCGCTGACGGGTTCAACAGAATAGTGGCCGCAAGGCGCCGACAACCTCTCGCGTCGCATCTTGTAGTGGCAGGATCGCCGTATCTGCGCCGACACGAGCACAGTAGTCTAGGACGCGTGTCTCACGGATCGCTAGCTGCGCTACCAAAATGGCTGCGCTTGCGGACCAAGCTCACGCTCGCATAGAACGCCGATGGGAGTTGTACGGATTAGCAAATACGAAGTTCGATCTGGCGATGGGAGCGCAATTGCGGAATGCGTAGCGACACCGATCGGTAAACCAAGCGCTTCGGCTTCCGCGGAGTAATGAGTGGTGCATGCAAGACGACGGATGCCAAATTTTGGTGCTAAAGCGCCTATCCTTGCCCTCTGACAGAGAGTCAGCTGATTCTGCTGGACTATCAGTATTCGATCCGACAAACTTATTGATCAACCTGCATTACAGGGCGCAACACGTCTTCTCTTTGTAGGAATGATGCGCATCGTAGGTACAGCAGTGTAGTCCGGCTTCTCGTGGGCTCGGCTGGAGTTCTAGGACATTCGCGATGTTGCGATTGGGATGTCGCCGCCAGAACGTAATCGCCGCCGTTGAGACATTGATCTGCGTCATCGCGCGTGCGGCGTTTGCCGCAACGGGCTCTCGTGAACCGAGCCGCTCTGCGTCTCGTAGGGTACGCGTGGAACACCTCCGCGGAGGATGTCCCTACGCCTCCCCCCAAACCGTGCGGGCACCTTTGCGATGCACACGGCTTTCCATATGCGTATACTCTCGATTGGAAACGGCCACCCGGCACGACGGGCACAGGACGATCGTCTTGCGCCGCCAGCCGGACCGTTTCCAGACTATCAGCGACCCACTCTGCAGGTCTCGAACGCGGCGGAGGTGATGCATCTCGAATGGTCCTGTCGCGCCGCCACATGCTTCGCATCGGCGAGCATGCAGCCGGTCGATTAGGTCATTCGAGTTTATGACCCACCACGCGCCTCTTGTGAGATCGTCAATTCCTTGACTTATCCAAAAGGTTCGCGTGAGGTGCTTCAGTCTCCACAGTTTGATCGTGCGAAGCTTGCCTCGGACTACAGAGGACACCTCGTAATCCGACCCTTTCCACAGACGGGCCATGATTTGTGCCCTCGTCGTTCGATGGCGCAACGCCAGCGTCTTGATGAGGCTGCGGAACACAACGAGCTCCAGCACTCCCAAGGCACGTTTGTTGTCATCGGCAAACGAGTAATAGTTGGCAAAACCACGGAACTCCGAGTTATAGGCGAGCACGGTCGCGGTGTCGCTGGTGACCAAGAACTGCTCACGAGCACGGCCGGTCTTCCTGGCGAGGTCGCCATACCCATGCCGTTTGCAGAACTCGGTTATCCGCTTGCGTGGCACACGCAGACTGATGTTGCCGGTAGTCGGCCGACGCGTAACGCGCCATGTCCGTGCTGCCGGTCCCTTGCGGTTGGACTTTCGTCCACCCCCGTAGGACGTGTACGCCGCGATGCGGTAGCCGAGGAAGGTCACTCCCTTTGAAGCGGCCTGAATCCCACTCTTCTCAGGCGAGATCGCGAGCTTCAGCGTCTCTGTCAAGAATCGCTCAACAGAGGCCATGGTCTCACGAGCCTCCTCCTTGCTGCCGATGATGCCGATCAGGAAGTCGTCGGCGTATCGACAGTAGCGGAGCCTTTTGAAATTGGGATCCATGGGATCGACGGAAGGTAGTTTCCGTCTCTCCTTATTGATGGCTTTGATCTCTGCCAATGCGGCATTGATCTCGGCCAGCTCCGCGCCGTTGGCGCGCAGCCGCTCAATCTTCCGGCGGAGGCCCAGGACGCGCCTTTGCAACGCCGCATAGGGCGGGAATGCGCGTCGGTCGCGGCCTCTATCGAATCCCGCCTTCATTGTCTGCATGTGCTGATCCAGCTCGTGCAGATAGATGTTGGCGAGCAAGGGCGATACGACTCCGCCCTGTGGTGTACCGCTGTATGTGCGTCCATAGACCCAATCTTCCATGTAACCCGCTTTCGGCATTCCTTCGATCAGACCGATGAATATGTCATCATCGATCCGCTTCTTGAGAAGCCTGAGCAGGACGTCATGGTCGATGTTGTCAAAGAACCCACGCACATCCACTTCGATCAGCCACTTGCAACCCGTCCAAGTCTTCTTGACGAGATTTAAAGCGGTGTGACAGGACCGCCTCGGGCGGAACCCATGCGACTCACCGAGGAACACAGGTTCATAGATTGCTTCGAGGATGGTCCTGACCGCCTCCTGAACGAGTCGGTCTTCCACCGTGGGAATTCCCAGCGGTCGTGTCTTGCCGTTGCCCTTCGGGATATAAACCCGTCGGACAGGTCGGAAGCGATATGTGCCCTCTGCCACGCGACGGGCGAGGTCGGCGAGCTTCGCCAGCGACATGCCGTCGAAGGTCTTGCCGTCAACACCAGGCGTCAAGGCTCCCTTATTTTGGGAGACCTTTTCTAGGCCCGCTCAAAGAGAAATGGAGATCTCATCAGGCGGTGAAGGCCATTGATCCGCTTGCCCGACCGCGACAAGGTCGGAAGTGATTCAATTCTCCTCTGGATGGTAGCGGCCTGCATCAGCAGAACCTCTCCGTCGAAGAATCTCTTCTACGCATACTGCAAATGCCTTTTTAGCGGCATCGTCCTTCCCCCGATCGGAGGCGCTTTCGATCCGGTCACCCGGCCTTATACGCATGATCGTCCGCCTTGCGGCGGCTGTCCCGGCCGTTACGCCAGGCATTTGGGTACTACGACGGCTCCGTCGCCATACAGGCTCGCGAACGAACCTGCTGCAGGCGATCCCGTAGTTGCGTGTGTGGGGAGTTGCGGTGTGTTTAGGTGTCCCATTTGCTTCCTTGACCCTCCGATGGAGGTCGTCCCACGCGGACTGGTGGCAGATCGCACTGGCCGGTGCGTTTTGCCCCGCGTGGCGTAGCGTGTCAGCCGCGTTCGCTACCGCCAACCCTTTAGCGACTGGAAACTGGGATTCAGGCAATACAGCTTTCACCGTGCACACCTTACTCTGTGCTCTCCACCGGGCTGCGGCGCCCGATTTCGACGCGTTTCCCGACATGCTCTGGTCCGTTTCTCTTTCGAGGTCTCAGTCGTTTCCGACACCGGTAAGTCGGGCAAGTAAGAGCCAAACCAGTAGGCTCCATTCTTTCGAACACTCCCTTCTTCTTCACGCCACAAAGGCGCACGGCCAACGGCTTCGATCCCTCGCGCACCGGATTGTGTCTCTCGCCGGAGGCACTCGGTCCCGGGTTCCGTCGCGTTCCGCGGCGGCGCTGTGCTAACCCTCCTGCGGGTGCCTTCTTAACCGGTCTCGAGACTGCAGTCGGTCCCGCGTCCCGCCTGACGGCGGCGCTATGCTGACGCTCCTGCGGCTGCCTTCTATGGCCCGCCATCGCGGGCCACCAAGAAGTATGCCTTAGAGGAGTTGATCGCGGAACTGTGCGCCGCATTCGTGCATGCCGCACTCGGCATTGCGCCGACGATGCAGCGCACCGACTACATCGCCTCATGGCTTGAGGTGTTGCGAGGACAGTCGGGCGATTGTCCGCGCAGCAAGCCAAGTTATTGAGGCATCGGATTAAATCATTGGCTTTTTGCCAGATCCGGCCGTCGACATAGCAGGTGAGGGTACGGAGTGTGAGGCGGCTTGAAGCATCTCGTCGCTACTCGGAAGAAGAGTGAGAGGGGAGGTGGAGTTTCCGCGACGGGTTGGAAGCCAAGAGAGAGGCTCTCGGCCGCCCGCCGTGGAGCATCGAAATGGTGGAAGCTGTCCCGACGATCACCTCGTTTCCAGACTATGACTTTACCTTTAACAAGCTGGCGCTGGAGCGCCGCCAGATTGAGTACATCGGCCAGCGGGAGGCGGCGTGATGTCAGGCGGCGCTTCCGAACTGACGCGTCGCCTCGCGCGAGAGGCCGAGGCGGTGTGCCGTCACTATCTCTCGAACGGTCGGCGGCAAGGCCGCTATTGGCTGGTTGGCGATGCCCGCAACACGCCGGGACGCTCGATGTTCGTCCGATTGAAGGAATCGCCCAAGGGGCCAGCCGGGAAATGGACTGACGCTGCAACGGGCGAGCACGGCGACTTGCTCGACATTATTCGCGAAAGCTGCGGGCTCCTCGACTTCCACGACGTGGCGAACGAGGCGCGCCGGTTTCTCAACTTGCCCCGCTCGGACTCAGAGCCGTCGCCGAAACTTGCGCGCAGCAGAGCGTCAGTCGGTTCGCCCGAGGCGGCTCGGCGACTCTTCGCTATCTCGCAGCCAGTTGCCGGAACTCTCGGTGAGGTCTACTTGCGCAATCGGGGCATTTTAGCGTCACGCGACGGTCGTGCGCTGCGGTTCTACCCGCGCTGCTACTACCGGCCCGACGAGGACGCGCCCACCGAGATCTGGCCGGCATTGATCGCACGTGTCACGGATCTTGATGGTCGGATCACCGGCGTGCATCGCACCTGGCTCGATCCCGACGGCTTCGATGTTGTGCGCCTGGGCAAGGCGCCGATCGATACGCCGCGACGGGCTATGGGTGACCTTCTCGGTAACGCGGTTCGGTTCGGGACGGCTGACGACGTGCTGGTGGCGGGAGAGGGCATCGAGACCATGCTGTCGCTCCGCCGGGCATCTCCAACGTTACCAGCGGCTGCCGCGCTTTCCGCGAACCATCTTGCTGCCCTGCTGCTTCCGCTGCAGCTGCGCCGGCTCTACGTCGCGCGCGATCGCGATGCCGCCGGCGACTTCGCCGTAGCGGCCCTGACCAAACGCGCCTTCGACGCCGGTATCGAGGCGATGCCGCTGTTGCCCCGGCTTGGGGACTTCAACGAGGATCTGCTCACCTTTGGTCTCGATGAGCTTCGTGAGGCCTTGCGCGCTCAACTCGCTCCGCAGGACGTCGTGCGCTTCATGTCCTTGACGGCTGGTGAAACGGGTTGAACGTGGGTCGCTTGGAGGAGGTCACGATCGGTTGTTCAGGCCGCGGCGGCCGGACATAGTCGCGCCCCAGGCCTTCCAGAGGGCGATTGGACGGCAGGCGAGTGCGGCCCTGCAATGGCAGAGGTTGCGGCTATTTTCCGCCGGCGCGCCTCGCGCCTTTGCATCGCGAAACAAAATAGCCGCATCTCTGCCATCCTCCGCTGTCGCTTCGGCCCTGCGCATTCGCTTCTGGTTCTGGTCCTTTCCGCCCGCCGTCAAGTGATCGCCACGAAGGCCGCGATGGGCGCGGCCGATCCAGCAAAGGGCCTTACCTATGATGACCGACCAGGACGACTCCGATTTCGAAGCGACGCACGCTCCGTCTGCGACCGACCACATCCTCAGCGAGCTTCAGCTCTATGGGTACCGCCCATTGCAAGATGAACCCGATCCAAGGCCACTTCCGGAAGGCAAGGCCATCGCTGGAGCCGTCGCCGACATCTTCGATGCCCTCGTCTCGACACTGAATGACACGCGCCTCGAACCGGATCTTGAGGACTTGCTTTGGTCGGCCGTTAATCTCTTCCATCGTGCGGCGGACCGCATCGAACGCGAGCTCGACACAAACGAGCAGGCGCAGAAGAAGAGTCTCCGTGAGCAAAATGGCTCGGAGGTGCGATCCGTCGAGCTAGAACGGCTCACCGCCGAGGGCATCACGATCATAGAGCGCCGCAACGTCATGGAAGTCTTTCGCGACCAAGCTGCCGAATGGTTCGAAGTCCACACCGGTTCGCTCTGGCGGCCGCGCGCTGGATCAATCATCAACCACGGCACGCTCACCGCCGCGATGATCGACAGCCGCGATTTCCTTGCCGCCAAGCGTCGGTCCGAAACCGAGGCAGTGGTGCCAGCCGGGCCGAAGATCGCGCTCACCGGCGGGCTTGACTTCAACGACGTTTCGTTGGTGTGGGACCGGCTCGACAAGGTCCACGCGAAGCATCCCAACATGGTCCTGCTGCACGGCGGTTCACCGAAGGGTGCTGAATTGATCGCTGCAAAATGGGCCAGCAATCGCAGGGTATCACAGATCACCCTCAAACCAGACTGGACGAAGCACGCCAAGGCTGCACCATTCAAGCGCAACGACGCCATGCTGGCAGTCATGCCGGTCGGAGTTATGCACTTCCCGGGGACCGGCATACAGGACAACCTCGCCGACAAGGCAAAGAAGCTCGGTATTCCGGTCTGGAAATTTCGCAAAGACGGCGCGTGAGCGCCGTCTTACTCGACGCGAGCTAAAAATCGTTTCGCGTAGCAACGCCAGATGGAGCCAGCCCGCTCGTCAAAGCGCATTTCATCCGAGACCTCACCTTTGTCATCGTGTCTTGATCTAAACATCGAGATGCGCCGTGACGGTGGAAGGCTGACCATGGATTTGTCCTCAATGTCGCTGGGCTCACCCCTTTTTTCTGGCTGACCTTTCTCTCGCGACATATGCCCTCTCATTCGTTGCAGTTGAGATCGGCTCTATGAGATAAGTGCTTCGAGGCTAGAGAGGAGTGTCTTGCGTTGCCAGCGCCCGATCGGGAGGTGCTTGGGTCAAAACGCCGATCTGATTGACTTGTTCTTCGCCAGACGGCCTTGAATCAGTACCGTCAGTCACTCTCGGCTTTGGCCGAACGCGTCTGCGTATAGTTGTTCAATCTTTGAAACCTCGTCCTCCGTAAGCGCAGCAAATTCATTCTCTCTTGCGCGCTTCGACAGCTTGCCCTGATTCTGTCCGAGGAAGGCGAATAGATTGTTCAGCGTGCGTTCTGGCATGTCGATCATGTTCTCGATGCCGGCGCGGAACGTATCGAAGCCGAGAAGAACGCTGGTTTCGTTCGGAAGATCCCGCTCTATTGTCTGACGCACGCAGGCGTACAGAAATTCCGCGTGCGGCGTCGCATCGAAGAACCGGTAGAAGTCTGCCGTATCGTTGAGAACCCTGACATTGCCGCCTGGGGTCGGCTCCCACCTGATGCAGGAAAGCAGCCTGCCCGAATAGCTCTCAAGCACGTTCTTGTACTCGGCGATCCGATCTAGGATGGCCGAGGACACAGGGAAGTGCACGCCCGCCGGGTTGAAACCCCGACGTGCGAGAACATGATGCATCAGATAGCGATGAATGCGCCCGTTGCCATCCTCAAACGGGTGGATATACACGAATCCGAACGCGAGCACGGCCGCCGCGACAACGGCATCGAGGTTGTTCTCGGCGCTGTGGTCGAAGGCGATCAGTCCAGCCACGAGCGAAGCGATGTCCTGATGCTGCGCACTGATATGATCCGGAATAGGCCGTTGCGTGTCGCGGTCGTGCTCGCCGACAAAGCCGTCGTGCTTGCGAAGCCCGAGCTTCACAAAACGCTCGTCCCCGATCACAATGCGCTGCAGGCGAAGAAACTCCTGCTCGTCGAGCGGTGCGCGACCTGCTTCGCCAATGGCGCGGCCCCATCGCTGGATTCGATCCTGCGGCGGCCTTTCTCCTTCTATCACGTAGCTGCACTTCGAGTCCTTCAGCAGAAGGAAGGCGGCGGTGCGGGCAAGCAGATCCTTCGGCACTTGGCTCACGACGGCGCGCGCGCGTTCTTTCCAGTCCTGCGCGATGAATTCGTTCAGCGCAGAAGTCTTAAATACGAGCGGACAAAATTCGGGCGTGCCGGGAAGGTTGTTGCGGACGCGATGCCGAGCCGAATTCTGCCCCGCGCCTCCGTACTGGATGTCGGTATCGACAGCATCTACATACGAGACCTTGTCCGAGGTAGGCAGACTAAGCTCGCGGCCAAGCAGCCATTCGTACAAGAACCAAATGCGGCGCGTGTACACCCCTGTAGGCTTCTGCCGCACAATTTCAGCAACGTCTTCGTCCTTGACTGCGAGGAAAAGCCGCTTGAGGAGGGCGAGATCCACGCCCTCGTACTTGAGCGCAAAGGTCAGGTGCCCCTCGAGCGAGGCCTCAGGCGCATGGCGCGGCGTATAGATGTGCCAATCGCCCTGTTCAATGATGCGATGCTTGGTGCCGATCGCCGAAAGCGCCCGGGGAACCGGGACAGGCAAATGGTAGGCGTCGATCAGGGCGGCGTAGCCTACCGGAATGGCCGTCTCAGGAAGCCGGCGGTTGTGAAAAATGCTCACTGGTCCTGAAAATTGTGCGCACATGACAAAATTCCCGAAAAAAGCTCCCGCCTCCTGAATTTTCTTCGCAGAAGTGCTCAAGAACCATCGAAACATAAATAGTTCATGAAAAATAATCTCAAAAAAAGATTATTGTGAAAAATGTTCACCGGATGCTTCTGCTTGCCGGTCTGGCGTCCTGTCTTCCGTTGGGACCGGCCGTCCTCCGGCCCCCCCGCGATGCCGAGCGCGTCGTGCGCTGATCTCCGAGAGCGTCAGCGGCCACTCTTCCCTCTGAAGACGGCCAGATCGAAAGAACATGCGAACCACATTCGCGCGACTGCGCTATTGCCGGCGGCCCTTGCAGCACTGTCACTGCGACCCGAGGTCAACCCGGTCGGAAATTCGCATGTACACGGCAGGCCAATCGGAACGTTGTGTCGTGCTGGCCAATCAGCAGCAAGGAATGGAGGCCGGATGCTCTGATCGTGTGATGATTGAAGGAGTTGAGATCAGCTTTTGACGGCACTTTCGGCCCTACCTTAGCCCTGCACGCGGAAACGCGCGCGTGCGATGTGGTTCGCTGACCTTTGCCGAGGCGCGTCTTCCTTGCCGTTAACGCGCTGCCGTCAGCATGTGTCCGATCGATCCGGCTTAAGCCCTTGTGATGCGTCCGCGTCGGAAGCCATGGTCGCCTGCGTCGGTTCGTTCACGGTGCGCGTCCAACGCAACCTCGAATGGGCTGATCAGGCCCGAGGACCGGCAAGAGCCTCGATCGCCTTCCCGCAACGGCTGCGCCTGCTTTTTTCCCCTGCCGCGATGAGGCGGCATTCCTCGCGGGAGACAAAAAAGCAGCCTTGTCGCCGTCCTCCGCTGGCGCTGCGGGCCTGAAGGCTGCGGGCCGATCGCTCCCCCGGGCCAACGATCGCCATCGAGGCTGCGATTGGCGCAGCCCGAGCAACAAACGGAGACTATCATGGCTACCATCATCGGCACCTTCACCGCTTCGGACAACGGCTACGTCGGCTTGATCAAGACGCTGACGCTGAACATCAAGGCAAGGTTCGTCGCGTCCGAGAAGGACAACGACAAGGCGCCCGACTACCGCATCTTCGCCGGCATGACCGAGTTCGGCGCCGCCTGGAAGAAGACCGCCCGCGACAGCGAACGCGAATACCTCTCCGTCAAGCTCGACGATCCGAGCTTCCCGGCCCCGATCTACGCTTCGCTGGTGAAGGTCGAAGGCGACGAGGGCTTCACCCTGATCTGGTCTCGCCGCAACGGCGACTGATCCCTTGGAACCATCAGCCCCGCCTTCTCGGAGGCGGGGCTTTTTTGCGTTCCGCCGCTTTGAAGAAAGCGGAAAGGAGCTTTCCTTTTGAAGGGATTGCTAAGGGCCGCCCTCGCGCCCGCAAGGGTGAAGCACGATTCCGTGTTGGCCGGAGCGGTTTCCCCGGTCTTCCGCGCAACAGATCTTCATCCACGCCGGCCGAATAGTGGCATCTTTCGATCGAGTTGACATAGGTGCGATCGATTTTCGCGCGGTGCGCCAACTCTTCCTGCGACAAGCCTCGTGCCTGCCGAAGCTTCCGTACATTCAGCGCCAAAACCTCCCGGATCTTCATAACCGGGAGGGCAGCGCCTTGATGAGTATTTCTGCACGGAGTATTCCTACAATCGCGGAGATGGAGCGTCTCGACTGCGCTATCCGAAGAATAATTCATCTCTGGTATGCACAAAACCTGTAGACCGGTGGGCGTGTCGGTACGAAAATGAAGGCAGTTTGGATTTGCTCGATCGAAGCTTCTAGGACCATAGGAGTTTCATACTGTGCCGCCGCGTGATCCGAAAGTTGCAGATTTGGCGCCCAGCGAGCCCACTCTAACATCGTATGACGAGCAACATGCTGTCACGTATATGCGTCTCCTCGACGCCGAAGCTGACAACGCCGACTGGCGCGAAGTTGCGCGGATCGTCCTTCACCTTGACCCTGCTCTCCAGCCGGATCGCGCTCGCCGCAGTTTCGAAAGTCACCTGGCTCGCGCGAAGTGGGCTGCGCGCCACGGCTATCGTCATTTGCTGCAGAGGGGTTGGCCAAAGGATGAAAAATGAATGCCGTTTGAAGCAAACATGACTTCTTGGTGACGCTCAATAGTGAGGGGCAATCGGGCTATTCGGGTGACCTATCGACGCAACCTGAAATTGTCACATTTGTCGTGCTGCAATTCTTCGTATTGCCAGTGAGGAATGAGTACGATGTCAGTCTTTGATTGGAAATCACAGTCTGCCTATGACAAGGTCTACGAGGCCGAGACCACAGATGTCGCATGGGAGTGGCTTCGCCGAAATGGCGAATACCAAAGAGCCTATAAAGGCCTGACCAACGCCCAACGATCGAGCGGGATGACTGACGATTTCAGACAGCAATGGGGGCTGTCTTTTCGCAGCTGATCCTCAGAAGGCGTTCGATCAGCAGACAATCTTCTGGTCACCCGAGGCTCTATCCACCGTGCTGGCTGTCCGCACGGTAGTCGCGCCTTCGGATTCCAGACGGTACGATCTCGACCTGACGATGCTGCGAAGTGGTGAGCTTCGTCATGCGGCGGACGGATGGCATGCCATCCTGCCGCTGGGAGGGACGAACCACCGCCTGTGGCTACAAGAACTGCCGGCCAGCGGTTCATCAATTGCTGTCGAGCTGCAATTCGATTCCGATTTCGGTACTCGATCGCAGGCAGCATTTCGGTTCTGGTCGGCGCTCGAACGGCGGCCGCTCGGGCCATCTCTTCTTCCACTTTCCGTCCAGCGACGTCAGCGCACTATCCTCGCCATGCGCGCCCTGGACGGGTGGTTGGCGGGAAATAGCTATCGCGATATCGCAACCGGCTTGTTCGGGCGACAGCGCCTTCCCGAGCGAGGCTGGAAGACACATGATTTGCGTAACCGCACGATACGCCTCGTTCAAACGGCGATGTCGATGATGCGCGGCGGCTATCGCGCGCTGCTGCGTCGAGCAAAGCGAAACCGGTAACTCATTCCTCGAATTGTCCTATCCGCGACCGGGTATCGAAAATCGCCACCCCTATCTTCGGCATCCCTCTACGCAGATCCACTCCGCGATCATGACCGTCGACACGCGCTGCAAGTCGGGAGCGCGCCAGATGATCATGGAGCCTTTCAAATGTCCGATGCGAATGCCGGCTTACCGCCGCGATACCTACGCACGCCCGAGGCCGCGCGCTTCGTTGGCCTGTCCGGTCGCACGCTCGAAAAGCATCGCACCTATGGCACAGGCCCAACCTATCGTAAGCTCGGTGGTCGCGTCGTTTATGCACTCGATGACCTGAAGGACTGGGTTGATCGCGGCGCCAAGACGTCGACCAGCGATCCCGGTGCAGGTGGTGTGTTGCCCCCCAAGCGGCACACGCCCATTCCCTATGCGGGAAAAGAGCGGCGCTGACCATGTCCGACAGCAAAACCTCTACGCACCGCCGTCGCTCCGGGCGCGATCAGCTCGATCCATCTCGTGCTCTTCCCGGCGATCTTGCACCACGCGATGCTCAAGACTTGACGGCTTATCCTTTCTTTTTGCTGGCGAAATCCAAACGGATCGTGCCGATCGACTTCCAAGCGGGAAGAGTCTCGATTCGTGTCGAAACCGTGCCGCAACACGGCATGGCGACGATTTGGGATGCGGACCCCCTGATCCGGGCCGCTTCGCCGTTCGTGGAAGACCGTGACTTCGGCCCTCGGCTCATGGCCGCTACACCGTACGAGATCCTAACTTTCGTCGTCCGTGGCACCAACATGCGCGATTGCGACCGCCTCAAGGCTGCGCTCGACCGGCTGCAGTCGGCCACGGTGGTGATGACGTCAATCCGCCAGCCGACGGTGCTATCGGGGACCAAGATTCTCGCGCCATCGGGGACCGGATCCTCGGGCTATCAGGGACCAAAATTCTGGCCAACATCTTGCTGCGCAAGGACTTCCCGCTCTCTTAACTTTCCTAGCTTAGAGTCCTTCGGATTCCTTCTGACGGACGCGAACGCCCTGTGCGTTGGTCCCCAAGGTCTCGCGAACTGGTGCCTGGCGTTGCGAAACCGCTCCTCGACTGGCGAGCTCGAGCTACTCGCCTGGAGCCGGATCACGTGCCGATCCGCCTCTCGCCAGTGCCGACTTCCACGCACAGTCAGACGGTTAGCAGGAGAGAAGACACCGGGTTTTCCGTTGGCCCAGCGGACGCTAGTGCGGTTCACCCAGGAATCGAATGGATCTGCAATTGGCCGCCCCGATCGCATTCCTTCTCGGCGATACGGAGCTGCAACATGAACGATTTCACGACTGTCGAGCTCATGTGGGTCGAAAAGCGGATCGAGAACCGGATCCGGTTCGGCCATCCGGTACGCGAACAGATCATTGACCGTCATCGCCGCGTCCTCTGGTTTGCGCCCGGCAGCATGTTCGCGTTCGTTCGTTGTACCTCCAATGACTTCGGCGCGGTATTGTCGCGCGTCGATATCTTGCGCGCGGCAGAGCCCGGTCGGCGCTACTCGACCGTCCCTTGCATCTGTCCCGGTGGTGAGAGCCTGCTGCGATTATCTGGCTGGCCGAAAGTCGAGCGCGTCCTGCAACTCATTGACGTGGTTGAGGCGCTCGGCATCGATCCCGCCGAGGCCGCACCCGACTATTGGCATCACGTGCACAACCGTCTGTCGGTCAACGAAACACCAAGAGCCTACACGCGGGCCCGCCACCAGGCGTGGCTGCATCGGCGGAGGTAACGTCATGACCAATCGGATGTGCACCGCTCTGACTCTGGGAACTCTAACGCTTGTGCTCGCTACGATCGACGAAGCCCCTCCATCCTACATCTGGAACGTCTCAGAGAGCGTTCCGCTCGGTCTGTATCATTTGCAACCGCTCGAGCAACTGACCGTTACCGAGCTCGTGGCAGTTCAACCGCCGGAGCCGCTTGCGAGCTTTCTCGACTTGAACGGTTACCTGCCGATCGGCGTGCCCATGCTCAAGCGAATCCTCGCATTGCCCGGGCAAACCGTTTGTAGGAGCGGACTCACGATCACGGTCGATCGCATTGAGATAGGGCGGGCCCGCGAGCGCGATAGCCGCGGCCGGCCATTGCCAAGCTGGCAGGGATGCCGCGTGATCGACGCCGGCGAAATCTTCGTCATGAATTGGCAGTCGGCGGACTCTCTCGATGGTCGCTACTTCGGGCCCATTCCGGCATCCGCTGTGATCGGACAAGCGCTTCCTGTGTGGACCAGGGGGGAGTGAGCATGTTCACGACATTTCATCCGCTCTATCCGCGCGTGCTCTCGCTGCGCCATTCCTCCATCCCGGCTAATTCTTTGGAGCCCATTGCGCAGAGCCGCTCTTCGGAGCAATGGCGATGCCGTTGCGTCCGTGCGCGCTGTTGGGCAGCCACAATCGCAGCCAAACGACTTCAAGTGCGTACGCTTCTCGTTGGCCTTATCGCAGCGCTGCTGACGGTCGAATTGCCATCACGGGCGACAGCCGAGAGCCTACCGGCCTCGCCTTCGTCTAAAATCGTGCCGACAGTCCCATACGCGCCATTTGTGAGCGAGGCATGCCGCCGATTTACCATTCCGGAGCATTGGATCCGGACGGTGTTGAAGACCGAAAGCGGCGCCAACGCGCATGCGGTATCTCTTCGGGGGCCACTTGGCTTGATGCAGATCATGCCTGTGACCTGGATCGAACTGAGCGTCCGCTATGAGCTGGGAATCGATCCCTTTGATCCCCACGACAATATTTTGGCATGGACCGCTTTTCTGCGCGAGATGCTCGACCGCTTCGGAACGGAGGGGTTTCTTGCGGTATATAACGCAGGCCCCGGTCGATACGAGAAGCTCTTGGCAACGAGCCGTCGGCTGCCCAAGGAGACGTTAGCCTATGTTCGAGCGATTGAATCGGAGATTGGAATAAAGCGCCGTCAGTTTGTAGCGCGGTTCGACGCACGCGCTGCTTCCCCGTTGGAAGATGCGGTCGCAGCTGGGCCCTCAACGACCTCATCCGCTGGTAAGCGCTCGACAGCGGTTGCTCACCAACTTGGTCGCTTCAGCGATCTACCCAAGTTGGATGCGTCTGCGCTGATACCTCGTGCGACGGGGCTGTTCGTGCAGCCTTCAGCCGCAAGACTGTCACGATGACCGCGATCGCATTCCGCCGAATGGCATCGAACATTGTCGTAAGTCCGGAAGCGGGAAGGATCGAGCGGGAGATAGCCGCCTAGCCGCCTAGCCGACCGGGGATGGCAAGGGAAAAGGCCGGCCGTCGGTCCGGCCTATGTGGTTGGTTGGGTGGGCGATTTTTGTCATGCGGGCGATGGTCCGTGCCGTCGCTTTTCGCGATTTCTCTTGCGCAACCAATCCATCCCGCGCCATACGCCTGTGTCAGGCCGAGGTTTTCAGCCGTGACGTCACGTGACGACGACCTGCGGATCCGCCCCGGGCGCATCCACCACGGCAACCGTGGGGCCAAGCGCCCGAAGAGCTTTGTCGGGGAGGTGATGCGGTCAGCAAAGAGGGCGGGTCATGTCGGGGACAGTTTCCGGTCAAGCCAGGCTCACAGTCGTTCCCGCTTCGGGCGCGGCCGTCGCGCGGCAGTCTCGATCCGCCTGCGCTCGAATGCCCGGCGGGTCGTCACAAAAGCACGCGTCGTGCGTCACAAGGGCTCGCGCTTTCGATCGGCGCCCCTGCCCAAGCACCTGGCCTATCTCAAGCGCGATGGCGTAACGCGCGACGGCGAAGACGCGCGCATGTTTGACGAGTCCTCTGATGCGACGGACGAACGCGCCTTCGCCGCGCGTTGCGAAGAAGATCGTCATCACTTCCGGTTCATCGTCTCGCCCGAGGATGGCGCCGCGCTGGGGGAGGACCTCAAGACATTCACGCGCGAGCTGATGCGTGACGTCGAGATAGATCTCGAGACCAGGCTCGACTGGATCGCAGTCGATCATTGGAACACGGACAACCCGCATGTCCACATCCTCATCCGCGGGCGTGCTGACAACGGTCAGGACCTCGTGATCAGCCGCGAGTATATCAGCCGGGGCTTGCGCGATCGGGCGGCCGACCGAGTTACGCTTGAGCTGGGGCCGCGAAGCCAGCACGAGATTCGCGCAAGCCTTGAGCGGGAGGTCGATGCGGAGCGCTGGACCAGTCTCGACCGTGCGCTGCGGGATATCTCCGACGCAAATGGGGGAGTGGCAGATCTCAGGCCGAGCCTCGATATCGAGGATCCAGAACTGCGCAGCCTGCTGCTCGGCAGGGCCGCCAAGCTGGAGCGACTTGGCCTGGCAGAGCCGGCAGGCCCCGCCTGTTGGACCCTGAAGCCTGGCCTTGACCAGGCGCTTCGCCAGATCGGAACGCGCGGCGACATCATCAAGACGATGCACCAGGCCCTCAGTGGGGCCGGTCGCGAGCCGGATGTCAGCACCTTTGCCCTGCATGGCGAAGAACCGGCCGATCCCGTTCTGGGGCGCCTCGTTCAACGTGGTCTCGACGATGAGCTCAAAGGGTCCGCTTACGCGATCATCGCCGGCGTCGATGGTCGCACGCACCACCTGCGCTTTGCAGACATTGAGATGACCGGTGATGCGCCGGCCGGCGCCATCGTCGAGGCACGCGCCTACGATGACACGAACGGGCGCCGGCGCGTGTCGCTGGCCGTCCGATCGGACCTGTCCATTGAGAAACAGGTAGTGGCAAAAGGCAGTACATGGCTCGACCGCCAGCTCCTCGCCAAGGACCCGCCGCTCAGCCGTGGCGGTTTTGGTGCCGAGGTCCGGGATGCAATGGAAGCGCGCGTCGATCACCTCGTTGAGGAGGGCTTGGCTCGGCGACACGGACAGCGCGTGGTGTTCGCGCGCGACTTGCTTGCAACGTTGCGACGTCGAGAGCTCGAGAACGCCACTAGCAAGGTTTCGGCTGAAACGGGGCTTGACCACCGTTTGGCCGCCGAGGGCGATCCTATCTCCGGCATCTACAAGCAACGAGTGACCCTTGCCTCGGGCCGCTTTGCCATGATCGATGATGGTCTAGGTTTCCAGCTCGTACCATGGCGGCCAGCCTTGGATCAGCATCTTGGAAAGCAAGTGACAGGCGTCATGATGCCGGGCGGCCGGATCGATTGGGATTTTGGTCGTAAGCGTGGACTGGGCCTCTAGCGATATCGACCAGATCCTGATCCATCCGATTTCTGCGCGGGGACCGCACAACGCACCCATGTGGACGTCTTGTCCTTGATGTCGGGCGGGTAGCCCTGCTGCATCTCCACCATGTCGACAACCAAAGTGCTTTGGGGCCAGATCACGCTTGTCCTTGCCATCGTGCTCATCACCACGTGGGCAGCGACGCAATGGGTTGCCTGGAGGTTGGGATTTCAGCCGCGACTCGGCCCACCCTGGTTTGAGCTTGGCATGCCCATCTACCTTCCGCCCGCTTTCTTCTGGTGGTGGTACGCATACGATGCCTATGCCCCCAAAATCTTCGTCGAGGGGGCCTGTATCGCGGCGTCCGGCGGGGTGATCTCGATCATCGTCGCCTTCGGGATGTCGATCTGGCGGGCGCAGGAGGCGCAGACCGCGGCAACCTATGGTTCGGCCCGGTGGGCGCTGCAGAATGAAATCCGGAGCGCGCAGCTCTTGGGCCCGGACGGTGTTGTGCTCGGTCGCTTTGATCGCAACTACCTTCGGCACGACGGCCCCGAGCACGTGCTCTGCTTTGCGCCGACGAGGTCGGGCAAGGGCGTCGGTCTCGTTGTACCGACGCTGCTGACATGGCCGGGCAGTTGCATCGTCCACGACATCAAGGGGGAGAACTGGCATCTGACATCCGGTTTCCGCGCCTGCCATGGAAAGGTCGTGCTGTTCGACCCGACCAACCGCAACTCGGCGGCCTACAATCCCCTCCTGGAGGTTCGTCGCGGCGAATGGGAAGTTCGGGACGTCCAGAACATCGCCGACGTGTTGGTTGATCCAGAAGGTGCCTTGGAACGGCGCAACCATTGGGAGAAGACCAGTCATTCCCTGCTGGTCGGCGCGATCCTGCACGTCCTTTATGCCGAGCAGGACAAGACCCTGGCGGGCGTCGCAAAGTTCCTGTCGGATCCCAAGCGCCCAATCGAGGCGACCTTGCGTGCGATGATGTCGGCGGCTCATCTTGGCGATGCCGGCGTTCACCCGGTGATCGCTTCCGCGGCCCGCGAGCTTCTGAACAAGAGCGACAACGAACGCTCCGGCGTGCTGTCGACCGCGATGTCGTTTCTCGGGCTCTACCGCGATCCCGTCGTGGCGCAGGTAACACGGCACAGCCACTGGCGGATTCGCGACCTGGTGGAGGCAGACCAAGCGACCACGCTTTATCTGGTGGTGCCGCCCTCCGATATCAGCCGGACCAAGCCGCTCGTACGGTTGATCCTCAACCAGATCGGCCGTCGCTTGACGGAAGATTTGAATGCCACGAGACGCCAGCACCGTGTGCTGCTGATGCTCGACGAGTTTCCGGCACTGGGCAGGCTGGATTTCTTCGAGTCGGCGCTGGCGTTCATGGCGGGCTATGGGCTCAAGAGTTTTCTGATCGCCCAGTCACTCAATCAGATCGAGAAGGCCTATGGCCCGAACAATTCAATTCTCGACAACTGCCATGTCCGTGTGTCCTTCGCCAGCAACGACGAGCGTACCGCCCGGCGCGTGTCGGAGGCGTTGGGAACAGCAACCGAATTGCGTGCCATGAAGAACTATGCCGGCCACAGGTTAAGCCCGTGGCTCGGTCACCTCATGGTGTCGCGACAGGAGACCGCACGTCCGCTTCTGACGCCCGGCGAGGTGATGCAACTACCTCCGGACGATGAGTTGGTCCTGGTCTCGGGGTGTCCGCCGATTCGTGCAAAGAAGGCGCGCTACTACGAGGACCCACAATTCCGTGAACGAGTGCTTCCGCCGGCGACGTCAAGCAGGGTGGAGAGCCGCATTTCGCCTGCGGAGGATGACTGGAGCAAGTTGCCCCTGCCGGTCACCCCGCGCAACATGCAGAAGCCAAAGGTTCAGGAGGAGCAAAGTGGATCCATAGACGATCCCGCCAATGGCGGCATCAGGCGAGAGCCGGAGCTTCCCGAGCATGAAGATGTGGCGCCAGAGCCGACTCCCGCGAAGACCGAGTTCCAATTCACCGACGACGATTCCGATGATGACATCCAGCGCGCAGGTGAACTGCGTCGCGCGGCGGCCAACGTAGCCCGTCAGGCGGCGATGGATCCCGATGATGGCCTTGATCTCTAGGGTGAGGCGATGCGGAGCAAGCATACATTTCGCCTGCCACCCGATCTTGCCAGCCAGTTAGCGGACTATGCCAACCGTAAGCGAGTGCCACAGGCCCTCGTCGTCGAATCGGCGCTGTCATCATTCCTGTCCCCGGATGGCTCCGAGCGCATGGAAGCGGCTCTCGGCCGGAGGTTGGACCGGCTGACGCGCCAGGTCGAGCGCCTTGAGCGTCACGTGACAATTTCGAATGAAGCGCTGGCATTGTTCGTTCGCTTCTGGTTGACGGCGACGCCGCCCCTGCCGGATACCGCACAACCTGCTGCACAGGCCAAAGGGCGCGAGCGTTATGAAGGGTTCATCGAAGCCTTGGGCCGGCGGCTCGCCCGGGGCCAGAGCCTCGCGCAGGAAATCACCTTGGACGTCGGGCCGCGTGCTCCGTCTACGGACAAACCTGATCCCGCCTGATCGACCCGCCATTTCTTTCTCATCCTACGCCAGACTACGACATCGATGCCTGTGCGGTTGAAGCAATCGCAGGACTGTCCCTTCTGTCCCCCACCGCCGTTGAAGACGGCTCATTCGCTTGATCGGATCTCGCCTCGCTGATTGCGAGCGCGAGCCGCACCGATCGATTCAGTTGCACGGGGAGGGAAGATTATGACGGTCGAAGGCGAACGCGATGGACAGGTCAGCCTTAGTTTGGATCAAACAGAGGCGAACACCTCGCCGATCCCGCTTCGAACCAGAAAGGTCAGCGTTCAGCTCTCTGAGACGGTTTTCGAACGGTTGGAAGCTGCAACCGGCCGGCTGGGCGCCGGCAAGAGCACGGTCGTGGAGGCCGCTCTTGAATGTTTCTTGAATCCGGATCCGCCGGAAGGCGTGGTTCACGAGGCCTTCCATCGGATCGGCGATCAAATTGATTGTCTGCAGGGCGAGCTTGCGATTATCGCCGAGACGGTCGCGTTGCACGCCCGTTATCACCTCACGGTGACGCCCCCGATGCCGCCATCGCAACAGCGCGACGCGTGTGTGTTGGGCTATCGGCGGTTCAAGGCCCTGGCCGAGCAGGTTGATCGGCGTGTGCGCTTAGGCCGGCCGCTGATGCGAGAGACTATCGCCGGTCTCGGCATGACAGAGCGCGACGTCTCTCCATCCGATAGCGATGGGAAAGCCGTGCCCGGTCGTTCGGAAGATCAGGCTGACATTCTTCCGGACGTCGTCGCACGCGTCGAATCCGAGCAGATGGCTGCCGTCCAGGAGGACGGCAGCAACCGCAACTTTCGAAATTTGCCAACGCGTTCTGCTGACTCGATTGAGCCGGCCGGAAGGTGCGCGGGCCAGATCCCGCGCGTCCCATCTGCCGCCCCCGGATTCCCGGAGGCAAGTGCCGCGTGGCGACTACCGAAATGGCGGTTGATATTCAGCGTTTTCCTGCCGTTTGCGGCGGGCTACTATCTCTCCTATCTGTTCCGAACGATCAATACGCTGATTTCAGAACCTCTGTCGGCCGAGCTAGGCCTGAATGCCGGCAGTCTCGGGTTGTTAACATCAGTGTACTTCCTGATTTTCGGGGCCGCCCAAATCCCTATCGGAATCTTGTTGGATCGCTTTGGTCCGCGCCGGGTTCAGAGCGCCTTGTTACTCGCCGCTGCTCTAGGGGCCGCTCTGTTCGGTGCTTCGAACGGACTATTGTCGCTCCTGCTCGCCCGCGCAATGATTGGGCTCGGCGTCGCGGCGGCATTGATGGCTGGTCTGAAAGCGATCGTACTCTGGTTTCCCAGAGAACGGGTCGCGCTGATGAACGGCTATATGATCATGCTGGGTGCTTTGGGTGCGGTGACGGCAACCCGACCTGCCGAATGGTTGCTGAACGCGATGGGGTGGCGCGGAATATTCGAGGTTTTGGCGATCACAACGTTCGCGGCCGCCTTTCTGATCTTTCTAGCGGTCCCGGAGAGCAAGATTGCACAGCAAGCGCGACCGGCGGGACTTCGGCTGGAAGCGATCTTCAGGGATCGCCGTTTCTGGCGAATTGCACCTCTTTCCGCGAGCTGCGTTGGGTCGGCTTGGTCGTTGCAGGCATTGTGGGCCGCGCCCTGGCTCAGGGATGTCGAGGTAGTGAACCGCGAAGCCTTGGTGACCCAATTGTTCGTCATGGCGATTGGCGTATGCGCCGGCGCCTTGCTGCTGGGCACGATTGCCGACCGGTTGCGAAGACGTGGCGTCGGCTCGGAAACGCTGCTCGCAGTGATGGCGCTACTGTTCGTCTTGGCTGAGCTCACACTGATCGTGCGTCTGCCGCTCCCGTCTATGGTGCCATGGTCAGTGGTTGCCGTTGTCGGCGCCGCCACTGTCCTCAGCTACGCGACGATCGCAGAATACTTTCCAACGGAACTTGCAGCTCGCGCCAATGGAAGCCTGAACGTCCTGCATTTCGGATGGGCCTTCGCGGTCCAGTGTGGAACCGGCCTCATACTCGAGCAATGGCCCCTTCAAGATGGACACTACCCGTTGATTGCCTACCAGGTTGCCTTCGGGGTGAGCGTTGCCGTTCAGGTCGCGGCGCTGGCTTGGTTCAGCGTTCCCTGGATTCGTGAATTGGGCGGGTGGATTGTCAGACCCCTCCTGCATCACCACTCGCGACGTGGGGACTCGGTTGAAGCGATCATTCCGCCTGCTGATATCTCGATTATGGAGGCGTATGACAGCGTGGAGTGGTAGCACCACCCCACGTGTCGTTGCATTCAGGCGCTCAGCTTGTATGCGGCAGAGCTCACGCTCTCTCTCTGGCATCTTGCCCAATCTTTCTTTTCCTACGCCAGGCTACGAACGCGATCAGCCAATCGTTGTGCCGACCAGTGTCCTGCCTTTTCTAATCATCCCCATCTGAGGCGCTTGATTTGCCCTCAGTGGTTGGGGGACAGCGGTGCCAATCCATTCGCTTCAGTCGGAGGCGATCTCGCGTGGGGCGCGAATGCTGCGCACCGCGCTTGGCCCCGCCATCGCGCGGTTTCTGGAAGACCCGTCGATCGTTGAGGTGATGCTCAACCCAGACGGCCGGTTGTGGATCGACCGGCTATCGCACGGTCTGATGGAGAGCGGCGAAACCCTGTCCGCTTCCGATGGAGAACGTATCGTCCGGTTGGTTGCCCATCACGTGGGGCAGGAAGTTCACGCCGGAGCGCCGCGCGTCTCGGCCGAATTGCCTGAAACAGGTGAACGGTTCGAGGGCCTGTTGCCGCCGGTCGTCACCGCGCCCGCATTCGCTATCCGCAAGCCAGCGGTGGCTGTGTTCTCGCTCGATGACTACGTTGCCGCTGGGATCATCACATCAGATCAGGCCGACGCCCTACGCAGGGCCGTCACCGGTCGCAAGAACATTCTGGTCGCTGGCGGCACCTCGACTGGCAAGACGACGCTGACAAACGCGCTGCTTGCGGAAGTCGCCAAGACCGGCGATCGCGTCGTTCTCATTGAAGATACCCGAGAGCTTCAATGCGAGGCGCCAAATCTTGTGGCACTGCGCACCCGGGATAGTGTTGTCTCGCTCTCTGACCTCGTGCGCTCGTCGCTGCGCTTGCGGCCTGATCGTATTCCGATCGGCGAAGTCCGTGGAGCGGAGGCGCTCGACCTGCTGAAAGCCTGGGGTACAGGCCACCCCGGCGGTATCGGCACCATCCATGCCGGCACCGCACTCGGCGCATTGCGCCGGCTTGAGCAACTCATCCAGGAAGCCGTCGCCACCGTCCCGCGCGCCCTCATTGCCGAGACCATCAACGTCATCGCCGTGCTCGTCGGCCGTGGTGCCGATCGTAGGCTTGCAGAACTGGCCCGTGTGACCGGGCTCAGTCCCTCGGGCGACTACAGCCTCTCACCAATGGGAGATCAGCCATGAGTTATCGTTCGTTTCGCGGAAGGACCGTTCTTTCGACTGGAGCATTCACCGGGTACTGCCTGATTGCCGTCCCCGCGTGGGCCGCGGGTTCCAACATGCCCTGGGAGCAACCGCTCAACCAGATCCTACAATCGGTCGAAGGTCCCGTCGCCAAGATCATCGCAGTCATCATCATCATCGTGACGGGCCTGTCGCTGGCATTTGGCGACACGTCTGGCGGTTTCCGACGGTTGGTCCAGATCGTGTTCGGCCTGTCGATCGCCTTTGCCGCCTCAAGCTTCTTCCTGTCGTTCTTCTCCTTTGGCGGCGGCGTGGTGATCTGATGGAGGAGCAGATCGCGGGGTTTGTCGCGCCCGTGCACCGGGCCCTGACCGAGCCGATTCTGATGGGCGGCGCACCGCGATCGGTTGCCATCCTCAACAGCACCTTGGCCGCAGCGTTAGGGCTCGGCCTGCGCCTTTGGCTGGCCGGCCTACTTCTCTGGTTTGTCGGCCACATGATCGCCGTGTGGGCGACCAAACGCGATCCCGCCTTCGTCGAGGTCGTGCGCCGGCACGTCCGCATCCCCGGTCACCTCAGCCTGTGAGCCCCTCATCATGATGTACCTTGCCGAATATCAACGCTCGAACACCCGCTTGTCGGACTTTCTTCCCTGGGCGGCGCTGGTCGATGAGGGAATTGTTCTGAACAAGGACGGTTCGTTCCAGCGGACCGCAAAATTTAGAGGACCGGATCTCGACAGCGCTGTGCCGGCCGAACTCGTCGCAGTCGCCGGTCGTCTGAACAACGCGCTTCGCCGCCTTGGATCTGGATGGGCGGTCTTTGTCGAGGCACAGCGGCATTCCGCGGGCGCCTATCTACAAAGCACGTTTCCCGACGTCGCATCGGCCCTGGTCGACGCGGAGCGGAGAGCGCAGTTCGAGGAAGCGGGCGCCCACTATGACTCAAGCTACTACCTGACGTTCCTCTACCTGCCGCCCGAGGAAGGCGCCGCGATGGCAGAGCGTCTCCTCTATGAGAATAGCAGCCGCACGGTAGGTGGTGATGCACGCGGGGTGCTGAGCGGATTTGTCGACCGGACCAACCGCGTGCTCCAGCTCATCGAAGGATTTATGCCGGAGTGCGCCTGGCTCGATGATGAGGCAACGCTGACTTACCTGCACTCGACAGTTTCGACCAAGCGGCATCGTGTGCGCGTGCCAGAGATCCCCATGTATCTCGATGCGTTGCTGGCCGATCAACCCCTGACCGGCGGCCTTGAGCCGACGCTGGGCGAAGCCCACGTGCGCGTTCTGACCGTCGTGGGATTTCCGACAGCGACCACACCGGGGATCCTCGACGACCTCAACCGTCTTGCGTTCCCGTACCGCTGGTCGACCCGCGCGATCATGCTGGACAAGACGGATGCGACAAAACTTCTCACCAAAATTCGTCGTCAATGGTTTGCCAAGCGCAAGTCGATCGGCGCGATCCTGAAGGAGGTGATGACCAACGAGGCTTCCGCACTTCTCGACACAAATGCGCACAACAAGGCCGTCGATGCCGACGCCGCGCTCCAGGAACTGGGGACGGATCAGATCGGCGAGGCCTTCGTCACCGCGACGATTACCGTCTGGGACAGGGATGGCCGCGCCGCCGACGAAAAACTGCGTCTCGTCGAGAAGGTGATTGAGGGGCGTGATTTCACCTGCATGATCGAGACGGTGAATGCGGTCGAGGCCTGGCTCGGCAGCCTGCCGGGGCACGTCTATGCCAACGTCCGTCAACCCCCGGTCTCGACCCTGAACCTGGCGCATATGATTCCGCTCTCAGCGGTATGGGCGGGAGAGGCGAGGGACCATCACTTCAAAGCGCCGCCTCTGTTCTTCGGCAAGACGGAGGGATCGACCCCGTTTCGGTTCTCCCTCCACGTCGGCGATGTCGGGCACACCCTGGTCGTCGGCCCGACGGGCGCCGGCAAGTCGGTGCTGCTGGCGCTGATGGCGCTGCAGTTTCAGCGCTATCCGGGTTCCCAGATCTTCGCTTTCGATTTCGGTGGATCGATCCGGGCGGCCGCGATTGCCATGGGTGGTGACTGGCACGATCTTGGCGGCGCCGTTGCCGGAGAGGTCTCCGAGTTCGTCTCCCTCCAGCCGCTCGCGAGAATTGACGATGTCGCTGAGCGCGGCTGGGCTGCCGAATGGATCACCTCGATCCTGACGCGCGAACGGATCGAGGTCACACCCGAGGTCAAGGACCATGTCTGGTCGGCTCTGTCGTCGCTCGCTTCAGCGCCCCTTCCAGAACGAACCCTCACAGGGCTTTCCGTGCTCTTGCAGTCGAATCCCTTGAAGCGGGCGCTCAAGCCCTATTGCCTGGGCGGTCCCTATGACCGGTTGCTCGACGCCGAGAGTGAACGACTGGGCGACTCCTCGGTCCAAGTCTTCGAAACCGACGGATTGATCGGCACGGCGGTTGCGCCCGCCGTCCTGTCATACCTGTTTCATCGGATCGAGGACCGGTTCGATGGCAGGCCGACCCTGCTCATCATCGATGAAGGGTGGCTCGCGCTCGACGACGTCGACTTTGCCGGCAAACTTCGCGAATGGCTGAAGACACTGCGCAAGAAAAACGCCTCCGTCGTCTTCGCAACCCAATCGCTGGCCGACATCGACGGCTCAGCGATCGCACCCGCCATCATCGAGAGCTGCCCGACCCGGATCCTGCTTCCCAATGACCGCGCCATCGAGCCACAGATCACCGCGATCTATCGCCGCTTTGGGCTGAACGACCGCCAGATCGAGATCCTCGCCCGCGCGACACCGAAGCGGGACTATTACTGCCAGTCGCGTCGCGGCAACCGCCTGTTTGAACTTGGTCTTGGCGAAGTGGCTTTGGCCTTTACCGCCGCCTCCTCGAAAACCGACCAGGCGTTGATCGAGAAGGTGCTGGTCGAAGAGGGCGACGAGAACTTTGTGCTCGGTTGGCTGCAGGCCAGGGATATCGGTTGGGCCTGCGATCTCATTCCACATCTCACCAACCTTGAGAGCTCCTCATGAGTCTCCTCCGTCGTGTCGTGGCGGCAGGCGCCATCGCAATTGTCCTTGCCGGCAACCCCAAGCCGTCGTCGGCGCAATGGATCGTATTCGATCCCAACAATTATGCGCAGAACGTGCTGACTGCCGCGCGTGCCTTGCAGCAGATCAACAACCAGATCATGTCCCTCCAAAATCAGGCGCAGATGCTGATCAACCAGGGGAGGAACCTGGCAACCCTGCCGTTCTCGTCCGTGCTGCAGCTCGAGCAATCGATTCTGCGGACCCAGCAATTGCTCGGGCAGGCTCAGCGCATTGCCTACGACATCCAGCAGATCGATCGGGCGTTCTCGACGACCTATGCGCAGGCATCATCGAGTTCGTCGGACCAGGCCCTCGTGGCGAATGCACAGGCGCGGTGGCAGAACGCGGTCGCGGGACTGCAAGACGCGATGCGGGTGCAGGCCACCGTCGTCGGCAATCTCGACACCAACCGAACTCAAATGTCGGCGCTTGTGACCGCAAGCCAAGGTGCGACCGGCGCACTCCAGGCAAGTCAGGCAGGTAACCAACTCCTCGGATTGCAGGCCCAGCAGCTCGCCGATCTCACCGCCGTCGTCGCTGCACAGGGACGAGCTCAGAGCCTGGAGTCCGCGCAGCGCGCCGCCGCACAAGACCAGGGCAGGGAACAGCTCCGCCGCTTCCTGACGTCAGGCCCAAGCTATCAGCCCACAACCGTGCAGATGTTTCACTGATGATCACAGATAGGTTCAACCGCATTTCGATCGGGGTGGCGGCACTGCTCCTCGCCGTGGCCGTCGGCGCCTGTGCATTCCAGTTGCGCGGCGGCGCGGATCAGACCGCCGCTGCTGCATCGGCTACCCAGGAATCTGATCCCCTCGCATCCAAGCTCGGGCAGTGCCGCACCGTCAACTACGAGAAGGATGCGCTACTCGAATGTCGGAAGGTCTGGGCCGAGAAACGGCGTCAATTCCTGAGCCAGAGAGAGGACAGTGCACGGCAAGTGATTGATGGAGCGTCAGCTAACAGCCCAATTCCACCATCACCGAAGGACGAAAGCCGTTTGCCGTCTGGCTACCCCTCCGTGCCGACGCTAGGGGGCAACGAGCGATGAACAGCACCGGTGTCATCGACCAGTTTCTGGAAACCTTCACGCGCTACATCGACTCCGGATTTGGGCTGCTCGGCGGTGAGGTCGGCTATCTCGCGACCACGCTCGCAGCGATCGACATCGCACTGGCTGGGCTGTTCTGGTCCTGGGGCGGCGATGAGGATATCGTCGCCCGCCTCGTCAAGAAGACCCTGTTCGTCGGCGTCTTTGCTTATCTCATCGGCAACTGGAATAGCCTCGCTCGGATCGTGTTCGAAAGCTTCGCCGGCCTCGGCCTAAAAGCCTCCGGCACAAGCCTTTCGTCCGCAGATTTCTTGCGTCCCGGCCGGATTGCGCAGGTTGGCCTCGACGCCGGGCGGCCGATCCTCGAGTCGATCTCCAGCCTGATGGGCTATGTCAGCTTCTTCGAGAACTTTGTCCAGATCGTCGTTTTGTTGTTCGCCTGGGTCGTCGTCCTGCTCGCCTTCTTCATCCTGGCGATCCAGCTCTTCGTCACCCTGATCGAGTTCAAGCTGACGACGCTGGCGGGCTTCGTGCTGATTCCCTTTGGCCTGTTTGGGAAGACGGCCTTCGCCGCGGAGCGAGTGCTCGGCAACGTGATTTCTTCCGGCGTCAAGGTTTTGGTGTTGGCCGTGATCGTCGGCATTGGTTCGACGCTTTTTGCGCAGTTCACGGCGGGATTTGGCGGTAACCAGCCGAGCATTGAGAGTGCGATGGCGCTGGTGTTGGGCGCGCTCTCATTGCTTGGTCTCGGCATCTTCGGCCCCGGCATCGCCAACGGAATCGTTTCTGGTGGACCACAGCTCGGCGCAGGTAGCGCTGTCGGCACCGGCCTAGCGGCTGGTGGCGTGGTTGCGGCCGGAGCCGCGCTCGCAGCCGGTGGCGCCGCGCTGGCCGGAAGTGCCGTCGGGGGAGGGCGCGCTATTGCGGGCGCCACCTCGAGCGCCTTTCGTGCAGGTCGTCTGTCCGGCGCAACCGAAGCAAGTACGTCGGCTCCGGCTAGCCCCCTACGCTCTGCTGCCGTCCACTCCGGCGGACCGAGCGGCAACTCATCTGGCGGCGATTCCGCGTCGTCCGAGAGAGCACCCGCGTGGGTTCGCCGCATGAAACGGACGCAAACGATCAGTCATGGAGCCTCAAGCGTCACGCAGGCGGTACGCGCAGGCGATCACGGCGGAGGCGGCGCGTCCGTCGATCTCTCACAGGGCGAGAGCTAATGCCTGCGATCACCCAACTGCCGTTCCCATTCATCTTCTGAGGTCAGAGCATGTTCAAACGATCGGCCGTCCACTATGGCCGCACGCCTGCACCGGTCACCCCCTATCAACGAGCAGCTCAGGTCTGGGATGACCGCATCGGCTCGGCACGAGTCCAGGCCAGAAACTGGCGCCTGATGGCATTCGGCTCTCTGTTCCTATCCGCCGGTTTCGCCGCAGCGCTTGCTTGGGAATCTGCACGGGGCACCATCACCCCCTGGGTGGTCGAGGTGGATCATCTCGGCGAAGTGAGAGCCGTCGCATCCGCAGATGCTTCCTACCAAGCCAGCGATCCCCAGATTGCCTTTCATCTGGCTCGGTTCATCGAACATGTTCGCGGCCTTCCCATGGACGCGATCGTGCTGCGCCAGGATTGGCTCCGCGCCTACGACTTCACGACGGATCGCGGCGCGGCAGCCCTCAATGACTACGCGCGCAACAACGATCCCTTCGCCAGGGTGGGGAAGACCCAGGTGGCCGTCGAGGTCTCCAGCGTCATCAGAGCCTCACCCGACAGCTTCCGCCTGGCCTGGATCGAACGACGCTATGAAAATGGCCAGCTAGCTGCCTCGGAGCGGTGGAGCGCAATTCTCACGATCGTCTTGGAGCCTCCTCGCGACGTCGATCGCCTGCGTAAGAATCCCCTTGGCATCTACGTCAACGCAATCAACTGGTCGAAGGAGCTGGGATGAGCAAGCCCTCCATTTTTCACACCTCGGGAATGTTGCCGCGGAGCTTGGCGTCGGTTCTTCTGATCTCGATCACGGCGCTCGGCGGATGCACCACCTTCAAGCCTCCGCAGATCGGCTACGACGGCGATGTCCCGCCGCTCCCGGATCCGCCGGCGGTGAGCGACGATCGGCCGCGACCGCTCCACGTGCCGCCCTCCTGGACTCCGGCGCGCGGCGGCAAGCAGAAAGAAGCCAAGGAGCCGATCGAACGGATCGAGAGCGCCAACGATGCGGCCCGTGTTCAGCCCCGCAAGGCGGCATATTTCAACGCAGTGCAGGTGTTTCCCTATAGCCCGGGCGCGCTCTACCAGATCTATGCCGCACCCGGACAGATCACCGACATAGCGCTCGAGCCGGGCGAACAATTGATCGGTTCGGGACCTGTCGCTGCCGGCGATACCGTGCGATGGGTCGTCGGCGACACCGAAAGTGGTAGCGGGGATACCCGCCGCGTCCACATCCTGGTCAAGCCGACCCGGCCGGAAGTCTCGACCAATCTCGTCGTCAACACCGATCGGCGCACCTATCTGCTCGAGCTGCGCTCCCGCGAAAAGCCGTACATGCCTTCGGTGACCTGGTTCTATCCCGAAGATCGCGCGCGTGGCCGGGCCATGCCACCAACGCCGTTCATTCCCGATCCGACCCAGCGCCGCTATCGCTACACCATCGAGGGTGACAACCCACCCTGGCGTCCGATCAACGCCTACGACGACGGACGCAAGGTTTACATCGAGTTCTCACCTGGCATCGGACAGGGAGAGTTGCCACCCCTCTTTGTCATCGGGCAGGACGGGAAGACCGAGCTCGTCAATTATCGCGCTTTCGGAAGCCTACTGATCGTCGATCGGCTGTTCGCCGCTGCCGAGTTGAGGCTGGGAAGTGAGAGCCAGCAGAAGGTGCGTATCGTCAGAGCCGATGGGAGGTCGTCATGACCGATACAAGCGGTGGTCCACCGAATCGGAATGCTGTGCCGCCGCAGGCGCAGGACGATGCCTCAAGAGCCTTCCAGTTGCGTCCTGAACGTCCCGGTGTGACGCGGATCTCGCGTAGGGTCCTGATCGGAGGCACCGCCCTGGTTCTTGCCCTTATCTCTGGAGCCGTGTTCGTGGCGCTGCAATCCAGCAAGAAGCGCGCTCCTGCTTCGGAAGAACTCTACTCGACCGATCACCACAATGTCGCCGACCAGCTGGCCGGCCTGCCGAAGGACTACGCAGGCGTCTCGAAAGACGTGCCACCGCTTGGCCCGCCTTTGCCCGGCGATCTGGGGCGACCGATCGTTGCAGCGCAGACGCAGACTGGCCCATTGGCGGTTGATGCCGAGCAACAGCGCGTGAATCAGGAGAGCGAAGCGGCTCGCACGAGCAAGCTGTTCGCCTCCACGAATGTCCGGCCGCTCTCCGCAACAACGGCGTCGAATGACGCTCCTGCGAGCGGGGCGACATCATCCGACGAGGCGTTCGCGCAGAACGGCCAGGACCGAAAGCTCGCGTTCGTGAATGCGGCGATCGATCGACGCACCACGAGCCCCGATCGTCTGGTCAAACCCGCATCGCCGTTCGTAGTGCAAGCAGGGGCAGTGATTCCTGGCGCGCTGCTGACAGGAGTCCGCTCAGATCTCCCTGGCGTAATCACAGCTCAGGTGACCGAGGCGGTGTACGATTCTCCTACGGGCCGGGTCCTGTTAGTTCCCCAGGGAGCACGGCTGATAGGTACGTACGATAGCCAAGTCGCATTCGGGCAATCGCGTGTGCTCCTAGTCTGGACCAGGCTGATCATGCCCAACGGCCGCTCCATCGTGCTGGAACGGCAGCCGGGAGCCGACGCTGCGGGGTATTCCGGCCTCGAGGACCATGTCGACAACCACTGGAAGGAATTGTTGGGCGCGGCTGCACTCTCAACTCTGCTCGCCGTCGGGACCGAGGTGAATTCGGGTAGCGATGTCAACAACACAAACAGCGCACTCATCCAGGCGTTGCGGCGCGGGGCAGGCGATTCCGCCAACCAAGTCGGGCAACAGCTCGTTCGGCGCAATCTCAATATCCAGCCGACGCTGACGATCCGGCCGGGATTTCCGGTGCGGGTTATCGTCAACCGCGACCTGTTGCTTGAACCGTATAGGGAATGAGACCATGGCCAAACTCAAGATCGGTGCTCTCGCCGACGACAAGCCTGTCAAGGTCATCCATGAACTGCCGGCAAACATTCATCGGGATCTTGTCGCCTACGCCGAGGCGTTAACCCGGGAAAACGGGCAATCGATCAGCGATCCCGCGAAACTGATCGCTCCAATGCTGGCGCGCTTCATGGCGACAGACCGAGCTTTTGCAAGGCTTCGTCGCACAAATCAGCTTGCCAAGCAACGTGAGGGTTAACGCTCGGTCGACCTACGGTCTGTCAGCCTCGGTTGACGCGCGTTATCCCGCGTTAGCCTTCAACCCGGCCGCCGTGATGCCGGCGACGGCGCAGGCTTCGTCATTGTCCGAGGTGTCGCCGGAGACGCCGACGGCGCCGAGCAGGGTGGTGCCGTCCTGTATCAGCACGCCGCCGGGGACCGGGACCAGCGCGCCGTTGGCGATGGTGTTCACGGCGTCGATGAAATAGGCCTGCTCCTGGGCGCGCTGGAACAAGGCGCGCGATCCCATGCCCATCGCGAGCGCGCCATAGGCCTTGCCGTGGGCGATCTCCGCGCGCATCAGGCTGGTGCCGTCCTGGGCCGCCGCGAGCTTGAGGACGCCGCGCGCATCCAGGATGGTGATGACCAGCGGCTTCAGCTTCAGCTCCCCAGCCTTCGCGAAGGCGGCGTCGAGGATATTGCGGGCGGTGTCGAGAGTGAGTTCAGCCATTTGGAATGTCCTTGTGTGGTGGGGTTGTCGGATTTGCGTTGGCGCGATCGAGGCTCATGGCGAGCACGCGCGCGACATGCAGGGCGTCGCGTTGCGCGCCGTCGTGAATCTGGTGCCGGCAGGAAGTTCCGTCGGCGACCACCAGGGTTGTCTGGCCCGCGCGCCGCACGGCCGGCAGCAGCGACAGCTCGGCCATCTCGATCGAGGCATCGTAAGTGTCCGCGCCATAGCCGAAGGCGCCAGCCATGCCGCAGCAGCTCGACTCGATGGTCTCGACTTTCAAGCCGGGAACGAGGCGCAGCACCTGCTCGACCGGCTTGAACGCGCCAAAGGATTTTTGGTGGCAATGGCCGTGCACGAGCGCCTTCTCGGCGATCGCGCCGAGCGGCAATTGCAGGCGACCGGCCTCCGCCTCGCGCACCAGAAACTCCTCGAAGGTGAAGGCGTGGGCGCTGACCGCCCTGGCGTCATCGTCCTTGCGCAGCGACAACAGCTCGTCGCGCAGCGTCAACAGGCAGCTCGGCTCGAGCCCGATGATCGGCACGCCCCGCGCGGCGAACGGCGTGAAGCTCTCAACGAGACGGTCGAGCTCGGCCTTCGCTTCGTCGACGAGACCTGCGGACAGGAACGTACGGCCGCAGCAGAGCGGCCGCGTGCCGCTCACGGGCTTTGGCAGATGAACGCGATAGCCGCCTGCGACGAGCACCCGCAGCGCTGCATCGAGGTTTTCCCGCTCGTAGATCCGATTGAACGTGTCGGCGAACAGCACGACCTCGCGGCCATCCATGGGTCCAATCGCCTCTGCGGGTGGTGCAAACACATCGCTGCGGAAGGCGGGCAAGGCGCGGCGCGCGCTGATACCTGCAAAACCCTCGAACAGCCTTCGCAGCAGAGCACTGCGATTGCGCAGGTTCGCAAGCGGCGCGAAGCGCGCGGCAAGGCCCGCATAGCGCGGCAAATAGCCGACCAGGCGGTCGCGCAGCGTCAAACCGCGAGAAGCAACGCGCGCCGCCAGCACCTCGATCTTCATCTTGGCCATGTCGACGCCGGTCGGGCATTCATGGCGGCAGGCCTTGCAGGAGACGCAAAGCTTCAGCGTCTCCATCATCTCGTCGGCGGACAGCGCATCAGGGCCGAGCTGGCCGGAAATTGCGAGCCGCAGCGTGTTGGCGCGGCCGCGGGTGACGTCCCTCTCGTTGCGCGTCGCGCGATAGGACGGGCACATCACGCCGCCCTCGAGCTTTCGGCAGGCGCCGTTGTTGTTGCACATCTCGACCGCGCCCTGGAAGCCGCCGCCGGCGCCAGGATAAACGGACCAGTCGAGCTTCGTCTTCAAATCAGCGACGCGATAGTCCGGCCGGTAGCGGAACAGCGAGCGGTCGTCCATCTTGGGAGCGTCGACGATCTTGCCGGGGTTGAGAACGTCATCGGGATCGAAGCGCTGCTTCACTTCCCTGAAGTCTGCGACGAGCCGCTCGCCGAACATCGTTTCGTGAAACTCCGAGCGCACGATGCCGTCGCCATGCTCGCCGGAATGCGAGCCCTTGTACTCGCGCACCATCGCGAAGGCCTCTTCGGCGATGGCGCGCATTGCCTTCACGTCCTTCTCCAGCTTCAGGTTCAGTACGGGGCGCACATGGAGGCAGCCTTCGGAGGCGTGCGCATACATCGTGCCGCTAGTGCCGTGCCTCGCAAAAACCTCGTTCAGCCGCGCGGTGTAATCGGCGAGGTGCGGCAGCGGCACCGCGCAGTCCTCGACGAAGGAAACCGGCTTGCCCTCCTGCTTCATCGACATCATGACGTTGAGGCCGGCGGCGCGGAAATCGGCGATGCCGCTTTGAAGTGCGGGCTCGGTGATATCAACCACGCCGCCCCATTTGCGCTTGTTGTTGGTCCAGCCGAAGCCGAGATCGCCCATCAGCTCAGCGAGCTGCTTCAGGCGCTGCAAATTGGTCGCCTGGTCCTCCTCAGCGAACTCCACCACCAGCACCACATCCGGATCGTCCTTGATGGCGGCGCCGATGATGGGCCGAAACATCGCGATGTCGCGCCCGAGCGCGATCATGGTGCGGTCGACGAGCTCGACCGCGATCGGCTTGAGCTTGACCAGATGCTGGGCCGCATCCATCGCCTCGTAGAAGCTGCCGAAATGACAGACGCCGAGGGCTTTGTTGCGGATCACGGGCCAGAGCTTCAGCTCGACCTTGGTGGTGAAGGCGAGGGTGCCTTCGGAGCCGACCAGAAGATGCGCCATGTTGTTCGGCGCATTGCGCGGAGTGAGCGCATCGAGGTTGTAGCCGCCGACGCGGCGCTGCACCTTCGGAAACCTGTCCGCGATCTCGTCGGCCTCGCGCGCGCCGAGATCGAGCATGTCGCGGAACAGTGCAAGCGCACTGTCGCCGGCGTTCACTTGAGTGAGATCGCGCGGGACCTCGCCGAAGCCAGCTATCGTGCCGTCGGCAAGCGCGGCTTCCATCGACAGCGTGTTGTCGCGCATGGTGCCGTAGCGCAGCGAGCGGCCGCCGCAGGAATTGTTGCCGGCCATGCCGCCGATGGTGGCGCGTGACGCCGTGGAGACGTCGACCGGGAACCACAGGCCGTGCTTTTTGAGCTGGCGGTTGAGATCGTCGAGCACGATGCCGGGCTCGACCACGCACGTGCGGTTCTGGACGTCGAGCGAGAGGATTTGGTTCAGATGCTTTGAGACATCAATGACGAGGCCGTCATTGATGGTCTGGCCGCATTGCGAGGTGCCGCCGCCGCGCGGGGTCACCTTCAGGCCCCCGTCGCGGGCAATGGCCAGCGCCCGCAGCGCCTCGTCCATGGTCTTCGGGACGACCACGCCGGCCGGCATGATCTGATAGAACGAGGCGTCGGTCGCATAGCGGCCGCGGCTGAAGGCGTCGAACAGCACGTCGCCGGTCAATTCCGAGCGCAGGCGCCGTTCGAGCGATGAGGCGTTCATCATCCCTGATCCTGAGGTGATCCAACGGGGCTGTCCCACCGCATTGGATTATTCATTATTGTCTGAGACCGATTACATTGTGAATTCATAGTGGGCAAGCTGGCCGCCCATTTAGGGCGATACCGGCATATCCCCATCGGGCTCGGTCAGGTGCTCGATCGCGGCCGTCCGCTTGTTGCGCAGATGCTGGAACAGGATGTCGCTGAGCTCGCTCCCGGCGCGGCGGCGGAGCGCGTCGAGGATCGCCTCATGCTCGCGCATGGCCTCGCCCCAGCGCTGCCGCTTGCGCGCGAAATTGGCCGAGTAGCGGATCCGGCGGATCCGCCCTGCGAAGTTGGCGTAGGCGGCCTTCAGCGTCTCGTTGCGCGCGGCTGCGACGATGCATTCGTGAATGCGCTGGTTGGTCTGGAAGTAGCCGGGCATGTCGCGGTGCAGATAGTGGCCATACATCTCGTAATGCAACCGCTCGATCTCGGCGATTTCATCATCGGTAATGGCTTCGCAGGCGAGGCGTCCGGCCAGGCTTTCCAGGCCTGCCATCACGTCGAAGAGTTCCTCGAGATCGCGCTGGCTGAGCTGGCGCACCCGCGCGCCGCGGTTGGGCAGAAGCTCGATCAGGCCCTCGGCGGCGAGCACCTTGAGCGCTTCGCGCAAGGGCGTGCGGGAGATGCCGAGCATCTCGCAGAGCTGCCGCTCGGGAACGCGTGCGCCCTCGGGGATGTTGCCTTCCACCACATAGTCGCGCAGCCGCAGCAGGATCTCGCCGTGGAGCGAGACCTCCTGGCGGTCGCCGCCATTGCCGGCCGGGTGGGCGATCGGAACCCCGGTTTCGGGAATCGTGGATTTCATATGCAGGACAGTAGTTTGCCGTTTGCGTGGCGTCGACGTCCACAATCGAATACCAAATTTAGATTGAAAGGACAAAAAATGAATGCAAAATAACGGATGAGCTGGCCACGGTCCGCCCATACGGAGGTTTTCATGCACCAGGGACGCCATTTCCTCCAGATTCCAGGCCCCAGCCCCGTGCCCGACCGCGTTCTGCGCGCGATGGACATGCCGGTGATCGACCACCGGAGCGCGGAGTTCGCCGAACTCGGCCGCGCCGTGCTCGAAGGCAGCCAGAAAATCTTCCAGACGTCAGGGCCGGTGGTGATCTTCCCGTCCTCGGGGACCGGCGCCTGGGAGGCTGCGATCGTCAACACGCTGTCGCCGGGCGACAAGGTGCTGATGGTCGAGACCGGCCACTTCGCGACCCTGTGGCGCCAGATGGCGCGACGCTTCGGCATCGAGGTCGATTTCATCCCCGGCGATTGGCGCCGTGGCGCCGACCCCGCCCAGATCGAAGCCAGGCTCACGGCGGATACGGCGCACACGATCAAGGCGGTGATGGTCGTCCACAACGAGACCTCGACCGGCGCAACCAGCCGGATTCCCGACATCCGCGCCGCGATCGACCGCACTGGCCACCCGGCGCTCCTGATGGTCGACACCATTTCCTCGCTCGGCTCGGTCGACTACCGGCATGAGGAGTGGAAGGTCGATGTCAGCGTGAGCTGCTCGCAGAAGGGCTTCATGCTGCCGCCCGGCCTCGGCTTCAATGCGATCTCGGAGAAGGCTCGTACTGCCTCCAAGACCAACAAGATGCCGCGCTCCTATTTCGATTGGGAGGAGATGCTGAAGCCCAATGCAAAAGGCTTCTTCCCCTACACGCCGGCGACGAACCTGCTCTATGGCTTGCGCGAGGCGATCGCGATGCTGCTCGACGAGGGCCTCGACAACGTCTTCGCCAGGCATCAGCGGCTTGCGGCGGCGACGCGCGCCGCCGTCGGTCATTGGGGCCTCGAAGTGCTGTGCCAGGAGCCCAGCGAATTCTCGCCGGTGCTGACGGCGGTGCTGATGCCGCCCGGACATGACGCCGATCAATTCCGCAAGACCGTGCTCGACAATTTCAACATGTCGCTCGGCGCTGGCCTGTCGAAGGTTGCCGGCAAGGTCTTCCGGATCGGCCATCTCGGCGAATGCAACGAGCTGACGCTGCTCGGCGCGCTGACCGGTGTAGAGATGGGGCTTTCCGTTGCCGGCGTCCCGCACCGCTCCGGCGGCGTCGATGCCGCGATGAAGTACTTCGAGCAGCGCACGCAGAGCAATTCCTCACCGCACCTGAAAGTGGTCGGCACCTAGGATGGGCCGCGCACCGACAATCCAGAACAACAGATAGGGTGGGGTGGAGATGAAGGTTCGGTTCAAGGCCACGCATGTCGTGCTGGCAATGCTCTGTGCGATGTATTTCATCACCTATGTCGACCGGGTGAACATCGGCACGGCAGCCGGCGAGATCCAGAAGGAGCTCGGTCTTTCCAACACTCAGCTCGGCCTCGTCTTCTCTGCCTTCGCCTATCCGTATCTGCTGTTCCAGGTGATCGGCGGCTGGGTTGGCGATCATTTCGGGCCGCGCAAGACGCTGTTCTGGTGCGGCATGATCTGGGCCGTGGCGACGATGATGACCGGCTTCGTGCACGGTCTTGCCGCGCTGTTCATCGCGCGCTTCGCGCTCGGCTTCGGCGAGGGTGCGACCTTCCCCACTGCGACGCGCGCGATGCAATACTGGACGCCCGCGAACCGCCGCGGTTTTGCGCAAGGGCTCACTCACTCCTTCGCACGGCTGGGCAATGCGATAACGCCGCCCGTCGTGGCGCTGCTGATCCTCTGGCTGACCTGGCGCGGCGCGTTCGTCGTGCTTGGTTTCGTGAGCCTAGTGTGGGGTTTCATCTGGGTCTGGTACTTCCGCAACGAGCCGAAGGAGCATGCTTCGATCACGGAAACCGAGCTCGCAGCGCTGCCGCCGCGTCCCGTCGGTGACCGGCCGCGCGTGCCGTGGGGGCCGCTGCTCGCCCGCATGTGGCCGGTGACGCTGACCTATTTCTGCTACGGCTGGTGCCTGTGGCTCTATCTCAACTGGCTGCCGCTGTTCTTCAAGAACAGCTACAATCTCGACATCAAGAACTCGGCGCTGTTCGCCTCGGGCGTTTTCTTCGCCGGCGTGGTCGGCGACAGCGTCGGCGGCGTGCTGTCGGATCGGATTCTCGATCGCACCGGCAATGTTCGCTTCGCGCGGCTGAGCGTGACCGTTATGGGATTTGCCGGAGCGCTTCTGTCGCTGCTGCCGATCCTGTTCATCCATGACATCACGATCGTCGCGCTCTGTCTGTCGGCGGGCTTCTTCTGCGCGGAGCTGGTGATCGGTCCGATGTGGTCGATCCCGATGGACATTGCCCCGAAATATTCCGGCACCGCATCGGGCATCATGAACACGGGGTCCGCCTTCGCCGCCATCGTGTCGCCGCTGGTCGCGGGGTTCGTGATCGACGCGACCGGGAATTGGTACCTGCCGTTCCTGATGTCGATGGGGCTTTTGCTGCTCGGCGGCTTCTCGGCCTTCCTGATGCACCCGGAGCGTCCGTTCACGGAGATCGAGGGGCGCGTGCCGACCGGAAAGGTGGTTGCCGCGGAGTAGGGGGAGGGCGTCCGGGCGGGGGTCGCCGGTTATGCATGGGAGGCCCCTAGGAGAGGGGGACAAGCCCGTCAAATGGTGCTATTCGGCGGCCATCAAAACCAAGGCTAGACCGGGAAGGACGCCTATGACCGTGCATACTGGAAGGCATTTTCTCCAGATTCCAGGACCGACCAACGTGCCCGACCGGGTGTTGCGGGCGATGGACATGCCGACGCTGGACCACCGCGGTCCGGAGTTCGCCGAGATCGGTTTTGCCGTTTTGGCCGCGATGCAGCGGGTTTTCCGCACCAAGCAGCCCGTAATCATCTATCCCTCCTCCGGAACCGGCGCCTGGGAAGCGGCGATGGTCAATGTGCTCTCGCCCGGCGACAAGGTTTTGATGTGCGAGACCGGCCAATTCGCCGTGCTGTGGCGCGGCATCGCCGACAAGTTCAAGCTCGACGTCGACTTCATCCCGAGCGACTGGCGCCATGGCGCTGATCTGGCCGAGATCGAACAGCGCCTGTCCGCCGACAAGCAGCACGAGATCAAGGCGGTCTGCGTCGTGCATAACGAGACCTCGACGGGCTGCGTGACGCCGCCCGCGGAGGTGCGCAAGATCCTCGACCGCGTGAAGCACCCGGCGCTCTTGATGGTCGACACCATCTCCGGCCTCGGCTCGATGGAATATGAGCACGATGCCTGGGGCATCGACGTCTCGGTCGCAGGCTCCCAGAAGGGCCTGATGCTGCCACCGGGCCTTGGCTTCAACGCCGTCTCCGAGAAGGCGCTGGCCGTCGCCAAGTCTAACCAGGGCATGCGCTCCTATTGGGACTGGCAGGAGGTCATCGCCTTCAACAAGGCCGGCACCTTCCCCTACACGCCCGCGACCAACCTTCTTTTCGGCCTGCGCGAGGCGGTCAAGATGCTGGAAGAGGAGGGGCTAGAGAACGTCTGGACCCGCCACAAGCGCCATAGCGCCGCGACGCGCGCGGCGATCAAGGTCTGGGGCCTGGAGACGCAGTGCGCGGATCCCAACGCGCATTCGCCGGCGCTCACGGGTGTGCGCATGCCCGAGGGTCATGACGCCGACAATTTCCGCAAAGTGGTGCTCGAGAACTTTGACATGTCGCTCGGCACCGGCCTGAACAAGGTGAAGGGCAAGGTGTTTCGGATCGGCCATATCGGCCATTTCAACGATCTGATGCTGATGGGCACGCTGTCCGGCGTCGAGATGGGCCTCGATCTTGCAAAGGTCCCGCATCGGAGCGGCGGCGTGCTGGCGGCCATGGACGTCCTCAAGGGACGCGACGCGGTGCCGATGACCAAGGCTCAAGTCGCCTGAACTCAATCTAAAGCGCGATGAGTAGTCATCGCGCTTTGGGGTTTATTTTTTTGAGCATGATCTTTTCGGAAAACCGCTGCACATTTTTCCGGATCATGCTCCAGTGAAGAAAGAGAGCGCGCGATGAACGCACCCGTGACTGCCAGCGAAGACCTGCTCTACTCCGTCACGGACGGCATTGCGCGCATCACCTTCAATCGTCCGCAGGCGCGCAACGCGCTGACCTTTGCCATGTATGAGCGCATGGCGGAGATCTGCCAGGCCATCAATGCAGATCGTTCGATCAAGGCACTGATCCTGACCGGCGCCGGCGACAAGGCGTTCGCCTCGGGTACCGACATCTCGCAGTTCCGCGCCTTCAAGACCGCGCAGGATGCGCTCGACTACGAGGCGCGGATCGATCGTGTGCTCGGCACGCTGGAGCAGTGCCGCGTCCCCGTCATCGCGGCGATCGCGGGGGCCTGCACCGGCGGCGGCGCAGGGATTGCGGCCTGTTGCGACATTCGCATCGGCACGGAATCCACCCGCATCGGCTTTCCGATCGCGCGCACGCTCGGCAACTGCCTGTCGATGTCGAACATCAGCCGCGTCGTCTCGTTGGTGGGACCTGCCCGCACCAAGGACCTGATCTTCAAGGCGCGCCTCGTCGAGGCGCCGGAGGCCCTGGCGCTCGGCCTGCTCAATGAGGTCGTTCCTGACGTCGAGACGCTTCAGCGCCGCGCCGACGAGACTGCCAAGCTCGTCGCAAGTCACGCGCCGCTCACGCTGGAAGCCACCAAGGAGGCAGTGCGCCGCATTCGTCGCACGCTGTCGCGTGAAGAAGGCGAGGATCTGATCCTCAAGGCCTATATGAGCGAAGATTTTCGCGAGGGCATGGATGCCTTCCTCAACAAGCGCGCGCCGAACTGGAAGGGCAAGTAGGACCCCGGTTTGTTTGCGCGCGTTCCGTCAGCCGAAAGTCATATGCGGCGGAATGTCCGCAAGCTTGAACTCGTCAGTATAAGTCCGCACAATGCACCGATAGATTTCCCGGCATCACAAAGCCAATAAGAACCAGGGGACGAAACTCGTGCGAATTCCAGTGAAGGCCGCCGGAGCTGCGGCGGCCCTGTTGATGAGCGCGCCGGCCTTCGCCGGCTGGGAGCCGACCAAGCCTGTCGAGATCGTGGTCGCAGCCGGTGCGGGCGGCGCCTCCGACCAGATGGCGCGAATGATGCAGGCCGCGATCCAGAAGAACAATCTGATGAAGCAGCCGATGGTGGTGTCGCTTAAGGGCGGTGCCTCCGGCGCCGAAGCGCTGATGTACATGAAGTCCAGCGAGGGCGATCCGAACAAGGTGCTGATCGCCTACTCGCTGATCTACATGCTGCCACTGTCGGCCAGGATCCCGTTCAACTGGCGCGAACTGACGCCGGTCTCGGTGATCGCGCTCGACCAGTTCGTGCTGTGGGACAATGCGGCGGGGCCGAAATCGGTGAAGGAGTTCATCGAGGCGGCGAAGGCCGCAAGCTCCCCGTTCAAGATGGGCGGCACCGGCTCCAAGCGCGAGGATCACGTGCTGACCGTCTTCCTCGAGCAGAAGACCGGCGCGAAATTCTCTTATCTGCCCTACAAATCAGGCGGCGAGGCCGCGACCCAGCTCGTCGGCAACCACACCGAATCCAACGTCAACAACCCAAGCGAAAATCTCGAAGTCTGGCGCGCAGGACAGGTGCGAGCGCTCTGCGTATTCGACAAGGAGCGCATCTCCTACACCACCAAGGTGACGGAGACGCAGTCCTGGCACGACATCCCGACCTGCAAGGAGGAGGGGCTGGACATCCAGTACCTGATGCTGCGCGCGATGTTCTTGCCTGGCAAGGTCTCGGCGGAGCAGCAGGCTTTCTATGTCGACCTCTTCCAGAAGGTGACGCAGACGCCCGAGTACAAGGATTACATGGAGAAGCAGGCCCTGAAGCCGATCTTCCTCACCGGCAAGGACATGGTGCAGTTCCTCGAGGAGGACGACGCGCTGAACAAGTCGCTGATGACGGAGGCGGGGTTCGTTGCGAAGTAGCCGTCTTCACCTCGCCCCACTTGTGGGGGGAGGTCGGATCGCATCGTCAGGTGCCATTCGGGTGAGGGGGACTCTCCACGAGTTCAGCTCTCACCTTCCCCGTGGAGACTCCCCCTCACCCTAACCCTCTCCCCGCAAGCGGGGGAGAGGGATCGGCCGCAGTGGTTGTTGTTCGCTCATGTCTCAAACCGATATCGAAATCGTCGTCGACGATCCGACCGCGCCTGAAGACGACTCCCCCTCCGTCGTCAGTTCCGGCACGATCGAGATCGTCGTCTGCCTCCTGCTGCTCGCGCTCGCCACCACGCTCGGCTACGACAATTGGCGCACCGGCATTTCCTGGGATTCGACCGGGCCCGAGCCTGGCTACTTCCCGTTCTATCTGTGCGTCGTCCTCGCTGGTGGAAGCCTCTATGGCCTCGTCGCGGCGCTGCTTGTGCGGCGTGCCGGAAGCGAACCCTTCGTTACCCGCGCGCAGGCCCGCCGCGTGATGGCGGTGTTCGCGCCGACGCTTCTGTTCTGCCTGGTGACGCAGTTCCTCGGACTCTATGTCGCGAGCCTCCTCCTGATCGCGGGCTTCATGCGGCTGATCGGCAAGATTGCGCTGTGGAAGTCGCTGCTCACCGCTCTTGTGTTCACGGCGATCATGTTCGTCACCTTCGACGTCGCCTTCGACGTCATCATGCCGAAGGGACCGCTCGAAGCGGCCTTCGGTTTCTAGGGCTGCCAACGATGGAAGCGTTCGGTCTCCTCGTCCACGGCTTTGCCGTCCTGCTCACCTGGAAGACGCTGGTCCTGATGATGGTCGGGCTCGTGCTCGGCATCTTCGTCGGCGTGCTGCCGGGGCTCGGCGGCCCCAACGGCGTCGCCATCCTGCTGCCGCTGACTTTCACGATGGATCCGACCTCGGCGATCGTGATGCTCTCCTGCATCTATTGGGGCGCACTGTTCGGCGGCGCCATCACCTCGATCCTGTTCAACATCCCCGGCGAGGCCTGGTCGGTGGCGACCACCTTCGACGGCTACCCGATGGCACAGCAGGGCCGGGCGGCGGAAGCGCTCACCGCGGCGTTCACCTCCTCTTTCGTCGGCTCGCTGGTCGCGGTGCTGCTGATCACCTTCCTCGCACCGCTGATCTCGTCCTTCGCGCTCAAATTCGGCCCTCCCGAGTTCTTCGCGGTGTACCTCCTGACTTTCTGCTCCTTCGTCGGTCTGGGGCGCGAGGCCAAGCACAAGACCGTCATTTCGATGTCGCTCGGCCTTTTGCTCGCCGGCATCGGCATGGACACCGTGTCCGGCCAATTGCGCATGACGTTCGGCTCCGCCGAGCTGCTCCGCGGCATCAACTTCCTCGTCGCCGTCATCGGGCTCTTCGGCATCAGCGAGATCCTCCTGACGATGGAGGAGCGGCTGGCGCTGCGCGGGCACGCCGCGAGCATTTCGCTGCGCATCGTGCTGTCGGTGTGGAAGGATCTGCCGAAATACTGGGTGACGCTGCTACGCTCCTCCTTCATCGGCTGCTGGCTCGGCATCACGCCGGGCGGCGCGATCGCTGCTTCCTTCATGGGCTACAATCTCGCCAAGCGCTTCGCCAAGGATCCCCAAAGCTTCGGCAAGGGGCGCATCGAGGGCGTGTTCGCGCCGGAAACGGCCGCGCACGCCTCCGGCACCTCGGCGCTGCTGCCGATGCTCGCGCTCGGCATCCCCGGTTCGGGAACGGCGGCCATCCTGCTTGGCGGTTTGATGGTGTGGGGCCTCAATCCGGGGCCGTTGTTGTTCGTCGAGCACAAGGATTTCGTCTGGGGCCTGATCGCCTCGATGTATCTCGGCAATGTCGTCGGTCTCGTGCTGGTGCTGACCACGGTGCCGATCTTTGCTTCGATCTTGCGCGTGCCCTTCGCCGCGGTCGCGCCGATGATCGTGGTGTCCTGCGCGATCGGCGCCTACGCCATCCAGAATGCGATGTTCGACATCTGGCTCATGCTGGGCTTCGGCGTCGTCGGCTACGTCTTCAAGAAGATCGGCATTCCCCTGGCGCCCTTCACCCTGGCGCTCGTGCTCGGCAATCGCGCCGAGGACGCCTTCCGCCTGTCGATGATCGGTTCAGGTGGCGACCTCAGGGTGTTCTGGTCGAACGGGCTGGTCGGCTCGATCACGACGCTGGCGATTCTCCTGCTGTTCTGGCCCGTCATCGATGGTCTGATCGGGCGTGTCGGGTTGACGCAGGGTGGGACGTCAACGTCTCGATAAATGGCGCGATAAACCTAAAAATCCAACTGCGCGTCGTAGCTGACCGTGCTCCTCGATCGTCCTGTTGCCGATGCGTAACAGCCATCGGGAGCCGGCGCGAGTACTCTGATCGCGAACTTGTGCAGAGAGGACTCACATGAAGCGCATGACGATTGGCGTCGCGGCGGTTGTTTCGCTGCTTGCAACGAGCGCGATGGCTGCCGATCTGACGGCGCCCAAGCCCTACGTCAAGGCGCCGCCGGTTGTCGCGACTGTCTATGGCTGGACCGGTTTCTACGTCGGCGGCAATATCGGCTATGGCTGGGGCCGGTCGAGCAACTCTGTCGACATTTCGAATCTGGCAACGGGCGCCACGCTGTTCACCAATACCTCGAGCAACGATGTCGATGGCGTGATCGGCGGAGGTCAGGTCGGCTACAATTGGCAGGTCCAGAACTGGGTGTTGGGCCTCGAAGCCGACATTCAGGGCAGCGACCAGAAGGGCTCCAGCAACCTTGTCTGCGTCGGTTGCGCGAACGGCGGCACCACCGACATCACCACCACGCTGACCCAGAAGCTGTCCTGGTTCGGTACCGTGCGCGGCCGCGCCGGTATCCTCGTCACGCCAAGCATCCTGCTCTATGGGACCGGCGGCCTTGCCTATGGCGAATTCAAGACTGGCGGCAGCGTCACCGGAAACGGCGTCGGTGGCGTTCCCGTCACCGTGACCTTCCCGGGCACCTCGTCGACGCAAGTCGGCTGGACCGTGGGGGCTGGCGTTGAAGGCAAGATCGGCGGCAATTGGACCGCGAAGCTCGAATACCTCTACATGGATCTCGGTTCAGTGAGCACCGGACCGATTGCGACGACCATCCTGGTCCCGCGGCGGACCGACGCCGGCGTTTCCTACTCCTCGGCGCTCCGCGACAACATCCTCCGTGTCGGCGTCAACTATCAGTTCGGTGGCGGCCCGGTCGTCGCGAAGTACTGATCTCCGTTCTGAAGTCCTGCTGCAAGGCCCGGCCTGCGCCGGGCTTTGTCATTTGGGGCGTTGCACCTCGCGCCGCTCGCATGTGTGCTCGCCCTATAGCCTTCACACGACCTTTGCCTGGCGCAGCCCGGCAATCTCATCGGCGCTGAACCCGAACTCGGCCAGCACCTCGTCGGTCTGCTCGCCGAATTCCGGCGGCCGTGCCACCATCGTGCTCGGCGTGCGCGACAGCGTGACGGGCTGGCCGACCAGGCGGATGTGACGGTTCTCCGCGTTCGGCACGTCCTGCGCGATGCCGAGATGCCTGACCTGCGCATCGTCGAACATCTGGTCGATCGAATAGATCGGCCCGCAGGGCACGCCCGCCTCGTTGAGCTCCCTGACCCAGGTCTCGGTCGATTTCGCGACCGTGCGCTTCTCGATCTCGGCGTTGAGCGCATCGCGGTTCTTCGAGCGCGCGGGCGCCGTCACGTAGTCCGGATTGGCGACGAGCTCGGGCGCGCCGATCGCCTGCGCGCAGCGCTCCCAGATCCGCCCGCCGGTGGTAGCGATATTGATGTAGCCGTCGGAGGTCTTGAACACACCAGTCGGAATGCTGGTCGGATGATTGTTGCCGGCCTGTTTGGCGACTTCCTTCTCCACCAGCCAGCGCGCGGCCTGGAAGTCGAGCATGAAGATCTGCGCCTGCAACAGCGAGGTCTGCACCCACTGGCCCTCGCCGGAGACGTCGCGCTCGAGCAGCGCAGTGAGAATGCCGATGGCACAGAACAGCCCGGCCGTGAGATCGGCGACGGGAATGCCCACTCGCATCGGACCGCCGCCCGGCGCCCCCGTGATCGACATCAGGCCGCCCATGCCCTGCGCGATCTGATCGAAGCCCGGCCGCTTGTGGTAAGGGCCGTCCTGGCCGAAGCCGGAGATGCTGCCATAAACTAGGCGCGGGTTGATCGCGCGCAGGCTCTCATAGTCGATGCCGAGCTTCTTCTTCACGTCGGGTCGGAAATTTTCGACCACGACGTCGGCCTTGGCGGCGAGGCACTTGAACACCTCCAGCCCCCTCGGGTCCTTCAGATTGAGCGTCATCGCCCGCTTGTTGCGGTGCAAATTCTGGAAGTCCGCCCCGTGCCGCGGTCCACCCGGCTGCTCGCCGCCGGCATCCTCCGTGAGGGCGTCGATCTTGATGACGTTGGCGCCCCAGTCCGCGAGCTGTCGCACACAAGTGGGACCAGACCGGACGCGGGTCAGATCGAGCACGGTAAAGCGCGACAGGGCCTGTGAGGCATGCGGGAAAGGCATTTGTGCGAGCTCCGGAGCGAATTGCGCGCCTACCATAGTGCCCAGCGATCAGGCGGCAAGCCTCGCTGGGCGCTGGTGTCGTCGGCGAAAACGTGGGGCTGACGCGCGATGGCGCCCGGTTCAGCGCGACAGGCGCTTCAGGTCGGCGCGAGCCTTCTCTGCGAGCGGGTCGTCGCCGTGGCGGGCAATGAACAGCTCCAGCGCCTCGGCCGTTCCCTTTCGGCGAGCAAGCTCGTACTCCTCGGCGACGGCAATGGAGGGATCGCGCGCGGGCGGCATGATTGCGGCGCGCCCGGGTTTTCCAGCTTCCTGCGCCTCGGCTTTGCTGGCCATGACAGGCTGTCCCTCCAGGAACGGGTGATCCGGGCTGGCGAGCGCGGCGAGGGCCACGAAAAGGCCGGCCGCAGGGCGGAACGGTCCCATGGGTTACCTCAAGATTGCCGCGGTGGTCACGTCCGACCCCGTGTAAACACAGCAAGACGGATTAACAAGTCGTTATCAGGGCGGCTTCGCACAACCTACCCAAATTAAACCAAACGTATAAAACGAGCCTCTAGAATTGGCGCGGCACCGCGAATCAGGCGCGTGTCGGCGTTCCCGGGAGAGGATCATTGGCCACCGCGGTTACTATCGGCGCAACCGGCAACGCTGACATCGATGGAATGCTGTCCGGCTATGGATGGACCGGCACGATTACCTATAGCTTTCCGGATTCCTCGAGCGACTATCCGAGCCCCTACACCGGGGGTAACGGCGAGCCGACCACGTCGGGCTTCTCGCAGGCCCCGAGCCAGATGCAGGCTGCGGTCAACTACGCGATCGGGCTGATCCAAAGCTACACCAACGCCACCATCCAGTACGCCGGGACCAACGGCGCGGATATCATGGTGGCGCAGTCGCCGGCCGCCAATCCGACCTCTTACGCCTACTATCCGAACAGCTATGCGTCCGGCGGCGACGTCTGGTTCGGAACCGCATACGATTATTCGCAGGCCTCGCTCGGCAACTATTATTTCGCGACCGCGCTGCACGAGCTCGGTCACGCTTTCGGCCTGAAGCACAGCCAGGAGACCGGCGGCCCCGCCAATGTCGCGGTGCCGAGTGCGCATGACGATTCCGAATACACCGTCATGAGCTACCGCAGCTATGTCGGTGGGCCGCTGACCGGCTACACCAACGAGTCCTATGGGTATCCGCAGACCTATATGGCGAACGATATCCTCGCGCTGCAAACGATGTACGGCGCGAACTACACGACCCACAACGAGAACACCGTCTATACCTGGAGCCCGACCACCGGACAGGAATTCATCAACGGCGTCGCGCAGCTTGCGCCGGGCGGCGGAGTCGGTGGTTCGGCCAACCGCATCTACGAGACGATCTGGGATGGTGGTGGCGTCGATACCTACGACCTGTCGAATTATACGACGAACCTGACCATCAATCTCAACCCCGGCGCATCGTCGGTGTTTTCAAGCACGCAACTGGCCTATCTCGGCAACGGCCACTATGCGGCAGGCAACGTCTACAACGCCTATCTCTACAATAACGACGCCCGGTCCTACATCGACAACGCCATCGGCGGCACCGGCAACGACACGATGACCGGCAACGCCATCGCCAACGTGCTGAATGGCGGTTCGGGCAACGACACCATCACCGGCGGCGGCGGCAACGACACCATCATCGGTGGCGTGGGGACTGATACCGCGGTGTATTCGGGCAATGAGGCGAACTACGTCATTACCTACGACGCGAACAGCCAGACGTTCACAATCGCAGACCAACGCTCAGGCGTGCCCGATGGCACCGATACTGTCACCGGCGTGGAGAATTTCCAGTTTGCCGATGGGACGGTCTCGAACACCACACTGATCAGCCAGGTCGCGCCTGTTGTCATCGAGGCGCTAGGTGCGACAAGCCTGGTCCAGAGTGGCAACAACTATTTCATGAATCCAGTTGCCGGCGGCAACGGCCCGGAACTCAAGAATGGCGGCTCCGCAGTTATTGCTGGAGCGTATGGTGGTTGGGCTCCGATTGGTGCGGAGCAGAACGGGAGCACCTACCTCGTCGCCTGGAAGGATTCCGGCAGCGGTTCCTATACGGTCTGGACGACCGACGCCAACGGCAATTTCGTGTCGAACTCCG
>NZ_KI421479.1:188323-364202 GCF_000472925.1 Bradyrhizobium sp. Ec3.3
TATACGGTCTGGACGACCGACGCCAACGGCAATTTCGTGTCGAACTCCGGCGGCATGTCGGGCACGAGCTCAACGCTCGAAAACTACGAGACGACCTTCCATCAAGATTTGAACGGCGATGGCGTTATTGGCGTCCCCGGAACATCGGGTACCGTCATCGAATCCTTCGGCTCAACGAGCCTGGTCAGGACGGGAAGCAACTATTACTTGAACCCGGTGGCTGGCGGCACTGGTCCCGAATTAAAGAACGGCGGAGCTGCGGTTGTTGCTGGTGCTTATGCGGGCTGGGCTCCGATCGGAGCGGAGCAGGTGGGGACGAGTTACAAGGTCGCCTGGAAGGATTCCGATAGCGGCCTTTACACAGTCTGGACAACGGACAGTAATGGCAACCTAGCATCCAACACAGGGAGTATGTCGGGTACCAGCACGACGTTTGAGAATTTGGAGTCGACCTTCCAACAAGACCTCAACGGAGATGGAACAATCGGTGTTCCGGCTTCCTCGGGGACTACATTCTTGAATGCGCCCAGCGACGCTTTCATGTTTCGCGAGAGCTTTGCTACGAACGGCCAATCCGCGGACCTATTCGCCGGGTTCAAAGCAGGCGTTTGGTTTGACCATCCGCAGGACGATGGGTTGCATGGCTACTGGCAGGCGATTGCATCCCAGCCGACAATTCACGCGAATGAAGCGATTGGGACGATTGAATCTCACTTATTGGCCTCGTTGCAAGATCACTTCCTGATCAAGTGAGAATTCATCTCGTGCGGAACCGAGGTTCGGCGAACATTTTCCGCCGGACGAATCGCCGCTAAGTTGCCGGGCTGGCCCTATCTCAAGGAAGGTTACGGCTTGTCCGGCACAGAAATCAACATTTCAAGCAAGGCGCCGGCCGCAGGGGACGCGCTGAACTCCGGCGGTCGGTTGCGGCGTCTGATCCATGGCTGGTCGGCGAACCTCGTTCAAATCCTTCTGGTTCTGGTCCAGCAGCTGCTTTTGATTCCGGTGTTTCTTCATTTTTGGACCAGTGATGCGCTCGCGGCTTGGCTCGCCATCTATGCCGCGGGAAGCCTCATTGTCGTTGCCGACGCAGGACTTCAGCTCCGAGCCATCAATCGGTTTCTCGCTTTCAAATCCTCCGTCGATTGCGATGGCAGAACGGCGAGCTTCTATTCCGGTATGCTACGAATCTACTTTGGCTTGGTCATTGTGTTGGGGGCGCTGCTGCTTATCGCCACGCGGATCGTGCCTCCATCCGCGGTGCTCGGATTTCATGCGACCGTCACGTTTGATTCCGCTCTGCTGGTGATGATCTTGGGCATGCTGCTTGTCTTGCCCTCGAATCTCGTATCTGGCCTTTATCGCGCGCGTGGCAGGTATGGCCGGGCCGTTTGGCTGCAAAACCTCGCGCTGTTGCTCGGTCAGATTGCGCAAATCGTTGCCGTCGCTGTTTTCGGCCATTTACTGGCCGTGGCAGTCGCTTTCGTTTCAACCCAGGTCTTGCTTGCCTTCTTTCTTGTTGTGTTCGATGCGCCACGCTTATTTCCCTATCTGCGGCGCGGTGGGGACGTGCGGTCGTGGCGGTGGAGCATTGGGCAGTTTGGGCCGGCTTTTCCGTTTGCTGTAGCCAACCTCTCGGAACTGGCGATTGTGAACGCTCCTGTGCTGCTGGTCAGCGCCTTCGTCACAGACCGGGAACTGGTCGCGCAATGGGGGCTGACACGCGTGGTAGCAGGCCTGGTGCGAGGACTTTGCACGCAGATCGCCTTGCCGATTGCCGCCGAACTTGGCCATGACTATGCGATCGGCGACAAGGACCGCCTGCGTCGCATCTATTCTCTCGGCTCCGTAATCGTCACGGCAACTGCCAGCTTGATGGTGGCGGGTCTGCTTCCGTTCTGGCCCGACTTCTTTTCGCTCTGGACCCGAGGCAATATTCCCTACGATGCATCGCTTGCAATTATACTGTTGCTCGGGTCTGTCGCTGTTGCTCCATCGCTGTTGGCGCTTGCCTTCGCCAACTATAGCGACCGTCGCGATCTGCTGGTCCGCAGCAAGGGCTCGCAGCTTGTTGTCTTCCTTGCCTTGTCATTCATACTGATCCCTCGGCTCGGTCCGATTGGTGCGGCTTGCGCGATTGTTGTGAGCGATTTCCTTGTTCAGTTCGGCCTCCTCGCGCTCATGATCATGGGCCAGACCTTACGTCATCCGTTTCGACACGCGGCGTTCCTCGCTGCTGTTGCTCTCACGATCGTGGTGCCGGGATGGAGCTTGGGAGGGCTGATCGCTTCACTTCTGCCGGCGGCAGGTTTTGCGCATTTCATTGCAAAATGCGCCATTTGGCTCATTGCGGTAGGCCTTGTCGCGAGTCCGCTTCTGAGCGAGCGCGTCCGGGGTCGCTTGATGGATGCCGTTCCGACCTAGCGCTGCGTTAGCGCAAGGCGATGTTTCAGTCGATCCATGCGTCGCGCGAACTGCTTACGTCCCGATTCAGTTTCTTCGGCGAACTGCTGTAGCCGCTTTTCGCCTGCGTGGCGCAGCCGTTCGCGCGTCCCCTCGGCTCGCAGGCTCATGATGGCGTCCGCCAGCGAACGCGGGTCGTCATAGTCGAACAGGATCGCCGCGTCGCCGGCTTGCGCCTTGAACGCCTCGGGATAGATGACAGGCGTTCCGACCGCCCAGGCTTCCAGCGGCGGCAGATTGGTCGGGCCGAAATAGCTCGGCATGACCAGCGCGGCGGCCCCGCGGTACAGGGCGCCCAGTTCGGCCGACTCGACGAAGCCGATGATCGAGATCTGCTCGGAGAGGCCGTGGCTGATGATCGCCTTGTCGACCTTCTCGCGTCCGCCGCGGTCCGATCCGCACAAAACCAGCCGCTCTGCGCGGCCCTGTTCGCGTAGCAGTGCGAGGGCGGCCAGCAGCGTGGCGTGGTTCTTGTGCGGCCAGAACTGGGCGGGATAGAACAGATAGCCCGGCTCGAGCCGATATTTCCTCAGGACGGCCTCATCCGCGGCTCTGTCGTCGTGCGCGGATTTCGAGACATAGGTCGACGGGGAGAAAGGAATGCATACCGCGCGCTCACGCTCCATGGCGTAGCGCCTGCACAGGTCGTCGATCAGCTCTGGAGCGTTGACGACGACCAGTACCGCTTTCATGCTCGCAAGACCAAACAGGATCTCGCGCCGCTCGAACTCGCCGAACGCCCGCACTTCCGGAAATTCCGGCGCGTCGCGATGGCAGCCGTCGAAGATCGTGATGATGAACGGAAGCTGATGCAGCAGCAGATGCCGCTTGGACGTCGAAGTGAAGTGCACGACGTCGATCCCGTCGCGGACCAGGGCGCGCTCGAACGGCGATTTCAGGCGCAGAGCGATCTGCACCAGATCGAACGGCCCGACATATTTCAGGAAGAGGAAGGCGTAGTCGATAGCGCGAAATTTCAGCAGGCGCGCGTCGATGCCGAAGTTCTTTAGAACCGTCAAGGTTTGCTCGTAGGGCGAGTAAACGATGATCTCGTTGCCGGATTCCGTCGCCCAGTCGCGTAGCCACAGCACATCGTTCAGGGGCTGCTGGAATCCACCACCGACCTCGATGGCCTGCTCAAGCATTACAGCAAGTCGTAACGGTCTCACGGTCAGAAGCTCTTCCTGGCGATGGAGTAGGCCGCCCAGACGGTCGAATTCGGCGCCGCATCCGATAGCCAGGCATGGGTGCCGGCCGGTTCTAACCCGCTGCTCCTGAGCGAGGCCTCGACCTCGAACGGAAACCAGTAGCGCATGTGGTGTGTCTCGTCGACGCGCCGGATCGTCGAGCGATTGGTGTCTTCGCAGAACAGGGTGTAGCTTACGAGCACCGTCGCCTTGGTCTCGTCATGCTCCGATTGCGCGATTCGGGTCAGGCGCAGCGGCTTCTGCTCGATCACCTTGACGCGCGTCTCGACGCCCTGCGCCAGCACCGCGCCGCCATACCAGTAGTCGAAGAAGAACACGCCGCCGGGCTTCAGCGCCGCGTGAGCGGTGTGGAAGAGGGCCTCCAGCCGGTTTCGGTCCGTCTGATAGCTCGCGACGTGAAACAGCGACACCACCGCATCGTAGTCTCGTTCTGCACCGGCCTCGCAAGCGTCGCCCTGCCGGAAGGGAATCTCAAGGCCCGCCTCGACGGCGCGCGTCTTCGCCTTGGCGATCATGTCCGCGCTGAGGTCGATGCCGGCGACGTCCCAGCCGCGGCGAGCGAATTCGATTGCGTGCACTCCCGTGCCGCAACCAAGATCCAGTAGTTTGCCCGACGCGACGCCGTGGTCGCGCAGCCGCCCTTCGACGAAGTCCACTTCCGCGGCGTAATCCTTGTCCCGGTACAGGAGATCGTACCAGGGCGCGTAGTCCGCAAACACGCTCACGCCAGGATCTCCTTCAGCGCCTCCGCGGACCGCACTATCTCGTCGTCAGTCAAGGCAAGCCCGCTCGGCAGATAGAAGCCGCGGCGCGCGATCAATTCCGCATTGGGATGGGATTCGCTCAGCATGAAGCCCATGCGGCGCAGCACCGGCTGCTCATGCATGCACCAGAAAAATGGTCGCGTCCCGATGCCCTTCGCGGCAAGGCGCCGCATCGCCTCCTTGGCATCGAACGGCACCTCGTCGTCCAGCACGACGCCGTAGACCCAATAGATGTTGTCGGCATAGTTGGTTCTGGCGACGGGACGGCGTATGCCCGGCGCGTCGGCGAGATGCTCATCGTAGAGACGGCCGATCCGGCGCTTGAGTTCGACCGTGCGGGGCAGGCGCTCGACCTGGGCAACGCCGAGGGCCGCCTGCAAATTGGTCATGCGCGCGTTCCAGCCGAGCTCTTCATGAATGAACCGCTGCTGGGGCTGGAAACAGAGGTTGCGCAGACTTTGCAGGCGATCGGCGAGCGCAGCATCGTCAGTGAGAATCATGCCGCCTTCGCCAGTCGTGACGTGCTTGTTGGGATAGAAGCTGAAGGTCGAGACATCACCGAAACTGCCGCAGGGCGCACCGCGATAGGTCTGGCCGTGCATCTCGGCGGCGTCCTCGATCACCTTCAGCCCACGCGCACGCGCGAGCTCGAGGATCGGATCAAGATCGACCGGGAGACCGTAGATGTGGACCAGCATGATCGCGCGCGTTCGCGGCGTCAGTGCGGCTTCCACGCCTTCAACGGTCATGTTCCAGGTGGCCGGATCGCAATCAACGGCAACCGGAACGAGGCCGGCTCTGACCACGGCTGCTGCACAGCTGATGATCGTGAAGGTCGGAATGATGACTTCATCGCCCGGTGCGAGCCCAAGGGCGTGAACGGCAATATCGAGTGCGACAGAGCCGTTGGTGACGGCGACGCCGTAGCGGCGTCCCGCGGCAACAGCCATCGCCTGCTCGAAGCGTTTGATGAAAGGGCCCTCGGACGAAATCCATCCGGTGCGGATGCACTCCGTCAAATAGTCAGCCTCGTTTCCGTCGAGCAACGGCGTATTGACGGGGATGAACGCTTCGGTCACAGGCCTGGACCCTTGATCCGTATCTCGGACGGCGCGGCTTCCGAAAAACGAGTCTTGTCGTTTTCTCCGGCATAGGGCCCTTGCTTGATTTCGAACATCTCGAGTGGCTCGAGCACATGGAAGCCATGTGCTCCGCTACAGAGCAGGATGATGTCGCCTGCACAGAGCACGCGGCTTTCCAGATATTCTTCCTCGACCGTGTAGAAGTCGACCTGAAGCTTGCCCTTCTGGATGAGGAGCACTTCCTGCGTATAGTGCACCTCTCGCGTCACCTTGTTGTGGCGATGCGGCGCGATGCTCTTGCCCGCAGGATGGCTCATATAGGCGAGCTGCTGCGACAATTCGGGCGGGGAAAAGAAGTGGATCCCCGGCTCGCGAAAGGACGCTCGTACGATGATCGCGTACAGCTTTCCATCGAATTGACACTGCTCGACGCTATTCACGTTCCACCTGGAAAATGTTGCAGTTGCAAGAGGCTAATGACCTTGGCGGGTTTGTGCCAAGCCGTCAAGGCGACACTCCCTTCCTTAAGCTACTGCGCCAGAAAAGCTAGGATTTCCTCGACGCGGCGACGATAGGTGTGGTGTGCGAGGGTCTTCTGCTGACCGGCCGTTGCAACGGCTTTGCGCGCCCCTTCATCAGCGAGATACCGGTCTATGGCGACGGCGCATTCTTCCGGTGAACGCCAGACTGCCACCTCGATGTCGGGCTCGAAGAGGCTTTGCAGATTGCGTTTGAAGTCGGTCAGGAGGAATGCGCCGATCCCGGTTGCTTCGAACAGGCGCACATTGCCGGCTTCGTCGCCCGCGATATCGATGTGAGAGTTCAGCGTGACGCGCGACCGCCGCAGGGTTTCGTACATCTCCGCGCCCCACACCTCGCCCTGGAGGCACTTCCAGAGCGGCGAGGAGGCGGAAACGGTCTGCGAGATGTTTCCCCAGATCTTGAGGTCGTAGCGCCGCGCGAGGAACTCCAGGAGTGCGATGCGCCCGCGGTGATCCTCTGATATCGAGCCGACGAAGGAGACATCGACGTCCGGAGTGGAAGGCGGCGACAAGCGGTTCAGAATGTCCGGTTCAAATGCCAGATGATTGACCTCGGCGCGAACGCCCGCCAGGCGAAACTTGCTGACGATCCGCGGGAGTTGCGAGATCATCAGATCGTAGGGACTCCAGTCCACGCCTCGCGATGGCTCGATGCCCACCTGTCCGACCAGGAAAGGGGAGCCGATTTGCTTGATTCGCCTGACGAGGCGGCTGTCGACGTGAAAAACGTCCTGGTTGAGCACGAAGTCTGGCTTGTGCTCTTCGACCTGCGCGAGCAGGATTTCCTCGGATTGCCGTTTCAATCGAGGGCTAAGCCCCAGATGCCGGGCGAGCGGCCGCAGCAGCGGCTTCACGGGCGCAGCAACTCTCTTCAGCCAGGCTGGAACCCGCTGTGTCGTGGCGGGCGCTTCTTCGGATTCGACCGCCATTCCGTGTTCGCGAGCCCATGCCGACTGGAGCGACCAGTTGTTGACGTGGATGTCGGTGGCCTGGTGGCCCAAAAAGATGAAATTGCGAGAGTAAAAGTCTGCAACCCCGAATAGACTTGCGTTCCTGGCCGCCATCTGCTGCACGTAGGAGGCGTTCGCAAGCTCCGGACTCCGGCGGTAGAGCCAGGTCAGAAACTTGGGATAGTCGGCGTTCAGTATCAGGACACGCATGTGCAACCAGATCGTTCCGGACTTGTCTGCGTCCCTGCGCAAAGCATCATTTCGCAGGCAGATCAAGCGTTCCACCGCCCTCTCGGGGCACCGCAAGCAAAAATCGAGGCGGGGCCGAGCGCGGGCAATTGGCTTGATCTGAAAGGACTTTTCCGTATAGACACATGCTTCGTGCGTGAGGACATGAGCGGCCCTGGCCAGCCTCGCCGAAGGGGAACCCAATGATCAGATTCGGCTTGCTCGGTTGCGGACGCATCGCCACGCGGCATTCGGATCTTCTTGGCAGCGGCCAAATCGAGAATGCCAAGCTCGTGGCGGTCTGCGATCCCATTACCGCACGCGCGGATGCGATCGCGGCGAAATTTGGCGTGGCCGCACACCACGACATGGACAGCTTCCTGGCGCGGCAGGATATGGATGCCGTCGCGGTCCTCACGCCGAGCGGGCTGCATCCCCAGCATGCGATCGCCGCCGCCAAGGCGGGCAAGCACGTCGTCGTCGAGAAGCCGATGGCGCTTCGGCTCCAGGACGCCGACGACATGATCAAGGCTTGCGATCAGGCCGGTGTGAAACTGTTCGTCGTGAAGCAGAATCGATTCAACGTTCCTGTCGTCAAGGCGCGCGAGGCGCTGGACGCCGGCCGCTTCGGCAAGCTCATTATGGGGACCGTTCGCGTGCGCTGGTGTCGTGACCAGGCCTACTACGATCAGGATGCGTGGCGGGGCACCTGGGCTTACGACGGCGGCGTGCTGACGAACCAGGCGAGCCACCATATCGATATGCTGGAATGGTTTTTCGGGGAAGTGGTCAGCGTTCACGCGCGCGCCGTCACAGCGCTGGCAAAGGTCGAGACAGAGGATACCGCGGTTGCGACGCTCAGGTTTCGTAACGGGGCGCTGGGTATCATCGAGGCGACGACGGCGGCGCGCCCCACCGATCTCGAAGGATCGTTGTCGGTGCTCGGCGAGAAGGGGACTGTGGAGATCGCCGGCTTCGCGGTCAACCAGATCAGGCACTGGCGGTTCGTCGACGAGCTTCCGAGCGACAAGATCGTCGTCGAGAAATTCTCCGTGAACCCGCCGAACGTATACGGCTTCGGGCATCAGGCCTATTATCAGCACGTCGTCGATTGTCTCCTGCACCAGCGCGCTGCGCTGGTGGATGGTCTGGAGGGACGGAAGAGCCTCGAGTTGATCTCGGCGCTGTACGAATCCATCGAGACCGGGCAGGAGGTGTCGCTCCGCTTCGAGCCTCGGCGAAGCCGGCTTGGTGCCATCTCATGAACACGCCGATCGTATCCCGGGTCGGCGTGCGCGATGTCCGGTTCGGGGAACGCGTCAAGTTCGTCGAGCCCTGCAATCTCTATGATTGCACGATCGGCGACGACTGCTTCGTCGGTCCGTTCACGGAGATCCAGGCCGGCGTCGTGATCGGCGCCAGGACGCGCGTGCAGTCGCACGCCTTCATCTGCGAATTGGTGTCCGTGGGAGAGGACTGCTTCGTCGGCCATGGCGTGATGTTCATCAACGACACGTTCGCGATCGGAGGACCTGCGCGTGGGCGCAAGGAATTGTGGCGCGCGACGAGGATCGGTAACCGTGTCTCGATCGGCTCCAACGCCACGATCATGCCCGTCAGCATCGCCGATGACGTCGTGATCGGTGCCGGCGCCGTCGTCACCAAGGACATCATCGCGGCCGGTACCTACGCCGGAAATCCCGCGCGCCTGCTCAGGCTGCACAAATAGGGAAGATCAACAATGGCGGTACCTTTCGCGGATCTCGGGCTGCAATACCGATCGATCAAGGATGAGATCGACGGCGCAATTAGTGCGGTCATCCGCGACAACGCGTTCATTCGTGGACCATATGTCGATGCCTTCGAGCGCGAGTTTGCCGAGGCAGCTTCCGTCGAGCACTGCGTGTCCTGTGCCAATGGCACGGATGCCCTGTACCTTGCGATGTCCGCACTCGGCGTCAAGCCAGGCGACGAGGTCATCACGACGGCCCATTCCTGGATCTCCACCTCCGCAATGATCACGCATGCCGGGGCGACCGTGGTGTTTTGCGACACCGACGCCGCCACGTTCACGATCGATCCGGCCGCGATTGAGGCCGCGATCACGCCGCGCACCGTCGGCATAATCCCAGTCCACCTCTATGGGCAGCCCGCAGACATGGATGCGATCATGGCAATCGCCCGCAAGCACGGCCTCTGGGTGGTAGAGGATTGCGCTCAGGCGCATCTGGCGAAGTTCCGCGACCAGCCCGTCGGCACGTTCGGTCAGGCTGCGACGTATTCGTTCTACCCCGGCAAGAATCTCGGGGCGTTCGGTGATGCCGGCGCCGTCGTGACCAACGACGCGGTGCTTGCCGAGCGCATGGCGATGCTGGCCCGTCACGGCGGCTTGGTGAAGCACAATCATCAGATCGAGGGCATCAACAGTCGGCTGGACGGCTTGCAGGCGGCCATCCTTTCAGCAAAGCTGAAGCACTTGGCGGTTTGGACCAGGGCGCGTCGGGAGGCTGCGATGATTTATGACGCGGGCCTCAATCAACTCGATGGGGTGGAAGTACCGTATGTCGCGCCCCAACGTACTCACGTTTATCATCTCTACACAATCAAACACCGGAACCGCGACGGCCTGGCGTCGTACCTGAATGCGAATGGGGTACAGACGGCGATTAACTATCCCGCCGCGCTACCGTTGCTGCCCGCCTATGCGCGATATGCGCACAGGCCAGATCAATTCCCGCACGCCTTCGGCGATCAGGGTAGGATTCTCTCGCTTCCTATGTTTGCCGAAATCACGCGCGAGCAGCAGCACGAGGTGATTAGGCTGATCCGGGATTTCTAGCTGGCGTTGCTTCCGGGAGAAGACTCTGCACGATCGGTGATCGTGACCGTCACCACGGCACATACACCATCACCAGCACGAGGAGCCCGCCAAGAACCAGTGCCCACAAGGCGGCACTATCGAAGGTTCGAGTGTCCCAACGGGATCGCTTGAGGTTCCAGACCATTCTCTTCTTCCCCTTCTGATGCGCAGGTGCGCCTCTCAAGCTACGCGTTGTGCTCGCCGCCACGAAGACTCTTCATCTAGCGAATCCAATGCTCGGAGCAGCTGTGACCTGACCAAGTTGAGGGAAGGTCAGCTCTCGATAGACCGTGGACCGACTCGATATTGAGGCTCAAAGATTGAACGAGGGGTAAGAAACCAGAGCAAAAAGAGGAGCGCGGCGCCATAAGTGACGAACGAAATCGTGAGCGGGACGTTGACGAACGTTTGCGCGAGAACGCCGGCAGACAAAAGCACGAATCTCGGCGGTAGACCCGATGATAGGCAATTGCCGAGCGATATGATCAACCCGCATACCAGGGCAGAGATGGGAGCCCAAATCATTCCAACTGATGCGATACCTTCGGTCGCGAACAGGGAGGCGTTGAAATTCCCGATCTGATAGGCATTTTGCATCGCGATGGCCAACGGCTCGCGGTAAGGGCAATTGACAAATGTCTTTACGAAATTGACCTGACAAAAGTAGGTCAACTCGTGCGTCGAAAAGAAATCATTGTAGTAGTCAAGAGCACTCGATGGTAGGGCGACCATCCTGAAGTTCACCAAACTGAAGTATGCGATGAATTGCTGAAATGTGATCGCATCCGCGTCAAATAGTTTCGCCAGAAGTACTCCAACTGAAATCGGCAAGAGGAGCGAAAGAACGACAGTTGTTCTGGCTTCAAACAGAACCGAGCCTAGGCTCAGCAACAACAACCATCCCGGCGCGAACAGCGAAAGCTTGCTGAGTGTGATCGGGTAAAACAGCAACAGGAGCATCAGCGTCAACGCAGCTCGCCACCAGCTCTTCTGCGTAACAAAGTATGCAAATGCAAATGGAAGCAGCACGTTCGATGCGATGCCCATTGCATACTCTAGCCAGGTCGGAAATTGAAGCTCGTTGCGGAAGCTATAGATGTCGGACAGTCCCACCAGTCTTAGGTTGAAGACGGCGCCGCAGCCAACAATGATCGATGCGAGAACAACGATTGACATCAAGAATCTGCCAAAGGCCTTTTCCGATATGACAAATGGCGGTTTTATGGGGGACGCAATGAACAGTGCAGGAATGAGAAAGGCGATCGCCGACGTAAAAGCCGAGGCGTATGCCAAGGAATGATCGTAGGAGAACTTGGATAGTTCGATTAGCCCAAGATAGCCTAGAATCATCGTGTAGAAGTAGAATCCGAGCAGGTAGCCGAAGTTGAACCGGGCAAAGGAAAAGAAAACTGAGATCAACGCAAAGGGCGCGATATTCAGGGCGGCCTTGAACAATACGTCCGGATTAACTTCGGTTAGTCGCATCAGCGATCCATAAAATCGCGTGACGTAAGCGAGTGACACGGAGCAAAGTACGACGTGAACGGAAATAAGTAGGGCGGGCCCGAGCCTGCTGGCCGTGAGTACAGTTGATGCTTCAGGGCTTCGATCAAAAGTCGTAGTCATTGAACTGTGCGACATGGGCGGGGTTTGCCGATCAAATGAGTCGAAAGCCCGAGCTTCAGGTCTTTGTCTCTGCAAAGTTGTGTAAGAGAGCAGCTGCCGCGAACATGACCAAAATGGAGGCGACGGCAGCAATGAACAGGAATTTGAGTGGTCGCGATCTTTCTGTCGTGGTCGCTCTTTCCGGTGCGAGAGAGACTCGCGTTTCGTTGATGGATTTCAGCAAAAGTTGCGCTTCCGCGAGAGCGCTTTCCTGCGACGCGTGTTCCGTGCGGGTCGCCATAAGATCTCGGGCGAGTTCAGTTCGTTCGATGGACAGGCTAGCTAACAGGTTCAGTTGGGCCGAGATGAGCTCTCGAGAACGTTTGGTGTCGTCGGTGGAAGAGGGCGGTGGTTGCTGAGCATCGCGAGCCTGCTGTGCAGCCAAATCTTCGCGTTGTGAGCGCAAGGACGCTCGTAGCTCATCGGACAATTCCTCAAAGTCGTTACTGGCCTTTAGGCTGTTGGTGATCTGCTGGCTCAGATCATCGGTCGATTTCTTGGCCAACACGGTGCGCGCAGCGATGCCCTCGCGGATGAAATCGCTTCGTCGTTTCTGGGCGCCGATGATTTGATCAAGGACGTTTTGTTGAAATTGCTTCGCGTCGGTCTCGGCGCTCGGGTCAATGACGCTCTGCAAAGCCACGGTACGTCCGATGCTCTCTGCGGTGGAGTTCCGCAGGGCGCTCAGAGTCGGGGCCGGCACGCCCTTCTTCCCTAACTCCAACAGGGCGAGTGGGACGTAGACGACCGGAATTCGCTTTGCCACCAGGTCTGGAACGTCCAACAGCTCGTCTTTTCCGTTCACGGTAAAGGAGCCAATATCTATTGCCGATCGAATAGTTGTTAATGGCCCGACGAGCAGGAAGATGGCGGTTGCCAAGAGAAGAAATGTCACGCCCCCGATCGAGAGCAAGATCCAACGATACGACAAGAACGAACGTACAACTGAAGGTTTCATGATCTTGTCGGCCATCGTCTTGCGCCAGCTTCGGAAAGCTAGGTTGCGTCGAGGCTATTCTACGTCTGATAGTGATCGAATCAGGGCAGATTCGACATCTGCGGCGACCAATCCAACAGGAGCACCGTCGGTAGCTCACTGAGCATGTCGGGAGCACAAGCTCCGCAGAATCTTTCGGTAAGCGCCAGTCGAAGCTTCCTCGGTATATTTGAGGGCAGCGGTGGCCGCTCGGTGGCTTCGTTCATGCGTGGTTGCCCGATCTGCTGCCGCGTTGCGCACCGCCTGCGCGAGTTGGAGTGGGTCTTCCGGGGGCACAATCCATCCGATACCTTCTTCGGTTACCGCTAATGCAACCTCAGAATGTGGTTCCGTCGCAACGATGACGGCGCGCCCGACCGCCAGAAAATTATAGAGCCGGCTTGGGATGGAAACGCCGGCTACTTTATGCCGGTAAGGAATAAGCCACACATCCGCAGCCGCAAGAAAATCGACGAGCTGGTCCTCCGGTACGGGGTCCAGCAGGGTTACATTCTCTAGCTTCTCGGACTCTTGAAGGCTTCTAAGCTCTGACCATCCAATCCCCCATCCGGAGAGAACGAAGTGTATATTTTGCTCGTTTCGTAACAGCCGTGCAGCCTCGAAGACGGTACGAGGCGCGTGCGTGAAGCCGAGATTGCCGCATAGCCCAACAATGAATTGCGAGGAATGGGCCTTTCTGAAGCGATTTTCATCATCGGGCTCGCGGAAGCCAATAGGAAGCAGCGTCCAGTTTGGCACGAAATGGATCTTCTCCGCATTCACTCGCGGATAGCGCAGCAGAAGAGGAGGTACGTCGCGGCCGATGACGAAGATCACATCCAACGATCTGAAGAGCCATGCATTGGCAACACGAAAAGTGCGCGCAACCAGGGACGTTCGTCGGGCAAGTCCGGCTGCCTCCAGCGCCTCAGGATAGAGATCGTAGATCAGTAACGCCGTATTTGCCTGCCGCAACCTTGCGGCAAGCGTGATCGCATATGGTAGCGTGAACGGGCTCGTGACTGACATGACGACGTCGTTTGAGCGTGCTCGTCGGTAGACCGCCCAGAACATCCTCATCGCCAGCGCCATATTCGCGATAAGGCGCCTTCCAAGCGCGTGCTTGGGCGGGCGCCGGTTCAGGATCTCGATGACATCGGGAGCCTTTGGGTCGTCCTCCGCTTGCCTGGCGGAACCGGGAGTTCCAGAGAGCACGACTACCTTCATGTCGAGGGCGATCGAATGGGCGATAGCTCCGAGATAGGTCGCCGTCGTGCTTTCATCTGGTGGATAGAACTCCGACGCAAGGATTAGCCTAGGTGGTCCCACCGCCTTCACCTGTTCTGCGCCAGGAGTGGCGCAATGAAGCTCTGGAGGTTCCCGCCTCCAAAGAGACGGCCGGACAACCCTGCGGCGCGGGCTGCGTCCATATCGGACGACTTGTCACCGACGACGAAGCTATTCGTGACGTCGATGGGAAATCTGTTCAAAAGATCAAAAATCATGCCGGGTTGTGGCTTTCGTCGGTCACTTACACATCTGTAACGCTCGACCACTCCTTCTGGATGAAATGGGCAATATTCAAAGGCATCAATACGTGCATCATGCGCCGCCAACTGGGTTGCCATCCAATCGTGCAGGATATGCACGTCGCTCTCTTCATAGAGGCCTCTAGCTACGCCTGATTGGTTGGTTATCACGAAAGCGAAATAGCCAGCATCATTGACCGCCTTTACGGCTTCAATCGCGCCCTCGATCCAGACGAATTCGGAGATCTGAAACGTGTATTCGCGGTCGACATTTAGAACGCCGTCACGATCGAAAAATACTGCCGGGCGTTGTTCCGCCAATCCTTTACGTGGGGCATACGGAATTTGGATTCCTGCCATGTCATTCACGACCTGAACAAATGATCATAGAACAGCTTGGTATTTCAAACTGCCTTCAACTTCCGAAAAGCAAATAGTACCATTTTTAGTAGCAGCCAACCGTCTCGAAAGCGGGAGATCTGGGTATCGCCAAATGTACGCGCTTTGTAGTGGACGGGAGTCTCGATCATTTTGAGATTTTGCTTCGCCGCGCCGAAGATCAGGTCGAAATCACCAAACGGATCGAAGTCTCCAAAGTAGGACCTCTCCTTGATGAGGGCCTCGTAGTCACTGCGGCGCAGCACCTTCGTGCCGCAAAGCGTGTCGGTAAGACGGGTGTTGACGAGATAGCTGAAGATGTAGGCGAACGCCCGATTTGCTAGAAGATTGAGTGGCCGCATCGCCTCGTTCTCCATCGGGTAGACGAGGCGCGTTCCGTTCACGAAATCGGCTTTTCCCGTTTCCACGATGGCGTGATACCTCGGAAGCTCCTCCGGCGGCATCGTGAGATCCGCATCCAGGATCATCAGTACGTCGCCCGTCGCGTGAGCAAATCCTTTGCGAACGGCGTCTCCCTTGCCTTTGCCGTCTTGCTTCAAGATCTTGATCTGCCACTCGTCTCTGTACTTATCCTGAATGCGTTCGCATTCCTCGAACGTGCCGTCCACGGAATTGCCTTCGACGAAGATGATCTCCTGTTGCGATGCAAAGCGGGGCATTCGAAGAATGGCATTTTCGATGTTGCCTCGCTCGTTGCGGCAGGGAATGACGACGCTCGCCGAGAACTTTCGGCCCGGGAATGGCCGGATCGGTCGTCCCACCAGATAGGTACGTAGGCAGAGCCGCCGTATTCCCGGCAGCGGTGCGACGAAGCGATTGACGAATGTGCCGAAACCCAGAAGCTTGCGTGGCAAGAGCTGGCGTTGCTCCTGTCGGATGACCTCGAAATCCGCAAGGTCCATCAGGTTGAGGAAGTCAGCGGTCGCGAAGTAGTTGATCGGCGGCTGCTTGCTCTTGAGCTTAAGGATTTCGCCGACTTTCAGGATCGGCTCCCAGAGATGCGAGTAGTAGGCAATTACCAGCCGCGTCTCCGGCGTACTGAGACGGTGCACCGTTCGCAGCGTTTCATCTATCTTCTCGAACATTCCTATCGTGTCTGAAATCACGATGTAATCGAAGGGACCCTCGATGGACGTCATCGTGTCCGGATCTTCGACGTCGCCAACAATGAAGTTCAAATTGGGGTACTGGGCCTTTGCGCGCTCGATCGCGCGCGGGCTGAAGTCGACGCCAACGCCGTAGCTCGGTTCGAGCGTCGCCAGCAAGTCGCCGCGGCCGCAGCCGAGCTCTAATACCCGCTTCTGACGCGGGATCAGGAATCGCATGTAGGCGCGATCATCGTTGTAGTAGGCGGAGTTGATCGTTCGCCAATGCACCTGGTCATCGATCGTGTCCTCGGTGTGCTGAACGAAGCCGTGCTTCCGGGCACTGCGGGGGGGGAGGACGTCGGCCGTGGGAGGGGTGGACATGATCGTAGCGCTTCCTTCGGAGCGGTCTTCGGGCGTGTGACGACTTACTGGATGACCGGACGCAAGAGAAGAAAGACGGTGCGAAGCTCGAGCAGGGTGTCGCCGTCCTGGTACTGGACGGGCTTAGGCCCCAACAGATCGACGTTGCTGGCCGCTTTGACTGCATCGGCAGTAGGAAAATAGTTCTTGTCGATCACGTATGCTCCTACATCTTCATGCACGAGAGCCTCCGCAAAACTGTTCGTGGTGCCCCGCCTATCTCCTAGATAGGCCGCGGTCAATGGCTGGATACCGGCATAGGTCAGTACAAATCCTTCCCCGTATTCGGGAAAGGGTACGCGATAGGCGAATTCGATGACCCTGCTTCCAGTCAGGTTGCGAATCTCGTCGCGGTCGAGCACAGCGGCCTTGGTTAGCTCCGCGTGATTTCTCAAATAGGACTGTAGCCGCAGGGCGACCGGATACGCCACGAGCACCGTGACGGACGCAGCAATCAAGGTTGCGATCCGCGAGAGACGTCCCTTCATGAGGAGATGAAACGCAATGACGCAGCCCGGTAGAGTGGCCGAAACGCCGGCGGAGTAGTGGAAGGCGTAGTGCTTGAAAACGAACAGGGCGGACAGTGCGCTCGCAACGCCGCACCCAATGGCAATCGTAAGCTCGGGACGCGGCTGCCGACTTCTGAGCAGGAGTAGTCCTGCCGTGAGTGACAGTCCTGCTCCTCCGATGAGTGCGATCGGAAGGGCAAATGTCTTGTCCGATGGAATTGCGCGAAATGCACTGAGGACCTCATCGGAACTTACGACAGTCTGGCTACCGGCTCCGTAGAGGCCAGATCCGAGCGCCACGGCGCGATGAAAATTCAAAAGCGCGCGGAAGTCGTTCCAGCCAATGATGAAGTAACCGATGGCTATGAGGATTGCGACGAACATTGCGCTGAAGACGATCAACCCTCCCAGAAGTCGAACGGAATTGCTTCGGGAGAAGCCGTATTGCGCGATCATTGCCGCGCAGAGAGCCGCGGGCACGTAGATGTAGGACAACTTGTTGAGATACGCGATTGAACTGACTGCGGCCGCGAGGACGAACGTTTTGAGCATCCCGCGGTCATCCCGCGTGATCTGGAACAGGCTGAAAAGGAAGAGCGAATTGACCGCAAACGCGAAGGATTCGTTACTCGGCGAGAGGAACGTCGTGACCGTGCCCGGGGTCGACAACATCCAAAGCAGAATGCTGAGGACGATCACCGGCGCGGAGACCAGAGAAGCGGTTATCCGGACGAACAGGTAGACACTACAGGCGCCGACCAGGGCAGCCAGCGCGATCGCAAGCAACTGGTAGGTGCGGATGTGCTCGAGGACTGCGTGAAAGAATTCGAGTGGGGTGGACGCGAACGGATATCCGCTGAGCGCCAGAGCCGACCAAGTCAGAAAGTAGAAGGGAAGGCCCGGATGGTTCGTCAGGCCATTCGCCGGATACATATGGTGGTGGCCCAGGCGGAAAGCGAGATTGAGTGCATTGGCAAGGCCAAGAGGCTCATAGTCGTTGCCGAGCCAGAACGAGATCGGGTACAGAAGGGCCAATGACGGCGGCAGCAGGAAGAACAGGGCGGCCAGGACAAGCGGCAGTTTCGCAGATCTAGACTTCATAAGAGGGTAATCTCGTGCGGGCAGACCAAACCGACCAATTCTCTTTGCACCGCTGGCTCAATCGTGGATTGTACAGAAATCGGCAGAGTTGACGCAACAATGTTTCAAAAGCTATTGCGGGATCTTGCCGTCAGGGTGTTCGGAGTCGTGGCCGAATTCGGTTCCAGGTCTAAGCTGTTTCAGCGGATGTTTCTAGCATCCTATTCCATGTATAAAGAGTACCTGGAAGCTGGGCCAGTCGACGAGCTCAAGCAGTTTGTTCCGGTCGGCTCCGTCGTGATCGATGTGGGGGCGAATGTTGGTTTCTTTTCGAAGCGCTTCGCGTCCTGGGTGGGTCCGCAGGGTCAAGTGATTCTGCTTGAGCCGGAAGACAGAAATTTCGAAGCCTTGCAGTCGATGCTCAATCGGGATGGCTTGATCGGTCGAGCCCGTTTGATCAAGGCCGCCGCCTCAGAAACGTCCGGCAAAGCACTGCTGAAGATCAATCCTCACCATCCAGGGGATCATAAGCTGTCCACGGACGACACGGGCGTCGCGGTAGAAACGGTGCGCTTGGACGATCTGGTGTTGGACAAGGGCGCTGGCAAGCCGAGCTTGATCAAGATTGACGTTCAGGGTGCCGAGCTGATCGTGTTGCGGGGCGCGCCGGAGATATTGAAGCAGGCAAAGCCGGCGCTTTTTGTCGAGCTTGACGAGGCGGGGCTCGGGAAATTCGGTGCGTCTGTCGCGCAAATACTCGGCTACATGGGCAGCGCCGGGTACGATGCGTATTGGCTCAGAAAAGGAGGGCAGTGCACGAGGGCGACTGAAAGCGACATTGTCGCGCGAATCTCAGAGATCGGATACGTGGACGTGCTTTTTCTGTGTTCGAGCGGGCGGGCCTCGGGCCGGACCGGGTGAGCGAGGGAAAGTGCGGAGGCTCCTTGCCCGGAGGCCACGCATTTCCCACGCCTGATCTACGCGGCCGATTCATCAGTTCCAGCCATTCGTCCGGGACATGTCTGGGCTTGACCCGGCCCCCCCGACATGTCCAAAGAAGGGCCGGATGGGGGCGTTGAGACTCCCAATTGGCGACCCCTTCAAGAGCCTCCGGCATGTTTGCGAGTAGTGGCATCCTGTTCAACCACGAGAGTCCAATCTGCGGCGAAACCTTCGTGACCCGCAAGATCACCTGCGGTGTCGCTCGCATCGAAGTCCGCCTCGAGGGCGCGCTCCCTCTCGGCAATCTCGAGGCCAAGCGCGACTGGGGCCATGCCAGAGGCTATGTCGAGGGCATGCGCATGATCTTGCAAGCCGACAAGCCCGACGATTTCGTGTTGGCAACCGGCGAGACCCGCTCGGTTCGCGAGATGGTCGAGCCCGCCTTTGCCGAGGTTGGCCGCCGGATCGAATGGCGCGGCAAGGGCGTCGACGAGACCGGCGTCGATGTGAAGAGCGGCAAGACGGTGGTGAAGATCGATCCCACCTATTTCCGTCCCACCGAGGTCGATCTCCTCGTCGGCGAGGCCAGCAAGGCGCGCGCAACTCGGCTGGAAGCCGAAGCGCACTTTCGCGCAGCTCGTGCAGGAGATGGTGGCAGGCGATCTGGCCGAAGTCAAACGGGAAGCCACCGATGGCAAGCTTAGCGTTTGAGCTGAAGGGCAAGAGCGTCTACGTCGCCGGCCATCGAGGCATGGTGGGCAGTGCGCTTTTGCGCCGGCTTGCCCAAGAGGACGTCAGGCTGCTCACGGCCAGTCGCAGTGAAGTCGACCTCTGCAATCAGGCCGCCGTGTTCGACTGGTTCGCCCATAATCGGCCGCAAGTCGTCTTTCTTGCCGCCGCCAAGGTCGGCGGCATCGTCGCCAATGATACGCTGCGCGCCGAGTTCATCTACGACAACATCGCGATCGCCGCGAATGTGATCCACGCCGCGCATCTGAACGGCGTGGAGAAGCTGATGTTCCTGGGCTCCTCCTGCATCTATCCAAAACTGGCGCCGCAGCCCTTGCGCGAGGATTCGGTACTCACCGGCCCGCTCGAGCCGACCAACGAACCCTATGCGATCGCCAAGATCGCGGGCATCAAGATGGCGGAGGCCTATCGCAGCCAGTATGGCAGCGATTTCATCAGTGTGATGCCGACCAATCTCTACGGCCCCGGCGACAACTATCATCCCGAATACAGCCACGTCGTCGCCGCCCTGATCCGCCGCTTCCACGAGGCGAAGCTCTCGGGTGCGGCGAGCGTCGCGGTCTGGGGCACCGGCACGCCGCGGCGCGAGTTCCTCTATGTCGACGACATGGCGGATGCCTGCGTCCACCTCATGAAGACCTATTCGGCCCCGGAGCTGATCAATATCGGCACGGGCGAGGACGTCACCATCGCCGAGTTCGCCCGCGTCGTCGCCGACATCGTCGGGTACCGTGGCGCCATCACCTTCGACACTTCGCGCCCCGACGGCACGCCGCGCAAGCTGCTCGACGTCAGCCGCCTTTCCGAGCTCGGTTGGTGCGCGCAGACCTCGCTCGATGACGGCATTCGGCGGGCCTACCAGGCATTCCTGTCGAGCTAGTCCATCGAATTGGGAGTTCGTTGTCCCGCCACGTTGCGGGCACGGCTGTTACGAATGTCGGGACACGCTCGCCTTGGGCTCGAGATCGACGTCGCGCTCCGCGAACAGGGAACGAGGTGTAACATACCAAAGCAGGAGCAACAGCAAGGCGCCGTGACTCGCTAGCGCGACCGACAGCGGCACGTTCATCAGGATGTTGAGCAGAACTCCACCGGACAGGAAGACGAGTTTGGCCGGCAGTCCCGCGGAAACACGGTTGGCGAAGCCGAACAGGAGCCCGCAGCCGAGGGCTGAAAGTGGCGCCCAGGTCATGCCGAGGGAGGCGATTCCTTCCGTCGCAAACATCGAGGCGTTGAAGTAGCCAATATGATAGGTGTTCTGCATCACAACGGAGAGTTGGTCCTGATAGGGGCAGGCCACCAGCCGATTGATGATGCCGATGTGGCAGAAATGGGTCACGTCGTGGCTGGAGAAAAAGCCGTTGTAGAAGTCCATTGCGCTGGACGTGAGCGCGAACGCTCTGAAATTTGCTGACCCGAAGTAGGCAATGAATGCCTGGTGTGGAAGCAGGTGGAAGGCGTTGAGTGCGGCCGCTGCAATCCCCACCAGCAGTGGCAGGAGAAGAGAGACCATGACCGCGGTCCGAACCTCGAAGAAACGGGTCAGTGCGGCCAGGAACATCAGCCATGCCGGGGCGAACAATGACACCTTGCTCAGCGTGATCGGCCAGAAGAGGACGAGCAAGAGCAGGCACAGCGCTGCGCGCAGGCGCATGTCGAACCAGACGAAACACGCAAATGCAAAGGGTAGCAGCGTGCCCGAGGTCATTCCCATGGCGTATTCCAGCGGCTTCGGGAATCCCAGCTCATTGCGAAACTGGTAGATGTCCTCGAGGCCGACCAGCCGAAAGTGGTAAAACATCCCCATCGCAACGACAGCCGCGGCCGCGATCAGGATCGCCGACAGAAGTCTTCTGAACATTTCAGGCGTCAGCGCGAAACGCTGTTTGATCGGCGACGTGATCAGGAGCGCCGGTGCCAGGAAGGCGACCCCCGAGGCGAAGGCAGACACTGACGCCTTGAAGTGATCATAAGGAAACGTCGAAAAGTTCACGAGCCAGAGATAGCCCAGGATCAGAGTGTAGGCATAGAAACCGAGCGCATAGCCGAAACTGAAGCGGCTGAAGGCAAACGCGACGGACACGAGGGCGAAGGGGGCCACCCCGAGAGCAGCCGCTCGAAGATGGTCAGGATCATTTCCGGCGAGTCGAAGAAATACGTCGTAGTTGTCGACCACGATGATCAGCGAGATGCAGCACGCGATGACGTGGCAAAAGCCGAGTAAAGTTAGCCGCATCCAGCCAGAGGGACGCGAACCAAATGTAGCCTGATCAGCAATCAAGTCTATTTCTGCGCGAGAAGGCCCACCGATGAATGTCGAGGTCAAGACGAGAATAGCCTTCCATTGTCACGATCCGCAATCCAGGGGGCCACTTGGCCGACCACGAACACGCGCATGTGCCAGACAATGTCTTCCCCCGAGAAGCGGGCGGGTGCTCCGCAAACACATGTGTTTGTTTAAGGCCAAGCGTGTGGAAAGTCTAGTTTTCGGCGCATAGGACTTTTTGGGGATGGGCGGGCCCTGCCTCGGGCGCGGCCGATTGTCCGATAGCGACTGAGGCAATCGAAGTACGGATCAATCAGCGTGCGTACGCTCCGAAGTCGCTTGAGATCTCGCGAATGGCTGATCCGGTCGCAGATTCAGTTCAACCGGGAATACTGCTGCTGCTCGCATTCTTCGAAAAGCACCGATTGTCTCGAGCCCTCGTAAACATCGTTATTGAAGAACACCGAAAAGGTGTAGTGCGGCCTGCCAGGCACCGGAGCCGCCTCTCTCAGACAAACAAAATAATCACCTGGCCCATGGTCAGTTCTGCGCAGCGCCGATATCTCGACGGGCTGCGTCAGTTTGGCTTCTTTCACAGAACTGCCGATGCCTTTTTGCAAGGCTTCCTGGCTAGGAGGTCCCACTGGCTGGACGGCTGATGGGGGTGCAGGGGCGTCTACCCACCCTGAAGAACAGCCGGATAGAAATAAACAGAGCGGTAGGATGTAGCGCATCACTCGACTCCCTAAGCGGCCGGAATGGCTGCGCTAGAAGTTCGGAGGCTCGGGCTGCGGCAACAACGTGCCACGGCCGTCAGCGAATGAGACTGTACTTTTAGCCTCCTTCGTTCAGTACTGGCAGGCGATCGTGAAACGCCAGCCTCAGTCGTGCTGATTGTCACTCTGGGCGTATCGTCTTGGGGCCCGTACGGCCCGTCGGCTTAGATTCAACTACCGTAAACAGCAGGGTCCAGAGCGAAAGTGCGGCGCACGGAACTGTGTAGTAGGGCGTAAAAACGGGATGTGTCGCAAAAAATAGGATATTGACGGCGAGATTGGCGGCTAAGACCATCGTAACTCCGCCTCTTGCACTATGGCGCGTCAGCAGGGCCGTCCAACCGACGGCGAGCAATAGCAATCCGAACTGCGGGTCCATCGCATATTCGAGCAGCGTCGCCAAATCCAGTTGCGGAGAAACGGCATCAGCAGCTCCGTAGGTCGTCGAAAATGGCGAGCCAGCGTTGATGGCATTCGCGACCAAAGTTGGCGACACCCCGAACAGCAAGCCCACTCCGAAGGAGACCCCCCTCAAGAAGCTCGTCATGTTGCGCGTTAACAGGAATGTGCCGAACAAAGTCAGAGAGTATCCGGCGGACAGCAGCAGATTGGCCAAACGAAAGTTGACTGATAGCCCGAGCAGGAATCCGAGAGCGGAGAATATTGCAAAGGAATGGTCGCGTCGCGAATTGAACAACTGCGCCGTTAGCCAACCCGCGGCTGCACAAACGGCCATGGTCGGCGCCATAGAATAACTGGCCTTGGTCGGATTGATCATCAAATATAGCGCGACGGCGCCGAAAACCATTGCAATCGCCAGGGTAGCTTGCGTCTGGGCGCGCCGAATCGCGAGGACAACAAACGCAAAAACGAGAAGGGTACATACGGTGTACAGGGGTACTACCTGAGTGCCGGGCGAGAATAGGGCCAGCACGAACCCCGTGCCCGGCGGATATTGAAGAACCCATTTGTTCAGCGTGGATATGTACGTGTGACAAGGGGGTATCTTGCCTTCGTCCCATCCTCCTGGCAGTCGGTGCAATTTGTTGATCAGGTAACGGTCGTCGTCCTTTGTGAGGGAAGTCTCGAGTCCGTCGACGCCAAATCTCTGGAAGAGATGCGCCTGCCGAAGATAGCAAATGTCATCATTGACGCCGCGATCTTCCGTCCAGCGGGACATGGACAGGAGATTGCTTATTGCAATGCCAAGGCAAAGCGCCAAAGCAAGTGCTTTTTGTACTCGAATTGTCATTCCGCCGCCGCTCTATCTTTCGCGGGGACATCAAGCACCGCACTCCGTTTCACGGCGTCCACAATGAACAGCGGACGCGCCTTTCCGCTCAGATATATCCGCCCGACATATTCGCCGATGATGCTGAGCGAGACCAACTGGAAGAAGGATGCAACAATGATGGAGATCATTAAGCTGGTCCAACCCCGTTCAACTGTCAGGTACATCCAGGCGTAGAGGGAGTAGAGGCCGACGGCAAAAAGTACGATCAGAAGACAAATCGCTGCGATAGAAGAAAACCGAAGCAGAGTCATCGAGTAGCCAAGAAATGCATCGGCCGCGAATGCAAGCATTTTTCGCAAGGGGTATTTGGTCTCGCCGGCAAATCGCTGCTGACGATCGTATTCAAACGGAACTTGCCGGAAGCCGACTGACGCTACCATGCCGCGGATGAAGCGATCCCGTTCTGGCATTTGGGCGATCAAGTCCGTCACGCGACGCGACATAAGTCTGAAATCGCCGGTGTCGACGGGTATCACGATATCGGTCATCCTTTCCAATAGCCGGTAGAAAAAACGCGCCGACGCCTTTTTGAACCAGCTATCGCCCACCCGACTTCGCCGTTTTCCATAGACTACGTCGGCGCCCGTTGCATATCTGACCCGGAGCATCTCGCCGAGCAACTCCGGAGGATCTTGCAGGTCGGCATCCAGCACAAAGATGTCGGTGCCTCTCACCGCCGATAGTCCAGCGGTTAATGCAATTTGATGACCAAAATTGCGGGAAAGCCGGATCCCGATGATGGGATCACCCTTATTGATGAGTTCCTCAATAGCTTTCCACGTTTCATCCGAAGAGCCGTCGTCGACCAGGATGATCTCGTAGTTCGCTCCCACGGCCGTTACTGCGCTTAGGCTTGCGCGCCGTACGAACTGACCGACGCTTTCCTCCTCGTTGAAGCATGGCGCGACAATGGAGACGAACGCCCGCGAGGCTTCATTCGCCATGCCAATCGCATTGGTGTTCATGCTGGAGCTAGAGTGGGCCACAAGTACCTTCCATGCATCCGTCATTTGTCGCTGATCTGAAGGTTGATCTGAAATGGAGTGCAGGCGTTGTCCGGCGGCCCAAGTAGGCCGACGCTGAGGCATCCTTTTGATCGATCGGACAAGGCGGTCGTCAGTGGTGTGAAGCCATTGGTTGCCGCGTGCTCGATATCGACCAGGGTGCGTTCAAGTCCGCTATAGAGCGCGTTGTCTTTTGTGTTTTCCTCAGGAGTGAACCTGACAGCTATGGCATTATGAACACCTAACGCGCGCAGATAGGCCATCACTGAAAGTACTGGTTCATAGGCGCGTGGGCCATGAGCATCTAAGACAACTGGACTAACCGGGGCTTGCTGAGCAGCACGTGCTACGCGCTCCACTTCGTGGAAGAACGTATTGGTGGAGTCGATGTTTTTTTTGACAGCGACCGCGAGGGCGGGCGGGCTTTTTAAGTTTCCGGTTACGAGAGCGAATATCCAGAAAACCGAGGCAGCGAGTTGTGCGTATTTGATTGTGCGGTCAGGGAAGTGATCGCGGAGTTTGCTTGATAGCTCGCACAAGATAAGGCAGCAGACGGCTGGAACGAGCAGCATCGCTGGGAAGTCGTATCGAGAATTGTGTGGAAAGAGCATGCGGTACACGCCGCATTGAGCGGCGTACATCGCGACAAAGAAGAGATAAATCGCGAATGCGCCGCACGAGAGCGTGATCCAATGTGTAAGTGGTTTGTTCGGGAGGACCTTCAACAATCGGAAGAAGACTATTGGGAGAACCCATAACCACCACGTAAGCGACAGTGCTTCCAGCGTGCCCACTATTGCGAATAGAATAGTCTGGGATGGGCCGGCCGATTTCCCATAGTAGTCAGCCCCGCCCATGCTGCGTACCTCCTTGACGATCATGAAGGCGATCGAAGCGATGGAAGTCAGAACGAGCGCTGTAAGTAGAAGGATGAGAATTGTGGACAGTCGTTTGTAGGTCCGCGCCAGCGCAAATACGAAAGCGGGTCCAAAGAGCGCCAGAGGCAGGAACGTCTCTTTCAGGCCGGCGAGAGCAACCGCTGCAACGGTGAGGAGGATCGCGCCTGCGCTCGGGCCAAGCCTCCATCTGGAAAAGAAAACAAGATCGGCGCCCAAGATCATTGCCGCGACAGCCGCGGCGCCAAATATCTCCGACGGTCCGAGGCGGGACCAGACATCACTCCACAAAGGTAGAAGCGCGATCCAGGCAACTATCGGCCCGCCGAGCCATACGCCAACAAATCGCGAAATCGTCCACCAGACGGAGGCAAGAAAGAAGGCAAAGCAGACCGTGTTGACGAGATACCACAGGTGAACGTCGGGTCCGAAGAGGGAGGCCTCGCTAACCTTGAGGAGATAGAAGACGGGTCGAAAGCGTCCCTGCAATTGCCCGACCTCGGTCTTTTCGATGAGCGTGCTCCAGATTTTGCCCGCGGGCAGATGCAGATCGGGTCCCAGATAGCTAAACACCTCGTGGTCATCGATCACGCCCCAGTTGGCCTTGGATATCTGGTTGCCGGTGAGGAGATAGGAGAAGGCCACGGAGAAGCTCAGGATGGCAACAAGCTGCAGCGTCCGGTTATTCGGAAAAAGCAGCCGATCGAGCCAGTCCATTTCAGTCCCCGTTCCGCTCCAGCCCATGCCAAAGACGGCCGGCCAATCATTTAGGCTGGGAGGGTCGCACTAGGGACGGATCGCGTGGACGACAGGTGGCCGAAGGGTCAAAAGGTGGGCACCCTCTTCGGATAAGCGGGGCCGCCAACAGGCCAATCCTCAGCAGCAGACAATAATTCTGCGGCCCGCCAAAACAAGGCGGGATGCCCAATGTTGCTCGTCGTCCCGAGCTATGCCTAATGCATTAAGATAACCCCCAGCTCCCAGAGCTAGTAAGCGCAACTCTCGGGCGAGATCAATAGCCTGCAACCGCGCGCTGATCGACGATGTCACAGTGATGGGTCAACCGGTCGAGGAGCGCGGCGGTCATCATGGCGTCGCCGAACACGCTGGGCCATGCTCCGAAGGTGACGTTGACTTGGACCTCGGCGACGATAGAGCCGCGCCAGGGTGATTTTCCCTGCAGAATTCCCTGATCCCAAGGAAACTGGGATTTAAGCACTCACCGCTCGTCGGCGATCACCTTGCCATCGTTCGGTAGTGCGCCCTGGCTCACCAACTCGACATTGCCACCGAGCTTCGTCACCGCGCGTAGCGTGGCGGCGATCTCCTCGTGGAGCGCCTCGCTTGCTGCCGCCGTCTCGGCCTTCAACGTCATCGCATCCGTTTCGCGCTCGCGGGTGACGACGAGACGCAGGCGCCCGAGCGCGGGATGGCGCTTGCCGATCTCGGCGATCTGCTCGGGGCGGACGAACATGCCCTTGACCTTGGTGGTCTGGTCGGCGCGACCCATCCAGCCCTTGATGCGCATGTTGCTGCGGCCGCAGGAGCTCTTGCCCGGCAGCGCCGCGGTGAGGTCGCCGAGCGCAAGGCGGATCCAGGGATGATGCGGGTCGAGCGAGGTCACCACGATCTCGCCGACGTCTCCTGGCGCAACGGGATCGCCGGTGCCTGCCTTGACGATCTCCATGATCAGGTCCTCGTTGACGACCATGCCTTCGCGGGCCTCGGTCTCGAAGGCGATGAGGCCGAGATCGGCGGTACCGAAGGCCTGATAGGCGTCGATGCCGCGCGCCTTGATCTCGGCCTGGAGCGAGGGCGGAAACGCGGCGCCCGACACCAGCGCGCGCTTGATCGAGGAGACATCGCGCCCCGCGCTTGCGGCGGCGTCGAGCAGGATCTTCAGAAAGTCCGGCGTGCCGCTATAGCCGATCGGCCGGTAGGCCTCGATCAGCTCAAATTGCGCTTCCGTGTTGCCCGGGCCCGCCGGGATCACCGCGCAGCCCAGCGCCCGCGCCGAGGCGTCGAAAATGAAGCCCCCGGGGGTCAGATGGTAGCCGAACGTGTTGAGCACGACGTCGCCGGGCCGAAAGCCCGCGGCGAATAATGCCCGCGCCCCGCGCCAGGGGTCGGCCTGGGTTCCCTCCGGCTCAAAGATCGGTCCGGGCGAGGTGAACAGGCGCGCGAATGCCCCGGGCGGGTGCGCCACGAAGCCGCCGAAGGGCTGGGAGGCCCTGTGCAGGGCGGGCAGTTCCGACTTGCGCAGCACCGGCAGCCGCGCCAGCGCCGCCCGCGAGGTCACGGAGGCCGGCTCGAAACCCTTCAGACGCTCGGCATAGGCCGGTGCGGCCATGGCATGGTGCAGGATGCCTGGCAGCCGCGAGAACAGCTCGGCCTCGCGCTCGTCGGGCGCGCGCGTCTCAAGGGCGTCGTAATGGGCGGTCATGGCTGGTCCTCAACTGGTTCGCTTCCGTTGCGCCGCCTCGCGCGCGTCGCTATCAGGGCGGCAGCCGGAGCTGGAGAAGGTGGAATGGCCGACGAACAGGGGATCACGACGGAGGAGGCCGCCGATGTCGTCGCCAGATTGAAGCGGCGAACGATCGACGCAGCGCTGCCGTTGTGGTCGGGCGAAGGCTGGGATGGGGCTACGGGCGGCTTCATCGACCGGCTGCACAAGGATGGCACGGCGGATCGTGTGGCGCCTCGCCGCGTGATGGTGCAGGCCCGCCAGATCTACTGCTATGCCAAGGCGGCACAGATGGGCTGGTATCCGGACGGCCGTGCGATCGCGTTGAAGGGTCTCGAGTACATGCTGGCGCGCGCCAAGGCGCCGGACGGCCGTCCGGGCTACGTGCATCGCTTGACGCCGGAAGGTACCGTGCTGGACGGCAAGCGCGATGCCTACGACCACGCTTTCATCCTGCTCGCGCTTGCGACCGTCTATGCGCTGGACAGGGACGCGCAGGTTCGCGCCGAGATCGACGCGCTGCTCGCCTTCATCGACGCGCATTTGCGCTCGCCGCATGGCGGTGTTCACGAGAGCCTGCCGACGGCGATGCCGCGCCGGCAGAATCCACACATGCATCTGTTCGAGTCGATGATCGCGTGTTTTGACGCGACGCATGACCTGTCGTTCCAGAACCGCGCCGGCGAGTTCTTCGCGTTGTTTCTCGCCAATCTCTACGACAAACAGAAGCGCGCGCTCGGCGAATATTTCGAGGAGGACTGGTCCAAAATCGAGCCAGTCAGTGTCGAGCCCGGCCACCAGGCCGAATGGGTCTGGCTGTTGAAGGGATTCGAGCGCATCACGGGCTGCCCGACGGGCCGCTATCGCGGCGAATTGCTGCAGACAGCGGTGCGCTGTTACGACACCGCAACTGGCTGCCTCATCGACGAAGCCGACGTCGACGGCAATATCCGCCGGCATTCGCGGCGGCTGTGGCCGCAGACCGAGATCGCGAAAGCGTGGATCGCGCAGGCCGAATCCGGCGAGACGGGCGCGGCGGACAAGGCGCTCGCGGCGCTGGTGCGGCTGGAACGGCACTATCTCAGCCATCCGGTGAAGGGCGGCTGGTATGATCAGTTCGACCGCGACGGCAACTCGCTGGTCGAGACCATTCCTGCGTCGTCGTTCTATCATGTTCTCTGCGCGGTCACGGAAGCCGAGCAAGTGCTGGGGTGAAACGCTTTTGTTTTGACGCGTTTTCTTCACGCGAACCGGTTCCCACTTCGCTTGAAAACGCTATAGCCAGCGCTTGCGTCGCTTGAAGCTCTTGAGTTTCTTGAAGCTCTTGCGTTGGTCGCCGGCGCCGCCGAGGTAGAATTCCTTGACGTCCTCGTTGTCGCGCAGATCGTCGGCGGTGCCGTCGAGCACGACCTTACCCTGCTCCATGATGTAGCCATGGCTCGCGACCGAGAGCGCGGCGCGTGCGTTCTGCTCGACCAGCAGGATGGTGACGCCGAGGTCGCGATTGATCTTCTTGATGATCGCGAACACTTCCTTCACGAGCAGCGGCGACAACCCCATCGACGGCTCGTCCATCAAAATCATCTTCGGGCGCGCCATCAGCGCGCGGCCGATCGCGAGCATCTGCTGTTCGCCGCCGGAGAGATAGCCGGCGAGGCCCGTGCGCTCCTTCAGGCGTGGGAAATAGTTGAAGACCATGTCGAGGTCGGCATCGATCTCGCGGTCGCTGCGGGTGAAGGCGCCGAGCTTGAGGTTCTCCAGCGACGTCATGTCGGCGACGATGCGCCGCCCCTCCATCACCTGGAAGATGCCGCGGCGGACGATCTTGTCGGGGTCGATGCCGTTGATGCGGGCGCCGTCGAACATGATCTCGCCGCGCGTGACCTCGCCGTCCTCGGTCTTGAGCAGGCCGGAGATTGCCTTCAGCGTCGTCGACTTGCCGGCGCCGTTGGCGCCCAGCAGCGCCACGATCGCGCCCTTGGGCACTTCGAGGCTCAAGCCCCGTAGCACCAGGATGACGTCGTCATAGACGACCTCGATGTTGCGCACGCTGAGCAGCGGCGGCGTGGGAACGACGCTTGGATTGGGGCGCTCGATATGAGTCACTTCACTCATGGTCAGTTACTCTCGTTCTCTTGGTTCGTCATTCCGCGGCGCCTCGAAGAGGCGAGTCCGGAATCTCGAAGGTTCCGGGTTCAATGCTTTGCATTGCCCCGGAACGACGGGAGAAAGCTGCGGATCCCCCGCTTTCGCGGGGGATGACGCGGCGAATAGTTGGTACGCTCGTTCCTACCTCACCACCCCAGCCATTCCGGCTTGCGCGGCAGCTCGACCGTCTTGACCTTCTCGAGCTTGATCACGCCCTTGCTCATGAGATCATTGAGGTCGCCATCGGTCGCGCCCGTGATCTTGGTGCGATAGAGATCGACCTTGAGCGTGCCGCGATGGTCCTTGTCGGTCCAGGTCGAGGGATTGCAGACGCCTTCCATTCCCGCCGGCACCCAGTCCTTCTTCTGGTAGAAGCCCTTGGCGACGTTCTCGCCGGTGGCGCCGCCGTTCTTGACCGCCCAGTCGAGCGCTTCCTTGGTGTAGAGCGCGCTGCAAACGGCGGCGACGTAGTGCACGGGGCGATAGACCTTACCGGTCGGATCGGACATCTTCGAGATCTCCATCACCGTCTTCATGCCCGGTGCGTTACCGCCCCAGCTCACTGCGGTACGCAGCGGGAAGATCACGCCGTCCGCCGCATCGCCGGCCGTCTTGGCAGCGTTCTCGTCCATGCCCCAGACGTTGCCAAGGAACTGCACGTCGACGCCCGCGGTCTTGCAGGCCTTCAGCACGGAGATATTCGAGGCAGCCGTATTGCCGAGATAGGCGTAGTTGGCGCCGCTGCTCTTCAGGCTCAGGCATTGCGCGCTGTAGTCGCCGGGCGTCAACGCAAACACGATCGGCGGCAGCACCTCGAAACCGAGCTCGGTCGCGAGTGCCTCGCCGGCGGCCTTCGGTGCGTTCGGGTAGGGATGGTTGCCGCCCATGTGCACGAATTTGGGCTTGCCGCTCTTGCCCTTGGCCTTCCAGTCTTCGGCCGCCCAGGTCAGCATCGCGCGCATGGCATCGGAATAGCTCGGGCCATAGAAGAAATTATACGGCGCGGCCTTCGCCTTGCCGCTGCTGCCCTCGGGATCGGTGAGTGCTGCGGCGTAGGAGCCGGACATATAGGGGATCTTGTCCTGCGCGACGAAGGTCGTCAGCGCTTCGGTGTCCGCGGTGCCCCAGCCCATGATCGCCGCGACCTTCTCGCCGCCGGACCACTTCTTGTAAAGCGCGACCGCGCGCGGCACCTGGTAGCCGTAATCATTGCTGTCGACATTGAGCTGCTTGCCGCCGATGCCGCCATTCTTGTTGATCCAGGCGAAGGTATCCACTACGGCCTGGCCGTAGGGCGTTCCCACGTCGGAAGTGGCGCCGGAATAGTCGGCGAGATGGCCGATCGCGATCTGCGCATGTGCCGGCCCGGCTACGGCGCCGATCAGCAGCGCAAGCGATGCGGTGCTCAAAAGGGCTTTGATCTTCATGGGTTGGTTCCTCCTGTTTTTCGTTTAGATGGCCCGCGCTCAATGCGAGAACGGGTAGAGTTTCCAGTAAGCCTTGATCTGCCGCCAGCGATGCGCGAGCCCGTCCGGCTCGAACATCAGGAATGCGATGATGATGAGCCCGATCGCGATCTCGCGCAGGAAGGTGATGTTGGTATTGAGCGACAGCGCGTGATCGATCGCGCCGCCCTTCAATTGCAGGCTGAGCCATTCCATCGATTCCGGCAGCAGCACCACGAAGGCCGTTCCCATCAGCGTGCCCATGATCGAGCCGGTGCCGCCGATAATGATCATGGCGAGGAACAGGATTGACCGCTCGATGCCAAAGCCTTCCTGCGAGACCACGAGCTGGTAATGCGCGTAGAGCGCGCCGGCGATGCCGGCGAAAAAGGCGGCGAGCCCGAACGACAGCGTGCGGTACTTCGTCAGGTTGATCCCCATGATCTCCGCGGAGAGATAATGGTCGCGGATCGCGACCAGCGCTCTGCCGTCGCGCGTGCGCATCAGATTGGTGACGAGGACGTAGCTTGCGAGCACGTAGGCCAGCACGACGTAGAAATACTGCTTATCGCCGCGCAGCGCATAGCCGAAGATCGAAAACGGCTCGGCGCTGGCCGGCACCGAGCCGCCGGAGAACCATTCTGCGCGCGAGAAGAAGTCGAGCAGGATGTATTGCGCCGCGAGCGTCGCGATGACGAGATAGAGCCCCTTCAGCCGTGCCGCGGGAATACCGAAGACCAGGCCGACGAGCGCGGTGACGATGCCGGCGAGCGGGATGGCGAAGAACACCGGGATCGGTGCGTTGTTGGAGATATAGGCCGAGGTGAAGGCGCCGAGCAGGAAGAAGGCAGCATGGCCGATCGAGATCTGGCCGGTGAAGCCGACCAGGATGTTCAAGCCGAGTGCAGCGATCGAGAAGATGCCGATCTGGATCAGGATGCTCAGCCAATATCCGCTGAAGAATTGCGGCGCCAGGCAAAGCAGCAGCACGCCGGCAATCGCAAAGTTGCGGCTGGTCCTGGTCGGGAAGATCGTGGTGTCGGCCGCGTAGGTGGTGCGGAAATCACCAGCAGGGATGAGGGCAGGGCCAGCCATGGTCAAATCCGCTCGATGTCGTGGGTGCCGAACAGGCCGTAGGGCTTGATCATCAGCACGATGATGAGGACGTAGAACGGTGCGATCTCGTAGAGATTGCCCCAGTGCAGATACTGGCTGTCGACATATTGCGCGATGTTCTCGAGAAGCCCGATGATGATGCCGCCGAGCACGGCGCCGCCGACGGAGTCGAGCCCGCCGAGGATCGCCGCCGGAAACACCTTGATGCCGTACGCGGCGAGCCCCGACGACACGCCATTCACCACGGCGACGACGACGCCCGCGACCGCCGACACCGTCGCCGAGATCGCCCAGGCCATCGCGAACACGCTTTTGACGGAAATGCCGAGCGACTGCGCCACTTGCTGATTGAACGCGGTGGCCCGCATCGCAAGCCCGTATTTCGAGGCCCGGAAGAACCAGGCCATGCCGATCATCATTGCCACCGACACCACTAGGCTCATGATGTAGACGGTCTGGATCTGCAGCCCGAGCAGGTTCACCGACTGGCTCTCGAATACGCGCGGGAACGGCTGCGGGTTGACGCCGAACATCCACTTCAGCGCGGCCTGGAAGACCGTCGAGAGGCCGATGGTGACCATGATCACCGAGATGATCGGCTCGCCGATCATGGGCCTCAGGATCAGGACCTGGATCGCAATGCCGAACACGAACATGAAGACGAGCGTCATTGGCATGCCGATCCAGAACGGCACCTGGTATTTCGCCAGCAGCGCCCAGCACACCCAGGCGCCGACCAGCAGCAATTCACCTTGCGCGAAGTTGACGACCTGCGTCGCCTTGTAGATCAGCACAAACGACATCGCGACCACGCCATAGAGCGTTCCGACCACGAGGCCGTTGACCAGGAGCTGGATGAGGAATGCGGTATTCATGTCGATTTCCGCGCAAAATGCAGAAGCGTTGGCGGTGCACCCTCTTCCCTTGCGGGAGAGGGTGGCTTCGCGAAGCGAAGCCGGGTGAGGGGTTGCCTCCGCATTGAAGGTGTGGAGACAGGACCCCTCACCCCTACGAGCTTGCGGCTGAGGGTGGAGCTGCCCTCTCCCACAAGGGGAAAGGGCACAATAAGGTGCATCGTGCTCGTTGCTTGCGAAAGACTCACTCCGCCGCCTCCGCCATATGCGCGTCGGCGCTCAGGTCCACCACCCGCAAGCTCGTGCGCACCCTCTGCGTGGTGCCGTCCTGGAAGCGGATCACGGTGTCGACGGGGATGTTGGCGTCGCCCCGGTAGATGGCGTCGATGATATCTGCGTATTTCTCGTTGATGACGCCGCGGCGCACCTTTCGGGTGCGGGTGAGCTCGCCGTCGTCGGCATCCAGCTCCTTGTAGAGCAGGAGGAAGCGCGAGATGCGCTGCGCCGGCGGCAGCGTCGCGTTCACGGTCTCGACTTCCTTCTGGAGCAGCGCATAGACCTCCGGCCGCGAGGCGAGGTCGCTGTAGGTCGTGAAGGAGAGGCGGTTCTTCTCCGCCCATTTCGAGATGATGGAGTAGCGGATGCAGATCATGGCTGCGAGCGCGTCGCGGCCCGCACCCAACACTACGGCTTCCGCGATATAGGGTGAGAACTTCAGCTTGTTCTCGATGAATTGCGGCGAGAAGCGTTCGCCGCGCGAAGTCTCTGCGAGGTCCTTGATGCGGTCGATGACGACCAGCTGCTTGCTATCGTTGAAATAGCCGGCATCGCCCGAGAGCATCCAGCCATCCCTGATGTCGGCGACGCTTGCCTCGGGGTTCTTGTAATATCCTAAGAACATGTTGGGATGCCGCACCACGATCTCGCCGACACCATGGATGTCGGCATTGTCGATGCGGATCTCGATATCGTCGGCCATCGCCACGCCCGTGGTGTCAGGGTCGACCTTGCCCTCGGGATGCAGCGTGTAGGCGCCCAGGAGCTCGGTCTGGCCGTAGAGCGTGCGCAGCGGCACGCCCATCGCCTGGAAAAACTTGAAGGTATCAGGCCCAAGCGCCGCGCCGCCGGTCGCAGCCGAGCGCAGCCGCGTGAATCCGAGACGGTCGCGCAGGGCGCGGAACAGGATCATGTCGGCGAGGCTCGAATGCTTGCCTTGCGCGAGCGCCGCAAGCCCGGTCTTCATGCCAAGATCGAACAGCCGCTGCTTGAACGGCGTCGCGTCCATCACCTTGGCCCGGACATCGGCGGCGATCGATTCCCATACGCGTGGCGCGAAGAGAACGAACGTCGGCGCGATCTCGCGCAGATCGTTCATCATGGTGTCGGGCTCTTCAACGAAGTTGATCTTCATCCGGCAGAGCAGGCCTTTGCCGAGCACATACACCTGCTCCATGATCCAGGGCAGAGGCAACACCGAGACGTATTCGTCGTCCGGTCCCTTCGGATCGAAGGCGAGGTAGGTCGCGCAGTGGCCGAGCACGCGGCCGGCGGCGAGCATCGCAAGCTTGGGATGCGAGGTGGTGCCCGACGTGGTGCAGAGGATCGCGACGTCCTCGCCCCTGGTCGCATCCACCAGCCTGTCGTAAAGCTCCGGCTCGCGCGCGGCGCGCGCACGGCCGAGCTCGGCGAGCTTCTCGGCCGGCATTAGCCGCGGATCATCATATTTCCGCATGCCGCGCGGATCGGAATAGATGATGTGCTTCAGTTTCGGCACGCGGTCGGCGAGCCCCAAAAGCTTGTCGACCTGCTCCTCGTCCTCGGCGAAGACGAGCTGCGCTTCGCCATAGGTGAGGAGATAGGAGGCCTCCTCATCCAGCACGTCGCGATAGAGCCCGAGGCTCAGACCGCCGATGGCATGGGTAGCCACTTCCGCCGCGACCCAGTCGGGCCGGTTGTCGCCGATGATACCGATGACGTCGCCGCGGCCGAGGCCGAGTTCAACGAGGCCGAGCGCGAAATCGCGCACCCGCCTCTGGTAGTCGCTCCAGGTGAAAAGACGCCAGAGCCCAAAATCCTTTTCGCGAAGCGCGACCTCGCTGCCGTGCTCCTTCGCATTCAGCCGTAGCAGTTTCGGATAGGTGTCGGCCTGCGCGACGCGCCCCGCATAATCCATCATGCCGCGCACTCCGGGGCAGCGGGCTTGTCGTCGGGATCGACCAGCACGTCGTCCTCTTCGCCGAGATAGGCGCGCTTGACGTGGGGATCGGCCAGCACCGCCGCCGGATCGCCCTCGGCGATCTTGCGGCCGAAATCCAGCACCATGACGCGGTGGGAAATATCCATCACTACGCCCATGTCGTGCTCGATCATCACCACCGTCATCCCGAACTCCTCGTTGAGATCGACGATGTAGCGGGCCATGTCCTCCTTCTCCTCGAAGTTCATGCCGGCCATCGGCTCGTCGAGGAGAATGAGGCGCGGCTCCAGCGCCATGGCGCGCGCCAGCTCGACGCGCTTGCGCAGGCCGTAGGGCAGGGTGCCGGCTTGCGCTTTTCGAACCGATTGCAGGTCGAGGAAGTCGATGATCTCCTCGACCTTGCGGCGGTGCGCGAGCTCCTCCTTGCGCGCGCCGGTCAGCCAGTACAGCGAGCCCGTGATGAAATTGTTCTTCAGCAGGTGATGGCGGCCAACCATGATGTTGTCGAGCACGCTCATATGGTGGAACAGCGCCAGATTCTGGAATGTGCGGCCGATGCCGAGCGAGGCGCGGGCGTTTGGCGTCAATCCGGTGATGTCGCGGTCCTGGTAGAAGAGCTGGCCTTCCGTCGGCTTGTAGCGACCGGAAATACAGTTCACGATCGAGGTCTTGCCTGCGCCGTTGGGGCCGATGATCGAGAACAGCTCGCCGTCCTTGATGGAAAAGCTGACGTCGGTCAGCGCGCGGACGCCGCCGAACCGCAAGGACACGCCGCGCACTTCAAGATTGGTTGCCACCAATAATTCCCTCCCCGGCGACGGCGCTTTGGCGCTCTTTCGTCCATTTCCTTGGGCTGATCCTATATCGGCCGTTCGGGCGAGGCCATGCAGCCGATGGTCCCGGTCCGATCACGCGGCCGGCGCTGTCCCCATTGGGAACAAAAGCCGCATCGCGCGAGGTGGTCCTCAATAGGGTAAAGCGCTATCTTGAAATGTCTTGTGCCTGACAATTCGTCGGCAAAGTTTTTCGCGGGGGCGGGGCTTGCTTCTTTCGCCGCAGGGCGAATGAGGCGAGTTTGCTGCGATGCAGCAATCAGGCGGGGTGGCGTTACGGTGCGGTTGGCTTCGGGATCATGATTTCAGAGGATCAATTGAAGCGCGTCGCCGCCTGGTCGCGCGAACTCACGACGCGCGAGATTGAGGTCGCCCGCGCCGGGATCGTCGAAAAATCCTACGCCAACGGCGAGACTGTCTTCATGCGCGGCGACAAGTTCGACTATTGGGCCGGCGTGGTCAGTGGCCTCGCCCGGATGGGCGGGGTTTCGCGCGACGGCAAGGAGACGAGCCTCGCAGGTCTCACCGCGGGAGCCTGGTTCGGCGAGGGCAGCGTGCTCAAGAACGAGCCGCGGCGCTACGACGTGGTTGCGCTCCGCGACAGCCGTCTCGCTCTGATGGAGCGCAGCGCCTTCCTGTGGCTGTTCGAGAACAGCGTCGGCTTCAACCGCTTCCTGGTGCGCCAGCTCAACGAGCGGCTCGGCCAGTTCATCGGCATGCTCGAGGTCAACCGCACGCTGGACGCCACAGCGCGCCTTGCCCGTAGCATCGCCTCGCTGTTCAATCCGATCCTCTATCCGGATTCCAAGACGCATCTGGAGATCACGCAGGAGGAGATCGGCGCACTCTCCGGCATGTCGCGGCAGAACGCGAACCGCGCGCTGAACCGGCTCGAGAAGGAGGGGCTGCTGCGGCTCGAATATGGCGGCGTCACCATCCTCGATGTCGAGCGGCTGCGCGGATATGGGGATTAGGGTTTAGGGCGCCAATCCATCATCGCGCATTGGCTGGCGCGTGTGCCGGCCACAGATCGGCGCGCCAGCGCACTGCAATCGCCACCATCGCGATGAAGCCAGAGATCGCATACAGCGAACCTGTCGCCGAATAGCCGATGCGGTCGATCAGGCTGCCCGCCGCAAGCAGCCCGAGCGGCAAGCCGTAGATCACCATCATGCGCACCCCCATGACGCGGCCCCGGAGGTGCGCGCTCGCCGCGCGCATCAGGATCACGGCGGCTGATATCATCGACATGCTCTGCGCGATGCCGGCGAGCACGAGGCAGGCCATGGCGACCGGCATGGTCCTCATTCCGACGAACACCAGCAGCATCGCGTACCAGGCGAGCGTCGCGCCGATCAGAAGCCGGGCGATCCGCAAGCCGCTCATAAGGCTGAGTGCGATCGAACCTGTCAGCGAGCCCACGGCAAAACTCGCCGACAGATAGCCGAGACCGGTCTGGTCAGTATGAAAGATATCGCGCGCGACGAAAGGTAACAGCCCGCTCGTCAGCGGAAATGCCGTGAGATTGGCCAAAAATGCGACGCAGAGCGCCGCTCTCATCCCGGGGCCGTTCCAGGCATAAACGATGCCTTCCTTCAGGTCGCGCAGCAATCTCGTGCCGGCGCGGCCGTCCGCCGGGCGATGGCTTGCGGCAGAGGACTTTGCCGGCCGGGTCAGGCAGAGCATCAGGATCGCGGCCACGAGATAGAGGCAGGCGGTCGCCACATACACGAGGCCGATGCCAAGCGCGGCGAACAGTCCGGCGCCGGTCAAGGCACCGGCGATGCGCGCGCTATCCTGGGTCGTGCGCGACAGGCTGATTGCACCAACCAGTTGTTCGGCCGGCATGATGCTGGCGAGCAGCGCGCCGCGCATGCCGAGGTCCGAAGGGCGGATCAGGCCCATGACCGCGACGATGATCATCACATTGAGCGGCGCCAGATGGCCGGTGAGGGCCAGCGCCATGATGGTCGAGGACAGTGCCGTATAGGCAAGACGCATGGCGATGAGAAGGTCCCGGTGACCGATGCGGTCTCCGATCATCCCGAACACCGGCGCAATGAGTGTCCCGACATATTGCAGCGATGCCAGGATGGTAAGCAGCAGAACCGAGCCGGTCTCCACCATGATGTACCAGCCGAGCACCAGCGTCTCCACCTCGAACGCCCACGAGGTGAGGAGATCGGATGGCCATTGAAAGCGATAGTTGCGGATGCGGAACGGCGCGAGCGCGGAAGGTCGTTTAGGTGTGCTCAAGATGCGATGACGGGTTTCACGGCGATTCCCTGCCCTTATTATTGGTTCTTTCGTCAGCGTAGTGCGGGCGATACTCGTGTCAATTGACGCTACCGCATGCCGCCATGCTCGCCGACGATTCGCGATGAGCCGCGCTCCCCGGGACTTCCGCCTGTTGAATAGAATCGCTGCAGATTGAAGAGTGCAGTTTTGTGCGGGGTAGCGCACAGCAGTCGCCTTCGGTCCGCCAGTGCACCCGCAGCACGGCCTCGCTGTCCCACCTGTTTACGTGGATGAGCAGACGAGCCGCCGCTTGCTCTTCCGGCGCGTCGAGCCCATTCTGGTCGCATCCCTGGGCCCATTCGGTCGGGCCTGCTGATCGCGCCATCGTGGCTTCCGCGAGGTCTTGGGCTACGAAAAGGTCTTGGGCCATGAAGTGCTCGGGTTGCGAGTACGAGGTTCAGAGCGGCTTTGCGTTCTGCCCGAAGTGCGGCACGAAGCAGCCGATCGCGTGCCCTGGCTGCGGCTTTCCATGCGCGCCGGATTTCGCATACTGCCCGAAATGCGGCATTCCCGTCTGTGAGGCTTCCAAAGGCGGCGGGCAGGCATCGGTTCGGACGAGCCCGACGACAATCCCGATCAGGTCCTCCTCGCCGCCGCTCGCGCCGATGGTCGAGGCTCAACACGCGTCTCGACCGCAGTCGGACAAAATCGATGGCGAGGCAAACCGTCGTACCATCACCGTGCTGTTTGCCGACCTCAGCGGCTTCACTACGATGACCGAGCGGCTCGACCCCGAGGTCATGCAGACGCTTCAGAACGAACTATTCGAGGAGCTGACGGCCGCCGTGCAGGGCTTTGGCGGCTTCGTGGACAAATTCATCGGCGATGCGCTGCTTGCTCTTTTTGGTGCGCCGGCCGCGCACGAGGACGACCCGGAGCGGGCGATCCGCGCCGCCCTGGACATGATCAGCCGGACGGCGCGCCTCAGCGAACGCGCGAAGGCGTATGCCGGTTCACCGCTGCTGCTCCATGTCGGCATCAACACCGGGCACGTCGTTGCGGGAGGGCTGGGTGTGGGTGTTGCCAAATCCTATTCGGTGACCGGCGACACGGTAAATACCGCACAGCGATTGCAGTCGATGGCTCCTCCGGGCGAGGTCCTGGTCGGGCCGTTGACCCACCGGCTGACGCGGCATGCTTTCTCCTATGACTCGCTTGGCGAGGTCTCGCTCAAGGGCAAGATGGGCAGCGTCCTGGTCCATCGTTTGAAGGGGGCGCTCGAAACGCCCCGTGCGGCGAGAGGCCTCGACACGCTGGGCCTCAGCGCGCCCCTGATCGGGCGCGACGCCGAGCTTGCCCGCGTGATCGGCAGCCTTGATCGTGCGTGCGGCGGCGCGGCTCAACTGGTGCGGCTGGTCGGCGAAGCCGGAATCGGGAAAACGCGCCTGGTGAACGAATTCGTCGCCCGTATCCGCGATGAGGATCGCTTCGCAGATGTGGCGATCCGGCAGGCTGTCTGCTCGCCATTGGGTGAACAATCCTACGGCACGCTCGCGGCGGTGCTGCGCAGCGCCTATGGCATCGCGCAGAAGGCCAGCGCCGCGGAGACCGAGGCCAGGCTGGCTGCCGCGCTGTCGGAGCTTGGCCTTGCGACTGATGAGGCAGAGCGATTGATGCCGCTCTATTTCCACGTTCTCGGCCTCGGCGACCCCGACGCCGTGTTGCAGCACGTCGAGCCCGAACAGCTCCGGCGGCAGATATTCTTTGCGATTCGCACCGTCTTCGAACGGCGTCTGGCCTTGTCGCCGCTTCTGATCATTGTTGAAGATCTGCACTGGGCCGATGCCGTGTCTCTCGAAGCGCTGCGGTTCCTGATGGACCGGCTGGAGCGTACGCGGCTGATGCTGTTGTTCACGCATCGGCCAATGCTGGAGCTGGATCAGTTCGGTTCGGGTCGGATCAGCCACACAACCCTTCGGCTGCCTCCGCTTGGTGACGCCGACGGACAAAAGCTGCTCGCGGCCTATTTCAGTCAGGGTTGGCGCGAACCGCCGGGGCGTCTGTTCAGTCGAATCCTCGAGCGTGCGAGCGGCAATCCACTCTTCTTTGAGGAGATCATCCGCGGTCTCATTGAAGCCGGCGCCCTGGAGCGCGACGGCTCGCAGTGGCGGATCAAATCGGATGAAGCCGCCGCCGATATTCCGGCAAGCATTCAGGCGCTGTTGCTGGCGCGCCTGGACCGGCTGCCGCATGAGGTGCGCCGGCTGGCCCAGGAGGCCGCGGTGATCGGCCCGCGCTTCGATGCGGCTCTCCTCGGTGCGACGGCGACCGATCGGGCAAAGGTAGAGGTGGGGCTCGAGCTTCTGTGCGACGCCGAGCTCGTCGAGGAGGTCGCAGGCTCGAACTCCATTTCGCTGCGATCCTACCGCTTCACGCAAACCATGCTTCAGGACGTGATCTATCAGAACCTGCTCTTGCAGCGCCGGATCGAGCTCCACGCGCGGATTGGTGCCGCTCTGGAGCGTCTCTACGGCAACGAGCCAGAGCGGCTCGAAGACCTCGTCCTGCTCGGGCACCACTTCAGCCTGAGCGCGAGCAAGCCGAAAGGTGCTCGCTATCTGCGGGCAGCCGGCGATCGCGCTCGCGCGACCTATGCCAATGACGATGCCATCCGTCTCTACCAGCAGGCCCTCGCCGTACTGTTGACCGGCGGCGAAGGCGAACCGGAACGCCTGGCCCTGTACGAGCGGATCGCGGACCTCTGTGGCGCGGCCGGCCGTCGAAACACCGCCGAGGAGCACTACCAGAGCGCGCTGGAAGGTCACCGGGCCGCAGGGGACCGCATCGGCGAAGCGCGCATTCTTCGCAAGCTTGGCCGGATGTTGTGGGACGCCGGCAAGCGGACCAAGGCAGAAACGCACTACGCAGAGGCGGCTGAACTGCTTGGAGGGACCGAGGCGCCAATCGAGTGGGCGCACCTCCTGCAGGAGCGCGGCCGTCTCGCGTTTCGCATGGGTGACCACGTAGCTGCCGCGAGATGGGCCGACGAGGCGCTTGGCTACGCCCGATCCGCGCCGGCGGACGCGGACAAGCAAGCCGAGGCAGCGCGGGCCATTGCCGAGGCTCTCAACACCAAGGGGGTTGCACTGGCGCGGCTTGGACGACACCAGGAGGCGGTGCGCGAGGTGGAGCAAAGTGTCGCAGCCGCCGAGGCCGCCGGCCATCTCAACGTGGCCTGTCGCAGCTACACCAATCTTGGCGTGCTCTACACCACTGTCGACCCGGCGCAAGCCATGGAGGTTTGCCGGCGCGGCCTCGATGTCGCGCGTCGCATCGGCGATCTCGGCTTCCAGGCGCGCCTGTTTGCCAATTATGCCGTCGCCTGTTGCACCTTCACGGACAAATGTTCCGAGGAGGGGGTGCCGGCTGCCGAGAAGGCGATCGAGATCGACCGTGCACTCGATCAGCGCGAGCATCTCCCGGTGCCCTTGATCGTGCTCGGGCAAATCCATCAGTGCCATTTCCGCCCCGACCTGGCTGCCCGCTGCTACAATGAGGCAATCGAGGTGGCGAGCGAGACCGGCGAGCCGCAGCAGCTCTTTCCGTGCTATGATGGTCTTGCGACACTGAACCTTGATCGAGGCGACATGCCCGAGGCCGAGCGGTATTTCGCGCTGGCCCAAGATGTCTGCGCCCGGCACGGGCTCGATCCCGCAGGGCTGATCGTACTGCCATTTCTGGACTAGCCAATGTGAGGGAGTTCAACCATGTCAGACCGCCATGTCGATGGACCACTTCAGCCCGGCGATCGCGCACCGAACGTCGTGCTGGACGCCATCACGCGCGAAGGAAAGGTCGCGCTCGAAGATTTCCGCGGGCATAGTCCGATCTTGGTCGGCCTGTTTCGAGGCCTGCACTGCCCGTTCTGCCGGCGCCATATCGCCGCACAGGCGCAGCTTGACGCAGCCCTGCGCGAGAAGGGCGTCGAAAGCCTCACGGTCGTCAATACGCCGATCGAACGCGCGCGGCTCTACTTCCGCTACCATCCGTTGCCCAACCTTCTTGCCGCGTCGGACCCCGAGCGGGTCTCGCACCGCGCGTTTGGCCTGCCCAATGTCGAGTTCACGCAGAACGAGACCGAGTGGCCGCGCAAGGTGGGCATGGACGTGGTTCTGAGCATGCCAGTCAATATGCCCGGCGAATTGCCCGGCCCGATGAACCGGCCGGCGGCCGCGGAGTACCTCAACAACAAGGACGGCTACGAGATGACCGAAGCCGATCAGCGCATGGCCGCGGCCGGCACGGGCCAGCTGTTCGGCCAGTTCCTGCTCGATCGACAGGGGATCGTGCGTTGGACGTTTACCGAGGTGCCTGACGGCGGCCAGCGCATGTTCGGAGCGCCGAACCCACAGGAGTTGATGTCGGCCGCCTCACAGGTGGCAGGCTAGGCGTCTGACGATTAACCCGTCGCTTTCGACCGTTTCTCTGCGAGCGCCGCCGCCATCGCCGAGATCAGCGGGCGCATGAAATAGTGGTCTTCCACCGGCGCGACGTCGGTGCGCAAGCCGTGGGCCGCGAGCTCGCCGGAGACAGCCGGGCCCACCGACGCGATCAGCGTCCGCTCGAACCCTGCGCGCAGGCGCGCCTCGCTGCCATGCGCCTTCGCGGCTTCGATCAAGCGGCGGACCTGGCCAAGATTGGTGAGTGCGATGGCGTCGATCCGCCCTTCCGCCATCTCGTCGATCGCAGTGACGATATTCGCATCCGCCGCCTTTGGATCGTAGACGTAAGGCAACACGGTATCGACTTCAGCACCCTGCGCCTCGAGCGAGCCGATCAGCGCGCTGTGATCCTTGTCAGGATAGAGCTGCAGGCCGAGGCGATGCCGCCCGAGGTCGATCTTCGCCAGCATCTCGATCACGCCCTCGGTGGTCGGCTTCTCCGTGGTCTGCTGCGAATCCAGCCCAATCTCGCGCAGGGCACGTCCAGGCTTCGGTCCGCGAGTGAATTTTCGCGATTTGGCAAGCGCCTCGACAAGCGCCTGGTCGATCCCACGCTCGCGCGCGAGCTTCATCATCCGCCGCAGGCCTTCGCCGGTCATCAGCACGAGGTCGTCGAACGGCCTGTCGATACAGCGTCGGATCCAGGCCTCGACCGGCGCGGGATCCGGCGCATCGTGAATGGCGAACATCGGGCATTGCACGACATCGGCGCCCTGTTCGGCGAGAAGCTTGGAGAATTGGGCCTCCTCGCGCGTTTCCAGGATCAGGATGCGGTAGCCGTTCAGCCGGTCCATGGTCGGGCCTCAGTTTGGAATTGCAATGTTACGTTCATCCTGACTCCGGTCTTGGGATTGGCGCAAGGCCGGCTCCGGTGATAGAGCAGGACGCAAATCGGCCTGTTCCGCTTCATTTGCCCAAACCTTCATCAACGCTCATGCCCGACCAGCAATATGTTCTGACGCTCTCCTGTCCGGATCGCCCCGGCATCGTCTCGGCGGTGTCGACTTTCCTTGCCCATAACGGACAGAACATTCTCGACGCCCAGCAGTTCGACGACATCGAGACCAAGAATTTCTTCATGCGGGTGGTGTTCACGGCGGCCGATCTCGCCGTCGAGCTGTCGGCCTTGCAGACCGGTTTCGCCGCGATCGCGGAGCGCTTCGGCATGGAGTGGCAGATGCGCGACCGCGCCGCGCATCGCCGCGTGATGCTGCTGGTGTCGAAGTCCGACCACTGCCTGGTCGACATCCTCTATCGCTGGCGCACCGGCGAATTGCCGATGACGCTCGCAGCGATCGTCTCCAACCATCCGCGCGAGGTCTATGCCGGGCTCGATTTCGGCGGCATCCCGTTCCACCATCTGCCGATCACCAGGGAGACCAAGCGCGAGCAGGAGGCGCAGATCCTCGAACTCGTCGCCAAGACCGCGACCGATCTCGTGGTGCTCGCCCGCTACATGCAGATCCTGTCGGACGATCTCTCGGCAAAACTCTCCGGCCGCTGCATCAACATCCACCACTCGTTCCTGCCGGGTTTCAAGGGCGCGAAACCCTATCACCAGGCGCATGAGCGCGGCGTCAAGCTGATCGGCGCGACCGCGCATTACGTCACGCGCGACCTCGACGAGGGACCGATCATCGACCAGGACGTCGAGCGCATCAGTCATCGCGACACGCCCGAGGATCTCGTCCGCAAAGGCCGCGACATCGAAAGGCGCGTGCTTGCGCGCGCGATCCGCTACCATCTCGACGACCGCGTCATCCTCAACGGCCGCAAGACCGTTGTGTTCGTGGATTAGTCGGCCGTCGTTCCGGGGCGCGCGAAGCGCGAACCCGGAACCTCGAGATTCCTGGTTCGATGCTGACGCATCGCCCCGGAATGACGATTTGCGGCTCAATGCACCGCGTCGCTGGACGTGGAGCCCGTGGCGCCTTTCTGCGCCTGCTCTTCCTTTTCGCGATCCGCAGCCGGCATCATCCGCTTGCGTTCACGCTCCTTCATCCAGGCGTCGTATTGCGGCGTGCCAGGGCGCGGAGGTGCGTCGGCCGGCAGGCCGCCGGCCCAGTGCGGAACGTAGTCGCCCATCCCAGCGGAAAGCTTCTCGTTGACGGTGCCGCAGCCTGCAAGGCCGGAAGCCAGCAGGGCGGCTGCGGCAGCAATCGAAAGCGAGTGGAAACGCATGGGTATCTTCTAAGGCGATGCCGGATCAGGCGCGGTGACGGGACGCCGGATGGCGCCAGCGGCGGACTCTAGCGCTTCAACAGGTAAAATTGGCTTATTCGAAGACCTGTTTCATCTGTATACAGAAATGGTATTTTGGTACGATAATTCGGCTCTTGAAGCGTCCTTCCCAGCTGGTATGTATACATAGCGTATTCACTGAAGCTGAACTGTAAAGCGTATCGGCGTGTTCAAATTCTGCAAATGAAAGGCGCAATTCTCCATCCACGCCGCGGCGGGGCTTCTTAGAGTGTCGGCCCCAGTTCGCGACAAATTGGCTGTCGCAGCGACGGGGTTTTTCGTTGACAAGACCATTTTATTTGTACAAGCGTACAAATCGTCGAAAGACCAATAACTGGTAACAAATACCGTGGAAATCGGGCCGTGTTGTCCCGGGTCGCATCGTCCGGCTTGCGCCGAACGTTCGATTGACAACAGGGGCGCGAAAGACGCCTTGTGGCCCCCGCCACATGGTCCGGTCTGAGTTATGGTGAGGCAAGAGCCGGGTACTCGGTTCAGGGCGCAAGAGAAGGAAGAAGGGGAGGGACATTTTGATGTTCGGACGTCGCAGATTGTCATGGGTCGCCACGCTCGCGGCCGTCGCAGGCCTCGTGGCCGCCACGGCCGCCAGGGCTGAAGATACCGTGAAGGTCGGCCTGATCCTGCCGATGACCGGCGGCCAGGCCTCGACCGGCAAGCAGATCGAGAACGCGATCAAGCTCTACATGCAGCAGAAGGGCGACACCGTCGCCGGCAAGAAGGTCGAGATCGTCGTCAAGGACGACGCCGCGATTCCCGACAAGACCAAGACGGCCGCGCAGGAACTGATCGTCAACGACAAGGTCAATTTCATCGCCGGTTTCGGCGTGACGCCGGCGGCGCTTGCCGCTGCGCCGCTCGCCACCCAGGCCAAGATTCCGGAAGTCGTGATGGCGGCCGGCACCTCGATCATCACCGAGCGCTCGCCCTACATCGTGCGCACCAGCTTCACGCTGGCGCAGTCCTCGACGATCATCGGCGACTGGGCGGTGAAGAACGGCATCAAGAAGGTGGCGACGCTGACCTCGGACTACGCGCCGGGCAATGACGCGCTCAACTTCTTCAAGGAGCACTTTGTCGCCGGCGGCGGCGAGGTGGTCGAAGAGGTCAAGGTGCCGCTCGCCAACCCCGACTTCGCGCCATTCCTCCAGCGCATGAAGGACGCAAAACCCGACGCGATCTTCGTGTTCGTGCCGGCCGGCCAGGGCGGCAACTTCATGAAGCAGTATGCCGAACGTGGACTCGACAAGGCCGGAATCAAGGTGATCGGGCCGGGCGACGTCACCGACGACGATCTCCTCAACAACATGGGCGATGCCGTGCTCGGCACCGTGACCGCGCATCTCTACTCTGCGGCGCATCCCTCGCAGATGAACAAGGATTTCGTCGCGGCCTACAAGAAGGCCTTCGGTACCCGCCCGGGCTTCATGGCGGTGAGCGGCTATGACGGCATCCATTTGATCTACGAGGCTCTGAAGAAGACGAATGGCGACACCGACGGCACCAAGCTGATCGAGGCCATGAAGGGCCAGAAGTGGGAGAGCCCGCGCGGTCCGATCTCGATCGATCCCGAGACCCGCGACATCGTGCAGAACATCTACATCCGGAAGGTCGAGAAGGTCGACGGCGAGCTTTACAACGTCGAATTCCAGACCTTCGAGGCCGTCAAGGATCTCGGCAAGACCAAGAAGTGACGCGCGAGGCGCGCGTCACCCCGGGGCGCGCCTTGGCGCGAACCTCAGATGCGCAATTGCGCATCGGGGGATCTCGAAGTTGTTGAAATGAGATTCCGGGTTCAGCGCTCACGCGCTGCCCCGGAATGACGAGCGTCTACCAGGATCAATCAACTTCCGATGACCGCAATCCTCACCAACCTGTTCGATGGCGTTGCCTACGGCATGCTGCTGTTCGTGCTCGCCTGCGGGCTCGCGGTCACGCTCGGCCTGATGAATTTCGTCAATCTCGCCCATGGCGCCTTTGCAATGGCAGGCGGTTACATCTGCGCCGTGCTGGTCAACCAGCAGGGCTGGCCGTTCTTCGCCGCACTGCCGCTCGCCTTCGTCTCCGCCGCGGCAATCGGCATCGTGCTGGAGCGAACGCTCTACCGCCACCTCTATACGCGCAGCCATCTCGACCAGGTGCTGTTCACCATTGGTCTTACGTTCATGTCGGTCGCGGCCGTCGACTACATCCAGGGCTCGTCGCGCGTCTTCATCAACCTGCCGGCCGCGTTGCAGGGCCAGTTCGACCTGTTCGGCGTTGGCATCGGCCGCTACCGCTTGATGATCATCATCATCTGCGGGCTCCTCACCATCGCGCTTCAGCTCGTGCTGGCCAAGACGCGTTTCGGCAGCCGTTTGCGCGCCGCCGTCGACGATCCGCGCGCGGCGAGCGGCCTCGGCATCAACGTGCCGCAGGTGTTCGCCTTCACCTTTGCGTTCGGCTGCGGCCTCGCCGGCCTCGGCGGCGCGCTGAGCGCGGAGATTCTCGGGCTTGATCCGTACTTCCCGCTGAAATTCATGATCTACTTCCTGATCGTGGTCACCGTCGGCGGCTCCTCCTCAATTACCGGTCCATTTCTGGCTTCGCTTCTGCTCGGCATTGGCGACGTCGCCGGCAAGTATTACGTGCCGAAGATGGGCCCCTTCGTGATCTACACCATGATGATCGTGATCCTGATCTGGCGCCCGAACGGCCTGTTCGGCCGCACGGCTGCGCGTTGAGTAATCCGATGAGCGCTGCATCCGACGTCGGTTATCACGCCCAGCGCCATGCGCGCTGGCACTATGGCGAAGTCGCCTTCTGGCTCATCGTGCTGGCCTGCGGCTTCGTGTTTCCCTCGCGCTATCTCATCATGACCGACATCGTGCGGCTTGCGTTGTTTGCGATGTCGCTCGATCTCATCCTTGGTTATGCCGGTATCGTCTCGCTCGGCCATGCCGCCTTCTTCGGCGTCGGCGCCTATGGCGCGGGGCTTCTTGCGCTGCACGGGATTATCAACGAGCCCGTGATTGCGCTCGTTGTCGCCGGTCTTGCGGCGATGGTGCTGGGGTTTGCCACCAGCTTCCTCGTCATCCGCGGCGTCGACCTGACCCGTCTCATGGTGACGCTCGGCATCGCATTGCTGCTTGAAGCGCTCGCCGAACGATTCTCCAACATCACCGGCGGCACCGACGGCTTGCAAGGCATCGAGATGCAGCCGATCTTCGGAACGCTTGCCTTCGACATGTTCGGCAAGACCGGGTTCTTCTATTCGGTCGCCGTCCTGTTCGTCCTGTTTCTGCTCGCGCGCCGCATCGTGCATTCACCGTTCGGCCTGTCGCTGCGCGCCATCAAGAACAATCCGCTGCGGGCCGCCGCCATCGGCATTCCGGTCAACCGCCGCCTGATCGCGATCTATACGCTTGCCGCGTTCTATGCCGGCATTGCCGGCGCGTTGTTCACCCAGACCACCGCGATCGCCTCGCTCGACGTGTTCGCTTTCGAGCGCTCGGCCGATCTCATGCTGGTGCTCGTCATCGGCGGCACCGGCTATCTCTATGGCGGGCTGATCGGCGCGGTCATATTCCGCATCCTCCAGGAATGGTTCTCCACCATCACCCCGCAATATTGGCAGTTCTGGATCGGCCTCGTGCTGGTCGTGATCGTGCTGGTCGGGCGCCAGCGGCTGCACCGCTGGGTGCTGTTCGTGCCGAACCTGATCATCAAGCAGGTCGCCGGTCGCAAGGCGGTCGTCGCCGTGCCGGAGGGCGATGCATGACCATCGCGCTCGAAACCAAAAATCTCGAAAAGACCTTCGGTGGCCTGCGCGTGACGCGCGACCTGTCGCTGAAAATCGAGCAGGGCGCCCGACATGCGCTGATCGGACCAAACGGCGCCGGCAAGACCACGGTGATCAACCAGCTCACCGGCGTGCTCAAGCCGAACTCGGGGCGTATCCTGCTCGAAGGCCACGACATCACCGATCTGCCTGTGCACAAGCGCGTGCTGCGCGGCCTGTCGCGTACCTTCCAGATCAATCAGCTCTATCCCGACTTGACAGCGCTCGAAACGATCGGCCTCGCCGTCTCCGAACGCCTCGGCCATGGCGGCGACTGGTGGCGGCGCATGGGTACCCGTGACGACGTCAATGGCGAGATCGCCGAGCTCCTCAAACACTTCCATTTGCTCGACGTCATGAACGAGCAGACCGTGACGTTGCCCTACGGCAAGCAGCGCCTGCTCGAGATCGCGGTCGCAATCGCGGCCAAGCCGCGCGTGCTGTTGCTGGACGAGCCCGCCGCGGGCGTGCCCGAGAGCGAGCGCCACGACATCCTTGCCGTGGTCGCAGCGCTGCCCCGCGACGTCACCGTGCTCCTGATCGAGCATGACATGGATCTCGTCTTCTCCTTCGCTGACCGCATCTCGGTGCTGGTCTCGGGCGCGCTGCTCACCGAGGGCCCGCCCGACCAGGTCGCGCGCGATCCGCAGGTCAAGGCCGTCTATCTCGGCGAGGAGGCGGTCAATGTCTGACCTGCTCGCAATCGAATCCCTGCGCGCCGGCTATGGCGAGGCGGTGGTGCTGCCCAACATGTCCCTGCGCCTCGCCGAGGGGCAGGTGCTCGCGCTGTTGGGCCGGAACGGCACCGGCAAGACCACGCTGATCAACTCCATCGTCGGCGTCACCCGACGCTTTTCCGGCTCGGTCGCGCTCGCCGGCACCGACGTCACCTGGCTGCGGCCCGACCAGCGCGCGCGCGCCGGCATCGGCTGGGTGCCGCAGGAGCGCAACATCTTCCGCTCGCTTACGGTGGAAGAGAACATGACCGCCGTGGCGCAGCCCGGCCTCTGGACGGTCGAGAAGGTCTACGAGATGTTCCCGCGGCTGAAGGAGCGGCGGAGCAACTTTGGCAACCAGCTCTCCGGCGGTGAGCAGCAGATGCTGGCGATCGGCCGCGCGCTGACCCTCAATCCCAAGGTGCTGCTTTTGGACGAGCCGACCGAGGGCCTTGCGCCCATCATCGTCGAGGAGCTTCTGAAAGCGATCGGGACCATCACCCGGGCCGGCGGCATTTGCTCGATCATCGTCGAGCAGAACGCCCAAAAGATTCTGGGGCTTGCCGACCGCGTTGTGATATTGGAGCGCGGAACGATCGTCCACGACGCCCCGAGCGCCGCGCTGAAGGCCGACCCGTCGGTCCTCGAGCGCCATCTGGGCGTCGCCGGAGCGGCCGCCCATTAGTCTGTCTGACGCGTTTTCTTCACACGAACCGAAAACGCTCTGGAAAATTCGGGAGTGAACCAATGCAGCGAACCAAAGCCCCCTTCCGCGCCGACGAGGTCGGCAGCCTCCTGCGTCCGGCCAAGATCAAGGAAGCCCGCGCCAAGCTGGAGAAGGGCGAGATCTCGGCCGATGATCTGCGCAAGATCGAGGACATGGAGATCGAGAAGGTCGTGCACAAGCAGGCCTCGATCGGCTTGAAGCTCGCGACCGACGGCGAATTCCGCCGCTCCTGGTGGCACTTCGACTTCTTGGCGAAGCTCACCGGCTGCGAAATGTTCCACCCGGACACAGGCATCCAGTTCGCGGGCGTCGAGACGCGGCATGACGCAGTGCGGGTGATCGGCAAGCTCGACTTTCCCGACCACCACCCGATGCTCGACCACTTCAAGTTCCTGAAGAAGTATGCCGACCAGGCCCACGTTACCGCCAAGATGACGATCCCCTCGCCGGCGGTGCTGCATTTCCGCGGCGGCCGCAAGGCGATCTCCAAGGACGTCTACCCCGATCTCGATGCCTTCTACGAGGATCTCGGCAAGACCTACCGCAAGGCGGTCAAGGCGTTCTACGATGCCGGCTGCCGCTATCTCCAGTTCGACGACACCGTGTGGGCCTATCTCTGCTCGCAGGACGAATTGAAGAAGGCGCGCGAGCGCGGCGACAATCCGGATGGTCTCCAGCAGATCTACGCGCGCATCATCAACTACGCGCTGGCAGAGAAGCCCGCGGACATGGTGGTGACGACCCATGTCTGCCGCGGCAATTTCCGCTCGACCTGGATCTCCTCCGGCGGTTACGAGCCGGTGGCCGAGACCTTGCTCGCCGGCACCAACTACGACGGCTACTTCCTGGAATATGACTCAGACCGCGCCGGCGGCTTCGAGCCGCTGCGCTTCTTGCCCAAGGGCAACAAGGTCGTCGTGGTCGGCGTCATCACCTCGAAGTTCGGCGAACTCGAGAAGAAGGACGACATCAAGCGCCGTCTGGAAGAAGCCGCCAAGTTCGCGCCGCTGGAGCAGCTCGCGCTCTCCCCGCAATGCGGCTTCGCCTCGACCGAGGAAGGCAACATTCTCTCCGAGGAAGAGCAGTGGGCCAAGCTGAGCCTGGCGGTCGAGATCGCGAAGGAAGTGTGGGGCAATTAAGACCCGCTAGCTCGCTGTCATTCCCCGCGAAAGCGGGGAATCCAGTACGCCGCGGCTTCTCCGTGCCTCTCGCTGTCTCTGGAATACTGGATCGCCCGGTCAAGCCGGGCGATGACGACTGAGTTTGTTGCGGGCGCCGTCACTTCTCCGCCAGATAAACCTCGCCCAGCAGCGACGAGTTCGACCACGGCACCTGCTTGTTCTTGGTGGACGAGACGACCTCAGCACGCACGCGCGTCAGCATCTGCTGCACCTCGAGCCCCGGCGTGCCGATATGGCGGGAGAGGGCGGACGAGAAAGGCGAGTTGGCGCCTTCGCCGTCGAGGGCAACCTGGCCCGGCGCCGTGGCGAATGCGATCAGCGTGCCGGCCCCTAAGGTCGCGCCGGCGCCGAGACTCGCCGGCGCTGCGAGACCCGAGGCGCCCTCGATGCCGCGATTGGCACCGGCGGCAGCGACCTGCGGCGCCATCGGGTTGTTGCGGCAGGCATCGAAGATCAGGATGTTGGTGCGGACCTGATCGTCGAGGCCGGCCATGATCGTGTCCGTGTCGATCATCGCCTCCGTCATGTTGGCGCCTGCCTTGAGTTCGACGTCGATCGGGATGAGATAGTTGCGGCCGTCGATCTGCACACCGTGGCCGGCGTAGTAGACCACCGCGACCTGCGCCCGCGCCGCATCGCGCAGGAAGTCGCGCGTCATCTTCTGCATCGTCGCGCGGTCGAGGTCGATGCCCTCCGACACCGTGAAGCCGATGTCACGCAGGCTCTTCGCGACTGCGCGCGCATCGTTGGGCGGATTAGGCAGCGCCTTGACGTGGGCATAGGCGCCGTTGCCGATGATCAGCGCCATGCGCTTGCCGCGGCCTGCCGGAGCGGGCAAGGGCGAAGGCGCCGTGCTCGCCTGCTGCTGCCCTGAAGGCGCCGTCGTCTGCTGCGCGGTCGAGGTCGGCGCATCGCGCGGCGTCGGCACGGTTGTGTCTGATAGCAGGGACAGTCGCACCTTGGCTGTCGCCTGGTTGGACTTGCTGCCGGCGTCCGACGCCGTGACGCCGAGCGCGCCCTTGTAGTCCTCCTCGGCGTGCGCGTAATCGCCCTTGGCCTCGTAGGCGAGCCCGCGAAACGTATAGGCCGAGATCAGCACGCTGTTCGGCGGCGTCATGATGTTGACCGGCGGCTTGTCCTTGGCGAGTCGGATCGCCTCCGTGCCGTCGGCGATGGCGCGATCGAACTCGCCCTTGGCGCGCCAGATCGTGGTCCGGTGCACCAAAGGCTGCGACAGGCTGGGGTCGAGCCTGATCGCCTGGTTGATGTCGGCGAGCGCGCCGTCGAGCTCGCCGAGCGCCTTCTTACAGTTGCCGCGGTTTTGGTAGGAGAATGCCGATTTCGGATCGGCCTTGATCGCAGCATCAAAATCCGCGATCGCCTTAGCGTACTCCTTCTTGCCCTGATAGGCGTTGCCGCGGTTGTGGAAGATGATTCCGCTCGGCGGCCCAAGCTTCAGCGCATCGTCGAAATCGGCGATCGCGATGTCGTACTCGCCTTTGTCGAAATAGGCGGAGCCACGCAGGTTGTAGACCGCCTGGCTCGGCTCCAGGCGGATCGCTTCGGTCGCATCCGCGATGACCTTCGCGTAGTCGCCCTTCTTGTTCCAGCCCACCGCGCGCCAGAAATAGACGGTGGCGAGCTGTCCGCCCTTGAACACCTTCAGCGCGATGATCTTGTTGCAGGCGTCGATCTGCTGGTCGGCCGGCGTGGTGTCGGTGGTGCAGAGCGGACCGAGCTGCGCGCGGCTTTGCGCGAAGGAGGGGGCGGACCAGGCGGAGGCAAAGAGCAGGCAGAACGCGACGAGCAAACGACGCATGAAGGCCTCGGGAATGCGGAAATGAAATGGATCGTCCGTGTGTTTGTCGCCACCGTGGGACGGGCGGTTCAGTCCGGGTGCCGCGCCGCAGGCCTTACCTCTTCGGCTGGCGGGTGCGGACCTCGATGAAGCCGCCGGCCATCTGCACGTCGAACCGAGACAGGAAGCTCATGCCGAGCAGGCCGTCGATGCCGGGGCCATAGCTCTTGTCGTCCACGTTCTGGATCGCGATCGGGACGTTGCTTGCCTCCAGCTTGCCGAGCGCGATCTTGTCGGCCCTGGCGAGCCTGGCTTTGGTTTGCCCATTGGCCGTCACGAGAGTGATCTCGCTGGAGCCGGCATCGGGGATTTTGGCCCGGCCGGCGAAGGCGGATTTCACGGACACATAGCTGGCACCGGTGTCGAGGATGAACATGCCTGACACGCCGTTGATCTGGGCCTTGACGGTGAGAACGTTCTTCTGGCCGTGGAGCGGAAAGGTTTCCTTTCGAAGCGCGGTTGATGCGATACAGTTTCCCTGGCTTTCGTAGTCGGCGATGATCTTTCGGGTCTGGCTCGTATCGCGATTCATCGGATCGAGCGCAATCCACATATTGATCGGCGCAGTCGCTTCGCAGAACTGCTTGAGCGCCGCATAGGCACCGGCCATGCGCAGAAAGACACGGCTCGATATCGTTTTCTTGTCCGCACCATAGAGCTCGATCGCATCCGAGTAATCGGCAAGCGCGCGGTGGTAGTCGCCGACGCCCTCCAGCGCAACGCCTCGCAGATAGTGCGCCTCGCGATTTGATGGCGCGCGCCGCATGAATTCGTCGGCGACCTCGACCGCTTTCGGATAGTCGGTCAGCTTCAGATAGATGTCGATCGACCGGTGCAGAGCGGTCAGCGGTGCACCGCAGTTCTTGACGAACTTATAAAGCCCATCGGCGGCCTGTCGCCGGTAGCCGAGCTTATCCAGCATCAGTGCGAGATCGGCGATGCTCTTCTGGTCGCACGGCTCACGCTTGAGCTCTTCCAGACGCAGCCAGACATAGGGATCGCGCGCGGCCTGGACCGGCAGGGACCCGATGCGTTCATAGACCGTTGCAAACACCTCGTCGGGATTCTCGTCCAGATAGCCTGCGCGCGCGCTGGCCAATAGTGCCGCAAAAAGACACGCGGCCAGCCAAAACGACCTGAACATATCCACCCCGAACATCCCCGTACGTTACGTATACTGGGAAGTGTGCGCGCTGCCAAACGCACGACAGGGATGTTTGGGGGCGACCTCGCGGGGCCGGCCGTATGAAGCTCAGAAGCGGGCGGGAAGCCCCTCATTCGGAAGTGGAGCAATTCCAGAGGGTATTCCCTGAGTGGGCAGAATTTGCTATGCGATCGGACCCAACATCGCTGCCCACCACCGTCCCACCCATGAAGAACGACGAAATCCTCAGCCAGATCACCGAGTTCTGCCGCAAGGCGGACATGGCGGAATCGACCTTTGGCCGGCGCGCGGTGAACGATGGGAAGCTGGTGCAGCGCCTGCGCGAGGGGAAGCGCATCACCATCGACACGCTCGAGCGGATCCAGGCCTATATGGCCGCATCGATGACCGGGGGCCTGCCACCGCCGCGAGGGCTTCAGGTGCCGCCGGAGAAGCGCGATCCGCGCGGTAATTTCCGCTTCTTCGAGAACCGGCAGAAATACCTGCTGTTCGTCCATACCTGCAGCGAGAAGCGCGTGGTCGCCGAGCGCGTGGCGCTCGAGCTCACCAGCATCCATCCGCGCCCGCCGGCCCTGCGCATATTCGACGCGGGCGTCGGCGACGGCACTGTGCTGGCGCGGGTCCTGCGCGCCACGCACCAGCGCTTTCCGCACATGCCGTTCTATGTCGCCGGCAAGGAGCTCAGTCTCGAGGACCTGCGCCTGACGCTGGAGAAGGTGCCGGACCGCATTTTCGAGCATCCGGCGTCGGTTTTCGTCTTTACCAACATGTTCTACTCGGAGGCGCCCTGGCTGACGCCGGCATCGCCCGCCGCGGCGGCCGCCGCCGTCTGGCACGAGGTTCCGCTGCGGGGCGCTTCCTCGGGAGAGTTCGAACAGCAGATCGCCGAGCTGAGGCCGTTCCTGGAGCAGAACTGGCGCGCCGCGATCAGCCCGCGCACGGCCATGCCGCTCTACGAGCGGCCCGTCGTCCTCGTGCTGTATCGCGAAGATCACAGATTCCTGCTGGATTCGACCATTCCGCGGCCGGGCCAGACCGAGGCCAATTTCGACCTCGTTATTGCATCCCAGCCATACCGCGCCCTGTCCTCGGTTAATTTTCGGGCAAAGCGGATCATTGCACCTCTGGCGCGGGCATTGCGACCGGGGGGGCGCCTGATCGGAATTCACTCTCATGGTCACGATCCCGGCATGGAAATGATCCAGGCGATCTGGCCTGGAGAAAATCCTTTCGCGGTGAGCCGTCATGAGCTATTGCGCGCTGTTAGGTATGAGCTCGGATCGTTGGGCCGCGACCTTAATTTTAATGCTTATGCTGATAACCGCTCGATCTTCAGGTATGATATGGAAGCGCTGCCCAACGAGGTGACCGGGACCATCGGAACCTCGACAGCCTTTGCAGCGTGGAATGCGGCGGTGTATGTCGCTCAGATTGAGGACGACCGATTGACAGAAATGACTCAAAACGGCCGCACTCTGGATGCCGCCAGGGACGTGCTGCGCAAACACAACGGGCTCTGGTTTTACGACGAATCCTACGTCATCTCGCGCCGGCGTGACTGACATAATCCAAAAGTAAACATCGCAAACGACCGCCCAACGGGGCGGGACAAGGGGTTACTGATGCGAGCGTCCTATCTCTTCACCAGCGAGTCCGTATCTGAAGGCCATCCGGACAAGGTCTGTGACCGGATCTCCGATGAGATCGTCGATCTGTTCTACCGCGAGGGGCCGAAAGCCGGCATCGACCCGTGGCAGATCCGCGCCGCCTGCGAAACGCTTGCGACCACCAACAAGGTCGTGATCGCGGGCGAGACCCGTGGTCCCGCATCGGTCACCAACGAGCAGATCGAGAGCGTCGTGCGCGGCGCGATCAAGGACATCGGCTACGAGCAGGAAGGTTTTCACTGGAAGACCGCGGATATCGAGATCCTCCTGCATCCGCAGTCGGCCGACATCGCGCAGGGCGTCGATGCGCTTCAGCCGGGCGAGGTCAAGGAAGAGGGCGCGGGCGACCAGGGCATCATGTTCGGTTACGCCACCAACGAGACGCCCGACCTGATGCCGGCACCGATCTTCTACGCCCACAAGATCCTGCGGCTGATCTCCGAAGCGCGCCACTCCGGCCGCGAGAAGGTCTTGGGCCCGGACTCCAAGAGCCAGGTCACCGTGCAGTACGAGAACGGCAAGCCGGTCGGCGTGCGCGAGATCGTGGTTTCGCACCAGCATCTGGTCGAGGACATCTCGTCCAAGCAGATTCGCGACATCGTCGAGCCCTATGTGCGCGAGGCGCTGCCGAAGGACTGGATCAACGGCAAGACCATCTGGCACATCAACCCGACCGGCAAGTTCTACATCGGCGGTCCCGACGGCGACACCGGCCTGACCGGCCGCAAGATCATCGTCGACACCTACGGCGGCGCGGCCCCGCATGGCGGCGGCGCGTTCTCCGGCAAGGACCCGACCAAGGTCGACCGTTCGGCCGCTTACGCAGCGCGCTATCTCGCCAAGAACATCGTGGCCGCAGGGCTCGCTGATCGCTGCACGCTCCAGCTCGCTTACGCCATCGGCGTGGCGCGGCCGCTGTCGATCTACATCGATACGCATGGCACCGGTAAGGTCTCCGAGGACAAGCTCGAGAAGGCCGCAGCCGAAGTGATGGACCTGACTCCGCGCGGCATCCGCAGCCATCTCGACCTCAACCGTCCGATCTACGCGCGCACCTCGTCCTACGGCCATTTCGGCCGAACGCCCGACAATGAAGGCGGCTTCTCGTGGGAGAAGACCGACCTCGTCGAGCCGTTCAAGCGCGCGGTCTGATCAATTCCGTCATTCCGGGGCGCCGCGCCAGCGGCGAACCCGGAATCTCGAACCTCTGGATTCCGGGTTCGCGCGTTTCACGAGCGCCCCGGAACGACTTTTTCAAACAACAGGAAGCTCGACATGAACGCGAAGCCCGGCTTCACCGATTACATCGTCAAGGACATTTCGTTGGCCGATTTCGGCCGCAAGGAGATCTCGCTCGCCGAGACCGAGATGCCCGGCCTGATGGCCACCCGTGAAGAGTTTGGCCCGAAGCAGCCGCTGAAGGGCGCGCGCATCGCCGGCTCGTTGCACATGACGATCCAGACCGCGGTGCTAATCGAGACGCTCGCAGCCCTCGGTGCCGACATCCGCTGGGTCTCCTGCAACATCTACTCGACGCAGGATCACGCGGCCGCCGCGATCGCCGCGGCCGGCATTCCCGTCTTCGCCGTGAAGGGCGAGACGCTGACCGAATACTGGGACTACACCGCAAAGCTGTTCGACTGGCATGGCGGCGGTACGCCGAACATGATCCTCGATGACGGCGGCGACGCGACCATGCTGGTGCATGCCGGCGTCCGCGCCGAGAAGGGCGACACCGCCTTCCTCGATAAGCCTGCTTCCGAGGAAGAGGAAATCTTCTACGCCTTGATCAAGCGCCTCCTGAAGGAGAAGCCCAAGGGTTACTTTGGCGAGATCGCCAAGAACATCAAGGGCGTCTCGGAAGAGACTACCACGGGCGTGCATCGCCTCTACGAGATGGCCAACAAGGGCACGCTGCTGTTCCCCGCCATCAACGTCAACGACAGCGTCACCAAGTCGAAGTTCGACAACCTCTATGGTTGCCGTGAATCGCTGGTCGACGGCATTCGCCGGGGCACCGACGTGATGATGTCGGGCAAGCTCGCGATGGTCGCGGGCTTCGGCGACGTCGGCAAGGGTTCGGCGGCGTCGCTGCGCCAGGCCGGCTGCCGCGTCATGGTGTCGGAGGTCGACCCGATCTGCGCGCTGCAGGCGATGATGGAAGGCTATGAGGTCGTGACGATGGAAGACGCCGCGCCGCGCGCCGATATCTTCGTCACCGCCACCGGCAACAAGGACATCATCACCATCGAGCACATGCGCGCGATGAAGGATCGCGCCATCGTGTGCAACATCGGCCATTTCGACAACGAGATCCAGATCGCGGCTCTGCGCAATCTGAAGTGGACCAACATCAAGCCGCAGGTCGACGAGATCGAATTCCCCGACAAGCATCGCATCATCATGCTGTCGGAAGGCCGCCTCGTGAACCTCGGCAATGCGATGGGCCATCCGTCCTTCGTGATGTCGGCGTCGTTCACCAACCAGACGCTGGCGCAGATCGAGCTCTGGGCCAACAACAAGAACGGCAAGTACGAGAAGAAGGTCTACGTGCTGCCGAAGTCGCTCGACGAGAAGGTCGCCCGCCTGCACCTCGCCAAGCTCGGCGCCAAGCTGACCGAGTTGCGCAAGGACCAGGCCGACTATATCGGCGTCAAGCAGGAAGGTCCGTACAAGTCGGACCACTATCGGTACTGATATCCACTCGTCTCAAACGTGCAAAAGCCCCGGAGCAATCCGGGGCTTTTTGTTTTGCAGGCCGGAAACTACGGGGTTCTCCTCCCGGTTGTATCGGGGGCCGATTAGCGATTGACGCACGGTGGTGATGGTCGGACAATCCTCAGCGGCGGAGGAAACCATGCAACAAGAACATTTCGACGTCCTCATCGTCGGCGCCGGCCTGTCCGGCATTGGCGCGGGCTATCATCTCAAGACGAAATGCCCGGGCAAGAGCTACGTCATCCTCGAGGGGCGCGACTGCATCGGCGGCACCTGGGATCTGTTCCGCTATCCCGGCATCCGCTCCGACAGCGACATGTTCACGCTCGGCTATTCCTTCAAGCCGTGGACCGATCCCAAGGCGATCGCCGACGGGCCGCAAATTCTCAACTACGTGCGCGAGACGGCATCCGAGAACGGCATCGACAAGAAGATCCGCTTCGGCCATCGCGTCAAGCGCGCGTCGTGCTCAACGCCTGATGCGCGCTGGACCGTCGAGGCCGAACGAACGACAGGCGAGGGCGCAGCCGAGATCGTACGCTTCACCTGCAATTTCCTGTTCATGTGCTCCGGCTACTACAAATACGAGGAAGGCTACACGCCGGAGTTCCAGGGTGCCGCGGATTTTCAAGGCCGCATCGTGCATCCGCAGAAGTGGACCGAGGACATCGACTACGCGGGAAGACGCGTCGTGGTGATCGGATCGGGCGCCACTGCCGTGACGCTGGTGCCGGAGCTTGCGAAGAAGGCCTCAGAGGTCGTCATGCTGCAGCGCTCGCCGACCTATGTCGTGTCGCGTCCTGCGCAGGATCCACTCGCCAACAAGCTGCGCCGCAACCTGCCGGCGACGCTCGCCTATCATATGATCCGCTGGCGCAACGTGATGTGGGGCATGTTCTTCTTCCAGCTCAGCCGGCGCCGGCCCGCCAAGGTGAAGGATCTGATCCTGAAGGGCGTGCAGATGGCGCTGGGGCCGGACTACGACGTCGCGACGCATTTCACGCCGCGCTACAATCCCTGGGATCAGCGGCTGTGCCTGGTGCCCGACGGCGATCTCTTCACGGCGATCCGCGAGAAGCGTGCCTCCGTCGTCACCAACGAGATCGACACCTTCACGAAAGACGGAATTCGCCTCAAGGACGGCAGCGAGCTTGCCGCCGACATCATCGTCACCGCGACAGGGCTCGTGCTTCAGGTCGTCGGCGGACTCGAGATCAGTGTCGACGGCCGCGTGGTCGATTTTGCCAAAACGCTGACCTACAAGGGCATGATGTACGCCGACGTGCCGAACATGGCTTCCGCCTTCGGCTACACCAACGCGTCCTGGACGTTGAAATGCGATCTCACCTGCGAATATGTCTGCCGGCTCATCAACTACATGGACCGGCACAATTTCCGCCAGTGCGTGCCGCACAATGACGATTCGACGGTCACCGCCCAGCCCTCGCTCGATTTCACCTCCGGCTATGTGCAGCGCTCGATTGCGAAGATGCCGAAGCAGGGCTCCAAGCGGCCGTGGCGGCTGCATCAGAACTATGCGCTGGACATTGTCTCGCTGCGCTTCGGCAAGATCGACGACGGCGTGATGCAGTATTCGTAACGACCGCCCACGCCGCTCCAGATCAGCCTGGTGGCGTCGCGCGACGGCGCCTGAATTCGAGGACAGGCAGACCGCCCCAGCCCCAATTGGCGGTATCGACCTCGTCGATCACGACAAAGGTCGAATCCAGCGGCTTGCCGAGGACATCGAGCAGCAATTGGCTCGAGCCCTTGATCAGCGCGGCTTTCTCCTCCGCGGTGAGCGACGCCGCGCCCGGCGTCGTTCCCTCGCGGGTCACTTGAATGGTGACGATTGGCATGGTGAACCCTCCTGTCGGCTCAATGGCCGGCGCTCTGGCCGCCGTCGACATGCAGGATCTCGCCCGTCACGAAGCCCGCCCGCTCGAGATAGAGCACCGCGTCGACGATGTCGGCCATCTCGCCCATGTGGCCGATGGGGTGCAGCGTGCCGTACTGGGCATGCGTTTCGACCGGATGCATCGGCGACTTGATGATGCCGGGCGAAACCGCGTTCACGCGAATGCCGCGCTTGGCATATTCGATTGCCAGCGACTTCGTCGCGGCCGCTAGCCCGCCCTTGCTTAGCGATGCCAGCACTGATGGCACGTTCGAATTGGCCTGATCGACCAGGCTGGTCGTGATCTGGACGACGTGGCCCGAGCCCTGCTTTTCCATCTCGGCGATAGCGAGCTGCGTGATGCGGAAGAAGCCCGCGACGTTGATGCCCATGACCGTCGCATAGTCCTCGGCCGTGTACTGCGTGAACGGCTTGGCGACGAAGATGCCGGCATTGTTGACCAGCGTGTCGACACGGCCGAACCGGGCGACGGCCTGAGACACTACGCGCTCGGCGGTGCTGGGGTCGGCGATGTCGCCGGCGACAGCAAGGATGCCATCATCGGCGGAAGGTTTGATGGAGCGGGCCGTTGCGACGACCCGATAATTGCGGTCGCGGTAGGCTTGGACGAGGGCGGCGCCGATGCCCTGCGATGCACCGGTGATGATAGCGACTTTCTGCTCGATACCCATGTTGGGCTCCTGTTACCGATTTATGGGAGTGATCCTGTGCCGGTCGCCTGCGACTGGCTTGCCCGCTGAGGTACGCCGCGGCGGCTTGGTTGCGAATACGCGCTGTCCGGCAGACACTCTTTCGCGGCGCGATCGAATGGCGGGCCAGCGGTTGCGGCGGTTGTCGTGTCGCGCGTGAGCGCCTAGCTTGCGGTCGGACTTTGCTGGGGCGACGGAAAGCGCATGGATCGTCTCGACGCGATGAACGTGTTCGTCCTTGCGGTGGACGAGGGCAGCCTTGCGGCTGCTGGCCGCAAACTCGGCCGCTCGCCGGCCGCGGTGAGCCGCGCCATCGCCTTCCTGGAGGAGCGGGTCGGCACTGAGCTCCTGCACCGCACGACGCGGTCGATCAAGCTCAGCGAGGAGGGCGAGCGTTACGTGGCGATCTGCCGCCGCGTGCTGACCGAGCTGGAGGAGGCCGACGATATCGCGGCGGGGCCGCATGCCGCGCCGCGCGGCACGCTTGCGATCACCGCGCCTGTGGTCTCCGGCGAGATGGTGCTGCGACCGATCCTCGACACGTTCCTGGATGCCTACCCGACGGTGTCGGCGAAACTGTTGCTGTTCGACCGAGCGGTCAATTTGATCGATGAGGGCATCGACGTGGCGCTCCGGATCGGTCCTCTCTCGGACTCCGCGATGGTCGCGATGAAGCTCGGCGACGTACGCCGTGTCGTGGTGGCTGCTCCGCGATATCTCAACCAGCATCCGCGCATCACCGAGCCCGGCGATCTCGCCAAGCATCAGATCGTCGCCATGGCCCACCTGCCGAATTCGTGGACGTTTGCGCCGCAGCCCGGTTCCGTGGTGCCGCGAACCGTTCAGTTCACGCCGCGGCTCGTGATCAACAGCACCTATGCCGCGGTCGCTTCCGCCGTCGCCGGCCGCGGCCTCGCGCGGATGTATTCCTATCAAGTCGCCGAGCAGGTGCAGCGCGGCGAACTCGACATCGTGCTATCCGGGGACGAGGATCCCGAAATGCCCGTGCACCTGATTTCGCCGCAGGGCCGGCTCTCGGTCCCGAAGGTGCGGGCCTTCACGGATTTTGCCGTGCCGCGGTTGAAGAAGCAGTTCGCGGTCCTGAAGAAGGCGATCGGTCCTCGCTGAATTGTGACTCGTTCGCCGCGCGAAAGAGTGCTTATCGCAGACCAGCGATTTGCCGCCCGCTTGCGGCCTACATCTGCGGTGAAACAGCGGCGCCGACGGCGGCATTGCGCGCCATGCAAATGCACGAGATGAAGATGTCAAAAGAGATAAACAACGATCGCCGTCGTTTCCTCACCACCGCCGCGATCGGCGTCGCCGCACCATTCGTTCTCGGCAGTGCTGCCGCCGCGCAGTCCGGCAAGGCGAGCCCCTCGACTGCGCCCGCAATCAAGCCGGGTACCAACACGTCCTTCGCGGCGATCAAGCAGATCAATGCCGGCTTCCTCAACGTGGGATATGCCGAGGCCGGTCCGGCGGATGGATCCGTGGTGATCCTGCTGCACGGCTGGCCCTATGACATCCACAGTTTCGTCGATGTCGCGCCTGTGCTCGCGAAGGCGGGTTATCGAGTCATCGTTCCGCATCTGCGCGGCTATGGCACGACGCGCTTCCTGTCGGGCGAGACGATGCGCAACGGCGAGCCCGCAGCGCTCGCTGCCGACCTTGTCGCTCTGATGGATGCGCTTGGCATCAAGCAGGCGACGCTCGCCGGCTATGATTGGGGCGGGCGGACCGCCAACATCGTCGCGGCGCTTTGGCCAGAGCGCGTCAAGGCGATGGTCTCGGTGAGCGGTTATCTGATTTCCAGCCAGGCGGCAGGGAAAATGCCGCTGCCGCCGAGCGCCGAGCTGCAATGGTGGTATCAGTTCTATTTCGCCACCGAGCGCGGCCGCGAGGGCTACGCCAAGAACACGCACGACTTTGCCAAGCTGATCTGGAAGCTCGCCTCGCCCAAATGGCATTTCGATGATGCCACCTACGACCGCAGCGCGGTCTCGCTCGACAATCCCGATCATGTCGACATCGCGATCCACAACTATCGCTGGCGGCTTGGGTTGGCCGAGGGCGAAGCAAAGTATGCCGAGCTCGAGCAGAAGCTGGCGGGCCTGCCGGTGATCACCGTGCCGACCATCACCATGGAGGGCGATGCCAATGGGGCTCCGCATCCGGACCCTTCCGCCTACGCGAAGATGTTCTCGGGCAAATACGAGCACCGGACGATCACCGGCGGCATCGGGCACAATCTGCCGCAGGAAGCCCCGCAGGCCTTTGCCCAGGCCGTCCTCGATATCGCCGCGAGCTGACGGCGCGGGCTGCGCCATGCGTTGTTTTGCGTATTCGAGGCCGCGGATGAATCGGCCATGCTGCCCAAACGGTTAACGCCGGATTAACCGGCGGGTCCTAGGCTCTCTCGGCCGGGGTGCTCGCTAATTTAAGGGTAGCCCAATGGAAGCCCAGAAGATCGCGATCGACGCTGTCGTCGCGCTGACCGATTGTGACCGCGACGCCGTCACCACCTTCATCCGCCGGCTCTATCTCGCGGGCGTCAGGGACCCCAAGCGCCTGACCTTCAAGGGGCTGCAGGCGCTCGCGCGGGTCTGATCGGCATCCCCTGCTGTTTCAACTGTCTGGGTCGAGAGCGACGGAACCAGTCTGCGGCGCCTTGCCGCTGGCACCGGGCCGGGCTACACGAGCACGGCTGGGTCGCTTGGGGATCGGGGAAATGTTGAAACAGCTCTTTGCGCCGCAACTTGTCATCCTCTATGTGCTTGCGGCATCAACGATTTACGTCCACTTTCGAGGCAAGCAGCGGCTGCGCTTTGCCCGCCAGCTCGGCGATCATTCGACCTATCTCGCACCCTATAATGTACTGATGTATGCCGGCTCGGCCGTGCCGAACAAGCCGGTGATCTCGGTCGACCAGTTTCCCGAGTTGAAGCCGCTCAGCGAGAACTGGGAGACGATCCGCGACGAGGCGGTGCGCCTGTTCGACGAAGGCTTCATCCGCGCCGCGGCCAAGAACAACGACTGGGGCTTCTATTCGTTCTTCAAGAGCGGCTGGAAGCGCTTTTACCTGAAATGGTACGACGACTTCCTGCCCTCGGCGCGCACGCTGTGCCCGAAGACGGTGGAGCTGCTCAATTCGATTCCATCCGTGCATGGCGCGATGTTCGCGATGCTGCCGCCGGGCGGCAAGCTGGGCGCGCACCGCGATCCCTTTGCCGGATCGCTGCGCTATCACCTCGGGCTGGTCACGCCGAACTCGAACAAGTGCCGGATTCTCGTCGACGGCGTCGAATGCGTCTGGCGCGACGGCGAAGCCTTCATGTTCGACGAGACCTTCATCCACAGCGCCGAGAACGCGACCGACGTCAACCGCATCATCCTGTTCTGCGACGTCGAGCGCCCGATGAAGTTCGGCTTCATGACCGCGATGAATCGCTGGGTCAGCCATCACATCGTCAAGGCGTCGGCGACCCAGAACGTCGACGGCGAGAGCGTCGGCGTGCTCAACAAGGTGTTCGGCAAGCTCTACGAAGTCCATCTTGCGAGCCGCAAGGTCAAGGAATGGAATCGCAACGTCTACTACACGCTGAAATATTCGCTCACGGCGCTGATCCTTGGCCTCATCGTAATGTCGGCGCTGCGGTGATCGTGGCGTCCGTGCTGAATCGGGAATAGGCAATGGCCCCGTTGCCGATCGCCGACGCCGAGACAGAGCAATTCTTCCGCCAGTGGCTGGAAACCTTCGCGGGCTATGTCCGCGAGGTCGACTACGCCTCCGCGAGGCCGCTCTTCCATCCGGACGTGCTTGCCTTCGGCACGCACAACGACGTCATTCCGGGTCTCGATCAATGGGTCGCGACGCAATGGGACAACGTCTGGCCAAAGACGACCGACTTTCGCTTCGTCCTCGAGCAAACCTCGATCCTGGCGTCCTCCGATGGCACGATGGCGACCGTGATCGCGCCGTGGACGAGCACGGGCTATCATCCCGACGGCAGCTCGTTTCCGCGTCCCGGCCGCGCGACGATGGTGTTTTCGGGGAATGCCGATGGTTGGCTGTGCGTGCACTCCCACATGTCACTCAATCGCGGCGTCCCGCAGGTAAGCCATGCCAATCGACCGGTGAAGGCCTGGTAGATAGATTTCCTCAGGTTAGGCGAGCACCGGCCTGAATGATCGTCCCGACGTGCTGGCCACGCATGGCCGCCGTGAGCCGGCCGGGAACGAGACCGTTCACGACCTGCACGCGCGCGATGTGCCGCGCGTTCGCCATGACCTCGAGCAGCGCGGGATCGAACGGCAGTGTGCCCTTGAGCTTGCCAAGTTCTGCGACGTTCGTCTCGTGCAGCAACTGCGCCTGCTTCGCGTCGGCGCCGTTGGGATCGGTGGTGTAGACGCCGTCAACGTCCTCCACGATCGTGAGGCCGGCGGCGCCCAGCGCGTCCGCGAGCAGGAAGGCGCCGGTGTCGGCGCGATGCAGCGGGATGCGCGAGGTCGGGAATTCATGATGGTGGTACGGCGGAAACGCGCTGCCGACGACCGCACGGGCGGCCGAGAGGTGGATGGCGAGCTGGCTCGCGATGGTGGGGTGCTCGATGTAGGAGACACCTTCCGGGGCGAGCAGGCTCGCAAGGATATGGCCGTTCTGGCCGGCCTCGCTTGCGGCAAGCGGCGCGAGCGACCCGACGGGGAGTCCGAGGTCGAGGCCGACGCTGTAGAGATGACGGGCGCGGACGCCGGCGCCGGTCAGGATCAGCAGGCGATGCTCAGGCAGCAGCGACCGCAGCTCATCGACGAGGGGGAGGATCGCCTCATGACCGCGATCCATCACGCGGCCGCCGATCTTGATGACCTGCACCCAGGGCAGGAGCTTGATCGGGCGGCTGCCTGCGACCGGGCGAGTGAGATCGCCGTCGAGCAGGGTCTGGCGCGCAAGCGGCGAGGCGACGTGCTTGATCTGGTTGGTGACAGTCATGGCGATGGTCTCTCAGCTCGCAGTGATGATGGTGCCGACATGCTCGCCCGCGAGCGCGCGGGTCAGATTGCCGGGAACGAGGCCATTGACGATCTGCACCTGGTGGACGTGGCGCGCCGAGGTGAGGAGATCGAGCACCGGGAATTCCAGGATCGAGTCCTGCAGGCCCTTGGCCTTCATCTCGGCCACGGAGATCTTTGGGATGAAGGTGGCGTTCTTTGCCGTCTTCGGGTTCGCGGTGTATAGGCCGTTCTCGTCCTTCACATAGATCATCGCTTGGCAGCCGAACTGTTCGGCCACGAGGAAGCATCCCGCGTCGGTGCGGTAGGGCGGAATCACGCCCTCGGCCGCGGGCCGCATCCACAGGCTATAGGGGGGCATGCCGCTGAAGATGACGGCGTTCACCTCGGCGAGGAACAGCGGCACGGACGAGAGCCCGGCGCTAGAGACGGCGGAGATGCCGTGCTTGGCAAGAAGCTGACCCAGCATCGCGGCGTTCTGGTCGGCGACGGAGGCGCCGAGCTGCGAGAGCACGCCGGCCGGCAGGCGAAGCCCCGCCGCGATCGAATAGAGATGCCGCGCGCGGGTGCCTGCACCGGTCCCGATCAGGAGCTTGTGGGCCTTGCGCGCGGCGACGATCTCCTCGACCAGCGGATAGACCGCGGCGCGGCCGCGATCGATCACGCTCTGTCCACCGATCTTGATCACCGTGGCGTCCGGCAGGATCCGGAAGTCCGGAGCTGCCTCCGAAGCCGCGACGAGGTCGGGATCAGTGAGCGAACGCTGCATCAGGAGCGCTTCCAGCTCGGCCGTCGTGTTCGCCATGAGAGACGTCCTTTCGTTTGTCGATCTTCTTCGGTGATCGCCGAGCGGCTTGTTTAGCAAAACCGCAGCCAGCCACAAAACAAAAGCCCCGGAGCACGCTCCGGGGCTTTGTGTTTCCAGCGCTGCGGTTACTCCGGCTGGCCGATCGACACCTTCAGCGTGCCGACGCCGTCGACGCCGCATTCGAGCTTGTCGCCGGGCTGGAGCTGCGACACGCCAGCGGGTGTACCGGTCAGGATGATATCGCCGGCGGCGAGCTTCACCTGCTGCGAGAGCTGCCAGATGATCTCCGGCACATTCCAGATCAGCTCGGTGAGGTCGCCCTTTTGCGCTTCCTTGCCGTTCACGGTGAGCCAGATCTTGCCCATCGACGGATGGCCGATCTTCGAAGCTGGCTGCACCGCGGAGCAGGGCGCCGAACCGTCGAACGACTTGCCGATCTCCCAGGGCCGCTCCTTCTTGCGCGAGGCGATCTGGAGGTCGCGGCGGGTCAGGTCGATGCCGACCGCATAACCGTAGACATGGTCGAGCGCCTTCTCCGCGGGAATGTTGAGGCCGCCGCTCTTCATCGCGACGATCAGCTCGACCTCGTGATGCAGATCCTTGGTGAGCGGCGGATAGGGGATGGTGGCGCCATCGGGCACCAGCATGTCGGCATGCTTGGCGAAGAAGAACGGCGGGGCGCGCTCGTCATTGCCCATCTCGCGGATGTGCTCGAGATAGTTGCGGCCGACGCACCAGATGCGGCGCACCGGATAACGGCCGGTCTCGCCGACGACGGGAAGCGAAGCCTGAGGCGGAAGCGGGATGACGTAGGAGGCGGCGTTCATGAAGCGGTCTCGCTGCTCTTGGGGTAAGAATGATCCTAGGCGGTTGCACTGACAGGTGCCAGCGGCAGGGGGCCGGCGTCGTGGTGCTGCAGGCGGAAGAACGAGGCGTAGCGGCCGGAACGGCGCAGCAGTTCGTCGTGCCGTCCGCGCTCGACGATCTCGCCGCCCTCGATCACCAGGATGGCGTCCGCGTGCATGATGGTGTGCAGGCGATGCGCGATCACGATGGTGGTGCGGTTCCGGCAGAGATGCTCGATCGCCTCCTGCACTTGCTTCTCGGACTCGGAGTCGAGCGCCGCAGTGGCTTCGTCGAGTAGGATGATCGGAGCGTTCTTGAGCAGCGCACGGGCGACGGCGATGCGCTGGCGCTGGCCACCGGAAAGCTGCGTGCCGTGCTCGCCGACCGGCGTATCGTAGCCGAGCGGGAAGCTCATGATGAAATCGTGGGCGCAGGCCGCCTTGGCGGCATCGATGATCTCGTCTTCCGTCGCGTCTCGCCTGCCGAAGGCGATGTTGTTGCGGATCGTGTCGCGGAACAAATAGACGTCCTGGCCGACATAGGCGGTCTGCGCGCGCAGCGACTTGCGCGACACCGACGTGATCGACTGGCCGTCGATCAGGATGTCGCCCTGCGTCACCTCGTAGAAGCGCAGCAGCAGCGCCAGCACGGTCGACTTGCCGCCGCCGGAGGGGCCTACCAGTGCGGTGACCTTGCCGGGCTCGGCAGTGAAGCTCATGCGGTTGAGCACGGTCTCGCCAGCGCGGTAGGCGAAGCTGACATCGTTGAGCTCGATCCGCGCATCAGACAGTTTCAGCGCCGGCTTGTCGTCATCGTTTTGCTCGCTCGCCGGGCTGTCGATGACCTCGAGCAGCATGCGCGCGCCGACGAGCTGGCTGTTGAGGTCGATGTTGAGCCGCGCCAGCCGCTTGGCCGGCTCGGTCGCCATCAGGAAGGCGGTCATGAAGGAGAAGAACTGGCCGGGCGTGGCGCCGAGCGCGACCACGCTGTAGCCGCCATAGAGCAGACAGCCGGCGACCGCGAAGCCGCCCAGCATCTCCATCAGCGGATTGGAGCGGTTGGCGACGCGCGCCATCTTGTTGGCGTTGCGCTCGACGACACTGATGTTCTCGTCGATGCGGCTTTGCATCGCATCTTCAAGCGTAAACGCCTTGACCGTGCGGATGCCTTGCAGCGATTCTTGCATCGTCTCCAGAATGTCGGCGGTGCCGGTGAACTGGTTGTAGGCGAGGCCCTTGATGCGCTTGACCAGCCTGCGCAGCACCAGCATCGCTGGGGGCACCGCGACGAGGCCTATGAACGACATCAGCGGGTCCTGCCACACCATCACGCCGATCATGGCGAGCAGCATCAACAGGTCGCGCCCGACGGCATTGACCAGCATATTGAGAACGTCGGTGATGGATTTGGCGCCGGCGGTCAGGCGCGCCAGGAATTCCGAGGAGTGCCGCTCGGAGAAGAAGCCGATGCTTTCGCGCATCAGCTTGGCGAAGAGCTGCCGCTGGTTGGTGGCGAGGATGGCGTTGCTGATCTTGGTCAGGATCACCATGTGGCCGTAGGTCGCCACGCCCTTGATGAACAGGAGGACGACCGTGACGCCAGACAGCATCGCGATGCCGGGAACGTTCTTGTCGACATAGGCCTGGTTGATGACTTGGCCGAGAACGTAGGTCGCAGCCGCCGTTGCGCCGGCTGCAACCGCCATCAACGCGAAAGCGACGAGGTAGCGCCGCCAATAGGTGATCCCCTGTTCCGTGACGAGGCGGCGAATCAGGATCGCTGCCGCATAGGGATCGTCGGTGATTTTCTTTGGAAACTGGGCCATCCGTAGTCCATTGACGGCTGGGGGCGAACCTGCCCGCGCGTCAGGGATCGAATGGCCTCTGTGCCCGCTCAGACCGGGTTTTTCAAGCCCAATTAAGGACTTGCAAACCTAACGATTCTAGGCCGAGACCGCCTGGCGGAGCTCGCCATGGCGCTCGCGGAACAGCTGTTCCTCCCAGGCCAGCGCATGGGCCGCAATCGTCTCGAGGTTCTCGTATTGCGGCTGCCAGTCCAGCACGCTGCGGATGCGGCTGGTGTCGGCCACCATGGTCATGATGTCGCCGGGCCGGCGCGGCGCGTACTGGACCGCAAAGCTGCGCCCCGACACGCGGCGCACGGCATCGATGGTCTCGAGCACGGAGTAACCGCGGCCATAGCCGCAGTTCAGCGTCGTCGAGGCGCCGCCGCGGCGCAAGTAAGCAAGCGCCGAGCGATGCGCCTGCGACAGATCGGTGACGTGGATGAAGTCGCGGATGCAGCTTCCGTCCGGTGTCGGATAGTCGGTGCCGAACACGTCGATCTTGGCGCGCTGGCCGGTTGCGGCCTCGACCGCGATCTTGAGCAGATGGGTGGCGCCGACGGTAGCAAGCCCGATGCGCGCCTGCGGATCGGCGCCGGCCACGTTGAAGTAGCGCAGGGTCACATATTGCATGCCGTAGGCCGAGGCGACGTCGTGCAGCATGATCTCCGTCATCAGCTTCGACGAGCCATAGGGCGAGAGCGGCCGCGTCGGCGCGTGCTCGGGCACCGGCACCTGATCGGGATTGCCGTAGACGGCGGCGGTCGACGAGAAGATGAAGCGGTTGATGCCGCGCTTGACTGCGACGTTCAGCAGGTTGCGCGCGGTCATGAAGTTGTTGCGGTAGTAGCCGAGCGGATCGCGCATCGACTCCGGCACCACGACCGAGCCTGCGAAATGGATGATGCTTTCGATGTTGTGCTGGGCGATCACGCCTTCGACAAGGTTTTCGTCGCCGGCATCGCCGATGAACAGTGGCACGCCTTCCGGCAAATAAGCGGAAAAGCCGGTGGAGAGATCGTCGATCACGACCACGTCCTCGCCGGCCTCCGCCAGCGCCAGAACCGTGTGACTTCCGATATAGCCGGCACCGCCGGTAACAAGCACAGTCATGATCTCACCCGTCTTCCGATCATCCGGTGATGCTAACGTTTGCGTGGTGAAGAGGGGGTATCGGCGCGGCTGAACTGGTCACTATGCTTAATGTTGCGTATAGGAGCCTCACGAAACGGAGCGTGACGTGGCCAATTTCCCGGGCGATCTCGAACTGATCGTGCCAAATCTGCACAGACGCTATTCCGGCGTGACTGCGACCAACCGGATGGTCGCGCCGCGCCTGGCAAAGCTGTTTCGTGCCGCCTGGTTCGGGTCCGATGCGCCGGAGGGAGTTGCGCGGCTCGACGTTGCCGGTTTCCTGAAACTATGGCGCCGGCGGACGCCGTTGATCTTGCACGCGCGCCGCAATAACGAGATGATCGCGGGTGTATTGCTGCGCGCGCTCGGCTGGCCGTTGAAGCTGGTGTTCACGTCGGCTGCGCAGAGGCATCATAGCTGGATCACGCGCTGGCTGATCCGGAGGATGGATGCGATCATCGCAACGTCAGACATCTCGGCATCGTTCCTGAAAGTGAAGGCGACCGTCATTCCGCATGGCGTCGACACCGACGTCTATGCGCCGCCTGCGGATCGTGCCGCAGCGTTTGCCGAAAGCGGCTTGCCGGGCCGCTACGCGATCGGCTGTTTCGGCCGCGTGCGCGCGCAGAAGGGCAGCGATGTCTTCGTCGACGCGATGTGCCGCCTGTTGCCGCGCTATCCGGACTTCACCGCCGTCATCGTCGGCGCGATCACGCCGGAGCAGATGCCGTTCGCGAACGATCTGAAGAAGCGGATCGAGGCCGCCGGCCTGCAAGCGCGCATCGTCATCACCGGTGAACTGCCGATCGTACAGGTGCAGCGCTGGTACCAGCGGCTGACGATCTACGCCTTCACCTCGCGCAACGAGGGCTTTGGCCTGACGCTGATCGAGGCGATGGCGGCAGGCAGCGCGCTCGTCGCCTCACGTGCCGGCGCGGCCGAGCTCGTGGTCGAGGATGGCGTCACCGGCGTCTTGATCCGGCCGGGCGATGCGGACGCGCTGGTCGCCGCGCTCGAGCCCTTGATGCGCGATCCCGCCGCTGCGCTCGCCATGGGCGCGCGCGGGCGGGCACGGGTGCTCGCGAAGTTCAGCCTTGATGCCGAGGCGGCGCGGATCGGGGAGGTCTACCGTCCGCTGCTCTGAACCGGCGCTTTTAGGGCCCCGAACAAAAATGACGAAAACAACCCCATGCAAAGTAGCCGAGGACGGCTGGGGTTCTATTTCGTTTTTTACGAAATCGCTTGGCGCGTCGGGCAAATCGCCTGTAAACAGGCATCATCCAGAAATGATCGAGCCCGCGCCGTGTCACCGGCCGCCGGCTTTGTTGTTACTTCGACGTCCTTGACACATTGTTCATGTTTTGTTCTTATTGTGCCCATCCGAGAGTGGAGATGGCCATGGACAACCGCATCAACGAAATCCGACGACTTATCAGGGCGCTACGCGTGAGCATGCTTGAGGCTGAGGCCATCATGCGTGACCAGATCAACCGGGAGGAGAGCTGCGCCTTCGTGGCGCAGGAGATCATGAAGATGCGCTCGGTCATGAGCCTGCTGGTCGAGGAGCGAACAATGCTCGGAGATACCGATCCCATCCTCGTCAACAGCTTCTTCCTTCCGCGTCGGCGGTCGGCAGTGAAGTCCGTTGCCTTGCCGGTTAAGCGCAAGCTGGCGCTGGCATCCTCTGAGAAGGCGCGGGTGCCCTCACCGGAACGCTAGATCAGCGCGCACCCGCTTCGAGTCCCCGGTTGCTTGGTCAGCGGCGCATCGCCGACTTGGCTCGGCGATTGTATGGCGAGCGATTTGTGGGTCTCAATGAGATTCCCTCGCGGTGCGCCTTGCTGCGGATTGCAGTGGCGGGGCGCTGGAGCTTGATGCTCATCACGCCAGTTGGCGTGTTTCCCTTGGCCAACTGCCTGAGTTTCGACAGATCCTTATCGGACCACCGCTGGCGCGAACGGCGCTTGTAAGATGGGTTTGCCTTGCGCGGACCCTTCTTGCCGATCGGCGATCCGGGCCGTTTCCATGTTGCTCTTGCCATGAACTTCCTCCGTTAAGTGCTTTGTTGAACGAAGGAATCAGTAAAATTGTTCCGAGAGGAATGTTGTGCGGCGAGAGGCATTCGTCTCTTGCCTGTGCCGAGCCGGTGAACCGTGCTCCGCCGCATCTGCTTAGCCCTATTCCGTCATAAGACCCTCATGGTGAGGAGCGCGAAGCGCGTCGCCGAACGATGCTGCGCATCGCCAGGCGAACGTTGAAGACCCGCATGTCGCCCGCGGCCATTCTTCGAGACGCCCGCTCTCGCGGGCTCCTCAGGATGAGGGAGAGAGCCTCATGACGCAGCAGGTGGTTAGCTGCTCAAGTCGTGGCGCGCGCGTTTTCGCTGAGCACGCGCTCTGCGATCGCGACGACCTCGGAGGCCGCGATGTCGCGCATGCAACGATGGTCGTTCATCCGGCAGATCGTGCTCTGGCAGGGCTGGCAGGAGAGGATCGACTTGTTCTGCACGACGGTGGCGGCGAGGCCGTTGAGCGGTGCCCAGAGGTAGGGGCTGGTCGGGCCGAAGATGCCCATGGTCGGCGTGCCCAGGGCGGCTGCGATATGCATCAGCCCGGAATCGTTGGAGATGGCAACGCTGGCCGCCGCCATTGCCAGCACGCCGTTGCGCAAATCCGTCCCGGTCAGGTCGCGCACGCGTGGCCCACAGGCCGCGACGATCTCCTGGGCCATGGCCTTCTCGCCGGGGCCGCCGACCACCCAGACCTCGAGACCCTTTTCCACGAACTGGCGGGCAGCTTCCGGATAGTAGGTCCAGCGCTTGGAGGCGCCGACTGATCCCGGGCCCAATGCGACCGCGGTGACCCCGGTCAGGCCGTTCGCCTGGCGCCAGCGAGCGACGTCCTCGGCCGGGACGTGCAACTGCGGCACCGGCCATTCCGGTGGCAGCGGCGCGCCGTCGGGCTGGGCGAGCGAGGCGTTCTTGTCGATGAAGCGGGGCAGCCGCTTCTCGCCCCAGCGCCAGCGGTTGATCAGGCCGAACCGGAACTCCCCGACAAAGCCGACGCGCTCGGGGATGCCGGCCAGCGCCGGCGCGATGGCGGCCTTCCAGGTCCGGGGCAGCACGAGCGCGGTGCCATAGTTCCGCTCGCGCAGCAGCTTTGCGAGGCCGAACTGCCTGGTCACGGCGAGCCGGCTGCGCGGCAGGTCCCACACGATCCCCTGGCGGACGCCCGGCATGTAGTCGACCAGCGGAGTGCAAAGCGGGGTGGTCAGGAGGTCGACCGGCCGATTCGGCCAGCGCTCCTTCAGGACCCGCACCACGGTGTGGTTCCGGACAAAATCGCCGATCCACATATAGGGGATGATCAGGATAGGGCGCGTATCTGCCGGATCCTTTAATCCACTAAATTGCGAATCTATGTTCATTTGTAAATGGGGCCCAAGCGATGTTGACAGGGTCCGTTCGGTAGCCGCTCTGCACAGGCAGGTAAAGGCGGGACAGTTCCGATCCCAAAACCGCTTACACTTTGGCGGATCATGCGCTACGGCAGGGCTTGCGGCGGGTTCTTGGGCAGTTTCTTGGGCGCTGAATTTGGCAAATCGGGCAGGGACGGTGGAATGTTGCTGGTGACCGGCGGGGCCGGTTTTATCGGGTCGAATGTCGTGGCGGCGCTCAATGATGCGGGCCGCAGCGACGTGGTGGTCTGCGACCTGCTCGGCCACGAGGGCAAATGGCGCAACCTCGCCAAGCGACAGCTCGCCGACATCGTGCCGCCGGCCGAGCTGATCGACTGGCTGAAGGGGCGCAAGCTTGACGCCGTGATTCACCTCGGGGCCATTTCCGAGACCACCGCGACCGACGGCGATCTCGTCGTCGAGACCAATTTCCGCCTCTCTCTGCGCCTTCTGGACTGGTGCACGGCGAATGGCGTGCCGTTCATCTACGCATCGTCGGCCGCCACCTATGGCGACGGTGAAGAAGGCTTTGGTGACGACGCCTCGCTCGCCGCGCTGAAGACATTGCGGCCGATGAATCTCTACGGTTGGAGCAAGCATCTGTTCGACCTCGCTGTTGCCGAGCGCGTCGCGCGTGGCGACAGGCTGCCGCCGCAATGGGCGGGGCTCAAATTCTTCAACGTGTTCGGCCCGAACGAGTATCACAAGGGCGCAATGATGAGCGTGCTGGCGAAGCGCTTCGACGACATCAAGGCTGGCCACGTCGTGCAATTGTTCAAGTCGCATCGCGAGGGCATCGCCGACGGCGACCAGCGCCGTGATTTCATCTATGTCGAGGACGTCGTGCGGGTCATCATGTGGCTCCTTGCAACGCCGTCGGTCTCCGGGCTGTTCAACGTCGGAACCGGCAAGGCGCGCAGCTTCAAGGATCTGATCCTCGCGGCCTACGCCGCGCTCGGCACTAAGCCCAACATCGACTATGTCGACATGCCCGAGGCGATCCGCGGCAGCTACCAGTATTTCACCCAGAGCGAGGTCGATCGCCTGTACCGCGCCGGCTATAACGGCGGCTTCACGGCGCTCGAAGATGCGGTGGCGGCCTATGTCAGGGGCTACCTTGATCGCTCCGACCGTTTCCGCTGAGGCGCTGAGGACCATGCACACGCCCGTCTTCGATTTCGATACGCTCGCGCAGGCCATCGCTGGCCGCACCGTGCTCTGCATCGGCGACCTCATGCTCGACGAGTTCGTCTATGGCGAGGTCTCGCGGATTTCGCCGGAGGCGCCTGCGCCCGTGATCGCCGCGCAGCGCAGCGAGATCCATATCGGCGGTGCCGGCAACGTCGCGCGCAACATCGCGTCCCTCGGCGCGCGCTGCATCTTCGTCGCGCTGGTCGGCGAGGACGATGCGGGGGCGCGGCTCCGGGGTGCGCTGGCGGAGATCGCCGGCATCGAAAGCGTGCTTGTCAGCGACCCCTCGCGCCCTACCACGCGAAAAGTGCGCTTCGTCTCCGAGCACTTTTCCACGCATATGCTGCGCGCCGACTGGGAGCAGGCGGCGCCGGCCTCCACCGAAATCGAGCTGAAGCTGATCGAGGCGATCCTGCCGCAGATCCCGCGCGCCGACATCGTGCTGCTCTCCGACTATGCCAAGGGCGTGCTGACCGCGCGCGTGATCCGCAACGTGATCGATGCCGCGCGAAAGCTCGGCAAGCGCGTGATCGTCGACCCCAAGAGCCCCAACTGGGCGATCTATCGCGGCGCCAGCCTGCTCACGCCCAACCGCAAGGAATTTGCCGAGGCGACCCGCAGCCGCGCCGATACCGTCGATGGTATCGCCGAGGCGGCGCAGGACGTGATGCGGCTTGCCGATTGCGAGGCGATCCTGGTGACGCAAAGCGAGCACGGCATGACGCTGTTGCCGCGCGAGGGCGACGTCGTCCACGTTCCGGCCTATCCGGTGAAGGTGCGCGACGTCTCGGGCGCCGGCGACACGGTCTCTGCGGCGCTTGCCGCGACGCTCGCGACTGGCGCCGATTGGGACACTTCGCTGCGCATGGCCAGCGCCGCCGCTGCGGTCGCGGTTGGCAAGCAGGGCACTGCGAGTGTGAGCGCGGCCGAGCTGCGGCGAAAAATCCTGCCGCATGCCTATCTCGCCGCCGAGGAGAAGATCGTGCTCGTGCCCGGCGCGCTTGCCGCGCAGCTTGCGGACTGGCGCAAGCAGGGCCTGCGCGTCGGCTTCACCAATGGCTGCTTCGACATCCTGCATCCCGGTCACGTCAAGGTGCTGACCGCGGCGCGCGCCGCCTGTGATCGCCTTGTCGTCGGCCTGAATAGCGACGCCTCGGTGCGCCGGCTGAAGGGCGAGGACCGGCCGGTGCAGGACGAGCGCGCACGGGCCGAGGTGCTGGCGGCGCTCGAAGCCGTCGACCTCGTCGTCATCTTCGAGGAGGACACGCCGATCAATCTGATTTCCGACATCAAACCAAGCGTGCTGGTGAAGGGCGGCGACTACACCCGCGAGCAGGTGGTCGGTTATGACGTCGTCGAAGCCGCTGGCGGAACGGTAGTGCTGGTCGACATCCTCAGGGGATTTAGCACGACCGCACTCGTCAACCGTGCGCGGGGAGGGATGACGTGACGGCGCTGGCGCGGGAAACTACCGGCGCGATGATGCTCCGCCGCTTGCGCAGCCCCGCCGCATGGGCCGAGAGCGTGGACCTATTCGCGGTCCTGACCGCGGCCTCGCTGCCATGGTCGACGTCGCTGGCCGCGATCTTCAATGCCCTCATGCTCGTCTGCATGGTCCCGTTTCTCGACGTCAGGGATTTCCTGCAATCCGTGAAGCGGCCGATCTGTGCGGCGCCGATCGCGCTGTTCCTGCTCGCGCTCGTGGGAACGCTGTGGTCGGATGCGGCGTGGGGCGCGCGGCTCTATGCCGTGAACCCGACCGTCAAGCTGCTCGTGCTCCCGGTCCTGCTCTATCATTTCGAACGCTCCTCGCGCGGACGGTGGGTGTTCGTTGCCTTCCTGGTCTCCTGCGCGCTGTTGTCGGTGATGTCCTGGCTGGTCGCCTTCAATCCCGCACTCTCGATCAAGCCCGGAGACGTCGAGCGCGGCATCTTCGTCAAGAACTACATCGACCAGAGCCAAGAATTCACGCTGTGCGCGGTCGCGCTCGCCTATCCGGTCGTGATGCTGCTGCGTGAGAAGCGATACGCGCTCGCCGCCGTGCTCACGGCGCTCGCGCTGAGCTTCTTCGCGAACATGGCCTTCGTGATCGTCTCGCGCACCGCGCTCGTCACGGTGCCGATCATGCTCGCGGTGTTCGCGCTGCTTCACTTGCGGTGGCGCAGCATCCTGATCATCTCTGCCGGTCTGCTCGCCTGCGCGCTGCTTGCCTGGCAAATCTCGCCGCAATTGCGCAAGACGACCGACACCTTTTCCCGCGACTATCGGCTCTACACGCAGGAGAAGGTTCCAACCTCTATTGGCGAGCGCCTCGAGTATTGGCAGAAGTCAATTCAGTTCTTTGTACAGGCTCCATTCGTCGGGCATGGTACGGGCTCCACTAAAGGGCTGTTTGACAAGGTCGCCAAGAGCGCCGAATGGGTTCAAGGCGTCAGGGTCTTTCCGAATCCGCATAACCAGACACTGAACGTCGCCGTGCAGTGGGGCGTCATCGGCATCGTCGTTCTCTACGCGATCTGGCTCCAGCATCTCCTCTTGTTTCGCGGCGACGGACTTGCCAACTGGGTCGGCCTCCTCGTCGTGGTGCAGAACATCTTCACGTCGCTCTTCAATTCCCATCTGTTCGACTTCCACGAGGGCTGGATGTACGTCATCGGCGTCGGCGTTGCCGGCGGCATGGTGATCCGCGCGCGACAAGCCGAGCCGAAGGTGGGGGAAGCCGGTTCCTGAGCCGCCGCGCGGCTGGCAAGTCTTGTGCTGGCAAGTCTTGTGCTGGCATGTCTTGCGGAGATGGGCTATCAGCGCGGTCAGGTTGCATCTAACTGGATATTCATCGGTCGGCGGATGACGCGTCTTTCGCATCTTAACTCGCGCAATTTCCTGATCGCGCTCCACGACCTGCTCGCGACCGCGGCGGCGCTGTTTGTCGCGTTCTACCTGCGCTTCGAGGGCGGCGAGCTGTTTTTCGTCCGCCTGCCGCTGCTGCTGAAGATCCTGCCCTGGTTCCTCGCCTTCAGCGTGGTCGTGTTCTTCGTCTTCAACCTGACCACGACGAAATGGCGCTTCATCTCGCTGCCCGATGCGCTGAACATCATCCGCGTCGCGACCGTGCTCACCGTCGCACTGCTCGTGCTCGACTACGTCTTCCTCGCGCCCAACGTCCACGGCACCTTCTTTCTCGGCAAGGTGACCATCATCCTCTACTGGTTCCTGGAGATCTCCTTCCTCAGCGCGCTGCGGTTTGCCTATCGCTATTTCCGCTACACCCGCGTGCGGCGCCACGCCCGGATCGAGGATGCCTCGCCGACGCTGCTGATCGGGCGCGCGGCGGATGCCGAGGTGCTGTTGCGCGGCATCGAGAGCGGGGCGATCACGCGGGTCTGGCCGGTCGGCGTGCTGTCGCCGTCGCGCGCCGATCTCGGACAGCTCATCCGCAACGTGCCGGTGCTCGGCGGCATCGACGACTTCGAGGACGTGATCGGCGATTTCGCCAAGCGCAACAAGCCGATCGCGCGGGTGGTGATGACGCCGTCCGCCTTCGAGCCGGAGTCGCATCCCGAATCGGTGCTGATGCGGGCGCGCCGTCAGGGCCTGATCGTCAGCCGTCTGCCGTCGCTCGAGAGTGGCGATACGCCGCGGCTCACCGCGGTTGCGGTCGAGGATCTCCTGCTGCGGCCGAGCGAGAAGATCGACTATGCGCGCCTGGAAACCCTGATCAGGGGCAAGTCCGTCATCGTCACCGGTGGCGGCGGCTCGATCGGTTCCGAAATCTGCGAGCGTGTCGTCGCATTCGGGGCCGCGCGCCTCCTGATCCTCGAACATTCCGAGCCCGCGCTCTACGCCGTCACCGAAGCGCTCGCCGCGCAAGGCGCCGTTGCGACGATCGAAGGCCGGATCGCCGACATCCGCGACCGCGAACGCGTCATTCGCCTGATGGCCGAGTTCAAGCCGGACATCGTGTTCCATGCCGCCGCGCTCAAGCACGTGCCGATCCTGGAACGCGACTGGAGCGAAGGGGTCAAGACCAACATCTTCGGCTCGATCAACGTGGCGGACGCAGCACTTGCCTCCGGCGCCGAGGCCATGGTGATGATCTCGACCGACAAGGCGATCGAGCCGGTCTCGATGCTCGGCCTGACCAAGCGCTTTGCGGAAATGTACTGCCAGGCGCTCGATCACGATCTGGGCCTGCAGGGCGCAGACAAGTCGCCGATGCGGCTGATCTCGGTCCGCTTCGGCAACGTGCTCGCCTCGAACGGCTCGGTGGTGCCGAAATTCAAGGCCCAGATCGATGCCGGCGGACCGGTCACGGTCACTCATCCCGACATGGTCCGCTACTTCATGACCATCCGCGAGGCCTGCGACCTCGTGATCACGGCTGCGACCCACGCGCTCGGGGCCGAGCGCTCGAACGTCTCGGTCTACGTGCTCAACATGGGCCAGCCGGTCAAGATCGTCGATCTCGCCGAGCGCATGATTCGCCTGTCCGGCCTGCAGCCCGGCTACGACATCGAGATCGTGTTCAGCGGCATGCGGCCCGGCGAACGGTTGAACGAGATCCTGTTCGCGACCGAGGAGCCGAAGGTCGAGATCGGCATTGCCGGCATCATGGCGGCGCGGCCCAACGAGCCGCCGATGCTGACCTTGCGCAAATGGATCTCCGCGCTGGAGCAGGCGATCGCGCGCGACGATCGCGCCACCATCAGGACCATCCTGAAGGACGCGGTTCCGGAATTCGGGTCGACTGCGGCCTGACCATGCAGCCTCAAGGCAAGATCGTCGTCGCGAGCCAGCATTATCCGCCGGATCCCAGCACCACGGCGGCGATCATGGCGGAGATTGCGTGCCGCCTTGCCCTGGGCCATGAGGTCGTCGTGCTGTCCGGCACGCCCGGCGAGTTGCCGGCCTCTCAGATCGGACCGGGCAAGCCGCGCGTCATTGCCGTCAAGAACCGGATGACCGGAAAGGCGGCGCTGGTGCGGCGCGCTCTTGCCGAGATCCTGTTTGCGCTGCGCACCTTCTTCGCGTTGACGAAAGTGTTGAAGCGCGGCGACGTGGTGCTCACCGTGACCGCGCCGTTCATGCTGCCCTATGCGGTTGCGGCGGCCGCAAGGTTGAAGGGCGCGCGCTCGGCGCTGATCATGCACGATCTGTTTCCCGACGTGCTGGTGATGGCGGGCCTGCTCAAGCCCCGCTCGATCGTGACCCGCGTGATCCGTGCCGCGAACGCGTTCATGTTCCGCGCGCTCAATGCCGTCATCACCATCGGCCGCGACGCCGAGGGGTCGCTGCTGCGCTACCGCGGCATGACCGCGAACAAGATCCGCTTCATCCCGAACTGGGCGACGCTCGTTCCCGCGCTGCGTCCGGTGACCGTGGACAATGCTTTCCGCCGCGCGGTGCCGGCCCGCTTCATCGTCGGCCTGTCGGGCAATCTCGGTTTCACCCACGATCCGGAGATCGTGTTCGAGGCCGCGCGCCTGTTGCGGCAGGAGACGGACATCCACTTCCTGCTCTCCGGCTGGGGGATCGGCTTCGAGCGGCTGATGCAGTTGCAGGCGGAATCGAACCTGCCGAACGTCTCCTTCGTGCCGCGTGTCGAGGACGCCGAGCTCGAGGCGTTTCTCGCCGCCGCCGACGTCTGGATCATTCCCTATCGGAAGAACGTCGCAGGTGTATCTGTGCCGAGCCGGTTCTATAATCTCCTCGCCGTCGGTCGTCCGGTGCTGCTGGTCTCGGAGCCGGAGGCGGAGGCCGCATTGACCGTGGTCGAAAACGGGCTGGGCTGGGTGGTGGCGCCGGGCCGGCCCGAGGAGCTGGCGGATGCGATCCGCGCGGCGGCCGGCGCAGATGCCAAGGCCATGGTGGACCGGGCGGTGAAGGCCGCCGCAAAATTTGATCGCGCTACGGCCATGGATGCCTATGCTGGCGTGATCGACGAATTGTTGCGCAATCCGGAACTGGCGGGGCAACGATGAGCGAGCGAAAGCCTGTTGTGCTGGTGACGGGCGCCAGCGGCTTTGTTGGCCGTCACGTCGCCCCCGCCCTTGTGGAGCAGGGATGGTCGGTGCGTCGCGCGGTGCGCAGCCCCGCGCGGCTGGGTGACGAGGTCGTCATCGAATCGATCGGTCCCGAAACCAACTGGCAGGCCGCGCTCGACGGCGTCGATGCCGTCGTCCACCTTGCCGCCCGCGTCCACCACAAGCACGAGGAGCACGCGGTCCAGCTCTATCGCAACGTCAACATCGCCGGCACCCTGCATCTGGCGCGATCAGCGGCTGCGGCCGGCGTGCGCCAGTTCATCTTCATCAGCACCGTGCTCGTGCACGGCCGCAGCAACGAGGGCCGCGCGCCGTTCAGCGAGGACGATGTCCTGACGCCGCGCGGGCTCTATGGCATGTCCAAGGCGGCCGCCGAAGCAGGGCTCAAGACGCTGGCGCGCGACAGCGAGATGAAGATTTCGGTGATCAGGCCGCCGCTGGTCTATGGCGCCGGCGCCAGGGGAAATTTTGCGCTGCTGAGCCGGGCGGTCAATCTTGGATTGCCGCTGCCGTTCGCCGCGATCCGCAATCAGCGCGCTTTCCTTGCCGTGCAAAACCTCTCGTCGTTCATCCGGCGCCGGCTCGCCCATCCCGATCCCGCGAGCAATTTCGAGATCTTCCTGATCGCCGACAGGGAACAGGTCTCGACGCCCGAATTCATCGAGAGGCTGGCCAAGGCCGCGGGCAAGCGGCCCCGGCTGTTCGCGGTCCCGCAGGATCTCCTGGGCTCGGTTCTCGGGGTCGTCGGCCGCCAGGACACCCATGACAGCCTGATCGGCTCGCTCGAGCTGAATGTATCGAAGGCGATCGCGACCGGCTGGCGGCCGGAGGTGTCGCTCGACGAGGGGCTGCGACTGGCATTGTCGGCTCAGGACGCCTGACCAGCCGCCGCCGGCGCGTCAGCCCGTCCGCACCTGAGAAAACCTGCGCAGCACTAAGCCGACCGCGATGGCGCCCGCAAGCAGCGCCAGCGTCGTGACTGTCATCGAAGTCGCCTTGATCGTGATGAGGGCGAGCAGCGCAAGCAGGAGATTGAGTGCGAACACCTCGCTGACCACGCGGGACACGGTGAAGCCGTTGTCGGTGGCGCGCTGATAGAAATGCGAGCGATGCGCCGACCAGAACGGCTCGCGCCGGGCAATGCGCCGGAACAGTGTGACGGTGGAATCCGCAAGATAGTAGGCCGGCAGCAGCAGCGCCGCTGCGATTTGCTGGTGCCAGGCAAGCCCCAGCAGGCACCAGCCGAGCAGGAGCCCTATCGGCAGGCTGCCGACGTCGCCCAAAAATACCTTTGCGACGGGCCGGTTGAACGGAGCAAATCCGACCATGGCGCCGCACAGTCCCGCCGCGACGAGCGAGGCCGGCAACGGCAGCTCGCCGAGCCATCCAAGCAGGGCGAGCGCGGCGGCGACGGGGACCACCTCCGACACCGTCATCAGATCGAGCCCGTCCATGAAATTGACGAGGTTCACGAACCACACGCCTGCGAGCAGGATGAGACCGCGCTCGAGCGCCAGCGGCAGCGCCGGGACGATCCGGAGCGCATCTGATGTCGTGAAAACGACGGCTCCAACGGATGCAGCTTGGAGCACGAGCCGAAGCAGGACGGGGAGGGGTTTGATATCATCGGCAAGGCCGACCAGCGCAATCACCACCGTGGCCGCGATCAAAACCAGCGGAATGGATGCATTCAACCAGGCGGCCCAGAGCGAGGCGACCAGCAGGGTGGCCGCGACGATTGCGATGCCGGCACCCTGCGGCGTCGGAATCCGGTGCGAGGAGCGCGCGTTTGGCCGAGCCAGTGCATAACGTTGCAACAGGGGCATGCTCCGCCAGGTGATGCAGGCCGAGAGCAGCGCGGCCAGGGCGGCAGGTAGGAGGGCGAGCAGAAACATCCCCAGCGCCGTCGCAGGTCCGGAAACGAAGGTGCTCACTCCGGCACCCCTATCGGGGCCGATCCCTGCTGAGCCTTCTCCGCGCTGAAGATCCAGACCAGTCCGCCGAATGCGCCGACGATGAACGACACGGCACCATACAGCAGCGAGACGTTGACGCCCTCATTGGCGGCAAGGCCCGCAAAGCCGAAGGCGAGGCCCATGGTCGCTTCGCGCACGCCCCAGCCGGCAATCGAAATCGGCACCATCGTGATCAGCATCACCGGCGGAATGAGCAGGAAGGTCTCGCCGAAACTGACGGGCGCTGCGATCGATTGCACGACGCACCAGGCGATCACGACCGCCAGCACGTGAACGAGAAGCGACAGGACCGCGACGATCGGCCCGCGCGAACGGTTGAAGATGGCGCGGTTGGCGATCACCGCGCAGGCATGAATGTGGTGGGTGGCCCACCAGCGCTTCAGCCATGGCCAGTTCAGGGCCCCGAGCAGCAGGAAGCCGAGGCCGGCCGCGAGCGCCGCAAAGTCCAGGAGTAACAGCGCGGAGCGTCCCTGCGCATCGTTGATGAGGCGATAGCTCCAGGGCAGGCTGGCGACGATGACGATCGCGAGCGCGATCAGTCCGATTGCGCGATCGACAAAGATTGAATAGGTCGCCGCGCGCCAGCCGGCGCCGGCGCGCGCGACGAGCCAGAGACGGACGGCATCGCCGCCGATCGCCGAGGGCAGGGTCTGGTTGAAGAAGGTTCCGATCACATTGTAGCGCATGGCGCGCTCGAGTTCGAGCGGCGCGCCGCACTCCGCGCTGATCTCGCGCCAGCGCAGCACGCCGACGAAGATCTGGAGGAACGTCACCGCGATCGCGAGGGCGATCCAGTACAGGCTGCTCACGGTGAAACGCGAGAACAGATCGGACGGATTCACCTTGCGCAGCGCCAGATAGAGCAGCGCCCCGGAAACGATGATCTTGGCCGCAGAAAGCAGGATTCGGCGCATCTCGCCCGCGTTTGAACAGGGGGTTTCTTCAGACTTGGCGTAACCCGACGCCCTGCGCCGAATTTGGCCGCTGTGGTATGGTCTTGGCGCCGATCTTGCAATAGCTGTCGTGAGGGGGGCGGTAGCTATTGCCGCCCCCTCGACGCGGCGGCTAAAGAGGGGGCAGCGGACGATTTGGGAACATGATGGCAGATCAGTCAATTTTGGTCACGGGCGCGGCCGGCTTCATCGGCTTTCACGTCGCCCGGCAGCTTCTGGCCGAAGGCCGGCCGGTCGTCGGGCTCGATAATCTCAGCAACTATTACGATCCGGCCTTGAAGCGGGCGCGGCTGGACGTGTTGCGGGACGCCGGCTTTTCCTTTGTCCAAGCCGATCTCGCCGATCGCGACACGATCGCGAAACTGTTTGCGCAGCACCGGTTCGCGACCGTCGTGCATCTCGCAGCCCAGGCCGGCGTGCGCTACTCAATCGAGCATCCGCAGACTTACGTCGATTCCAACCTTCAGGGCTTCCTCAACGTGCTCGAGGGTTGCCGGCACAATGGCTGTCGTCATCTCGTCTATGCATCGTCATCCTCCGTTTACGGCGCCAACACAAAACTGCCATTTGCCATCGAGGACAGAACGGACCATCCCGTCAGCTTCTACGCCGCGACCAAGAAGGCCAATGAGGTGATGGCGCAGTCCTACAGCCATTTGTACCGCCTGCCGGTCACGGGCTTGCGCTTCTTCACCATTTACGGCCCGTGGGGACGGCCCGACATGGCCATATTTCTGTTCGCAAACGCCATCATGGAGGGCAGGCCGATTCGGCTCTTTAACCATGGCAAGATGCGGCGCGACTTCACCTATGTTGACGACGTCACCCGTGTAGTATCCACGCTGATTGATCGGGTGCCTGTGGATAATCCGGCCGCCGCAAATGCGCCGTCTCGGCTCTACAATGTCGGTAACCACCATCCCGAAGAGCTGATGCACGTTGTCGGACTTCTGGAACGTGAGCTGGGCCGGACGGCGGTCAAGGAGCTGTTGCCGATGCAGCCGGGAGACGTGCCGGCGACTTTCGCCGATGTCGGGGATCTGACGCGCGACACCGGGTTCGCACCATCAACTCCGATCGAGATCGGTGTCCGTAACTTCGTGGGCTGGTATCGCGACTACTACAAGGTTTGAGATGACGATGAACAGACGCATTATCCCCCTGATCATGTGCGGCGGCGCCGGCACGCGGTTGTGGCCTGCTTCGCGCGAGGTACGTCCCAAGCAGTTCTTGCCGCTGTTCGGCAAGCGCTCGACGTTCCAGGACACGCTCTTGCGCGTCTCCGACGGCGCGCTGTTCGATCGTCCGATCGTCATCACCAATGCGGCCTATCGCTTCATGGTACTGGAGCAGCTCGTCGAGATCGGCGTCGAGGCCGATGTGTTGCTGGAGCCGATGCGGCGTGACTCAGGCCCGGCGATTGCGGCCGGCGCTGCGTTCGCGCAAAGCCGCGACAACGAGGCGATCGTGCTGGCGCTCGCCGCCGATCACGTGGTGCGCGACAATGCGGCCTTCGTCGCGGCGTGCCGGCAGGGCCTGGTTGCCGCGGGCGAAGGGTGCATCGTCACCTTCGGCGTCAAGCCGGAACGGCCGGCGACCGAATATGGCTACATCAACCCCGGCGACGCGGTCGCGGGCGAGGTGCGCGTGGTCACGAAATTCGTCGAGAAGCCGGACGCGGTGAAGGCGGCCGACTACGTCAATTCGGGCTATCTCTGGAACAGCGGCAACTTCATGTTCCCGGCTACCGTGCTGCTCGACGAATATCGCAAGGTCGATGCGACGAGCGTGCAGGCGGTTTCCGAGGCCGTCAGTAACGCCGGCCGCGATCTCGGCTTCGTCACGCTCGAGCCGAAGGCGTTCGCTTCAGCCAAGGCGATCTCGATCGACTATGCGGTGATGGAAAAGACCGCGCGCGCCGCGGTCGTTCCCGTGTCGTGCGGCTGGTCCGATGTCGGCTCCTGGCTTGCGGTGTGGGAGCTCTCGGAGAAGGACGCGCAGGGCAATGCCGCGCACGGCACTGCCGTGTTCGAGGACTCGCGCAATTGCAACGTCACGACCGATTCTGCGCTGGTTGCGCTCGAAGGCGTCGACGATCTCGTCGTGGTGGCGACCGCCGACGCCGTGTTGGTCTCGCGCCAGAAGGATGCCAATGGCCTCAAGCGCCTCGTGACGAGGCTGAAGACGGTGGCCCCGAAGGTCACCGAGGAGCACCTCAAGGTGCATCGCCCCTGGGGCAGCTATCAGTCGGTCGACAACGGCGAACGTCACCAGGTCAAGCGCATTGTGGTGAAGCCGGGCGGACGGTTGTCGCTGCAGAAGCATCATCATCGCGCCGAGCACTGGATCGTGGTCCGCGGCGCGGCGCGGGTCACCGTGAACGAGACCGTCAAGACGGTGCACGAGAATGAGTCGATCTACATCCCGATGGGCGCGGTGCACCGGATGGAGAACCCCGGTAAAATCATGCTGGAACTGATCGAGGTCCAGACCGGCAGCTATCTCGGGGAAGACGATATCATCCGGATTGAAGACGACTATCAAAGGTCGTAACCAGCCCTCCGAATCACGTCACCCGGGCTCGAGGGCCGGCCTCCAACTGAGCTAAGGCCCGGGGAACGTGTAATTTTTTGAATCAAATCGTGTCCGGTCTACTGTCTCGGCATTCGCCACAAATGTGGCGCCCGTGCTAGGAGTGGCGCCGGGGATTTGGGTTGAATCGGGGTTCGATCAGATGAGTTCCAAAGGATCTGCACCGGCAAAGGCCGGCTTGCGCGTCGGCGTCATCGGCGCAGGCGTGATGGGCAGCAACCACGCGCGCGTGCTCGCAGGGCTTCCCGGCGTCAGCCTGGTCGGTGTGGTCGATCCCTCGCCGGCGCACCGCGCGCGTGCGACCGAGCTTGCCAATTGCCAGTGCTTCGAGACGCTCGATCAGCTCGTCGCCGAAGGTGTCGATGCGGTGACCGTCGCGGCGCCGACCCATCTGCATCACGAGATCTCGCTCGCCTGCATCGCCAGGAAAATTCACGTGCTGGTCGAGAAGCCGATCGCATCTTCAGTGGAGGAGGGGCGCGAGATCGTCACTGCTGCGCGCGAGGCCGGCGTGACGCTGATGGTCGGCCATGTCGAGCGCTTCAATCCGGCGGTCGCTGCGGTCAAGCAGGCGATCGCGGGCGAGGACATCCTGTCGATCGCGATCACGCGCGTCGGTCCGTTCCCGCCGCGTATGTCGAATGTCGGCGTGGTCATCGACCTCGCGGTGCATGACATCGACCTGATCCGCTGGTTCACCGAGTCCGATATCGTCGAGGTGCAGCCGCAATTGTCGAGTGCGGTCGCCGAGCGCGAGGACATCGCGCTGTTGCAGTTCCGCACTGCCTCCGGCGTGCTCGCCCACATCAACACCAACTGGCTGACGCCGTTCAAGGCGCGCAGCGTCACGGTCGCGACCCGTGGCAAGTACGTCATGGGCGATCTCTTGACGCGCCAGGTCACCGAATGCTTCGGCTTCAAGCCGGACGGCAGCTATTCGATGCGGCATCTGCCGGTCGGTCATGACGAACCGCTGCGCGCCGAACTGATCTCGTTCCTCAACGCGGTGCGCCACGGCGAGACGCCGGCGGTGACCGGCGATGAGGGCGTTGCGAGCCTCGAGATCGCCACGCGCTGCCTGGAGGCGCCGAGCCATCCTGCTGCGGCATCCGCGACCCGCAAGGCGCCGCGCCGCGTCGCCGGCTGATCCTCATTCCATGCCGACCGCTAAAAACCTGCAAGACATTCTGCAAGGCGCCATGAACCAGCATCTGCGTTCCGATCCCATCCCCTTCATCGATGTCGGCGCGCAGCGCCGCCGGCTCGGCGCTTCGCTCGATGCCGCGGTCACGCGCGTTCTCGACCATTGCCAGTTCGTCAACGGCCCCGAGGTGACCGAGCTCGAGAAGCAGCTCGCGGCCTATTGCGGCGCCAAGCATGTGGTGGGCTGCGCCAGCGGCACCGATGCGCTGCTGATGGTGCTGATGGCGAAGAACATCGGGCCCGGCGATGCGGTGCTGTGTCCGTCGTTCACCTTCATTGCAACCGCTTCGCCGGCGGCGCGCACCGGCGCTACGCCGGTCTACGTCGATGTGGATGAGGCGACCTTCAACATGAGCGCCGAATCCCTGAAGCGCGGCATTGCGACCGCCCGGAAGGCCGGCTTGAGGCCTGTAGCGGTCATTCCGGTCGACCTGTTCGGACAGGCTGCCGATCACGACGCCATCGCCGCGATCGCGAAGGACGAAGGCCTGTTCGTGCTCGACGACGCCGCGCAAGGTTTCGGCGCGAGCTACAAGGGACGCAAGCTCGGCACGCTGGCGCTGGCGACCACGACCAGCTTCTTCCCGGCAAAGCCGCTCGGCTGCTTCGGCGACGGCGGCGCGATCTTCACCGACGATGACGAGCTAGCGCATACGCTGCGCAGCATTCGCGTCCACGGCCAGGGCGCGGACAAATACGACAACGTGCGTCTCGGCCTGACCGGACGGCTCGACACCATGCAGGCCGCCATCCTGATCGAGAAGCTGAAGATTTTCGACGACGAGATCGCGGCGCGCAACAAGGTGGCCGAGCGCTACGCGCGCGGGCTCAGCAATGTGGTCACCGTGCCGCGGCTCGCGCCCGGCTGCACCTCGGTCTGGGCGCAGTACACCATCCGCCTGCCCAAGGGAACGGACCGCGACGGCTTTGCCGCCGCACTGAAGGCCCAGGGCGTGCCGACCGCGATCTACTATGCGAAGTCGATGCACCAGCAGACCGCCTACAGGCACTATCCGGTCGCCGACGGCGGCCTGCCGGTCTGCGAAAGCCTGTCGGAGGACGTCATCAGCCTGCCGATGCACGCTTATCTCGACGAGGCGGCCCAGGAGCGAATCATCGCGGCCGTGCGCGGCGCGATTTCAACCTGATTTCGTCGTTTTTACCTCTCCCGCTTGCGGGAGAGGTCGCGCCGAAGGCGCGGGTGAGGGNTCTGTCCTCTTGGGGGTTCTCGATTGTGGAGACACCCTCTCCCCAACCCTCCCCCGCAAGCGGGGTAGGGGGCGAACCTTCGTTGCGGTTTCACCTAGACCTAATCCCGCCATGCTGTAGAGCCCTTATCGATTGACCGATTAGTCTCTAGAACAGGCGCATGCTTGGACGCATCTTCACAGTTGGCGGCTATACGCTGCTCTCGCGGCTGACGGGGTTTGCCCGCGACATCATGCTCGCGGCGATCCTGGGTGCCGGCCCCGTTGCCGACGCCTTCTTCGTGGCGCTGCGGCTGCCCAATCACTTCCGCGCGATCTTTGCCGAAGGCGCCTTCAACGCCGCCTGGGTGCCGGCCTATGCCCATGTCCATGGCGAGAAAGGCGAGGCGTCGGCAAAGCTGTTCGCCGACCGCATCTTCACGCTGCTGCTTGCCTCCCAGCTCGTGCTCCTGGTCGTCGCCTTGCTGTTCATGCCGCAGGCCATGAGCATTCTGGCGCCCGGCTTTTCCGAGGACGCCGAGCAGCGCAAGCTCGCGATCGAACTGACCCGGATCACTTTTCCTTATCTCCTGCTAATCACGCTGGTGACGCTCTACGGCGGCATGCTCAACGTGATGCAGCGCTTTGCAAGCGCCGCGGCCGCGTCGATCTTCCTCAACGTCTCGATGATGATGACGCTGGCACTGGCCGCCTGGTTTCCCAGCGCGGGGCACGCCGCCGCCTGGGGCGTCCTGATCTCGGGTTTCCTCCAGTATTTCCTGCTCGCCGGTGATCTCGCGCGTCATGGCGGCTTGCCGCGCTTTGCGCCGCTGAGGCTCGACGAAGATGTCCGCGGCTTCTTCAGGGCGCTTGGACCTGCGACGCTGGGCTCGATGGGCACGCAGGTCGCGCTGTTTGCCGACACCATCATCGCGACCTTCCTGCCCGCAGGCGCGCTGTCGGCGCTCTACTATGCCGACCGTCTCAACCAGCTCCCGATCGGCGTCATCGGCATCGCCATCGGCACCGTGCTGCTGCCGGAGATGTCACGGCGGATCACGGCCAACGACCACGACGGCGCGATGAAGGCGCAGCGCCGCGCGTTCGACTTCACGCTGCTGTTCTCGGTGCCCTTCGTCGCGGCCTTCATCACCGTGCCCGAGGCGATCATGCGTGCGCTGTTCGCCCGCGGCGCGTTCTCGAAGGCCGATGCCGCCGCCGCGGGTGCCACGCTCGCGGCCTATGCCATCGGCCTGATCCCCTTCGTGCTGATCCGCAGCGCGGTCGCGACCTTCTACGCGCGCAAGGATACGGCGACGCCGGTCCGCGCCTCGCTGACCGGTATCGCGGTCAACGTCGCCCTGAAGGTTGCCTTGATGGGATCGCTCGCCCAGATCGGCCTGGCGCTGGCAACCGCCGTTGGTGTCTGGACCAATCTGCTGCTGGTGCTCTTTTTCGCGGTGCGACGAGGCTTTCTCGTGCTTGACCGCGCCTGGCTGTTGTCGCTCGTCAAATTCCTCGTGACCGGCATCATCCTGGCCGCCGCCTTCTGGCTGATCGCGCGCTTCGGCGGTGCTTATCTTGCCTCGATGCACTTCCACGATGAATTGACGCTGGTCCTGCTGGCCGTCGGTGGCACGATCGTCTACGCGCTCGCGATCCTTGTGCTGTTTGGCCGCCGCTGGCTAGTCTCGCTGGTGCGCGGCTAGGCGTGTATCAATAAGTTCGTCCCGTCCGCTCTACCGGCCGTTAGGATAGAAGCATGTCCAACGACACAGACGTACCTTCGCGCCTGTTCTCGATTGATCCTGCCACAGACGCCGCGATCGGACGTATGACGCGACGCGACCACTGCGCTTGCTTGGCGGTGAGGTCAAAGAAGGGCGTGCCCTTTGTTCCGAACATTCATGCAGAGGCACAAGACCGGAGCGTAGCGGGCTGGGGGCAGGTCACGAATTTGATCGAGCAGCTTGCACGAACGGCCGCTTCAATCCTGGAGCCATCGGCGCAAATCCCTTGGGAAGACTGGATGCGTGTCATCACGCTCCCGCCTCAAGTGGCGTCTCTAACCAATGTAGTGGGAATACGCCTTTATGGTAGCCATCTGCGAAGACTTCCCCCGGAGATCGGACGGATGACGTCGCTCCGAGAATTGGACATCTACACGTCTTATTCGCTGCATTGGCTACCTTACGAAGTCTCACGATGCGCAAACCTGAGCGTAAGCAGGATGAGCACTCGCGCGCTCTACGGGAATAAGAAGACGGGACTGCCATTCCCGCGACTTTCAGGTCCGATTGAGGCTCTGCTCCCTACGACCTGCAGCGTTTGCGATCAGCCATTCGGTGAAAGAACCCCGCAGCTTTTCTGGACAACTCAGCGGGTTGGCACGGATGACGTTCCCCTCCTAGTCCATAGTTGCTCGAGCGCCTGCGTCGATTTGATCCCATCCGCGCCGTTCGGTTTCTTCGAGCGTCCCCACAGGGGTGGCGGTGGCATTGGAATGCCCATCGCGTAGGGGCAATTCGGCGGAGCGGGGCGCTCGCCTCTAGGATGCGCCCTACTTCCGCACATCCCTTGATTTTGCCCGATCGCCGTGGTATTGGCGCCTCATGAACACAGTAGTGCGCAACGTCAACTTCAAGCACATGACCCGCTTCGGCTGGGCCGTGGAAGGAGTCGCGCGCTAGGAATTCGACGACGACATCTTTTTCACCAGGCCCCGCCGGCATCGGACGGGGCCTTTTGTTTGGCCACGCTCCCTGCCGGCACAACAGCAGGAGCATCCGATGCCACCTCAACAGACGAACATCACATCCGGGACCGAGCGCGATGCCGCAGCGCTCGGCCTCAACGCGTCCATTGCGGTGCCGGACGACACTTTGTCGGAAAATGATGCTGCTGGACGAGCGGCCGCAGCGACAGGGAGCGTCTTAAGCCTGCTCAAGCGATATTGGCGTGAGTTTCAGGAGCAGCGCCAGCGCCAGAGCTTGCGAGCCACCTTGCAGGACCTGAGTGACAGGGAGCTGATGGATATCGGCTTGACCCGCAGTGAGATCGACTTCCTCACACCTGAACGGGCTATCGATATGCTTAGAGACAGCACGAGGTATCTATGGGGCCGGATGTAACGGATCAACCGTCAGAAGCGGACATGCGCCTCGCGAACAAGTATGTCCGATTCGGCTCCCGAAAGCTTTGCGCTGATCGGTTTCGCCAAGTTGGAAAGGGACCCGGTCTCGCCCCCGCCATCCGCGCGGGCGGGGAGCGCTTTTCCCGCTCTGCGGCCATCTTGCATGGCTAAAGCCGTTTGCGCTGTCCGCCGATCCGCTGCAATATGCGGCAAAACAACCATGAGGGCATGGAGAGAAAATGGCTGCTCCCATCAAGTTCGGCGTTGGCCAAAGCGTGCTGCGCAAGGAGGATGACGTACTGATCCGCGGCAAGGGCCGCTACACCGATGATTATGCGCCGCACGCGGCCTTGCGCTGCCTGATGCTGCGCTCGCCGCACGCGCATGCCAAGTACACGATCGATGTGAGCCGCGCCCGGGCGCTGCCCGGCGTCGCGCTGATCCTGACCGCCGACGACGTCGGGGATCTCGGCAATCTGCCGTGCCTGTTCAATCTCGAGACCGATCCGTTCACCGGGCCGCCTTACCCGATCCTCGCCAAGGACGAGGTGCGCCATGTCGGCGATTCCATCGCCTTCGTGGTGGCCGAGACCATTGACCAGGCCCGCGATGCGATCGAGGCGATCGAGGTGAAATGGAGCCCGCTGCCGGCGGTGACCGGCGTCGTCAACGCCGTGAAGCAGGGCGCGCCGCAGGTCTGGCCGGACAAGCCCGGCAACGTGCTGTTCGACGTCTCGATCGGCGACAAGGCCGCAACCGAAGCCGCCTTTGCGAAAGCGCATGCGGTCGCCGAAATCTCCATCGTCAATCCGCGCGTGGTCGCAAGCTTCATGGAGACGCGTGCAGCCGTTTGCGAATACGACGCCAAGCGCGACCACCTGACGCTGACGGTCGGCAGCCAGGGCAGCCACCGCCTGCGCGACATCCTCTGCCAGAACGTGCTCAATATCCCGACCGACAAGATGCGGGTGATCTGCCCCGATGTCGGCGGCGGTTTCGGCACGAAGCTGTTTCCCTATCGCGAATACGCACTGATGGCGGTCGCGGCGCGAAAGCTGAAGAAGGCAGTGAAATGGGCGGCCGACCGCTCCGAGCATTTCATGGGCGATGCGCAGGGCCGCGACAACGTCACCACCGCGAAGATGGCGCTTGCCGAGGACGGCAAGTTTCTCGCGATGGATTGCGACCTGATGGGCGACATGGGCGCGTATCTGTCGACCTTCGGGCCCTATATCCCGCATGGCGGCGCCGGCATGCTCCCGGGCCTCTACGACATCCAGGCCTTCCACTGCCGCGTGCGCACCATCTTCACCCACAGCGTGCCGGTCGACGCCTATCGCGGCGCAGGCCGGCCTGAGGCGGCCTATGTCATCGAGCGTCTCGTCGATGCCTGCGCGCGCAAGCTCGACATGACGCCCGACGCCATCCGTCGCAAGAACTTCATCCAGCCGAAGGCGCTGCCCTACAAGACGGCCACCGGCAAGGTCTACGACTCCGGCGACTTCGCCGCGCATCTCAAGCGCGCGATGGAGATCGCGGAGTGGAAAGAGTTTCCCAAGCGCGCCAAGGCGGCCAAGAAGCAGGGCCTGGTCCGCGGCATTGGCCTTGCGAGCTATGTCGAGATCTGCGGCGTGATGGGCGAAGAGACCGCCAATGTGCGGCTCGACCCCAATGGCGACGTCACCGTCCTGATCGGTACGCAATCGAGCGGGCAGGGGCACCAGACGGCGTACGCCCAGATCGTTGCCGAGCAGTTCGGCCTGCCGCCGGAGCGCGTGCATATCCGCCAGGGGGACACCGACGAGATCGCGACGGGCCTAGGCACCGGCGGCTCCGCCTCTATACCCACGGGCGGCGTCTGCGTGGAGCGCGCCTCGGGTGAGCTCGGCAAGAAGCTGAAGGAGATCGCGGCGCAGGCGCTGGAGGCAAGCGCCGGCGACCTCGAGATTTCGGCCGGCGCAATCCGCATCGCCGGCACCGACCGCTCGATCTCCTTTGCCGATCTCGCCAAGCGCCCCGGCGCCGACCCGTCGAAGATGAACGGCAGCGCGACCTTTGCCAGCGCCGACGGCACCTACCCGAACGGTACGCATCTGGCGGAGGTCGAGATCGACCCGGCCACCGGCGTGATCAAGATCATCAACTACGTGATCGTCGACGATTTCGGCAAGACGCTCAATCCGCTCCTGCTCGCAGGCCAGGTGCATGGCGGTGCCATGCAGGGCATCGGCCAGGCGCTGATGGAGCAGGTGGTCTATGGCGCGGGTGACGGCCAGCTCGTCACCGGCACCTATATGGACTACGCGCTGCCGCGCGCGGCCGACGGTCCGGCCTTCGTGTTCGAGACCCACAACGTTCCCTGCAAGACCAATCCGCTGGGGGTGAAGGGCGCGGGCGAGGCCGGCGCGATCGGCTCGTGCCCCGCGGTCGTCAATGCCATCGTCGAGGGCCTCTGGCGCGAATACAAGATCGACCACATCGACATGCCGGCAACGCCGGAGCGGGTGTGGATCGCCATCACCGAGCACCATCGCCGTCACAGCCTCTAATGCGTGATCTCCGCACGCGGGAATAAAAGCCCGCGGCGGGGTTCTATTCAGGGATGGGCCATGCCTCCCGCAATGCGGAGCATGGCCCTCTCTTGAAACGCCTGCGAGCCCGGAGAAATACCAGATGAAACGGACGATTATTGTCGTGGGCGCCTTGTTGCTGGGTGCCGGCGCCGTGATGGCGCAGCAGGAGATTGCCGTTCAGCAGGACAATCTGATGCGCTCGCAGGCCAAGAGCCTGTATGACGTCATCCAGAAGATGTCGAAAGGCAACATTCCCTACAATCAGAAAGCGGTCGACCAGGCGCTCGCCGACCTGGAACAGAGCGTCGCTAAGATCGCGAAGACGTTCGAAGTCAATCCCAAGGAGGATGTGGTCAACGCCACCTACGGTGCCTCGCAAAAGGTTTGGCAGAACAAGGCCGACTTCGACTCCAAGATCCCGCCGGTGCAGAAGGCGATCGCGGACGCCAAGGGCAAGGTCCACAACGTCGCCACCCTGAAGGCCGCCTACACCAGCATCAACGACCGCTGCAGCGACTGCCACGAGACGTATCGCGTGAAGTTGAAGTAGCCTGTCGGCCCCGTGCGGGCCGATAGAGCTCGTAGCCCGGATGGAGCGCAGCGAAATCCGGGGCAGGTGTCCCCGCATGTCGCTTCGCTCATGCGGGCTACGCAGACTCCCACGCTCGTCATTGCGAGGAGCGGAGCGACGAAGCGACCCAGATTCTCTACGCGGTAAGGCTCTGGATTGCTTCGCTGCGCTCGCAATGACGGGTTGTCGCACACTTCCGCGACACTCCCACTGCCAAACGCCCGCGAAGGAAATTCTTTCGAGGGGTCTGACGGGTCGCTGTCAGCGCGCGAAGTATGCGCTATCCTGAACACCAGCCGCCGCGACGTTGACGATGAGTCGTTGGATGCCGGCGCATCCAATTCCTGACTGCTTTCGATTGCAGGGTTCCAGCGCACGGCGAGGATCCGAATCAAGGACAGCGAGACAGGCCATGGCAAAACCGTTCCCGTCCAAGACCCACATCGGCAACCATATGCTGCATCCGGAAACCCTGATGCTGACCTATGGCTATGATCCGCAACTGTCGGAAGGCGCCATCAAGCCGCCGGTGTTTTTGACCTCGACCTTCGTGTTCAGGACGGCCGAGGACGGGCAGGACTTCTTCGATTTCGTCTCCGGCCGGCGCGAGCCGCCGGAAGGGATGGGGGCAGGCCTCGTCTATTCGCGGTTCAATCATCCCAACAGCGAGATCGTCGAGGACAGGCTCTCTGTCTATGAGCGCACCGAGAGCTGCGCGCTGTTCTCATCCGGCATGGCGGCGATCGCGACCACGATCCTCGCCTTCGTCCGCCCGGGCGACGTCATCCTGCACTCCCAGCCACTCTATGGCGGGACGGAAACCCTGCTGACCAACACGCTCGCACGCCTTTCGATCAGCGCCGTCGGCTTTGCTGATGGCATCGACGAAGGCGCGGTCAGCCAAGCCTCCGAGGAGGCCATCCGAAGGGGCCGCGTTGCGATGATCATCATCGAAACCCCGGCCAATCCGACCAACGGCCTCGTCGATATCGCGATGATCCGCCGCGTTGCCGACGCCATCGGCAAGGCCCAGGGCCACACGCCGATCATCGCGTGCGACAACACGCTGCTCGGCCCTGTGTTTCAGCGGCCGATCGAGCACGGCGCGGATATTTCGCTGTACTCGCTGACCAAATATGTCGGCGGTCATTCCGACCTCATCGCCGGCGCCGCGCTCGGCGCCAAGGCCGTCATCAAGGGCGTCAAGGCGCTGCGCGGCGCCATCGGCACGCAGCTCGATCCGCACTCGTGCTGGATGATCAGCCGTTCCCTGGAGACGCTGAGCATCCGCATGGAGAAGGCCGACGGCAATGCGCGGCTCGTGGCCGACTTCCTGCGCGACCACCCCAAGGTGGCGAAGGTCCACTATCTCGGTCACCACGAGGAGACGTCGCCGGCCGGACGCGTGTTCGCGCGGCAATGCTTAGGGGCGGGATCGACATTCTCCTTCGACATCGTCGGCGGCAAGGCGGCGGCCGTGAAATTCCTCAACGCGCTGCAAATCCTCAAGCTGGCGGTGAGCCTGGGTGGAACGGAGTCGCTGGCCAGCCTGCCTGCGACCATGACCCATTCCGGCGTTCCCGCGGACATCCGCCAAAAGATCGGTGTTCTGGATTCCACGATTCGCCTCTCGATCGGCATCGAAAACCCCGCGGACCTGATTGCTGATCTCACGCAGGCGTTGAGCGTGGCTTAGGCGCGGTGGAGGTGTCACAGCGGATTCGACGTTGGCGATGCACGGGTCCTCGAGCTGGCAATCTAAAGAGCCTGATGGGCCGACGGTAGCTGTTCGACAAAGCCATGGATCGCGGAGGCGGTGGGCGCCGCGCGCGAGTCTGTTCCGAAATCTGAAAGCTGACGCGAGACGGGTCAAGAAATTGCCATTGGCTGCGACGATATCAGGGCGAGGCGGGGATGAACCTGATCGGGGTGGAACTGAAAGGACTCGCGAATGGCAAAGAACACGATTTGCCTCTGGTACGACAAGGACGCCGAAACTGCTGCCCGCTTTTACGCCGAGACGTTCCCCGACAGCAAAGTGAGCGCCGTCCGCCGTGCGCCCGGTGACTATCCATCCGGCAAGGCGGGCGATGTGCTGACGGTCGAATTCACGGTGGCCGGAATTCCTTGTCTCGGCATCAATGGCGGTCCCATGTTTAGCCATAGCGAAGCCTTCTCGTTCCAGATCGCGACCGACGATCAGGAGGAGACAGACCGCTACTGGAATGCCATCGTCGGCAATGGCGGGCAGGAAAACGCGTGCGGCTGGTGCAAGGACAAATGGGGCATTTCCTGGCAGATCACCCCGCGGGTGCTGATGGAGGCGCTCGCAGCCGGCGGTGGCGAAGCAAAGCGCGCGTTCGACGCGATGATGGGAATGAAGAAGATCGACGTCGCCGCGATCAAGGCGGCCCGGCGCGGCTGATTTGCGCTTGCAGCTCGCAGGACGCGCTGCGAGCTGGTCACCGCTTTCGCTCGCCCCGCATATCATTGCCGTCCTGATGAAGAACCAGATGGGAGATTTGTCCTGTGTCGGTTGCGAAGAATTCCAGCCGGGCGTCGACAATCTTCGCGGAGAACATGGTCTGAGACTCGGCAAAGAGCGGCAGCTTGCGCTGATGGGTCGCCTGCGCTGTCAGTTGCCCATCCTCCAGCGTGACGGCGATCGAAAATGTGGGCGTGATCTCATAGACGCCGACATAGGTCGCGAGAATGGCGGGGTCGACCTTGACGCTCGCCCGGACGATCGGATGGAAATCCGGCCAGCCATAGACCGAGGCGATACCGCGCAAGATCTCGTGGGCCAGGAGATGGCCGCCTTGTGCATTGGTCATCACGACCGCGCCGTTGCCGCTGCGCTGATAGGCGGCGAGCACGGCTTCGAAACCTGCGTCGATCCCGCCATGCCAGAAGAAGGGATTTTCGGGCGAGCCCCCGATCTCGAAACCGAGGCCATGCTTGCCAATGCCCGCATCGAGCATTTGGCTGGTCATATCGGCTGAGAGCACGTGGTTGGCATCGCCGCGCAGCGAGCGCTGGACCTCGATTGCGCACCGCGCGAGATCGGTCGGCGTCGTCCACAGCCCGGCGGCGGCCATTTCCGGATAGGTATGGAAGCCGCCTTCTATGGGCGCACCGTCTGCTTTGTAGGGTGTTGCGGCCTGGACGCGGAGCTCCACCGGCAGCGGTTGTTCGTAGGTGCTGTGGGTCATGCCGATGGGCGCCAGCACGGTGTCGCGCAGCAGTTCGGGAAAGGGCTGTTGCGAAACGTCGAGCAGCAATTGCTGCATACCATGTAGCCGCCGCCCGAGTATTTCCAACGGCTGCCGGGGACGGCCTCGAGGCGGATGGGAGCAGTGTTGGCGGGCGTCACACCATCGAGAATCTGGACGAGCGTGGGAACGGCTGCACCCGCGGCGTAGCCCGGAAATCCGTGCACAGTGAGTCCGGCGGCGTGACTGAGCAGCTCGCGCAGCGTGACCACGGCTCCCGGTGCGGCCGCGCTCGGCGGAATTGTCCAAGAAGTCAGTGCCTGATTGACATCCGCATTGAGCGAGAGCTTGCCTTGTTCGACAAGATGAAGCGCAGCCATCGCGGCGACGGGCTTGCTGATGCTTCCGGCCTGGAAGAGCGTCTCGGTCGTGACGGGATCGCCTCCTGCCTCGACGACCCCAAATCCCTTCGCCCATTCGATGGCACCCTCATGGATAACGGCAATGCTGACGCCCGGCACATGGTAGGCGGCCATGCGGTCCGCGAGCGCTTGGCAGGCGCGAGGGTCGCCCCGCTCGACCACCTTCGTCATGAGGCGCGCGCAGACTTCGCCGATGCGACGCTGGATGTCGGGCGAGGGCATGGTTTAAGTCGCGATGCTTACGGGGTGAAACGATAGTCCGGCGAGGCACAGCAGTGCTGCCAGCAGGCGGCTCGCAGCACAATCATGGATTGCTTCCTCTGGGCCCGTCAACGTTAGCCGAGCTCGATCATGCAGGCGAGAGAAAAGTGGGCCGTGAGCTTAGTTTAGAATTCGCCTTCGACGACGAGCACATTTCGGCCCGTCCGGCCTGATTGAGCGCTTTGCTCCGCAGCCGTCATGTTGCGGATTCAACGGGTAGCTCGATGACGCACTGCAAGCCGTCAGGCCGCAAATCGAACCGCGTCGTCGCCCCAAGCTGTCCGGGGAGTGCCTGTTCGAGCAGCGTCCGGCCGAACCCGTGTCGATGCGATACGACCAGCTCGGCGAGCTTGCGTCTGCGTTCGCTCCATTCGAGACGCAGGGCGGGCTTGTCGGTGCTCGCCAGCTTCCAGCGGATCTCCAGGGTGCCGCCGGAGCCGTTGAGGACACCGTGCTTGATGGAGTTCGTGCCCAGTTCATGCAGGGCGAGCGAAAGCATCTGCACGGAATCCCGAGGAAGGGCCAGGTTCGGACCTCCAATCGAGACGTCGGAGGAGTCCGTTACGCCCAGCGAATTCATTTCCATGTGCACGAGCTCATCAAGGCCAATCGCTTCCGACTCCTCGCGGGAGAGAAGGCCCTGAACCCGCGAAAGCGCGCCCAGGCGCCCGTTGAAGTCGCCTGCATAATCGTCAAGCGACGTGCTCGTCGCGCGTGTCCGTTCCGAGATTGACCGGACCACAGCGAGCAAGTTGCGACTTCGGTGCTGCAATTCTCGCACCAGAAGCTCCTTGGCTCGCGCGGAGCGCTGTTCCGTCTCGATGCTCCGGAGGGCCGATATTGATCCAGCCAGTTCGGCGGCGACCAGCATCAGGAAATCAAGATATTCTGAATCGAGATGCAGGCGCGAATTGGCGCCGATGAGCAACGCGCCCACCAGGTTGTTACCGGGGCTCTTGCGCAAAAGCGGCAATGCGACGAGTTGCGTCGTCGGTTCAGGCCAGCTGCCGCCCGGCAGCGCGAACCGCGGTTCGGGCGATCGCTCGATGATCCGCAGCGCGCGCGTCTTGAGGACATTGACGATGCCCCATACATCGTCGGGTGATAGGGCCGACAACGAGGACGGAAACAGGGCGCGATCGATCTGGCTTGCAGCGACAAGCCGAGCGTGCCCGCTCTCGTCGGCGATGAACTGAACGGCGAACGGGATGTCGGGATTGTCGGAACAGAGCAGATCCAGGAGATTCTGACAGGTCTCCTCGATCGTCACGTCACCCGTCGTTGCTTCGATCGTCGCCTTTGACAATGCACCCAAGACACGCATCCGGCGCTCGGTCAGGATGCGCGCGGTCGTTTCAACGACGGCCGTGAGGACGCCGACGATCTTGCCGGTGGCATCGATCAGCGGACTGTGTGAGTACGTGAAATAGCATTCCTGCATGTATCCGTGGCGGTCGCTCGCCAGCAGCAGGTCTTCCGACCAGCTCGCAACGCCTTTGAGCGCGCTTTCGAATTGTTGACCGACTATCGGCCAGGTGTCGGGCCAGGAGTCCGCGCCTGGTCGGCCGAGGCCATGGGGATGCTTGGTCTCGCCGAGGATGGGCTGCCACGCATCATTGTACAGCATGATGAGCTGCGGCCCCCACCAGACGACCATGGGAAAGCGGGAATTGAGGCAAGTTGCGACTGCTGACTTGAGCGTGTCCGGCCATTGCGCGGGTACACCGAGCGGTGACGTCAACCAGTCGTGCGCGCGCATCAGCGCGCCCATCTTGCCGCCTCCGTTGAGGAAATCGGTCGAGTGCCCGCCCATGACCTGACCTTGTCACGTGCCCGAACGGTCGCTTGGCCCAGCCATTCAAACGGCAATCCGGCGCGAACTCTGCATTGTGTTCGAAAAGTCGGCCGCCTGCACAACGCGTGCGACCAACGACCATAACCCGAAATCACCAGTCAAACCATCGAATTTCGCCAGGCCAAGGCGGACTGCGCATCGGCGTCCGGTGCTGATCAATTTCGATCAAGCAGACGATGCCGGCGCGTGGCACACTGCGCATACTCTATTCGTCGACAGCACATTGGTTCAGCAGCAGCGGTCGAGACTCACATGTTCCGCGTGACGGCAGATACATTGCAGGCCTACCTCGATTTCGATCCAGAGCGAAAGCATGACCTGGTCAACCTTCACAAGCTGATCGTCCAGGCCGCTCCGGCTCTCAAGCGGTTTTTCCATAAGGGAACACAAGCGGGAGAGGCGGGTATGCGGATGAAGATGATCGGCTATGGAAAATTTCGCTATGCGATCAAATCCGGGAAGACCACCGAATGGCCGGTGATCGGTGTTGCTCTTCAGAAGAACTACATCAGCGTCTACGTGGCGGTGACCCGGCAAGGCGCGCCGATCGTACCCGGATATGCGGGACAACTCGGCGAATTGCGAATGGGTGGAAACAACTTCAGTTTCGAGAGGTTCGATGACCTGAAGCAGAAGGCGATATCGCTGCTCTTCGCGGAAGTTGCCGACATCTTCACGTCGGATCCGAACAACCCTGTTCGATACATGCAAGGCTCGTGACGTGCCTCGCGGGAGTGAGAGGATGACGGCGAAACACCTTGCTCCGTCATTGCGAACCAACGGGTCCGCGCAACGCGCGGCCCGATGACAGGCTCCGCGAAGCGATCCAGACTGCTGCCGCGGAAAGATTCCTGGATTGCTTCGCTGCGCATGACGACGTTGAAGCAGGTTCGCGCCACCTCTTCGGTCGTAGGCCGGAAAAAGGCCGGACGCTCTTGCGAACGCCCGGCCTCATTTCGTGGCAAGATAATGCAGCGCTTACTTCGTCACCTGGCCGCGGATCTCGCCGCCCGGGTTCGCTGCGGTGTGGATGTTGACGTAGTATTTGCCGCTGAGCAGATCGGCGGCTTGCGCGTCGGTGAGCGTCGCTTCGCCCTTGACGGGGCTCGACGCCGCATTCGGGATCGCGACCGCGACGCCGGCATTCTTGCCGGTCTCGGCCGGGCCGTGGAAGTGAGCGGCGGTCGCGGGGCCCGAGAGCCCGGAATAGGTGACGGTCCAGGAGAGTTTCTTGCTGGCGGCGTCATAGTCCAGATCGGCCGTGCCGGTGCCGCTTGTGGTCGTCGCAGGCACCTCAGCCTTGCCGTCCAGCGTCGCCTTCAGTTTCTCCGCGCAGGCGGGTCCGGCAAATGCAACGGCGGCCGTCAGCGCGAGCGTGGCAAAAAGGGCCTTGTTCATGGTTCTCTCCCTGTTGACCTCGAAAGGTGGCAAAACTCCAAACAGCGCGACTTGGAATTTATTCCCGTCGGGCGTTCAGACCATCTAAATTATTCGTGGCTGGAGCGGGCGCGGCCACGCCTTTAAAAGTTCGTCGGACATCGATGGATTTCGTGAATGGTGCGACGAACAATCATTGCTGCGCTGCTTGCCGCCTGTCTCGGCCTTGCGCTCTACTGGCGGCTTACGGCGCCGGTCGCGCTGGCGCTGCCGGCGGCCTCGCGCGCGCCCGATCTTGCCAACGGTGAGGAACTCTTCAACGCCGGGGGCTGCGCGTCCTGCCATGCCGTGCCCAACCAGCCCGACCGCCTGCGGCTCGGCGGGGGCCTTGCCATCGGCTCACCGTTCGGCACCTTCTATGCGCCGAACATCTCGCCGGATCCGGCCGACGGCATCGGACGCTGGAGCGAGGCCGATTTCGTCAATGCGGTGATGAAGGGTGTCTCGCCCGATGGCGCGCATTACTTTCCGGCATTTCCCTATACGTCCTACGCGCATGCGAAGGTGGACGATGTCCGCGATCTCTTCGCCTATCTGAAGACGCTGCCCGCCGTGTCGGGCAGGGTGCGCGATCACGATTTGCCGTTTCCGTTCAACATCCGCCGCAATGTCGGTGTCTGGAAATGGCTGTTCATGGACGGCACGCCGTTCGTGGGCGATGCCAAGCGTTCGCCGCAATGGAATCGCGGCGCCTATCTCGTGAACAGTTTTGGCCACTGCGCCGAGTGCCACAGCCCGCGCAATCTGCTCGGCGGCCTCATCACGTCGCAGCGCTTTGCCGGCGGCCCCAGTCCGGAAGGCGAGGGATGGGTGCCGAACATCACGCAAAAGGGAATCGGCGACTGGAGCGAGAAGGACATCGCCGATTTCCTCGAGACCGGCGACATGCCCGAGGGCGACAGCGCCTCCGGCGCGATGCGGCCCGTGATCAAGAATCTCGCGCAGCTCACGGCCGAGGACCGCGCCGCGATGGCCGAATATCTGAAATCGCTGCCGCCGGTCGAGGGACCCAAGCCGCCGCCGAAGCGGAAGGAGGGCGGTTAGCGGCCGCCAAACGCCTTGAAGGTGATGATGGTGAGGGTGTCCTGGATGCCCGGCAGGATCTGCACCTTCTCATTGATGAAGTGGCCGATGTCGGTGTCCTTGTCGACGTAGAACTTCACCAGGAGGTCGTAGTGGCCCGCCGTGGAATAGATTTCGGAGGCGATCTCGGCTTCGGCGAGCGCGTTGGCGACCGTGTAGGACTGGCCGAGCTTGCATTTGATCTGGACGAAGAAAGGAACCATCGCGGCTACTCCGAAGGCATGATTTGGCGGCTAATAGGCCAAAATCGGCCGGCTTTAGCAAGCGAACTTGCTGCCCCCGGGCGCAAGCCAGCTTGCTGCCCCCGGATCTGCGGGTTAGGACAGAACATGGCCCCGATCCAACGAAAAGGCGCGCCATGACGACGCCCACAGCGCTGACCATCGCCGGCTCCGATTCGAGCGGTGGCGCCGGCATCCAGGCCGACCTGAAGACCTTCGCCGCGCTCGGCGTCTATGGCGCCTCCGCGATCACGGCGCTGACCGCGCAAAATACCAAAGGCGTGACCGGCATTCATGCGGTGCCCGTCGCGTTCGTGACCGCGCAGATCGATGCGGTGTTCTCCGATCTCGATGTCCGCGCGGTCAAGATCGGCATGGTGGCGCAGGCGGCCAGCATCGATGCGATCGCCTCCAGCCTGGCGCGATGGTCGCCGCCGCATGTCGTGCTCGATCCCGTGATGGTCGCGACCTCCGGCGACCGGCTGCTGGCGGCAGAAGCCGTCGAAGCGCTGCGCAAGAGACTCATTCCGCTCGCGTCGCTGATCACGCCGAACCTGCCCGAGGCTGCCGCGCTGCTCGACGAGAAGGTGGCGGAGAGCGAGGCCGGGATCGAGAGCCAGGGGCGACGCCTGCTCGCGCTTGGCGCTCGCGCGGTGCTGATCAAGGGCGGGCACGGGCGGGGCTCAGAGAGCATCGACTATCTCGTCAGCGCGGACGGCGTGATTGCGCTCGCCGCGCCGCGGGTCTCCACCAAAAATACCCATGGCACTGGCTGCTCGCTATCGTCTGCCGTCGCAGCAGGTCTCGCCAAGGGCGAAGACCTCGCGACCGCCGTGTGCAACGCCAAGGCCTGGATCAGCGCGGCGATTGCGGCTGCCGACCGCTTCAGCGTCGGTCACGGCCACGGGCCGATCCATCATTTCCACAAGTTCTATTGACCTCGGCGGCGATGGCGGCGGCAGCCGCGCGCGGCCCGCTGGCGTTAACCAATAAACCTATCGGTTTCCGGTGTTTTGCGGAGGCGTCTGCGACGCCATGTCGCGTGATTGTCGCATGCGGCTGATATCCGCGGGGAGGGCGAGGCAAAGTTTGATTCGTATCTGAGGGTGCCTCACAGGTTCAATCGGTCATCCCCCTGTCACGGGACATTGTTACAGGCTGATGCATGGGAAGTTACGATATGAGTGACGAGAGTCCCGAACGGCGCTTCCGGACCTTGTTCATCTCCGACGTTCATCTCGGGGCCCGCGGTTCGCAAGCCGATCTTCTGCTCGACTTCCTGCGCTACCACGATGCCGACACCATCTATCTCGTCGGCGACATCGTCGATGGCTGGGCGCTGAAATCAGGCTGGTACTGGCCGCAATCGCATAACGATCTCGTCCAGAAACTGCTGCGCAAGGCGCGCAAGGGCGCCAAGGTCATCTACATCCCCGGCAATCACGACGAGTTTCTGCGGAACTATTACGGCACGCATTTCGGCGGCATCGATGTGGTCGAAAACACCGTCCACACCGGCGCGGACGGCAAGCGTTACCTCGTGATCCACGGCGACATCTTCGACCTCGTGGTGCAGAACGCGCGCTGGCTCGCCCATCTCGGCGACAAGGCCTACGATTTCGCGATCCAGGTGAACCGGCTCGTCAACTTCTTCCGTCGCGCCTTCGGCGTGCCCTATTGGTCGCTGTCGCAATGGGCGAAGCTGAGGGTCAAGAACGCCGTCAACTATATCGGCGCGTTCGAGCAGGCGCTTGCCGCCGAAGCACGGCGCCACGAGGCCGACGGCGTGATCTGTGGCCACATCCACTATGCCGTGATCCGTGACGAGAACGGCATCCGCTACATGAATTGCGGCGACTGGGTGGAGAGCTGCACCGCCTTGGCCGAGCATGACGACGGTCATTTCGAGATCATCACCTGGGCCGACCAGTTGCGAAAGGCCGCGCCGGTCGTGCCGGTGGCCGCAAGAGCTGCGTGATGCGCATCCTGGTCGCGACCGACGCCTGGCACCCGCAAGTCAACGGTGTGGTTCGGACGCTGACCAAGCTCGCCGACGCCGCCAAGGCGCTGGACGTCGAGTTCAGCTTCCTCACCCCGCAATCGTTCCGTACCTTCGCGATGCCGAGCTATCGCGACGTGCGGCTCGCGATGCCGCGGCCAGCGAAGATCGCAAAGCTGATCGAGGAAGCGCGTCCCGACAGTATCCATATCGCGACCGAAGGGCCGATCGGCCTCATGGTCCGCCGCTATTGCCGGCAGCGCAAGCTGCCGTTCACGACGAGCTTCCACACCCGCTTTCCTGAATATGTCCGGGCCAGGGTGCCGGTTCCGGGATCGCTGATCTGGCGGGCGCTGCGCCGCTTCCACGCGCCCAGCCGCGCCGTGATGGCGGCGACCCCGGCACTGGCGCGTGAGCTCAGCGAGCGCGGCTTTGACAATGTCGTGCTGTGGCCGCGCGGCGTCGACAACAAGCTGTTCTATCCCCGCGCCATCGATCTCTGCTTTCCCGCGCCGGTGTTCCTCTGCGTCGGCCGCGTCGCGGTGGAGAAGAATCTGGAAGCATTCCTCGACCTCGATCTGCCCGGCACCAAGGTGATCGTCGGCGACGGCCCGGCGCGCGCTGGCCTGGAGCAGGCCTATCCCCAGGCGATCTTCTTAGGCGAAAAGCACGGCGAGGCGCTGGCCGAAATCTATGCCGCGGCCGACGTGTTCGTGTTTCCGAGCCGGACCGACACCTTTGGCCTCGTGCTCCTCGAAGCGCTGGCGAGCGGCCTGCCGGTCGCGGCCTTCCCGGTGAAGGGGCCGCGGGACGTGATCGGCGATGCGCCGGTCGGGGTGCTGGACGAGGATCTGCGCAGCGCCTGCCTCGTCGCACTCGACATTTCCAGGCAGGCCTGCGTCGAATTTGCCGCCAATCATACCTGGGAGGCCTCGGCGCGCGCCTTCGTCGACAGCATCCGGGCCGTCGGCGCCGTGCTGCCGCACGCAGGCGGACGGGAACAGCCGCGCTTCGTCGCCTGATACTCTCACGCGGCGGTGTCTTCCCAGCCGTGGGCGGCCGGGATACAAATTACCCATGACGGAACAGCCCCTCCCGGTCGGACCCGCCGACATCGATGCCGCAGCGCGCGTGATCGCGCCCTTCGCCATCCGCACCCCGCTTTTGTCCTTTCCTGTGCTCAACGAGCTCGTCGGTGCAAAGGTGTTCCTGAAGCCGGAGATGTTGCAGCGGACCGGCTCGTTCAAGTTCCGTGGCGCCTTCAACAAGGTGTCCTCGATCCCGCAGGACAAGCGCAGCGGCGGCGTGGTCGCGTTCTCGTCAGGCAATCACGCCCAGGGTGTGGCGGCCGCGGCAAAGATCCTCGACATGCAGGCGACCATCGTGATGCCGTCGGATGCGCCGCTCTCCAAGCGCGAGCGCACCAAATCCTACGGCGCCGAGGTCGTGCTGTACGATCGCGACCGTGACGATCGCGAAGCGATCGCACGCGGCATTGCCGAGAAGCGCGGCGCGACGCTGGTCAGGCCCTATGACGATCCCTACGTCATCGCAGGGCAGGGTACCGCGGGCCGCGAGATCGCCGAGGACATGGCGGCGCTCGGTATCGCGCCCGATATCGTCGTGGCGCCGGCCTCCGGCGGGGGCCTGATCGCGGGCGTCGCGACCGCCGTGAAAGCCCGCTATCCGCAGGCCCAGCTCGTCGTGGCCGAGCCCGAAGCGTTCGACGATCACAAGCTCTCGCTCGCCGTAGGTCACCGCGAGGCGCATGCGCCCGCAGGACGCACGATCTGCGACGCGCTGATGGCGCTGATCCCGGGCGAGATGACCTTTGCCATCAACGGCAAGCTGTTGTCGCGCGGCGTCACCGCATCGGACGCGGAGGTCGGCGCGGCCGTTGCGTTTGCCTATCGCGAGCTGAAGCTGGTGGTCGAGCCCGGCGGTGCCGTCGGCCTCGCCGCGCTGCTCGCGGGGCGTCTCGATGTTGCCGGCAAGAACATCGTCATCGTGCTCTCGGGCGGCAATGTCGACGCCGATTTGTTCGCCGAGCTCGTGGCCTGATTCTTTGTCGGTTGGTGTGAGTCGAAGAGCTCCGTTTACCTCTCCCCGCTGGGGAGAGGTAAAAACCGAGATCGTGCTTAATCACACGCGACCCTGACATGGGAGAGAGGGCGGAGCATCGCTGCTCTGCCCTTCGTCATTGTTGCAGTTCGTGATGATCAGTGCATGAAGCCGACGCGGCGATTCATGCCGGCGTTCGCCGGTGCCTGATTCATCGTCTGGGCATATTGCGGCTTGAAGTTGTTGTTCATCGCGCCGCCGCCCATCCGGTTCGGCATCGTGTTGAGCTGCGGATGGTTGGTCCGCGCCTGGATGTTGTTCGGCGGATTGTTGTTCTGCTTGACGATACCGGTATTGCCGTTGCCGGTCCGGATCGGCTGGTTCTGCCTTTGCACGTTGTTGGTCTTCACGTCGATGTTCTTGATGTCGACGTTCGAACCGCCCTTGCCCGCGGTCGTCACCGGCAGGGTCACGATCTTGCCGGTGTTGCTGGCGTTGTTGCCGGCATTCGTGGTGTTGGTTACCGGCAGCGTCACGATCTTGCCGACGGTCCCGTTGTTGGTCGTGCCATTGGTCGGCGCAGGCAGGGTGACGATCTTGCCCGGAAGCTGCGACGGCGTGGTGTTCGGCTGGTTGTTGGAAGGCGGCGTGCCGATCTGGCCGCCATTGCCGAGCTTGCCGATGACGTTGCTGTCGATCGGGATCGGCTTGTTCTGCGCGCCGCCATTGCCCTGCTGCGCGAGTGGGATGTACTTGGTCGGACCGAGATTGCCGAGCTTCAGCGTCGGCGCGATGGTCTGCGGCGCGAGGAAATGCGTCGCCTGCATCAGCGGGATCTTCTTCGGCTCGACCTGGAGCTTCAATGCCGGCGTCGCATAGGGGCTGCTGGCGTAGCTGTCGTGGAAGTTCTTGTAGGCGAGCGGCGAGTTGGCGAGAACGGCCTTGTGCCAGGCTTCCACCATCAAGAGGTTGGCGAGCAGCCAGCGGATGTGGTCGCACAGCGGGTCGTGCGGGTACATCCGGACGAACTCCTGATAGTACTCAGGATTGCCCTCGGAGAGCACGTAATCGTAGGCCTGCCGCGCGGAGCGGCTCGGCAGGTTGGACGCCATCTGCACGACCGGCGACTTCACCGGCGGGCGGTTGGCGGCAACCGCGGTGTCGCCGAAGAAATAGAAGTCGCTCGTCAGCGATGAGCTTTCCCACGGCGTCTGCTGGCCGTCGGTGGTGTGGTTCACCTCCAGCCGCACCCGCTTGAACAGCTGCTCGATCGGCACGTTCGGTTCGCGCGCGACGTTCAGGAAGGCCTGGGTGTAGGGACTGTGACCGCCCCGGCCGTCGAGTGCCTCCGCGCCCGGCGCAGTCGAGTAGCCGACGATCGAGCCGTTCGGCGCGTCGACGATGGCAAGGCCACGACTGGCGTCGGTCAGGTATGGGAACGGATTGTTGCGGCAGGCATCGAGAATGACGATGCGCATGCGGCTCGGGATCGTCTCGAGCGTCGACATCACGTCGACGAGGCGCACCGAGTTGTTGACGAGCTCGGTGGGGCTCGAGACCTTTGCATCGACCGGCACGAGATAGTTCTCGCCGGCAAGCTGCACGCCGTGACCGGCGTAGTAGACCATCGCAACTGTGTTGGGTCCGCGCGCGGCGACCTTCGCGGAAAAGTCCTGCACGACCCTCAGCATGTCATTCTGGGTCAGGTCGGTCGCGGAAATCACCTCGAACCCGGCGGAGTTGAGGAATTGCGCCATCGACTGCGCATCATTGTCAGGGTTCGCGAGCTGCGGCGCGTTCTGGTAGTTCGAATTGCCGATCACCAGCGCGACGCGCTGCTCCGGGCCTTGCAGCGCGGTAGGCGCGGCATTGCCCTGCTCGACGATCGCGGTCTGCGCGGAAACGGGACTGCACGCAAAGCCGAACAGGCTTCCGAGCAGGCCCGCATACATCAGCAACGATTTGAAACGGAACATAAGCGTGCTCCCCTAGGGACTAATCTCGATGTGAGATTGGTTGCGGGGACGCTAGACCGCGTTCAGGGGAGAGGGACGTGATGCCGGTCACCCAGGCGGCGGACGTGATCTGGGTCACACTGGCGCCGGCCGTGGTTAGGGAAAGCTCCTGACGACCTCGATCAGGCCGACAATGGCGGCGTTGAATGCGTCGAGATCTTGTGCAGGGATCCAGTATTCCAGATGGGATCGACCGCCTGCCTCCTGCACGTCGTACCTGTCGATGTAGCTCCGCTTGATCCGGAAGCGCGTCACGAAGCCTGCGCCGCTCGCAGGCACATTCCAGTCGCGCGCGATCTTGATCGCGTAGTCCTCGGTGAGTACCGGATAGAAGATCGGCTGATCCGGCAGGCGCGGTGGGAAAGCGCGCATACCCGCTTGTTGGATCAGCTCAAGCTCCTTCGGTCCGACTGGCCGCCAGAGGGTGAGAGTGTCTTCGTCAGCCGGCATTGTTGGGCCTGTTGGATGAGCTCGGGCTATTGCGGTGACAGTTGTTGTAGCGCGCTGTCTCAAGGCCGTCATTGCGAGCGGAGCGAAGCAATCCAGAATCCCTCCGCGGAAAAGTCTGGATTGCTTCGCTCCGCTCGCAATGACGGAGCAAGATGCGTCAGCGTGATTCTCCGACTCACACGAATGCGCTGCGTTTACGAGAAGAACGCGATCTTCTCGGCCTGGGTCATGCGACGGATCGGCGCCAGCGGATCGTTGGCGGGTGCGCGGGGCTTTTGCAGCATGCCGCTCGCAAGTATCGTCGAGCCGAGCGACGGCTGCTCCGGCAGCGGCGAGGGCATGGGAAGGGGCGAAGTCTGCGAAGCCGCCTGTAGCGTCGCATGTAGAGCTGCCAGGGCCTCTGCTGGCGCCGGGCGCTCCATGATCGCGACCGCGGGCTCGAACGGCGCGACTGGCGCGATCGATTGGGCTGCGATCGACTCGGGCAAAGCTGGCTCTTGCAAGACCGGCTCCGGCAAGACTGGATCGGACAAGTCTGGCCCGGCGGCGACGGGCGCCTCGACAGCGGCTGCGACTTCAACAGGCTCGGCGATCGCCTCGTCGAACTCGGGATCGGGCGCGGCCATCTCCATCGCGATCCGCTCGAGAATGGCTTCGTCTTCCGCCTCGGCTGCGGCATCGAACGGAAGCTCGTCGGCGGCATCCGCGAGGGGGGCAGGCTCGGCAACGCTCTCTTCGATCGCGACGCGGCCTTCGGCGACCTTAGCGATTCCGGTCTCTCCAGCGACGTCCATCGCCTCACTGATGGCCGTCTCATCGGCGACCTCGGCCGCAGCAACTGTGGCCTCAGGCTCGGAAACTGTCGCGACCGCCTGCGGCATCTCCGCTGCGGGCGGCTCGCTTGCCGCCATCGCCACCTCGGCATCCGCCATCGCGAGCATCTCGGGCGCCGGAGCAGGTGGGGGGTGAGTCGCCGCCGCGTCTCCCGTTTCGACCCGCTCGACATGGTCCCTGAGCAGATCGAAGGCGGCCTTGAGGTCGGTGCGGGGGTCGATGGTCGAAGTCTGACCACAGGCGGCCTCGATGGCCGCGAGCTGCGAATCAATCAGGTCGCAGATTCGCCCGTCGGCGCCGATCTCGCGCCAGCGCCAGGAGATCTCCTTGATGATGCGCACACCGCGGTGGATCGGCCCGAGGCTGGTCTCGAGCAGAGCGGGATCGAACGCCGCGATCGCGATCGTCTCGGCCTCGCGGATGGCGCGGCGGATCGCCACGAGCGCCTCGGGCAGCCGGTCCTCGACGACGGGTTGGCGCTGTGCTGCAAGGGTTTCCTCGATCTTTGCGACCGCGTCGAGCACCATGCGCGTGTCGGCGTTGCGGTTGCGCTTGGCGTATTCGCCGAGGAACCAGCGGCCGCGCGCGGTCTCCATGAAGGCTTCGCGGATCGCATCGTAGTCCTGCTCGTTCGGCTCGGCCGCGCGGGCAGACATAGGCGAGAGGGCGAATGCTTCAGTGGCCATGGCAATCTCGTCGCGCAAATCAGTGCGCGTTACAGTAACGATCATCACGATATCGACCGAATCGCAATTGGTTTGATGAAGAGCGAATCACAAATCCCCATCGCAGCGGCGCAAGGCCGGCGATTCGCCGTGTACCTGGCACTGTTCTACAGCGTCTCGTTCGCCGTCCTCGGCACGCATCTGCCCTTCTTCACGGTGTGGCTGAAGGCGGTCGGCATCGAGCCGGCCTGGATCGGAATCATCAGCGCGGTCCCTGCGGTGACGCGCTTCACCACACTGCCCTTCGTGACCGGCTTCGCCGAGCGGCGCCAGGCCGTGCGCGCGGCACTGATCCTGACCGCATTCGCGTCGGCGATCGGCTTCGCGCTGGTCGGCACGCAGCATCAGCCCCTGCCGGTGCTGCTGCTCTACATCGTCACCTGCTGCTTCTGGACGCCGCTGCTGCCGCTGACGGACGCCTATGCGCTGCGCGGCGTCGCCCGCTACAAGCTCGACTACGGGCCGTTGCGGCTATGGGGCTCGGTGGCCTTCATCGCCGGCGCGCTCGCCTGCGGGCTCCTGGTCGATGTGATCGCCGCGCGCGAATTGATCTGGATCATCGTCGCGCTTGCGGCGCTCACTGCCTTCACCGGCCTTTCGCTTCAGCCGCTGGATGAGTCGCGACGAAAGAGCGCAGCCGCGCATGGCGGCAAGCGCCTCCTGCGCGATGCGAGCTTCCTCGCGATCATCGCCTCGGCGGCGCTGATCCAGAGCAGCCATACCGCCTACTACACCTTTGCCTCGATCAACTGGCAGGCTCACGGGCTCGGCGGGCTGACGATCGCCGGCCTGTGGGCGCTCGGCGTGTTCGCGGAGATCATCGTCTTTGCGGTGTCGCCGCGGCTTTCGCTGCATCCCTCTCTGCTGGTGGTGATCGGCGGCCTGAGTGCGGTGGCGCGCTGGTCGATCACAGCGCAGGAGCCTCCAGTCGCAGTGCTTGCGATGGTCCAGCTCGCACACGGGCTGAGCTTTGGCCTCACCCAGGTCGGGGTCATGAACCTGCTGGTGCGTCACGTGCCCGCGCATCAGATGGCGCGCGGGCAGGGCTACTACGCGGCGACCAGCGGGCTGTTGAGCTCGACGACCTCGATCATCTCGGGCGCGATCTACGCGCGCTATGGCGAGGCGCTGTATTACCTGATGGCCGCGATGGCCGGCACGGGCGCAATGCTGATGTGGACTGCGCGGCACCGCCTGTTCGCTCATCCCCAGAGCGATGCCTCCGGCGGATAGACGAGGCTTTCGTCATAGCGCAGGCCGTGATCGCGATCCCTTGCCAGCAGCAGCGGCCCGTCGAGATCGACGAACCGCGCCTGCGGCGTCACCAGCATTGCGGGCGCCATCGACAGCGAGGTCGCGACCATGCAGCCGACCATGATCTCGAATTCCAGCGCTTGCGCAGCATCGGCCATCGCGAGCGCTTCGGTCAGGCCGCCGGTCTTGTCGAGCTTGATGTTGACGGCGTCGTAGCGCTCGCGCAGGGGCGCGAGCGAGGTGCGGTCATGCACACTCTCGTCGGCGCAGACGGCGAGCGGCCGCCTGATGCGCGCCAGCGCCTCGTCCTGGCCGGCCGGCAGCGGCTGCTCCACCAGGGTGACACCGACGTCGGCGCAGGCAGCCAGGTTTTGCTCGAGATTGGCCAGCGTCCAGGCCTCGTTGGCATCGACGATCAGTTCCGATTCGGGGGCGGCCTTCCGCACTGCGGCGATCCTTTCAGGATCGCCTTCCCCGCCGAGCTTGATCTTCAGGAGCGAGCGGTGCGCCGCCTTGGCCGTCGCCTCGGCCATCGCCTCAGGGGTGCCCAGTGAGATCGTGTAGGCGGTGGTGCGCTCCCCCGGAACCGGGCGGTCGAGCAGGTTCCACGCCCGCAGGCCCGCCTCCTTGGCCTCCAGATCGATCAGGGCGCAGTCCAGGGCGTTGCGGGCCGCCCCAGGGCCCATCGCGGCCTGCAGGGCGCGCCGGTCCAGTCCGCCCCGGATCGCCTCCTGCATGGCCTGGAGCGCCCTCAGTGTGGCCTCCGGGGTCTCCCCATAGCGCGCGTAGGGCACGCATTCGCCGCGGCCGGTCAGGTCGCCCCGGCTCACCTCGGCCACGACGGTCACGGCCTCGGTCTTGGCGCCCCGGCTGATTGTGAAGAGGCCGGCGATCGGGAAGCGCTCGATTCGCGCCGCCAACATTGGAAGTTTGCTGGAAGTCATTTAGAACTCTGGCAATTTCTGAACCGGCTGGTTACCTGATGCAACTAACTATGGCTGGTTGGGGGTACCTTCTTCAAGGTTAGGGCGCGTGCGCAACCATCTCTTCTCATCCGAACCCTTCGCTAGGGAGCGGACATCTTGAACGGCGATCCAAAGCTGGAGCAAATTGCCAAGGGCAACGCGTTGGCACTTTGCGCCACGGGAGCCTGGACCGCGAGCTTCGCGCCGGCCCTCGAGCGGATGGTGGCTGACGCCGAGAAGCTTGCCGGCAGCCGGCCGAACATCTTCATCGACGTCTCCGAGGTCTCCAAGCTCGACACCTTCGGCGCCTGGCTGATCGAGCGCTTACGCCGTAGCCTGACGCAAGGTGCAGCCGAGGCCCAGATCGCAGGGCTCTCGGCGAACTATTCGAGCCTCGTCGACGAGGTGCGGCGGGTCAAGGCGACGCCGGTCATCGAGACCGGCGCCATTACCATCACCGGCATGCTGGAGCAGATCGGCCGCGGTGTCGCCGGCCTCACCGGGACCGTGACCGATCTCGTCGACATGCTCGGCGCGGTGCTCGCAGCCAGCGGTCGCGTACTGATCCGCCCGCGCTCGTTCCGTCTGACCTCGACCGTGCATCATCTCGAGCAGGTCTGCTGGCGCGCGGTGCCGATCATCGTGCTGATCACCTTCCTGATCGGCTGCATCATCGCGCAGCAGGGCATCTTCCACTTCCGCAGGTTCGGCGCCGACATCTTCGTCGTCGACATGCTGGGCGTGCTGGTGCTGCGCGAGATCGGTGTGCTGCTGGTCGCGATCATGATCGCAGGACGCTCCGGCAGCGCCTACACCGCCGAGCTCGGCTCGATGAAGATGCGCGAGGAGATCGACGCGTTGCGCACCATGGGGTTCGATCCGATCGAGGTCTTGGTGCTGCCGCGCATGCTGGCGCTGGTGCTGGCGCTGCCGATCCTTGCCTTCCTCGGCGCGATGGCCGCGCTCTACGGCGGTGGGCTCGTCGCCTGGCTCTATGGCGGCGTCGATCCCGAAGCCTTCCTGCTGCGCTTGCGCGATGCGATCTCGATCGATCATTTCATCGTCGGCATCGTGAAGGCGCCGGTGATGGCGGCGGTGATCGGCATCGTCGCCTGCGTCGAAGGCCTTGCCGTGCAGGGCAGCGCGGAATCGCTCGGACAGCACACCACCTCGTCGGTCGTGAAGGGCATCTTCTTCGTCATCGTCATGGATGGCGTGTTCGCGATCTTCTTTGCATCGATCGGGATGTGATGATGGCACCCGAAATCCAGGACCCCATCATCCGCGTCCGCGACATCACCGTGCAGTTCGGCGCGACACGCGTGCTCGACGGGCTGAACCTCGACGTCAAGCGCGGCGAGATCCTCGGCTTCGTCGGCCCCTCGGGCGCCGGCAAGTCGGTACTGACGCGCACCATCATCGGCCTCGTCTCGAAGGTTGCCGGCCGTATCGAAGTGTTCGGCGTGGATCTGGATTCGTCCAATAGCTCGCAGCGCCGCGGCGTCGAGCGGCGCTGGGGTGTGCTGTTTCAGCAGGGGGCGCTGTTTTCCTCGCTGACCGTGCGGCAGAACATCCAGTTTCCGATGCGCGAATATCTGAAGGTCTCGCAGCGCCTGATGGACGAGATCACCATGGCCAAGCTCGCCATGGTGGGCCTGAAGCCGGAGGTCGCCGAGCGCTTTCCGTCGGAGCTGTCGGGCGGCATGATCAAGCGTGTCGCGCTGGCCCGTGCGCTGGCGCTCGACCCCGAGCTCGTGTTCCTGGACGAGCCGACCTCGGGCCTCGATCCGATCGGTGCCGGCGATTTCGACGAACTGGTCAGGACGCTCCAGCGCACTTTGGGCCTGACCGTTTTCATGGTAACGCACGACCTCGACAGCCTTTACACAGCTTGCGATCGCATCGCCGTTTTAGGGAACGGTAAGATCATTGCGGCAGGGTCGATCGCCGACATGCAGGCCTCGCAGCATCCCTGGTTGAGGCAGTATTTCCATGGCAAGCGCGCCCGCGCGGTCATGAGCTGAATATCCGGAGCACTTCATGGAAACGCGGGCGAATTACGTGCTGATCGGGTCGTTTACGCTGGCGGTGATCGCCGCGGCGATCGGCTTCGTGCTGTGGTTCCAGTCGCTGCACACCACCAAGCAGCGCAGCCCCCTGCGGGTCGTGTTCGAGGGTCCGGCGGCGGGCCTGCGCAACGGCGGCAGCGTCAACTTCAACGGTATCCGGGTGGGGGAGGTGGTTTCGGTGAAGCTGGACAACCCGCGTCGGGTTGTCGCACTCGCCATGGTCGAGAACAACGCCCCGATCCGCAAGGACACCCTGGTCGGCCTCGAATTCCAGGGCCTGACCGGCGTCGCCGCAATCTCGCTGAAGGGCGGCGAGGAGGCGGCCCCGCCGCCGCCGCTCGACGAGGACGGCATCCCGGCGCTCACCGCGGACCCCAACAAGCTCCAGGACGTCACCGAGGCGATCCGCGGCACGCTGCAGAACATCAACAAGCTCGTCGCGGACAATCAGGAGTCGGTGAAGAACTCGCTGAAGAATCTCGAGACCTTCACCACCTCGCTGGCGCGCAACTCCGAGCGCATCGATGCCGTCATGGGCAAGGTCGACGGCGTCATGCTCAAGGCCGACAGCCTCATGCTCGGCCTCAACACGCTCGCCGGCGGCAAGGATGGCGGTGAACTCTTCCAGGCCGTGAAGTCGATCCGCGAGCTTGCCGATGATTTCGACAAGCGCTCGGGCGCGCTCATGACCGACGGCCGCCGTACCCTCGGCGACATCAGCCGCGCCGTGAACAATTTTGACCGCAACCCGACCCGCGTCCTGTTCGGCGCCAGCAACAGCAGCGCGCAACAGGCCCCGCCGCCGGCCGAACCGCCGAAGCCGGCGCCTGCACCTGCTAATGCGCGCGCCACAGCGCCAGCTCAGGCTGCGCAGGGGCAGAAGCGGCAGTAGGCTCACCGTTTGCGGAATCGGGTCTTCGAACTGTCCGGAACGTAGATGTTCAAATCGATGGCGATGCGCAAGTCGGCCGCTACCCTCAGGAGTTGAAATTCAAGAGTATCGCCGGCGTGCTCGTAGCAGAACCATCCGACGAAGAGGCTGATCGGGCCCCAGTTGCGGACAAGGTTCTGAGAGCGCGACGATGCGGTTTGAGCCGCCTAAGTACGGTCCGTATTCGCTTTGCGAGCGGCTCGCGCTTGTCTCTTCCGAAAGGGATCGAGCAATAGGATCCCGTGCCTCGACCGCCAATGCGCGTTCCCTTGGGAGTTTGCCGTTCGTCGCCCGCCGTCCACATGATTGCCGGCGTGAGGCCTAGCCGGCTGCAGATGACGGATAGGTCGCGCGTGCGATGGCTGATGTGTAGTGCAATGTCCATCAGCTGCGGTGACATCACGAATTGCAGTTTCTGTTGCGTGGCTTCGTCAAACGAAAACGGAGGCCGCGAGGCCTCCGCATTCTAGTTCGTTGCTGTCTGCCGCTTACCCCAGCCGTCCCGCCGAGTGAGCGAGCAGCGTGTAGACTAGGCCCGTCTCCGAGGTTAGGTGGCCGCGCAGCTCCTGCGGGCCGCGGCCGTCGCGGGCGACTTCGTCGAGCAGACGCTCGAACTCCGAGATGTAGCGGTCGACCGTGCCCTTGAAGTTGCGGTCGGCGCGATACTTGCGGGCGACCTCGTCAAAAGCCTTCTGGCCGGCGGGCGTGTAGAGGCGCTTGGTGAAGGCCTTGTTCTCGCCGCGCTGGTAGCGGTCCCACATCTCGGCGGCGAGGTTGCGGTCCATCAGCCGGCCGATGTCGAGCGACAGCGACTCCAGCGGATTGCCGTTACCTTGCGGCGCCTGAGGCGGCTGCTGCTGCGGACGGCCGCGTGGTGCCTCACGGCCCGTCGGAGCCGCCGGGCCGGTATCGGCGCGGTTCAACAGATCCGACAGCCAGCCGTCGCGGCTTTGGTCGTTGCCGGCCGGCGCGACCGGCGGGGCTTCAGTGCGGCGAGAGGCGGGCACGCCGAGGTCCGGCGGCGGCAGGGTCGACGCGCTGCCGGTGTCGCGGATGCGCGTTTCGGTGCCGCGGCTGACGGCGGTCGCCAGCATCGGCTCTTCCTGACGCGCAACCGAGGCGCGGCCCGCGGTCGTGACGTCGAGGCCACGGCCGTGCTGGGCGACGATGCGGTTGAGCTCGGCGAGGGCCTCGATCTGGTCGACGATCACCTTGCGCATCTGCGCGGTGCTTTCGGCGGCCTCCTGCGGCATCTCGAGCACGCCGCGGCGCAGCTCGTTGCGCGTGGCCTCGAGCTCGTTGTGCATCTCGAACGCCATCTGCTTCATGCTGGCGACGAGGTTGCCGAACTTCTCGGCCGACTGCTTGAACATCGTGTCCGCCTCGTCGGTGGTCTGGCGGTAGATGTCGTGCATCGCGTCGATGGTCTGGCGGTGCTCCTCTTCGGAAGCCACGCGCACCGCCTCGAACTGGCGGGTGATCGCGGCAGATCCCGCACCGGCGGTCTCCGCTACGACGCGCGCGATGTCGCGGGCACGCTCTTCCGCAGCGGCAAGCGACTCATCGAGCAGGCCGGTGAAGCGCGACAGCCGCTGGTCGAGATCGGCGGTGCGCAGGTCGATCGTGGTGACCAGCGATTCCAGCGCCTGCTTGCGCTCGGCGAGCGAGGCGGTGGTGTTCTTGTTGCTCTGCTCGACGACAGCGGCGGCATCGACCAGCGCCTTGCCGTGCGCGTCGAACTGGGTCGAGAGCTCGCCGAGGTCGACCAGCGCCTTCGTGGTCTTGGTGTTGAAGACGTTGAGCTGCTCTTCGAGGTTCTGCGTCGCCGCGCCGTTGCGCGCGGTGACGTCGTTCATCGCCGAGACGAAGTCGGCGACGCGGGTCACCAGCGCACGCTCGAGCGAGTTGAGGTTGTCGTGCGCACCGGTCAGCACCTCCTGGAGGAGGATGTTGCCTTCGCGCAGGCGCTCGAACAGGGCGACGGTGTCGGTGCGCAGGATCTTGCTGGTCTCCTGCATCTCGGTGACCGCCGCGATCGAGACCTGGCGCGACTGGTCGATCGCCGCGCGCGAGGCCTGCTCGAGGTCCCTGAGCGACTTGTTGACCGCGCCGGTCGCGACTTCGCTCGCCGCGTTGATGGTGCGTGCGACCTCGTTGCCGTTGCCCGACATCGACTGCGAGAACGCCTGGCCGCGCGTCTCGATCGACTTCAGCGCGTCGGAGGTGACGCGGTCGATGTCGAGCGTGAGCTGGCTGGTCTTCGAGCCGATCGCGTCCACCAGCGTGCCGCGCTTGGCGTCGATCAGGTTCGACAGGCGGTCGGCCTGCTGCTGCACATAGGTGACGATCTCGTCGGTCTTGGCCGTCATGGCCTGGCCGAAGGAGCCGCTGGCGGCGAGCACCGAGCGCTCGACGTCGGCCGAGCTCGACTTGACCCGCGCGCTCGCCTCGTTCGAGGCGGTGATCAGCGCATTCTGGGCGTTCAGTGCGCTGGTCTGGATGTCGTTGGTGGCGTTCGAGGTCGCCGTGCCGAGCGCGCGCTCGATGTCGGTCGAGATCGCGCGGATCTGGCTGGCTGTATCCGCCGACGTCGCGGTCAGCGACGACTGCGCCTCGCGTGCGCTGTTGAGGATCGCCGCCGCGGTATCGGCGCCGACCGCGGTGAGCGTGCGTTCGATGTCTGAAGACAGCGACTTGATCTGGCTCGCCGCTTCCGAGGAGGCGGTGACGAGCGTTCCTTGCGCGTCGCGGACGCCGGCCGTGAGCGCCTCGATGGTGGCGCCGCCGGCCATGGCCAGCGAGCGCTGCATCTCGGCGGCGAGCGATTTGACCTGGCCGGTCTGCTCGGCCGAGACCGCGAGCAGGGTGCTTTGCGCGTCACGGGCGCTGGTCGTGATCGTCTCCGCGGTGGACTGGCCTGCCTGCGACAGCGAGCGCTGCACCTCGGCCGCGAGCGACTTGACCTGGCCGGCGGCATCCGAGGACGCGGTAACGAGGGTGTTCTGGGCCTCGCGCGCGCCGGCCGTGATGGTCTCGGCGGTCGAGGTGCCGGCCATCGAGAGCGAGCGCTGCACATCGGAGGACAGCGCCTTGATCTGGTTCGACGTCTCGGTCGAGGCCGCGATCAGCGTGCTCTGTGCGTCGCGTGCCCCGGCGGTGATGGCCTCGGCCGTCGTGCTGCCGGCCAGCGACAGCGAGCGCTGCACGTCGGCCGTGAGCGTCTTGACGTGGTTGGCGGCATCGGAGGAAGCGGTGATGAGGGACGTCTGCACCTCGCGCGCGCCGGCCAGGATCGAGGCAGCGGTGGCCGAACCCGCCGCCGACAGGGTGCGTTCGACGTCGGCCGACAGGGACTTGATCTGGTTGGAGGCTTCGCCCGATGCGGACACCAGGGTCGACTGCGCCTCGCGGGCGCTGGTCAGGATCGAGTTCGCTGCGCCCGTGCCGACGGCAGTCAGCGCGCGCTCGACCTCGGACGAGGTCATCTTGAGCTGTGCGTTGACGTCCGAGGACACCGTCATAAGCGACTGCTGGGCGGTCCGCGCGCCGGTCTGGATGGTCTCGCTGGTGTTGACCACGAGGTTGGTCAGCGAACGTTCGGCGTCCTCGACATGCGAACGGATGGTGGTGGAGATCATCTCCGCGCGCGACATCAGGTCGTCGCTGGCCTGGCGTCCACTGCTCTCGATGCGGCCGGCCACTGCCTCGACCCGCGAGCCGAGCAGGTCCTCGAACTGCGCAACGCGCACGTCGATGTCGTTGGCGACCGAGCCGACCTTGGTCTCGATGGCCTGGTGGATTTCCTGGAAGCGCGCGGCGACCGTGCTGGTGAGAAGCGAGCTGCGGCCGTCGATCGTCTCGGTTACGCCGGTGATGCGGCGGTCGACAGCCTCGATCGCCTGCGCGGTGCCGTCGGACAGGGTGGAGGTCAGCAGCGTAAGCCGCGAGTCGACCGACTGCACCGCCTGCGCCGCCGTGTTGGTCAGCGAGAGCGTGAGCTCGGTGAAGCGCGAATCCATCGACTGCAGCGCCTGCGCCGCGCCGCCCGTCAGCGACGTGGTCAGGTGCGTCAGGCGGGCGTCGATCGACTGGATCGCCTGTGTCGCACCGTCGGTCAGCGACGCCGTGAGGTGGGTGAGGCGCGAGTCGATCGACTGGATCGCCTGCGAGGCACCGTCGGTCAAGGACGTCGAGAGCGCGCCGAGGCGGTTGTCGATCGTCTCGGTGACGGACTTCGCGCGCGTGTCGAACGACTGTTCCAGCGCGACGACCCGGCCGCCGAGTTGATCGTCGAGGGTCTTGAAGTGGCCTTCGATCACACCGTCGAAGTTGGCGAGCTTGCTGCCGAGCGAGCCGTCAAGATTGGTGACGCGTTCGCCGAGCGTGGTTTCGAACTGCACCAGGCGCTGGTCGAGCGCCGCGGTGATCTCGCCGCCGTTCGAGGTGAGGCGGGTGTCGAAATTGTCGACATAGGTCTTCAGCGTCTCGGCGATATCGGTCGTACGCTGGCCCATGCGCTCGACGATCTCGCCGCCGAAGGTCTTCACCGTACGGTCGAACTCGGAGATGTGGCGGGTGATCAGCGCGCCAAGCGTGCCGGAGTCGCGAGCGAACCTCTCCACGAGGTCGGCGCCCTGGTTCTTCACCAGCTCGTCGAACGCGCTCATCTGCAGGGAGAGGGAATCGTGCGCGGTCTCGGTCTGGCTCACGACCTTGGCGACCAGCGTGTTGACGGTGGCGTCGAGCGCCTCGCTCGCCTTGTCGCCGCTCGTCATGATGTGGCCGGCGAGCCGGTTGCCGGCGTCGTCGATCTTGGCGGAGAGGTCGTTGCTGCGCAGCTCGAGCTCGAGCAGGAGCGAGTCCGAGGAGTTCTTCAGGGAGTCGTGGACCTGCTCGGTACGCTCCGAGATGCCGTCGACGATCGCCGACGAACGCTGCTCGAACTCGCCGGTGATGCGATCGATGCGCTCGTTCAGCATCTCGTGGACGCGGTCGGCGAGGTCGACGAACTCGTCGTGGACGTGACCGGTCTTGAAGTTGAGGCTGGTGGTCAGCCGCTCGCTGGCGTCGAGGACCGCGCGCGTGGTCTCGTTGCTGGCTTCCTCGAGACGGTCGAGCAGGTCGCCGCCGCGCTCGCCGAGCGCGAGGATCATGTTATCGCCGGCATTGCTCAGCGCCTGCGTGATGTGGGCGCCGCGCTCTTCCAGGGCGCCGGTGATGGATTTTGCGACCTCGTCGACGCGTGAGGCGATCGCGTCCGAGATCAGCGCGATGTCGTGGCGCAGGTCGATCTGCACGCCGGAGATGGCGCTGCGGACCTGCTCGGCCTGGCCGACGAGGTTGTCGCGCTGATGGGCGATGTCCTGGAGCAGGGCGCGGATGCGGACTTCGTTGTCGCTGTAGGCGCGCTCGAGGGCGGCGACTTCGTTCGCGACCAGCGTCTCCAGTTCGCCGGCGCGCGCGATCGCGCGCTCGATGCCGTCGCCCATTGCCGCGACCTCGCGGCGGATGGCCTGGCCGACGGTGACCATGGAATCGGAAGCCGAACCCTCCGGCTCGGAGAAGCGGATCGCGACCTGCGCCATGGCCTGCGCGATCATGCGCATTTCCTGGCCGCGCCAGACGAGGCTCGCGAGGAAGTAGAACAGCATGATGGGCGCGAAGAACATCGCGACGAGGCCGGCGATGACCAGCACGCCGCCGCTCTGGCCCATGGCGGCATGGATCGATGGCAGGAAGCCGACGGTCAGCGCGGCGCAGGCCGCAAGCCAGATCCCGGCGAAGACAGTTGCGAAAGTGTAGACGCTGCGGGCAGGGCGGCCCTTCTGAAGCGCCTGGAGGAGCTGGCCGATGGTCTCGCGGTCGTCATTGGCGGCGCGGCGCGGCGTGCGCGGCTCCTCGATCGGGTCGAACACCGGCCGATCGGTCGCGGCAGGGCGCGCCTCGAAGGTCGGCTCGTCGAACACGGGAGGCGGCAGCGCCGGAGGCCCATTCTCGGTCCGTACCGCAGAGGCGCGGCTGGTGTCCGCAGCCGTGTCGCTGATGTTCAGGGCTTCCTGGATTGCAGAAAGCGCGACTTCCGTGGGGTCTTTGACCTTCTTGGGAGTATTCGCCATGTTCAGTTTGAGCCCTCGTTACTTGTACACGTCCCCCGCGAGGCCCGCGCATTCCGCAAGCTCACAGACCGGTGCATGCCGCTAACGCGGATCCATTGCCGTCCTCCACCCGAGACGGCTTGTCCGCCAATTTCCGCAACATCCTATTGGCAGAGCGCTGCGAATGAAATGGCCGCGATTAAGACAATCTTAATCATCGTTAACAGGATCGGGCCGTAAGGCCTTAGCAATAAATGAAATTTTCCACGGAACTCTGCGGATTGCGGCAACTTTTCGTCAATATGAGGGCGGAATTGGGTAAAATAGGCATAACGTTCCATTAACCATTTCCGTGGTTGGGTTAGGTCGAAAGCTTCGCCGCCAGACCGGCGCGTTGCCAGCGATGCCGGGGCCCGCGCCATGATGCCTGATCTGCAACGGATGGACTGGATGCCCTCGCCGCCGCTTGCTCCGCTCGACCATCCCCTCGATCTCGACCATCTCGCGCGCATGACCCTCGGGGATGCCGAACTCGAATCCGAGGTGCTCGCGATGTTCGTGGAGCAGTCGAGCCGCCTGATCGCGGCGATGGCGGCGCTCCCCGCAGATGCACCCGCGCTGGCGCACATGCTGAAAGGCTCGGCGCGGGGAATCGGCGCCTTTGCGGTGGCGGACGCAGCCGCTGAACTCGAATGCGCAATCCGGACCGGTGACAATCCGACCCGCGCCTTCGCTGTGCTGAGGGAGGCGGTCACTGAGGCCCGCGAAGCGATCGAGGCGATCCTGCGCCGCGCCTGAGGGCGGTCCCCAAATCCATCGGATTGCCGGAGACTGGCGCACTAGCGCTGCGCCAAGCGACCCGTTATAGGACAGCGCGGACCCTCCCTCATTCCCAAGACTCCGGCAGCACGAGCACACATGGCCAAAATCCACTATGTCGACCACAAGGGCGAAACCCGCACGGTAGAAGTCGAGAACGGCGCGACCGTGATGGAAGGCGCCATCCGCAACGCCATTCCCGGGATCGAGGCCGAATGCGGCGGCGCCTGCGCTTGCGCGACCTGCCACGTTTATGTCGACGAAGCCTGGCGCGAGAAGGTCGGCAGCCCGACTCCGATGGAAGAGGACATGCTCGACTTCGGCTTCGACGTGCGCCCGAACTCGCGCCTGTCCTGCCAGATCAAGGTGTCCGACGAGCTCGACGGGCTCGTGGTGTCGACGCCGGAGCGGCAGGCCTAACTAAAGAATCTAGACCTTCGACGGCGCGACCTCGATGCCGCGCTTGTGCCAGGGCTTGAGCTTCTCGATGACCTCGGCGGTGAGGGGCGTCGGCCGCCGCGAGGCCTCTTCGATGAGGACGCCGACCGAAATCGCGGAGGCAACGCATCTGCCTTCGGAGAACACGACCTGCTCGAAGGTCACCGACGTCCGTCCCAGTTTCACGACGCCGAGCCCAAGCTCGATCGTGCCCGGCCAGCGCAGCTCGGCGCGGAAATGGATGTCGAGCCGCACCATGATCCAGGCGAGCCCCGGCGGCGTCAGCCCGATCTTCGGGTCCTTCATCAGCGTGACGCGGCCGGTCTCGAAATAGGTGGCATAGACGGCGTTGTTGACGTGCTGGTTGGGATCGAGATCGCCGAAGCGCACATTGTCGCTGAGGCGATAGGGGAAATCCGCAAGTCGCGGCGCTGAATCCAGGCGGCTTGGTGCATTCACCGGTTGATCTCCGTCATTTCCTCCGCCGTTACATCCCAGTTATCCTGTCCCGGCAAGTAGCCCTGCCGGCAGGCGGCCAATGCTTTTATGCCTTCCCTGGGCCGTCGGCCTTGGCTAGACAGGAACTGCCCTTTCCGTTGCCTGCCGGGCGCCGTCCAACCGATAACGACCGATAAAGAGACGACATGAGCGACGCGATCAAAACCGATGTGCTGATTATTGGCGCCGGCCCCTGCGGTCTGTTCGCCGCCTTCGAGCTTGGCCTTCTCGACATGAAGGCGCATTTCGTCGACATCCTCGACAAGGTCGGCGGCCAGTGCGCCGAGCTCTATCCGGAGAAGCCGATCTACGACATTCCCGGCATTCCGCATGTCTCGGGGCAGGGCCTCACCGGAGCGCTGATGGAACAGATCAAGCCGTTCCATCCGACCTTCCATCTCGGCGAGATGGTCGAGAAGGTGGAGAAGATCGGCGATCCCGCGTTCCGCGTTACCACCGATGCCGGCAAGGTGTTCGAATGCAAGGTGGTGGTGATCGCCGCCGGCGGCGGCTCGTTCCAGCCCAAGCGCCCGCCGGTGCCGGGAATCGAAGCCTATGAAGGCACCTCGGTGCATTACTCCGTGCGCAAGATGGAGCAGTTTCGCGACAAGGAGATCTTGATCGTCGGCGGCGGCGATTCCGCGCTCGACTGGACGCTCAATCTGCATCCGCTGGCTAAGCGCATCACGCTGCTGCACCGTCGCGATGAATTCCGGGCCGCGCCTCACAGCGTCGAGCAGATGCGCGCGCTGGTGGCCGCAGGCAAGATGGATTTGAAGCTTGGTCAGGTCACTGCATTGTCCGGCTCTGACGGCAAGCTCGCCGGCGCCACGATCAAGGGCAACGACAACAGCGTCACCGAGATCGCCTGTGACACCATGCTGCCGTTCTTCGGGCTCACCATGAAGCTCGGCCCGGTCGCGAACTGGGGCATTGCGCTCGAGAACAATCTGGTGCCGGTCGAGACATCAGCGTTCGAGACCAACGTCCCCGGCATCTTCGCGATCGGCGACATCAACACCTATCCGGGCAAGATCAAGCTGATCCTGTGCGGATTCCACGAGGGCGCGCTCATGGCGCAAAAAGCCCATCGCTACGTCTATCCGGAGAAGCGGCTGGTGTTCCAGTACACGACGTCCTCGTCCAGCCTGCAAAAGAAGCTCGGAGTCAATTGATCCGGGCCGGAACGGGGAGAGCATCTCTCCCATGTTTCTGGTGCTGGAACCCTTCGCGAAATAGCCTTAGTCTGCGGCCATTCCAGTCGTGGGTTAACCAGGTGATCATAATGCGGAATATCTTTTCCAGCTTCCGACTGCTCTCGCTCGTCGCGCTCGGCCTCGCGCTGTCGCTCGCGATGCCGCGGCCCGTCGCAGCGCAGGCCCAGCAGCCCACGGCTGCGGGCCTCTGGCAGAAGATCGAGGACGGCAAGCAGGTCGGGTGGTTTCTCTTCATCGACCACAACGGCATCTTCGAAGGTGTGATCGCAAAGACCTTCCCGCGTCCGGGCGATGATCCGAACGAGGCCTGCACCAAATGCACGGATGATCGCAAGAATGCGCCGGTGCTCGGCCTGTCCTTTGTACGCGACATGAAGCGTGATGGCCTGAAGTACGAAGGCGGCAACGTGCTCAATCCGCGCGACGGCAACATCTGGAAGGCCAACATGAAGGTCAGCCCGGATGGTCAGACGCTCACCTTGCGCGGCTATCTCGGCATCTCGCTGCTCGGCAAGGACGAGACCTGGACGCGCCTGCCGGATGCCAACATCGCGCAGCTCGATCCTGCCATCGTCGCAAAATATCTCCCCGCGCAAGCCGTCGCCGCAAAGCCGCCAGCGCCCGCCGCGAAGAAGGGCGGCGCGATGATGGCGCCGATGAAGCAGTAGGGCGCGCGCCGCGACGCTGGTCGCCCGGGTCGTTGGTTTCAGGTCTTTCCCCGCACACCGCTGTCATTCCCCGCGAGGGCGGGGAATCCAGTACGCCGCGGCTTCTCCGTATCCTCGCACTGCCTCTGGAATACCGGATCGCCCGCCCCCAGTGCGCAATTGCGCACAAGGCGGGCGATGACAGTTGGAGTCGTGGATCGCACGCGCCCCGATCTCGTTATTGCGAGCGCAGCGAAGCAATCCAGGAATCTTTCCGCGGATAAATCTCTGGATTGCTTCGCTGCGCTCGCAATGACGGCGAAAAGCGACAGCTAATGGGAATGCAGTCCTGTTTGCATGAGTCCAAAGGCGCACGCCGCCGATGTCCCCAACAGTAGTTCCCCGGAATGTGTTTTGGCGCCCGTTTTGCATAGTGGTCGGGAAAGCTGCTGGGGGAGCGAATCGCTATTTCTCCACGCCTGCCGGTCCGTGGCAGACGAATAGCGGCGCTTGCGCCCCGCGGTGACACCGACCCGCGGAGACGAAGGAATGTTTGCAAGACATTGTGCCGCACTCGTGCTTGGCGTGATCATGCTGGCTACGACCGCGTTCGCGCGCGACGACGGGCGCTATGCCAATTCACCGCTCAAGCCCTGGTTCGAGAGCCTGCACAGCCAATACGGGCAATGCTGCTCGGACGCCGATGGCTACGTCATGGCCGACGTCGATTGGGAGTCCGACAACGGCCATTATCGCGTGCACATCGACGACGAATGGGTCGTGGTGCCTGACGGCGCCGTCATCACCGAGCCGAACAAGATCGGCCGCACCATGGTTTGGAAGCACTATGTCGACGGCCATCCACGCGTCCGCTGCTTCATGCCGGGCAGCATGACCTGAGGCGCTGCAGCCAATGCGCGGTCTGATCTGGATCTAAGTGCAGCGCGCGCAGATTGATGTCGGCGCGCGGATGCGTGAATGTGAAGACGGCGTGGTGCGCCACGATGTCGTCGGCTAGCGCTGCTCGCTCGTCGCGCTTGCGAGCACCCTGACGTGCGGCGACAGCACCGCGATCTGCGCAGGCGAGGCGGGCATGCCTGCGGCGGTCAGCATCGGCGTGGCGACCTGCTCCTGAACGCCGACGGCGCCGAGCAACTGCACTTGCGCCGCCGAAATTGGAAATGACTTCACTTCGTAAGAGGGAAGCTCGCCAGCAAATGCGCCGGCAGTGCTCGCGGTCATCGCGCCGGCAACGGCAATCATCGAAAGAATCCGCATTTCAATTCTCCTTGGAAAAATAACCAATCGCAGGGTTGGTCGCGATGACGCCGGAAGAGGTTCGCAAATCTGCGAAGTGTGAGCGGAGATATTTGGTTGCGAGGGACGGCAGTGACGAAGCGATTCGGAAACGCGCCGCTGTTATGTTTCAGGACTGTTTCGTGAAGCCTGTCGCACGCGAACAAGCGTCGTCGCGCTTCATGCGCCAGATTGCGGAGATCGGATGGCGTCGCGTCATAGCTGCGGCGAAAAGTCCGGTTGAAGTGGGAGAGGTCGGTGTCCCAGCCGGTCCCAACGGCCGAGTATTTCGAACGGTACTTAACCTCATCTCGTGCGTTATCCGCCGCAGCAGACAGGTGGAGCACGATGGCTGTCGAGACGGAACTGAAACTCCGTGTGCCCACGCGCCATTTCAAGGCGCTGGCAAGCGGACGCATGGCGGGCGGCAAGATCGGACCGCGATCCGAGAACGATCTGGTGTCGACATACTTCGATACCAGAAAATGCAAGCTGAAACGGCACGGCCTCACGCTGCGCGTGCGCGATGACGGCGACAGGCACGTCCAGACGGTCAAATCGGCCAACGGTGCGCAGTTCGGCCGCGGCGAATGGGAGGCGGAGATCAAGAACGGTGCGCCGAACCTCGGCAAGGCGCAGGGCACTCCGCTCGAGCCGTTTGCATCCGGGAAGTTGCGTCGCAAGCTGAAACCCGTGTTCGAGACATCGGTGCACCGCATCACGTTGCCGCTTCGCACCAGGAAAAGTGAGATCGAACTCGCCATCGATCGTGGACGTATCGTCGCCGGGCAACACTCCAGCCCGGTCGAGGAGCTTGAACTGGAACTCAAGAATGGCCTGCTTGTCGATTTGTTCCGCGTCGCGAGGTCGATCGAACGGAAATCGCAAGCCGAGCTCGATCTGCGATCGAAGTCGGACCGGGGTTATGCTCTTGCGCGCGGCGAGGAGCATCCGGTTCTTTCCGCCGCAAGCATCGCCTTGAACGCCGACTTGAATGCGGGTGATGCCTTCCGGACCATCGGTCGCGCAACGATACGCCATTTCTCGGGTAACGCCGACGCCGTCCGCAATGGCGATCCGGAAGGAATTCACCAGATGCGGGTGGGATTGCGCCGCCTGCGCGCGGCGATCTCGTTATTCTCGAAGGTCCTGTCCGGGGCGAGCACGGACAGGATCAAGCAGGAACTGAAGTGGCTCACCAACGAACTCGCGCCGGCACGTGAGCTCGATGTCTTCGTGACGGAGAATATCGAGCCTGCCACGCGCGACGTGCTGTTGCGCAGGGGCGGCAAGGCGATCAAGAAGGAGTTCTGTGCCAGGCGCGAGCGCGCTTTCGCGCGCGCAAAAGAAGCCGTCAACACGCAGCACTACCGGTCCTTGCTGGTCGATACGCTGCAATGGATCGAGGCCGACCAAACGATTGCGACTGAAGATGCGAAGACGCCGATCCGCAAATTCGCCGGCAGGCTGCTGCATCGCCGCATCAAGAAGCTGCGCAAGCAGGGACGGCATCTCGACGAGATGTCTGCCCAGGAGCGGCACAAGCTGCGCATCAGGGCCAAGAAGATCAGATATGCGATCGAGTTCTTTGAAAGTCTTTTTCAGTCTCGGAGCGAACGGAAGCAGGTGGCAGCGTTGTCCAGGCATCTGAAAAAGATTCAGAACGCGTTTGGCTCGCTCAACGATTTTGTCGCGCATCGCGACATGGCTGTCGACGCAGCGCTCAAGGCGCGGGCGCCACGCCATGAAGGGCGTGCGCGTGCCTTGGCCTCGGGCGTGGTGCTCGGCCGGGAGGACCAGGCGGTCAAGCCGCTGGTGAAGGTCGCGGAAAAGGAAGTGCGGGGGTTGGAGGCGATTTGAAAGGTGCGTCGCATCGCCGGCGTTTTGCCTTTCACTCCGCCGTCATTCCCCGCGACCCGGCTACGCCAAGGCTTCGCCGGGGTTTGCAACGTTGGCTCGCCGAAGCTTTAGCGTAGGCGGCAAGCGGGGAATCCAGTACGCCGCGGCTTCTCCGTATTCGTCACGGTCTCTGGAATGCTGGATCGCCCGGTCAAGCCGGGCGACGACGCCTGAGCGTGCTGCCCGCGTCTGAATTCGCGACTTAAGTCACCGGCGCGGGATTGAACAGCGTCAGGTCGTTGTGGATGCCCCAACGGTCCGACCAGGGCTTGGTGCGGCCGCTGGCGACGTCGAGGATCAGGCGGAACAGGTCCCAGCCGGTTTCCTCGATGGTTTTTTCGCCGGTGGCGATGCGGCCGGCATCAAAGTCGATCAGGTCCTTCCAGCGCCGTGCAAGCTCGCTGCGCGTCGCGACCTTGATCACGGGGGCGGCCGCGAGGCCGTAAGGCGTGCCGCGGCCGGTGGTGAACACCTGCAGCGTCATGCCGGAGGCGAGCTGAAGCGTGCCGCAGATGAAATCGGACGCAGGGGTTGCCGCAAACAGCATGCCCTTCTGCGTCGCCTTTTCGCCGGGCGAGAGCACGCCGGTGATGGCGCTCGAGCCGGACTTGACGATCGAGCCGAGCGACTTCTCGACGATGTTGGCAAGCCCGCCCTTCTTGTTGCCGGGCGTGGTGTTGGCGCTGCGGTCGGCGCCGCCGCGCGCGAGGTAAGAGTCGTACCAGGCCATCTCGCGCACCAGCGCGCGGCCGACGTCCTCGTTGATCGCGCGACGGGTGAGCAGCTGGATGGCGTCGCGCACTTCGGTGACTTCCGAGAACATCACGGTGGCGCCGGCGCGCACCAACAGATCCGCGGCGTAGCCGACGGCGGGATTTGCGGTGACGCCGGAGAAGGCGTCACTGCCGCCGCATTGCAGGCCGATGACGAGATCGGAGGCGGGGCAGGTCTCGCGCTTGCGCGCGTTGAGAATTTTCAGGCGCGCCTCGGCCTGGGTCATGATCGCATCGACGATCGCACCAAAGCCGTCGAAGGCTTCGTCCTGCATGCGTACGATGGCGTCATTGACGCCCTCAGGCACGAGCCGCTCGGGCGCGAGCTTCTCGCAGCCCAGGCCAACCACGAGAATCTCGCCGCCGAAGTTCGGGTTCAGCGCGAGGTTTTGCAGCGTGCGGATCGGCACCACCGCGTCGGGCGCGGTGATCGCGACACCGCAGCCATAGGCATGGGTGAGGGGAACGACGTCGTCGACGTTCGGATATTTCGGCAACAGCTCGGCGCGGATGCGCTTGACCGCATATTCCATCGTGCCCTTGACGCATTGCACGGAGGAGGAGATGCCGAGGATGTTTTTGGTGCCGACCGAGCCGTCCGGATTGCGATAGCCCTCGAAGGTGTAGCCTTCGAGCGGGGGCAGCGGGGCGGGGACGGCGGTGGAGATTTCGAGCTTGTCGAGCGCAGGCGCCTCCGGCATGCGGATGCGCGCCTCGTCGACCCATTCGCCGGCCAGGATCGGGGAGAGAGCATAGCCGATCACCTCGCCATAACGGATGATCGGCGCGTCTTGCGCGATATCGACCAGCGCCGTCTTGTGGCCTTGCGGCACGAAGGCACGCAGCGTCAGCCCGCAGGCAAAGCGGGAGCCGGCGGGAAGCCCGAAATCATTGACCACGATCGCGACATTGTCGCGCTCGTTGAGCTTGATGTAGCGGGGCTGCTCTTTCGCTGCGACTGACTGGTCCATCTGCTCTTGCCTCAGAACTTGAAGTCGTAGGGTGGGCAAAGGCGCAACGCGCCGTGCCCACCATGCTTCACACCGAACATAAGCGGTGGGCACGCTTCGCTTTGCCCACCCTACGATATCTACGATCGCATCATCAGCCGGGGAATGTGTAGCCGGTCTTCACCGTGGTGTAGAATTCGCGGGCGTACGAACCCTGCTCGCGGGCGCCGTAGCTCGATCCCTTCCGGCCGCCGAACGGCACGTGATAGTCGACGCCGGCGGTCGGCAGGTTGACCATCACCATGCCGGACTCGCTGTTGCGCTTGTAATGCGTGGCGTATTTCAGGCTGGTGGTGCAGATCCCTGAGGCGAGGCCGAACTCGGTGTCGTTGGAGATCGCCAGCGCTTCCTCGTAGTTCTTGGCGCGGATGACTGCAGCGACGGGACCGAAGATTTCCTCACGCGCGATGCGCATGTTGTTGTTGGCCTCCGTGAACAGCGCCGGCTGGAGATAATGGCCGGGCGTTTCGCGCTTGAGCAGCTCGCCGCCCCAGGCGAGCTTTGCGCCTTCGTCCTGGCCGATCTTGATGTAGCGCAGGTCCTGGTCGAGCTGGCTCTGATCGACGACGGGGCCGATATGGACGCCCGCCTTGAGTGCGTCGTCCACCGACAGGCCTTTCAGGCGCTCGGCCATCGCCGCGACGAAGCGGTCATGGATGCCTTCGGTGACGATCAGGCGCGAGGACGCCGTGCAGCGCTGGCCGGTCGAGAAATAGGCGCCGTTGACGGCGACCTCGACGGCGGTCTTGAGGTCCGCATCGTCGAGCACGACCAGCGGATTCTTGCCGCCCATCTCGAGCTGGAATTTCTTCATGGGGTTCGAGAGCACGCAGGCCTGCGCGATCTTGCGCCCCGTCTGCACAGAGCCGGTGAAGGAAATCGCGGCGACGTCGGGATGGTCGAGCAAGGTCTGGCCGACCACGGAGCCGGAGCCGACGACGAGGTTGAATACGCCGGCCGGAATGCCGGAGCGGGTGATGATTTCGGACAGCGCGTGCCCGGAGCCCGGCACGAGCTCGGCCGGCTTGAACACCACCGTGTTGCCGTAGCAGAGCGCGGGCGCGATCTTCCAGGCGGGGATCGCGATCGGGAAGTTCCAGGGCGTGATCATGCCGATGACGCCGACCGGCTCGCGGGTGATCTCGACCTCGAGGCCGGGACGCACGGAGGCGCCCTTCTCGCCGATCAGGCGGAGCGCTTCGCCGGCGAAGAACGCGAAGATCTGGCCGGCGCGGGCGACCTCGCCAATGCCTTCGGGAAGGGTCTTGCCTTCCTCGCGGGCGAGCAGGCGGCCGAGCTCTTCCTTGCGGGCGAGGATTTCGGTCGAGATCCTGGTCAGCGCGTCAAAGCGCTCCTGCGGCGTCGAGCGCGCCCAGGCCGGGAAAGCGGCCTTGGCAGCCGCGATGGCCTTTTCGGTCTGCGCCTTGTCGGCCTTGGCATATTCGCCGACGACGTCGTTGGTGTTGGAGGGGTTGATGTTCTTGGTGATGCCGGAGCCGTCGACCCATTCACCGCCAATGAAATTCTTCAGGATCGCAGTCATCTTTTTCCTCCAGGAAAGTTTTTAGCGCACGAGGCAAGGACGCTTGTCGTCGAAGGTCCAGCCGGGGATCAGGTACTGCATGGCAATAGCGTCATCCCGGGCACCAAGTCCATGCTGCTTGTAGAGGCCATGCGCGGCTTCGATGGCTGCCCGGTCGATTTCGATGCCCAGGCCCGGTTTGTCGGGGATGGCGATCTTGCCGCCCTTGATCTGGAGCGGCTCCTTGGTGAGCGCCTGGCCGTCCTGCCAGATCCAGTGGGTGTCGATCGCGGTGACGTTGCCGGGGGCGGCGGCGCCGACATGGGTGAACATGGCGAGCGAGATGTCAAAGTGGTTGTTGGAGTGCGAGCCCCAGGTCAGGCCGTTGTCGCGGCAGGTCTGGGCGACGCGCACCGAGCCTTGCATGGTCCAGAAGTGGGGGTCGGCCAGCGGGATATCAACCGCACCGAGACGCAGCGCATGGGAGAGCTGGCGCCAGTCGGTCGCGATCATATTGGTCGCCGTCGGCAGCCCGGTGGCGCGGCGGAACTCGGCCATGATCTCGCGGCCGGAGAAGCCGGCTTCGGCGCCGCAGGGGTCCTCGGCATAGGCGAGGATGCCGTGCATGCCCTTGCAGAGCCGGATTGCCTCATCGAGCGACCAGGCGCCGTTGGGATCGAGCGTCACGCGCGCATTCGGAAAACGCTTGGCGATCGCAGTGACGGCCTCGATCTCCTGCTCGCCGCGCAAGACACCGCCCTTCAGCTTGAAATCGGCAAAGCCATAGTGATCGTGGGTCGCTTCCGCGAGCCGCACGACGGTCTCCGGCGTCATCGCTTCCTGATGGCGGAGATTGAACCAGTCCGGCTTGCCGGTCTCGCCTTCGACATAGGCGAGACTCGTCCTGCGGCGGTCGCCGACGAAGAAGAGATAACCGAGCGTCTCGACGCTCTTGCGCTGCTGGCCTTCGCCGAGCAGGGCTGCGACGGGCAGGCCCAGATGGTGGCCGAGCAGGTCGAGAAGTGCGGATTCCACCGCGGTCACGGCGTGGATCATCACGCGCAGGTCAAAGGTCTGCTTCCCGCGGCCGCCGGCATCACGGTCGGCAAAGGCGGTGCGGATTTCGGCGAGGATGTTGTTCAGGGCGCCGACGGTCTTACCGATCACGAGATCGCGGGCGTCTTCCAGCGTCTTGCGGATCTTCTCGCCGCCCGGCACCTCGCCGACGCCGGTGTGACCGGAGTTGTCGGTGAGGATGACGATGTTGCGGGTGAAGAACGGCGCATGCGCGCCGCTCAAGTTGAGGAGCATGCCGTCGCGGCCGGCGACCGGGATCACCTGCATCGACGTGACGATTGGTGCGCCGGCGACTGACGCGCTGGAGACTTCGACCATCGGCTGCTCCTCCCTTTTTTCGTTTCGCTATTCTGCCGCCTGTTGTGCCGATTGCGCGGCGGGCAGGTTTTGCACGAGCGCGGTGAGTTCCGCCATCTCCTGCTCGGTGAGATCAGTGAGCGGTGGGCGGACCGGACCGGAGTCGCGGCCGATCACCTTCTTGCCGGCCTTGATGATCGAGACCGCATAGCCCTTCTTGCGGTTGCGGATGGCGATCAGCGGCAGGATGAAGTTCTTCAGGCCGGCGTGAATGGCCTCATGATCGCGCTTGCGTACGGCGGCGTAGAACCTGGTCGCAAACTCCGGCACGAAGTTGAATACGGCCGACGAGTAGGTCGTCACGCCCATGTCGAGATAGGGCAGGGCAAACGTCTCAGCCGTGGGCAGGCCGCCGATATAGGTGAGGCGGTCGCCGAGCTTGGTGTAGACGCGGGTCATCAGCTCGATGTCGCCGATGCCGTCCTTGTAGCCGACGAGATTCGGGCAGCGCTCGGCGAGGCGCGCGAGCGTGTCGGGCTGGAGGATTGCATTGTCGCGGTTGTAGACGATGACGCCGATCTTCACGGCGGCGCAGATCGCCTCGACATGGGCGGCGAGGCCCTCCTGCTCGGAATGGGTGAGATAGGGCGGCAGCAGGAGCAGGCCGTCGGCGCCGGCCTTTTCAGCGCCGATCGCGATCTCGCGTGCGGTCGCGGTGCCGTAGCCGGTGCCGGCGAGCACGGGCACGCGGCCCTTGGTCTCGTCGACGGCAACCTTCACCACTTGCGGAACCTCGGTCGGCGTCAGCGAGAAGAACTCGCCGGTGCCGCCGGCAGCGAACAGGCCGGCGACGTCATAGCCGCACAACCAGTCCATGTTGGCGCGGTAGGTCGCCTCGTCGAAGGAGTAATCCGCCTTGAACGGCGTGACGGGGAAGGACAGGAGGCCGGAGCCGATCTTCTGGGCCATCTCCTGCGGGGTCATCTTGCTCATGGGCGCTGCTCCCTTTGGGTTTTGAAGGCGGCGCGCAAACGGGCACGCCGGTTGTTCTGGAAGACGCGCGAACCGCTGCGTCCATGGGCCGTTACTTAAGAGACCGTTCGATGCGCGTCCAAGCCAAAGCCTATATCGAATGATGCATATTCAGCATCAATCTTCGATCGTCTCCGCGGCGACCAATTCGCTTGCGATTTTCACCAGTGCCGACAGCAACGGGTTCTCGTCCTCGCGCCGCCAGACCATGAAGAGCTCGACCGGAACGCGCGTGCGCAGTTTGAGCGGCCGCAGGCGCACGTCGGAGATCTTCAGGCTCGCCGCCGCCGCCGGCACGATGGCAAGCCCGAGCCCGGCCCGCACCATGGCGAGGATCGAGTGGATCTGGCTCAAATGCTGGACATAGCGCGGCAGCACGTCGGCGCGGGTGAAGAGCGCGACCAGCAGGTCGTGGAAGTAGCGGCTCTCATAGGGCGAATACATCACGAAGGGCTGGTCGTCGAAATCCTTGATGGTCACCGACTCGGCGCTCGCCAGCGGATGCTTCTTGGGGATCGCCGCGAGCAGGGGCTCGGCGACGACACGGCGGCTGGCAAGCTCCGGCCGCGCGATCGGCGGCCGCAACAGTCCGGCATCGATCTGGCCGGAGGCGAGCGCCTCGAACTGGTCGCCGGAGACCATCTCCTTCAGCGAGAAATCGACCTCGGGCAGTCTGGCGCGGCAGGCGGCGACGAGCTCGGGCAGGAAGCCGTAAGCGGCCGCGGCCGTGAAACCGATCTTCAGCGAGCCGGTCTTGCCGAGCGCGATGCGGCGGGCGACCTGCGAGGCGCTCTCCGCGAGCTTCAGGATGCGCCGCGCCTCCGGCAGGAAGCTGCGTCCGGCCGGCGTCAGGCGAACCGAGCGGCTGGTGCGCTCCAGCAGCGGCGCGTCGATGATGTGCTCGAGCACCTGGATTTGCCGGGACAGCGGTGGTTGGGTCATGTTGAGTCGCGCGGCGGCGCGGCCGAAATGCAATTCCTCCGCCACGGTGACGAAGCAGCGGAGCTGGTTGAGGTCGAACATCGATACTTGCCTTAGATGGATAAGGCGTTTCCCCGGCACTTCTAGCATCGATAACCTCCGAAACAAAGACGGCGGCTGTGAAGCCGCCGTAAGTTGCCTGGTCCGTTCCGGTTTCGCCGGAGCGCTCAGGAGGAACGCTTAAGCACCACCCGCTGGATCTGGCCGACGACCACGAGATAGGCGAACGCGGCGACCAGCGCGTTGACGCCGACGAAGACGAGGGCGCCGTTGAACGAGCCGGTTGCGGCCACGATGTAGCCGATCACGATCGGGGTGGTGATCGAGGAGAGGTTGCCAAAAGTGTTGAACAGGCCGCCGGAGACGCCGCCGGCTTCCTTGGGCGAGGTGTCGGAGACGACTGCCCAGCCGAGCGCGCCGATGCCCTTGCCGAAGAAGGCGAGCGCCATGAAGCCGATCACCAGCGCCTGGCCGTCGACATAATTGCAGCCGATGATCGCCATCGACAGCAGCATGCCGCCGACGATCGGGATCTTGCGCGCCATGGTCAGGGAGCCGGTCTTGCGCAGAATCGCGTCCGAGATGATGCCGCCGAGCACGCCGCCGATGAAGCCGCAGAGCGCCGGCAGCGTCGCCACGAAACCCGCCTGGAGGATCGACAGGCCGCGCTCCTTGACGAGGTACACGGGGAACCAGGTCAGGAAGAAATAGGTCAGGGTGTTGATGCAGTACTGGCCGAGATAGACACCGAGCATCATGCGGTTGGAGAGAAGCTGGCGGATGTGATCCCATTTCGGGCCCGAGTCCGGTGCGCGCTCCTCCTTGGGCGTGTCGAGATCGACCAGCGCGCCGCCTTCCTTGATGTAGTCGAACTCGGCCTCGTTGATGGAGGGATGCTCCTTGGGGCCATAGATAGTCTTGATCCAGACCAGGCCCATGACGACGCCGAGCGCGCCCATCACGAAGAACACGTAGCGCCAGCCGTAGTCATGCGCGATCCAGCCCATCAGCGGCGCGAAGATCACGGTCGCGAAATACTGCCCAGAATTGAAGAAGGCCGATGCCGTGCCGCGCTCATTGCCCGGGAACCAGGCTGCCACGATGCGGGCGTTGGCGGGGAAGGAGGGCGCCTCCGCAATGCCGACTAGGAAGCGCAGGGCGAACAGCATGGCGACCGCGGTGCCCGCGCCGAGGAAGCCGACCCAGCCCTGCATCAGCGTGAACAGCGACCAGACGATGATGCTGAAGGCATAGACGATGCGCGAACCGTAGCGGTCGAGCAGCCAGCCGCCCGGCACCTGCGCGATCACATAGGACCAGCCGAACGCCGAGAAGATGTAGCCCATGGCGACGGGATCGAGATGGAGCTCCTTGGAGAGCGCGGGTCCGGCGATCGACAGCGTGGCGCGGTCGGCATAGTTGACCGTGGTGACCAGGAACAACATGGTCACGATGAAAAGCCTGACGCGGGACCTCTTCACGTCCGCCGCGGACACTACTGCGCTCATGCGCACGCCTCCTCAGAATAAATGTTTCCTCAGGGACGACTCCTAGAGGGGCGCGCAGGAAAGTGTCCAAGTTGAAGGGAGTATCGATTGATACCGTTTTTGGATTGATGGAACGGCTGGGGGGCTGATGCGGCGGACGCCATCGCCCCGCACTCTACAGTCGTCCTGGCGAAAGCCAGGACGACTCGGGGAGGCGACTTCGCAAAGCAATCCAGCGTCTTCCCGCGGAGACGGTCCCGATTGCTCCGCCGTTCACTCCCCCGGCAGCGGCGTCCTGCGCGGCGGGATGCCGAAGCGCTTCTTGTAGCTGACGGAGAAATGCGACTGGCTGGCGAAGCCGCAGCGCCAGGCGACCTCGCCGAGGTTGGTCGTGCCCTTCTGGCCGCTCGCGACGATGAGCAGATGGGCCTGCTGGAGCCGCTCCTCCAGCAGGACCTGTCCGAAGGTCGTGCCGTGATACTGGAAGATCTTGTGCAGGTAGCGGACCGAGATGCGGTGATCGAGAGCGGCGCGCTCGGGCGTCAGGGCGTGATCGGCGAGGTTGCGACGGACATAGGCTCCGATGCGGTTGAACAGCGAGGTGCCGAGCGTCTCCCGGATCAGCGCCCCGTTGTCGCGCTGATCGCGGCATTCGATCATCAGGCAGAGCATGTCGATGATGCAGTCCTCGATCCGCGCGCTGTGCTCGGAGGGCTGCATCTTCAACACCTGCTCGCCGAGCGTGGTGATGGCGGGCACCAGCAGCGGATTGGTGAAGTCGGCGGTCGCGCAGAGATCGTCGATGCCGGCGACACGGCCCGAGAGACGCTCGCGATCGATCTTGATGGTGATGTTCTCCGACGCGTCAGGCACATCGATCACGTAAGCCTCCGCCGCGTTCACGAGGAAGACACTGCCCGGCATCACCAGCCCCTCGCGGCCGCGCTGCTGGAAGCGCATGGCGTGGCGGGTCGGAAACAGGAAGACGAAATCCTCGGTCTTGTCTGCCTTGGCCGCCTCCTTGCGCCGGATCACGCGCTGCGCGTCGGCGCGAAAATTGGAGACGCCCATGATGTCCGACTGCCAGTCGATCAACTCGCCGCGCAGCCGGTCGGTGTGGGCCGACTTGATGTCGAGCCGGTAGTAGACTTCGGCCATGGCCTGCCGCCAGGCCTCGATGCTTCCCTGTCCGTCAATTCCGGCAGTCGAATATGAGTTGCTCTGCGTCATGGCGCTCAGCTCAGGGTTCACTCGCGGACATGCGGTTCAAAAGGCATTCAAGAAGTGTACCAGCGGCGCAGGCGTTCTCCCAAATACCACCGGTTGCAGGCGTGCGCTCTGGCAAAAAACACAGTGCGCCCAACGAAAAGACGATGGCGTCGCTTCAGACCTAGCTTGGCCCCGCATTGCAGATCGGCCTCATGGCCGAAGCAGGAGGGGGTTCTCAATGACCACGAAATTCACGCGCAGGCGCGTTTTGACGGCGGTACCGGCCGCCGCTGCGGCTGCGGCGCTTCCAGCTCCGTACATCTCCGGTGCGACCAGGGCCGCCTCGAACGATCCGATCCTGATCGGCGTGCCGACGGCCCAGACCGCCCAGGCCGGCGTTGCCGACCACCAAGACTATCTCAACGGCACGACGCTCGCCATCGAGGAGATCAATGCCGCCGGCGGTGTGCTCGGGCGGCAGCTCAAGACCGTCGTCGTCGACATCGATCCGCTGTCGCCGGAGAGCGGACAGGTCGCGGTGAACAAGCTGATCGACGCCAAAGTGCATGCGATGTCCTGCGCCTTCGTGTTCACGCCGGTGCCGGTCGCCGACGTCTCGGCGCGCTACAAGGCGCCGTTCCTCTGGGGCCTGACGCAGCGCAACTTCACCGACATTCTCAGCAAGAGCGGCGACAAATACTCCCACATCTTCCAAACCGACCCGTCGGAAGTGCACTACGGCTACACGTTTCCGATCTTCCTGAAGGCGATGCGCGACCAGGGCGTGTGGAAGCCGATCAACAACGGCGTCCATATCGTGCAGGAGCAGATCGCCTACAACCAGACCATTTCCAAGGCGTTGCAGGCTGCGCTCCCCAAGAGCGAGTTCAAGCTCGCAGGGGTCACCGACATCCAGTATCCGGTGCAGGATTGGGGCTCGGTGATCCAGGAGATCAAGAAGGTCGGTGCGGGCGCGGTGATGATCGACCACTGGGTCGCCGCCGAATATGCCGCCTTCGTCAAGCAGTACAGCGCCGATCCACTCAAGGGTACGCTCGTCTACTTGCAATACGGGCCCTCGCAGCCGGAATTTCTCGAGCTGTCGGGCCCTGCCGCGGAAGGCTTCGTCTGGAGCACCGTGCTCGGCGTCTATGCCGACGATAAGGGCAAGGAATTCCGCGCCAAATACAAGAAGCGTTTCCCGGGCATCATGGGGCTTTGCTACACGGGCAACGGCTACGACGTGACCTACTACCTCAAGGCCGCGTGGGAAGCGGTTGGCGATCCCTCCAACTTCAAGGGGGTGTGCGACTGGGTGCGCAAGACGCCGTATCGCGGCGTGTGCGGCTACATGAGCATGAACAATGCGCTCCAGGAGTGCGCGCATTACCCCGACACGGGCGATGCGTTCGGCGCCAAGGAGCTGGAGCAGGGCATGGCCCAGCTCTTCTTCCAGGTGCAGAACAACGAGCACAAGATCGTCTATCCGGATGTCCTGCGCGAGAGCGCGCTGCGCAAGGCGCCGTGGTGGTGACGTGCACGGCACGATAGAGTCCTCACCGCTCTTTGCCTGCCGCGACATCACGCTCGATCTCGGTGGCCGCGCGATCCTGCACGGCATCTCGCTCGTGGTCGAGCCGGGCGAGGTGCTCGGCATCATCGGCCCGAATGGCGCCGGCAAGACCAGCCTGTTCGAGGTGCTGTCGGGCCGCATGCCGGCGAAATCCGGCTCCGTGCATTACGACGGAAAGGACATCACGGCCTTGCCGCTGCACCAGCGCGCGCGGCTCGGCATCGGTCGCACCTATCAGACGCCGGTCGTGCCGGAGGGCATGACGGTCGCCCAGGTGCTCAAAGCCGCGCGGCAGGCCTACCGGCCCTACCTGACGCCGGATGATTCCGAATGGGGCGCAGGCCTCGTCGCGTTTCACGTGCCGGGGAGCACGATGGCCGATCAGTTGGAAACACTGAACCGGCGCAAGCTGCTGATGACCTGTCTCTTGATGCGGCGGCCGAAGATCCTGCTGATGGACGAGCCGGCCGCGGGCCTGATCAATTCGGAGATCGACGAATTCGACGAGATCATGCGCGTGCTGGCGAAGGAGCTCAATATCGCGATCGTCTTGATCGAGCATCGCATGGAGTTGCTCGACACGATCGCCGATCGCGTGATGGTGCTCGATGCCGGCGAGATGATCGCGGAAGGGCGGCTCGACCAGATCCTCGTCGATCCCCGCGTGAAGGCCGCCTATTTCGAATTCGAGGGCGGCGAGGGCGTGCACTGATGAGCGATGTCGCACGAGATGCCGTGCTCGACGTGCGCGGGCTCTCCGCCGGCTGGGGGCCGCTGAGGGTGATCCACGACCTCGATCTCACCGTGTTCGCGGGCGAGCGCATCGGGCTCGTCGGCCTCAACGGCCACGGCAAGTCGACGCTGTTCCAGGCGATCGCGGGGCTCACTGGCTGGCAGCGCGGGTCGATCCAGCTCAACGGGTTCGAGGTTGGCCGCACGCGCAGCCAGGGGCCCGGTCGCTACACCCATCAGATCGTAAGGCGCGGGCTCGCGTTGATTCCGCAGGGCGACGAGATTTTTCACGGGCTCACGGTCGAGGAGCATCTCGACAGCGGCGCCTATACCAAGGCGGCGTGGAAGGAGCGGGGCGTACGCAAGCAAAAAATCCTCCAGATCTTTCCGCCGCTCGAGAAGTTGATGAAAATTCCGGTCGGACGTCTGTCCGGCGGCGAACGCCGCATGGTCTCGATCGGCCGTGGCTTGATGGCAGATGCGGACCTCTTCCTCGTCGACGAGCCGTCGCTGGGGCTTGCGCCGAAAATTGGAAAATCCGTGGTCGATGCGCTGATGGCGGTCGAACTCGGCAATTCGGCGATGGTGATCGCCGAGCAAAACCTCGCGCTGCTCGAGGGGCGGGTCGACCGCATCATCGGCATGCATGCCGGCAAGCTGAAGGGTGAAGCCTCGGCCTCGAAGAGCCTGATGGGAGGTCACCGGTGAACTGGAGCTTTGTACTCTCCAACGCGATCACGCTCGCCTGCATCTATGGCACTCTCGCGATCGGCATCTCGCTGACCTGGTCGAGCCTCGGCCTCGTCAACATGGCCTTCGGTTTCATCTTCGCCTTCTCCGGCTACGGTGCCTGGCTTGCCAGCGTCAATATCGCGCCGCAGCCCGCGGTGGTGATGGCCGCCGGCGTCCTCACCGGCGCACTCGGCGGATTGATCGTCTGCCTGCTCGCCTTCATCCCGATCCACGACAAGCCGAACTTTCCGCTGCGCGCGCTGATCGCAACGCTCGCCATCAGCCTGATCGGCAACCAGGCGCTGCTCTGGTACTTTGGACCGCGCGCAAAATCACTGCCGCGCCTATTCGGCAGCTGGAACGCCGACATCTTTGGCGTCGTGGTGACATCGGACAAGCTCGGCGCCTCGCTCTCGGCGGTCGTGCTGCTCACGCTGATCCTGCTATGGATGCGCTCCAGCCGCCGCGGGCTCGAGATCCGCGCCATGATGATGAACCCGCATGCGGCGTCCATCGTCGGCATCGGCGTGCGGCGCACCGGCTTCTACGTGATGGCGCTGACCGGCTCGCTCGCGGGCCTTGCCTCGGTGCTGCTGGCGCAGACTTACTACGTGGCGCCGTTCAGCGGCATCACGCCGATGGTGAAGGGGCTAAGCATCGCCCTCGTCGGCGGTCTCGGCAGCGTACCGGGCGCGGTGATCGGTGCCGTCATCATCGGCCTCAACGAGGCCCTGACCTCGACGCTGCTCGGCGGCCAGTATGTGCTGATGACGCAGTTCCTGCTCATCATCCTCGTGCTGCTGGTCCGGCCGCGCGGCATCGCGGGCCTGCTCGACAAGGCGCGGGAGGCCTGATCGATGAGTGACGCCGTCGAACAGGTCTGGATCGATCCGACCGACTGCCATTATCCGGAGTATCGGGCGCGCGAGGCGCCGACCAATCCCTATCTGTCGCACCAGGTCACCTGGAACGAAACGCGCGCGTTCAAGCCGCGCATGCACCTCGTCGGCCGTCTGCGCTACTACTACAAATGGCCCGGCCATGGCGGCAGGCTGTGGTGGCGCAAGCGCTATTGGCCGACGCGGCGGCGGCTGTTGCAGATCCGCGGCGAGTACAATCCGAAGACGATGCGCCGGGAGAAGACCATCGTCGACAAGCGTCCGATCTGGTGGACGCTGGCGTTCATCGCACTCGTGCTCGCGCCGGCGGTCGTGCCCGCCGCGGGCTGGAACACGGTAATGAGCGCGGCCGCCGTGTTCGGCATCTACTCGGCGATCAACCTGTGCTGGATGCTGATCATCGGCACTGCCGGCATCTTTTCACTTGCAAGCTACGCCGTGGTGGGGGCGGCGGCTTATGGAACGACGTATCTGGCGATCCAGTTCGGATTGCCCTTCTGGCTCCTGCCATTGCTCGGCGCTTTGATCGGGTTTGCCTTTGGCCTGATCATCGGCCTGCCGGCAATGCGGCTCGACGGCTTCTACTACGCACTCCTGACGCTGGGAGTCGTCGAGCTCTGCCGGGTCTATGTCGTGCAGTCGCGGGAGTTCGGCTCGGCGACCGGTGGCCTCTACGGCGCGCCGAGCTATCTGCCGGCCAGCCTCGGCCAGATGCCGCGATTGTTGTTCAGCTACTATGCGGCGCTGGCGCTGATGGTGTTCGCGCTGTTCGTCTACCGGTTCATCGACGGCAAGCGGCTCGGCCGTGTGCTGCGAATGGCGCCCGAGAAGCGCGAGGCCTTTGCGCAGGCCTGCGGCGTCGACTTCATCCGCGCGCGGATCATGGTGTTTTTGATCTCGTCGACTGCGCTCGGCTTCATCGGCGGCTTCTATGCCACCCATTTCGGCGGCGCATCGCCCAACCTGTTCTCCTTCGACACGGTGCTGCTGTCGCTCGCGATGCTGGTGATCGGCGGCATCGGGCGGTCCGAGGGAGCCGTCGCCGGCACCGTGATCGTGGTGTTCATCGATCGCGTGCTGATCGATCTCGGTCCGCTCCGCTACATGCTGATCGGAGCGATCATGCTGGGCGTGGTGCTGTTCCTCCGCGAGGGCCTGTTCGGCATCAAGCGGCAGTTCCGCACCTGGCGGGACAAGAAGAAGAGCGAGCGTCGCGCCACGCGCGCGGAGAAAGGCGGAGAGATGTTGCCGGAAGAAGCCACCGAAACCGAGGACAAGGACCAGATCTTCTTCCGCCGCTTCGACAAGATGCAGCGCGATTTCCTGAAGCGACTAGTGACCGACACCGTGATCGAGGAGCACCGCACCCGCCCGCTCGGGCAGCACAGCGAGGCGCTGGAGCGGCTCCTGATCTATTTCCGCCGGCAGGGCCAGATCGACAAATACGCGATCATGGTGCTGGAGGAGTTCAGGGCTTACCGCATCGTGGCGCTGTCCGGCCATCGCGGCACCGCGCCGCGCGTGGTCGAGGACCGCAATTACGCAACGCCCGATGAGGCCTATCACGCGCTGTTCCTGCGCCGCGTCCAGGACCTCCTCGAAAGCTGACGTTCAATTCCATTTCACTTCGCGAGACTAGTTTCGATCATGGCTGAGCAGAAAATCTTTGGGTACGCCGACAAGATCTCGGTCAAGCCTGGCGACGATATCAGACTTTACGTGCACGCAGACGGCACGACGACCGTCGAGGCGCAGCTCGTGCGGCTGATCCATGGCGACGCCCATCCCGCCGGCCCCGGCTATCAAGAAGAGGAGATCGACTGCGAGCTGAACGGCGCGTGGAGCGTGCGGAAGCAGTACACCCAGGTCGGCGCCTTCCTGAACGTGGCGGACGCTGGTCAGCGCCTGGCGCTCAACGGCAGCTTCACGCTCGCAACCTTCGTCTATCCGAACAGCCCCGGCGGCGGCAAACGGCAATGCCTGATGGGACGCTGGGACTCATTCGGCAATCGCGGCTACGGGCTGTGGCTCAATCCCGATGGGCTGCTCGAATTCGGTTATGGCGACGGCAGCGAGGTCGACTATCTCGACGGCGAGGTGCCGCTGCTTAAGAGCAACTGGTACTTTGTCGCTGCGACCTTCGACGCTACGACGGGCGTTGCGACGCTCTACCAGGAAGGCGTCTCCAACCGCTACAACGGCCTGTTGAGCAGGGTTGCCAATGTCGATTTCCGCTCCCATGTGCGCGAGACGCTGCGCTTCCGGCCGGTCAATCCGCCCGATGTTCCCTTCATCCTGGCGGGCGCACAGGATTTCCATACGCTGCGCGGACATTTCGTCACCCAGTGTCTCAACGGCAAGCTCGACCGTCCGGCGGTGTTCGACCGCGTGCTGACGCACGAGGAGCTCGATCAGTTCTGCCGGACCGGCATGGCGCCGGCGAGTGGGCAGGTGGCGTTCTGGGACACGACCATCGGCTACACCGACAAGGGCATCGGAGACCGCGTCGTCGACACCGGTCCCTATGCGCTGCATGCCGACGGCTATAACCGCCCGGTGCGCGGCCAGACCGGCTTCAACTGGAACGGCTGGGACGACTGCTACCGAATGGCGCCGCAGCAATATGGCGGCGTCGAATTCCATGACGATGCGATCATCGACTGCAATTGGGAGCTGACAAAACGTTTCAGGGTTCCGCCGCTGCGCAGCGGCGCCTATGCGTTCCGCTTGCGTGTCGGTGACGGCAAGGGCCTGCGCGAAGAGTACATCGTGTTCTTCGTCCGGCCGCAACGGCCGACCGCGCCGATCGTGTTCCTGGTGCCGACCGGCAGCTATCTTGCCTATGCCAACGAGCATTTGAGCTTCGATGCCGAGATCATGCAGCCGCTCGCCGGGCAGTCGCCGATCGTGTCGCAGATCGACATCGAGCTCTACGAGACCCAGGAGTTCGGGCTCTCGCTCTACGATCATCATGGCGACGGGGCAGGGGTCTGCTACAGCACCTATCGGCGCCCGATCCTGAACATGCGGCCGAAGGCGCGAATGTCGTCGATGGGCGTCACCTGGCAGTTTCCGGCCGACCTCTCGATCATCGCCTGGCTCGAGCACAAGGGCTATGCCTATGATGTAGTCACGGATGAGGATCTGCATCGCGAGGGCAAGGCGCTGCTCGATCCCTATCGCGTGGTGCTCAGCGGCACGCACCCGGAATATGTTTCCGAGCCGATCCTCAACGCGATTGAGGACTACATCGCCGACGGCGGCCGTTTCGTCTATCTCGGCGGCAACGGCTATTACTGGAACATCGGCTATCACAAGGACGATCCCTGGTGCATCGAGGTCCGCAAACTGAATTCCGGCATGCGAGCATGGCAGGCGCGGCCGGGCGAATATTATCTGGCGACCACCGGGCAGAAGAGCGGACTCTGGAAGGATCTCGGCCGCCCGCCGCAAAAGGTGTTCGGCATCGGCTTCATCTCGGAAGGGTTCGACTCGGCACGGCCATTCCGGCGTATGCCGGATAGCTGGCATCGCCGTGCGGCCTGGATGTTCGACGGGATCGAGGGCGAGATCGTCGGCGATTTCGGCCTTGCCCACGGCGCGGCCGGCGGGCTCGAGATCGATCGCTACGACCGCGCGCTCGGCACGCCGCCGCACACGTTGATCGTCGCGTCCTCCGGCGGCCACAGCGACAACTACCAGACCGTGGTCGAGGAGATTCTCTATCCCTATCCCGGGCTGTCAGGCTCGCATGACTACCGGGTGCGCGCCGATATGGTCTACTTCACCGCACCGAACAACGGTGCAGTGTTCTCGACCGGCTCGATCGCCTTCAGCCAGTCGCTGCCCTACAATAATTTCGACAACAATGTATCGCGGCTGTTGGACAACGTGGTGTCGGCCTTCAGCAAGGAGGGCCGGCTGCCCGGCTGGGCGTGGACAGCGGAAGAGAAGCAGTGGCGGTGACAGTGGCCGGCCCGGACTCGCGAGCGGAGCCTACTGCCGCGCGCCCGGCAGCAGCGGCGCCAGCAGGCCGCGGGTGAAGCCGGGCGGCACGGCGTCGAGGCCAAGTACGGTGCTTGCGGCCGGCAGGGCCGCGTCCGCCATCGCGGCGTGGCCTTCGGCGGAGGGATGCACGGCGCCGCCATAGACGGCGGAAAGCACGCCCCAGGCGGCGTCGTGAATGTCGTTCGGCTGGCTCGCGGCGGGCAGGCCTTGCGGATAGGTCATCGCGGCGAAATAGCTGTCATTGGCGTCACGGATCCAGCGCGCGCGCGGCAGGTAGGCGCGATATTCGGATGCGCCGCGGCCGCACAGCATCGGCTGGCTCGCGGCGGTGACGATGTCGGGGTTGAAGCTCTGGCCGTTCTCGGCAAAACAGGCGCGGTCGAATTCGGGGTCGGAGCCGGCATGCGCGCAGAAACCGTGGTCGGCGAACAGGCCCTGATGCGTATCGACGAAGGTCATGCGGTCGGATTCCGGATCGCGGCACAGCGCGCCTTGCGTGCAGGTCGCGAGCCCCTTGAGCTGCGGCAGGAATTCGGTGTCGACATAGGTCGAGACCCGGGCAAGCCGCTGCGGATCGGCGTTGAAGGCGGGATGGATGTCGAAGCCGGCGCGGCCGCCGCGACAGGGCACGCCGCCGTCTGCGAGCGCCGGATTGGCGTAGGAGACATAGACGACGTGCGAGAGGTCGCCGTCGACCAGCGGCTTGAGCGCCTCGCGCAGCTTGACGAAATTCCTGGGCAGCTCGCGCGTGAGCGCATCGCGTGAATCGTCGACACCAGCCATCACCCCGGAACGCGTGAACAGCGCGCGTTCGGTCGCGGTGTCCACGATCACGTCGGCGACGAGGCCGGAGAAATAGACGTCGTTGGCGCCGATCGAGAGCAGCACGAGGTCGAGCTTGCGGTCCGGCTGACGTTTCCTCGCCGCAGTGAGCGCCTCGCGCAGTTCGGCCACCTGCGCGTTCACGCTGGTCTGGCAGGTCCCGCTCTTGCCGGGCGGGCATTCGCGCGCACGCTGCGAGCCCAAGAGCCCGTCGCTGATGCTCGCACCGGTGCAGGCGAGCGGCAGATAGGTGACGGCGATGTGGGGGTAGCGGACCGCGAGCGCGAGCGCGGTGCGGCTCTGGTAGCTGTAGAGCGAGCGATGGCAGGGGGCGTTGAACCAGAGCGCGCCGTAGCGCTGCCAGTTGGCAAGGGTGTCGGGCGCCTCGCAGGCGCGCCCGCCCTTGAAGCCGGCGCGGCTCGGCCGGTAGTACTGCCCGCCGGCAGTGCCGAGATAGGAGCGGAAGCAGAAACCGTCATCGGCCAGCGCGGTCGGCCGGTCCGGATTGCCTTCGCCGGAGGCGATGCTATCGCCCAGGCCGGCAACGAAGATGTCACGGACCTCGATCTCGGTCTGGATGCGCTGGGTCGGGTCGGAGCCGGAGGAGACGTCGACCGTCGCCACCGTCTGCCTGCCATAGCGCACGCGCAGGTTGACCGGCTCGGCGCAGTCGAAGGTCGAGGCCTGCGGCCCGTCTCCGTCGTCGAACGACCAGGCGCAGATAGCCCCGACCGGCACGGCACCGGTCAGGCGCACGGTCACAGGGTGGTCGACCGGGGTGATGTAGTTTTCTTTGACGTTGTCGCGGGTGCAGGGCTGGTTGACCCGGCCCTGGAGGTCGATGCAGAGGCGGTTGACCATGTTGCGGGCCCAGCCGCGGCCCTCGCTCTGCATCTCCAGCGACTGCTCGGTGGCGAGGATGCTGCGGTTGCGGGCGTTCTCGACATGGAGCAGGAAGTCGCGCTCCTCGCGGAACAGACGGAAGCGGTTGCGGACCTCCCAGGTGATCTGCAAGCTGCCGTCCTGAGCGGCGGCGCGTTCGAGCGGCAGAGCGCCGAATATCCCGACAAGCAGGGCGCCGGCAAGGAAGGTGCGGAGGTTGGCTCGGATCATGGCCCGCGCTTTCAACGTCAAAGTTGAGGCGGAAATAAGAGAGGCTTCCTCGAGCCGCCTTCGACGTTTGTCTGACCGGTTTATGGGCCGCCGTCCAGCGGCTAAAGCGCGAATGATCATCGCGCCTTAGCTATTGTTTGAGCATGATCTCCGCGACTAGCGCTTGCTGGCCTGCCGCAGCGACCGTTCGCGCTCCATCTGCGTCACCTGCTTGGGCAGGTTGGCCTGCGCGCAGGCCTCCGCCAGCCTCCGCCGTTCCTGCCAGGGCTCCACGACGTTCATCCAGAGCTCGCGCGCTCCCATGATGGAAATGGCGAGGCCGAACGGGATCATGAAATAGAGGATGCGGAAGACCAGGAGGGTGGCCAGGAGCTGCTCGCGGCCGAATTCGGGGAGCGCTAGCAGCATGGCCGCGTCGAATACGCCGATGCTGCCGGGGGCGTGGCTGGCAAACCCCAGCAGCGTCGCCAAGATGAACACCACCGCCAGTGACATGAAATCGATTGGCGGGGTGGACGGCACCAGGAGGTACATCGCCATGGCGCAGAAGCCGAGGTCGACCACGCCGATCAGGATCTGCACGAGCGTCAGCGGCGCGGACGGCAGCACCACCTTCCAGCCCTTCTGGCCGAGCTCGCGGCGCTTCTCGCCCATCGACAGCCAGACCAGATAGGCGGTGATGGAGGCAAGGCCGCCAAGGGCGATCAGGCGGTTGATCGCGGAGGGGAGCTGATCCATCGCAGAGGCGGCATCGGGATGGATCGCCATACCGATAGAGAGCACGAAGATGTTACCGAGCCAGAAGGTGAGGCCGGAGAGGAAGCAGATCTTCGCAACGTCGATCGCGTTCAGCCCGTAGTCCGAGTAGATCCGGAAGCGGATTGCTCCACCGGTGAAGACGGTCGCGCCGATGTTGTGGCCGATCGAATAGGAGGTGAAGCTGGACAACGCTGCGATGCGGTAGGGGACGTGTTTCTTGCCGATCGTTCGCAGTGCGAAGAAGTCGTAGAAGGTCAGCGTACAGAAGGCGAAGAAGACGCAGAGCGCCGCAAGGCCGATATTGCCGCGGGGGATCTCGGTTAACGCGGTCAGGATGACGCCGGTGTCGATGCCCTTGAGGGTGCGCACCAGCGTCGTGATCGCGAAGGCGATGATCATGACGCTCGCGGCAATGCCGAGCCGACGCCAGCCGATCCATCTCTTGAAGCCGCGTTTCAGCGCGGGCAGCACGTCCTGCATTCATCCTCCCGGCGGGGGCAAGCAACTCGTAAAACCCGCCCAATCGAGCGGGTGCCGATTGAGCGCGATGGCGCCCAAAGCCTAGCGCCGATCGCAGCCATATATCCTAGTTCCTTAAGGCAAAAACAGCGACTTGTGCAGCCCTTGACAACGGAAGGTTCTGCGTTCCGGCATCCCTTTCGTCATACGTCCTACACATTGCCGCGCATTAAGGATTGCGAGTCGCGGCATTGCCGTTTCATTGCCCGCATTTTGCCAAACCGTAGCGCGGTTCGCCTTGTTCCAGCGCAAGGTTTTCGATCCTTTCGGAACGTCCCTCACGCGTGTCGGTTAGCGGTGCATCAGCAACCGAACACAGCGTGATAGCGGCCTGCATACGCAGGCCGGCGCCGCTCTGTTCCCGAAGCGCAAGGACTGGAACGATGGGACTGTTCACCAAGGACATCAAGACCATGAACGACCTGTTCGTGCATCAATTGCAGGACATCTACTACGCCGAGCAGCAGCTCACCAAGGCGCTGCCGAAAATGGCAAATAAGGCGACCGACCCGCAGTTGAAGCAGGGCTTTTTGACGCACCTCGATGAAACCAAACAGCACGTGAAGCGGCTGGAAGAGGTGTTCAAGATGCACGGCGTCGAGGTGAAGGCGATCGATTGCCCGGCGATCGACGGGATCATCGAGGAAGCCAACGACACCGCCGGCGAGGTCGCCGACAACGCGGTGCTCGATGCGGCCCTCATCAACGCCGCGCAGGCCGCCGAGCACTACGAGATCGTCCGCTATGGCAGCCTGATCGCCTGGGCCAAGCAGCTCGGCCGCAACGACTGCGCCGCAGTGCTCGCCAAGACGCTCGAGGAGGAGAAGGCGACCGACAAGAAGCTGACCTCGATCGCCGAGACCAAGGTGAACATGCGCGCGGCGAGCTAGACCCACGTCGCCTAAGGGAACGCCGCGCGCGAGGCGCGGCGTTTTTCGTGACGCAGCGCAGGCATCATTCGTTCATTATCGAAACATGATGTGAGCTGAGGGTGTAATCTTTCGCGTGGGGCTGCAATCGGGATGCCAGCATGCGAACCAACTTCGCCAATACCAATATCGCCTACGAATCCGCGGGGAGCACGCAGCGCTCGCGCCTTGCCACCTCGCTGACGCTTGCTGCGATGAGTCTCGGCTATGGCGTGGTGCAGCTCGATGTCACGATCGTCAACACCGCGCTGCATGCGATGGGCACCGCTCTTGGCGGTGGGGTCGCCGAGCTGCAATGGGTGGTGAGCGCCTATACCATCGCCTTTGCCGCCTTCATCCTGACTGCGGGCGCGCTTGGCGATCGCATCGGCGCCAAGCGCGTCTTCATGGCGGGCTTCGCCATCTTCACTGCGGCCTCGCTCGCCTGCGCGCTGTCGCCGAACGCCACCGTCTTGATCGGCGCGCGGCTGATCCAGGGATTGGCGGCAGCGATCCTGGTGCCGAATTCGCTGGCGCTGCTCAACCATGCTTATCCGGACGAGAAGCAGCGCGGGCGCGCCGTCGCGGTCTGGGCCGCAGGCGCCAGCCTCGCCCTGACGGCGGGCCCGTTCGTCGGCGGAGGCCTGATCACGCTGGTCGGCTGGCGCGCGATCTTCCTGGTCAACCTGCCGATCGGACTTACCGGCCTCTGGCTGACCTGGCGCTTTACCGATGAGACCACGCGCTCACTAGCGCGCGAGATCGATCTGCCCGGCCAGTGCGCGGCGATCGGTGCACTGGGCGCGCTCGCCGCCGCGATCATCGAAGGTGGCGCGATCGGCTGGGCGCATCCCGCCGTGATCGCAGCCTTCATCGCCGCCGCTGTGCTGGCCGCGCTGTTCGTCTGGCGGGAGCAGCGCACCGCGCAGCCGATGCTGCCGCTGTCGCTGTTTGGCAACCGCATGTTCGCGCTGACCTCGCTCGTGGGCCTGCTCGTGAACGTTGCGATCTACGGACTGATCTTCGTGCTCAGCCTCTACTTCCAGGAGGTCAACGGGCTGTCCGCCTGGTGGACCGGACTCGCCTTCGTCCCGATGATGGGCGCGGTGCTGCCGGTGAATTTGCTGGCGCCGCGCGTGTCCGAGCGGATCGGAGCTTGCAGGACCATGATCGTGGGCGCGTGCGTCTCGGCGCTGGGCTGCCTCTTCATGCTCGGCATGGCTGCTGACACGAGCTACTGGGCGATCGCCGTGCAGATGATCGCGATCAGCGGCGGCCTCGGCCTTTTGGTGCCGCCCCTGACCTCGACGCTGCTCGGCAGCGTCGAGAAGGCCCGCTCGGGCATCGCGGCCGGCGTGCTCAATGCGACCCGGCAGACCGGCAGCGTGCTTGGCGTTACGCTGTTCGGCTCGCTGGTGGCGGGGAACTTCATGACCGGCCTGCACGCCTCGCTGACCATTGCGGCAGCGGTCCTGCTGCTGGCCGCGACAGCGATCTGGCGCAGCGCGCCAGCCGATGGTTAACCCGGAGTATGCTGCCTTGCGCTCACAGCTTTCGTTCACCATGAGCCGAACCGGTACGTAGCCGGTTACCGACTGTCCACCTCTCGTCCCTTTAGTGCAGGTACCGAAAATGGACCTGCCATATGTACCAAGTTCTCTATTGTCTGACGGACGAGCATGACTGGGGCCTGGTCGCGCTGGGCGGCGCGGTATGCCTGCTCGCCAGCGCGGCGGCGATCAGCCTGTTTCATCGGGCGCGCGCCACACAGGGCACTGCGCGTCTGGTCTGGCTTTCGCTCGACGCTATCGTCAGCGGTTGCGGCATCTGGGCGACGCATTTCATCGCGATGCTGGCTTACGGGCCGGGCGCCGGCGCGGCCTACAACATTCCGGTGACGGTCCTGTCGCTGATCTTCGCGATCTCCGTGACCTTCGTGGGCCTGAGCATCGCGGTGTCATCCAAGCGCACGCCCTGGGTCCTGCTCGGCGGTGCCATCGTCGGCGGCGGCGTCGCGGCCATGCACTACACCGGCATGGCGGCGCTGGAGATGCCCGCGCGCATCGGCTGGGCGAGCGGCACGGTGACGGCTTCGATCCTGCTCGGAATCGTGTTCGGTGCGGCTGCTATTTATGTCGCAGCACGGCGCGATGACCTTTCGCATGCCGTGAGCGCTACCGGCCTGCTCACGCTCGCCATCGTCTCGCATCATTTCACGGCGATGGGGGCCGTCGAGCTGACGCCGGATCCGACGCTCGCGATCAGCGGGCTGTCGATCGCGCCGGCGACGCTCTCCCTGCTCACCGCGAGCGCCGCGGCCGCCATCATCGCCATCGCACTCGTGGCCGCCATCCTCGACCGCCGCGCCAAGGGCCAATTGGGGCGCCAGCAGGTCGTGCTCGACACCGCGCTCGAGAACATGTCGCAGGGGCTTTGCATGTTCGACAAGGACGGCAAGATACTCCTGTTCAACGAGCGCTACGCCGCGATGTTGCGCCGGACCGACATGCAGCTCACCGGCCGCCTGCTGCTCGAGGTGATGCGCGAAGAGCAGGCGCGGGGACACTGGCAGGGCGATCCGGATCAGTTCTTCGCCCAGCTCGTCGCCGACGCCCGCGACAACCGCACCACGACCACGATCGTCAGCAGGTTCAACCGCTCGATCCGCGTCGTCAACCAGCCGATGCAGGGCGGCGGATGGGTCGCGACCTTCGAAGACATCACCGAATGGCTGGCGGCACAGGAGAAGATCTCCCACATGGCGCGCCACGACGCGCTGACCAATCTGCCGAACCGCGTGCTGTTCCACGAGCAGCTCGAGCAGGGCTTGCGCCACGCCAGGCCAGGCGATCAGCTCGCGGTGCTGTGCCTCGATCTAGATCACTTCAAGGACATCAATGATTCACTCGGGCATCCGATCGGTGACGCGCTGCTCAAGGAGGTCGGCCGCAGGTTGGCTGCCTGTGTCGGCGAGAAAGACACCGTGGCTCGGCTCGGCGGCGACGAATTCGCCGTGGTCCAGCTCGGCAAGGAGGAGGAAGCGGCGGCCACCGCACTCGCCGGACGACTGGTCGAAGTGATTTCCGCGCCCTACGAGATCGCCGACCATCAGATCATCATCGGCGTCTCCATCGGCATCTCACTGTCGCCGCAGGATGGCAGCAATCCGGATGAGCTGTTGAAGAACGCCGACCTCGCGCTGTACCGCGCCAAGGCCGACGGCCGCGGCACCTATCGCTTCTTCGAGACCGGCATGGATGCCCGCGCGCAGGCGCGGCGGCTGCTCGAAATGGATCTGCGGGCGGCGCTGGGCAGGAACGAGTTCGAGGTCCACTACCAGCCGATCCGCGATGTGGCCAAGGATCGCGTCGTCGCCTTCGAGGCGCTGAGCCGTTGGAATCACCCGCAGCGGGGCCTTATCTCGCCGGCCGCCTTCATCCCGCTAGCGGAAGAGACCGGCCTGATCGTGCAGCTCGGCGAGCAGGTGCTGCGTAACGCCTGCGCCGAAGCGGCCACCTGGCCCGAGGAGATCGGCGTTGCCGTCAACCTGTCGCCGGTGCAGTTCAAGAATCCGAACCTGGTCGCCTCGGTGATTGAGGCGCTGGCCTCCTCGGGGCTCGCCGCCGAGCGCCTCGAGCTCGAGATCACTGAATCCGTGCTGCTCCAGAACAGCGAGGCGACGCTTGCTATCCTGCACGAGTTGCGCGCGCAGGGCGTGCGGATCTCGCTCGACGATTTCGGCACCGGCTATTCCTCGCTCAGCTACTTGCGCAGCTTCCCCTTCGACAAGATCAAGATCGACCGCTCCTTCGTGTCCGAGCTATCGACGCGCGAAGATTCCATGGCCATCGTCCGCGCCGTCACCGGCCTCGGGCGCAGCCTCGGAATCGCGACCACGGCGGAGGGCGTCGAGAACGATGCGCAGCTCGAGCTCTTGCGGCGCGAGGGCTGCACCCAGGCGCAAGGCTATCTGTTTAGCGCGCCGCGACCGGCGTCCGAGGTTGCGATGATGCTGGCGAAGCCCCGCTTGCGCGCGTCTGCCTAAAGTGCGACGAGACTAGGATGAATCGTCATCGCGCTTTAAGCATGATCTCCGCGCAAACGCGTTCCGCGTTTGTCGCGAGGGAAAACCGCTCCACACTTTTCCGGATCATGCTCTGAACGTCAGGCCCTGCGGAGCGCGAAATGCGCACCGCAGAACGCCATCACCGCGCCGAGGCACAGTGCGGCGAGGCCTGCCAGCACACCGGAGATGGTCGGGATCGGGCTTGGTGCGGAGGCCGCCTGTCCGGCGCCGGCGAGCAAGAGCACGCCGACCGCGATCAGGAACTGCCGCATCCTTTGCGGGATTTGGCCCGAGACGGCGCTCTGCATCAACGTTGCGGTGAAGTAGCCGCCCGAAAAGCCGACGGTGGCGATCAGCCACCACGCGATCGCCGCACCCGCCGGCATGAACTCGTGCGTGTCCGAGCGCCAAAGCCCGCCGAGGTCGAGCCCGTAGCGTGCGCCCAGCATATGCACCGCGAGCGCCAGCAGTATGCCCGCGATCAGCGCGCCGCCGAGAATCAGGTGACGGGGAAAAAAGGTCGTCTCAGCCATGCCTGATTTGTAGGATGGGTGAGGGCGGTCGCGCAAGCCGATCGGGCCGCGCGCGAAGTTGATAAGGATCGAAATGTCCGAGGTTCAGGAGGCCGCGGCGCAAGTCACGAGCGAGCAAGTCACCAGCTACGCCTACAAGGCGTCGCTGATCGGCTCGGCGCATCGTTTCGAGCTGACGGAAGAGGGCCTGTCCTGGCAGATCGCAGGCCGCTCCGGCCTGTGGCGCTATGGCGAGATCTCGGCGGTCCGGCTGTCATACCGGCCCGTCTCGATGCAGCAACACCGGTTTCGCGCCGATCTCCGCCATGCGGATGGCGGCCGTCTCGCAATCCTGTCGACGACCTGGCAGACCGCGGCGCTGATGGCGGCTCAGGATCACGGCTTTCGCGATTTCATCGTCGCGCTGCATGCGCGCATGGCGAAGGCGGGCAGCCGGGCGAGGCTGACCGCAGGCCTCGGACGCATCGCCTACACGGCGGCGCTCGCGCTGCTCGCGATGCTGGCGGTGGCGATGGCCGGGCTTCTCATCCGCGCGATCACGACCGGTGAATGGACGGGCGCGCTGTTCATCATCGGCTTCGCCGCCCTGTTCACCTGGCAGATCGGCGGTTTCATCCGCCGCAACCAGCCGCGCAGCTACAGCTTTGACCGGCTGCCGGAAGCACTGCTGCCGTAGGGGCGGCTGCAATCGCCGGTCATCAAACGTGACTTCGCGGAATCGGGCCTGTGTCGCATCCTCATCGTCATGGACCGCAGCACCCGAATGCCGACGGCGGATGAGATCGCCACAATCAATGCCACGCATCTGATCGAGACGCCGCTTCGGCCGGCCGACCTGTTGTTCCTGTTCGGCACCCGCGAGGACGTCGCTCTGCGCGCCGATACCGCAGCCCGGCTTTGGCGTGACGGCTATTTCAGCTGGTCGATTGTCAGCGGCGGGGTAACGCCGGGCTCGGAGCAATCCGAGTGCACGCTCATCAAGGCTGCGATGGTCGAAGCCGGGATTCCGGCAGGCCGCATCCTCGAAGAGCACCGGGCGATGAATACCGGGGAGAATGTCGTCTTCTCGCTGCCGGTCATCGATGCGGCGCTCGGGCTGCAAAATATTCGCAGCGTGATTTGCCTCGGTAATACCTGGACGGCGCGTCGCTACCCGATGACGCTGCACCGGCACTGGCCGGAGGTGACCAAGATGCTTCTGACGGTCGACAGTTTTGCGACGCCGCGCGGGCTCTGGCACACCGATGCCGAGTTGCGCCGCCGCGTCCTGCACGAATGGGACAAGATCGCGCTGTACAAGGCGAAAAGCTTCATTGCGGACTGGCCGGTGGCATGAGAAGCCGGCGCGCTACTCCGTCGAGTCGAAATCCTCTTCCTTCGAGCGCAGCATCGCCGAGAGTGTGCGCAGGCCCGCGTCGAGCTGCTCGAAGGTCGGCGCGCCGAGCGCGAGGCGGACCGCATTCGGGGCGTGACCGTTGGCGATCGCGAACGTAGTGGACGGCGTCAGCGCGATGTCGCGGCGGCCGGCCGCGGCGACCAGCGTCTGCGAGCGCCAATGCGGCGGCAGCGCGAGCCACAGATGATAGGACTTCGGGTCGGCCTGGATATCGAAGCCGGCAAGCCGCTGCGCCGCCAAATGCTGGCGCTTGCCCGCATCGATGCGTTTGAGGCGCGACAATTCGGCCGCGGTGCCGTCGGCCATCAGCCGCTGCCCGGCCGCGAAGGCATAGCCGGACGCGGTCCAGCCGCCCGAGCGCACCGAGGCCAGCACGCTTTCACGCAAGTGGGGCGGGGCGACGATGAAGCCGAGCGCGAGCCCCGGCGCGACCTTCTTCGAGAGGCTGTCGAGCACGAGGCAGCGGTCCGGCGCGAGCGAGGCGAGCGGCGCCTCGTCGGCGAGGAAGCCGTAGACGGTGTCCTCGATGATCGGCAAATCGAGCTTCTCGGCGATGCGTAGCACGTCGTTGCGGCGGGCGAGCGGCATGGTGATGCCGAGCGGGTTCTGCATCGTCGGCTGGAGATAGAGCGCAGCAAGATGCGCCTCGCGATGCGCCTTCTGAATCGCGTCGGGTCGCACGCCGTGCTCGTCCATCGCGAGCGGCACCAGCGCGATGCCGAGCCGCGCGGCGATGCCTTTGATGAAGGGGTAGGTCAGCGCCTCGACGCCGCAGCGCCCGCCCGCAGGCACGAGCGCGGCAAGCGTGGCGGCAATGCATTGCCGTCCGTTCGAGGTGAAGACGAGGTGGTCGGCGTTCGGCGCCCAGCCCTTGCGCGCGAGGAATGATGCGGAAATGCTCCGAGCCGCCTGCGTGCCTGTGCTGGTCGCGGGCCGCAGCGCGATTTCGAGTCCCTCGGGGCGCTCGAGACCGGCGAGGCTCTTTGCGATCATCGCCGATTGTTGCGGCAGAAGCGGATAGTTGAACTCGAAATCGATGCGCGCGCCGCGCGGCTCGGCGGGAGCAGCCACACCGCGCCGCGCCTCGCCCGAAATGAACGTGCCGCGGCCGACTTCGCCGACGACGAGGCCACGACGCAGCAGCTCCGTATAAACCCGGCTCGCGGTCGAGACCGCAATGCCACGCTCATAGGCGAAATTGCGCTGCGGCGGCAGGCGGTCGCCCGGCTTTAACGCGCCGTTAGTGATATCGGCGGCAATGGCATCGGCCAGCTTCACGTACTCGAACTTGGACATTATTGCACCGAGAGCAATGTTTTCCTTGCACCGAGCATTGTACTGGAGCATTTAAGTTCCATCAAGTTCCGCGATTGAGCCCCGGCTGCGCGAGCAATCCGAGGGCAATGAAGGAGCAGGCGCCGATCAGCGTCTGTGCCGGCGGCATCGCTTTCGCCGCGCGGGACGATTGCCGGAGAAGAAACATGACCACCATCTCGCAAACTGCCGGGCAGCCTCTCAGCCCACCCTCGTCAGGCGGATTCCTCCGCTCCCTCGTCAACGGCGCCTCGGCGCTGCTCGACTTCCTGGAGCGCCGCACCGCCATCAAGACGCTGAACGAGCTCGACGACCGCGCGTTGCGCGATATCGGGATCACGCGCTCGCAGATCGAGGATGCCGTTTACGGGCAGGTGAAAGCCGGGCTGACGCGGTATCTATAACCACCTGGGGGGATCAAGCGATTGCAGCCTGTCCCCATGCTTCGCCAAAAGCTCGATCGTCATCGGAACGGTCGGGCTTGCGGCGCGGCCTCGTTGAGGCGCCGTGTTCGCGCCGGTGTCGAAGGCCGAGACGTCGCACGTGCATGGCGACGTTGTCGGCGAGTGCCGCGATCCGTGTCGACGCCTGCTTGACGACGAACAGGATTGTCGTGACGCGGCTCAACACGCCAAGCAGGAACAATACCGAGAACACGTCGATATAGGCAAGGAGATCGCCAACCAGCATCAGCTCGGGCGGGATCGGGATCCTGTGGTAGTAGGCCAGGACCAGAATGACGACGGGGATGAAGGCGATCACCTGCCGCAGTGTCAGCCTGTCCAGAGCCGCGGCCAATTGCACGACCAGCACCTCCCATAGCGCATCGCCGATCGCGAGCGGGACCTCGTAACTCCATTTGCGCCACCAGTCCCGCATGCAATTGCTCCGAGGTGTTTATCTGAGCAGAAGCTAGTGCCTGACCACCAGCACCGAGCATTTGGCGTAGCGCACGACGTGGCCGGCATTCGAGCCGAGGAAATAGGTCCGCATTGCCGGGCGATGCGAGGTCATGACGATGAGGTCGGCCTTCATATGCGCCGCTTCCTCCAGGATTTCGTGATAGATGCCGCCCTGCCGCACCACGCTGGAGATACGCGGGGCGTCGATGCCGGACTCTCGCGCGACGATGGCGAGCGCTTCCTCCGAGGTCTGGCGCTGCTGCTCGTCGAAATCGGCCGGCACATATTCGGCCAGCATCACCGGCGTCATCGGCAGCACGTTGAGCAGGCGCACCGTGCCGTTCCAGGTCTGCGACAGCGTCGCCGCCGTCGCGATCGCAGGTTTTGCGAGGTCGGTGTCGGCGAGGTCGATGGGCACGAGAATGGACTTGAACATCTGCGCCTCCCTGTCATTCAACGGCCCAAGATACCCTCCCAAGACGGCGCCCCGTTGCCCCTAAGCCTGCTTCAGCAGCTTGGGGCTGACGAACAGCACCAGCTTGCCGTGGCGGTACGCCACGTCACCCCAATCCTTCACGTCAAAGTCGAAGACCGCAAGCCCTGCCGTGGGCAGGTTGTCGTGGAGAGCCTTGCGGCCGGCGTGGTCGCCGCTGCCTGCGAGCATCAGCGCCAGCTCGTGCATGCCGGGATTGTGGCCGACCAGCATCAATCGCTTCGGGTTCGCGGGGATGGTTGCAGTGCGAATGGTTTCCAGAAGCTGCGCGGGGCCGGCGCCGTAGAGTTCCGGCAGCAATTCGACCTCCGGGGCTTCGACGCGGTCCTTCATCGCGTCCCAGGCGATGTCCCAGGTCTGTCTGGCCCGGACGGCCGGTGAGACCAGCACGGTATCGGGGAACGGCGGATGATGGGCGATCCAGTCGCCCATCTGGGCTGCGTCCCGATGGCCCCGGTCATCGAGACGGCGGTCCTGGTCACGGCCGCTCGGTGCGTCAGTCTCGGTCTTGGCGTGACGCAGCAGCATCAAACGGCGCATGGCATTCTCGAATCATCCCGGTCGTAATTAATGTACAGGCACAGGTTCAGGTTCAGGACAAGGTGACAAGCGCCTGACCGGTGCCTTAAGAAAACGACATGAGCGAGACTTACACAAGCGTGTCCCAGGAAGAAGCCGGCTTTCGCGAGCGCGAGCGGCTGTCGTTCGATCTCGACGCCGACATCTGCGTGATCGGCGCGGGGCTCGCCGGGCTCACGATCGCGCTCGAGGCGGCCCGGCTCGGGGCCAGCGTCGCGGTGCTGGAGGGCCGGCATGTCGGCTGGAACGCCTCCGGCAACCAACTCGGCACCGTGATGCCGGGTTTTGCGCTGCCGCTCGCCGACCTGATCGAGCGCATCGGTTTCGAGGACGCGCGCGAACTCTGGGCGCTGTCGAAGGAGGGCGCCGAATTCGTGCGCGCCAACGCCACGGAGGCGACGATGCCTGGGATCGGCGTGAGCGACGGCGTGCTCGAGGTCTCCAATGTCGATGCCGGCGACCGGCTGATCAGCCGGCTCCAGATGCTGAACGAGGATTTCGATACCGAGGCCGAAGGCTGGCAGGCCGACCGCGTGCGCGCGGTGCTCAAGACCGACCGCTACTTCCACGGTGTCTACTATCCGAGGGCGTTGCAGGTCGACGGCCGGAAATATGTCCACGGGCTCGCGGCCTTGGCGCGGCGGGCCGGCGCGCGCATCTTCGAAGACACCCCGGTCGTCAGCATCGATCATTCCGGCATCCGCAAGCGCATCGTGACTCCGTCGGCGCGCCTGCGCGCAACGCATATCGTGCTCGCCGGCAACATCCATCTCGGCGCGCCGCTGAAGCGCCTGTCGGACACGCTGCTGCCGGTCTGGCGCTATGCCGGAATCACCGCACCGCTCGGCGAACGCCTCTCCGAGATCCTCGCTTTCAAGGGATCGGTGATGGATACCGACGGCATCGACCATTTCAGAATCGTCGATGGCGATCGCTTGATGTGGGAAAGCCCGGAAACCACCTGGGCCGCAAACCCGCAACGTTTCGGCGGCGCGATCAAGCGCCGGATCCGCACGATCTTCCCGGATCTCGGCGAGGTCGAGATCGCCGAAATGTTTGGCGGGGCCACCGGCCATACCGTGCACGGCATGCCGCAGATCGGGCAGCTCCGCAAAGGCCTGTGGGTGGCGAGCGGTTTTGGCCGCCAGGGCATGAACACCTCGGCGATGGCCGGACAGCTCATCGTCCGCAGCATCCTGCGGGGCGACGAGCGCTGGCGTCTGTTCTCGCCGTTCGAGCTGGTCTGGGCGGGCGGGATCACGGGGCGGGCCGCCGGCCAGCTGATCGGGCTCTGGGGCAGGGCGAGCTCGGCCGCCGCCGGCTCGCTTGCCCGCTACCGCGAGCGGGCGCGGGTGAAGGAGCGGGAGCGCGACGCGAAGCTGGCTGAAGCCAATCGGGCCGCCGGCACGGGTCCGCGGCGCGCGCCGCCCGGCGCGGTTCGCCCGGTTCGGCCGGCGCCGGCGCCGGAACCGGTGCCTCATGCCGAGGAGGCGGTGCCGCAGGAGCAGGGCGTCTCGCAATAATTTGAGAAAAAACTCCGCCTGACGGTGTAACGTCGCGCGTTGAAGCCCGTATCTCAGCGCGTGGACAGGTGAAAAGTCCCCTCGCACGGAGAAAGAGATGTTTGACCGCCGCATCCTGTTGACGTCCGTCGCCGGCCTGTTCGGCCTGACGGCGTTCCGCTGGCTGAGAGCGACCCCGGCCAAGGCTGGAGAGAAGGCCGCGGAGAAATTCGAGATCGAGAAGACGGAGGCCGAGTGGCGCGCCCAGCTCACGCCTCAGCAGTACGAGATTTTGCGCAACCACGGCACCGAGCGGCCCGGCTCGAGTCCGCTTCTGAAGGAGCATCGCAAGGGCGTCTTCGCCTGCGCCGGCTGCGATCTGCCGCTGTTCGCGTCCGACACCAAGTTCGAGAGCGGCACCGGCTGGCCGAGCTTCTACCAGCCGATCGAGGGCAATGTCGGCAAGACCGAGGACCGCACCTACGGCATGGTCCGCACCGAGGTGCATTGCCGCCGCTGCGGCGGCCATCTCGGCCACGTCTTCGATGATGGTCCAAAGCCCACCGGATTGCGCTACTGCATCGACGGTTTTGGGCTCGTTTTCCACCCCGCGGCAGCGTCCGCGACGTAAGGGGTGTGCCCGGCAATTGTTGCCGGCCCGGCAATTGTGCCCCGGTCTCACGGCCGGGGCATGTCTATTTAAATATTTGATTTCACTGAAATACCCGCATTGGCATAGGCCTTGCGACGTCTCCTTCGATTGCGGCCAAGAGTCGCGAACGGTCGGCCGGCCGTCGGAATCGAATTTGGAGACAAAGTTATGGGTATCTTCGATGCAATGAACACTTCGGTGGGTGGCCTGCAGGCGCAGTCCTACGCGCTTCAGAACATTTCCGGCAATATCGCGAACTCCTCCACCACCGGTTACAAGGGCATCGGAACCAGCTTCGAGGATCTGATTCCCAACTCCGAGGTGCCCAGCAAGCAGGTCGCCGGCGGCGTCACCGCGCACGCGCAGGCAACGATCACGACCCAAGGCACGATCTCGGCATCCAGCGTCGCCACCAACATGGCGATCACCGGCGACGGCTTCTTCTCGGTGGAGAAGGCTACCGGCGTCGTCGACAACGTGCCGGTGTTCGACGGCGTCACCTATTACACCCGCCGCGGCGACTTCCAGGTCAATGCCAACGGCAATCTCGTCAACGGCGCGGGCTACTATCTGATGGGCGTCTCGGTCGATCCGAAGACCGGCAATCCCACCGGCAGCGTGCCGACAGTGCTGCAATTCCAGAACAACTTCGTCCCGGCGCAGGCCACCACGGCCGTCCAGTATGCCGCGAACCTGCCGACAACGCCGAACACAGTGGCGAGCTCGACGGCGGCGAGCGGTTCGCTCGTGGCCTATGGCGGCCTCAATCCTGCCGACTTCGCGTCGAGCCCGTTGCCGTATCTCGATCAGACGGTCACCGGATCGGCCGTCAACAATAAGGCTTCGACGCCTGTTCCCATCACAGCCGCGACGAAACTGTCGGGTCCCGCGAACAGCGACTCGTTGACGACCAACTTCGCCGCCGGCGATACCATCGTGGTTGACGGCATCACGATCACTATCACCACGGCCGGCACCGGCCTGCAGGACTCGACGCACGTCCGCGCGGACGACACTGTCGGTGATCTGCTCACGGCGATCGGTGGGATCACCGGTGTGGCGCCGACGATCAGCGGCAGCGGCGCCATTACACTCCACACCGGCGCCATGCAGGACCTCAGCATCACGAGTACAGCGTCCGCCTTTTCCCCTTCCGCGCTCGGTTTCACGAGCCCAGTATCGCTGGCACGCGCCGCCAATCCCAGCGGCGGCACCGTGATCGGAAACGACATCGCGACTTTCACCAAAGAATCCATCAGCGGCGGCGCGGTGACGGCTTACAACGCGGCCGGCACGCCGGTGAATCTGCAACTGCGCTGGGCCAAGGTCGACAGCGCGTCGCTTGGCGCCGGGCACGCCGATACCTGGAACCTGTTCTATCAGGCCGATCCCAGTGCCACCAACACGAAGGTCGCATGGGTGAATACCGGCACCAATTTCACCTTCGCAAGCGATGGCTCGCTGGCCTCGCCGACCGGCTCGGGCATCACCATCAATAACGTCACCGTCGGTGGGCAATCGCTGGGCTCGGTAGCATTCAATCTCTCCGCCGGCTCGCTGACGCAATATGCGAGCTCGAGCGGTGCCGTGACCATCAACACCATCACGCAGAACGGCTACGCCGCCGGCCAGCTCCGCTCTGTCGCCGTCAACAATAATGGCCTCGTGGTCGGCACCTTCTCCAACGGCCAGAACCTCGATCTCGCCGCGGTGACGCTCTCGCACTTCAATGGCACCAACTACCTGAAGTCGCTCGACGGCGGCGCCTATGCAGTAACCGACGAGTCCGGCCCGGCGATCGCCGGCGCCTCCGGCACGATCAGCGGCTCGTCGCTCGAGGGATCGAATACCGACATCGCCGACGAGTTCACCAAGCTGATCGTGACCCAGCAGGCCTACTCGGCCAACACCAAGGTGATCACGACGGCGAATTCGATGGTGCAGGATCTTCTGAACGTGTTGCGCTGATCAGCGCTCACGCAGCGTAACCAGAGGCGGGCAGTAACATGGGTTTGAGTTCATCCCTCGCCAGCGCAATGAGCGGCCTGCGTGCCAACCAGGCCGCGCTTGCGATCGTCTCCTCGAACGTCGCCAACGCGCAGACGCCGGGCTACGTCGTCCAGACGCCCAATCAGATCGAGGTTACCTCCGGCAGTTTCGGATCGACGGTTCTGACCACCGGCGTCAGCCGCGAGCTCGATCTCTACGTGCAGGGTCAACTGCGCACCGAGACCGGGGGCAGCGGCTATGCCGACCAGATGGCCAGTATCCTGGGCCAGCTGCAGAACGTCTACGGCACCCCAGGCGGCGACGGCACGCTGGAAAGCGCGCTCAATCAGTTCACGACCGCGCTGCAGTCGCTGTCGACGAGCGGAGGTTCGCTGTCGGCGCAATCGGTGGCGGTGACCGCGGCGCAGTCGCTGGCGCAGCAGCTCAACGCCACGAGCAACGGCATTCAGACGCTGCGCTCCAATGTCGAGCAGGACATCGGCGCTACGGCGCAGCAGGCCAACACTGCAATGGCGCAGATCGCCGACATCAATACCAAGCTGCAGAGCCTGACTGCGAACGACCCATCGGCTGCGACGCTGATGGATCAGCGGGATGCTGCGATCAACTCGCTGTCGAAGCTCGTCGATGTCCGTGTCGTCACAGACAGCTCTGGCCAGGCCAACGTTTTTACCAGCACCGGTATCCAGCTCGTCGGCGCCGGGCTCGCCTCGCAGTTCACCTTCTCCTCACCAGGCGCACTCACCGCAAACTCGCTGTACGACCCTAACTCGGTCAAATCCGGCGTCGGCACTTTGAGTATCAAGCTGCCGAACGGCTCGGCGACCGACGTTGTCGCCAACAATGTTGTCTCTTCGGGCCGGCTTGCCGCCGACCTCAAGCTGCGCGACCAGACGCTGGTCCAGGCGCAGAACCAGGTCGACCAGCTTGCCGCGACGATGGCGAGCGCGTTGTCCGACAAGACCACTGCAGGCACTGCCGTGGCCGGACCGCCGTCCGGATTCGATCTCGACGTCTCGAACGTGGCGCCGGGCAATACTGTCAACCTGACCTACACGGACACGGCGACCAACACCCAGCAGCAGATATCGATCGTCAACGTGACCGATCCGGCGGCGTTGCCGTTGCAGAATGCCGCGAACGCCAACCCGCTGCGCGTCGGTGTCGATTTCTCCGGCGGCATGGCCTCGATCGTATCGCAGCTCAATTCCGCGCTGGGCGCAAACCATCTCCAATTCTCCAATCCGTCCGGCACGACGTTGCGGGTCGTGGACGACGGAACGGGCTCGGCCACCGTCAACGCCGCCTCGGTGACGAAGACGATCTCGTCGCTGACCTCGGGCAATCCGCAATTGCCGCTGTTCACCGATGGCACCGCGCTCTATACCGGCGCCATCGCCTCGACCGGCCTGCAGATGACCGGTCTTGCCGGGCGTATCGCGGTGAATTCGGCGCTGGTCACCGACCCCACCCGGCTTTCGGTCTATAGCACCTCGCCCGTGACGCCGGCAGGCGACACCACGCGCTCGGATTTCCTCTATTCGCAGCTCACCAATTCGGTGTTCTCCTATTCGCCGCAAACCGGGCTCGGCTCGTCGAGCCAACCCTTCAGCGGCACCGTCCCGAGCTACCTGCAGCAGTTCCTGAGTATCCAGAGCAACGCCGCGACCCAGGCGAAGCAATTGCAGCAGGGCCAGAGCGTCGTAGTCTCGACGCTGCAGGAGAAGTTCAATTCGACCGCGAGCGTCAATATCGACACCGAGATGTCGAACCTGATCCAGCTCCAGAATGCCTACGCCGCCAATGCCCACATCATGTCCGTGGTGCAAAGCATGATGAACACCTTGCTCCAGGCCCAGGGGTGAGAAGCGAAAGCGTGATGCCCGAGTGTAACAAAGCGTAGGGTGCGGAAAACATGTCGATCAGCAGCATTAATTATTCCTCGTCGGTTCTTGGCGCGCAGATCCGCAACATCAACCAGCAACTCACCGACCTCTCGACGCAGCTTTCCTCCGGCAAGCTGTCGCAGACCTATTCGGGCATGGGCAACAATGAGGGCTTTGCGATCGCCGCGCGAACGCAGCTTTCGAACATCTCTGCCTTCACGGACACGATCAGCAACGTCAACATCAACGTCAACCTTGCCAACACCGCACTGCAGTCGCTGGTGTCGATGCGTAACACGACGCAGTCGGCGGCGGCGAGCACCAACCAGGATATCAATTCGGCCGGTCAGACGGTCGCGCAGCTGACCGCGGCGGCGCAGCTCCAGTCCATGGTCGCGGTGCTCAACACGCAATCGGCCAACCACTACCTGTTCTCCGGCACCGCACTGAACACGCCGTCCGTGGCGAGCGCCAGCAACATCATCAACGGGACCACCACTCAGGCCGGCCTGAAGCAGGTGATGGCCGAGCGCCAGCAGGCCGATCTCGGCACCAGCGGCATGGGGCGGCTCGTGCTGAGCCAGCCTTCGGCGACGTCGGTGCAGGTCGCGGAGGACGTTGCAGGATCGCCCTTCGGGCTGAAGCTCGCTGCGGTCTCCTCGACGTTCACTGGCGCCACCGTGACGGCTCCGAGCGGCTCGCCGGTCGCGGCCTCCGTCGACCTCGGCGCCACCAATCCCAACAACGGCGAAAACGTGAACTTCCAGTTCACGCTGCCCGACGGCACGAGCGAGCAGATCACGCTGACCGCAACCACCACGACGCCGGTACCGGTGGGCAGCTTTGCCATCGGGGCCACTCCGACTGCAACTGCAACCAATCTCAACAACGCGCTGAATAGCGCGATCAGCACGCTTGCCAACACGTCGCTGGTGGCTGCATCGGCGATAGAGGCCGGCGATAATTTCTTCAACACCGATGGCTCGGCGACGGGCGGCGCCAAGAACAACAAGGCGGCGCCGCCGGCTCCAATCACCGGCGCCACATTGCTGTCGGGCACGGCGCCTTCGGACTCCATCGGAACCAATCTTGCCGTCAATGACACCATCACGGTCAACGGCACGACGCTGACCTTCGTGGCGTCAGGCGCCACCGGCAACCAGCTCAACGTCACCGACAGCATCCAGACCCTGCTCAGCAAGATCGATCAGATCACCGGCACCTCGAAGCCGTCGACCGTCCATGGCGGCGTCATCACCATCAACACCAACGACGCGGCGAGCCTGAACATCACGAGCTCGAACAATGCGGCACTCGGCGCGCTCGGCTTCGGTGCGACGGTGACCGCCGCGACTCCCCCGCTGCGCGTCGGCAGCGTGCCGTTCGGTTCGGCGACGACACTGGTCAACGGCTCGGCCAATACGGTCAAATGGTACACTGGCAACTCCGGACCGGGCCCGGCGCGCTCCACCGCGCAGGCCCGGGTCGACGACTCCGTCACCGTGCAATACGGCGCGCAGGCCAACGAGACCGCGATCCGCTCGGCGCTGCAGGCGGTCGCCGTGTTCTCGACGTTCTCGACCTCGCCAACGGGCATGAATTCGCCCGGACAGATCTCGGCCCTGAGCTCGCGGGTGACGCAGCAATTGCTGCCGCAGCCCGGACAGCAGAAGATCGAGGACATCCAAGCGGATATGGCGATGGCCCAGAGCACGATGAAGGATGCCTCTGCCCGCCAGACCCAGGCTAAAGCAACGCTGCAGACCATCGTCGACCAGACCGAAACGGCCTCGCCCGACCAGGTGGCGAGCGAAATCCTGGCACTGCAGAACGCGCTCCAGGCCTCCTACCAGACCACCGCGAAGCTCGCGGATCTGTCGCTCGTCAAGTTCCTGTAAGGGAGCGTTAAGGCTCCATTAACCATGCCTGTTTACCTCTTGGTGAGGATTTGAGGCGTGGGGCCGTCGATGTCGGACAAGATGCAGCTCGTGGTGGCGCCCCCGTGCCTCGTCGGCCGGGTGTCGAGCATCTGCGCAAGCTCGGTCTTTGCGCAACAGCGACGTCACGTTGCAATTCGCACTGATCGCAGTCGCCGCGGCGTGAGCGGTCCGAGATGAGCGTCGGCGCGTCCCGCTGGCGGACTGAAGATGGTCCGCGCTACGGCCTACGCGACCTCTTTACGCCGCTTGAGGCGCTGCTCGTATCCGGCGGAGATCAGCGGCTGGCGATAGATCCCGTCACCCGCCTGAGCGACTACGGTTGCGCGCCGGAGCCCACGCCCGAGATCTGGAATTTCGCTTCTTCGACAGCATCGTCGATCTCCGAACGCGCCTATCACCGGGCGGCGCTGGCGCGCGAAGAGCTGGTGCACAAAACGTTGTTCGACGAGGTCGAGGTCGCATTCGATGCGCGTAATGAAGACATGCGCGACGAGTTGCGCAGCCACCTGCAGCTCGCCCCGCGCGTCGATATCGTGTTCTCGCCCTCCGGCACCGATTCCCAGCTCCACGCGCTGTTCCTGGCCCGCGCCACGCTCGGCGCGCCGCCGGTGACGATCGTTGTCGGCTCCGATCAGACGGGAAGCGGAACCGTCTATACCGCGCGCGGGCGTCACTTCAGCACCAGAACGGCGAGCGGATTCGCAGTTCGCAAGGATGGTGCGATCGCGGACCTGGGCTGTGACAGCATCGCGCTGCCGCTTCTTGATGCCGCCGCGGATCTCGGACCGCGACCCGACGCGGACTCTGCCGTGCTTCGAGCGATCGAGACCACGATCGGGCAGGGCAAACGCGTGCTGCTGCAGATCATGGATTCTTCGAAGCTCGGCTGGCGCGCGCCGAGCGAAGCCTGTCTCGACGAGATCGCCAGGCGCTGGCCCGGCAAGGTCCAGATCGTCGTTGATGCCTGCCAGATGCGGCTCGGTCTAAAGCGGCTGCGCTCCTACCTCGACCGCGGCTATATGGTGCTGATCACGGGGTCGAAATTCTTCGGCGGTCCCGCCTTCAGCGGCGCGTTGCTGGTCCCGAAGGGATTGTCGCGCAGGGTCGACCGGGGCGTCGACGCGGCGCCCGGCTTCTCCGACTATGCCAGCCGCAGCGATTGGCCGATGGGCTGGGCCGCGCTGCGCTCACGCTTCGACAGCCGGCCGAATTTCGGGCAGTGGCTGCGCTGGGAGGCGGCGCTCGAGGAGATCGGCGGCTACTATGCCGTGCCGAGTCCGTTCCGCGCGAAAGCCCTTGGCGAGCTCAGGGCCGGCATCGAGAGCATGATCGCGTTGACGCCGTCGCTCGGCGCGATCCGATCGGATGCGGGACATGCCGGAGTCGATGACGAGGAGTTCACCCATCCAACGGTGTTTCCCTTCACGCTCAACCGTCACGGCAAGCTGGCCGCGATCGCCGACTACAACGCGCTCTATCGCACGTTGGCGCGCGACATGAACGACGAGATCAAGGGTAGCGCGATGGACCGGCAGGTCGCCGCGCAACGCTGCCTCATCGGCCAGCCGGTTCGGCTGGAGCGACCGGACGGCGCAGTCTCCTGCGTGCTCCGCCTGTGCGTCGGCGCGCAACTGGTGACTGAAGCCTGGTCGGCGGACGCTGGAGATGCGCAACGGAATCTGCGGCGCATTCTCGACCGTATCGCCCATGTGCTGGTCAAGATCGAGCTGTTGCTCAACCGCGCCGACACCGCGGCACCTTTCATTCTGTCTGCGTCCGGAGCGTGACATGCAGCATCGTGCGTCTCAACCGATCGGCCTCACCGTGCCGCAATATGCCGACCGTATCGGCTTTGCGCGCTTGACGCATCAGGCCTTCGATGGCGTCGATCTGCGTCCCTTGCGCGACCGGTTCGTCGCCAAGATTGCGGAAGGAACGGTGCAGGCAGGCGAGGTGCTCGATCTGTCGCTGATCACTCAGCTCCTTGGCGACAAGAAGACGGGGCTTGCGATGCAGGCGGAGGTGCTCGCCTTCCATCAGCTGTTTCGCTCGCCCTGCGCCGTTGCAAAGCCCGCGCTACGCGTGCTCGCGCTTGCTGCAGCTATCGACATGGGCGGCAATACCCCGATCGAATTCCTGCTCGAGAGCTCGGACATCGAGCTGTTGACGCTCTACGTCGTCAAGGGCGTCGGCCTGCCGGAGCCGCTGCCGGATCACGACGTCGCCATCGTCGTCGCATCCGATTCCGAGGAGTGCCGCGAGGCGCTCGCGGCGATCGACGATGCTGCATCGCGCTGGCCGCGGCCGCTGCTAAACCGTCCGGACCGCATCGCCAACCTCGATCGCGACAAGCTGCATCGGCTGCTCGCCGGCGCGGCAGGCCTCGACATCCCCGCGACGGTCTGCGCGACGCGCGCGCAATTGTCGGATCTGTCGCAAGCGCGGATCCGGTGCGAGGACATCACGAGCGAGTTGCACTTCCCGATGATCGTGCGGCCGCGCGGCACGCATGCGGGCGTGGGACTCGCGAAGATCGACGATGCCGCGGCGCTGGCGGATTATCTGCCCGGGCGGCAGGAGCAGCAATTCTTCGTCGCGCGCTTCGTCGACTATTCCAGTGCCGACGGATTGTTCCGCAAATATCGTCTCGCCATCGTCGACGGCCGGCCCTACGCATGCCACATGGCGATCGCCGACCGTTGGGACATCTGGTACCTCAACGCCTACATGGCATTCAGCGAAGAGAAGCGCGCGGAGGAAGCCGTCTTCATGCGCGACTTCGATACTGCCTTCGCGAGCCGTCATCGTGCTGCGCTCGACGAGATGATCGCTCGCGTCGGACTCGACTATTTCACAATCGATTGTGCCGAGAACAGACGCGGCGAGCTTCTGATCTTCGAGGCTGACAACACGGCCGTGGTGCACAACATGGATTCGCCGGACTTGTTTCCGTACAAGCAGCCGCAGATGCACAAGATCTTTGCCGCGTTCACGGCGATGCTGTCGCGACATGCGAGGGCGGACGGGAGCGTGGCATGAACGAGATCGTTCGGGGCGATATCCAGAGCGCGCTTGCAGGGACTTCGCTCGATCCGCAGGATTGGAACGCGTTTCGCGCGCTCGCCCACCGCATGCTGGGCGAGACGATCGATTCGATAGCCAATGTGCGCGAGCGGGCGGTGTGGCAGCCTGCGCCGGACAGCGTTCGCGCGCAATTGAAAGCGGATGTGCCGCGCGGGGCAGCCGATCTCGGCGATGTCTATCGCGAGTTCTCCGACGTGATCGCGCCTTACGCGACCGGCAACGTCCATCCCGGTTTCATGGGGTGGGTGCATGGCGGCGGCACCGCGGTGGGCATGCTCGCGGAGATGCTGGCGGCCGGGCTCAACGCCAATCTCGGTGGCCGCGATCACATGCCGATCGAGGTCGAGCGGCAGATCACCGCATGGATGCGCGAGCTGTTCGGCTTCCCGCAAGATGCGAGCGGCATCTTCGTCACGGGAACGTCGATGGCGAACCTGATGGCGGTGCTGGTGGCGCGCACGAACACGCTGGGCACGCTTGCGCGTCAGCACGGCATCGGCAATGACGGTGCGCTGCTCACGGCCTACACGTCGAAGGCGGCACATGGCTGCATCGCGAAGGCGATGGACATCGCGGGGCTCGGCACCGATGCGCTGCGCCAGATCGATGTCGATGCCGAGCATCGCATCGACATCGCTGCACTGCGCGCGCAGATCGCCGTTGATCGCGAGGTTGGCTTCAGGCCGTTCCTCGTCGTTGCGTCGGCCGGCACCGTCGATATCGGCGCCATCGATGATCTCGCCGATCTCGCCCGATTGTGCCGCGAGGAGGGGATCTGGTTTCACGTCGACGGTGCGTTTGGTGCGCTCGCGATTCTTTCACCTGAACTTGCGCCGCGCCTTGCCGGCATCGAGCTTGCGGATTCCATCGCGCTCGATTTCCACAAATGGGGGCAGGTGCCCTATGACGCCGGCTTCCTGATGGTCCGCGACGGTGACAAGCATCGGCAGGCCTTTGCGCAGCCTGCGGCCTACCTGCGGCGCGAGGCGAGGGGGTTGGCGGCGGGCTCGCACTGGCCGTGTGATTTCGGGCCCGATCTGTCGCGCGGCTTCCGCGCGCTGAAGACCTGGTTCACGCTGAAGACCTTCGGCACTGACAGGCTGGGCGCCATGATCGCGCGCACCTGCGCGCTCGCCAAATATCTCGAGACGCGCATTCTCGCCGAGCCGCGGCTCGAACTGCTGGCGCCGGTCAACCTCAACATCGTCTGCTTCCGTTATCGCGCGACCGATGCCGACGAGATCAATCGCGAGATCGTCGCTGATATCCAGGAGTCCGGGATCGCGGTACCGTCGAGCACGACGATCGACGGCAACCTCGCGATCCGTGCGGCGGTCGTCAATCACCGCACGGACACGATGGACATCGATGCGCTGGTCGCCGCGGTGCTGGATTTCGGCGCGCGGCGCTCGGGCGACGGCCTGATCGAGATCGACGCACCGCCGCTTGCGGCGCAGTAATCTCTTGCACGATCTGAAATGAAGTCGGCCCCGGAGACGATCCGGGGCCGATCTCGTTTTGTGCAGAGAGTGCACGCCGATCAGGAGACAAGTGCTCAGGCCGCGGAGCTGACATTGCCGTTGGGGCGCATTGTTTCGTATTGCTTCCGCAGCTTCGCTTCACAGGTGATGCGTTCGTGTGGTGTGAGCTCGACTTTTGAGGGGCGTGCCTGTTCTCCATCAACGCTTCGGTAACGAGCGACTGTCGGGCTCCGCGCGAAGATGGCTGCCGGCTGCGGCATGCGAGCCATTGCTTCTGCAACATGTTCGTTGCTTGTTAACCACGATGACTGGCGCGATCTGCGATCGCCTTCGATCGCAGCAGGTGTTTCCGAGCGATCTTCACCCTTCTTAAAGCATGAGCTTCGAAGCCCGCCGGTATCCGGGGCATCCTACCGGTCAGATTCAGTTTTCGTTGATCAGTTGCTTCGTAGCGTCGGTGTACTCGGCCAAGAAGGCCGAAGTTGCGTAACGCCAGAAAGGTTGTTTCATGTCTCTCTCCAATATCACTCTGTCCGCCGCAGTCCGCCAGAACCTGCTCTCGCTGCAGGGCACCGCTGACCTGCTCGCGACCACGCAGGGCCGCCTTGCCAGCGGCAAGAAGGTCAACAGCGCGCTCGACAACCCGACCAACTTCTTCACCGCCGCCGGCCTCGATGCNCGCGCCAGCGACATCAGCAACCTGCTCGACAGCATCGGCAACGGCGTGCAGGTGCTCCAGGCGGCCAACACCGGCATTACCTCGCTGTCGAAGCTGGTCGATACCGCCAAGTCAATCGCCAACCAGGCGCTTCAGTTGTCCTCGGGCTATACCACGAAAGCTAACGTCTCCATCGCCGCGCCGACGGGCGCCGGCGCGCTGGGCGTCGCGGGTACGGCAACCGATCTGACCAACGCGGGCACCAACTCGCTGGAAGGCAAAACGCTGNTCTTCAAGACGTCTNCGACTGCCTCGACCACGCTGACCATCAGCAGCACGGCCGGTGCCGGCAACGTCAACTCGATCAGCAGCCTCAACTCGGCGCTTTCGGCGGCAGGTATTCAGCTGACCGCTAGCCTTAACACCAACGGCTCGCTGACCTTCACCTCGAGCAACGATGCCGCCTCCCAGACCATCACGGCCACAGGCACCTATGCCGCTCCG
>NZ_AXAS01000034.1 GCF_000472925.1 Bradyrhizobium sp. Ec3.3
GAGTCCAAGTGGCCGAGTTCGAAAAACGAGGCGTTGTTGACCGGGCCTGGTTGCACAGTGAGACCGTAGGAGACGTTGATCTGAGTGCCGGCATTGACATGAGGAAACTCGATTTCAGAGCGGTTGGCGCCGCCATCGTTGGTCAGATCGCTCCAGCCCGAGGTGCTCCAATAGTCGCCGGAGCGGACCTGAAACTGCAGTGTGTTGGGATCGGGGTTGGTCAGGCTCCACGGCTGGTTGGCATTCTGGGCTTCGACAGTGTCGCCATCGACCATAAAATGGCTCATGTTGGTAGCCGAGAACGAGGTGATGTCCGGTGAGGTCGTCATTCCAATCATCCTTTGAAGATTTGAGACAAGACATTCCACTGCCGCGCGTGCGATGGCGCACGACATACTTCGTGCTCGCGGCCGCTGACGCGAGCAGACTGAAAGCAGCGTAATCGGGATGATTGCCCCCCCGACTGCTGAAGCGGATGGTTAATTAGCGAGTATGGCGAAAAAAATAGGTGAGCATGGCGATAATTAGAACCGCACGGCCCAGCTGTGGCAATTATCGCATCTGCCTGCCGTTGCTGCTGAATTCGGCGACACTGGCTTGTGGGGAAGCGAAAAGATCTCCCCTGATGGTATCAATGTATGTGCCCGTCGTCGGAAATCATCTTGCATTCTCGCTCCAAGCGGCCCACCAGCCACGCTGGCAAAGGTTGCTGGCGCCCCTCTCCGGGCGTACTCCGCAGAGCACCTGGCTGCCGACACCAGCGCCTTGGCAGCGGCCCATGGGCAACTGCCGTCATGCCTGATCAATGAGTGATGGAAATCGCCCTATTCGAAAAGCGATTGCGGATGTGGACTGTAACACCACGCTCGCCGCGCAACCGCCGGCTTCGTGTGGCAGTTCCTGCTCTCTCCAGGGGAGGGTGGGCCCGCCGCAGACGATGATCGTAGCTGCGCTGTGTCGAAGCCTTCTTTGCCGCCCATGAGGAGCGGACCAGTTCAATCCCGTGCGCATCTCCTGGAGCGCCGAGCCGCCTTTCAAGCCGCGCGATCGCCTCGCCTGGGCGATTGGGGCCGCCCCAGCATGGTCGCCGGTGTCGGTCTTACTCGCTTTCAGAACTTCAAGGGCGAGTCGTTTGGCCTCGCCGAACTGGTGCCCACGTAACGCCGCCGCGGCGAGCGATCCGAACATTGAAACGCTGTCGGCGCGGCTCTCTTTAGTGCCGGGCGTCGGGTGAATGCGATCGAACAATTGCGCTGAACAGTGGCGCGACGTCCGCCGTTGATCCCGGCCTTTCAAGAGCTCGTCGCCCAGTTTGTCGGAGGCGGACTCTTCGAAGAGGCAATTGCGGCAATCGATAGCGCGCTGGCACTCGCACCGCGAAACGTCAATCTGCGGCTCGACCTCGGGTTCCTACACCTCGAGCGCAACGACCGCGGCAAGGCGCGTCGATTCTGCAGCAGGCTGCCGCATTGCCTATCATCTTCCGCGCGGCGTCACCTTGGGCTGAGGCGAGCACAAATAGCTCGTTCGCGGGGCCACGTCGACAATGGCCACGAGTTAGCCCCAAGGCCATTGTGCTGCGAGCGGAAGGATGAATTGTGATCAAGATTGCGATGTTCGGACCTGGTTAAGTCGCCATGAGGGGAACCAAGGCGACGAAGTCATTTAGCATCGACGTGAGCGATGAAAACGTGGTCGAGGGTTTGCGAGCGCCACCAAGGATGAGAGCCAGCATCTGGACGGTTACGCCATGGCCATAGCTGTGTGGGAACGCCCAGCGCGCCGACGGATCTCGCAAGCTATGTCGTGGAGGTTTCCCATCAAATCGCGGAGTTGCTCGGTCGCGGTTGAGCGACGCCCTTGATAGTTGTATTTCGCTCCACGATGCGGCCGCGCACGAACGAGGAATTGGCGCTACCGACTTCGAGGACGGCCCGAACTCGATCGTGATCTTGTTGAGATGCGTGATGGCACAAGTAGCCCACGGCAGCGGACGGATGCCCGAAACGTCGAAACAGCGCAGACGTAGCGGGCGAACGACATCACGCTGATCTCCATTGTCGATTTCGAACAACGGTGATGGGATATCAGGGCAATCGGAGCCGAATCGCCGGCGCGCTCTTACTCACATTTAGGTAGCCACTATGCGCTCCGGTTGAACTCGATCGAGGTGCTTCTATTCTCAACTCCCTTGCTTAAACTTGCATCGTGACGCGTCCGATAGGAGGTCCAGGCTCGGCGTTGATTTGGACCCCTGCGGCAAGACCGTCGGAACTAGATCCCGAGCGCTCGCTTGCGTCCGCCCCGGCGACGCACCTGAAGCCGCTCCCCGCATAAGGATGGCGGTGCTTGTTGTGGTTCATGATGATGCGCTCGCGCTTGAACAGGATGTACAGCCGCCGATAGCCGAACCGCCGGCGAGCAGAACCGCGCGTGTGCTGCCGCATCATTCGCTCGGCGGCTCCGATACGCACCGAGGTGCCGTCGGCTCCAAGCGTAGAGTACGCCCGCCCACATTCGTTCTCCAGACATATCAACGCTTCGAACCAAGAATGGCGGCGAGTGTCCCTGACTACTTGTAACCAAAATGCTATTTGTCTCATTTAGCTTTGTTTTGCTGTTCCTGCCGATAACGATGGCGGGTTTCTTCTTGCTGTCATCCAGCCGCCCGCAGGCATCGATCGCTTTTCTTGCGATAATGTCGTTTGTTTTTTTTACCACTTCAGGCGGTAACCCGCTGTTATTAGTCGTGTCGGTGATCGCGAATTACACCTTTGGGAATCTAATTACAGGCGCGAAAAAAACCGCAGCTACCAAACGCTGGTTGATCTTGGCGCTAATTTTCAATCTTGGCATACTGTCGTATTACAAATACGCCAACTGGTTTATCGACAACCTTTCCGTAATCCTCGGACGCCATATCGAGTCGTTGAACGTCATATTGCCGGTAGGGATTTCATTTTTTACCTTCACGCAAATCGCCTTTTTGGTCGACTGCTATTCCGAAAAAGTGCGGGAAACGAAGTTTGTGCATTACCTACTGTTTGTGACTTTCTTCCCGCACTTGATAGCCGGACCAATTCTTCATCATAGTGAAATGATGCCGCAGTTCGCGCGGGCGGACAACAAAAAGATAGTCTTGAGGAACTGCGTGATCGGCCTCCTTTTGTTTGTCATTGGTGCATACAAGAAATTGTTGTTTGCAGACGGGATATCAGTGTTCGTATCTCCGGTCTTTGACTCTCGTGGGGAGCCGCCGACGATCGGAGAAGCATGGTCAGCGACGCTTGCCTACGCCTTTCAAATCTACTTTGACTTTTCCGGCTATACCGATATGGCCCTAGGCATCTCCCGCCTTTTTAATATCAAGCTGCCGCTAAATTTCGACTCCCCCTACAAGGCGGACAGCATTATTGATTTCTGGAGGAGATGGCACATGACCCTCTCCCGCTTCCTTCGGGATTACCTGTATTTTCCCCTCGGAGGAAACCGCCATGGCAAGTTTCGCCGATACGCAAATTTGATGATCACAATGCTGCTGGGCGGATTATGGCACGGAGCCGGCTGGACATTCGTGATTTGGGGCGGCTTGCACGGACTTTATTTGATGATCAATCATGCCCAGCGGGCGATCGGCGTCAGCGCAATTTCGTCAACGCTGTGGTTCCGTCTGCTAAGCCGGATAACGACTTTCTTGGCCGTTCTCCTTGCTTGGGTATTCTTTCGCGCCAGCGATCTGGCTTCGGCAGGGCGGGTGCTGTCAGGAATGATAGGTCTTCATGGTCTCACTTCTGCGGCATATACGAAAGACGTCCAACCCGGATTATTGCCCTTGCTCGATGCAAACCCGTGGATCTGGATTGCAGCGCTCCTTGCAATTTCTTGGCTTGCACCGAATTCGCAGGAACTCATTGCATTCGCAGAGTCGTTGATTGATCGATACGTCGAGAAGAGCAAACGGCCAGTGTTGCGGGCCACGTCACTGTACATTGGCTGTCTATCAATGTTGCTTTCATTGCTTCTCTTCATCATCACCATAAGCGTAGTACGAGATGCCGAATCCCCGTTCATATACTTCAATTTTTAGAGCCTCGATACGATACTCCTGGGCGGGGCTCATAGGAATCCTCGCGGCCGTCCTCTGCCTCGATGCGACGCTTCGCCTGATCGGATATGGATCGATTCCGTCTCTTGGTTACGGACGATACCAGACTAACATCGGGACACCTGAGCTTGGATATGCTGGAAGGCCGAACATCGACGGGATACAGACCCAGGAGGGCTACAGCCATCTCGTTCTCAACGATTTTGGGTTTCATGACGTCACCCATCGACTTGAAAAGGACCCTAATTCGTTTCGGGTAGCGGTCCTTGGTAATTCCCTCACCATGGCCATACAGGTGGAGACCTCCGAAACCTACGTATCGATTCTCGGCAAGGAGCTAAGGGAGTGCCCAGCTCTGAACGACAAACGCGTGGAGGCTCTCAATTTCGGAGTTGGCGGCTACACCACGACTGAAAATTATCTTTTGATGAGGGATTTTGTCTGGCGTTATTCACCCGACTTCATTGTCCTGCAGGGGTCTCCAGGCATGCCTGATCCCGAAGAAGACGTTTCTGCACGTGTGACAATTGAAAATGACGGGCGTCAGAATATCGATTTGAGCTTTATGGATACGAGGACGTACAAAATACGGTCGTCCAGGGCGTTTACCTGGTTCTTAATGATAAGCGATCACAGCCGGCTTCTTCAATACATCAATGAATTCCGTAGGAAATTGACCTCGAGATCTCGAAAGTCGGTGATGGAAGCGTCTGCCGAATCGAGCAGTGGTTCTTCGCAGCAAAAGACTCGACTGTTGAAAGCAATTGCGGATATAGCGAAATCTCATTCGACGCCTATTGCCATATTTCTTATGCCGGATGGGGGGGAAATGGACCCCCGGAAGGAAAGTAAGCCTGCCCTATCCAAGGACGAAACTTGGTGGGAAGAGCAAGGCCGTGATCTGTCAATTCCGATTATCAACCCGGCAGCGGATGCTTGGAGTTTTGCGCACAAGAACCGGATCTTCCTTTCTGGATTTGGAAGCCAATCAGGCAGTGGACACCTGACCCGGTACGGAAACGCCTTCTTCGGGCAAGAGCTCGCAAATGCGATCTGCGGCATGCTACGCCATTAGATCTCGGCTCGTGGTATTTTCCAATAATTACTCCAACGTAATTCGAAGGCGCTGCGGTAAGCGCCAATCCTCAACACATCGGCATGGAATGCGCTAAGGGAACGGTTCAGCGGCGAAGAGGTTCACGGATTGGTTTCTGCGCGCGCTGCCCGCCGGCCGAGAAGGCCGTAACTCCCACACGCGATCGCGTATCACCCTGTCCAGCGAAGCTGCATTCCTTGAACTCACGTCACAGCCGTACCGCAGTGAGCGCGGGGATAGACCGCGCAAATAGGCTTTGACCTGATCGACGATGCCTGGCGTTGGTGCCCGCCTTTTGTAGACCGGCGGCTCCACCCTTTGGCGATGTAGGCCCTGACGGTCCCTCGGTCGACACTTAGTTGCCGGGCGATGGCGCCGACGGACGGACCTTGGCGATGCAAATCCAGGATCATGACTAGTTCACCAAGCTTGGTCACCGCGCCCCCTCACGCCTGCAGCAGGAGCGTCAGCGATTTGGCGCGCCGGACGGCCGAACTTCGAGGGCAGGTCAGCTGCCTCAGGTTAGGCCGGGCGGAGCTACTGCACCTGGTCGCAGGACCAGAGGATCAGAATCGTCGGGAAACGTTTTGCGCCAGGGGCGAACGTGTCGGCGATCGCGCGCTCTCGCGGGCTTGATCCATCGCAGTTGTTTGTGTGGCGACGCGAAGCGCGGCGGATGGTCGCGCCGCTCTCTGCGGCGCGAGCCCGAGCGGTGAAGTTCACACACTTTGAAGCTGCGGCGCGACAGATGGTGGAAATCGTGACCAGCGTCGGCCCCTTGCGGAAGTCGATCGGCGTGCTGGCCACGTAAACCTGAACGCTCGTTGGTTCGTGCTCATGGCGGCGCTACGTTTCCGGCTCGATCGGTACATTCCGGGTCACCAGCTGGGAATTGGCATGGGACCTGGCAATAAATGGGTAGCTACGATGGTTCATTGAACTGCGGAACTGCGCGACTAAAGATCGACCAGCATTCCGGGCCGGTAAGTAAGTTTGGACGGCTGATGAACATATGGTTTGATCTCCATAACTCGCCCCACATCAACATGTTTCGAAGGCTTATCGGGGAGCTTCAGGAGGAACATGAAGTCGTTATAACGGCTCGACCGCTTGCGAACACGGTTGATCTGCTGAAGCTGCATCGGCTCAATTTCGATGTCGTCGGTAAGCATTACGGCGCCAACATCGCGAGAAAACTTCTAGGATATCCGGTGCGAGTGCGCGACTTGTACTATTTTCTCAAGGACCGTTCAATTGACCTCGCAGTTTCGCAAAGCTCCTTCTATTCACCGGTCGTTGCGCGACTTCTGGGTGTCCGATCAATTTATTTGAACGACAATGAGCACGCTCTTGGAAACGTGCCAGCTTTTCTGTTTGCCGATGTGATCATGCTCCCGGAATTCCTCGACATCAGCAGAGTGCGCTGGCAGGGGGCTCGCGCTGCCAAGGTGCGCCACTTTCCGGGAATAAAGGAAGGCATGTATCTATGGTATTTTGCCGATCAATTCATGTCGCGACGCACTAGGACGGCGCAGGATCAACGCAGAGCGGTCTATGTCAGGCCGGAGCCCTGGACCGCACAGTACTACAAGAGTGAAATCAATTTTCTCGACAGTCTTTTGCTTGGGCTTCGCGATCATGTCGCTTTGACCGTCCTGCCGAGAGGGCGTGCGCAGGGGGCGCATTACAGAGCCGAGAAATTCAACGGCATACGCGTGATCGATACCGCACTTGACCTGGCGGACATAGCTCCGGACTGCGATTTATTTATTGGCGCTGGTGGGACGATGACCCGGGAGATGGCAGTGCTCGGTCTCCCAACGATCTCGATCTACCGATCGGAGCTGCTCGACGTTGATCGTTACTTACTGCGAAGTGGGTGTATGCAGCATCGGCCAGACCTTGACGCGGAAACAGCGCTGAGGATCCTCGACAACACCACTAAGCGCGTCCCGAACCTGGAGCTGCTCCACAAGGGCAAAGTTGCTTACAACCAGCTGTACTCGGCCATTCTCGAGATAGGCGGCCGCCACTAACCGAAGGGCGAGATGATGATCAAAGCGGCTCTCATTGGGCTTGGTAAGATGGGAATCTCTCATCAAGCCATTATCACGGCTCACCCCGATGTAAAAATGGTTGCGGTGTGCGACGCTGCCAATTACGTGCTGACGCTGATGGAGAAATACACCGGTGTTAAAACGTATTCCGATTATCGAAAGATGATCGATACTGAGGACCTTGACTGCGTGTTCATCGCGACGCCGTCGCGTTTCCATGCTGAAATGGTTCGGTACGCACTTGATAAAAATTTGCACGTGTTTTGTGAGAAGCCCTTCTGTCTTGACGTGGAGCAGGGTAGTGCGCTGGCGCAATTGGCCGAAAGAAAGAGGCTTGTCACGCAGGTAGGGTATCATTGTCGATTTGTCGGCGCTTTCCGTGAAGCGCGACGTCTGGCCGCTCCGAATATTCTCGGCAATATCCACCATGTGCAAGTCGAAGCTTACGGACCTGTTGTCGTTAGGACGAAGGGTTCGACCTGGCGTCACAGCAAGATCGAGGGTGGCGGTTGTCTTCATGATTACGCATGTCATGCAATCGATCTAATGAATTATGTGGTCGGAGCGCCGCGTTCGGTCGGTGGAACGGTCGTGAAAAGCATTTTTTCGCAAGACGTGGACGATGAAGTTTATTCAACGCTCTACTTTGAAAATGGCGCTACCGGCTACCTGGCCGCAAACTGGAGCGATGACAGTTATCGAAAGATGTTTACTCGGATAACACTGTGGGGCACCAAAGGCCGATTAAGTGCTGACCGCCAAGAGTATCAGATCTATCTTCGAGAACCGAACGAAGAACTGTCTTTGGACGCCGGCTGGACCATTAAGAATACGGTCGAGTTAACCCAACCGGCGTGGTTTTATCTGCGAGGTGAGGAATATTCAGCGCAGATCGATCATTTTATCCAATCGGTAAAGGCCGGAAACCATCAGACGGAAAGCACATTCAGCTCGGCCCTGGCAACCGATCGTGTCGTACAAATGCTATTGGCTGACGCCGAGGGGCGCCGGACTGAAGTCTGGAAAAATAGCGGGGCGGCAACCGCAAAAAAGAGATCAGTTCTGCAAGACCTGTTGGTGGGCGGGCACTAGCGGCAGCTTGGAAGGTAAAAAATGGATCGAGTGCTATTCGGCGACAACCAATTTTTTGGCGTCAATCACATGTCGGAAGAGAAGGCGCGAGCGCAAGCCATGCGCTTTCAACACGATGAGGCGATAATTGAAGTGCTGGATGCCGCGCTTGACGAGGGCATCGCAACCTTCATGTGCACCACCCACGAGCGGATTGGCGCCATTTGCGATCATTGGCGCGCGAACCCCCCGAAGTACAAGGGTTATAAATTCTTTCCGTGCATGCCCTATGCGCACAAATACGCCAATGCGGCGACCGAATACGGCATCGTAGAGGCGATACGGCGCTTTTTGCCTCAGGAAGGGCTCCTGAACGCCGTCGTCCGCGGCGGCATGTCATTGGCAAAGAAAGATGTCGAAGGCGTTGCAACACTCCTCATCGACGCCGAGATGAAGATGTTTCAGGGCCTTGAGACCCCGGTCATCTTTTTGCAAAACGTGGTGACGGACTTGTTGTTGGGGACAGGCTTTAAGGAGGGGCTTCGGATTTTCGCGGACCATGTGCGGTTGCGGTATAATGCTGAGCCGGGGTTTATAACGATGAACTTAATCCGACTTCTCGATGCTTTGGATGAAGTTGGTCTGGAAAACCCGATAGTCTGCTGTAATATCAATAAGCTTGGTTTTCGTATGTGCGGAGGTGCGGCCGCCTATGAGCAGGCAATCGCGACCAGACGTTTCAGACCAATAGCGATGTCAGTGTTGGCTTCAGGAGCGATTCCTCCTAGAGAAGCGTTCGAATATGTCTGTGCTCAAAAACAAATTGCATCGATTGTTTTTGGGGCATCCACTCGTGAGCATATTCGGCAAACAAAGTCGCTGATACATATGCTCTCTTAGAGGAAGGTACCGAGTATATGGGAGCACGCGGCAGCCTGAACGGGCCGGCCAATACTCATAATAAGTAGCCACAATGATGGGGACTGGTTGAGCTAAATCGACGTTTACCGTTCGTAACCCGCGTGCCTACACTGGCGTCGAAGTTGCGCCTGGAGAATGCTTGGCGCTAGCGCTGAACGGATCACCACTGCGGGGGGTTGATTTGAAGCAGCAGGTTAAAAACGCCTTATTTTATGCAATTGAGAGCGCCGGATTTTTTCCGGTCTTTCGCCGTATCTTCGCTGGTAGGGCGGCGATTCTAATGTTCCACGAGGTTCAGCGGGATTCTCAGTCGGAATTGATGACCGGCATTTCCGTTGAACTATTCGAATATTCGCTCAGTTGGCTACAACGAGAAGGATGGGCGATAGTTAGCCTCGAGGAGTGTCTTGAGCGGCTGGCCGCAGATGACCAATCGCGCCGCTATGCGGTCCTTACTTTCGATGACGGGTACCGGGACAATGTCTCGGTGGCGCTTCCAATCCTCGAGCGCTACAACGCTCCCTTCATGGTGTATGTGCCCACCGGCGCCTTGACGCGGACTCTGCAGTCGTGGTGGTTAGGATTGCGCGAGCTGGTTCGGTCAAGAGATGATATTGCAATCGATGCAATGGGCATTCGGTTTCACTGTTCTGACTTCCGGAGCAAGGTAGCCGTCCTGGACAAACTGGACCGGTGGGTTCACCAGGATTACAAACGAGGCGCGGCGCTTGCGAGGACCTTCGATAAGGCTGGTATTTCGTTATCAGCGTTGAACAACCGATATTTCCTGGACGAGTGCGCGCTTCAAGAGTTGGCGCGTCATCCTCTCGCATCGATTGGCGGGCACACAACTTCACACGCCGCGCTAGCAACCCTGGATGCGACCTCAGCACGGACCGAGTTGGCCGATAACCGCAACTATCTGGAGAATTTGATTCAGTTGCCTGTGCTGCATCTCGCTTATCCGTATGGGTCATGTGGTCCGCGTGAAGAGCATCTCGCTAAGGAATCAGGGTATTTGAGCGCCGTAACAACGCGACATGGTCAGCTAAGCGACGGTCAGCTAAATCAATTCGCGCTTCCCCGTATTGGGATGAGCAGTCGTTTTGACACGGAAAGTTCCTTCGCTGCCAAAATGAATGGGGTGCAGTTGGCATTGCAAACGCTACTTGCGAGACAATCACATCGGCGGCAGTTGAAAGATGCTTCGCGCTTGGCTTGTCCGCCGCCGACAGTGGGTTGATACCACCGAAGGTGTCCGGAGGGGCGCTCGTCAACTGCGGTCCGCCACCGCTGAGTGGGCGGTGGGTAATCCGCCCCAAGAGCGCCGCTCGAAGAAGCCAAAAATGAGGCGTCGGCGTTTAGCGGGTGTTTCCGGCTTTCAACACCGTACCGCCATTCGCCAGATCGATACCAGACGCTTTACGTAGTTGTTAATTTCGTATCGTTCCGCGTGGTCGCGCCGGGCGGCGTCGCCCAGGCGCTGCCTCAACGCTCCATCGTCGAGCAATTGAACGAGCGCATTGGCAAGCGCTTCGGCGTTCCCAACAGGCACGAGGAGCCCGTTGCGTTCATGAGCAATGATTTCGGGAACCGCACCAACAGGTGTTGCGACCACAGCTACACCGTAAGCGAAGGCCTCGATGATTGCCATTGGGAGACTTTCGACGAAGGATGGCAGGGTAAGAATATCGGTCCGCTGAAGCAACGCGGCGGTTTCTGACGGATCAAGCCAGCCCGGCAACTCCACTCGATCGGCGATTCCAAGTCGACGAGCCTGATCGCGAGTTTGCTCCATTTCTCCGCTTCCCGCTATGGTAGCGGTCCAGTCGGTGCGGCACGCCAGCTTTCCGAGTGCATCAATGAGTTGTGGCACACCCTTTTCTGGATCAAGGAAGCCAAGGAAGGTAATGCGAAGCTGACCGGATTCCGACCGCCCCCGATTTGGTTGGTCCGGGGAGGTGGTGGCGTTCGGAAGGATCTTGATTTTATCTCGAAGACTGGGAAGCCGATCGAGAATGACGCGCGCACCATAGTCGCCTAGCACAATAATCGCTGCACTATCCAAGAACAATCGGTTGATGCTTCGACGCAAATATGTCCCGGCTCTTCCCCAGAATTGATCAAACTGGCCGGCGTGAAGATGAACGACATAGGGCACTCGAAAATAGCGCGCTATTGCCGCGATGATCAGTTTACGGTACACGCTCCCGCGAAATGAGAGGTGAAAGTGGATTAGGTCAACGTTACCGCGCGCCGCGGCAACACAGAATTGGACCAGTGCCCGAGCAAAGACCACCACTCCCCAATAAATGCTCTTCTGTCCTCTGGTTACCAGTCGCTCGGCCTTGACGCCAAGATCTCCGCGTGTGTCGATTGTATCAATGATGAGATCCGTAAGACGATCTATTCCTCCTCGCCCATGCGCGCCGTACGGCGTAGCTACGATCAAGCGAAGAGTATTTGGGGTTGTACTCATCAAATACACCGAAATTCGTTAGCACGCTCCGGCAGAGCCATCCTCGGCAATTCCTAACTGCGAAGATCAATCCGATGCCCTTCTGACAATGCTGCTCAACGATGCGCGATATATTCGACGGTGCCCAACATCGTAAGGGTCTCTCTGTGACCTTAGTACTTTTAGTGGCTTACCGACAAGGGTGTCTAGCTGGCGACGCGGCTCGCCCGAACGTTCGCCGTGCTAAGACGACGTTCGCTCATAGTCGTGCTACTGAACATCCAGCCGCCTCGTCGAAGTTTGTGTCGGACGTCCTCGACGCAAAGGGTGATCGAGTGCGACGTTTGTAGCAAACCAGCTAGCAACCGGATCTAAGATTGCGAGCTTCCGCTGCCATTGCGATGTGGCCGAACTCGGCGTTCACGTCGCGGGACTACGTGGACGACAGCGGCCGAGAACCGGTTGGTCACCGGGTTACCCACAATTGGGTAGCCACTCAGTCCCCGGTCGCAACCCTTTTGGCTGCACTTGCTCAGAACGTCCCAGGGCTATTGTCGCAGAATGAAAATTGCGGTGTTCGGAGTTAGCTGCGTCCGCATGGTGGCCGCCGGAGGGCGACGATGCGTACGTCATTTCGAGAATGCCCGACTCTGTCCTGAAGATGGCCCGATACGGTGGAATTCGCAGGCAGGGTGATGCGTAGCCAACAGCGTTTGCAACATGCTGCACTCCATGTCGCTAAGTTCGTGAGGATGCGCGTTGATCCTGCGGTAGCTGTCGATGCCGCTGGTAGCGATGTGATCAGAATTAGCACGGGCATCGTATGGGGTAAGCCTTCGCCACGCAAGGAGGGCTTTCCTGGATCGCATCAATGCGCTCGGCGTGCAGTTCATCATCGGTGTCGGTGGTTCGTTCGATATCCTTCCCGGTGCGGTACGCCGGGTGCCGGTTCGCATGCGACATCTCGGGCTCGAATGGCTGTACCGCGTCTACCAGGAACCGGGACGCATGTGGTGGCGACATGCGAAGACCAATACGCTGTCCGCCGGCATTCGGCCCAAGCCATTGTACGGCAGAGCCTAGGCATGGCGCCGCGAGCAAACAGGGAGCCGCCCGGAACGAGTCGGGTAGGAGGGTGGCGCGTGCAGAGACACCCTCTATTTCCGTTAGCTGTGTCTCGGGAAGCGAACAAGTTGTCGCAGGTCCTAAAGGGAGGAAACGCAATTGCGGATTTCGTTTTCAACCCGACGACGACAACCGGTCGTCCGATCGATTGCTTCGGCCTTCCGGCCTTGTTCCGTTTGATTGATGACTTAATCGCAGCCGGCTCCGGAAGGAGCACATGTCGCGGCTATCATCTGATTGTTGTCGAGGTAAGGCATTTGGCATGTGTGGGATCTTTGGATGGGGTCTTGGGGCCTCGAGGCATCAGGATCGTGAGACTCTTATCAGGCTTACCGATCTGATGTTTCATCGAGGGCCTGACGGCTCGGGTTACTGGCTTCACGAGACATCTGATGAGCGATTTCAAATCGGCTTCGGCCATCGCCGGCTTTCGATTATCGATATCGGTGGCGGCGGGCAACCAATGTCGAGTGAGGACGGCCGCTTTACATTAATCTTCAACGGCGAAATCTATAACTACATCGAACTGCGACAGGAACTCGTTGCCCTTGGCCACCGCTTTCGCACGAACTCAGATACCGAAGTGCTCATCGAAGCATATCGCGCTTGGCACCTTGATGCAGTAGGTAGATTTCGCGGCATGTTCGGCTTTGCGCTTTGGGATGAAGCAGAACAGCGCCTTATCCTGGCCCGCGATGCCTTCGGGAAAAAGCCGCTGTTTCTCGCCGAGTTGCAGGGTGGTCTTCTGTTCGGCTCAGAGATTGAGCCGCTCGTTCAGTTTCCGGGCTTCAGCCGAGCGTTCGATTTCGAAGCACTGGGCCACTATCTTCTTAATCGCTACGTTCCGGGGCCTCTCACGTTCTTTCGTGCGGTGAGGAAGCTGCAGCCTGGTCATTATGCCGTATGGCAGAACGGAACGCTGAAAACGACGCGCTATTTTACGCCACCAGTTGCGACGACGATGCCGGAAGTCAAGTCGTTCGGCGATGCAGTTCGCTTGTTCGAAGAGACATTCGATGAGGCCGTTCGAATTCGTATGCGTAGCGACGCGCCGTTCGGCGCCTATCTTTCGGGTGGGGTCGACTCGTCGGCCGTCGTTGCGACCATGGTCAAGCATAGTGGGGAGCCCGTGCGAACGTTCTCCGTAGGCTTTCGGGAAGCGGAATATTCGGAGCTCGATCACGCACGTGCCGTTGCGGAACAGTTTGGTACAACTCACAATGAACTATTCGTCGAACCCGATGCCTTCATGGAGCATTGGTCAACCGCGGTCTTACGCCGTGGTGCTCCGGTCAGCGAGACATCTGACGTTCCGATCTTTATGCTTTCGGAAATCGCCTCTCGTAGCGTTAAGATGGTGCTCACGGGAGAAGGCGCCGACGAGCTGATGGGAGGATATGCGAAGCATCGGGCTGAGCAGTGGATAGGTCTGTATCAATGGCTGATGCCGCACTTGCTTCACGAGCGACTAATCTATCCACTGGTGCGTTCATTGCCGTACGGGATGCGGCGCGTAAAGATTCTTGCATTGGCTGCGGGCGAACGAGACCTGGTGAACCGCATGCGAGTGTGGTTCGGCGGCACTTCAGTTGCCGAAGCTGAGGCGATGCTCGGCCGACGCCTCTCGGCAGCGCCGCCGGATGTCTATCCGTACTCGTCTGGGCTCGCATCCAGTCTGCGGCGCACATTATTCTTCGATCAGACGTCCTGGCTTCCGGATGATTTGTTGGAACGCGGCGATCGAATGATGATGGCGGGGTCGATCGAGGGGCGGATGCCGTTTATGGACACGATGCTGGCCGGCGTCGTGGCGCGCTTCCCGGATGAGTTTCTGACGGGAGGCAAGGGCGGCAAGACCGTGCTGCGCGCAGCAATGGACAAGATCCTTCCGCAGTCAATCCTGCGGCGCAAAAAGGTCGGATTCCGTGTGCCCGTCGGAGAATGGTTTAGAGGCCCTCACCGGGATCTCGTACAGGACATGCTTGTGAGCGAGAGTTCATGTGTAGCGCGAATGATAAGCGGCTCCAAGCTTCGTAGGCTTGTAACAGACCACCTTAGCGGTCGACAGAACCACGAAAAAACTCTTTGGTCGTTGACAAACCTTGAAATATTCCTGCGCACGTTTAGGATACCAACGTGAAAATAGCGCTCTTACTTTTGTATCCGTCTCCGGAGCTCGGCGAATATCCAATCTGGCTTTTCCACGGGGCGGCGCGTAGCTAGCGTTCGGCGCATTGGTCGGCATGATTTCCGATGCAAGGAGCTCGTGCCTAACCGCCCGCGGTACGGGCTCGCCGCCCTTGCCTTGCGTCAGAAAATCTTCCTGCAAACGCCCTGGCCGGCATCAGCTGAGTCAAAAGAAAAGCGCCTACCGCCTAAAACCGAAGTCGCACCCGTCGGCGTTGATCGACTTGTCAAACGAAAGCAGCGGAGATTCGAAATTCTTGGATGCGTAGATTTTGTGATTCGAAAGAACCACCAGCACATCCGCCCAGCCGTCGACCTTTTCGATGGGAAAGAGCTCGAGATCAAAATCCTTCACGAACGGATCGTGGCAACGGATACTGTATTTTTTCGAGAGAAGCTTTGCAACTTGCAAAACCGGAGTTTCCCGAGCATCGTCGACATCCGGTTTGTAGCTCACTCCCAAAATTCCGATTCTCTGAACGGACGGCCCGATCTTGTTTTGAATTCGCTCGGCAGTGTGCTTCGGCATTTCGTCGTTCAGTTCGCGCGCGGCTCGTATAAGAGTCAGGTCGCTGATGTCTTCGGTCAAAAACCACGGATCAATGGCGATACAGTGGCCCCCGACGCCGATCCCCGGTTGCAAAATGTTGACGCGCGGATGCTTGTTCGCAAGCGTGATCGCTGCCGAGATGTTGAACTTGAACTTATCCGCAATCAGGGAAAACTCGTTCGCGAGAGCGATATTGACGTCGCGGAATGTGTTTTCCATGAGCTTCACGCACTCAGCAGTTATCAGATTCGTTTGGTGAATCGCGCCCTTGGTGAAGCTAGAATAGAGACGCGCCGCTCTTTGTGCTGCTTCCGGCGACGTGGCGCCAATGATGCGGTCGTTGTGCACGATCTCATGTAGCGTGTTGCCGGGAATCGCGCGCTCCGGGCAATGCGCGACTTCGACATTCAAATGTCTCGACTGCAGAATTGGAAGTACGACGTCTTCACAAGTCTTCGGTTTGATTGTCGATTCGATGATGAGGAGATTTCCATCTTTCATGACGGAAAGCAGGCTGTTCACGGCCGCAACGACGAAGGACAGATCGCACTTCTTGTCTTTTTGCGGAGTCGGTACGGCCACAACGAAAACGTCGGCCGGTCTAGGTTTCGTCTCAGCTTTGAAATTGTCAGTCTTCAAAGCCGCCGTTAGCAATTCCGGAATACCTTTCTCTTCAAAAGGGCAGCGACCGCTGTTGATCTCATCTACTGTCTTCTCCCTGAGATCGACGCCTGTAACCCTTAGGCCCGCATTCGCGAACAACAGGGACGTCGGGAGTCCCATGTAACCAAGGCCTACAACGCAAACGGTATCCTGCGTTTGCAGAACCGGCTTCACATCGTGGCCCACAATGACGTCGAGAATCCTCTCGGCGGTGTGGCCGTCACCAAACGGATTAGTCCAAGGTTTGATCGGGCGATTGAGAGCCGCTATCATCGCCTCCGCGTTTCGGTGAACCAACACATTCGCGCCGACATCGACGGTTTCGGGCCGTTCGGTGCGATCGCGAATCGTCACGCAAGGGATGCCGAGGATACATGCTTCTTCCTGCACACCGCCCGAATCCGTAATAACGGCCGAGCAATTCGAAAGCAAATTCAAGAAATCTGAATAGCCAACGGGTTCGGTCCAAGTCAGATTCGCAGGCAAATCAAATTTGTTTTCTTTGAGAACCTTCTGGGTGCGATAATGGATTGGCCAACACACTCTACCTGGAAGTTTCGTGATCAGTTGGATGATTTCCTTCAGCGCACCTGGATCGTCGACGTTCGCGGCACGGTGGGACGTGAGAAGGAAATAACCCTTGGTTTGCAATTTCAGTTCCGAAAGAATCCGACTGTGTTTCTCCGCTTGAACCCGATGAGCGAGTAGAGCGTCGACAATCGTGTTACCGACCATGAAGATTTTCGACTCGGGCAGACCTTCTCTTATCAAGTGGCCGACCTGCAAGTCGGTGACGGCAAATAAATAATCCGAAATATGATCGGCGATAATCCGGTTGCTTTCTTCCGGCATCGTTTGGTCAAACGAGCGTAATCCGGCTTCGATGTGCCCGACTTTTATGCCAAGCTTGCGCGCCGCGAGTGCGCCAGCCACGACCGTGTTCGTGTCTCCTTGTACGAGCAATACGTCGGGTTGCTCCGACATTAGGATCGGCTCAAGCTCAATCAAAATGCGGCCGGTCTGGTTTGCGTGACCGCCGGAGCCGACATTCAGATTGTATTTCGGCGCTGGAAGATCGAGTTCTGAGAAAAAGATCCCGTCGAGCTGCTGCGAGTAATGTTGCTTCGAATGGATGACGAAGTAGTCGAGCTTTCGCTTCTGGCATGCGCGAATGACCGGCGCCATTTTAATGATTTCCGGCCGCGTGCCAACGAGAATGGCGATCTTCATCTGTCCTCCGAGAGCGGCTCAAACACGACCACCCGAGGAGCATAGCCTTTGAGCCGATTCGCGGCTCGACCCTTTCGGGTTACCCATTCTCGATCACAAGGGAAGAGGAGACCTGCCGGTGCGGGAATGGTATAAGGCTCTTGCCGCGATTTCGTACGGCACATGTATAACTCACTGGCGTTTGTACCCCAGCGGGACGCTTTCAGCGACTAATCGAAATATCGAGGGAGTCTGAATTGGGTCGCCTCATTCAGGATTCAGATCTGAGGAGAAAATGGGAAGGTTCGTTTGAATCCAACGCGGTTAGACATCGAAGTTGGTGCTGAATTCCTCGTACGTGGATCGAATCAGTCCGAGAGCACCGACATGCGCATATTGCACCTCACCGATTCTCTAGGCCCGGGAGGGAAAGAACGACAAATCGTCGAACTGTTGAGGGGACTTCTCGCTCACCGTGACATAAAGTCATTCGTCGCTGTTACGGACGAAGAGGAGGTTCGTTACGAAATTGGCTGCGAACTCGCGCAAGTTATCCAGCTCGTTCGGAGAGGCAAGAGAGATTTGCGCCTTTTCAAGAATTTGTACGACCTGGTCTCTGATCTGAAAGTAGATATCATTCACTCTTGGAACCCAATGTGTTCCATTCTTGCGGCTCCAGTTGCAAAAGTGTGCGGCACAGCCTTCGTTAATGGCTTTGTGCGAGACGCACCGCCGCATATTCCGCTGTGGAATAAATACTTTTTAATGGGTAAGCTGACTATCCCATTTTCAGACATTGTTGTTGCCAATTCGCATGCGGGTCTAGCCGCCTATCATATTCCAGAGCGCAAAGGTCTATGTATTTACAACGGGTTCAATCCTGAAAGAGTCTCTAACTTAACGAACGAAGCAGAGCTTCGCAGCATTCTGGGAATTACGACACCCAACGTTGTCGGGATGATTGCTAATTTCACGCCCAGAAAAGATTACGCAACCTTTGTCGAAGTAGCATGCCGCATTTGCCAACTTAGGAACGATGTCACGTTTGTGGCAGTCGGCACCGGTGAAACGTTGTCGCGAGTGCGCGATCGCGTCCCACCGGAATACGCGCCGCGCGTAAAGTTTCTGGGTCGCCGGAAAGATGTGGAAAGTATCGCAAATCTTTTCACCGTGGGAGTCCTGGTCACCAACAGCCGCCTACACGGGGAGGGTATTTCCAACGCCATAACCGAATGCATGGCATTGGGTAAGCCAATCGTAGCAACAAACGATGGGGGCACTCCTGAACTCGTCCTAGAAGGACAGACGGGATTTCTTGTGCCGAGCCACGACGCTGAAGCGTTGACGGGTCGTGTGCTCGAGCTCCTCAATGACCGAGGGCTCGCTAGTGAATTCGGCAGGGAAGGGCGTCGGCGTATTGGAGCAGCATTCTCGCTCGATGCGATGACTAACGCGTATCTCCGCCTATATCGAGGGGTGGCAGATAGGAGAGCGCGCGCGACCTTGAGTGAGGGAGCTGTTGCTAGCGCTATAAATGCCGGCGTGGAGGTCTGCCATGATGAGGATCGGACGCGAGACGCGGATCGAAGCGCGAACTGATAGCGGCACCAGCTGCGTGGTACGGGTGGGAAGCTCTCGGCTGCTTTGCCTGTGGCAGTAGGCGGATCAGGGCGAGTGGGTGCGAGTTAGGGCTGACATGCGGCGTTGCCGGTGCAGTTTCAATTTCTGTGACGACAGGATTGCCGAGCGCATACCAAGGCCGCCCGAGTGATCGCAAGTGCGATGTCGGGAGCGAACTGCCGGGTGCCGCCAGTCCGATTTGGACCGGGTACGTGAACCTTTCGCCCTGGCTGTCGGAGTGTCCGTTCCAGAGCCTACGGCACTCGCCGACTAGGTTCGTGGTTGCATAGTTGCATAGCGCTCCGACCGGAATTGCGCGATTGAGCTCGGCGTACGCCTCCGATGAGGGCCGCCTCGTGCTGACGCAGGGAGGCACGAAGACATAGATCGTATGAGTGAGAGTCGACTATGCCGAAGGGGGCAAGAACAGAGAGCTGCACCGAGCTTTATGATTCGTGGTGTATTAGACAAAGCGGATAAATCGCCATTCTCTTCGAACCTCAAAAAACATTCGATAATACCCGGTCGCAAACAAAACAATAACGTACAACACCAAGATTGCCGCAGGCCCGCCTATTGCAGCGAGCGGTGTCGATGGGTTCAGCTCGTCGGCAAAGAGCCGTACCGCGAGCGCGCAAATTGCGGATATGCTCCAGATTTTTCCGAGGCTTTTCCAATCCTGCAATCTTCCGACCGGAACGCTTATTACCTCTGAAAGTCTCTTCAGAACGAGCGCGTAAACCATCAAACTACCCAATACCGACCCTATAGCTGCGCCCGGTAAACCATAATGCCAGGCGCCGACCAAACTGGTTAACACGGCCAGAGGAATACTTGAGGCTTCGTAACGCATACTCGGCAACCCCTGTTTGAACACATTTAGCAGGGTCATAATATCTATCGAATAAATCAATGTCTGAACCAGATAGATACGTAGCACTGGCGAGCCGCTCACGTACTCCTTTGTAAACAAGAACTGGATGACTTGGTCGGAAAAGGCGAATAACGCGGCAATCGTGGGGAAAATGATCGCGCTGAGGATCAGGTTTCCTTGATTATTGAGGCGCAGCAGCTCTTCGTGATCACCAAGTGAATGGAGGTGGCTCATTTTGGGCAAGAGCAAATTCGCGACTCCGCCTCTCAGGACTTCAATGGGCATAAGGAGCGTAGTTGCGATTGAAAAAACGCCGAACAGCGCCGATGAAAACATCGTAGCCACAATCCATTGCTCGGTCTGTTTCCTCGTGTGGAATAGCAACGTGGCCACGCCAAATGGAAGAGCATACCGAAGCTGTTCACGGAATTGCAGCTTGTCCACGGGGAACAGTCGAATACCACAATGTCCTGCAATGAAATAGGCCAAAAGCCCGAGGCGTACGCAGCCAGCAATCAATGTGGCAACCAGTACCACTTCAAGTCGTTGAAAAAATACTGCTGCCGAAACTATGAGCGCGGCCCTAAGCACAGATGCAGCCACGACAGCTTGCGCCTGCCAGCGAATCTGCCCTGCAGCGTTGGGTAATACATCGAGTATCAAGCCCAAATTCCAGATAAACAGGAAAGCCGCGAGCAAAAGCCCATGGTCGTGCAGCAGGTCTTTCATGCCAAGAGGAAGAGCGTCGCGAAAGACAAAAATCAGAAGCGCCGCAATCATCGTGGTGGCGAGCAAGAACAGCACCGTCTGCCCGACATAGAGCCGGCGTCCTTCTGAATCCAAACGGACAAAGAAAAAAAGCAAGCTACGAGGCACGTCGAAGGGGAACAACAGGCCTACGGTAGTTACAAGTAGCCAGAACAGCCGATATTCGCCGAAGGCTGTGGGGCCGATCGTCCGCACTAGAACGACCGGCGTCAATAGCATGATGGCCTGTTCGATGTAGCGCGCAGCGGAGAGTGCAATGCCTTGCCGCAATATTGATGCCATGGATCAGTGACCTACTCGCCAGCCGTCAGCTGCCGATGCATCGCCGCGTAGGTCATAGCCCTTGGTTAGGCTAGCAGGCCATTCATCCGTTGCCATGACGATGTGCATCACGAACATTCATTGATTGTCGATTGAGCAGTCATCGGAGAAATCATATCAGACCTCGCGTGGCGCATCTTGAGCAAATGTATGCAAAACGGTTAAGAACAGAAGGACTTATATCAAGACCAGCGGTGGCTGATTGGCTACCCATTCGTGAGTACTCCGGTAGCGCATTGATCGTCGATCGCCGCATTGCTATGATAAGCAATGCCCTCGCAACTCCTGAAAGATCCGAAGCGCGCGCACCACTACAGGGTCGAAATCGGGCTCGCAGACCGGCTGCGCAATTCCTCGCGCGCGGAGCGCAAGCATCTTTACAGCTCGGTTTACGAAGAGCTGTTTCGCGAGGTTCCGTACCACTCGCAGCTTGTGCATAAGAGCCAGGAGACGCTGAGGCGAGCCGAGTTGCAGAAGCTGTTTGAGACGCTCCGTCCGTTCCTGAATCCTGACACGGTGTATGCGGAGGTCGGAGCTGGCGACTGCGCGCTCACGATGATGGTCGCGCCGCACGTGCGGAAGGCCTACGCGATCGATGTCTCGGAGACGGTGACGCGCGGCGTGAGCGCGCCAAATCTCGAAGTTGTGCTCTCAGACGGTATCAGCATTCCGGTGAAGGCGACGCTTATCTTCTCGAACCAGCTGATGGAGCACCTCCACCCGGATGACGCCCGCGACCAGCTCGCGAACGTGTTCGCCGCGCTAGAGCCCGACGGAAAATACTTCTGCATCACGCCGAGCCGCATGAACGGTCCGCACGACGTCTCGCGCGGTATCGATGAAGTGGCGCGCGGCTTTCACTTGCGCGAGTACACGAATCGCGAGCTAGCGGGCCTGTTCCGCTCCGTGGGTTTCGCGCGGGTGCAGGCTCTCGCGGGCATCCGAAACTTCCAGATGACGCTGCCGGTTGGCGTCGTGATTGCGTTCGAAACCATCGTCGGCTGCCTGCCGCGGAGCCTCGGATGGCGCGTTTCGAACCTGCCGATTCTGCGCCGCATCCTCGGAGTCCAGCTCATAGCGACGCGGCGCTGAGGGCCCGCCAGACACTCCTGGAGTGGTCGAGAACCAGTGTTTGGCGGAGTTGGTGATTCCTGCTGGCGTTGATGACGGCGCGTGACCTAAGCCGCAACTTGGGGCGGAGCCTCCGGCGTAGCGCAGCGCACTGCCCGCGGCGCGGCAAACCGGGAATGATCGTGTCTGACCACGGCACCGAGGTCACCCTGCAATGCCATGCTTTCCTCGAGCAAGATATTCATTCGGCGTAGGCCTCGGGTCATCGCCTGAGCCCGATGAGCTCGATCAGGTTTTCAATTCCGAAGTCGGTGAAGGCTTTGACGCCATCTTCTCCGATGCCACGGACCCAGATCACGCCATCTTCGATCTCCATTTCAATGGAGATGTCCCGCAGCCAATCTGTATCCGTCCGGTGAAGGCCGCCTTGCCGAACGAGGCGCGTTGTTGAGAACTGTCCTTATGGACAGTGATAGGCGCAGTGCCCAAGTCGAACGGCTTGAGGTGGTGGATACGGGCCGGCGGCGGCGCTGGTCCGAGGATGAGAAGCTCAAGATCGTCCTGGAGAGCTTGCAGGCGCCGCGCCAGGTCGCGGCAACAGCGCGGCGGTATGGCGTTTCGCGCTCATTGCTGCTGCGATGGCGACGCTCGTTTCGGCCGGAGCCGAAGGATGCCGCCGATCAACCTGGCTTCGTACCGGCGATAGTGGTCGCGGAATCAGAGCCGACGCCTTGTCCAGTCGCGTCGGCCAGCAGCGGCGGGTCGATCGAGATCGAGTTTGCGACCGGGGCTCGGATGCGGATCACGGGTGCGGTCGACGCGGCGACGCTGAAGGCCGCCCTGGCGGCGCTGGCAGATGGACGCCTACGGTGATCCCCATTGCGTCGGGCGTGCGGGTGTGGATTGCGACCGGCCACACCGATATGCGTCGCGGCATGAACTCGCTGGGCTTGCTGGCGCAGGAAGCCTTCAAGCGAGACCCGCACGGCGGCGACCTCTATGTGTTCCGTGGCAAAAGCGGCAAGCTGATCAAGATCCTTTGGTACGATGGACTGGGCATGTCGCTCTACGCCAAGCGGCTGGAGCGCGGCCGATTCCTATGGCCGTCGTCAGCTGATGGCGTGGTGACAATCACCCCAGCCCAGCTTGGCTACCTGCTGGAGGGCATCGACTGGCGGCTGCCGCAACATACCTGGCGACCGCAGGCGGCGGGCTGATCGCCGGGATTTGAATCGGTGGCAGGATCAGCGGTTCAGACAGAGATCGCGTCTTGTGATTCTCTGGTCGGCGATGGGCACTCATGATTCTCTTCCCGACGATGTGACCACCCTGCAGGCGATGCTGCGCGCCGAGCGAGCGGCCCGGTTGGCCGCGGAAGCCGAAGCCCAGGCGGGGACATTGCTGATCGAGAAGCTCAAGCTCACGATCAAGAAGCTGCGGCACGAGCAGTTCGGACAGTCCTCCGAGCGAGGCGCATTGCTGGACCAGCTCGAGCTACAGCTCGCCGACCTGGAGGAGAACGCGGCGCAAGCTGAGACCGCAGCGCAGATGGCAGCCGAGAAGATTGCGGTGCCATCGTTCGAGCGCCGGAAGCCAGCCCGGCGGCCGCTGCCGGAGCATTTGCCGCGGGAGCGCATTGTCTATCCGGTGCCTGCCACCTGCCCATGCTGCGGCGACAGCCGATTGCGCAAGATTGGCGAGGACGTGACCGAGACGCTGGAGCTCGTTCCACGCCGGTGGAAGGTGATCCAGCACGTGCGCGAGAAGCTCGTCTGCCGAGCCTGCGAAGCGATCACCCAGCCGCCGGCTCCCTCGCATCCGATTGCGCGCGGGCGTGCAGGGCCCAAGCTGCTGGCCCATGTCCTGTTCGCCAAGTACGGCCTGCACCTGCCGCTCAATCGTCAGAGCAACGTCTACTAGCGTGAAGGCATCGATCTCGACGTATCGACGCTCGCGGACTGGGTAGGTGCCGCGGCGGCAACCCTGATGCCGCTGGTCGATGCGATCCGGAGCCACGTCTTCGCGGCCGAGCGCATCCACGCAGATGACACCACGGTGCCGGTCCTGGCCAAGGGCAAGACCCGGACCGGCCGGCTCTGGACCTACGTGCGCGACGACCGTCCGTTTGCCGGCCCAGATCCGCCGGCGGCCGTGTTCTTCTACTCGCCCGATCGTGGCGGTGCGCATCCGGAGCAGCATCTGGCGGGCTATGCCGGACTGATGCAGGCCGACGCCTACGCCGGCTTTGGCAGGCTCTACGAGGCCAATCGCAAGGGCGGCCCGATCATCGAGGCCGCGTGCTGGGCGCACGGCAGACGCAAGTTCTTTGATCTGGCACGGCTCACCAAGGCGCCGATCGCGGCCGAGGCGGTCAAGCGCATCGATGTCCTGTTCGCAATCGAACGTGAGATCAACGGCCTTGCTCCGCAGGAGCGCCTGCGTGTGCGCCAGGAGCGTAGCCGCCACCTGATCGTCGAGCTGGAGGCGTGGTTGCGCGAGCAGCGCGCCAAGCTCTCCAGGAACAACGACACGACCAAAGCGATCAATTACTGCCTCAGCCGCTGGGATGCATTTAGCCGCTTCCTTGATGACGGACGGCTTTGCATGTCGAACAATGCTGCCGAGCGTGAGCTGCGGGCGGTCGCCGTGGGACGAAAAAATTGGACCTTCGCCGGGTCCGACGAGGGCGGCCGGCGTGCGGCTGCCATCTACAGCCTCATCGCCACCGCTAAGCTCAATGACATCGACCCACAGGCTTGGCTTGCCGACATCCTGGCGCGCCTACCGGATCACCCTGCCAAGCGCATTGACGAACTGCTGCCTTGGAATTGGCACCCTCAAAGCGTCGCTCACGCCGCTTAAGCGCGATCAGCCTTCCGCCAAAATACGGCCTAGCTGGGGGCCGTCGCCAGATGCGCACGAATAAGACGGGCTAGCTCTGGGTGGTCCAAAAATTTGGTCTCGCTGCAAATGTCACCGGGACTCCACTTGTCGGCGGATGAAAGTTGGGGCTCAGGTCACCGCCGTTCGCTCATCTCGTGCGCTCGCCGCAGATGAGCGACGGCCCCTCGCTTGACAGCGAGCGTCACCACTTTTTTGACAGCAGATCCTTCAGCGCGGCTTGTCCAGCATCGAGTCCGCCAACAGCTTCTTCAACCGGGCGTTCTCCCCCTCAAGCTGCTTCAGTCGCCGGCCTCGGAGACGTCCAGGCCGCCGAACTTACTCTTCCAGTTGTAAAAGGCCGCCTCGCTGATCCCGTGTTTGCGGCACAGATCAGCTGTCTTCGCACCCAAGTCATGTGCTCACGCAAAACCCCGATGATCTGTTGCTCCGTAAACCGCTTCCGCTTCATCGTCTGGTCCTCCTTCAGGGCCAGACTCCTCGATAAAACCGCGGGGGCAACGTCAGGCGTTCTCCTCCCCGAGCCGATACAGTTGCTGCATCTTAGCGGCAGCAGAACCATCATAATTTTTCTCTCGTCGAAATAGATACTGCAACCGCGCCAAGTTGATCATCATCGCAATGATTGGGAATACATACATGTTTTGAAGTGTTGGAAAGATTTCACGGTCAGTCATCATGCCAATTCCATATCCGAAGATGCATGCGAACAAAGCCCAATAAAGGTCACTATTCAGGCTTCGTCCGACTCGCCAAGCGCTAGTTATTCCAACGAGAAGGAAAATTATAAGCACACTGGTAAAAATAGCGCCGCAATCAAGAAAGAAGCCGATAATCGCATTATGCGCATGAACGGCGTGTATGAGGGTTCCTGTATCCCAAAGTTGGCTGGTCATCATTCCGTAGCGACCAGCGCCAAACAGGAATAGCCCGATATCGTTCGTCCATTCATTTAGCAGCGGAACCCAAATGTAATCAACGCGGCCCGTCAGCAAGCTATTGGCAGAGAGCCCGGAACTGTCTCCAAACCCTGTCGAAAAAAGAGCGTAGACGCTTTGTCCGATCCACAGAAACGATGTGATGCCGATCGCCGCAGCACCAAGAACTAAAATGTCAAACCTACGTCGCTGAATCAGAAATAGACAACACGAAACTGCTACCGCGACAAGTGTACTGCGCGATTCGACGAAAAGAATTGCCAGAAGCGATAGAGAGAGAGGTACGATCCAGAGACCGCCGCGCGTAAGAGCTCTATAGAGTAACAAGGGTATCGTACAAATGTATATAGTTCCGAGCGTATTGTAATGGATACCAATATAACCTTCGCACAACTCAGCCATCTCATCCCGGGCGCCTGAGATCAGCCCAGCCATTTCGCTCCGTTCTGAAAACAGAACGGACGGATTCATCAGGACAAGTGTGATGAAAGCGACCGATAACAACAATACGGAGAGGCAGATCACGGTCGTGAGCCTCTCGAGCTCTTGAAAGGAGCGCATGCGCTTAAGGGTAAATAAAAATGCTACAATATAGAAGGAAGGGACAATGAAAGAAGACAGTACATAGTCCGAATAGGACTCTGAAAATGAATTGGGGTAGTGACTATGAAAGAGCGGAGCATTTGGAATCGATCGAATGAAAGCAATGGTAAAGGTTGCGAAGTACAGGAGAAAGATTCTGATGGATCTTTGCTCAATTTTGTCCGTCGCGTGTAAGGGCGCACTTTTGAAAAAATAGACCAACAATATCGCTGAAAGCAAGTTGAACGGCTTGAAGCCTTGTAGGCCAAACAAATTGTCTGTGAGGAACGGTACCTCATGGAATGGCAATGCAAAAACGAACAAAAGAAAAACAATTCTTCCACTCTGCACGTCTGAATGCGCAAATGTGAGATGATAAGGAGCGTGGCCGGTATAATTCAAAAAATCCCTCATAACGTATCGGAGTTTTTGCTTCTAGTGCGGCACGGATCTAGCCGTGCCGGTGATAGCATCGCTCCCTGAGTCAAGGGGGGCCGTGACGTGACGCCAGGTGGCCCCGACCCGGTTGTTAGCGTCATATTTCGAAAATAGGCTGCGACAGTCTCGGATGGACCTGCGTTCCGATAGAGTCCATACATCCAATAGGTGGGGGTCCCAAAGCCCAAGGGGCCATGATAGTTCGCAACGTTGTTGCCATTTACCCAAACCTGCAAATACCCGCTACTGTCGTCCGACACATTGGCCCGTATTTCGATATTGATATACTGTCCAGTGTGAATTGGATTGGGGTCGGTCCAGAGGGTGAGATGTGTCACGTTTCCGGCCGCGTTACTCGGATCCAGACCCACAGGGCAATAGCGCGCGACAATCTGCAGATGGTTGCCATCAAGCTGGATGGCGAATGCAGGCGAGCCTGACGCGGCGGTGGTTTGCATTTCTGAAGTGACGAACCAGTTCGCCGTGTTTATAAATGAGCCATTGGGCCCGTTTGCCTCCACCTTAAACTGATAGTTGATGTGGATAGGAGTACCGCCCGCAATATGCTCTTGGTCTCCACTGTTGGTGGTGCGCTCAATTTCGGCGCGATCACATTCTTCGCCATCTGCGTCATCGTAGTAGGCTTTATCACCCGGGCGGATTTCGAAGCGGAGCGTTTGTGGGTCAGGATTGGTCAGGCTATAGCTCTTGCCCGCCGTATCAACTTCGTAGATGTCACCACCGATAGGAAAGCGGGTTTGCGGCTTAGTCGAAAACGAAGTGATCGACGGGGCAGCTGTTATAAATACAGGCGGGTACGATGCGCTCTCGTTGCCTGCCATATGCGTGGCAGGAAAGCTGCGAGCAGATAGACCTGCACCTCCGAAATTCCGGGGACCACTTGCGTCTGCCACAGTACCGAGGAACCTCGATCCATCAGATATGTTCACCATGCTGCCGGCCGCTGCAATGATAGCTGGTATCATTATTATCATTGCTATTCCTCTTGCCTCTATTCTTACTTGTTAGTCGGAGCATGATAATGGCAACATCTTGTTGTAAAATTCCGTCAGCGTTCTGCCGCAGAAATGCTTCGCCACCTGTGAAAAGAGCTCATTCAAATCCCGATACAATTTTTCGATTGAGTCAATCGAGGGAAAATAAGGACTACCGCCAGGCATGAGCTCCGAGGAATGCGTCATGAATTCTACATAGGGCCGATTTTGGGAGATAGCAGTGTCAAGAATGCGCAGCATAGACGTCAGATTCGACCCATTGGGGCGGAGCCAATCAAGCGGCCAAATGTAGCGCCGCACCCTGTCCGGCAAGTCAGATATGTTTTCACAAGCTCGGGTCGCCCGGATCATCAAAGCAGGCGATCGATTGATAATCGTCATTGGAACCTGCAGTAGTGAAGAGGCTCCCGGAAGCGCGATATTTCGCTTACTCATCCAATAATGCTGCTCAGGAAACCCTCGATAGTCAGTCCCTCCTGCGCTCCGCCAGTCCACATGAGGGGTTACGGAACAGTCTACTCTAAATCCGAATTCCCTCAACATATCCGCATAGAATGCATTAAGGGCCCAGCGGCCCGATCGATGGCTCAGCATTTTGACGCCGAAAACGTCCTCCAGAAAATGCGTGTGAAACTCTATCTTCTTCCGAATCTCGTCTTCTGGATATTCGATTAGAAATGGCTGGTGCCAGGCATCATTGCTAGTCAGGGGATGAACTGGGGGTGAATTCCAAGCGTGCAAATGCATCCCGATTTCGCCGGCGCCTCGAGCGATTAGATCGCGGCCAAATTCAACAAAGCCACGATCATTCGCCATTTCATAGTTGACCAGGTAGGTCGGCTTCAGTCCGAATTTCTCACATAGCGCCTGAAAGCGAGGAAGAAAGGACGCGTTGCGAGTTTCGATACTTGAACGCTTGCTCCAAATATCATCGCCCTCTGTATCGATTGTAATAAGAAAGCTTCTCAAGGCTTCTACTCTACGTAAGCAACACGTCGACATTCGCTAGCGTCCGGCAGTGAGCCGGGGAACGGGACAGATGCCGGCCAATTGCGAAAGGACGCATGGACAGCACGTTACCATTCAGGGACTACGTTCCAGCTTAGATCACTACACACCGGGTCATTCCGTGGAAATTGGCAATAAATGGGTAACCAGGATGGTCCATTGAGCCGCGGCGGCGGGCGACTAGAATTCAAAAAAGCTCTGGGTGTCAGGTGCGGATTCTCTCAATAGATTTTTCCATTCCCTACCTATTGAAGGATGAGAACTATCCGATCGGCGGGTGGGCCGTCGAACTGTTAATATGGCTTCGCGCGCTTGAAGATGCTGGCCATGAAACAGCTGTGCTTACCTGGAAGGGCGCTTTGGCCCATGTTGGTCCGGGCGAGCAAACCAAGCTGATTGAGACTTATGATCCCGCGCAGGGCGTTCGGGTAGCGAAGTATTTCTACTCGTACATTCCCAAAGTGTTGGCAGCTGCCCGCGCTTATCGTCCGGATGTCATCATCCAGGGTGCACGTGGGGTGGGCACCGGCATCATGGCGTTCGTTGCGGATCAATTGAAGGTCCCGTTCGTCTACCGTGTTGTTAGCGACGCAGACGTCGATGAACGATACAAGATCGGTCTTCGACAGTATGAATGGTTATCCTATTCTTGGGCTCGGCACCGAGCAGCCGGATTTCTCTGTCAGAATCAGTATCAACGCGACCAGTTGGCAGCACTGTTTACTGGCAAGCCCATTCACGTCATTCACAATCCTATTGTCGTGGCGGAGGACGCGACCGCTCCGTTGCTGCGCGCAGAGCGCGGATATGTCGCTTGGCTTGGGGTCTTCCGGTATCCAAAGAACCTGCCATTACTTTTTCGGATCGCTCGTGAACTTCCCGCCGTCGAATTTCGCGTGGCAGGGATGCTGTCCCGAGATGCTGATCAAGTGACCGTCGATGCCGTCAATGGTCTGCACCATCTCCCGAACGTGAAAATGGTTGGGTATGTCCGGAGGGCTGACCTTAAACCATTCCTATCAAATGCGGCGATGCTCCTGTGCACATCGCATTACGAGGGCTTCTCGAACGCGTTTCTGGAGGCTCTGGCCGTGGGCACACCTATTGTGACGCGCCGGCCTGTCGATCCGGATTTAATCGTCCTGCGTCATGTCCTCGGCGCATCGGTTGTGGACGAGTTGGAACTCTGCAGATCGGTGCAGGCAATATGGGAGCTCGACGCGGACGATCACAACGCGCTGGCGCGACGATGTCAGATCTACGTTAAGACCAATCACTCGCCGACGGCAAAAGTTACGGAGTTGATTGCCGCTTTGACGCCTCTTGTTGCTGAGCGATAATTGCTCGTCTCGCCTACGTTCTCGTCGACCTGATCTTGCGCGAGCGAGGCCGCAATCGCGTACCTGCGCTCCACACATGATCGGTGGAATGGTCTTTCTGCTCGCCGCGCTCTACCGCTAAAGCCCGTGACACTCACGGTACCAGTTCGCGACCGTGCAACACCCTCGTCGACTGTCGTGAAGGGGCGGAATCCGATGTCGCATTCGAGCTCGGCAATATCGGCGTAAGGTACCGCGACATCGCTGGACTGGCGCGTTGACCTTGCCCCCTGGACTTAATCCAGATTGAAGTTCGCTCTGGCCCATATGAGGACCAGAGCATGAAGCGCAGCCGCTTTACGGAAGAGCAGATCATCGGGATTTTGAAGGAGCACGAGGCTGGCGTGTCGGTTGCCGATTTGTGCCGGAAGCACGGCGTCAGCGATGCCAGCATCTACAAATGGAAAGCCAAGTTTGGCGGGATGGAGGTCTCGGAGGCCAAGCGGCTGAGGACGCTGGGGGACGAGAACACGCGGCTGAAGCGGCTATTGGCCGACGCCATGCTGGACAATGCGGCGTTGAAGGACCTCCTGGGAAAGAAGTGGTGACGCCCGCAGGGAAGCGGAAAGCTGTCGCCCATCTCATGGAGGCCCACGGGATGAGCGAACGGCGGGCGTGTAAAGCCATCGGCTGTTGCCGCATGACCGTCAGATACCAGACGACCCGGGCGGATGACGCTGCCCTACGCCAACGCATGAGAGCGATCGCCGAGGTGCGCCGTCGCTTCGGCTATCGGCGCCTGCATGTTCTGCTCAAGCGGGAGGGCTATCTGGTCAACCACAAGAAGCTGTTCCGGCTCTATCGGGAAGAGAGGCTCGTGGTCCGTCGCCGTGGTGGCCGCAAGCGGGCGCTCGGGACCAGGGCGCCGATGGTGGTGCCGATAGTGCCGAATGACCGCTGGACGCTCGACTTCGTCTCGAATCAGCTTACCGATGGCCGCCGCTTCCGCATCCTGACCGTGGTCGACGAGTGCACGCGCGAGTGCCTGGCGTTGGTGGCCGACACCTCGCTGTCGGGCTCCCGGGTGGCTCGGGAGCTTGACCGGCTGATCATCAAGCGCGGCAAGCCCAAAATGGTGGTCAGCGACAACGGCACCGAATTGACCAGCAACGCCATCCTGACATGGGCCGATCAGAGCCGCGTCGCCTGGCATTACATCGCGCCCGGCAAGCCGACGCAGAATGCCTTCATCGAAAGCTTCAATGGCCGTCTCCGAGACGAATTGTTGAACGAGACGCTGTTCACTTCGCTGGCCCAGGCCCGGGTCGAACTCGGACATTGGCGGGCCGACTACAACGATACGCGACCCCACTCGCAACTCGGATGGAAAACACCATCCGAGTTCGCCTTCACCTGCAACCCGCGACGGGATCTGGCGCTGCGCTATGCCGATGGCTCCGCACCAGCTCCCGTCGCTACCACCGCCCATTCGGGTAAATCCACCAGCCAGAGCGAACTCAGGACTGGATAAAACTTGGGGGCAAGGTCAGCGCGTGCATCCGGCGGTCAGCTGGCTCGACCCCGAGGTCGACAAGGGATCTCCTCGAGAGTCGTACCTTCGAGCGTCATCTGGCGGACTTTGCCGGCGGGCGATGGCTATGCCGCCTATAATCGGCACGCCAGATCGGTGTTCAAAACGAACCGCCCGGTCGGGCGGAGCCGATCGTCGGTGAAGATGGCACTCTTCACCCCGAACCCGTGAGGCGTACAGGCGTTGCCTTTGCCGATGCTTCGGATTGATGATCTGGTCGAATCATATCCGGAGGCATTCGCTCGATCCGGCCCTCCTCGGTGCTTAGACGATGTTCCGGCCCGCTCGCGCGGACGCCTCGAGCCAATAGATCGCGCAGCACTGCGACAGCGATGCCAAGAAGTAGCCCTCCAACGATCGCTATTCCAAGCACGATTCTAGGTTTTGGCGAACTTGCCCTCAAAGGAGGTGACGCCGCGCTGACGAGGTTCGCCTCAAACACCGGCGAGGATTGTTGTTGCGTCGCTTCAGTCTTACGCAGCACGTGGCGAAAATTATCATAGGCCTTTTTTGATAATTCCGCAGCGGCTGCCAATTTATCGATGGTAGCAGCTGAGTCCGCTGGCTCTTTCCGATCCTTACCATAATCCTCCAATGCCTTTTGGGCAGCTAGTGCTTGAGTGCTCAATTCGTTCAGTCGATCCTTAACCCATTTGTCGTCTTGCCAGCTGGCCCTGTCCATTGGAGGGGTAATGTATCTTTCTGCAACGGCATTTGCGATCTGCGCCGCTCGATCAGGATCTCTGGAGTCGAAGGTAATCTCGACAAGATACGTAGGGCCGACACGTTTGACCGAAAGCTTGCGTTCGAACGGTTCCAGGGCATGGCGCGCGGCGCTGGCTTCCGTCTCCGGTTTGGTCCAGCCGAGCATCCGGGATATGGATATCATCCCTTGGCCAGTCGCAAATTCCGGGTCTTGAGCAAGGCCGAGTTTTTCGATCACGGCGCTGGCGATGCTCTCAGACTTTATGATCCCGACCTGGCTTTCCACGACCGTTGAGACCGCCGCAGCATCCGCAAGGCTCGCCCTCGAGTTTACGATGATTAGCGCCTTGGCGGTGAAGGTCGGTACCGCGGTGACGAGGTAAACTGCAGCAACGCCAAGCGCCGCGAAACATGTCAGCAATATGATCGGTAGATGCCGTCGCATGAAGGCCAGCACGGCCAGCACTTCTGCCAGGGACACGACCGGGCCTGGACGAAATTCAGGCGGCCTATTGTCGCGACTTATCCAATTATCGGTCCTGTTGTTCTGCAACATTTCTCACCAGCCTGATAGTCGATGCTACGACCCAGTCGCTCATCTCAAGCTAAATCAGTACATTCCAGGTCGCTAATGGGAACTGGCAATATGTGGGTAACTACGATGGTCGGTTGAGCCGCGGAACTCCCGGAATCCGAGCGCCCTGTGTTGGGCGAATGTCCAATGGTGGGCATCAGACGAACAGGACGCTGCATTGCTTCGCGCCAAGCCATGGGGCAACGCCTATTGGCTGCCATCGCGTTGTCAGGTTCAACCCCAACGAACCACGCCCTCTTATCGGCGGCGCGGACCCGCTGGCTCGAGCAGATAGACATCGCCATCGACGAGGAGGCCTGGTGCCGGCGAGCTGCAAGCAGGTATCGCTGCGGGAGCGATGAAAAACCGGCTCCCTCGGCCTGCGCGCTGCGCGTCGTCAGGCCGAGGGGAGTGCCAGCTGCGATCTCGCGTGCCATTCACGCAAGGGCAGCTCCTGCCAAGCGTCTGGACGTCGACGAAAGTGTCGCGGCTTACCGTGGGATCGTTCGCACGACGGCAGTCGTTTCCGGGTCCCTGCGCCTACTTGTAGAGCCGTGCCGCCGCGCGAGTCCCTCGGTCCACGCCCTTGCGGAGTAGACCGTCGATAGGGGGTACCGCGACGTGACTAGACTGGGGGACCAATGGAGCCGGCTCGCTGATCTGCTCCATCTCGGAGATCACCTCGAGAGGCTTCGCAATCCCTCTGCCCGGATCGACGGCTGTGAGCGCGCGACCGCTTGCCGCTCGTACCAGCGACCCATGGTTCATTCCCCAAATCGCCGCTTGCGTCCGGTTCTGGACCCGGATCTTGCGCAGGATCGCCTTGACGTGGACCTTCACGGTAGCTTCGGCGATATCGATCTTTCGGGCAATGCACTTGTTGGAGTCGCCTTCGATAAGGCAGGATAGAATTGCCTTCTCGCGCGGCGAGAGCTGCGGCGAGATCGGGTCCTCCGACGTGACGAGGATCGCGTGCTCGTTCTCGCTGAGCGGCGTCGTTTCGCATTCGCGATTGCCGTCAAGAGCGAACGACAGAAATGCCGGCGGGAAGACGGTCTCGCCCATCGTGACGAGCTCAACGGACTTGATGAAAGCATCGCAAGAAATGACGTTAACGAAGTAGCCGTTGGCGCCTGCACGAAATGCAGAAGCAAGTTCGGCCGGCCGATAGTTGTCCGAGACGATCGCGACGCGCGCGTCCGGATATCTATTTTTCACAGATCCAATTTGTTCTCTCGCGAGATCGAAATCATCGCCGGTGTGGACGATGAGAAACATCAGTTGCTGTTCTTGAAGTGAGCCTGGCAATTCCGCGGGGCTTGACGCCGATGCGGCGATACGAAAATTTGCCGCGTGCAATATTTTAGCAATACCTTCTCTAATCAGAACGTTCTTTCCAATAAGGACCGTTCCGTAAGATTGCCGCCTCCTCATTTTACCCTCCAGCCTACGCAATGACACAACAGCGACGGACGGTTGAACTCAATTTGGCCTTTCGACGAACGAATCGTTGTTGTTAAATTGGTCGTTCTCCCTCAGCGTGTAGTCTTCAAAAATATCGAGTTACTTCGATCGTGATCCTCCTCTTTTGTCGTTCGCCGAACGTTGTCGGCGATCACTCCAGATTGCTTAAGCATTTATGAATGTTAGAGGCGAATTTCCAATCGCCCTATATATCGTTGGTTATAGGAACGGGCCTGCATATATCCGTACGATTACGATGCCTGAAAACGCCTTCTGGCACAGTCTCTGCGCGAATAAGGTCGCGATGTTGATTCAACGTTGAAGAACTTGTCGGAGTTTTTGTTCGTCGATGCCACGTCTGCGCGAACACATTCTGCAAGCGAGTTAACGGCGCTGTGCAGATCGAACGTTGAGGAAATGTCGAAGGTGTGCGGCCGTAAGATTTCGCCGTTAACCAGGCTCGTCCGCAACGGAGGCGGGCGGGCGAAGGCTGATTACCGGATTCTTACGGGGCGTTCGTCTCGCCGAATTGCTGGGTGAGAGTCGGGAAGCGAGCAGACCGGCACGTCTGTTAACCTTTAAGTATTGCTTGTGTTATTGGCACGCCTGTTAACCTTTAAGTATTGCTTGTGTTATTGGTAATTTCGAATGATTCTATCGCTTGCAGTGAAATAGTGATGGGGACACAGAGTTTATCTTTTGGGGGCGACGCGCTGAGGAGCGCCCAATGCGACGTACCAGTGTAGTCATTGCAGACCGGCATCCGGTGGTTTTGCAGGGACTGAGCAACGTGCTCGGTGGCGTAGCCGATTTCAATATTGTCGCATCTTGTAGCGACGCCACGAGCTGCATCGAAGCGATTCGGAACTTGGCGCCCGATATCGCGATCGTCGATCCCGCAATGCCTGATCTGGGCGCGCTGAGAATTCTTTCGACCGTCAATTCAGAGAATCGTTCAACGCACGTGGTGTTTTTCGCCGCGGGTGAAGATTGCGAACTGATACTCGCGGCGACGCCCATGACCTGTAGTATCATCCTGAAGGACACGGAGCCCGAAGTGCTGGTGCAGTCCTTGCGGCACGTCGCCAATAATCACAGCCTGCTGCCAGCCGCCCCATCCGAGTCGATTATGTCGCAGGGCACAAATTCGGATAGCGCGCTGACCGCGCTGACGGACCGCGAGCGTCAGATCATGCGTCTGGTCTCCGAAGGGCTGTCGAACAAGGAAATCGGGCGGCGATTGAACATAGCCGACGGCACCATCAAGGTGCACCTGCACAACATCTTTCAAAAGCTTGAAATCAGCAATCGGACGGTGCTCGCGGCGCTCGCCATCTCGCAACATGAGCGCGCGACCATCCCGCGAGAGAAGGCCCGCATTCCGGATTGAGTCCGGCAAGTGGAGAGCGCTGAGACAATCTTCACGCGCCACGCTTGACCATCTGCGCGAGCCTCTACCGGCGGGGAACGAGACGCCAGGTGTCACCGTGCGCCGGAAATGATTGGCGCGGGCGCCGCTTGATTGGCGGCGCAATGTCCCGGAGGCTTGGTGGGGTAGTCCGTCGGGGCAGGCGGCTGATCCAGAATCGCAGCCAAAGTATCGGCCGGAAAGTGTATCTATTGGTCATCTGCAGCACTGGTCCATCGCGGTTTGTCCGTTGTCTGGTAAAACGAAGTCGCGGGCGATAGCGAGCGGCTCCAGATGCGATCGCAGAGATGTGCCGACCGGACGTGGGCACATCTGGAGCGGCGGCCCTGGCCCTCCCTGCTGCCCCCTATGGTCAGGGCCGTTTCTCCACAGACAGCCTGCCAACGTGACTAAACACTGTGGTCGAGCCGCAAGCGCGCAGGCGGGCGCATCTTGATGTCCCTTCAGTTTCACCGTGCCGTCGAGGACATGGAAATTTGGAGCACGACCGGCGAGGGCTTTTCCTTTGTGATCACGTATGAGAGCTCTGCTGGTTCCGGCTTTCATGGACGTGCCGGCTATATGGCGTCGTGGCGTCCGCTCGATCAGAGTAACAGCGCGATCAAGATCGGCGGTTCGGCGTTCGCGACTTTCACGGAAGCCGAGGAGGTCTGCAACACGATGCTTGAGCATCTGAAGGGGCCGCGCTGGAATGAAGTGCACAGCCTGCAGTCAGGCGACGTCGACTTCGATGCCTGAGTTTCGGCGGTCAGGCGGTGTTACCGGCGTCGACCGTGACCACGGTCCCGGTGATGTTCCGGCCGCCTTCGCCGAGCAGATATTCGACCATTGAAGCGACATCGTCGGCTTCGGGCAGGCGGCGCAGTGCGCTGCGGCCAGTAATGCGGCGACGGCCTTCGTCGTTCAGGGATCTGGTCAATTCGGTGTCGATGAAGCCGGGCGCGATCGCGTTCACGGTGATGCCGACCCTTCCGACCTCTCGGGCCAGCGAACGGGTGAAGCCGGCGACCGCGGCCTTGGACGCGGCATACACGGACAGGCCGCTGTAGCCGGTCGAGGCGACGATAGAGGAAATGTTGACGATCCGCCCCAGACCGTCGGCCATCATATGGCGCGCCACGTATTTGGTCAGGATGATCGGCGCCAATACGTTCAGGCGAATCAAGGCCTCGATTTCGGAATTGTGCATGGTCGCCAGCAACCCATCAGTGCCGATCCCGGCATTGTTGACGAGGCCGTAGATCGTGCCGAATTCGTCGCGCACCGATTTTGCGAAGACTGGAATCGCATCAGTCGCCGCAAGGTCGCAGGCGCGGAAATGCAGGCGCCGTTGTGCCTGGCGGATTGCGGCCGCGAGCTCCCGGCTTTCGCGGCGCGCTACCGCGACCACATTGTAGTCGCCGGATGCGGCGAGCCTGCGCGCAATCGCAATACCGATACCGCGGCTGCCGCCGGTGACGAGGACGTTACGCATCGGTGCGTGCCAGTTTTCCCGCTGCCGTGACGTCAAGCCGCTCGACGAAGCGGATCACTGCAGGCACCTTCCATACCATCAGGCAGTCCTTGCACTGGCTGAGAATTTCCTTGCGGATCGTCTCGTGGCGCTCCCGATCGGTGCCGTCGGCGAGGACGACATCGGCGACCACAATGGCGCCGGTGATCGGGCTCCTGCGCGATCGCGCGCGCGACATCTGGACGGAGGCGTGCCGGTTGATCACCGCTTCCACCTCCTCTGGATGCACCTTCAGCCCGCCGATGTTGATGATGCCGCCTCGCCGGCCGACGAAATGGTATCGTTCGCCGCGCAGCTCAACAATATCGCCGGTATCGACGTAGCCGTCGGCGTCGGTGAGCGGCGGCGCATCGGCGCCGACATAGGCGCGCGCAGTACGCTTGGAACGGATCCGCAGCGAGCCGTCGACCACCTTCATCTCAACGCCGCCGCGATTCGGTCCGATCAGGTGGGCAGGAAAACCCTCGCGCCCGTCGTCCACACTGAAACCGACGCCCGCCTCGGTCGAGGCATAGGCGTGGCCGATCGACGCATGCGGAAATGCCCGAGCCAGGCCGTCGAGCACTGCCTGGTCAGCGATTTCACCCGAGAGGCGGACATAGCGCGGCGAAAAGTCGGCGGCCGCGCCGCTCATCAGGAGCTTGCGCCAGTGCGACGGTGTTCCGGAGATGTGGGTGACGCCGCCCGTGCGCAGCCGCGCCACATGGGTTGCGATAGCCTCCCCGGGCTCCGAAAGCACCATCGATCCGCCGCCGATCAAGGCGCGCAGGAAGATTTGCAGGCCGCCGTAGCGACGGATGTCGTAGAACGTCGCCCAGGTTGCGTTCCGGTAGCGCGCAGGCCCGTCGGCGATGATCGCACCGGCGAGCCCATCGAGCGTATGCCGGACGATCTTCGGCAGCCCTGACGTCCCCGAGGTCAGCATCAACCACTCGGTCGCGCGGTCGACCTTCCATCCCACGGTCCTCCGTTCGGGCAGGTCGATGCCGATGACGATGTACTTGCCGGCAATACATCGCTGTAACGGCCGATCGGTGACGATGGTGTCGATCTCGGCCTGCTCGAGCAGGACCTGCAGGCAATCCCAATCGAGGTCGGGCGGGCATAGAAGCATGCGGCGGGCGACGCCGTCGAGCTCGATCATTGCAAGCGCGGACAGCAGCTGTCCCGACGTCGCAAGCAGCACCGAGCGGCCGGACAGCTCGCAGGATCTGCCAGTCAGGCAGCTGTACTGGACAATGTCGGTCAGCGATACGCTGTGCCGGGCATCGGAAATCGTGCGGTCCTTCAGCTCCGGGCCAAGATATTGGCGCAGCGCGAAGATGTCAGGCAGGGACATTCTCGTAGGCTCTGACGAACTCACCGAGCGTTGACGGGAAGGCCGCGTCCTCGGCGACAGTGAAGGGATCGATACCGAGCTCGTCCTCCAGTCGCGCAACCAGGATCGCGAATGCCAGTGAATCGAAGCCGGTTTCGTTGAGCGGCAGATCGTCCTCAAGCGGCGGAAGCGTGACCTTCTGTTCCTCGGCGATCTGCTTCATCGCGGAAAAGATCTTCGACTTGACCGACATGGTACACCTCACATTTCGGCTTTCCGGGCCGATGTTAGAGCCTGATTTCGCCTGCAACGATGCGCGCATAGACGGCCCGGTCGATCGAACGATAGTCGCCGGTCGCTGGATCGCGCAGGAACAGCGGATCGTCCACGACCGAAGGATCGAATCCCTCGCGGATCAGCCGCTGCTTCTTCTGCTTAAAGGTGTCGGTCGATTCTAGCGCCCGGCACAACCTGACGAAGGCTGGAACTGCATAGGACGGAAGCCGTTGCGAAAGGTGTTCTCTGAACATCCCGAAATCGAAACCTCGGTCCACCACCAAAGCCGCCATGCCCGCGCGGCCATCGGCTCCGGCAACGGCAACTCCGTAGGTCGAGGCGTCGAGAACGCCGGGGCAGTCCCGTATTGCGTCGTTCACTTCGCTGGTGGCGACGTTCTCGCCCTTCCAGCGGAAGGTGTCGCCGACGCGGTCGACAAAGTGCAAGTAGCCCTGCTGGTCGCGCAGCATCAGGTCACCCGTGCGGAACCAGGCATCGCCCGGGGTAAAGACGTCGCGCAGAATCTTCTTCTCCGTCTCGGCGGGATCGGTGTAGCCCTCGAAAGGAACGCCGTCGCGATCGGCGCCGCCGATGCACCCGACAGCCTCGCCCGTCTCGCCAGGGGCGCAGGCGATGCAGAGCCCGGCGTCGCTGCGCAGCGGGCTGCCGCTGTCGGCATCGACCTTGACGATCGAGGCGGGAAAGCGATGCGCCAGCACCGGCGGAATCCGGCCGATCGCGCCGGGTTTTCCTTCGACGTTGAAAAGCGAGAAATTGCCTTCCGTTGCGGCGTAGAATTCGAGGATCTGCGGAATCGCGAACCGGCTGGCGAACATCTCCCAGATGTCGCCGCGCAATCCGTTGCCGACAGCCAGCCGCAGCCCGTGCCGCACCTTTCGTTCAGACGCCGGCGTCTTCAGCAAATAGCGGCAGAGCTCGCCAATATACTGGAAGATGGTGCAGTCGAAACGCACGATGTCGTCCCAGAAGCTGCTGGCGGAGAATTTCTCCGCAACCACGACCGAACCGCCCGCGCAGAGCATGCTGCAGGGAGCTGCGACGCCACCCACGGAGTGGTGGAGTGGCAGGCAATCGTAGAGACGATCGTTGGTGGACGCGTCTGTCAGTCCGGCAAACCATCCGCCCCAGGTGAGAATGCGGCGATGACTGACGTTCGCCGCCTTCGGCAGCCCCGTGGTGCCCGAGGTGTAGATGAGGAGCGCGCGTCCATCGATCGTGACGTCGCCACGCTCGGCGGAGGACAGCGAGCCTGGCTCGAAAGCGGCGAGCGCGGCGTCCAGATCGCTGCCTGAGCCGCCGGTGCCGAGGCTCCAGCTTTGCGGCACGCGCTGCAGGTACGGACGTGCGGTCTCGAACGCATCCACGCAATCGGCCGCAAGGATGACGTGATCGGCCTGCGCGACGTCGATGCAGTGGGCAAGTGACCGGCCGACCAGCCTGGTATTGATCAGCGCCACCGTCCCGCCGACCCTGCTGATGCCGAGCCAGCAGGCGAGGTAGTCCGGCCGGTTCGGCATCAGCAGACAAACGGTGCGCCCTTCATGAAGGCCGAGGCTGCGCGCCCAGCGCGCATACCGGTTGATCCGGGCGGTGAGTTCTTCATAGGTGAAGGATTGGTCGTCCGAGAGCAGGGCAGATCGCTTGGGCTGACGCTGTGCCCATTCTTCCACGATGTCGGCGAACAACCAATGCGGCTGCGCTTCGACCCGCGCGGTCAGTGCGAAGGCTTGCAGCCAGGTCTTGGCGGCGGAACGTCTGCGCTGCGGCGCGTCGCGTCCGGTCGCCCGCTGGATTGCGGCTGAATGCAGCTGGGTCGGATCGACATCTGCGCGCACCTGCTCGCCAGTAGGCGAGGTCGCGGCCACGGCCACCGTGCAATCATCGTCGATGCGGCCTGCTTCGTTGTCGACGCAGCATCTCTGTTCAATCGGCTTCATCCCGACCGGGGTCCAAGCTGGTTGAGGATCATCCGCTCCATCGTCTTCACCGATTGAAAATTTTCGGGCGTGATCGCGAGTTGAGGAAGAATGAGATCGAACTCGGCCTCAACCTTGAGCATCAGCTCGACCATGCCCATCGAGCTCAACCCGATATCCACCAGCCGCGACTCCGGGTGGATATCGGCGGTGATCGCGTTCTGCTCGAGGACGCTCCTGACGACGGATAGAACACGGTTCTGAACGTTGACGGTAATGTCATGCATTTCAACGGTCCCTCGCCGTGACCGGGGCGTGATCACAATCGGGCGACGATACCCAACTGCACTTCCGGTCAATAGCTCTGCTTCGGAGGTACCTCGCTCGGGAGTGGAAGCTCCCTGGCACCCACTTTTGCGCCAACGACGCAACCAGGGAAGTGGGCTAGTTGTCGATTTTGAGGGGAATCATCTCGCGTGGTTCGCGTCGTCCAACCATGAAATCGAGGCTTTGGCCATGAGTGTGCAGGAAGTCCAGTTCCGCGACATCGCCCCGGAAATTGGCCGAGCAGCATTCTCTCCCGACGGCTCCTCGTTCCGGCAGCGGACGGCAAATGTCGCGGAGGTCGCTGCGATGGACGCCGAGGCGGTCGATCGCGAGGCGCGCTTCCCCCGGAAAGCGATCGACGCGGCGCGCAGCGAGAGACTTCTGGGCGCTCAGATTCCGATCGAGCTCGGCGGAGACGGTGCATCCATCTCCGAGGTGACCGATATGTGTTACGCGCTCGGCCGTGCCTGCGCCTCGGTTGGGATGATCTTCGCGATGCATCAGACCAAGATCGCGTGTCTGGTCCGCCACGGCAAAGGCAGCGGCTGGCACGAAAGTCTCATGCGCCGCGTGGCTGCCGAACAGCTGCTGCTGGCATCGTCGACCACGGAGGGCCAGAACGGCGGCAACATACGGTTCAGTTCGGCCGCAGTGGAGCACGCTGGTGCCGAGATTTCGCTGGTGCGCGACGCGACGGTGATTTCGTACGGCGCCGAAGCGGACGGCATCGTCACTGTCGCCCGCCGTTCCGACTCTGCCGCCGGATCCGATCAGGTGCTCCTGGCCATCACCCGCGACGACTATACGCTGGAACCCACTCTCGCCTGGGAGACGCTTGGCATGCGTGGGACCTGCAGCGCCGGGTTCAAGCTGAATTTCAGAGGCGCTGCGGACCAGATATTCCCGGTGCCATACGAAAGGATCCATGCGCAGACAATGACGCCCGTCGCCCATCTGTGCTGGTCCTCGGTCTGGGCGGGAATCGCGGCTGCGGCGGCGGACCGGGCGCAGCGCTTTATCCGCAAGGCCGCCCGCGGTGCGGGCGGCAACATGCCTCCCGGCGCGGCGCATTTCACCGCGGCCAAAATGACGCTGACGAAACTGCGCGCCATCATTGCCGCGAATCTCCAGTTCTATGAAGCTCGGGAACGGGACGAGCGCGCGCTGGCGTCCGTCGACTTCCAGTCTTCGATCAATCTTCTCAAGGTCGAGGCCTCCGAGCTCGCGGTCGCGACCGTTATGCACGCGATGCGCGCCTGCGGCCTGTCCGGTTATCGCAACGATACTGACGTAAGTATCGGTCGCCATTTGCGCGACGTGCTTTCAGCTCCGATCATGATCAACAACGATCGCATCCTCGCCAGCATGGGTACTGCTACGCTGATGAGCGCCGTCCCGGAATCCCTGCGCGATTGATATTTCGTCCTCGAAAGGAAATGGGTCTCGATATGAACGTGGCCATGTATCCCGCAACGCCGGAATCCGCTTCTCGTCCGTCCGATCCGCTGGACCATCTTTCCGATCTGCTGTTCCACGAGATGGGCTCTCCGGGGGTCTATGGTCGCACCGCGCTCTATGAAGACGTCGTAGAGCGGCTCGCGGTGCTGATCTCGCGGCATCGCGAAGCGGACACCGAGGTGATGCGCTTTCCCCCCGTCATGAATCGCGCGCAGCTTGAGAGGTCGGGCTATCTGAAAAGCTTTCCGAACCTCCTGGGTTGCGTCTGCGGCTTGCACGGCACGGATAGCGAGATCCATGCCGCAGTCAGCCGCTTCGAGGCCGGCGGCGACTGGACGCAGTCGCTTTCACCGGCCGACCTCGTGCTGTCGCCGGCAGCCTGCTATCCGGTCTATCCGATCGCAGCGAGTCGCGGTCCCGTACCGGCAAGCGGTTGGCGTTTCGACGTGGCCGCCGATTGCTTCCGCCGCGAGCCCTCGCACCATCTCGACCGGCTGCAGTCCTTCAGGATGCGCGAATTCGTCTGCATCGGCAGCCCTGATCGGGCCTTCACGTTCCGGGAGCGTTGGATCGAGCGGGCTCAGGAGATCGCCCGCGATCTCGGGCTGCCCTTCAGGGTCGACTACGCCAGCGATCCGTTCTTCGGCCGGGTCGGCCAGATGATGGCCCTGAGCCAAAAGCAAATGTCGCTGAAATTCGAACTGCTGGTGCCTCTGCGCTCCGAGGAGCAGCCGACTGCCTGCATGAGCTTCAACTATCACCGCGAACATTTCGGTGCTGCCTGGGGCATCGTGGATGCGGCCGGCGAGCCGGCCCATACCGCCTGCGTGGCGTTCGGAATGGACCGTCTCGCGGTCGCCATGTTCCACACGCACGGCGTAAACACCACCCGCTGGCCGACCGCAGTGCGGGACCTGCTCGGTTTCCCGCGGAACGACCAGTAGGCGGCGTCGGAATTGGAGAACGTGCAATGCGCCAGGGACATCCCGAGGTCGCCCGGGATCGAAGAGTCGAAGGACCCTCCTCAATGAGGAGAGAGACCATCGCCATCCACGGCGGCTTCAAGGACGATCCGGTCACCAAGTCCGTCGCCGTGCCGATCTATCAGACCGCCTCGTACGCATTCGACAGCGCCGACCATGGAGCCGCACTCTTCAACCTTGAAGTGGATGGCTTCCGCTATACGCGAATCGGCAATCCGACCAATGCGGTGCTTGAGAGACGCGTCGCGGCCATGGAAGGAGGCATCGAGGCACTCAGCGTGGCCTGTGGTCAGGCCGCGGTGAACTATGCGGTGGTCAATATCGCGGAGATGGGCACCAACATCGTCTCGGTCCCGCAGCTCTACGGAACCACGCATACGCTGTTCGCGCACATCCTGCCGAGGCAGGGCATTACGGTCCGGTTTTCAGAAGACGACCGGCCGGCGAGCGTAGAAAGACTGATCGACGACGATACGAGGGCGGTGTTCTGCGAGAGCGTCGGAAATCCGGCCGGAAATGTCTGCGACATCGAGGCGATGGCCGACGTCGCACACCGGCACGGCGTCCCGCTGATCGTCGACAACACGGTGCCGACGCCGATCCTGCTCCGGCCGATCGAATATGGCGCAGACATCGTCGTGGAGTCGCTGACGAAATTCATGGGCGGGCATGGCACCACGCTCGGTGGAATTATCATCGACAGCGGCAGGTTCCCATGGGCGGAGCATCGCCGGCGCTTCCCGATGATGAACGAGCCGGAGAAATCGTACCACGGGCTGGTCTTTACCGAGCGTTACGGGGCCGCTGCCTACATTGCGCGTTGCCGTGCCGTCTCCCAGAGGACCACTGGCGCCGTCCTGGCGCCGATGAACGCTTTCCTGCTGCTCCAGGGCATCGAAACTGTGGCGCTGCGGATCGAGCGGCACGTCGAGAATGGCGAGAAGGTCGCGCAGTTCCTGCGCAACAACCGCGCTGTCGGATGGGTGAACTATGCGGGCTTTCACGACAGCCCCTATTACGCGCTGACGCAGAAATATCTGGGCGGCCAGGCGTGTTCGCTGCTGACTTTTGGCGTGGCCGGCGGCTTCGAGGCGGGCAAGCGGTTCTACGACGCGCTGAAGCTCTGCAAACGGCTGGTCAATATTGGCGACGCCAAAACGCTCGCCTGCCACCCCGCATCGACCACCCATCGGCAAATGTCGCGCGAAGAGCAGGACAAAGCCGGCGTGCGGCCAGAGATGATCAGGCTGAGCGTCGGAATCGAGCACATCGACGACATCATCGCGGATCTCGATCAGGCCCTCTGTGCTGCGAATTGATGTTTCGTCAACCGTGAAGGTATTCGGATGGCTGTTTTAATTGATGTAGATTCGTACGAACACCACCTCTTATCGAGAGGGTCGCGCGGAAGCGATTATGCAAAGGCGTCAGCCGGAAAGCGGATGGAGTGTCTCGACATCGGGCTCATCAACAACATGTCGGATGCTGCCTTGATGTCGACCGAGCGTCAGCTGTTCGATCTGCTTGATGCGGCGGCCGGACGACTTCTCGTCAGGCTGCATTTCTATACGATGGAAGCGACCCCCCGTTCGGAATGGGGGCGCGATTACGTACGTCGATATTACCGCGGCATCGACGATCTCCTGAACAGGAGGCTGGATGGGGTGATCGTGACCGGCGCCGAACCCAAAGCCGCCAGCCTGACTGAAGAGCCATATTGGAGCACCTTCGTAGAGATCGCCGACTGGGCGAGGGAGAATACCGTGTCGTCGGTGTTTTCGTGCTTGGCCGTCCATGGGGCCGTCCTGCACTTGGACGGCGTTGCGCGGCACAAGCTGCCCGCCAAGTGCTTCGGTGTCTTCGCTCAAACGAAGAGGAGACACCATTCCTTGATGCAGGATGTTCCGACGACCTTCAGAATACCGCACGCTCGATGGAACGAGGTGCGGGAGTTGGATCTCCTGAACTGCGGATATTCGGTTCTGTCCGGGTCGGCGGAGGCGGGGATCGACTGCTTCGTCAAGCAGCAAAAGAATAGCCTTTTCGTCCATTTCCAAGGCCACCCGGAATACGAATCCCTGAGCCTGTTGGGCGAACATAGAAGAGACATGGGGCGCTTTCTCCGCGGAGAGAACGAAGTCTGTCCGACAATACCGAAGGACTATTTGAGCGTGGCGGCGGAAGAGATATTGATCGCTTTCCGACAGAAAGCCCTTTCCGACAGACGCCCGGAGCTTTTCGCCGACTTTCCAGCCGATCAGGTGGCGAAGGACCTGAACAACGTCTGGCATCTGCCGGCCAAGCGCATATACCGCAACTGGTTGCTTTACATGGTGTCGCAGCGAGCTGGACGCTCAAAGCCGTTGGGGGCGCGAGAGGCGGCTCTCTCCGCAGCCGGAATGCCCGCGCGGCGCCATGGACGCAAGTTGGTTGCCGCTCGATCCGCTCGCCTGGCGCGCTTGCCAAAGCTGATGATCAGGAATAGGACGCGGCTCGGATATTGCGAGTGAGTTCGGACCATGATCCGATGCCGCGAGATAGGATTAGCCGATCTTGGCGCCATCGCCGATCTTCTGACACGCGGCTTTCCGATCCGCTCGCGCGACTACTGGATCGACGGACTTCGGCGCCTGTCCGTGCGCGAGACGCCCGACAGTTTCCCGCGCTTCGGCTACATGCTCGAGCATGAACGGACGCCCGTCGGCGCTCTGCTGTTGATCTACACCGCACGGAACGATGGCGGCTGCGCCTCCATCCGCTGCAATCTTTCCAGCTGGTATGTGGAACCCGCATTTCGCGGCTATGCCCCGATGCTGACCAAGGTCGCGCAGCGCCACAAGGACGTCACCTACGTCAACATCAGTCCGGCAGAACGGACATGGCGGGCTATCGAAGCGCAGGGATTTCGCCGCTATTGCAGAGGCTTGTTTTTCTCCTTTCCAGCGTTGTCGCGTCCGGTCAGGGATATGCGCGTCGAAGTCGTCCGGCAGGATGCGCAGGCGGTCGACGGCTTGTCCGAAGCTGACGTCGCTCTGCTTGCACGTCACGCAGCCTACGGCTGCCTCAGCTTGGTGTGCCGCGCGGCCGACGGCCGCGTGGTTCCCTTCGTCCTGCAGTCAATGCGCATCAAAAACCGGATCGCGCCTCCGGTGATGCAGCTTATCTACTGCCGTGACGTGGCCGATTATGTCGCCTGCGCCGGCGCCATCGGCCGCTTCCTGCTCTGGCGCGGCCGAATCTCCGTCGCTCTCGACGCCAACGGTCGCATGAAGGAGCTCGTCGGCCTCTATAGGGAACGCCGCAAATACTTCATGGGTCCGCAATGCCCCCGGCTTGCCGATCTGTCGGATACCGAGCTGGTGATCTACGGACCATAACTCAGTCGTCCCAGAATGGAGGTTCGTCATGGTTCCCAACGCCAAGCCCGTCAGCCATTCGAGGACATGGACATTCTTCCGAGGCGAGTGGCACGAGGGCAATTTGCCGATCATGGGGCCACGCACCCATGGGCTCTGGCTCGCCTCGACCATCTTCGATGGCGCGCGCGCCTTTGCAGGCGTCATGCCCGACCTCGATCGTCATTGCGCCCGCGTCAATCAATCTGCGCTCAACTTCGGGCTCAAGCCGATCGTCGATCTCGGCACATGGCTCGGACTGGCGCGTGAAGGTATCGCTCGTTTCCCAGCCAATGCCGAACTCTACATCCGCCCGATGTACTGGCCGCAGAACGGCATCGGCGGCGGCGTGCTGTTCGATCCGGAAACGACCGACTGGTGCCTTTGCATCTACGAATCGCCGATCCCGGCGCCCGTCGGTAGCGCGATTACGCTGTCGCCGTTCCGCAGACCGACCGCCGAATGCGCGCCGGCCGACGTCAAGGCCTCCTGTCTTTACCCGAACAGCTCCCGTGCGCTCAGGGAGGCCGGTTCGCGCGGCTTCCAGAATTGTCTGATGCTGGACATGCTGGGTAACGTCGCGGAATTCGGCAATTCCAACGTGTTCATGGCGAAGGCGGGCGTTGTCTATACGCCGGCGCCGAATGGCACCTTCCTGAACGGAATCACGCGGCAGCGCGTGATCGAACTTTTGCGCGGTGACGGCATCACGGTGGTGGAGGCAACGTTACGCTATGCCGATTTCGTCGCTGCGGACGAGATCTTTTCGACCGGCAATTTCGCCAAAGTCGCGCCCGTGATCCGGATCGACGACCGGCAACTCTCGCCCGGGCGCTTCTATGCGCGTGCACGAAAGCTGTATTGGGATTTCGCGCACGGGGTGAAGCTTGCGGCGTGAGAGCTTTCGGCTGGCCCCTTTGATGGAACGATAGGACTTGCGAGCATCTCCAGGACCAGCCAGGATGAGCGCGCTACTGCAGGCAACTCCAATCCGGAAGATGACGATGCGAACGCTCTTTCAGCTCTGTGCCGACAGTGCTTGTAATAAACAGATCTGCTCTCGCATCCAACTCTCGTGGGCTATGGTGCAGCACGATCGTTTGACGCTGACGTCAGTGTACGTGTGCGCCGTTGGCTTCAGTCCCTCGTGCATGCCTTTCCAGATATCGAGCGAGGCGAGAGCTGGTTCGGTTAACTCTGCCTTGCAAGACGTCGGAGGGGTTGCATAGCAATCCGCGGTCATTTTTCTCGACACGAGTCGGATAACAGGAAACGCTACCGCCTCACGAGGATGGCCAACGCAAGGCCTCCAGCGACTCCAACAATAATGTGACCATTATCTACGCAAAACTTCCGGGCAGTTCGAAGTGCTCGCTTAGTCCAATGCGGAATCTCTTCTGACATTCGAAATCCACCAAAAATTCTATGGGCTCAAATCGTTGCGATCGAACGGGCGCGCAGCAAATCAAAGCCGATTCTGCTCTCTTGATGCGATGCCCTCAAGGCCACTGTTGCGGCGCGGGTGGTATGGCATCGCGCCATCCACACGAAATTGCGGCGGTCCAAGCGCATAGGATCTGAGCCATCGGGATCAATCTGCCGTTCGATCGAAGCTGGTCGCAGAGGTCAACACCAGCATCCGCCCAGGGTGTCGTCGGCAACTCCAATCCGGAAGATGACGATGCGAACGCTCTTTCCGCTCTGTGCCGCCCTGGCCTGTTTCTCAGCAGCGATGACTCTGAGCTCGTCCAACGCGAATGCGGTGTTCTGGCGCGGCCTGACCGCGCCAACCGACATCGACTATCACGGCTACTTCATCATCAATGAGCCTCCGCCCAGCCCGAGTCAGTGGATACGGGTGAACGGCGGCTATTACGTCAGACAGTGCGTCTACTAGAGATGTCTCAGCCATCGCCGGCTCCGCATCTTACCACCTGGCGTGTGTTCAGACGCACGGCGCGAGGTACACCAGCGTGTCGTTGGCCAACCGCAACAATGCGCGAACTCGCGGGCAGCTGGCTAACGCGAAGATCCCGGGCGCGTCGCACTGAGAACACCGCGCTGATGCCGACGCTTAAGCTACCGCAGCGATTAGCTCGACCTGCGCGCACATCCTGCTCGCGGTCGGGACAATGACCTCCTAGACGACAACGACGCTGGCAAGGTGGAACGCTGATGTGAGCGAGGGCGTCCGCACCGCTGACTCAGCAGCTGACTGGACCGCCTAAATTAGGCGGCGGACGACCTCGCGAATTAATCATGCCAAGACCCCGCGTCGGCCGGATGCCGGCAAGATCACCGCAGGAAAGCTCGAAGTGACCTTGAATAACGATGACCCCTATCTTTGCAATCACGCCGCCCAGATTTTGGCGGACTTCATGACGGCGCTCGTGGACAAGGCGCTGCTGCGCGCCGCCCGGGGCCGCCAGCATCAGCTTGGTCGGCGCCACGTCGTCGTGGCGCCTCAGCCGGCGAATCCGGCATAGCGTATAGCCTACATCCTGGCGTGCTTCGCCGGCGACCGCGTCGAGCGACGCCGCGACCTTGGTGGAATTTACCTCAGCCCCCGCGCACGCTTTGACGATCGTGACTTCATAGTCGCCGAGGCGCCGAGCAGACCGCATTGCTCCAGCGAAGTCCTTGGCGCTGAGGCTTCCCCAGATACTTTCGGCATCCTTCTCCGTCGTTCTCCGCTATCCTCTACCCCAAGTGCCTCGGGTATCGGGCCATCCGCCTCGCCCTCCGGTGTAACAGCGATAGCCGCAAGGATTCGCGGAACCATGCAGTAGTAACCGGCAGTCATGGCTAGTTCGATGCAGGCTTCGGGATCAAAGTGTCGGGCGAGCTCGGCATGGGTCGCATCATTCACCCTACCGGCCACCATGGCCTCAGTGAAAGCAAGAGCCGCTCGCTCCCCTGAATCGAAGGCATCCGACCATCGCCACATCGTCAGCTCTGCCACCTGCTGCTCAGGTACGCCTGCCTCTCGCGCCATCCGCCGATGCTGATGCCATTCGTAAAATGACTCGCTGAGCTGAGCGGTGCGCAGGATCATCAGCTCGCGCAAGGACCGTGGCGTCTTGCATTCACGGCGGACGGCGTAGGCGAAATCCACCCAGATCTTCAGCATGGGAGGTGCGTTCGCAAGGACTCGGTAGAGATTGAGCGGTCGGCCGCCGAGCTCTCGAATTTGCCGGGCTACCTCTGCTGGGACTTGGGCATAGGGATAACGTTGTATTTTCATGTCCAATCCTCATCCGCGCCAGACGCGCCGCCGTATTTGGCGTTTGTACTACACCGGAAGCAAGACTATTTCAGAATAGAGCTTGTCGAGCTCACTCGCAGTAAATAGCGGCGAGTGATAGAGGTAGGTCGTCACGAATGACCGTCCTCGGGGTTGTTCTGGAAGGAGCCCCTCGTCACAGACCAGACGAAGCGTCCGTTGGCGCCGCAAGATTGCCAGCTTGATGCGTTCGAGATGTCGTGCGAGCAGAGTCTGGTTGCTGCAATAGAGAATATCCGAGTACGCCATTTTAATTCTACCTCCTGGGCGACGTTTGACGACCAGAAAAGCGTGCTCCGGTCCGACGGTCGCGGACAATAGCAGGCAGTTGCAGCGCGCATGATCGTCGAAGATCAAACGCTGTTCATCGTCGAGCGATCGACGCACCCTTTCCGGGTCGAAACTGATCAACACACCCCGCTCGCGCAACGTGTCGACATGGAGCAGCGGCGGCAATTCAATCCTGCGCGTATTCCATCTAGCGAAGCCCATCGCTTCGAGCATTTGGGCTACGGCTGGCGCCGGTGTCAAAGCCGTGAAAGTCACGTTCTCCTTGCGGATCGCGGCGTCGAGAAGCTCGACCGCCCGTCCCCGATATTGGGGGAGCACATACCAGGACGTAAGATTGCAGACAACGCCAGCCTTTCCCCTTATCTTTCGGGATGCATATATCGCACCCAGGAATCCAACAATCTCATTTCCGACTGTGAGCAGGTGTCCAAGATCCGGCTTGTCATCGAGCCACGGGTAGTCAAAAAGGCGCCGCCAGGCGGGAAGCGACACGCGGGTGAGCCCTTGATGGAGAAATCGGCAAAGCGGTTCGATGTCAGCGGGCGTCACTGGACGGATATCCGGGTGCGATCGGCTGCGCGTTGCCTTCGGTTCTCCGTCGCCAACAGTTCCGCGTATCAGGGAAGCAATACCCGCAATAGTCGGGGATTCAATCAGGGCGCCGAGCGGTAGATCGCATTTTGTGCGCTCCATGAGCTCAAGAAAGAGGTTCAGCACTGTTATCGAGTCTGCGCCAGATTCCAGCAAATTTTGTGACCACTCGGGAGAAATACCCAACACCGACTCGCAAATGCGCTGGAGCGCTCGTTCAAGTGCGCCAGGGGCGTCCAGATTTCTTAACGTGCTGTCCTCCGGCTGGGGAGCAATCTCCCTGGCACGCTCGCGCAGCTCGAATTTTTGGATCTTGCCGGTCGAGGTTTTCGGCAAAGGCCCGAACACGATGCAACGTGGCACCTTGAACTGCGCCAGATTGGCGCGACACCAAGCGATGATGTCCACGGCCGGAACCGGGTTGACATCCGGCTTGAGCGCAACAAAGGCGCAGGGAATCTCGCCCCAGAGCGGGTCGGGCTTGGCGACGACCGCCGCTTCCATGATCTGCGGATGGCGGTAGAGGACCTCCTCGATCTCGAGCGAGGAGACGTTGTCGCCGCCCACGATGATGATGTCTTTAGAGCGATCCTTGATCTCGATGTAACCGTCGGGATGGCGGACGGCTAGGTCGCCGGTATGGAACCAGCCGCCCTTAAAGGCCGCTTCAGTGGCGGCCGGGTTTTTCAAATACCCCTTCATCAAGGTGCTGCTGCGTAGGACAAGCTCACCCAACGCGCGACCGTCCGCTGGGACGTCGGTCATCGTCTCCGGGTCGACAACACGTTGAGTGTCGAACGTCAGATAGGGCACACCCTGACGCGCCATCCGGGCCGCGCGCTGCGCTATCGGCAGGTCGGCCCAGGCTTCTTGCCAGGCACAGACCGTGGTCGGGCCATAGCTTTCGGTCAAACCGTAGAGGTGGGTGACGCGAAAGCCCATTTGCTCCATCGCCTCGATCACCGCGGACGGCGGGGCCGCCCCCCCGGTCGCGACTTCAACGACGTGGTCGAAGCGGCGCTTCAGCGCTTCCGACGCATTCACCAGCAGGTTCAGGACGATTGGCGCCCCGCAGAGATGGGTAACATGGTGCTCGGCGATCGCCGCAAAGATCGGCGCCGGATTGGCGCGGCGCAAGCAGACATGGGTGCCGGCGACTGCGGTCACGGCCCAGGTATAGGTCCAGCCGTTGCAATGGAACATCGGCAAGGTCCACAGATAGACCGAATCGCGATCGAGTTTGAAGGTGATCGCGTTGCCGATGGCATTCAAAAATGCGCCGCGGTGATGATAGACGACGCCCTTCGGGTTGCCGGTGGTGCCTGAGGTGTAATTGAGGGCGATAGGCTCCCATTCGTCCCGCGGCATAGCCCAGTCAGCTGCATCGCCTTCGGCGAGGAAAGCCTCGTATTCAGTCCCGCCGAGCGACGCGCTACCCGGGACATCGTCGATTTCGACCAGGTGAATCGGACGGCCAAGCTCTTCGAGCGCGGCTTTGACAATAGGTGCGAATTCGCGGTCAGCGATCAATAGCTTTGCTTGGCCATGCGCCAGGATGAAGGCGATAGAGCGAGCGTCGAGATGATAGTTCAACGCATTCAGAACCGCCCCTGCCATTGGCACGCCGTAATGCGCCTCGAGCAGTGCCGGTATGTTTGGCGCCATAACGGCGACAGTATCTCCTGTGTGGATGCCGCGGCCGCGCAACGCCTTGGCGAGCCGCCGACAGCGGTCGTAGAACTCGCAATAAGTGAACCGGGTGGCGCCATGAACGACCGCAAGCTTGTCGGGATAGACCGTGGCAGCGCGAGGCAGGAAAGTAAGTGGTGTCAGCGCGGTAAAGTTCGCCGCGTTGCGAGCGAGGTGCGGCGCATTGTAGGAACTCGGCCCTTCGCCCTTGTCTGTACGCACCGAGGACGCCCGTTGCGCGTCACCACGCGCGTTAGGGGACACGACAGCGCCAAACCACATCAGCGACTTCGCCAGCACCATTCGTAAGGCCCCGCGTCTGCCGCGAACCAACGCAGTGCGCTTCTATACAACCGGCGCTGAATTGGGTCGAGCAACGCAACAAACTATTTATAACCTGGATTACCACTTTCGCGGTAGGCCGCGGTGGGTCGGGTCTTCCGGATTAGTGTCGCCGAGCCGCGGATCGTCTGGTCCAAGAACCACTATGGTTATAGTTCGTGCACCGCCACACCTTGGTTGCCATTTGCTAAGGTGGCGACTGGCGAGAAGAATGACGTTCTCGCGTCCGTAGGCGCCGCCGAGCGTTCGCCAACCTGGGGTGGCTGTGGGCCGGGTCCGGGGCGGACACTGCATGGGTTACGGTCCGTAGATGGCGAGCTCGGTGTCCGACAGGTCGGCAAGCCGCGGACGCTGTGGACCTTTGAAGTATTTGCGGCCGCGCGACTGGCTGTAGAAGCCGACCATATCCTTGATGCAGGCGTTGGCGTCGAGAGCAACCGAGATCCGGCCGTGCCGGAGCAGGAACCGTCCGATGGAGCCGGGCAGGTGACGTAGTCGGCCACATCGGCGCAATAGATCAGCTGCATTGCCGGGACTTTGATGCGGCGCACTCGTAGCGGCTGCAGGATGAAGGGAGAGCAGGCGCCGTCCGCCGCGCTGCACACCAGGCTGAGGCAGCCGTAGGCCGCGTGACGCGCAAGCAGCGCGACGTTAGCTTCGGACAACCCATCGATCGTCCGGGCGTCGTGGTGGACGACTTCGACGCGCATGCCTTTCGCGGCGCGCGAGAGTGCCGGAAAAGAGAAGAACAAGCCGCTGCAATATGCACGGAATCCTTGGGCTTCGATGGTCCGCCAAGTCCAGTGTGCCGGACTGATGTTGACGTAGGTGACGTGCTTGTGGCGCTGTGCGACAGTGCTCAGCATCGTCGCGTAATTGCGAAAGCCCGGCTCCACATACCAGCTCGAAAGATTACAGCGGATCGATATCCCGCCATCGTGGTCGCGTGCGGTATAGATCACAAGCAGAACGCCAACAGGCTTCTCCGCATTGTCAAGCATATAGCCCAGGCGGGGGAAACCCTCGGGCACATCGCGCGCGAACTGACGGCGAAGGCCGCCTATCCAGTACTCGCGCGAGCGTTCAGCAAAGCCACGTGCCAGAAGATCGGCGACTGCATCGACATCGCTTGTTGTTATTTCGCGGCATCGGATCATAGTCCGAGTCCGTCGTCGGAACCATTGCCGACGAATCGGCAACTCCTTTGTCCAGCATCATCTTTGCAAATTGTGCGGTCGGACATGACAAGCATTTGCTGATGCATCACCAAACATTCTGTGTGTTTACGAAATCTCGAGTGCTTCAGGTTCTCTGCGAAAGCGTGGTTTGCATGCGGCTCCGCAATCGACATATCGCCAACTAAAACGTTGAACAGCTGCGGAAGGTTCATCAATATTCGTCCGAAGTAACCAATACCGGTACTCTGGAACTTGTTTTGCGGCCGGTTTGAAACGACCGCCATCCTCGATCACCATCATCGATGGGAATTTTCAAGACGCAAATGAACTGTCGTCGTAGCCGTGACGGGTCCGGCGAAATAGGACCGGTCCCCGCGTAGGGAGCTTTATCACCACCGAAACGAGAAATGAACAGAGGACTCGCAGGTGGTTCGTCCTGCGCGGCCCCTTCGCATTCGCACGCAAACTCTTGACTTGCAGGTTTGAAGCCTGTCCCGCCGCGACTCCTCGGCCCGAATTTTCCGACCGGCCGGACCGGCTGCTCAATCGCTCATGAGCCCCAACGCGGTCCTAACTGGTGAAGAAGCTTGGGCAGTTCATGGATTCGGTAAGCACAGAGCACCGGAGGCGGACGCACGACTTACCGCGTCGATTTGTCGAACCGGCAACGGCGTGCGGTGGGCCGGTTCACCGAAGATCTTGGCCAGGACAGCTAACTCGTGCGGGCAATGCTCAGTAGCGTGGCACCGGCGCTGCATAGGCAGTGCCGAAGCCGCTGAAGTGATAGTTCAGCCGAACCAGACCGATATCAACACCGAGGCCGCCAACCCTGGGATTTCCTCCGTGGCAACTTGGCAGCTTTCCGGAGGCATGAGTCGACGCGCTTCGCATCTTTGGTTCCTTACGCCGGAGCCGACATCTTCCGCGCGGCGTGGCCTTCTTCGGCGCTTTCGGCGCAAAGCGGACATCAACCATCCGACAACCGCCGCTAAATCCGTCGCAATTGACCCTGGCTGCGTGAAAACGACGAGTCAGATAGAGATCGTCTCGGGGTTTTCGGAGACGATCGATGCGACGGTTCATTGAAGGCGCGGATCGCGATCAATCGACGTTGTTACCGGAATGTCTCGATGATTGGGTCGGTGAGAGCAATCCTGTTCGCGTTGTCGATGCGTTTGTCGAAGAACTTGATCTCGACGGGTTGGGTTTTGAGGACATCGAACCGTCGGCGACCGGGCGACCCGGCTATCATCCAGCGGTGCTGCTCAAGCTGTACATCTACGGCTATCTAAACCGCATCCAGTCGAGCCGCCGGCTGGAGCGGGAGGCAAGACGCAATCTCGAGGTGATCTGGCTGTTACAACGGCTTTCGCCCGACGACAAGACGATCGCCGACTTTCGTCGCGACAACGGCCTCGGCATCAAGAAGGTGTGCGCGAAGTTCGTTGAGCTTTGCCGGCGGATGGGATTGCTGACGAAAGCGAGCGTCGCTATCGACGGATCGAAGTTCAAGGCGGTCAACACGCGTGACAAGAACTTCACAAAGGGCAAGGTCGAGCGCCGTCGCCAGCAACTGGAGGAGAGCGTGTCGCGCTATCTCGCACAGCTCGACACGGCGGATCTGCAGGAGCCATCTGAGACTCTCGCCGCGAAGACGACGCATCTGAAGGAAAAGCTCACCAAGCTCAAGAGCGAGATGCACAAGCTCGAAGCTTACGAAGAGGCGATGCTGGCATCACCAGATCAACAGATCTCGCTGACCGATCCCGACAGTCGGTCCATGGCAACGAGTGGCCGTGGCTCGGGCGTCGTTGGCTACAATGTGCAGATTGCCGTAGATACCGAGCATCACCTCATCATCGCGCACGAAGTAACTAATAGCGGCTCGGATCGCGCTCAACTGGCAAACATGGGCAAACAGGCCAAGGCCGTGCTCGGCGCCGACAAGCTCGAGGCGTGGCCGATCGCGGCTATTACACAGGCGAAGAGATCAAGGCTTGCGCCGACGCTGATATCCTTGTGACTCTACCGAAGCCAAACACGACAGGCATGGAGGCGAAGGGCAAGTTTGGAAAGCACGACTTCGCATACCTGGCCAAACAGGATGTGTATCGCTGCCCGGCTGGGGAGTTGCTGGCATATTGGCTCACAACAGTGGATGGCGAACGCACCATTAGGCGCTACGTCACGAAAGCTTGTGGGAGTTGCCTACTGAAGGCGCGCTGCACCACGGCCAAAAACCGCGTCATCTCTCGTTGGGAGCATGAGTACGTCATGGAGGATGCCCAGAGGCGGCTCGACGCTGATCCTCAGGCGATGCGTCGCCGTCGCGAGACGGTCGAGCATCCGTTCGGCACACTGAAGATGCGCATGGGCGCGACGCACTTCTTGACGAAGCGCTTGCCGAAGGTCGCCACTGAAATGGCGCTGCACGTGCTCGCCTACAATCTCACGCGCGTGATGAACATCATGGGTGCTGGTACGCTGATCGCGGCGATTAAGGCATGAGGTAGGAGCGCTGTCGCGCGCGTGCCGCCAACCTCATCATCGATCACAGCGGCTCGGGCAAGCCATTCGGCTGGCTTCCGGCGCCTCGCCGGAAATTGGGCGCCAATCCGGACCCCACGGGGCTGTTCCAAGCGGCGCCACCCCGCAACGAAACGTTTTCACGCGGCCAAGACCCGAAACCGACGTCAGCCGTTCCTAATTTAGCATCATCCGGTACGATCACCTTATGTGAGGTCTCATTCGCTCCCAAGGCCTGCGGCGCTCCAGAAATTGCAGCGAAAACAAGATCTGACAGGCTTGCCGCCAAAGTGTCGCTTCATACCGGCTCAACCGATCGAGCGGGTAGCTGGGCAGGTTCGACAGGCGCAGGAAAGCGCAGGTGACTCCATCAGTATCGCCCTCCGACACCGTCATGGAGGCCGATCCCTCAACATCAGCGTTGTTGTGCTCCGGAAACTGCGCCGCAGCCTCAAGCGAGATGGCACTACGGCACAGCGCCTCGACTGTTTCCTGAGGTTTTTTCTGTGCTTGCCGGCGTTGCCGAAACTGGAGCAACTGCCGGGCCTGGATCTCGAACAGCCCGCTCTCAATGGCGGTCGCTCGACGGAGGCGCCAGAGCAGGCTTGCCAATCGGAGCACGAGCTCGCGCTCGACCGACGATTGCGCATCAAAGTCCGCGGTGATGGTCATCTCGAACGCGGCGTAATCTTCCGCGTCTTCCAGCGCATCGATCACGGTTTCGGCGGTCAACCCATGGCGGACCGCATTCTGCCGTGACCGCTTCCTGCCGTCCGCCGTCACCGGACCGGTGCTGAGACGCGCATTGCGACGGTTGGATTCGAGCTGTCGAAAGGAGGTCATTCGTCTTCGGCCCTAAACTGGGTTCGTTTCGTTATTTTGACCGCCGCGCGTCGCAGCCGCGTTGAATCGGGCGCCGTTCGCACTCCCGTCGAACTCGTCTGGGCCGGCGGTCTCAAGGGCATGCGTTTTCTCCCAAAGTGCGGCAGCGACATCCAACGGCGCGATGCCGTAGCCTTGCCACCAGGCCCGTTCATTGCCGCGCCGATGAAGTTCGCGGTGGTGGAGCCGGCAAACCGGAACGGTAAATCGGTCGCTGACCTTGCGGCCCACCGCGCGCTGCTCGGCGAACTTGACGTGATGAGCGTCGGAGGGCGTACGACCGCAGATCAGGCAGGGCTGTGTGGTGACAAATTTGAGATGGGGGCGATTGCGCTGACGGACTGGCTTGCTGCGCACGACGACCGTGTCGCTGCTGGATTCCGCCCGTATCGGCTCGCATTCAGTACCGGGCGAGCTCTGATCTCTCGCCGCGGAGACGGTCTGCGGTTGCTCAAGCAGCCTGAGCTTGGCTTCAAAGGCTGACTCGACGGCCTGCGCGTCCGAGATTGAGAGTGGGTTCTTGAGAGGAAGCGCCCGGTACGCCCAGGCTGTCAGCGAATTGGCATCCCTGAACTGCTCAACTTCACCGGCCAGTTGGTCACGCAGGCGCGCTGAGTCTTCAGGCGTGAGCTCGACCGCTTTGTGCCGCCGTTCGCGCACGCGGCTCGCGAAGGTCGGCGCAGTCCGGTTGCCCGCCAGCGCTGGCGACGGCGAGGCGGACCCGGGAGGGGTTGATCGGTCCGCAGGCGGGCCATTTGCGGCTTGCAAGGGACTGGCCGACACCACCAGATCGGGTGCGTCCAGATCATCCTCCCCGGCAATGCCGACCAGGGTGAACAGGGCGTAGCGGCGGGCGTAGGTGAGGGCCGCGCCCATGCGATGGGGGGCGGCGGTCTCGGCGACCGGGCACACCGGCCAGTCGGACGCGATCCATTCCCCCGAGGTGTGAAGGAGAGTGGTGGTCAGCTTGATCAGCCCGGTCTCCGGCTCGATCGAAGTCGCCTGGACGGTGGCGATCTCGTGCTTGGTCAGGCATTTCCGGACGATCTCAAGACCGCTCGCCAGCGAGGCATAGCGGAATGTCCGCGGCTGCTCCCGCGGGAAAGGCGAGGCGATTGTTGCGGTGAGAGCCTTTTCCGGGTTTTCCAGCGCGGCCTGCGCCTTCGCAAGGGCGCCGGCAATTTGACTGATGCTTTCGCTCGATCGCTGCATGTCGATGCCTGTCAAAGCAAGAGAGCGCCTATGGTCCGGCTAACAGCTCAAAGCTGATCGCGCCGGATTTCGAGCGCTTGGCCCGCAGGCCGTGCGCAGAGGCCTCTTTGGCGTCTTCGGGCACGAGCGCCTTGAGCTCGATCTTGGCGCGCTCGTGCTCCCCGGCGGCGTCACGGGTGCGCCGGTAGATCGCCGCAAAAGCGGCCCAGGCGTTCGAGCTGCTCATGTCGACCACCCGGACCGCCTCTGGTCGCGGCCTCGGCGGCTCGATTCCGAACAGATGTGGCGGCTCGCCGCTCTCCACACAGCGCCAGAACTTCTTCTCCGCCGTGAGCAGCAGATGCTGGTACAGCGGATCGGCCCGAATGGTCATCTCCACCCACTTGCCGCCGCCCGTGATAATCGACAGCACGGCCGTCCGCGACGCCGTCACCCACATATTGTGCTGCAGCTGCGCCATATGCTTCTCGGCGGCCGCCTCTTCGGAGAAATTCCAGGGCAGCATGAACTTGGCCTCAAACACCGCGCCGGTCGCCTCGATCCGTCCATCGAGCGTTGCCGCCATCCAGCGGTGCACCGGATGCATGACCCGGCGCTGAACATGGCCAACGGCTTGCCCGGTGTTCTTCTCGTACCAGTACCGGTTCAGCTGTTCGGTGGCATTTCCGAGCTGGACCAGCAGATCGCCCGACAGATCTTCCGGCTCAACTTCGCCCCGCTTCTCCTGCCAGAGCCGGAGCAGCGCCGGCGCATTGTCGCCCATGATAATGCGGGCATCGGAGCCGCCGACGAAGGCGCGCCGATCCACAAAACGCTTTGTCCCAATAGCCGAATTCATCCAACATCCTCCAACACGCGAATCAGCTCCACATGGGTTATTTTAACCCATTTAGGTTAAAAGTCAACATGGTCGGTAAGCTGTCTGGAGCTCAAATTAGGGCTGGTAGAGCGCTGGTCCGGTGGAGCGCCGCCGAACTGGCACAGGCTTCCACGCTCGGCGCTAATACCATTCGTCGCGCGGAAGTCAGTGACGGTGAGACTTCCTTGACCGCGGCTAACGATCAGGCGATCCGCCGTGCATTGGAATCAGCCGGCGTCGAGTTCATTGACGAAAACGGCGGAGGAGGCGGTGTGCGATTTCGCAAGCCAAGCAAGAAGCTATCGAGGTAGACGGCGCTGAAGTGCACAGCCGGCCGACGCCTGGGCCGCGAAACAATCATCGCGTTTCCTGCCTCCGTGGATGACATCCGAGGCTGCCTTATCTGAGACCTTTCACCTCCTCGGCGGACGCGGAATTTTAGCTGTCGTATTATTGGTCCGTCGCGGCGTTCTTATTTGCAGTTACCGGTTTGCCGATCATCCGGACACCGGGCTCAAGCTGCTAGAGAAATATTCGCAGGTGCCATGAGTTTCGCAGATGCTTGCCTCGTTCGGATGACCGAGGTCGTAAACGATCGCACATTGGTGACAACGGATGCCGACTTTCAAATCTATCGGCCGGCACGATCGGCAGATGATTCCGTGCGTGCTCCCGCATTGAAGCCGGCTCAACGGTCGGGACGCATTGAAAACGGCGGCCGTCGAGTTCATCGGTGAGAATGGTGGATGAGCGAAGGTTCGCTTTTCGGAGCGGAGGAGTGATCGGCCGCCGGGTATACCAACGGCCCGCGGATTTGACTCACATTTGGGCTTCCTCAATCAGTGAGTTTCAGAATCGATGTTGCAGCTTAAACCGGAGAATATCGATGGGGGCGGCGGTAGCGATTACGCGGCTTGATTTGACCGCCGGCGAGCTTCTGGTTCTACGCGAGCGCGCGTTGCGGCAAATCGACCATCGTCAGGAGCTTGCGGCGAGGTGCAGGCGTGCGTCGGAAATGATGTTGAGAGATGGCGCAACTTACCGCCTGTCGTCCATGCAGGAGGATTGATGCAATGGCGAGCGACCGACAAATTGCCGCAAACCGACGAAACGCGAAAAGGAGCTCTGGTCCGAAGACGGCCGGTGGTAAAAAACGGGCGAGCCGCAACGCATTTCGGCACGGGCTCAGCTCGGCCATGCCGTGCAACAGCGGGGAGGGGAAGCGGATCCGTGAGCTGGCCAACGCCCTCAGCGGCGCCACGAACGACCCATTGATCGCGGAGCGCGCGATCGCGCTAGCCCAATCTAAGCTTATGCTCGAGCGGCTGGCGCAAGCGAAGATCGAGATGATCAAACGGGTCTACGCACAAGGCTGTGTCGACAAGCCGCCGCCCCACCTATTTGCGAAAATCGAAGATTTCGATGATCATACGGTATTAACTCATCGGCCCGGCGTGAGGGTGTCTAAGTCGCTGAAACACTATCGTAGACTGCCCGCCGACGAACCGCGCCGGACCACTGAGGCTGTTTTCCGGGCCCTCCCGGTCCTGACGGATTTGGGTCGATATCAGCGGCGCGCGGTGGCACGGTTTGATCGGGCAGTCAGGAGCTTCATGGAAGCTTGTCCTTTACCGAACCCCGACAAGTCCGGTCCTGCAAGTCGAAAACGGCGAAGGGAAGGGCGGGTCAGCCGCGAGAAAAAGCGAACGCGCTGACACCTTGCGCCTTGGGATCGCAGGCGTCACTCGCTCATTTATTCCGAGCGGCGAACACTGCCCCCGCCAGGTCGAAGCAGGCCAACTGCAAACCAAACCCAGTTCCTCGGAAACGCGAGCTGGGTTTTTGCTGCTGTTCGATCGCCAACGACCTGCTTGGCTCGCTATCGGCGGCGAGGGCTGGTTGATTCCGAGGGAGTCCGCTCTTGCGGTTGTCCAGAGCCTCAAGCGGGTTGAGCGATATGCCTGCAGGTGAAGCGGGACAGGCTGGTGCGACGCTCGATCCTGGAGCAGCGCAGCGGACGCCTCGCAGAAAGTTTAAAATGTGCAGAACGAACCCAATTTTTGTCAATGAGATCAACGAAGCTCTAATTGAAAGCGCGGGGCTGGTGATGCAGCCACTCCGGGGTCGAGGCCCCGCGCGGGGTCCTGCCGCAATGGCGCAAGCTCAACCGCTACGAGGCGCGAACCTGTGCGGCGTGGGATCAGGCGCTGTCGGAACCCGCGCCGAAGGTGTTTCCGCGCCGCGACCTTGCCGATCTGTCGGATTCCGAGTTGGTGATCTACGGACCATAAACTCAGTCGTCCCAGAATGGAGGTTCGTCATGGTTCCCAACACCAAGCCCGTCAGCCATTCGAGGACATGGACATTCTTCCGAGGCGAGTGGCACGAGGGCAATTTGCCGATCATGGGGCCACGCACCCATGGGCTCTGGCTCGCCTCGACAGTGTTCGATGGCGCGCGCGCCTTCGAAGGCGTCATGCCCGACCTCGATCGTCATTGCGCCCGCGTCAATCAATCCGCACTCAATTTCGGGCTCAAGCCGATCGTCGATCTCGGCACGTGGCTCGGACTGGCGCGTCAAGGTATCGCCCGTTTCCCGGCCAATGCCGAACTCTACATCCGCCCGATGTACTGGCCGCAGAACGGCATCGGCGGCGGTGTGCTGTTCGATCCGGAAACGACGGACTGGTGCCTTTGCATCTACGAATCGCCGATCCCGGCGCCTGTCGGCAGCGCGATTACGCTGTCGCCGTTCCGCAGACCGACCGCCGAATGCGCGCCGGCCGACGTCAAGGCCTCCTGCCTTTACCCGAACAGCTCCCGTGCGCTCAGGGAGGCTGCCTCGCGCGGCTTCCAGAATTGCCTGATGCTGGACATGCTCGGTAACGTTGCGGAATTCGGCAATTCCAACGTGTTCATGGCGAAAGCAGGCGTTGTCTATACGCCGGCGCCGAATGGCACCTTCCTGAACGGAATCACGCGGCAGCGCGTCATCGAGCTTTTGCGCGGCGACGGTATCACGGTGATAGAGGCGACGTTACGCTATGCCGATTTCGTTACTGCGGACGAGATCTTCTCGACCGGCAATTTCGCCAAGGTCGCGCCCGTGATCCGGATCGACGACCGGCAACTCTCGCCCGGGCGCTTTTATGCGCGTGCAAGAAAGCTGTATTGGGATTTCGCACACGGGGTGAAGCTTGCGGCGTGAGGGCTTTCCGCTGGTCCTTTGATGGTGCAGTGCGATGGGGCTTGCGAGCCGCTCGCGGACCGATCAGGATGAGCGCGCGACTGCAGGCATTCCAAACCGGAAAATGATGATGCGAACACTCATTCCGCTCTGTGCCGCCCTGGTCTGCTTCTCGGCAGCGATGACTCTGAGCTCATCCAACGCGAATGCGGTGTTCTGGCGCGGCCTGACCGCGCCAACCGATATCGACTATCATGGATTCTTCATCATCAAGGAGCCTCCACCGAGCTCATGTCAGTGGATACGGGTGAGCGGCGGCTATTACGTCCGACAGTGCGTGTACTAATGCGATCCGCTCCCGCATCGAACCTATCGTCCCCCTATGGGGCGGCACGATCGCCTTTGGCGCTGACGTCGGTGTGCAAAAAAGGGTACTCCGGACGTAAGCGTCGGCATGGGGGCCTCCTGAAAAGCATTGTCGTCTCCAACACGCACCCACGCAATTCGCTCGGCACAAAGGTCACGCCCGAGACCACACGGATGCGTCCTGCACTTCCGACCCCAGGGCCCTGGCCGCAAGGCGCAGGTGCCGGGAATGATCGCTCCTGACGTCGATCCGCACGCTTGGCTGACACAGACTCTCGAACGGATCGTCGCTCAGGGCTGGCCGATCTCAGATCGACGCGCTCATGCCCTGGAACTTCAAAACCTGAACGGCTTCAGCTAAACGCTTACTCCGGGTCAGCAGCGTTATGGCGACGGGCAACTTAACTGCAAACAGTGGATCAATTTGTCGAGGGTATCGCCGCCAGCACGCGGACCCGCCTGGTGGCGAGTCCGCGCTGGGTCCTGTGTGGCAGCACGACGCGTCGGAGGCGCAGAGTGACGGGCCCACCAAATCGGTGTGCCTGCCCAATGAACGCGTGCCGCCATCGCCAGACAAAGTCGGCGGCACGGCTCAGTTGGTGCACCGTCCCCGCCCGTTACGTCTTTCAACTGAGGTTTTTGCGGAACAGTGCTTCTGACCTTCGAACGTCAACCTCGAAGCTGGCGATGCGAGGTGCGCCAACGTGATTACCCTGGCCGTTGATCAATTCACGTGAGCCCGGCGCCTCAATTTGCTTGACATTGGAGATGACGTCGATGACCTCCGGCGTTCGTCGGTCGATGTCGCGGTCTGAGGGCGGCGCATCGCTCAGTTCTGCACGTGCCAGCGCCCCATGGTTCATTGCCCAAATTGCCGCTTGTGTCCGGTTCTGGACCCGGATCTTGCGCAAGATCGCCTTGACGTGGACCTTCACCGTGGCCTCGGCGATATCGATCTTTCGGGCTATGGTTTTGTTGGAATCGCCTTCGATCAGGCAGCGCAGAATTGATTTCTCCCGCGGCGAGAGCTGCGGCGCGACCGTGTCGTCCGTGGTGACGCAGATCGCCCCCTCGTTTTCATCGTGGATCGCTGCTTTGCTTCCGTGGTCAGTTTTGGTATCGAGAGCGAACGATAGAAATGCCGGCGGGAAGACTGTCCCACCCATCGCCACTAGTTCGATCGATTTGATGAACGCATCGCAGCAGTTGACGTTCACGAAATAACCGTTGGCGCCCGCCCGAAATGCCAAAGCCAGTTCGGCGGGCCGATCGCGATTGGCCACTATCGCTATGCGTCCACCCGGATGCTGATCCCTCACCAGCCCGATGTGTTCTGCCGCGAGATCGAAATGATCTCCGGCTTGGACAATGAGAAACAGCGGCTGGGGCGATTGAAGCATGCTCGGCAATTCATCCACGCTTGATACCGAAGCCAGGATCCGGAAACGTCCCGCACGCAGGATTTGGGCAATACCTTCTCTGACTAAAATATTCTTCCCAATAAGAACCGTTGCAAAAGATTGACGCCTCATATCACTCTCCCAACCTGACGAAGACTGACACTTCAACGGGCGATTCAAAATAGCGAGTCTGCACGAAAAAAAATGGGCTCGGAGGTGAAGTCATTTCGTTCAATGCTGTCGTCTAAGGTAGAACGCCGCCAAGGCTGATGATAATTCCAGCCAGTCACATCTTCGAGGTAGCTGGATTGGATGATGTGTGCCACCGTCTAGCACGCGCTCTCTCTTCGGCCTCCCGCACCCGCCTACGAAGATCGTCAAGTTCAGTAACGTTCGGCCATTTCGTGGACGCTTCGAAGCAAAGCCTCAGCAGAAAAACTTTTGGCTACAACTACTCGCAGACAAGCTCCTCGCAAAACAGATTGAGGAAGGCGCCATCGTGCTGGTTGCTCGCGTCATCCTGTTTGCCTTGATGTGAGCAATACTCATGCCGCCTGAGGGATAAAGACGAGATGCCAGCAACTTGAGACGGCCTTATCGCATGAACACTAGAATCAACGCCATCGTGACCAGCGTGAACGTGCTGGTAACAGTGATGCCCAGGTACAACCGTTCCATTCTTTCCCTCCATCCTTGAAGGCAGACCCCGCTCCGGAGTAGCCGGAGCGGGGACCGACACTGAGACCGGTACGCAATACCCCGGGCTGTCTGGTGTACAGTAAAGTTAATACTGCTTAGCCATCGACGCAAGCGGAATCTGCGGTGCCCTTTCGCCCTCGATCACAAAAAAAATAGGGGGTAGTCTATATTTCAACTCGGAAACCGGTGCGATCAGGCTCGTACTTTCCGACGCCGCTGTTGGCCGTGGTGCGCAGACTTCGACGCGACAATGGCGAATGAGAGTGGAAGCCGCGCGACAGCGTTGCGGCTCCTCCGTCTTGCTCACAAATCCGGGTATCGATTCGTTGGGCTAGAAGGTCATCCGCCACCGCCGACGTGCGACTTACGAACTGCCGTTGCTGCTGCGTTTGCGGGCTGGTCGACGATGTGCTCGAGCAGCTTCGGATGGTCACGGTCCGGGTAGTTGCGGCGCACGATCTCGCATCTTGAGCCGTTGGCCTTCTTGGGACGCCCGGCTTGCGCCTTGGGCCGGGTTTTGCCACCGCCGATCTTGATCGAGGCGCTTGGTGTTTTTCCTTGTATTGAATGTGCGGGGTAGATTTCCGCCCCTCGTCCGTATTTGGGTCACGTCCGTATTCTCACGGAGACAAATTCCTGGCGGCATGGATATTTACAATTGGTAGCAAAAACACTATACACGGTTGCCAATTTTTTCACGCCCCGCCGGCCAGTGATTTGGGGCAATTTCATTGGTGGAGTGATGTATTCAAGCCATCAGCAAATTTCATCGCCAGAGGTTGTTGAGTTGCGTAAAGAGGCGGGCCTCTGGCTCAAAGAGCTGAGGGAAAGGCGGGGGTTGTCGCAGCGCCAGATGGCTGAGAAGGTGGGCGGGAATTATTACACCTTCATCTCTCAATTGGAGTCAGGGCGCGGCCGGATACCCCCCGACCGATATTTAGTGTGGGCCGAGGTTTTGGGCGTAGAGCCGAAGGTTTTCGTCAGAAATCTACTAAGGTGCTATGATCCGGTCACCCATTCGATATTGTTCGGAAAGAGCGACAAGAGGTAGGCCCTAGGGGCATCAACACTTTCGATTGTACTTTCCGACCCTGGGGGAGCTTGGCCGCATCGATGATGAGCGGTTGTGTTACGTAGCGAGTTCACCATTGGGCTGAGTACTTTCATGTTGCAAAGTAATCAGGTTCTTACCTTTTTTCGGGCTTACGAGCGAGGCGATTGGAGCCAGCCGGAGCTGGCGGAATTCTACAGGGTGGAAGATGCCCTGACAAAATCCGGAGTTGGGATTTCAACAGATCGTGGGCTCACCGACGAGGGCGAGCCCTGGTTTGTTTTCTTCCGGCAAGACAACGAAGAGGTAATCGTTCACTTTGCCCGCATCGACGGCGAATACGTTGTCGCTTCGAATTTCACCGAAGCAGTACTTCGCGGCCGAAACTTCGAGAGGTTGGTGCGGGAGTTGCTGGATTCCCATCCGTACGTTTTACCGAAGCAGCATCCGTCGCGATCGACCGTTTTTCTGCATCCCGCCACACTGTTGGCCGCCCTGGTGGTCACGGGCTACGTCAAGAGCAGTGAACTGAATGCGACTGCCGACGACGGCAGCCGGCCGGAGAAGTCCTTCGGGTGGTTTCTCGATCGTCACGATCTTGCGGCGACATATTCCGCAATCGTAATCGCCTCAGTTTGGGATAGCCTGGCGATAGGCGGTTCGCTTAGCAAGCCGTCTGATGATCTCGTGTCACTCGATCATGCACAGCCCGCCCACGGTGAGCACTGTCCACATATTGGACAGGCTGTCGCCGACGACAGCTTGCTGCAAAATTTTCAGGCGTTTCACGGCACGGATGATCGGTCCGTCTTGGCTGCGGCGGCGCTCCATCTTGACGGGCAGGACGCCGTTCACCATTTCAATGAGCCGGCGATTGCTGGCTTGGTGGCCAAGCCGTTTGGTCCCCTTCCCGAGTCATCTCATCACGATAGTGTGGCTGCCTGTTCGGCGCATGACGTAGTCCGTGCCGAGCATGATTTCGATTTGAAGCTGGCGGATTTTCACCCGCAGCAGCTTGACGGCTTCCCGATTGCCGCCGGGGAACAGGCTGAACGAACCGTCACCCACGATCCTGTCAGTTCCTCCGCCCCGTCAAATCTGACGCCGGACCATCCTGCTCCTGAGCATGTTTCGACGGCGCCGACCACAGCGGCTGCGCATGCGGATACGACCACCACCACTCCTTTGATCCCTAACGTGACAAGTCTGGCTGACGCGACCCAGACGCCGGTGTCGGATCTACAGCCCGAAGTCACGTCGACCGTCGGCCCGTCCGCTCAGGTGAATCAGCCCACAGCGACCGTCGACCCAACCGCGCACGTGAACCAGCTCATAGCGACCGTCGATCCAACCGCTCAGGTGGACCAGCTCGCGGCGACCGTTGACCCGACTGCTCAGCTGAACCAGCTCGCGGCGACCGCCGACCCGACCGCTCAGGTGAACCAGGTCGCGGCGAGCGTCGACCCGGCTGCTCAGCTGAACCAGCTCATAGCGACCGTCGACCCGACCGCTCAGGTGAACCAGGTCGCGGCGAGCGTCGACCCGACCGCTCAGGTGAGCCAGGTCACGGCGACCGTCGACCCGACTGCTCAGGTGAACCAGGTCGCGGCGACCTGCGACCCGAACGCCCAGGTGAGCCAGGTCGCGGCGACCGGCAACCCAACCGCTCAGGTGAACTACGCCGCAAATGATATGAGCGCCAACACACACGATCTCGACGTATCGGATGGCTCGACGGTCAGCATCGTCGGAATTGATGTGCACCACGCCTCAACTGCTCTGGCGTGAAATCGACCAAGCCTATCAGTCGTTGTTATGAGTTGCCCGCCATGTCGAAACGTCCATCTTTTTTGGCCGACGCGTCCAAGGCTATTCGCCCTGGCTTCGCAACGGCCATTGTTTTTAGCTTCTTCATAAATCTGCTGGCGTTTGTGGGCCCCCTCTACATGCTCCAGGTGTACGATCGGGTTCTGGGCAGTCGAAACATCGGCACGCTGGTTGCGCTGACCATGATCGCGGGCTTTCTCCTGATCGTGTATGCGGCTCTGGAGAAAATCCGATCGTCCGTCCTTGTCAGGCTTGGCCTTCTGTTCGCCGACAAGGCAAAGCGCCCGTTGTTTGATACGGTCCTGCGCGGCACGATTGTTCAGCCGGGTGCAAACCAGGCGCAGGCTTTACGAGACCTCGATACTATTCGCGAGTTCCTGACTGGCACAGGCCTCATCGCGTTCTGCGACGCGCCCTGGGTTCCTGTGTTTGTCGCTGGATGTTTCATTATGCATCCCTGGTTCGGTTATGTGGCCGGCGTGGGGGCATTGCTCATTTTTGCGTTAGCGTTGGCCAACGAGCTATTGACGCGTAATCAATTGAAGGACGCCTCTCGCAATTCGGTCCAGGCCCATTCGTACGCAGCAGCTACGTTCCGGAACGCTGACGTGCTTTATGCCATGGGCATGCTCAAGGGCTTGCGGGACCGTTGGTCCGATCGACATAGTGAAGGCCTGCAATTGCAGGCGGGCGCCAGTGATCGGGCCGGTTTTCTTGTAGCATTCAGCAAGTTCGTTCGTGCGTTTCTTCAGATTGCGATACTCGGAGTTGGTGCGTATTTGACGGTCAACCAGGAGACTTCGGCAGGCGCAATGGTTGCAGCCTCGATCATCATGGGGCGCGCACTTGCCCCGGTCGAAATAGCCGTCGGACAATGGAAGACATTCCTGGCAGCTCGCGCTGCATACGAGCGGATAAGCAATCTCGTGAAAATGCTCCCCGAGGAAGGCGAAAAAATCGCGCTTCGTCCGCCCCAAGGCCTGATCTCAGTCGAGAATATTCTCGTCATCCCCCCCGGCGGAAAGGAGCCCGTTATCCGGGAACTCTCCTTCGCCCTGCAGCCTGGTGAGATCTTGGGAATTATAGGTCCGAGCGCAGCAGGTAAGTCCAGCTTGGCACGAGCGTTGGTTGGGGTGTGGCGACCCGCCGTTGGGAAAGTCAGAATTGACGGATCTGAGTTGGCTCATTGGAATCGCGATCAGCTTGGCCCCTATATCGGATATCTTCCGCAAGACATTGAGTTGTTTTCCGGTACGCTTGCAGAAAACATTTCCCGGTTCGGCGAGCATGACGAGGAGAAGCTGTTTGCTGCGGCCGAAATGGCTGGAGTTCACGAGTTGGTGCAAGGCTTGCCCGATGGTTACAATACCCAGGTAGGCGAAGGTGGACTTGTCCTGTCGGGTGGGCAGCGGCAGCGTATAGGCTTGGCTCGCGCGCTCTATGGAAAGCCACCGATCGTGATACTCGATGAACCAAATGCGAGTCTGGACTCGGAAGGCGAAGCTGCGTTGATGGAGGCGATCGAGGCGCTGAAGCGAGCGCGCTCGACCGTTGTCGTTATATCGCACAAGACCGCGATGCTTGCGGCGGTGGATAAAGTGCTCGTGCTTGCAGCCGGACGGGTGTCGGCGTTCGGCGGTCGCGTTGAGGTGCTTTCTCGATTGATGGGCGGTCCGAAAATCGCGGCGGTCGCCGGTGCTGCAACAGCCGTCCGATAGGTGCGACGATGCAGAAGAACCTCGTTCCGGACTGGAGAGTCCCAGCCATAGCCGGCTACGTCGTCATCGTCGGCACTTTTCTCGTTCTAGGTGGATGGTCTGCCTTTGCTCGGCTGGACAGTGCGATCACCGCCACCGGAGTTGTGTCCGCGCAAACCAACCGCAAGACCGTCCAGCATCTGGAGGGTGGTATCGTTCGCGAAATCCGCATTCGCGAGGGACAACACGTCCAAGCCGGGCAGGTCTTATTCCAACTGGACCTTACGCAGGCAAAGGCTGGATATGAGCTGCAGCGCAACCAGCTGGATTCAGCGATCGCCCAGGAAGCGCGTTTGATCGCCGAACGGGATGGCCAGGACGAAATAGCATTTCCCCAGGAGCTGCTTGATCGCGCCGACGATCCAAACGTCAAGCGGGCAATTGCCGACCAAGTGGCTCAATCTCGCGAGAGGTGCGGCTCTCTCAAGGGTCAGGTCCAAATACTTGACGCCAGGATCGATCAATATCGATCGGAGATCGAGGGCCTAAGGCAGGAGCGAAGCGGAACGGCCAATCAGCTCAAGTATGTAAATGAAGAATTGGTTGACGTCCGTCACTTGTTTGAAAATCAGCTAACCCAGAAAAGTCGATTGATGGCGCTCGAGCGCGAAAGGAGCCGCCTGGAAGGCTTGCTTGGGCGCTCAACTGCGGATGAATCAAAGGCCCGCAACGGCATCGAAGAAGCGCGTCTGCAGATCCGGCAACTTCGCCAAAAGTTCCAGGAGGATGTTGCTAGCTCGATGCTCGAAACGCGACAGAAGATCAATGATCTTCGTGAGAAAGTCAGAGTCGCGCAGGACGTCCTGTCTCGCGTGGACATCGTGTCTCCCAGCACAGGCGTTGCACAAAATCTGCGGGTCTTTACCTCTGGCGGAGTCGTCAAACCGGGTGAGCCCATGGTTGACGTGGTCCCCGAGCACGACGCGCTCATTGTGCAGGCGCACGTGCAACCACAGGATACGGAAAATCTCCAGCCTGGTATGCCCGCGGAAGTCAGGTTCACCTCATTTCAAACGCGTATCCTTCCGATCATTGTGGGGCAGGTCGAGAGTATCTCCCGCGATCGCCTCATCGACGAACAGACCAAGCAACCGTACTTCCTTGCTCAGGTTGTCGTGGATGACATACCCTCGTTCGTAAAGGATCGGTTGTCAGCTGGAATGCCCGCGGATGTGATTTTCCCCACCGGCGAGCGAACGGTTCTTGATTACTTGGTCCGCCCGCTCAAAGACCGTCTGCGAGGCGTCATGCGGGAGAAGTGATCGGAGCAAGCGCCATGAACGCGCAGAGGCTTCGCCTGTGGACGCCGTGTGGCAGGACGCCGGTCTTGCGCGGTGACGGCATCACAGTGATAGAGGCAACGCTACGCTATTCCGATTTCGTCACTGCGGACGAGATCTTCTCGACCGGCAATTTCGCCAAGGTCGCACCCGTAATCCGGATCGACGGCCGGCAACTCTTGCCCGGGCGCTTTTATGCGCGTGCACGCAAGCTCTATTGGGATTTCGCACACGAGGTGAAGCTTGCGGCGTAAGAGCTCCCCGCAGGCCATTTGATGGCGAGATAGGACTTGCGAGCCTCCCTGGGACCGATCAGGATGAGCGCGCTACCGCAAGCAGCTCCATAACCGGAAGATGACGATGCGAACACTCCTTCTGCTCTGTGCCGCCCTGGCCTGTTTCTCAGCAGCGATGACTCTGAGTCCGTCCAACGCGTATGCGGTGTTTTGGCGCGGCCTGACCGCGCCAACCAACATCGACTATCACGGCTACCTCATCATCAAGGAGCCGCCACCCAGCCCCTGCCAGTGGATACGGGTGAACGGCTATTACGTCCGTCAGTGCGTGTACTAGCTGCTGTCCGTGTTCGATGTGAAGGCCGGCGATCGGTCATCTCGGCGCTGCTCACTGTCTAGGGCGTGGACTTAACTATGTCTATGTCACGGTAAGGCCGAACCGGAGGATAGCAACTCTCGCCGGTAAGCGTTCGATTCTGCCAAAGCTGAACCTTTTTTCCTCGTGCGGACTGCGTCTCACGATTTTCGGCATATTGCCGAGCAAGCGCCCGCAAGCGGATGACACGATGCTTCGATCTTTGTCGCCTACATCGCAAAAAGTAGGATTGCGGCGATCGAGCCTAACGCGGCGAGGCTGTTGCGGTCCTTGAGGGCGAAGATGATGGGATCGTCATCCATCGCGCGCCGATGAGCCAAGATCAGGATCCTACTTAGCCAGTACATCAAGATCGGGCAGATCAGCCACAAGACATCCGGACGGCGATACAGCCGGTGAACGGTGTCCGAAGAAATGTAAAGCGCAAATACAGTGACCGCATTGAACGCTGCCCCAGCCGCTACTGCGGCGATAACACTGAGATCCGACTTGCGGTAATCGCGGTTGGTCGGATCTGGCAGCTCGCCATCAAGCCGAGTGGCCAACTCAACATACCGCTTGATCAGAGCAAGCGCCGTGAAGATGAGTATGGAAAACCCGAGCAGCCATTCGGACAGTGGGACCGTCACTGCTGCTGCGCCGCCGACCACGCGGCTCGTATAGAGCAGCGCCAGTGCAATGACGTCGATCAACAACTTGCGCTTCAACCAAAACGAATAGGCCGTCGTCAGCAAAAGATAGAAGGCCAGAACGGCGCCAAATTCGCCCGGCAGGGGAATAGCAAGCCCGATTGCGGCAAGCAGCAATAGCACGGCCATGTACAGCGCAGCTGCCATTGGGACGGTTCCTGCCGCGAGCGGACGTGCCTTCTTGGTCGGATGCTTCCGGTCGGCATCGAGGTCTACCAGATCGTTTAGGATGTAAATGGCAGAAGCCGCGAGCGAGAAAGCGACAAAAGCCGTGAGCGCGGCGATCATCGAGGCAAGCGCGAATTTCTGAGCCGTGACCAGCGGCACGAAGACAAGCGCGTTCTTGGCCCACTGATGCATTCGGAGGAGCTTGATCCAGGAACGGACCTCCCCACCGGTGGATTTCGACAAAATCGCTGCGCCGCCGAGTTCCGCAAGTTTGGCTCGAACGGCAGCAGAGGGACGGACGGCCAGGCGCTGCCGGGCAGCCTCCCAGATCGGATAATCTGCAGCCCCGTGGCCGATATAATCGAAGCCGCCGCGCCCGAACGCATCAGTAAGAACCTGCGCCTTGGTCGGCTGCGAAGGATATTCTGATGCGCTGCAAGCAAATATTCCGGCGAACAGACCCAGATGGTCGGCCACGGCACGGGCATAAGCCTTGCCGTTCTCTGATATCAGATAGACCGGCGTGCCTGACGCAGCCGCTTCGCGGACGAAGCTCAGCACCGGCTCGTCAAATGGAAGGTGCGAGACGTCGAGCGGGGTTGTGCTGACGATGTGGGATTTGAGAGCTGCCTTGCCGCGCAAGAGCGCCTTCATGAACTTGCCTGGTTCGGCCGTTCCTCGGCCAAAATGGGCAAAGATTGCTTCGACAAAGAGATTCGATCGAATAAGGACGCCGTCGAGATCCACCACTAGGGGCGTCTTCAGCCTTAACTCTGAAGGAGGGTTCAGCCTCGGACCCATCGTTTTTTACCCCGCAGCACGGCGAAACTGCTAGTTTTCTGAATGCGCGTGAATGGACCCCACATGATCCGCTTCATGAAATCTATCGTTTAAGAAATCCGGGTCCTTCGTCCGCAATCGTGTCCTGTATCTTATTGAAACAACGTTAATTTTCTAAGGTGCTGTGGTCGATGTTAGCCAGAACATTGGAGTTAGTCCGATCTTCAACATCGAATCCGACGAGGTACGCGCGCTACATCCTCGAGGGCCTGGCGGTCATCCTTGTCTTCATGACCGGCTGGTTCTCCCGTTGGGGAGCCTGGCAAGATAGGGGTGTTCTCGATTTTGACGCGTTTTACATCGTCGCGCAAAGGGTTTGGCTCGGGGACCTCGCCCAGGCCTACCGTTTTGACCGAATGGTACAGATGCAGATGGATGCATCCGGTGGCAAGTTCAGTTTCCTGCCGTGGACCTATCCACCGCAGTTCGATCTGCTGGTCGCACCCTTAGCGCTCGTGCCGGTCGGAACTGCATACTTCCTTTTTACCGCGGCCACACTCGGGTTTTATCTGCTGACGCTAAGGGCGGTTGCGAAGAGTTATTTCGCGCTGGTGGTGATTCTGCTTTCGCCTGCCTTGCTGATCAACCTTATGTGCGGCCAGAATGGCTTTCTGACCGGGGGCCTTATCGGCCTTGCGTGCCTTACCATCGAACGGCGGCAGCTTGCAGCCGGGCTAAGTCTTGGCGCGATGATCATCAAGCCGCACCTTGCGATTGCCTTCGCGGTTTATGCGCTACTCGCACGCCGCTGGATCACCGTCGTTACGGCAGCGGCGGTAATCCTTTCGAGTTCGATTCTCTGCACGTTGTTGCTGGGGCCCCAGATCTGGAGCGCGTTTCTAGGGAGCGTGCACGATTCCGCTACTTATCTCGAGCGTGGATCCTACCCTCTGTTTCGCATGATTTCCGTCTATGCATTGCTGCGAACGGCCGGCTTTTCCGCCTCGCTGGCATTTCTGAGCCAAGTCGTCGTGGCCGTATTCGTCCTCTCAGTCGTCGCCGGCGCGATCTACCGCCAACTACCGGCGCACTGGTGCCTGGGCCTGGCAGCCGTCGCCTCGGTATTGATCAGCCCATACGCCTATGACTACGACCTGACGATCCTTGGCGTAGGCATGGCCCTTTTGCTGCCCGATCTCACTCGTCTCGCAAGCACGCGCGAGCGCGCCGCTATTTACTGCATGACGCTCCTGGCAGGATCTTACAGCTGGCTCCAGATCTTGCGCGCGTGCGTGCAGGATGGAACAGGCGCGATGGAGCACTCCGTCCCCTCGTTCAGCGGTTTGCCGCTTCTCGTTCTTCTCTGGCTCATAGTTCGAGTTTTGCTGCGAGGCGCAGGCGAGTTCCGCCTTGAGCGTCAGCAGGCGGCAGTTCAAACTGTGAGCACTGAAGAGGATTTGGCAGATTCCCTGGTAGCAAGATGAATGCTGTCCACCGGCCGGCGCTACGTGGAATAGCAGCCGCCGGCGCGCTCTCTCTTAGAGAAGGAAGCCACCTGCGCCTGTCGGGCCGCAGCGCGGCCGAGGTAATCAAAACTGATGAGGATCAGCTCACCCGATAGGATGAGCTTCATCTCCATTACCCCTTAGTCACAACGGCTCGCTTCAGATATTCCGGAATGCGACCATACACGAGTTGTCAGCTTATCGTTCCGCGCGGCTGGCTCGAGCTGCTTCGAACGCTCTTATCTGTTTCGTCGAATAAATTAGATCCTACGATATTTCGTGGAAGTTATGATGAGAAGTTATAGAATTCTGGCGCCAGTCATCGCCATCCTTTGTTTTTGTGTGACGCTTGTCCTCATTGGCGGGGCAGCCTTTCCGGGCGACGATGCCTATATCAACCTGCACAACGCACAGGTTCTGCGACAGGGTTTTGACAGCGCCTACGCCGGTGTGCCAGCGCTGGTAGGCGCAACAAGCGGCGTGCATCTGGCGTTCCTGCTCCTGTTTGAGGCGATATCCTATAGCGATGCAATGGCGCTTTTCCTGCTTGGAATGGTCATTGCTGCGGTCTACGCGCTCGGACTGTTCGATGCTGCGGTGAATGTCGGTTGCTCCGGGTTTGAAGCATTCCTCATTTCGCTCGGCGGCCTTGTTGTAGCAGGCTCGGTTTTTCAGCTTCTAAACGGCATGGATACGGGGCTTGCCATGGCGGCGGTGGCGTGGACCATCAAGCTGCTGACCGATCGCGAACGAACGCTATGGTTGCCTGCGCTATGTGGTTTGATGACGTTCGTGCGGCCCGAGCTCGCCTTCTTAGCGGGTGGTGCGATGCTGCTCTTGTTGTGCGAGCCGCTGTCGAATTGTTTCAAAGCGGCGAGCATCTTGCTTTGCGTCGCAACGGCTACGCCGTTTCTGCTCTGGTATTGGATTGACACCGGCGCAGTCATTCCGTCAACGATGGGGGCCAAGACCTACTTCTTCGCTGGACAGCACGCTGGCCTCACGGTGTCAAATTTCCTGCTAGCGGTGTTTGCTCACGCGCTGCCGGTGTCATTTCCGCTGTTCGTTTGTTGCTTCTTCATTCGTCCGCTGTCACTCCGCCTGCTCCTCGGCGGATTTGTCGTCGCTTTCCTTGCGGCACTTATTTGGCGTTTTCCGGGTGGTCTGGCCCATAACGGAGGCCGATACCTGTTTCCCTTCGTTCCGATCCTGTTGTTCGGCGTGGCTGACGGCCTCTCGTCACATCGTCGCCGCCGGACGTTGATGTATGCGGCAGTGGCCACATTGATCGCCCCACTAGGGTTATATGCTCAAGCTTCGCTTTTCGAAAACGGCTTGCGTGGGTTTCATCGCAGTTCGGAGCTCGTCGTCAGGTGGATGAACACGGAGTTGCCGGGACAACCAACTATCATGGTGCATGACGCCGGATATCCTAGCTATGCAGGCCGGTTCTCCCTAGTTGATCTTGTCGGCCTCAAGACGCCAGACGCGGTCGAGATCCACAAACAAACTACATTTCCTAGTGCCGGACGGTCGCGCGGCGACGCGGTTGCCGCGATCGCAGAAAAATTCCATCCCGGCTATTTAGTGGTGCTGCAGGATTGGGATGTCTCGTTCGGGCTCGTCGCCGGCCTGCGCGCCCACGGCTGGAGCGCGCAGGAAGTCTATGCTGGGACCGGTGACGGGATTCCTGCGGAAAATGTCTATCGTGTCTACCGTCTGACTCCGCCCGAGAGCAGTTAGATATCGATGCAAGCCAATATCGCGCGCCGACTTTCACCCCGGCATATTTGGGCAACACTCATCTGGAGTGGTGCCGTAGGGCTGTTGCTTTGGCAGATCTATCGGCAGCGAGCATTCTTTCATGACGATGCGTTTATCTCCCTTCGCTACGTCGTTCATCTCGTTCAATCCGGAGAGTTGACGTGGAATTTGGGCGAGCGGGTCGAAGGTTATACTAACTTTCTCCAAATTCTAGCGACCTCCGTTCTCGTTAAACTCGGACCAGGTCCTATCGATTCCGTGCGTTCAATCAATGCGGTCGCGGCAGTTGGCCTCATATTGTCAACCATTAGCGGCGCAAGGCGCCTTGCGCCGAATGACCCGATTGCCGTAGCCGTCGGGGGCTTTCTCGTGATGAGCTCGGCGCCTGTCGCACTCTGGATATTCGGCGGCCTCGAAACGATTATGGTGGCTGCGTTTATCACCATCGCGATCACCCTAATTCTTCCGGTATTCCAGGCGAACGACCACCCGACCGCTCGAAGCCTCTTCGCCGGACTGGTGATTGGTCTGGCCTATCTTACGCGCCCGGATGCGTTGATTGTCGGGGGTACGATGCTCTTAAGTCTTTGCTGTTTCGCGCCAGGAAGCCTATGGTACCGGCTCCGATCTGCAGGACTGTTCGGATCGGCAACAAGCGCGATCCTTCTGCCTCATATCATATGGCGCGTATCTTATTACGGCGATCCGCTACCGAACACATTCTACGCCAAAGTTGCTCTCCCGCTGTTTCAGCGTCTGCCGATTGCGGGTGCATATGCCGCCGTCGCTATGTTCTTGCTTCCTGCGATCCCACTTGCGATAGCCGGACTCGTCTGGGCGATATGCACGAGAAAGATTAACTCGGCTATTTGTTCGATTTCGGCAACGATATCTGGATATTTCCTCTACGTCGTTTGGGCCGGCGGTGATTACATGCCTGGTGCGCGTTTGCTCGTACCGCTAGTCGCCCCGGCATCACTTCTGGTGGTCGCGAGCCTTTCTATCAGCACTGATCGAAAATGGCGCACCGGCTTTGCCACCGTAGCCATCGTCTTTGGATTGATGGGAGCGATTACCTTCCAGCAACGGCGGATGGACGCTGCGGCTTTCGTGGGTTCTTTGGTCGGAAAATATATTTCCGATGCGTGGCCGCCAGGCGCGCTGGTCGCACTTCACACCGCGGGCTCGACTCCCTTTTATGCGCCTCACTTGAGATTTATCGACATGCTCGGTCTTAATGATCGTGCCATTGCACACCGCTCGCCCGTTCCGATTCGCACGCCGTGGCAGACGGTGCCCGGACACGCAAGGGGCGACGGAGCCTATGTATTGCGCCGTGCGCCTTCGTACATCATCGCCGGGCCTGCGCAGGGCAGCTCTGTGAAGACGCCCTGGTTCCTCTCCGATGTTGAATTGGGGGAGAGCCAGGAGTTTCAACATTGCTATATCCCTGAGAGCGCTGAGATCCCATACGCAGAGGAAGTGGCCCGTCTGGGGCCGGAGGGGCCGCGCCCGCTCATTTTCACTTACTATCGGCGCATCTGCTAGGCGGCCGAGGTTGGCCAAGTCATCCTTTCCGCCCGGCGGATGGTCGATGCTGTCCCGGCCTTTAGGAATCTGCTGCGCAGCCACCGTTCGAAAGCTGCGGAGATCCAGGCGACAGTCACACCGAGCTATGGCACGGTTGCGACGTGCCGGCGCATTAAGAATTAAGACCGGCAGGACGCTAGGTGGATTAGACAAGAAAAGCTGGGCTTGTCCGAGCATCCTAAAAGGACGCGGTGCCAGAACTGATGGGGCGGTGCGTGCAACGCTCTCAAACGGAAAGCGGCGAATCAAGCGAATCTCATCTAAGTTCTTAAGGACATTCCTGCCAACAAATCATTAGAATGGCGGTGGGTTTTCGAATCCATCGTTGCTGGCCAGGAGCAAGGAACCTGTGACCGATATCCGCGCCGTAAGGAGCATGTTTCGAACAGACAAGTCACTGCCCGCGCATCAAGCGATCTCGGCCGGCCTCGTTCACCGCAAGACCGTCCATGGCGTTCTATGGCTGCCATTCATATTCGGTGGACTAGAGTATCTGGCTCTACTTCGCCACGGCGACAAGTTGCTCCTCGATTCAGACGTCTATTTGCACTTAGGGATCGGTCAATGGATCATTGATCATCGCGCTTTCCCGCATGCCGACCCGTTTTCGTTCACTGTGGTCGGAACAAATTGGATAACGAGCGCGTGGCTGTCGGAGATGCTCTATCTGGCCGCATTCAGGCTGGCTGGGTGGGCCGGGCCGGTGGTGTTAGCGGCATTGGCAGTCGCGACGGCGTTCTTTTTGCTTACGCGATTGCTGCTTAGGACACTGCCGCCAATCGCCGTGTCGGTCCTGGTCGGATCCGCCATGATCGTAACGACAAGTCATTTGCACGCCCGTCCTCATGTGCTCGCGTTTCCAGTGATGGTCTTGTGGGCCAACGCCATCGTCGAGGCCGCAGAGCAGCGGCGTGCGCCCTCGCTCCTATATCTGGCGCTGATGTGCCTGTGGGCGAACCTCCACGGCAGCTTTACGCTTGGGTTGGCGCTGATTCTGCCGTTCGCAGCCGAGGCGCTTTGGACCGCTGACAGATCCGCGCGAGCAAGGTTGGCGTTCCAATGGATTCGCTTTGGGCTGCTTGCGCTCGGGGCAGCCTGCCTTACCCCTTACGGCCCCGAGTCAATCCTTGTCACCTTTCGGCTCTTTGGCCTTGGTCCCGTTCTCTCGGCCATCGGCGAGTGGCAACCGCAAGATTTTGGAGTGTATAATCCTTTTGAGATCTGTCTGTTGGCCGGGATGGCGTACGTTCTCTATAGCGGATTCAAGCTGTCCCCGTTGCGAATTGTTTTGTTGCTTGCCGTCATTTACCAAACCCTTGCCCATCTACGTTATATCGATGTCATGGCATTGGTCGCGCCGTTTTTTGTTGCCAGGCCACTGGCGCAGCACCTTTCGCGAAGCCCCCAGCCGAACGATCTCTCAATGACCGCATCGACGCGGCGATGGTCCATCGCGTTTGCGGTCGCGTTGATTGGCCTCACTGTTTTTGTCGTCAAGATGATTGATTTCAGCCCGGCCCGGTCTCCGTCGGCTGCTCTGGAGACAATCAAGGAGGCGAAATCCAGTCGAATTTTTAACGATTATCCTTTCGGGAGCTATTTAATCTACAGGGGCATCCCGCCGTTTATCGATTCTCGTGCCGAATTATATGGAGCCGAATACATCACGCGGTATCGACGCGCAGTTGGGCTACAAGATGTAAGCGATCTTATCCGATTGCTTGACGAATATCGAATTACGGCAACTCTGCTGAGCCCGACTACCCCGGCTGTCGCCTTGTTCGATCGAATGGAGGGATGGGAGCGGGTTTACACGGATGACATTGCGGTAGTGCATGTGTATCGCGGGAATGCGGACCCAAAATCAATCCCGGACGGGACGTCCGCGGTCAAGCAATTTCGCCCCCAGTAACATCCGAAGGACGATGAAGGATTGCTGCCGCCTGTTCGCAACTGCGAGAAGATCAGCCGGCGCCGGCACCGTTGGCAGCAGTGCTGATGCGCGGGAGCGAAACGCGGGAGACCTGACTAGCCGCCCGGGGAACGAGGGTCAGGCGTGATCTGTTACCGGAACGTCGACCGTCCGCTTGCGGGCCAGTATGCGGAGTAGCAGGCCGAGCAGCGCCAGCAGCGCGAAGCCGGCAACGGCCGGGACAGGATGTTCGATAGGATCGAAGTTCTCCAAGCGGACCGACTGCAACATCCCATAGCCGCCGGCCAGCAGAACCAGCCCGAACGCGACATTGCGTTCCCGCCAGCTCGCCAGCTTGGCGAGATCGGGCAGCAGCAGCGCCAGGCCGATGCCGAGAATCGGCAGGTCGTAGTCATGGGCATAGGGACTGATCATGACCGAGGCGATCGCCGTAATGCCGATCGTCCAGTTTTGCGAGAGCTGGCGCGCCACGGCGAGGGCGACTGCGAACAGCGCGAAGGCGGCAGTAAGCGCCTGGCCCACGAGCGCCCAGGCGGCGGGAACGCCGGCCGTCAGAAGGGCGGCATAGCTCGAGACCATGCGGAACAACAGATAGAAGCCGCCCTCGAGAAGAATGGCCGACTCCCTGACCGCGCCAAGCAGCGCGGTCCAGATCTGCGCTCCAAATAGAAGCGTGCAGATAGCGGAGCTCACCAGCACCACGGTGACGGCAATAGTGAGCGCGACGAAGCGGCGCGTCAGCAACAGATAGACGCCGGCGGCAACGGCGAGGTGCGGCTTGATCACCATGGCCCCGAGCGCGAGGCCCGCCAGCCATTGTCGCCGGCCCGCGTTGAGGCAGACCGCGCCGATCAGCGACCCTGTCAAGAGGCCGTTTTGCCCGCTCGTGATTGTGATCGTCAGCGCCGGGAATATGACTATCAGCGTCGGCACAAAGTACTCGCGCGCGATCCTGCGCATGGTCACCAGGTAGAGCGCCAGCGTCGAGGCGATGAACAGCGCGTAAGCAAGCCACACCGGCAGGAAGCCGAGCGGCGCCAGCAAAAGATCGAACTGCGGCGGATAGGTCCATGGCATGAACGTTCTCGCACCCGCCTCGGCCTGGATTTTCGCAAGGGTCTCGAACCGGTAAACGAGATCGAGATCGCCATGCCAAACGCGTTGCGCGACGAAGTGGAAGACGTCGAAATCCGTCAGATCGCGGCCGCTCCCGACGTTGAAGCACGCAAGCCGGAATGTCTTGGCGAGAACGAGCGCGACAAGGCCTGCGAGCAGGAGTCGCTCGTAAGCGGCGCTTTTCGACGGCGACGAGCGAATCTGATCCAGCGTCTGTGCGAGCATGAGGCTGACCGGGAAACAAGGTAACCCACATCCTAAAGCGAGTGACCCAGCGCGAGCAATAGGAAGCGCGACTTCTTGTTGCTGCTCATGTTCACGGGGTTTCGAGAGACCGAGGTCGCCCGACTGAAGTGGACCGACATTGATCTGGTTCAGTGCGTCATCACGCTTCCGGCGTGCAACACCACGACCAAAACGGACCGGCCACACCGACATGCGCCGCGGCATGAACCCGTTGGCCTCATTGCTGCAGGAAGGCTTCAAGCGGGACCCGCACGGCGGCCGGCGGCAGCCGTGTTCTTCTACTCGTCTGATCTTGGGTGGTGCGCACGGAGCGGCATCTGGCGGAGTGTGCCGGGCTAATGCCGGCGACGCCCATGCGATTGCAAGGCCAATCGCAAGGAAGGCCCGATCATTGAGCTGCATGCTGGGCCCACGGCAGGCGCGCGTTCTTCGATCTCGCGGGTCAGTCCGATCGCGGCCGGTCGAGGCGGTCAGGCGCATCGATGTCTGTTCGCGATCGAGCGCGAGATCAACGGTCTTGCACCGCAGGACCGTTTGCGCGTGCACCAGGAGCGCAGCTGCCCCTTGATCGTCGAGCTGGCGGCGTGATTACGCGAGCAGCGCGCCAGGCTCTCCAGGAACAACGACACGACCAAGGCAATCAATTCCTGCCTCAGCCGCTTGGATGTGTGTCAAGCAACGCCGCCGAACGCGAGCTCCGGCGCCGCAGAAAGAAGTAATTGGACTTCGGCGTTGAGGGCGGGAGGCGTGCGGTAGCCAGCGCCAAGCTCAATTGATCCCCAAGCCTGGTTTGCCGACGTCCTGGCCCGCCTGTCAGATCACTCACCCTAAAAATGGGAGATCGGCGCCTGATGGGTCTGTGGCGGGTGAGACGGTATCTCGCGACTTCGGAATTGAACGCCTGATCGAGCTCATCGAAGTTCACAAACACAATCCGGAGTTGCTTAGGCGCTGGTCACCAACCAACCGACCCCGCGGTCTACGCCGGATGCGAAGTCGCCGCGGCGGTCGCGCGGCTTACTAATCGTTCGTTAACCTTACTGTGGCGCCCCGCAAGAATACGGGTAAGCCAGATCAGATGCAGCATGCGATGGCAACAACGTCTTCATCGCAAGCTGTCAAGCAGGCAATTTTCCGGCGTACCGGGCGGGTTGTGAAACGCGCAACGACCGCTCGCGCCAGCAAGCGACGACAACCCGGCAACTTATTGATAGTGCGAATGTTATTGTTCGATCCGAGAGTCTCACTTCAGGAAATTGAAGCTCTCAGAAGTGGCTTGAGCAAGCAATTGGCCCGCGTGTGATCAGGCAATGCACAGCCTTCCCAACCGCCGTCAGCGTGTCTCGCTGAGCCTGTCCTTTCTCTCTCGGAGTAGCTCGAATGAGCCATCGCTGCCTGATTCTCAAAAGCTAAGATCGAAAGTACCCCGTCGGCACCCGCTTCGTCTGCCGCGGATGTGTAGATCAATCACGTAAGAAGGGATTTCTCCGATGTTGAAGTACTATTTTGAACAGTTGAAGCGTGTGCGCGAGGACCAGAACGGCGTGGTGTCATTCGAGTACGTGATCGTTGCGGCTTGCGTCGTCGCCGCGGTGCTTTTTGCGTTCGGTCCTACTGGTAGCGGGGTTATGGGGACGGCATTGAGTAAGTCGATCGCCTCGATCGTCGGCAAGCTTCCGACTTAACCCCTGCGGGACGGCACAGTAACCAGGTCCCGGGTTCGTCTATCGCGGGATTAATCGCGTAAAGAAGGATTTCCCCGATGTTGCAGTATTATCTTCAGACCAGAGAAGCATTGAAGCGTTTACGCGTGGACCAGGACGGCGTGGTATCGTTTGAGTACGTGATCGTTGCGGCTTGTGTCGTCGCCGCAGTGCTTTTTGCGTTCGGTCCCACTGGTAGTGGGATTATGGGGCAGGCGCTTAGTACCGCGATCGGCTCGATCGTCGCCAAGCTTCCTACCTGATCCCAGGACGTTCCAGATCAGGGGGGTATTCATTATTCGGTGCCCCCCACTTTTTTATAGACATGCACCGACGCGTTGAAGCGTCCGCACATAAACAAGGACGGCGTGGTGTTCCACAGCCATTTCTGAGGCAATGTATTTGATGTCTTGGGTGTTGAGGCCCGTATTCGATGAGTTGGATTGTTCCCATAGCCTCCATTCTCGAAATCCTGTTGTTGCTCTATGTCGCAACGATCGATATCGCGACGCGATTGATCAGCAATGAGATCTGTCTGGCGCTGGCGCTCCTCGGGATCGCGGGGCAATTGGCCAGCCCGATGCAAGTTGCCCAATCGGTGATCGCCGCCACGATCCTCTTCCTGCCGCTGTTCGTCGCCTGCACACGGGGATGGATTGGCGGTGGCGATGTCAAGTTGTTGGTTGCCTTGGCGATCGGTCTTCCGCTGACGGGCGTGATCCAGTTGCTGACCATAACTGCGCTGGCCGGCGGCGGTCTTGCCCTGGTGCATCTGATGATGCGCAACCTGCCATATCCCAAATTAGCGCCCGCCGGATCGTCGCTCGCACGGCGCGTCTACGCGGTGGAGCGTTGGCGCCATTTGCGACACGCACCGCTACCTTACGGGGTTGCCATAGCGTCCGGCGGTATCTGGACCATTTTCACTCGAGGATTTTGAACATGTCAGCCGCTTTGCGTCTCTCGATCATGATGGTGCTGTTGCTCGCAGCCACGGCGTTCGGACTTATTGCCTACAACATGAACCTGCCGAAACAGATCCCGGTAGAGATTACGGAGAAGGGGCCGGCGCCTGCGACCACGGTCGGGTATTTTGTTGCGGCACGTCCGTTATCGAAGGGTACGTTGGCCCGAGAAGAAGATTTCACAGTACGCTCGGCTGCGCCGGAACATGTACCAGCCGGGGCGATCCTTGAAACGCCGGACTCTAAGCTCGGACTTCCCGGTTCTCTGGTTCGCAAGTTCGTCGATGCTGGTAGTCCCATCACATTGCAAGACATCTTGCGCCCGAAGGATAGGGGTTTCCTCGCCAGCGTCCTCGCGCCGGATAGCCGTGCCATCAGCGTCAAGGTTGACGAGGAATCCGGCGTCTCGGGCCTGATCCGGCCGGGTGATCATGTGGATGTCGTGTTGACCCAGGTGTTCGAGAAGGCAGACCCCGCGCGTCGCGCCCTGAGCGAAACCGTTCTACGCAACGTTCGAATCATTGCGATCGATCAGGAGATTGCGCAAGGCGGGCGACCCATCAGCGCCTCGGCAGGCAGGCTACCGCAAACTGTGTCGTTGGAGCTGACGCCAGAGCAGGTCAAGAAAGTCACAGTTGCAAAACAGCTCGGAACGCTTTCCTTCGCCGTACGGGCAGCAGTCGATCAGTGGGACAAGGCGGACACGGGCGCGATGTCCAGCTGCGATGTGTCTCCCGAACTTGCCCGCCAGAATGCGCTTGCCGGCCAAAGAACAGCGGTGTCGGTTCATTCGGGTAGTGAGGTCAGGCAATACACGGTCAGGAAACAAGTTTCAGAAGAGGGCGACGCTGCGGTCAGCTGCGATGGTTCGTCGGAGACCGTCCGCACGACTGCAACGGCGTTGAGCTACAAAGTGCCGGAGAAACGCTGATGAATATGGCCGTACTCAGTCCTGCTGAAGCTTCATCTGAAGCTACATCTGTTGTCACGCGCAACCGGATCGTCTGTTTCGTCGATGACGATCTCAGTGCCGCAGCGCTGCGCAAGGGTCTCGAGGGTAGCAATTTATCGATCCGGCGTGGCACGATCCGCAACGCCATACGGATGCTCGAAACCGACACCGAGCTATTTGCGTTGGTGACGGACATCAGTGGAGTTGATGATCCCTTTACCGAACTGGAAAGGTTGGCCAGCGTCTGCCCACCGGACGTGCGGGTGGCCCTTATCGGTGACAACCGGGAGATCACCTTCTACCGCGATCTGATGGAACTCGGCCTGACCGAGTACCTTCCGAGGCCGATCACGCGGGAGATGGTGCTGGACCAGCTGCGCCCGAAGCTGCTCGGCGACGCGGCGCCCGGTCAAACCGATCGTGGCGGGCATGTGATCTCGATCTGCGGTGCGCAAGGAGGCGCAGGAGCGACCAGCATCGCGATCAATCTGGCGCTGCAACTGGCCGAGACCACCAAGGCCAAGGTCGCGTTGCTCGACCTTCATTTGCAAGGCGGCGAAGCTGCCGTGATGCTGGGGGTTCAGGTTGGGCCCGGGCTGCGGATCGCTCTGGAAAACCCGATGCGGGCGGATACGTTGTTCCTCGAGCGCGCGGCCATTGAGGTCAACGAGCGGGTTTGCCTGATTTCTGCCGATGAGGACCTGGATGCGCAGCTCGACATCACGGAAGCGGGCGTGCGACACGTGCTGGGTCTGCTCCGTCAACGGTTCAACTATATCGTTGTCGATGTACCAGTCCCGTTTCCGCCATCAATTCATCCCGTGATCAATCTTTCTCGTCACGCCTTGGTGCTGCTGGAGGCCGAGGTGACTGGACTTCGTAACGCCCATGCACTCCGCGCTGCCGTCACCAACATCGCCGGTCAAGACCGGGTCTTTACCTTGCTCAACCGTGCCGGTCGTCCAGGCGGCCTTCACTGGGCCGCGATTGTCAAAGCGTTGGGCGCAGAACCAGACATGGTGATTCCCGAACTCGGGAAGGGGATGACTGAAGCGGTCAATCTGGGAATTCCAGCTCTCGAGCACGTCAGGAAATTGCGACGTCACCTCGCTCCGATTGTACGAGAAATCAGCGGTGTCGGCGCCGAGCGGAAAAGTCGGCTGAGGAGGCTGCTCCGGCTATGAAAAAATTTGGTAGGCGCGAAGACGACCAGTCGGCTCCTTTGCGTCCATTGACGCCAGGGCTGCCTGAATCCGCGACAAGCTTGCATACGTCGACACCAAGCGTGACTGCATCCGCGCCAGGCGCGCCTGCATCTCCGCCAAACGTGCCCGTATCCACGCCGAGCCGCGACGAACCTGCGATCCATCATCCCGAGATGTCGGCCTCGCTGCGTGAACGGGTCATCGAGCAGATTGAGCCATCGGTGGCGGCGACCGTCTCGCGCGACGTTCTTCGGCGGCAGATCGAGGAAATCATCCACGGGATCGCCAACCAGGAACGGCTCGAACTATCGGGTCGCGAGCAGCTTCAGCTGGCGGACGAGATTGCCGACGACATGACGGGCTACGGCCCGCTTCGTCCGCTCCTGCTGGATCAATCGATCAACGATATCATGGTCAACGGACCGAGTAATATCTACATCGAGCGATACGGCAAACTGGAACGGATTGCTGTACGATTCCGCGACAAAGATCACATTGCAGCTGTCGCACAGAAAATTGCCTCGCAAGTTGGACGGCGCGTTGACGAATCCAGTCCGATGGTGGATTGCCGCTTGCCAGACGGCAGCCGGGTCAACATCATCCTGCCGCCGCTGGCGATTCATAGCCCCTGCATTTCCATCCGAAAATTTCCAAGCCGCCGTTTGAATATCGCCGGGATGATTGAGAACGGCTCAATGAACGCGGCCATGGGACAATTGCTGGAGATTGCCGCCCGATCCCGGCTCAATGTTCTGGTCTCCGGCGGTACTGGTTCCGGTAAGACCACGCTGCTCAACGCCATGAGCCAATTCATTGATCACAGCGAACGCATTGTCACCATCGAGGATGCGGCAGAGCTGCAGCTTCAGCAGCCGCACGTGATCAGCCTGGAGACCCGGCCTCCCAGCCTCGAAGGCACGGGGCAGGTGACCCAACGCGATCTGCTGGTGAATGCCCTGCGCATGCGTCCTGATCGGATCGTCGTAGGCGAGGTGCGCAGCGCTGAAGCATTCGACATGCTGCAAGCCATGAACACCGGACATGATGGCTCGATCTCCACGGTGCACGCGAATAGCACCCGGGACGCCCTGACCCGCATCGAAAACATGGTGCAGATGGGACAGGTCAATCTGCCGTCGCGGGCGATTCGAGCTCAGATCGTTGCTGCGTTGGACATCATCGTGCAGGTCGAACGCATGCGGGATGGACAACGCCGCATCGTCCAGATCAGCGAGGTGATCGGCCTGGAAGGCGAAGTGATCACCACCAATGACATCGCGGCGTTCGAGTACCAAGAGGAGGATGTGCACGGGCGGATAACGGGCACCTACAAGTCCACCCACGCAATCCCGAAATTCAAGAGCCGCCTTGTCTATTATGGGCTTGATCGAGCCTGGGCCGAGGCCATGAGGCAGATATGATACCGACGTATTGGATCGTCATTAATTTGGTGCTCCTGATGTGCGCAGGAGCCACGACCTTGTGGCTCGACGGACGCGAAAAACGCATGGATCGTCAGCTGACGACAGCTCTACGAGCTTCCTCGGCCTCTAGCCTGCCCTCCATTCGTCGCTTAGAGACCGGGTCCAGCTGGCAGTTGCTCCACAGCCTTTCCAACTACAGGCCTGAGGTCGTCTATGCTTGGCACCCGGCCTATACGCTCTTCGCCGGGCTCTTCGCGGCACAAGCGATCTTTTTTGCTAATCAGCTGTTGGAATTTTCCACCCTCTACGTGTCGATCGCGGCTGCAATTGTCGCCATCATGGTGGTGCGAGGTCTGTTCGGATGGCAGCAACGTCGGTTCGCCACTCAACTTTTTCGACAGCTCCCTGATACGATTCAACTGGTGACGAGTACCGTTCGATCGGGGTTGCCCGTGAACGAAGCATTTCGCACCATCGCCCGAGAGATGCCGCAGCCAACAGCCGGGCAGTTTGCGATCGTATGCAGTGAATTGAGTGTGGGGAGACCTCCGGAGGAGGCTGTAGAAGGTATCTATCAGCGAACGCAAGTGGCGGAGTACGGGATTTTCGCGGTGACACTTGCGGTCCAGTTGAAGTCGGGTGGCAGCTTGGCCGAAACCTTGCAGACCCTGGGAGAGACCGTGAGTCAGCGTGTTGCGCTGGCTGCTCGCGCGAAGGCTCTGGCGGCGGAGGTGATCTTTTCCTCTCGTGCACTTTCGTGCATGCCCCTCATTGTAGGCGGACTCCTGTACTTGATCAGTCCGCGGTCAGTCGATCTCCTGTTTTATGATCCGACTGGAAACATGCTGCTGGCTTACGCGGTCGGCTCGGTGATTAGCGGGCACTTCGTGATACGTTGGCTGATCAGAAGGGAGACAACGCTATGACTTCCGGTCTCGGCTTCGTCGCCCTCGCTATAGCGGCCGCGACTGCGGTCGCCCTGTTGATCATCCGAGAAGTACACGTTCGTGCATTGGAGATGCGGGTGTCAAACGCTGTGATGGGCGTTCCGGCGGGGTCGACACGCTCCCAGGACATGGCTGGTTTGCTTTCATCCATCGGCATGCGGTTTCGGCGTTTTTACGCCGATGAAAATCTCGAGCAGCTGCGAGCGATCCTTCAAACATCAGGTTTCAATCATCACCGAAGCTTGCCGATCTGGCTCGGTGTCAAGATCGTCAGCATGTTCTTCTTCCCGGTCAACGCCTTCTTGATTGCGCAGCTTTCGGGCAGGCCGCCGACCGATGTGCTGGTCTTCACGCTTTGTGGCGTGGTGATCGGAATTATGGGGCCGCGATTGATTCTGTCGGTGTTCAGACGGCGTTTTGATGCGGCCATTCGGCTCGGCACGCCGGATACCATCGATTTGTTGGTCGTGTGCAGTGAAGCCGGAATGGGCCTGGAGAGCGGGTTGCAGCGCGTGGCGCACGAAATGAGCAAGACCAATCCTGCCATGGCCCGGGTCTTGAACGGTCTTCTTGATGATCTCCGGATGTTGCCAAATCGCAGCGACGCGTTCGAGAAATTGGCAGCGACCTCGGAGGGGCTTCGCCGCTTCGGCACCATGATCAGCCAGAGCCTGCAATACGGAACGCCGTTGAGCCAGGCTCTGCGCACCATTGCTGCCGACCTCCGGCGTGAACGTATTACCAAGCTGGAAGAAAGGGCCCACAAGTTGGGTGCCAAGCTGACGGTCCCGATGGTGTTGTTCCTGCTTCCATCCATGTTCATCATTCTCGGCGCAAGCCCGTTTTTGCACCTCATTCGTACGTTCGAGCACTTGAGATAACGGTCATGACCACGGTTCGCGCCTGGCGACAGAGGCTCAAGAGCCGTACAGATGCATTCATCGCGGATCGACGCGGCGCCGTCTCCTTCGAGATGGTTTTCGTCTACGGTCTCCTGATGTTCAGCCTGTTTCTGCCGCTGGCCGACGTTGCTATCGCTGGCTTCAGGTATATATCAGCGTGGGAAGCGTTGCGCGGCTTCGGTCAATTGATCCAATACGCGCCGCCACCTAACATCGCGGACGCCTCGAGCGTGTCAAGTTGGTCGACAAGCGCGCGCGCCAAGGCCGATCCCAGCTACCCCATCCCCAGTATTCAGCTCATTTGCGGCGACAGCAACGCTGTCTGCTCCTCGAGCAACACAGCATCGCCCAAGTATTATTCGTACACGACGACCGTCACCATGACGCCCCTGGTGCTGAGATCGGTGTTGTGTACGAGTGCCAATGCCAATCCTTGTACGTTCACCCTGTCTTACTCGGAACGGTTTCAATAGGATTATTCCCATGCGTAACGTGCTCCTTTGCCGTCGAGGTTCAGTCGCATTCGGAACCGTCATGGCACTCGTGCCGCTGATCGGAGTGGTTGCACTCGGAGGCGAGGCGGGATCGTGGTACGTCACCAGGCAGCACGCCCAGAATGCCGCTGATGCCGCAGCCCTTTCGGGTGCCTTTTGGCTGGCGTGCAAAAACTCCGGCAGCAGCCTTTGTGAGCCAAATCCAGCACAGGACTATGTCTCTCGTGGGAAAGAATTTGCCGCGCAGAATAGTTTTTGCAACTCCGGCGACTTGTCCTATCCAGGCTCCACGTGTCCCAGCTCGCTTGCGAAAAATACGTCACGGAGTGTGCAAATCGATCGAGGTACCTATGACGTTGCTGCCAACACTTGGACTGGCTCGGCGAGCGGCAGTGACGTTCGTGCCATTGTTGGCCAGCAACAGCCAGGATATCTGGCGGCACTAGTTGGTTTGTCTACTGTCAATATTAGCGCTACGGCCGTTGCACGGGTCGGGAAGCCGAAAGACGTATGTACGCTGGCCCTTGCACGGTCGCCGTCAAACAGCTCAGCGCTTACACTCGCCGGCAGTCTCAGCGTTACCGGAAATGGTTGCGAGATGATGTCGGACGACACCGTCAAGTATGCCAGCACTCCGAGTTTCACTGGTTCGGGTTGGGCCATTGGTGCTGCAAATGGCTGTGTCAACTCGGGCAACTGCGATCCTGGCGTGCCATACAACTATTCTATGCCGCCCGCGACGAATCCGCTCCAGGTCCTGGATACTGCATCGTTCAACAGTAGGACTGGCAATGACAAACCAGCCACATCGATAACGTGTCCAACTTCGCCACCGCCGCCCACTGGCACAAATAAGTGCTATTCGACGGCCCCGAACAGCACTGGGGCGTATGGAAACCTGACGGTGACGACCGGTGATTGGGTAGATTTTGCACCAGGAACATACTTTTTCTATAACGCAGCGATAAAGATCAATGGAGGAGCCGTCACCTGCACCACCTGCACAAGCTGGGCTACCACAGGTTTGGGCGTAACCCTCGTACTGTTGGGAGATTCGAGCATTTCCATCACGGGCGGGACGGTTAGCCTCTCCGCCCCAAAGACCAACACGACATCGTCCGCTCTGAATGGCGTTTTGATTGACGATCAGGCACCACACAAGAGCAACAATGCAGTCACGATCAACGGCAGCGGTACGGTTGCCCTGGGCGGCGCGATGTACCTCCCGAACGTCGATGTCACGTGGAGCGGAACGACCGCCAATACCAATACGAACTGTTCAGAGGTGATCGCCAACAGTGTGACCATGAGCGGTGGTGCGTATATGAGCACGCAGAACTGCCTACCAAATACCGTTCCTTTCACCCAGGTTGTCATTTTGGTGCATTGATGAGAAGGCTTGATCAGCGCGGGACCGCGGCGCTGGAATTTTCCCTCGTCGCCCTGCCGTGGTTCCTGTTGATGTTCGCCATCTTCGATCTCGGTCGATATGCGATCACCATGCAGTCGCTGCGCAAGCTCGCGAGTGCAGGCGCCCGGGCAATGATAATCCAATGCTACTCTCCGGCGGTGACTGGTTTGACACCTGGTACGTCACCCTCGAGTTGTACCGGTACTTACCTTTCTGCGGCGCAGATGCAGAATGCCGCCCCCTTCCTCTACGCCGGCGGTCTTACGCCTACACTGAGCATATCGTCGGGAGTCTCTGCACTTACCGTTACGGCCTCTCAACCGGGCTTCACAATGCTGACGCCGGTGATCTGGGGCACAGCGTTCAATGGGCCGAGCGCGTCCACCCAGGTTCCGTTCTAGTGCAGTTCGAGCGCCCGGACTTACTGGATGACCCGGGCGAGGCGCATGTGCTGGAGGCCCCGTATCGCGTTGCGCGCCGGCATCTCGATCGCGAAATAGGTACCGGTTGAAATGAGAAACGTTGTCCCCAGCAGCAGAACGTAAATGGATATCGGCCAAGTGTCAGGCCTGGATTTGAACGCAAGGATGAACAGGGCAAACACGATGATGTGTGTCATGTAGATCGAGTAGGAAATGACGCCGAGAAAGTGTAACGGCCTCGATCCAAGCAGGCGCGATGTAGCTGAAGCTGGTTCTGTCGCCGCGAGCACCACGAATGGAAAGAGGAATACAAGCGCCTGCGAGTGGATGCGGCCGCAGTACCACAGGACGAGAATGGCAACGAAGCCTAGCCAGAGCGGGGTGGAGAACCTCGTGCAGACCGCATATAGCCCGTCGCGCTTCTCAAAACTCGCGAAGACGATCCATCCGGCCGTGAAGCCGAAAACGCCACGGAGCAGGTTTAGCCAATAGCTCCACTGGCTCTTCGCGACATAGAGCTCCGGGTTTGTCAGGCGCTCGTCGTAATAGTCCATGAACAGGCGGAAAGAAACAGCCGACAACACGATGAGGCAGAGCAGCTTGATCGGCGTCGAGCGCGGCGCATTTTGAAGCAGTAGCAAGGGAAACAGCAGGACGTAGCAAAACCATTCGACAGAGATGGACCACGCCGGAGGATTCCAATGCACACAGGAACCTACCACCGGCCAGCAGTTCAGCATCATCGCCTGTAACACAAAATCGGAGAAGGCTGTTCTGGTGGGATAGGTTACCGGATCAATCACCAGCGGCCAGATGTAGAATGCTCCGGCAATGATGAGTGTCACGACGTACAAAGGGTAAATCCTGGCAACGCGAGCCATCAGGTAATTTGAGAACTGAAAATTTTCTCGGCTGTAAACGTACGAGAGCGTGAAGCCGCTGAGGCAAAAGAACAGATCAACCGCAGCATTCTGCCATAAGAAGAAGAGGTGAGCGTCGTAGGGCAACAGTGGCCGGAAGTGCGCTAAGGCAACGGTCGTCGCTGCCACTCCGCGAAGCCCTGTTAGCGCCCTCAGCTCCGGCCGCGGTACAGGGGTGCCCTGCCCAATCTGGTGCGTTTCCAATCTGCCGTCCCTTGCGCGTGTCGGAATAGGTATCATCACTATCACCACCGAACAACCGAGCGTCGGTTTGGCGCGAGCGTGGGGGCGGCGGGGGTCCTTTAAGACCCGCGGCGGTTGATCGGGCCGTCAGCTTATCGGTCGCGAGCGATCGAGCCGCGCCGACGGTCAGCACCACTGCGGGAGCCGCTGCGGTGACTGTGACGGCCTCTCAAGCGGGCTTCACCATGATGCCGATCAGCACTCAATCGGCCGAATGCGTCCACCAAAATTCCGCTCTAGCGGGAATCAGTGTCCCCCGATGGTCGTAAGCGGCCGAAGCAGGTTCCCTGGCTTCCCGAGAATCGATAGGGAACTTGCCCGAACGGCGGAGCAACGGCGGGAACTCCTTTGCGGTTCCACTGCAGAATGGTACCAGCCAAGCTTAAAGAAGTGGTGCTCACCGGCAACATCGCAAAGTTTTCTATGCCGCTGCCGCACTGCAGTAAGTGTCTCTTCTTGCAAGCAGACGGCATGAGGGATGATGATGTTGGAAATACGAAGTAACGATTTGTAGTGAGACAGATTGTAAACTCTGCGACGTGGTGCGCGGAGGGAACTCTTAAGGGACATCGAGTGCGTAGATCTGCGGGATAGGCGTGGATCGCAGCGGGGGGAACTCGAATGGGTGGCGGTTGCGTTTCGGGTAATAAGGTAGGGAGGCCTCTCGCCTTCGGCGTGATGGCTCTTGGCGCGGCGCTCGCTTTGTCCGGGTTCGCGGACCGCGCGGAGGCTGCAGACCGGGGGAGCTCCAGCGGCGTGTTCGTCAGCGAGATGAATGACGTCCAGCGCGTCAGGGTGGTGGTCAACAAGTCACGCACCTTCAGGGTCGATAGCCCGTTCGCGACCATTATCGCGGGATCGCCTGACATCGTCGACGTGAAGTCGCTGAGCGATCACCTAATCTACGTACAGGGCAAGCAGACCGGCACCACCAACGTCATCCTGTTCGACTCGTCGATGAAGCAGATCGGGATCCTCGACGTCGAGGTCGTGCTCGATACCGGCAATCTGCAGCAGAACATCCGAGCCAGCACCGGCGCCCAGGGCATTCGGGTCTCCTCCTCCGAGGGCCAGGTTGTGCTGAGTGGAACGGCGCCAGATGCCGTCGCCGCCGAGCGGGCCATGTCGATTGCCACCGGCAGCGTTCCCAAAGGGGGCGTCGTCGTCGTCAACGCCATGAGTGTCGCGGCCCCGCAGCAGGTGATGCTCGAGGTGCGCTTCCTTGAGGTCAGCCGGGAAGCGGGCCGTGACCTCGGCGTAAAACTCTATGCCGCGAACGCCAATGGTACCAACGTTGCGAATTCGGGACTAGGCGGCGTCATTGCGGCGGGCCGATCACCGATTGGCGGTATCAATACCACCAACGGTCCCCTCGGTGCTGGCGGGGGCGCTGTCGGTTCTCCCCCGACCGGAAGCCTTCCGCTCCTCGGAACTGCGGGGACGCTCATTGGTTCGGCGGGCGGTATAGCTCCCACCCCGTTCGGAAGCCTGTTGACCAGCATCATCCGAACCAGCAATGGCGGCTCGGTGGACTTGTTGATCTCGGCGCTGGAAACCAAAGGATTGGCGCGTCGACTAGCGGAGCCGAATTTGACTACGCTGTCCGGCGATGCGGCCCGCTTCCTCGCCGGCGGTGAATTCCCGGTGCCGATCCCCAACACGACAACGAACGGCTTTCCGACCGTGACCATCGACTACAAAAAGTTCGGTGTTGAGCTGGCCTTCGTGCCCACCGTTCTATCGCGCGGCGTAATCAATCTTCGGGTTGAACCGTCGGTCAGTGAGCTCGATTTCTCCAATGCGGTAACGATCCAGGGGACGACGGTTCCAGCGTTGACCCGCCGCGACGCGCGCACAACGGTCGAGTTGCGCGACGGTCAGAGCTTTGCCATTGCTGGCCTGCTGCAGACCCGCAACCGGCAGGACGTTTCGCAATTGCCCTGGATTGGCTCGGTGCCGGTGCTTGGAACCTTGTTCAGCAGCAAGTCGTATCAGCAGGAGGAAACGGATCTGGTCATTATTGTGACGCCGCGTCTCGTCGCGCCGGCGGCACCTGGTCAGCAACTGGCATCGCCGCTCGACTCCCGCCTGCCGGCCAACGACGTCGATTTCTTCCTCAACGGCCAGATGGAAGTCCGCAAGCGTTACGACGACTACGTCAATTCCGGCGGCGACGTGAAGGGCCCTTATGGCCACATCATCGCTCCTGAAGTCAGGGCGCCCGTTGTGGCCCCGGCGGCCGCTGCAAACCAGCCGGTCGTGAAAACCCTCAACTAGAGGAAGCGGGAGATGACCATCAGGTATCTGGCTCTGTTCGCACCCCTCCTGCTCGGGGGATGTTATGGCCTCGCCGGTCATGACGAGATGGACCGCTACGTCCAGCGCTCCGACACCATCACCATGAGCGCTGGCGATGCCAAACAGGTCAATGCCGTCACCCACACGATCCATCCGTGGCCGCGCTATGTCGGCGACCGCAGGCTCGCCTACGACGGGCGACGTACAAGCGCCGCAGTGAACCGCTACACCACCACGACGCGGCCGGTGGATCAACTGCCCAACATCGGCCTTGGGGGAGACGCCATGGGCCAACCGCCACCGAGCAACCAGAATATCAACATCAGCGGATCGGGGGCAGGAGCGCCTGCAGTTGCGGTGCCGACCGGCGGTGCAGCGGGTAGGTAAAGACCGATGCAAGCCTCAAAGCGAACGAGCATTAAGGGCGGGGGCTGCAGGGGTGGCGAAATGGGACTTCTGTTTCTGGCGCTGACCTGCTGCTGGGTGGCAACAAGTCAGCGGCCTGTTCATGGTAGAGTTTCAGCGATGATATTCCATTGAGTCCGCTGGAGCCGGGCGGGGGACAAGATTTATGCGGCGTCTAATTCTAATGCTGACCTGTTGCTGGTTAGGGACCGTCCTTGCGGCGTGCGACTACACCGTGAGGGAGGCCGCCATGGTGGCCCCCGTGGACCCGCCGGGCGGCGACCCCGTGCAGGAGCCGACCGACGTCAAATATTACCCCTCGGACGAGCCGGTACGGCTGGGGCTCGAGCATTACAACCGCGGCAGTTACGGGCTCGCCCAGCGCTATTTCAAGGACGCCGTCGAAAAATCGCCGAAGGACGTGACGGCATGGATTGGATTGGCAGCGAGTTATGACAAGATTCGCCGTTTCGACCTCGCCGACCAGGCGTATGCCCAGGCGATCCGTCTTGGGGGCGTAACCGTTCAAATCCTGAACGATCAAGGATATTCGTACATGCTGCGCGGCAATCTGAGTGCAGCGCGGCGGAAGTTCGAGCAGGCCTATTCGCTCGATCCCGGCAACCCGGTCATCGCCAACAACCTGGAGCTTCTCAATGGCAGCCGGCGGTTCATTGAAAGGCCGCCGAACAACCAGCCATCGGCAAACTAGCCCGGACACGGATTTAATTCATATTTTACGATGGCCAGACGCCCCCCTTGGGCCGGGGAACTTTAACATATCCTAAACGTTGCTGGCGCAAGCTACGCGGGACGTTGTCTGACCCATGGCGTGTCGTCACATGAATCGTCTCTTCAAGCTGCAATTTGTGGGACCGTCTGCGCTTTTTGCCGCCACGCTGTGCGCCGAATTGTCTGCAAGGGCACTTGAATACGCCCCCCGCTCCGAACTTCTTTGGTTCATCAATCTCAGGATCTTCGGCATCTTTCAGCGAAGCCACGCTACGTTGAGCTACTTCGTCGCGATGGATGGGGTTCAGTTGTTCGGGCTCGCCCTTCCGATCTTCCTGCTTGCCTGCCTTGGGCTCGTTGCCAAGTCCCGGCTCCCGTTCACGGTGGCAACCCACTTGAGCGCGGCATATGCAGGCTTTTTGGTCTTCTCCTGGCAGGCTGGCGTCCCCACCGCGAAGCAGGCCTCGCTTGTGCCCATCGCGGTCCCATCTGGTGCTGGCCTGTACGTATTGGGGACTATTCTAGGGACTTGCGTGCTGTCCTTTGCGGTCACGCACCTCCTCTATTTCCGCGCCGTAGGACAGGAAATTAGAGCCCTGGTAAATTGGCTCGGGACAACACGAGCTTGATAATTTTGGCCGAGCCTGAGCAGAGGCGTTAAACGGTCGCGCTACCGTCGCCGGGTTTGAATATCATCTCCGCGCGCCGACTATCGCAGTCTGCTCCCCACCCGCGCCGCAGTCCTCCTCACCTGTCCTCCCTCACCGTTGTGACGCTGGTATTGTCACCCTTGTTCTGCGCTTCCGATGTCGATGTCGGGGAAGGCTTCGGCGCGATATCCGGGTCGGCGCGACCGCAACCGGCCTCAGTGCAAATAAGGCCGATATAGTCCTTCGTATCCCCTCCAAAGCCATAGATTTTGACCAGGTGACCGGCGTCCGCCACAGAAACATTGGAGCGGTGGACGACTTGGCCGCCTGGGGCATAGGCCGTCATCAAGACCTGGCCGGGGCTTATCGCACGTATGGTGAAGGTGCGATCGGTTTCAGGTCTGACTTCCACAATGCCGTCGGCCGAGAGCGAAAACCTGTTCACAGCCTGCTGGAACATAAAGGTCCGCGTCTGCCCGGTCTGAATCTGGATCGTGTCGGCCCCAACAATCTCCTGCGGCGGCTGCGCCTTCGTGGTGCTGATGCTTCCCACGAGTAGGGCTGCGCTGATAGCGCTGAGACATAAAATACGCATTGTGCTCTACCTCTGCTTGAGGGCAATTTACGATAAAGCTCCAATGCCAGGATGCTACTTGGGGATGGCCACAAATTCAATCACGAAAAGGGTCCCAATGGCTGGGGCTCGGCGTGGCGGCCGCCATTCTGAAGGTCCATTCGATAGCGGGACACGCAAAAAATGCCTTCGCTCTGCAAACTGCAAATCGCTGGTCTGATTAGGCGGCCTGGCTGAGTTCGATCCGCAGCCGCACCAGCGAAGGCACGGGAGCGCGCCAAAGCGCAAGACGTGGGTGACGGCCGCAAGCCGAAACTAACGCAGCACCAGCGCTTGGAAGCTCTTGCAAGGCGTAGCGCCGGCGAGGCTCTAGTTGACATCGCTAGAAGCTTCAACGTCAGCCATTCGACCATCTGCAGGTTTTAACCCCCTGGTTGGAGGCTCCACGCTATAGTCTCGAAAGCGCGCGAAGAGCTGCGGGAGCCACGATGTCCGACCAGCAACAGCCGAACCAAGCCGGTTATTTTCGGCCGACCCCAGAAATCGCGGCGTTCAAAATGAAGGTACGCGAACTCGCAAAATGGTTTCTGGATTTGCTGCTCTATGTGGCAGTTGTCTCTATTCTGCAAAGTTTTGCCCGACAAAGTCCGGGGTGGACATTGAAGGTCGTTGCCCAATTAGCAAGTCTCGCGTTGGCGGTTTACTTGGTAACCACCCTCCCGACGGGGTCGATCTTTCCATTGCCCGAGCGGATGGCGAAGTCCAGGACCTGGCTCGCCGTGGGCTCGCTGATCTGGGGCATTGCGATGCTGGCGCTGATCTTTATTGCCGGGTCCACACTCTCGGCCATGATGGAGGAGGCGTTCCAGAGGCGATAAGTTGGCGTGATTTGCCTTCCACAACGCCGCCAATAATTATTCTGATCGCTGGAGGAGATTTAGGGGAATGAACGATGAACGATGACAAACTCAGTGAGCGCGTCGCGCATCTGGAAGGGCAACTCTCTCGGTTACTAATTGCCCTTTGCTGCGCGCTGAGCACCATTCTCGTGCTCATCTTTTACAACCGTCACCCGTACTTTATCGATCAAGACATCGGCACCCTAGTGTGGAGTGTCGTCGGGACGATCGCTTCCTCTTTCGTCGTGGGATGGCCCATCGTTAGGTGGGTTGTCGGCAAAAAGCCGGAATAGCTTGTGGCGTTTGCGCCATAATACCGGGTTTTTCAATTTCGGCGCATGTTCGGACAATGCACGAGCACTGCATCCTGTTCACAAGCGATATCCAGCGGTTTCTGGCGCGTCGGATACGCCTCCTCGGCCATCACAACGACCTACCTGCGCTGAGTCAATCGTAGATTGATGTCATTATTCAAGTTCATCATGCAGAGACTAACGGCATTTTTGCCTTTCAAATGTCTTTTGCCTTTTTCAATTGACCTTGCCCCCACAGTTTTATCCAGTCCTGAGTTCGCTCGGGCCATTGGATTTGCCCGGTTGGGCGGTGGGAGCGACGGGAGCTGGCGCGGAGCCATCGGCATAGCGCAGCGCCAGATCCCGGCGCGGGTGATAGGTGAAGGCAAACTCGGAGGGCGTTTTCCATCCGAGCTGCGAGTGCGGTCGTGTGCCGTTGTAATCGGCACGCCAGCATCCGAGCGCGACGCGAGCCTGAGCCAGCGACGTGAACAGCGTCTCGTTCAGCAGTTCATCCCGCAGCCGACCGTTGAAGCTCTCGATGAAGGCGTTCTGCATGGGCTTGCCCGGCGCGATGTAGTGCCATGCAACCCGGCTCTGATCCGCCCATGTCAGGATAGCGTTGCTGGTCAGTTCGCTACCGTTGTCGCTGACCACCATCTTCGGCTTGCCGCGCTCGATCACAAGCCGGTCCAGCTCCCGTGCCACCCGGCTGCCCGAGAGCGAGGTATCAGCCACCAGCGCCAGGCACTCGCGGGTACAGTCATCGACCACAGTCAGGACGCGGAAGCGGCGGCCGTCGGTGAGCTGATCCGACACGAAGTCGAGCGACCAGCGGTCATTCGGCGCCATCGGCACCGTCATTGGAGCTCGGGTGCCAATTGCGCGCTTGCGACCGCCGCGGCGGCGCACCGCAAGCTTCTCCTCCCGATAGAGCCGGAACAGCTTCTTGTGGTTGACCAGATAGCCCTCCCGCTTGAGCAGAACATGCAGGCGCCGATAGCCGAAGCGACGGCGCTCCTGGGCGATCGCCTTCATCCGCTGCCGAAGGCCAGCATCATCCACCCGGGTCGTCCGGTATCTCATAGTCATGCGGCAGCAGCCGATGGCTTTACACGCCCGCCGTTCGCTCATCCCGTGGGTGTCCACTAGATGCGCGACAGCCTTCCGCTTGGCCGCGGGCGTCACCACTTCTTTCCCAGGAGGTCTTTCAAGGCCGCATTGTCCAGCATGGCGTCAGCCAAAAGCCGCTTCAACCGGCTGTTCTCATCCTCCAGCGTCTTCAGCCGCTTGGCCTCCGAGACTTCCATCCCGCCGAATTTTGCCTTCCATTTGTAGATGCTGGCGTCGCTCACACCATGCTTACGGCACAGATCGGCAACCGGAACGCCGGCCTCGTGCTCCTTCAAAATCCCGATGATCTGTTCTTCCGTAAAGCGGCTGCGCTTCATGCTCTGGTCCTCGGCGTAGGCCAGAGCGAACTTCAAACTGGATTAAGCCCGTGGGGCAAGGTCAGCGGCGCAAGAACAGGCCATGCAGCCGGGGGAGCGAGGAACTGAAATGCTGAGCGGCCCCAGGGAGATTAATCCTGAGGCCGCTTCGCTTGTCGCCTCGAGTTCACTGGCTACTCCACGCGCTCTTCGGCGGTTGATAGCCGTTACTGTTCCACCAGCTCGTGGACGAGCTCGCAGGCGGTTGATAGCCATTGTTGCTCCACGCGCTCTTCGGCGGTTGATAGTCATTCCACGTGCTCTTGGGCGATTGATAACCATTATTGTCCCATGCGCTTGTCGGCGGCTGGCGCCGTCGGGCGTCATTGCTCCACCAACTATTCGGCACTCGACTTGGACGGTCTTGCTGGATGGACAGCCTCCGTTGCTCGGAGGTGCCGGCGCTGGGCATCTGGCGTTGCGCGGTGCCAATTATGATCTGGTCTTGTGCGTAGGATGGCGCAGCGAATCCAATTGCCATTGCAACTATGATGATTGTTTTGCGCATTAGTTCGCCTTCCGGAATGGATGGGAGCGGGCCTTAAAGATAGCCCCGTCGGGCGTCACGCACTATGGCCGAGCGCGCTCAGGGTGCCGGAAGAGTTCTGCTCAAGGATGGCGTTATCTCAGGTGGCGAGACACCTGCGGCCAGGTGTCTCCAAAGGCATTGTGTTACCGGATCCAGACAAGCTTTGGTAAGGTATCTAGATGCCGTAAAAATCCCGCTAGAAGGCCTTCTAGGCAGCCGCAGCAATTGAGCACTTTTTTCATAGATTGCGTCTCGAGACGCCTCGTCCGTCCAACCGGACGCGAAATCACGGAATTTCTCCAGCTTGCTTGCTAATGTTCCTGTTTTACCGAAACGAGCGGCGAGACTGGTTCGGTCACAACTGCCGCTTGAGCCATCGTCAGTCCCGTGGACCGATAGCCGCCTTTAGCCGTGTTGTACCTCTCATCGCGCGGTGCTGGGCCCTTCAATGCAGCGCACGGTTCATCTCGATCGGTGGTATCTCCGGGGCTCTGCTCAACGCTGGTTTGGTCGGAAATTTCGTTAAGCCTCGACACAAGCGACCGCGAGATGATCGCAAATCGATGCGAACGCCTGTTTCGCTTCCGCGTTCTCAAAGCAAAACCGCGTCCCCTGATCGCCGCGCTCGATCCACCAGTCGATCTTGATCTTCCCCCGAAAAAGTGGACGGGTTAAGCGGCTTTTAGCTCCATCTCGATCGGGGAGATATATCCGATGGCGGCAAGTCAGTTATCTCACTGCAGCGCTTCACGTGCTTGAAGGAATAACCAGGCTACGGCGCGGTCAATTCGTTCGCGAACGAGAGGGCTCGCCGCGGCCTCTGACATCGTCTCTCCCGGAAAAGATGTTCTCCGCCAACGAATTCGCTGGCGCGGAGTACGTCACAGCATCTGGCAGGCCAACCGGCGAGGGGCGATTTGCATCAACGTTTTGCTGCTCTCTCCACGAATTCCAGCAGCGAAGGAGCTACCTCCTCGAGTTCAACGAAGCGACGGCGCAGCTCGTCGGCGATCTCCGCGGTTACATCGCGCGACCATCCCTCTGCGGTATTGAAGGCCACAATGCGCATCGGGCGAATATATTCTCCGTCCAGCAGATGGTTGATCAGGGTGTCGAGATTGGCGTCCTCTTCATCGGTCTCAGACCAAGCGCGGCCCAGCCCGCCGCCAAAGTCCTCTAGCACCAGATAGACGTCATGGTCCTCCGGACCCTGCGGCACGATGGACGGAGCGGGACTCATGAGAGCAATCCCTTTCTGGCCTTTCAATCGCTGTCCCAAACGATCGAAAACACTATGGCTGTAAAGGGTCAAGCACGTCCAATGATCACCGGACCAACCGATAAACCTTGGGTCGATTCTTACGTCGCCACCGCTCGGGATTAGGCTAGTATCGGCTGAGGGACTGCCTCATGCCGATCGCGGCGAGCATGGTCGCGCCGCCGCTAGGGAATCTCACGACGTTCGAAGCTTTTGAAGCGGATCCTCGACCTTTCGCCCCACCGTTGACGCTAGGCAGATCGACAATACGACCCGGTCTCAGGTTCGAGCCACACATCACCAAACATAACGTCGATCCAGTCTACTTTGACGCGCCAAGGAAGCGATGGTTCGTGATCTCCCTGAGCAGCAGCAATCGTTTGGTTTGCGCGGCATTCATCAGGCCCTCGAACAGGGCGAAGATCTCGCGGGCCTGCACGTAGACTTCGGTGTTGATGGCGTGTTGATCGAAGCCATAGCGAGCAAGACGCGCGTCGATCTCGGTTGCAGCCACCGCATCAATCCGCCAGCTCACGGCGTTTTGCAGCGTGTAGTACTCGGCCTCATCTTCGAACCCCGGGGCGGTCCCGATCATGTCGATGCTGCGAAGCGCAGCTTCGATGGCCTTTTGGCGATGGATTTCGAGAGCCTTGTGTCGCAACACGCGGTAGCGCTGGATCTCCCAGGAGAGTTCAGCGACATCGATCGCGAGCAGCCACTCAATGGCTGATCGGGGCGCGAGGTCGGCGAAGATTGCCTGCTGCAGCACTTGGTAGTGCTCAAGCTTTTCGCCCGGGAGCAGCAGTGGCGGCGGTGCCAACACCTCAAACTCTGCCGGCAGCGCGGTCGCGGTCAGCTGCTGCGCGGTTTGGAAGGGGCCGTTCATGGTGGCGAGGCCTCCGACCCCAGGTTGGCGGCAAGGGCCGCGGTGCCGACGGACGCGTTGGATGGACCGTGGACCGGGCTCGCCGCCCATAGCTCCTGTGCCACTGGCAGCGGCGCGATCTGCAGGTTCGCCCACCACGCCCGCTCATTGCCATGCCGGTGCAGCTCCTGATGATGGGCGCGGCACAGCGGCACGGTGAACTCGTCGCTGACCTTCAGGCCCAGGGCGCGCGGCTGGGCGAACCCGAGGTGGTGCGCATCGCACGGAGTTCGCCGGCAGACCAGGCAATGTTGGTCGCGGACGAACAACAGGTGCGCCTTGCTGCGCTTACGGGGCAGATCCTTGGGATGGGCGAGCCCTGTCTCGGGCGCCGCTGGCTGTAGCGCCGCCTCGGCGCCCGCGTCGGCGGCTTGGAGCGATGCTAGGGACGGGTTTTGCTCGCCATCGGAGACGGGAAGTGGTTCAACCCTGCCGGCTGCGGGTCCGGCGGCGGTCTCGAGCTTGGCCCGGTAGGCGGCTTCGACCATCCGGGCGTCGGCCTCCAGCAGGGTATTTTTGAGCGGAATGCTGGCCTTGGCCCAGGTGAGCAGGTCGTTGCCGGCGGACAGGGCTGCGAGTTGGCTCAAGAGCTGCTCCCGCAGCTCAGCGGACTGCGGCGGCCCCAGCACCGGCGCGCGGTGGAGAACGCCCTTGGCGGGCTTGGCTTTGGCGCCAAGAGATCCCTGCGCGCCGGCCTCCGGCACGGCTGCCAGCGCATCCGGGGCATCCAGATCGTCCTCACCGGCAATCCCGACCAGGGCGAACAGGGCATAGCGCCGCGCATAGGTCAGCGCCGCCCCCATCCGGTGCGGCGCCTCGACATCTCTGGTCGCGCACACCGGCCAGTCCGAGGAGATCCACTCGCCTGAGGAATGGGCGAGCAGGGTGGTGAGGTGGATCTGTCCGGTGGCCGCCTCGATCCGGGTGGTCTGGATGGTGGCGATCTCCTGCTGGCTTAGGGTCTTGCGCACGATGTCGAGGCCGCTCGCCAGCGAGGCGTAGCGGAAGGTTTCGTCATCGCGCAGGAACGGCGAACGGATCTGAGCTGTCAGGGTCTTTTCCGGGTTGGTCAGTTCGGCCTGCGCGCGGGCCAGCGCCGCCGCAATCGCACCGATGTGCTCACTGGCCTGGTGCATGGACGCTCTCCATCTCAACCGGATCAAAGCTGACCGCGCCGGCTTTGGAGCGCTTGGCGCGAAGGCCGTGGCCAAAGGCCTCCTTGGCATCCTCGGGCATCAGCTTCTTGAGCTCTGCCTTGGCCTGCTCATGGTCGCCATAGGCCTCTCGGGTACGCAGGTAGGTCGCCGCACACTCGGCCCACAGATTGGACGCGGTCATGTCGATGACCTTGACGGCGGCCAGGCGCGGCCGCGGCGCCTCGATGCCGAACAGCAGCGGCGGCTCGCCGCTCTGCACGCAGCGCCAAAACTTCTTTTCCGCGGTCAGCAAGAGGTGCTGGTAGAGGGGGTCGGCGTGGACGGTGTCTCGACCCATTTGCCGCCGCCGGTAATCACCGAGAGCACCGCCGAGCGGGCGGCGATCACCCACATGTTGTGCTGCAGCTGCGCCATGTGTTTTTCGGCGGCGGCCTCCTCGGTGAAGCCCCAAGGCAGCATGAACTTGGCTTCGAACAGCGCCCCGGTCGCTGCGACGACGCCGTCGAGCGTTGCCGCCATCCAGCCATGCACGGGATGGCGAAGACGCTTTTGAACGTCCTTGATGGTCTGGCCGGAGGCGTGCTGATACCAGCTCCGGTTGAGTTCCTCCGTGACGGTCCCGAGCTGAACGATCAGATTGCGCGTAAGATCTTGCGGCGCGATCTCGCCGCGCTTTTCGCGCCACAGGCGAATGAGATCGTCCTGGTCATCGCCCATGATGATGCGTGCATCTGAGCCGCCGATAAAGGCCCGGCGGTCGTGCGGGTTGAAGTTGACGACGGGATGGGGCGCCTCGGCGCCATTGGCAGCGATCGTGGTCACCGGTATCTCCTTCGGGCTTGGCACTCGCGGCTTGCCGCCGCACCGCCAAAACCCCCGTTCCCGCGGGGTGAGATACCGGGGCCATCGGTCCACGCCCGGCCCAATCAGTAACGCTCCTTTTGCGTGAAAATGCCAGTCCTTTCTGCAGCAAGATCGTTGTTCTTTTGGCCTAAAAAATCTTGATATTTCCGGGGCTTGGAGGGAGCTTTTTTAGTGTTGGAATGAGCGCAACCGAGGACGCACCGACATGGCATCACACCGACAAATCGAAGCCAATCGCCGCAACGCCAAGCGCAGCACCGGCCCGAAAACGGCGGCTGGAAAAACAACGTCAAGCCGAAACGCCTTGCGTCACGGGCTCGCGGGCCGCGGCACGCGGGATGACCTGGAGCTAGCGCCCCTGATGTACGCTATTGGCTCCGGCCTCGGGCATGAGATCGGATCGGAAGCGGCAGCTGCCGTCGCACGTGCCAAACGCGACCTATGCCGTGTCCGAATGCTCCGCCAAGCGATGTTGGCCGATCTACCCGATGGCCCGACTGGCGCCATCGGCAAGCGGCTCAACGGGCTTGAGCGATACGAGCGCAGCGCATTAGCGCTGCAGAAGCGCGCGCTTCGGTCTCTCAGGTCAAAGGAAGGCTAAGGTTCGAAACGCGACCAATTGGCTTCGTTGTGCAAAAGAGCTCCCCGCTAACCGGTGGTTATGGGTACCCAAAGCCATACTCCTCACCATAGTCCCCGCGGCCGACCGAAATGATGTCCAGCTCGATATCATCGAACATCGGATGGTGGCTCGCCCACTTCAGAAATTGCGATGTGCTGTCGACCTGGTCGTCGTGTTTGCCGTGCGGAAATGCCAGCAGCTCCAGCAAAAAGTGGCCGAGCCAGGCTGCGTTTGTCGGCAGATGCACTTGCCCGGCCTCGATCCGGAAGGATTGTGCCGCCATACGATCGGTCTTGCTGCCTTCGGGCTTGATGCCGATCGGGCGCGGCATGCCGTTCGGCGTATCACGTTGCAGGTCCTGCAGCATCATCATCCCCGGGCCGACGTCCTCGATCAAAACCGCGTCCACCTTATGTTTTGCAGCGAGGGAGATCACGGTCCTTCTGAGGTCAGGATATTGTTGTCGGCCCCTGAAAACGTCGAGCAGGTAATAGTTGTTATTGACGATACGCCAGGTGGTACACACCGAATAGTCGTTGTGTTCGCCGGTCGTCATGGCAGTGTCCCAGCTCTGCACGACGCGATCGCGCGCGCCTGGCTTGGGCAAGGTCTCGTAGCCGCGAAACCATTCCCGCTTGATCAGATTGCCCTCGATCGGAACGGGGCGTTGCTGGTATTGCGCCGAGAACTGGAGGCTGCCGATCTCGGCCTTGATCCGCTCAAGCACTGTCCTGTCTTCGCGCGCCGGGTGCAGCACATCGCCAGCACAACGTCGCACGAACCGCCCCGCCGCAACTGGAATTTCATCATCGTCCACCGCAATGGCGGGAAGGTCGAGATGGTGCCAGCCGCCCGTTTGTAGAAGATGACCCGCCAGATCATCCTCGTGTAGCCGTTGCATCACAACAATGATTTGGCCGGATTCTTTATCGTTGAGTCGAGAGACGAGGGTGCCGCTATACCAATCGATGACGCGTTTGCGAGCCACCTCCGACATTGCATCTTCCGCCTTCAAGGGATCATCGACGATAATCAGCTCGGCCCCACGGCCCGTCAATGTCCCACCGACGGATGTGGCGTATCGGCTGCCACCGGCCGTGGTCACCAGTTCCGAGCCGGTATCTTTTGCTATGCGCAAGGCAGGAAACAGCAGCCGATACCACGGGGACTCGATCAGCATTCTAAACTGTCGATGCAACTCGGCGGCAAGGTCGTTGGAGTAGCTGACCACGATGACGCGGCGATTTGGATCGTGACCCAGTAGCCAGGCCACGTAGGCGACCGATACGGACAGCGATTTGAGGGAACGCGGAGGCTGGTTGATGAGGAGACGGCCGCCGCGACCGGACATCAGACGGAGCAGCTGATAGACGATCGCGTCAATGTGCCAGTTGGGTAGATAGGCGATGCCCGGAAAGACCGTGTAGAAGACCTTGTGGATGAAGGAACGCAGATCCCGCCGGAGTAGCGCATCTAAGACATCCCTCATGAGCCGTCGTCTCCGCCGTCCTTGGTTTCGGCGTCGGCCAGAACCTGCGCTCGAAACGAGTCGAGAATTGCCTGATCGTCGACCGACATGCTCGTGTCCGCGTGCTGCGGGGGACCGTCGCTCATCGCCATAGCATAGGAGAGCAATCTATCCAGCGCCCGGACATCGCCCCTCAGCGCTTTTTCGCGAAGGCGCAGCAAGGCTGCTTTTTGCGTGGTGACGCGTCGTGATTTTCCGCCTTCGTTCAGCGTGATGAGGGCCTGAAGGGTATTCTTCAGGTCGGTTGCAAAATTCAAGCTGCCCTTCGGCCGACCGCGGGGATTGCCGGATTGCCCCGGTTTGAAGCGGCTGCGCAGGGGAGGTTTGCCGTAGCCACCGCCCTTATCGGATTTGTGACTCACGCGTGCTCTCCACCGCTGCGGTGCTCCCGTTGGCCAAACTGTTCGCCTGTCTCGGCGTGCACCGCCGCCTTGCCCGTGACATGCTGCCAGCGGCGGATGGTGACATCCACGTAGCGTGGTTCGATTTCAATCAGCCGCGCCCGACGCCGGGTCCGCTCTGCGGCGATGAGCGTCGTTCCGGCGCCGCCGAACGGATCGAGCACAATGTCGTGCTCGTTGGTGCAATCGCGGATCGCGTCAGCGATGAGCGCGACGGGCTTGACGGTGGGGTGCAGGGCGAACTTGCTTTTTGACGTTCCGCTCAGCGCGCTCTGACTCACATAGCTCCAGACATTGGTCCGGTTGCGTCCATGGCGGCCGAGTGCGATGTTGTTGATATGCGAAGCGTTACCAAACTTATAGACGAACACCAGCTCATGCTGGGAGCGGTACAGCGACCCCATGCCGGCATTGCTCTTGTTCCAAATGCAGAGGTTCTTGAGCTCGGGGTAGATCGCCCGGCCGGCACTGAGTAGCGCGCCCATGACCCGCCAATCCGAGAAAATGAAATGCAGCGAGCCATCGGCGGCGTAGCCGCATATTTGGGCGAAGGCGGTGGTCAAAAACGCTTCATATTCCGGCGGAGCCATCTCACCGCAGGCCATCGCAAAATCATCGTGTTTGACTTTGCCCCGACCGGAGACGTGCCCGTCGATCCTGCAGTTGTAAGGCGGGTCGGCAAAAACCATCCTGGCCCGGTCATCGCCCATGAGCCTGCGGTAGCTCTCTGCCTGAAGCGTATCGGCGCAGACGAGACGATGCTCCTCCAGGATCCAGAGATCGCCCGGCTGGGTGACGGCCGGACCTGCTTCGGCTTGCGGCAACTCGTCTTCCAAATCCTCTGAATCGGAAACGGCAACGTCGAGTTCTCCGGTTGAAAACCCGGTTAGTTGCAGGTCGACTTGTGGGTCGATGGTGAGGAGCTCAGTAAACTCAAGGCGCAGGGCCTGAACATCCCAGCTGGCGTCCTCGGTCAGCCGGTTAAGTGCAAGCCTCAGCATTCGCAGCTGAGTCTCGCTGAGATCGACAATCGTCACGGCGGGCACATGATCTAGACCGATTTGCCGAGCTGCTGCCACCAACGCCGAGCCCGCCACCACCCGATTCTTGGCGTCGATGACAATCGGTGCAACGAAACCGTACTCCCGCACGCACCCGGCGAGCTTGTCGATCTGGCTTTGCGGATGGCGGCGGGTTTGGTGGCCGAGCGTCGTGAGCTGGCTGATCAGAACGAGAGTGGGTTTCAGATCATGGCGGAGTGCATCGCCATTGGTTGGTCGGGTGCTGATCGTCAAGAGGGCCTCCTTGTGCAATATGCCTATCGGCATATTGGCGGAGGGCCCGCCTCACGCACTTAGAAAGACCTCATCTCCGATCTCCCGGCGCGATTTCTGTATCTGATCGCCGCGGCCATCATGCTGCTCACGGTTTGCGGGGTGATCGACGGACTGCAGGTTCGCAAGAATTTTAAGACGAACTGGCCGGCAAGCGTCTGCGGACTGCCATCGTAGCGTAGTCGCTCGTAAGGATTGTGAGTGAATGTGCCGCCATGCCGCTCCACGAGGTCAGCCAGCCAAATCACCACCTGCAGCCGCGTCAGCTGCCGAAGCGGACCGCCCCGTTTCTTGCTGATTGCGAGCGCGGTTTGGCTCGCGAGCTCAAGCCGCTGCGCGATGCTGATCGCATCCGCCAGATCACGCACGTCGTAGTCGTCGTTCTGGAGCAACTGAGGACAAATCTTGTCCTCTGAAGCTTCATCCAGCCGCATCAGCTGGTCCGCGAGATGATCGGCCGCATCCGCCAACCTGCGGAGCGGCGCGTCGTCGCCCTGCCGGGCCTTCCGCCTGGCGCTTTCGGCAAGAGCTCGTAATCGTCCCGGAAACAAGTAGAAGACGGCGAGGGCGCCCGCAGCTTCGGTCGGCGCGTGCTCGGCGACCCAATCGAACTCAAGCTGCGCCGCGCAGCTGAGGAATCGGCCAACGTGCTGGATGACGTGGCCCAAGGCTTGGTGGCTCTGGGCTCGGCTTGCTTGCTGCGCTCGTTGTTGTTCAGCCTGAACCATGACTTCGCGGACCCGCTCCAGTTGGGAGCGAATTTCTGCCTCGCAGCCCTCGCGTAGCCGGCCAGGGAAGGTGCTCATCACATCGGTAAATTGGTCGTCGCTGAGCAGACACGCTTCGGCGCAATCGCCCGGTCCGGCATTCGGATCGTACACGTGTCCATAGCCGCGCAGGAGGACCATTTCGGTCCCACCGCATTTTGCTTCGACGCGCCCAGGCATCGGCTCGGCCCCCTGCACCGCGGATGACGTTTTCAGATTCGCAACAAACAGAATCGCTTGCCTCATGAGGCTTGTGCAAGTCCGGGCCAGCACGGTCCTCCACCACGCTAATGTTGAAATCCAGATCGAGACCATAAGCCGCCGCGCGGGATTCACCGGCATTGACGCTTTTAGCCGGAGACCGTAAGCGTCCATTCCTGACACTTGGCGTCAGTTGACGGCCGTCGCTGGTCGCCAGTTCCAGGGCAGGAGCTCGTCGAGCCGACTCATGGGGTGCCCGTTTGACATGCGCTGGAGCACGTCCTCAAGATAAGCGAACGGCTCGACATCGTTGAGCTTGGCAGTGGTGATGAGGGAGCAGACGGTTGCCCAACGGGCGGCGCCGCCGTCGGATCCGGCGAACAGGTGGACGTTGCGGCCGAGCGTGATGGGGCGAATGGCGCGTTCAACGGTGTTGGTAACAAGCTCGACGCGTCCATCATCCAGAAAGCGGCAAAGGGTGATCAGCGGGTCAAAGCGTAGCGGATAGCGTCGGCCAGGCCGCTGCGAGGCGGGATGTGGGCGATTTGCGTCTCGAGCCAGGCCTTCATCGCGGTGACCAGCGGTAGCGACTTCTGGGAGAGCGATCTCTACTCTCCTGCAGCTCAACATGAAGGCCGCCTTCGACGGGTCACTGATCTGTTCGCCCCTATACACTCGCGGTACCACGGTGACGCGGCTTTCAGCCACAGACCTGCTGGCACAGACTGCATAGCTGCTCGACCCCATGCATGTGACCTCGGCGACGCAGGGATGGCGCTTGGTACAGTCGCTGCCCTTGCGGGATAGCAGACGCACGCGCTTGTCCTTCCGGATGAACCTCCGGTATCCGTCGTGCTTCACCTCATGAATCCAATCCGGTCCTGATGAGATTGATAGTGACGATGACGGAGGCGCGCTAATTCTTTTAGCATGAGGCCACACAGAAGGTCATTCCTTTCGAAGCGGCCAGTCCCTTAGAACATCCGAGACAGCAAGGCTAATTCCCTTGCGAGCTGAGGCACGCGATTGAGATCTCCTTCGGTAGATCGCACGGCAAGAGAATAGTTCGTCCCTCGATTACGGCCGACCATCCGGCTCCGCCCTCAAAGCAAAGCAAGCCGCAACGGTAGCGGCTATTTCGCGTTGTTCAGCGAGGCGAGGAATAGATCAATATTGCGAAAATGGGTGGTCCAAGTCGGAGCAACGAATTCTCTTGCGCATTCGATGCAGTAGGTTCGCAAGCCAGAGCCCGGCTTTGCTATTTCAACGATATCGTCCCGCCAGCCCAACCCATCGGTAAGTTTACGGAATCTCGCTTTGCCCTGACTTACTTCGTGAAAGACCGGAATGTCCGAACAGATGACAGGAGTGTGGAGCGACAGCGCTTCGACAATGGGCAGGCCATATCCCTCGGCGAAGCTTGGCATCAAAAGAGCTGCGGCTCCGCTTATCAATTCTTTCAAATGCGCTGGTGAAAGACCTGAAACACGAAGCACTCTGCCCTGAAGTTCCGGGGTAAGATCAATCTCCCGAATCGTCTGCTCGGTTTCCCAGCCTTTCATTCCAACGAGCACTAGCCTGGCGCGGAAATCAACCCGATCTGCGAGCGTTCGCCAGATGTGAAGGAGCAGGTCATGATTTTTCCTCGGCTCGATCGTCCCAATCATTAGGAAATAGGGGTCGCCACCGATCGGCGCTGAGGATCTCACACTTGGTGCGTTTTCCAGCGGAGATGGCAGCGGCTCGACATGAATACGTACGTTGTGACGGTCGTGCGCTGCAAATTCGTCACGAACTCGGTCGGCGACTCTCTGAGAACTCGTTATCAGGGCGCTCGCCCGGCGCATCGTTCTGAGACGCCGCAGGAAGCGCTCTTGGTATCCGGCCGGGAAAAACTCAGGAAAGTCGAGAGGCAGAAGATCGTGAATGAAGAAGACGGGCCACACGTCACGTCGTTGGTCCAGCCATCTGAAGAAGCGATCATGCTCGAAGGCGTGCTGTGCAACGCTGAGGTAGATCGCTCCCTCCGGGATTGTGGCCTTCCAATCCCAAAAAATCCTGAACCCGGTTTGGCGAGCAAAGTTGCGCACCAGGTTATTTTTCCACAATTTCGAGCTTCGTCCCGAGCTGAGTAGGCTCGTCGTCGATCCAGATAGTCTCTTCAAGAGCAGCAACCAGTCGGTATTGTCGGTTGTCTCGTGCTCGCGCTGAGCCTCCTCGAAATCGCTGAGCAGCCGGCGGCTTTGGCCTGTGCCAAGCACGTGGGGCCTGTACAAGCCGTACTGGGTGCTCGAGCATGGCATTGCGGGGTTGCCCAGAAAGTGCCGGGCATAGGCGAGATCGACACGGTCGATGCCGGTGGTTGCTGCTTGCGTCAGCCTGGTGATCAGATGACTGACGTCGAAAACGATGTCGGTGCCCACGGAAACCTTGGCTTAAGGGTTAGTTCGTCACTGCGTGATAGAACCGGGTAGAGGACTTACGACTACATCAGAATTTTTTGGGGCGTGGACTCACGAACAGATCGGCTTCCGGGAGCGCAGCAGACCAATTGTGCTCAAAGTGAGTTCTTCGGGTTTTGACCCCATAACAGAGTGCGCCAGGAAAGCTGGCAAAGAATAGGAGGTGAAAGTCCCCCATGGGGTAAGGACTAGCCATCCACCCCGACCCCGAGTGATGCGCGGCGTCCCGCAAGGGCCGACGTGAAGCGTTCACAGGGGAGACCACGGGCCAAG
>NZ_AXAS01000035.1 GCF_000472925.1 Bradyrhizobium sp. Ec3.3
ACGCCAGGGAGAGCCCGTACGAACGATCCAAAGTACCCCTTCCACGAACATCCGGTTGTCGCGTCCGGTCGAACCTTTCTGGTCAGGTCGACCTATGATGAGCGGTGCCATGCGCTCCCAGGCCGCGTCGCTCAGCACCAAACGATCCATCACACCCAAGGCCGGCTCCCAAAAAGAAGCCTTGAATCTGATTTGCTCTCAAAAGGGAATCCTTAGAGTCCACACCACCTAAAGCGCGATGAGATTGGGATGAATCGTCATCGCGCTTTAGGTTATTGTTTGAGCATGATCTCTGCACAAACGCGTTCCGCGTTTGTCGCGGGGGAAAACCGCTTCACACTTTTCCGGATCATGCTCTAGCTCTTCCTCGCCATCCAGATCACATGGCGCGCGCCACCACCTCTTCCGGTGGCGCGGACGTTGACCTCGTTAACCTCGAAGCCGGCGGTCCGAAGGCGGCGTGAAAATTTCGGGTGCGGCCCCGACGACCAGACTGCGAGCACCCCACCGTGCCGCAACGCCGTGTGAGCTATTCTCAACCCAGCGTCATCGTACAACGTGTCGTTGGCTTTGCGGGTGAGGCCTTCCGGACCATTGTCAACGTCGAGCAGGATCGCATCGAACCTGAGCGGATGTCTTTCGATCAACTGCCCAACATCCATCTCACGTATATCGACGCGGGGATCGCTGAGACTGTCGCCGAAAATCTCGGCCATCGGACCTCGTGCCCATGTCACCACGGCAGGGACCAGTTCGGCCACCATGATCTGCGCCTTGCTTCCGAGCACGGCGAGCGCCGCACGCAGCGTAAAGCCCATGCCCAATCCGCCGATGAGGACGACGGGTTGGGCGACCTTCTCGATCTGTTTGGCCACAAGCGTCGCGAGTGCGGCCTCGGAGCCCGACAGGCGGCTGTTCATCAGCTCATTGGTGCCGAGCATTATGGAAAACTCTTTGCCGCGGCGCATCAGGCGAAGCTCGCCATCGGAGCCGGGGATCCGAGTGGTATCGATTTTTTCCCAGGGGATCATACGAGAGCTTTAGCACGATCGAGAATCGTAGGGTGGTTAGCCGAAGGCGTAACCCACCTCTTGGCTGTCCGCGTCGAGAGAAGCGGTGGGTTACGCTTCGCTAACCCACCCTACAATCCACATTCGGCGGCTACCCGCCCGCCCAGACGTCGAGCACGTAGCGGTTCTTTGCGCCCAGCTCCTCGATCCAGCCCGCGCCGGCGGCGGCATCGCTGCCGCTCTTCTCGCGATAGATGGCCACCAGCGCCGCCTTCACGTCGGGCTCCATCTTGCCGCCGTCGCCACAGACATAAATGATCGCGCCCTGCTCGATCAGGCCCCAGACCTTGTCCTTCTGCGCGGCCAGCAGGTGCTGCACATAGGTCTTCGGTCCCTCGGCACGCGAGAATGCAGTGAACAGCTCGGTGACACCGCTCACCGACAATGCCTTCAATTCATCGGCATAAAGAAAATCCTGGTCGGGGTGGCGGCAGCCGAAGAACAGCATTGCCGGCCCCAGCGCCGCACCCTTGGCTTTCCGTGCGGCGCGCTCCTGGAGGAAGCCGCGGAATGGCGCAAGGCCCGTGCCGGGGCCGATCATGACGATCGGCACCGAAGAATCATCCGGCAGGCGGAAGCCGGCCTTGGTCTCACGCACCATGGCGTAGATCGTATCGCCAGCGCGACGATCGCTGAGATAGTTCGAGCAGATGCCCTTGTAGATGCCGCGGCCCGATGCGGCCGGCCCGCCGACCACACCGACGGTGACGCTGCATCTTGCGGGATCGACCGACGGCGAAGACGAGATCGAGTAATAGCGCGGCGCCAGCAGCGAGAGCATTTCGAGATAGGCGTGGAACGGCAGCTCGCAGGCCGGATACTCGACCAGAAGATCGAATACCGATTTGCGCTTCGCCAGGATCTCGGTGCGGTAGCGCTCGCCAGCCTCCGCGTCGTCGCCGACGAGGGCAAGCAGCTTGGGCTTGGTCACCGGACAGCGCGTGTGTTCCGACATAATCTGGATCTGCTTGCGCGTCGCGACCTGCTGGAGCTCGACGAAATCGGTGAGGAGCTGACCGACCGACACGCTCTCGCCGACCGGCAATTGCGCGCGGCGGCCTTCGGCCACCGCCAGCTTGATCTGGTCGACCGGCAGGAAGCCGAAGCGGCGCGCCACGGCATCGACCAGCGCCGGATCGTTGCGCGGGACCACGCTGAGATGGTCGCCGACGCGGTAGCTCACGCCTTGCGGCAACTGCACCTCGATATGACGCGTCGAGCGCTCGGACGGGTTGGGACCGCTCTTGCTCTGGAGCTCGTCATTGACCAGCACCTTCATCGCCGCCATGCCGCCGAGCGCGGCGATCGCGTTGACGGCGCCGGGTGCGACGGGCTCGACCTTGTAGAGCGGCTCGTCGTCGGCGTTGCGGCTGAAATCCGCCGTCAGCCCCCACTCCTTCACGGCCGCGGGCGCCGCGGCGGCGAACCATTTTTCGAACTGGCCGTCGAGATCGCTCCGCGCATCGCCCTCGCCGCGCGCATAGAGGCTGCGCGCGCCATGAGCCGAAAGCTGCTCGTCGATGAAGCGCGGTACGGATTGATAGGTGGCGGCCCAGTCGCTGTTGCCGCAACCGAACACGGCGTAGCGCAATCTTGAGAGCGCGTCCTTCGGCATGTCGCCATGGAGCCATTTGACGAACTGCGTGGCATTGTCCGGCGGCGCGCCGTTGTAGGAGGCGCAGAAGATCAGCACACCGCCCTCCTCCGGCAGCTTGCCGGCGTACTCGTCCAGCGACGCAAGCTTGCTGGCAAAGCCGTTGACTTGTGCAAGATCGGCAACGCGCGCTGCCAGTTCCTCGGCGGTGCCGAGATTGGAGCCATACAGCACCAGCAGCGGCGTATTGTGCCCGGGCCGCGTGGTGGCGCGTGGCGCAGCCGCGCCGACACTCGTGGTCGCAGTCGCAGGGCCGGAATAGGCGCCGCGCTCGCGATCGGCGCGCGGACGGACCCTGATCTTGAATCCTTCCGGCTTGATGGTCAGCGTTTCCTTCAGGTGCATCTGGTAGCGCTGGTGGTCGATCAGACGGAAGCGCTGGAGGATCATGCCGAGCGCAAGCGCGGCCTCGTGCATGGCAAAGCCGCGACCGATGCAGGCGCGCTGGCCGTTGCCGAACGGCTTCCAGGCATTGACGGGGCGCCTGGCCTCCGCCTCGCGGCTAAAGTTCTCGGGATCAAAGGCATCGGGGTTGGGTCCCCAGATGCTGGAATCGCGCTGCAGCGCCGTCACCAGGATCGTGGTGAAGGTGCCCTTCTTCAGCTTGTACTTGCCGCCGCCGATGGTCTCGTCCTTCAGCGGCGAGATGCCATAGGCAGGCGCTGGCGGCCACAGCCGCAGCGCCTCCTTCAGGACCTGCGTGATGTAGGTGAGCTGCGTTACCTGCTGATAGGTCGGCTTGGCATTGGCGTCAGGACCGAAGACGCGATCGACCTCGTCATAGGCCTTCTTGAGAATGTCCGGATGCTTGAGCAACGCATAGATCGTGTAGGACAGAAGGCCGCTGGTAGTCTCGTGGCCTGCGATCAGGAACGTGTTGATCTGGTAGCGGATGTTGACGTCGTCGAGCTGCTCGCCGGTGGTACGATCGACGCCGGTCATCATGGCCGCGAGCATGTCCTTCTTGTCGTCCGAGCCTTCCGCACTCTTGCGCCGCTCGGCGATGATCTCGTCGACCATCTTGTTCATGAAGGCGACGTCTTCGGCGAGTGTCTTCCGCCGCTTCTGCATCCAGAGCTGCTCGAACGGCAGGCCGCGAGTCATCATGATGGTTTCGAGCGAGCGCACCAGCGACTCGACGAAGGGATGATAGTCGCGCCGGTAGAAGGAATTGAAGCGGTAGTCGAAGCCGCAGAGACCGATCGTATCAAGCGTCAGCGCAGTCATGTCGTGGACGACGTCGATCTCGTCGTCGGCGTTGAGCCGCTCCCATTTCTTGACGAGCTGTTCGGCGATATCGACCATGCTCGGGTGATAGGATTGCATGGCGCGGTTGCCGAAGGGCTGGAGCAGGATGTTGTGGGCCTTGCTCCAGTTCGGTTCGTTGGTATCGGCCGTGAAGAGGCCATCGCCACCGACGGCGCGCACCCGGCGCAGCGCGCCGCGCACCACCTTGTCGAAGCGCTTCTCGTCGGAGAGCTCGTCGACGAGATCATGGCCGGAGACGAAGACGATCGGCGACCCCATCATGTCGAGCCAGAAGATCGGGCCGAGCTCCTTGGCGAGACGCGTCAGGTGCTGCACGGGCGCGGCCGGATCCAGCGACAGCATGTTGCCGACCACCGGCTTGGTCGGCGGCTGCGGGATCGGGTCCAGACGGTTCTTGGATGACATTGACGCGTTTACCCCCTGCCTCGGTATTCAACGTCGTCATTGCGAGCGAAGCGAAGCAATCCAGAAATGCATCCACGGTGACAGATCTGGATTGCTTCGTCGCTTCGCTCCTCGCAATGACGGACCCGCAACGACGGCTTAGCCAAACCGCCTTCTACGCCATTCGATCAGCTTGGCGCTGACCTCTTGCGGCTTTTCCTGCTGCGTCCAATGGCCGCTATCTCTGACCAGATATTTCTCCAGATCCGGCACCAGCTTTTCCATGCCGTCGGCGGCGGACGGTGGCAGCACAGCGTCGTTCTCGGCCATGATCATCAGCGACGGCACGCGCACGTGATGATCCAGCCCCTTCGAATTCTGCCAGTTGCGGGTGAAGTTGCGGTACCAGTTGATGCCGCCGGTGAAGCCGGTCTCGGTGAAGGTGTCGACGAATACCTTCTTCTCCTCCGCCGACAGGATCGGCGTGCGCGGATCATGCCTGGCATCGTAATTCGCAATCATCTGCGGAAATGCCAGATTGATCCGGGCTGAAGCCCCGACGCCCGCGATCGGCTCCTCCGCTAGCGCGCCAGGAGGACGCGCTGCCGGCTTGCGCATGAAGGCATCGAAGGTCTCTTCGACACGGCTGCCAAAAATCCTGTCCGGCTCGCGCGCGGGGTCTTGGAACTGCACGATGTACATCTGATCGCCGAACCGCTTGCGGAACAGCTCGATCGGATCGGCCGGCGCTCGGTCCCAATGCGGCGTGTTCACGCCGACGACGCCGGCGACGCGCGAAAGGTGGCGCAGCGGCATCTGCCAGACGATGAAGCCGCCCCAGTCGTGGCCGACGAAGATCGCCTTGTCGATCTCGAGATGGTCGAGCAGACCGACGAGATCGCCAGTCAGATGTTCCATGTCGTAGTCCTCGACCAGCTCCGGCCGATCGGTCGCGCCATAACCGCGCTGGTCCGGCGCGATCACGCGGATGCCGGCCTCGCTCAGCGCCTTGATCTGGTGACGCCAGGAGAAGGCGAGCTCCGGCCAGCCATGGCACAGCACCATCGGTGGCTTGTCGCTCTTCGGGCCCGCCTCGTAATAGCCCATGCGAATTCCGTTCGTCTGCACGAACTTGAGCGGCGGCATTTCAATCATCATTGGATTCCTGGCAAACTTTCCTACTCAGCGGCGCCCTTGATGTCGGTCGCTGGCGGGGCGTAGGCCGCTTCCAGCGCGGCGAACTCCTCCGGCAGCATGTCGCACATCACCTGCACATGCGGGATGATGTTGGCGCCGACGATGAAGCCGAAATCGAGCTGGTCGCGATAGCTCTGCACGGTGATGTTGAGCGCCTGGCCGTGGGTGGAGATCGACACCGGATAGATATGCAGCAGCTCGGCACCCGCGGCATAAAGTGTTTGCCGCGGCCCGGGCACGTTGGAGACGGTGATGTTGGCCGCCGGCGGCAGCACGTCCGACAGGTTCGAGCGGCTGTAGAGCAGCGCCAGGATCTGCACCATCATCGGTGCGCCCAGCATCGAGATGTTGGAGACCTGCGGCATCAGCGCACGCAGCGGATGCGACATCTCCTTGGCCTTGGTCGACTGCGCGATGATCGCCTCCAGCCGTCCCTTGGGATCGTCGACATTGGTGGCGATCGAGCAGATCATGCCGAACACTTGGTTGTTGGCCTCGGTGTTGCCCTCCTCGCGGAGCGAGATCGGTACCGCTGCAGTGAGCGATTTCGCGGGCAGTGTGCCGTATTGCTGGAGATAGCGCCGCACTACGCCGGAGGCGAGCGCGAGCACGACATCGTTGAGCTTGCCGCCGGCCTGCTTGGCGAGCGCCTTCGCCCGCGACAGCGGGATCGAGACGCCGGCAAAGCTGCGCTCGGAGGAGATCGACTTGTTCAACATGGTCGGCGGCGACACCATGCTGGCAAGGCTCTCGCGCGAGTTCGGATCGGAGATCTTGCCGAGCACGTCGGAGACGCTCTTGAGCACGGTCGGGATGTTGCCGGCAAAGCGCACCGCGCTTTCGATCTGGTACATCGCATTGTCGAACAGGATCGAGCCGATATCGCTCTTGCCCGTGCGCGGCAACTGCAGGTTCTTGGCGGCTTGCGAAGCCTCAAGTGGCTGGGTGAAGAGCTGCTGGTAGGAATCGAGCAGATTGGCGGCGATGTCGCGCGGCTCCTGGCCCGGCTTCGCGCCGGCCACCGGCGGATCGACCGTCCGCGGGACCGGCGAGATGTCGTAGATCATGTTGGTCAAGGCAGCGCCGGCGCCGCCGTCGATCGCGGCATGGTGCATCTTGGAATAAAGGCCGACCTCGTTGTCCTTCATGCCCTCGAACACGTAGAACTCCCAGAGCGGACGGGCGCGGTTCAACAGCTTGGCATGCATCCAGCCGACGATGCGCTCCAGCGTCGCGCGGTCGCGCGGCGCGGGCAGGCTGGCGCGGAAAATGTGACGGTCGATGTCGAACTGGTCGTCCTCGACCCAGGAGGGATGGTCGATGTCGAGCGGCGCCTTTTCGAGGCGCGCTTTCAGGATCGGCGCGATGTGCAACCGCGAGGCGATCATCGCCTTGAAGTCTTCGAAGAAGTCGCCCTTGTAGTCGTCAGGCAGGCGAAAGATCGCCATGCTGCCGACATGCATCGGCATTTCCGGCGTTTCGAGATAGAGAAACGACGCGTCCAGCGACGACAGCTTCTTACCGTCACCCATAGTTCCCTCCGACTCATCTTGGACAGGCGCCTTACCGGCGCTTCTTGTCAGGCCGCTACTGTAGGGTCCGGCGGGGCATATGCAATGGCAAACGGGCCCGCCCGGTCGAATGGCCAGAACTCCCCTTCCGGTTGCGCCAGCCGATCGGCCACGGCCCAGAGCGCTGCGGCGTTGACCCCGAGCCCGATATGGCTCGCGAAATAGACCTCGATGTTCTCGGCACGCTCGCAAGGCCGACACTGGCAGGTACGCCAGTGCACGATCCCGTCGCTGCGCGAAAAGATCGAGCTGCTCGGCACCGGGAGGTCGCCGGCGATGGCCTCGCGCAGCTCGGAAAAATCCTCGACCCGTTCGCCCGACAGCGTCTCATAGAGCCGCGTCGCATTGGTCGCCCGCACATCGTCGGCGAAAGGGCTCCCGAGCGTGACGACATAGCGCACCATGTCGGGCGCCTGGAGCGCGAGGTCGCGGGCATAGACGCCGCCGAGGCTCCATCCGACCAGGCTCACCTTGCGCCCGGTCGCGGCATGAATTTCCGCCAGACGGACACGCAGCGCGTCGCGAACGCGCGCCAGCCCGCCGAGATTGCGGCCCATCCGCCAGGCCTGGGCGTCATAGCCGAGCTCGTGCAGATAGCGGCGCATCGGCGCCATCGACAGGTCGCTGGCGAGAAAGCCGGGCAGCGCCAGCACCGGATGGCCGTCGCCCCTCGGCGCCCGCATCAGAAGCGGCGACAACAGGAGGCTGGCGTTGAATTCGAACAGGCCGCGCGCTTCCGCGAGCAGGAGACCAAGGCCCGGCGGACGAAGCCGGGACGACGCCTCCGCTCCATCCTGTCCGAGCCTCATTACTTCTTCTTGTCGCCGCTGCGCGGTCCGCCGAGACCGGCCATCGTCACGAACATGTTCTGAAACTGCTCGGCGATCTTCGGATCGAAGGTGAACCAGCTCTGGATCAGCGATTCCGGCGAGATCTTCTCGATGTTGCTCAGCACCTGCTGCTGCAACTTGTCCATCACCGCCGTCTGCATCGGCGCCACGTCGGGCAATCCGAAGAACTGGCGAGCCTCCAGGGGGGTGCAGTCGATTTCGATGTTAACCTTCATGTCCCCTCCTGATCGGATTCGGGCGGCCTTGCCGCAGTATCACCGCGAGTTGTGGTACGACGCAAGCGACCTGATGCGGGCGCCACATGGCCTCTCCCGCATTCGGTCAATATGGTCAATCAAAAGTCGAATGTCGCGGGCGGGCGATCTGTCGGACTATCGGTCAGCATTGCTGCACAGCGGCGGAAGTTGGCGCGTTCCTTGCTGGAATGGCGCTTGCACGGTGCAAAAACTCTGGGCAACATGGAATCATGAGCCGGCCGAACAATCAAAAATCACGGCACGGCGGAGTGGAGAGGGTCAAGAATGTCGGTACGTCAGGGTCTTTTAGCGATGACGCTTGCCTCAGCGCTTGCGTTGGCGGTCTCACCGGCCATGAGCCAGACGCTGCGCTACGCCAACCAAGGCGAGCTCAAATCGCTCGACCCCTACACGCTCAATGAAAGTACTACCCACGCCCATCTCGGCCACGTCTATGAGGGCCTTGTCGAGCGGGACAAGGACCTGAAGATCATCCCGGCCCTGGCCGAAAGCTGGGAAATACCGGAGCCGACCCGGTGGCGCTTTCACCTGCGCAAGGGCGTGAAATTCCACAATGGCGACCCGTTCACCGCCGACGACGTGGTGTTCTCGGCCGAACGCGTGCGCGCCCAGGGTTCGAACCTGCAGAACCGTCTCCCCGCCGACGCCAAAGTCGTCAAGGTCGACGACTACACCGTCGATTTCGTCCTCAGTTCGCCCAACCCCATCCTCCACGGGCAGTGGGACGTCTGGTACATCATGGACAAGAAATGGGCTGAGGCGAACAATGCGGTGGCACCGACGCCGGTCGCCGCCACGACCCCGAGCTACGCCTCGTTGCATGAGAATGGCACCGGCCCCTTCACGATCGAGAGCCATCAGCCCGGCGTGAAGACCGTGTTCAAGGCTAATCCGAACTACTGGAAGAAGCCGGAACACAATCTCAAGGAGATCATCTTTACGCCGATCGCCTCGGACGCGACGCGCGTCGCGGCGCTGTTGTCGGGCGAGGTCGATGTCATCGAGCCGGTTCCGATCCAGGACATCCAGCGCGTCAATGCGAGCCCCAATGCGACGGTGCTCTCCGGGCCGGAACTGCGCACGATCTTCATCGGCATGGACGAGTCGCGCGACGAGCTCCTGTTCTCGAACGTCAAGGGCAAGAACCCGTTCAAGGACATCCGCGTCCGCGAGGCCTTCTACAAGGCGATCGACGTCGAGCTGATCAAGAATCGCGTCATGCGTGGGCTCTCGACGCCATCCGCCCTGATGGTCGCCCCGGAGCTCTACCCGCTGTCGAAGGAGTTCACCCGGCCGAAATTCGATCTCGATGGCGCCAAGAAGCTCTTGACCGAGGCCGGCTATCCCGACGGCTTCGAGGTCACGATGGACTGCCCGAACGATCGCTACGTTAATGACGCCGCAATCTGCCAGGCTGTCGTCGGCATGCTCGCCCGCATCGGCGTCAAGGTGAGCCTGCTGGCGCAGCCCAAGGCGCAGTATTTTGCCAAGGTGCTGAAGCCCGGCGGCTACAAGACCTCGTTCTTCCTCCTGGGCTGGACGCCGGCAACGATGGACTCTCAGAACGTGCTGCACGACATCATGGGCTGTCGTGACGATCCGAAGGATCCCAACCGCGGCGAAGCCAATCTCGGCGGTTACTGCAACAAGCAGCTCGACGAGCTTACGGACAAGATTCTGGTAGAGCCCGACGTGACCAAGCGCAATCTGCTGATCAAGCAGGCCTTCGAGATCGCCAACAAGGACTACGCCTACATCCCGCTGCATCAGCAGGCGCTGGCCTGGGGCGTATCCAAGAAAGTGAAGCTGGTTCAGCGCGCGGACAACCAGGTCCTGCTCTACTGGGCCACCAAGCAGGAAGAGTAAGTGTCGACGAGTTGTGAAGTCCCGGAAGCCTCGGCTTCCGGGACTTGCCGTTTAGGGTCACGCAATGATGCGCACCGCTGAAGAGACGTGAAGGTACCAAATGCTCGCTTTCACGCTTCGCAGGGCAATCCAGGCCGTCGGCGTCATGATCGCCGTAGGCATCATTGCGTTTTCGATGTTCCGCTTCGCCGGGGATCCCGTGAACCAGATGGTGTCGATCGACACCTCCGGTGCCGAACGCGCCGCGATCCGCCAATCGCTTGGCCTCGACGATCCCGTGATCGTGCAGTTCGGCCGCTACGTCGCCAATGCCGCGCAGTTCAAGTTCGGCATCTCCTACCAGTTCCGCCTTCCGGTCACGAACCTGTTGATGGAGCGGATGCCGGCGACGCTGGAGCTCGCGATCTGCGCCACCATCTTCGCGATGGTCGGCGGCATCCTGATGGGGGTCTATTCGGCGCTCCGCCGCGACTCCTTGCTGGCTCACGCATTCCAGGCGGTCTCGCTGATCGGCATCTCGCTGCCGACCTTCCTGATCGGCATCCTGCTGATCTACCTGTTCTCGGTGACGCTGGGCTGGCTGCCCTCGTTCGGCCGCGGCGAGGTCGTGCGTATCGGCTGGTGGACCACGGGGCTGCTCACGCTCTCCGGATTGAAGGCGCTCATCATGCCCTCGATCACGCTCGGCCTGTTCCAGTTGACGCTGATCATGCGGCTGGTGCGTGCCGAGATGCTGGAGGTGATGCGCACCGACTATATCCGCTTTGCCCGCGCCCGTGGGCTGACGACACGGGCAATCCATTTCGGGCACGCGCTGCGCAACACGCTGATTCCCGTTATCACGGTGGCCGGCCTGCAATTTGGCTCGGTAATTGCATTCGCGATCATCACCGAGACCGTATTCCAATGGCCCGGCATGGGCCTCCTGTTCGTGCAGGCCGTGCAGAACGTCGATATCCCGATCATGGCGGCCTATTTGATGATGGTGTCCCTGATTTTCGTCACCATCAATCTCGTCGTCGACATCCTCTATACCATCGTCGATCCGCGCCTGCGCTCGACGGTCAGCCGGGCACATTGAGATGAGTGAGGCCGTCGTTCAGCACAAGGCGGAAGAGCCCGTCGCGCGCGGCGCGGCGCAGACGGGCTGGTTCAAGCGCGCGCTCGACAGCGACCTGTTCTATTCGTTCCGCCGCTCCAGGATCACGATGATCGCGGCGGCGGTGACGCTGCTGTTCTTCCTGCTCGCGATCTTCGCTTCGCTCCTCTCCGTGCAAAATCCCTTCGACCCAGCGCAGCTCCAGTTGATGAACTCGCGCATCTCGCCGCTGTGGACCGCCGATGGCCAGAGCCCGTTCCTGCTCGGCACCGACGAGCAGGGCCGCGACGTGCTCTCCGCGATCCTCTACGGCCTGCGGATCTCGCTCCTCGTCGGCGTTCTCGGCGTCGTCTTGTCCGGCGCGCTCGGCATCCTGCTCGGCCTGACCGCGGGCTATTTCGGCGGCGCCGTCGACGGCCTGATCATGCGCGTGGCCGACGTGCAGCTCTCCTTCCCCGCAATCCTGATCGCGCTTCTGATCAACGGCATCGCCAAGTCGGTGCTCGGCAACAAGCTGGATGAGATGAGCATGCTCGGCGTGCTCGTGCTCGCGATCGGCCTGAGCTTCTGGGTGCAATATGCCCGCACCGTGCGTGGCTCGGTGATGGTCGAGAAGAACAAGGACTATGTTGCCGCCGCGCAGCTGATCGGCCTGCCCGCGCCCGTGATCATGCTGCGCCATGTGCTGCCGAACACGATGGGGCCGATCCTTGTGATTGCCACCATCAACCTGGCGCTCGCCATCATCACCGAGGCGACGCTGTCGTTCCTCGGCTCGGGCATGCCCGAAACCATGCCTTCGCTCGGCACGCTGATCCGCATCGGCAATAACTATCTGTTCGCAGGCGAATGGTGGATCGTCGCCTTCCCCGGCCTCGCGCTCGCTGCGCTGATTCTCTCCATCAACCTGCTCGGCGACTGGCTGCGCGACGCGCTCAATCCAAAGCTCAGGTGAGTCCACCTCGTTCATGACCGAAACAGTTCTCTCCGTGCGTAACCTTCAGGTGGAGTTCGCCTCCCGTCGCGGCACGCTGCGCGCGATCGACGGCGTCTCCTTCGATATCGCCAAGGGCGAGGTGCTGGGCGTAGTCGGCGAGTCCGGCGCCGGCAAGTCGGTCACCGGGCTCTCGGTGATCGGCCTGATCGACCCGCCCGGCGGTATTTCCGGCGGCGAGATCCACCTCGCCGGCACGCGCATCGACAATCTGCCGCCGGAGGAGATGCGCCGCGTCCGGGGCAAGCGGATCGGCATGATCTTCCAGGATCCGCTGACCTCGCTGAACCCGCTCTACAAGATCGGTGACCAGATCGTGGAGACGATCCGCACGCATCTGAACCTGTCCGAGCAGGCCGCGCGCCGCCGCGCCATCGATCTTCTCGCCGAGGTCGGCATCCCCGCGCCGGAGAAGCGCATCGACGGCTACCCGCATGAATTCTCCGGCGGCATGCGCCAGCGCGTGGTGATTGCGCTCGCGATCTGCGCCGAGCCGGAGCTGATCATCGCGGACGAGCCGACCACCGCGCTCGACGTCTCCGTGCAGGCGCAGATCATCTCGCTGATCAAGCGGCTCGGGCGTGACCACGGCACCGCGGTGATGCTGGTGACCCACGACATGGGGGTGATCGCTGAGACCTCCGACCGCGTCGCGGTGATGTATGCCGGCCGCGTCGCCGAGATCGGCCCGGTGCAGGACGTCGTGAAGAACCCGCTGCACCCCTACGCCAAGGGCCTGATGGGTGCGATCCCGACGCTCGCCGGCGAGGACAAGCGCCTGGTGCAGATCCCCGGCTCCATGCCGCGCCTGTCGGCGATCCCGCGCGGCTGTTCGTTCAATCCGCGCTGCGCCTTTGCGTTCGACCGCTGCCGGGTCGACCGGCCCGAGCCGCTGGTCCAAGGCGCGCAATCTGTCGCCTGCCACCTCTATGACAGCGTTCCTGCGGAGAGCGCAGCATGAGCGCGCCCTTCGTCCAGGCCAAAAATCTGCGCCGCGTCTTCGACGTCTCGAAACCGTGGCTGAACCGGGTGCTCGAAGGCGGCCATCTCGAATATCTCAAGGCCGTCGACGGCGTCACCTTCGACATCAACAAGGGCGAGACTTTTGCGCTGGTCGGAGAATCAGGCTCGGGCAAGACGACGGTCGCACGAATGATCGTCGGGCTGCTGCCGCCGAGCTCGGGCCAGGTCCAGATCGATGGCGTCTCGATGACTGATCCGAAGCAGGCGCCGGCGCGCCGCCGCCTGCGCCGCCGCATCCAGATGATCTTCCAGGACCCCTATGCGAGTCTCAATCCGCGTTTCCGGGTCGACGCCATCATCGCCGAGCCGATCCGCGCCTTCGACCTGATCCAGGGCGAGCGCGACATCCAGGCCCGCGTCGGCGAATTGTTGAGCCTGGTGGGGCTGCATCCCGACGACCGGCTGAAATATCCGCATGAATTCTCCGGCGGACAGCGCCAACGCATCGCGATCGCGCGCGCGCTGGCGTCCGACGCCGAGTTTATCGTCTGCGACGAGCCGACCTCGGCGCTCGACGTGTCCGTGCAGGCGCAGATCCTCAATCTGATGCGCGACCTCCAGGACAAGTTCGGCCTCACCTACATGTTCATCAGCCACAACCTTGCGGTCGTCCGCCACATGGCGAGCCGCGTCGGCGTGATGTATCTCGGCCGCATCGTCGAGATCGCCGAAGGCCGTGAGCTGTTTGCGCGCCCGCGCATGCCCTACACCAAGATGCTGCTCGGCGCGGTGCCGGATCTGGCGATGTCCGGCCGTCAGCGTATTCCGGTCAAAGGCGAGATCCCGAACCCGATCGATCCGCCGCCGGGATGCGCGTTCAATCCGCGCTGCCCCCTCGCCTTCGATCTCTGCCGAAAGGAGACGCCGCAACTGATTGACGGCGTCGCCTGCCACGCCGTCAACTCCGCGCCGGTACCGGCGTGACGCGCGCGTGCCATGCTGCCCGCGCAATTGGCAGCGGGTCTTGCCTGTGATCAATTGCGCCCGCCGCAAACAAGAAAAGTGATCTCCCATGGCCAGCAACATCAATCCGGATCCCTTCACGACGAGGCCCGAGATCGAAGGCACGTTCGGGGTCGTGGCCACCACGCACTGGATTGCGACCGCCGTCGGCATGGCCATCCTCGAAAAAGGCGGCAACGCGTTTGACGCCGGCGTCGCGACCGCCTTCACGCTTCAGGTGGTCGAGCCGCATCTCAACGGCCCCGGCGGCGACGTGCCCATCATCGTGCATGACGTCAAGCGCGGCCGCACCGAAGTGATCTGCGGCCAGGGCCCGGCGCCGGCGCGCGCCACCATTGCCCATTACAAGAGCGAAGGGCTCGACATGGTCCCCGGCACCGGCCTGCTTGCGGCCTGCGTTCCCGGCACCTTCGAATCCTGGATGATGCTGCTCCGCGACTACGGCACGATGCGTGTGCGCGACGTGCTTGAACCCGCCATTTCCTACGCACGCGACGGCTATCCGCTGGTTGAACGCGCCTGCGCGACGATCAAGACCGTCGAGCAGCTGTTTCGCAAGCACTGGCCGACTTCGGCCGCCGTCTATCTTCCGAACGGCGAGGTGCCGAAGCCCGGCACGCTCTTCACCAATAAGACACTCGCGGCGACCTACGCCCGCATCCTCAGCGAAGCCGAAAGTGGCGGCGGTGGCCGCGACGCCGAGATCGAGCGCGCGCGGAACGCCTGGTCGCAAGGCTTCGTCGCCGAGGCCATCGACAAGTTCTGCCGGACGCAGGAGGTGATGGACGTCAGCGGCACGCCGCATCGCGGCGTTCTCTCGGCCGACGACATGGCGCGCTGGCAGCCGACGATCGAAACGCCGCTGACTTACGACTACGGTCGTTACACCGTCTGCAAGGCCGGCGTCTGGAGCCAGGGTCCGGTCACGCTGCAGCAGCTCGCTCTGCTCAAGGGCTTTGCGCTCGACGGGCTCGATCCAACGGGCCCGGAATTCATCCATCTCCAGATCGAATGCGCCAAGCTCGCTTTCGCTGATCGCGAAAAGTTCTACGGCGATCCGAAGTTCAACGAGATCCCGATCGCGACGCTCTTGTCGGATGCCTATAACGACGAGCGCCGCAAGCTGGTCACCGAAAAGGCCTCGCTCGACTTCCGACCCGGCTCGGTCGAGGGCTTTGGCGGGGTCGTCAAATTGCGCCGCGCCGAAGGCCAGCGCGAGGCGGTCGGCGCGCTCGGCGCCGGCGAGCCCACAGTCGGACGCTTCGGCGAAGTGCGCGGCGACACAGTTCATTTCGACATCATCGACAAGGCCGGCAACATGGTGTCCTCGACGCCATCGGGCGGCTGGCTGCAATCCTCGCCGGTCATTCCGGAACTCGGCTTTTGTCTCGGCAGCCGCGCCCAGATGTTCTGGCTGGAGGAAGGTCACCCCGCCTCGCTCGCGCCGGGCAAGCGTCCGCGCACCACGCTGTCGCCGACCATGGCGCTGCGTGACGGCGAGCCGTATCTCGCCTGGGGATCCCCGGGCGGTGACCAGCAGGATCAGTGGATCACGCAGTTCTTCCTGCGGCATGTCCATTGCAACCTCAATCTCCAGGAGGCGATCGACGCGCCGGCTTGGCATTCCGAGCATTTCCCGATCTCGTTCTGGCCGCGCACCGCGCGCCCCGGCGTGCTCGTGGTGGAGAACCGCGTGCCCAAGGCGACGATCGAGAATTTGCGCGAGCGCGGGCATATCGTGGAGGTCGGCCCCGACTGGTCCGAGGGCCGCCTCACGGCCGCCTCGCGGGTCGGGGTGCGCCGACGCGCCGCCGCCAATCCGCGCGGCATGCAGGGTTACGCGGCAGGACGCTGAAGGGCTGACGAGCACGACATGACCTGGTCGATCATCGCCCGAGATCCTGCCACCGGCCAATTCGGCATCGCGGTTGCGACGCGCTTCTTCGCCGTCGGCGCGCGCGTCCCCTTCATCGCCGCTGGCCTTGGCGCCATCGCGACGCAGGCTTTCGTCAATCCCTATTATGGCATCGACGGCATCAAGCTGTTGCGCGAAGCCCTGAATGCGCATGACGTGCTCGCGGCACTGCTGGCGACCGATGATGGCCGTGAAAGCCGCCAGGTCCACATCATGGACGCCAGTGGCGAGGTCGCGGCGCACACCGGCCGCGACTGCATCGACTGGTGCGGACACACGGCGGGAAGCGGCTTCTCCATTGCCGGCAACATGCTTGCCGGTCCTGATGTCCTCAGCGAGACGGCGAAGACCTACATCGCCAATGACAGCCTGCCCTTCCCGCGCCGCCTGCTGGCGGCGATGCGCGCCGGCGAAGCCGCAGGCGGCGACAAGCGTGGCAAGCAGTCTGCTGCGCTCTTGATCCATGGCGAGGAGGAATGGTCCGCGCTCGACCTGCGCGTCGACGATCATCCCGATCCGCTCGCCGAGCTGGCACGGCTCGAGCAGGTCAGCAACGAACTCTGGGTACACTTCCGCGACTCCCTGCCGACGCGCCGGAACCCCGCGGGGATCACCGATCGCGCGGTGATCGACGCCCGCATCGCGGCCGCCCGCGCGACCGAGCAATGAGCGCGGCGCCCCTCATCGAGATCGAGGGCCTGCGCGTCCGCTTCCACGGCGACGATGGCCGCATCACCCACGCGGTGGACAGCGTCGATCTCAGTGTCGCCAATGGCGCGACGCTCGGTCTCGTCGGCGAATCCGGCTGCGGCAAGAGCGTGACGTCGCTTGCGATCATGGGACTGTTGCCGAAGCAGACCAGCGAGGTCACCGGCAACATCCGCTTCGATGGCGTTGATCTCCTGCAAAGCTCCGACAAGAGCCTGCGCGACCTGCGCGGCAACCGGCTCGCGATGATCTTCCAGGAGCCGATGACCTCGCTCAATCCGAGCTTCACCATCGGCGACCAGATCATCGAGGCGATCCTGCGCCACCGCGGCGGCACAAGGAAGAGTGCGCGCGAGCGGGCGATCGAGCTGCTCCGCCGCGTCCATATCCCTTCGCCCGAGCGGCGCATCGACGAATATCCGCACAAGCTCTCCGGCGGCATGCGCCAGCGCGTGATGATCGCGATGGCGCTCGCCTGCGACCCCCGCCTTTTGATCGCCGACGAGCCGACCACCGCGCTCGATGTCACCTTGCAGGCACAGATCCTGGAGCTGATGCGCGAATTGAAGGCGGCAAGCGGCGCTGCCATTATCCTGATCACCCATGATCTCGGCGTCGTCGCCGAGGTCTGCGACGAGGTGGCGGTGATGTATGCCGGCGAGATCGTCGAGCGCGCGCCGGTGGACGAATTGTTTGCCTCGCCGCAGCATCCCTACACCGTCGGCCTGCTCGGCTCGATCCCGCGCCTCGACCACCGCGCCGAGCAGCTTGCAACGATCGAAGGCATGGTGCCGAACATGGCGCAGCCGCCGGCCGGCTGCCGCTTTGCGGCGAGATGCCCGTTCGTGCTTCAGGCTTGCACCAAGGCGCCGCCGCCACTCGCGAAAGTCAGCCCCGGCCACCTCTCGCGCTGCATCCGCGCGCCGCTCGAGCAACTGGTGTCGTGATGGCGCTGCTCGAGGTCGAAAATCTGGTCAAGCATTTCGTTGCCGAGCGCTCGTTGCTCGGCAGGCCCAAGGCCCTCGTCAAGGCCGTCGACGGGGTCAGCTTTACGCTCGAAACCGGCAAGACGCTCGCGCTGGTCGGTGAATCCGGCTGCGGCAAATCGACGGTCAGCCGGCTGGTGCTGCGGCTGATCGAGCCGGATGCCGGCAGCGTCCGTTTCGAGGGTCGTGATCTGCTCGCGCTCGACGCCAATGCGCTGCGCACCTTCCGCCGAAAGGCGCAAATCATCTTTCAGGATCCTTACGCCTCGCTCAACCCGCGCATGACCGTCGGCCAGATTCTGACCGAGCCGCTCGCGCTGCATGACCTGGTCCCGCCATCGTGCCGCCGCGAGCGCGTTGCCGAGTTGTTGCGGCTGGTCGGGCTGGAGCCGAGGCTCGCGCGCCGCTATCCGCACGAATTCTCCGGCGGGCAGCGTCAGCGCATCGCGATTGCGCGGGCGCTGGCGGTCGAGCCCAGGCTGATCATCTGCGACGAGCCGGTCTCGGCGCTCGACGTGTCGATCCGCTCGCAGATCCTGAACCTGCTGCGCGAGTTGCAGGATCGCCTTGGCCTCGCCTACATCTTCGTGTCGCACGATCTTGCCGTGGTGAAGCACATCGCCGACCGCGTCGCCGTGATGAATCTCGGTCGCATCGTTGAGACGGCCGACGCCGACGCACTGTTCGCCGCGCCGCGCCATCCCTATAGCCGCGCGCTGTTGTCGGCGATTCCCCTGCCGCAGCCGCACGCAAAGCGAAGCACCATCCTGCTCAAGGGCGAGATGCCGAGCGCGCTCAATCCGCCGACGGGGTGCCGCTTCCACACCCGCTGCCCGTTCGTGGTCGACCGCTGCCGCAGCGAGGCACCGCAACTTTTGGCTGATAGCAGCGGCCATGCCACGGCATGTCACCGCGTCGCGGAGCTGCCACCGGCCGATGCCATCCTGCCCGCCCCGCACGCTATGTCGCCGGAGCTCGCGAAATTGGTCGCAGCCTTCAGCCGAAAGACGGAAGGCGCTGGCCCCTCCGGGGTTTGTATACAAGATGCACCGGTCACACCGAGATAGCCGATAGCCATGAAGGTGATGCAATGAAGATGTTCCGTCTCGCGGCGACCGCCGCCACCTTGCTGGTGTCACTCGGCGCCGCCCAGGCCCAGACCACGCTGCGCATCGGCCTTGCCGAGGACCCCGATATCCTCGATCCGACCATGGCGCGCACCTATGTCGGTCGCATCGTGTTCGCCGCATTCTGCGACAAGCTGTTCGACATCGACGAGAAGCTCAACATCGTGCCGCAGCTCGCGTTGTCCAGCGAGACCGCAGACGACGGCAAGGCGCTCGTCATCAAGCTCCGGCCCGGCGTGAAATTCCACGATGGCGAGCCGTTCGACGCGGAGGCCGCAAAGTTCTCGCTTGAGCGACACCTCACCTTCCCGGGCTCGTTCCGCAAGCCCGAGCTCGCCTCGGTCGACCATGTCGAGGTGGTCGATCCCCTCACGATCAGGCTGGTGCTGAAGGCGCCATTCTCGCCGCTGCTCGCGCAGCTCACCGACCGCGCCGGCATGATGGTCTCGCCGAAGGCTGCGAAAGCCGAAGGCGACAAGTTCGGCCTGCATCCGGTCTGCGCCGGACCCTACAAGTTCGTCGAGCGCGTGCAGCAGGACCGCATCGTGTTCGAGAAGTTTTCCGACTATTGGAACAAGGATAATGTCTTCATCGACCGCGTCGTGTTCCAGCCGATCGTCGATTCCACCGTGCGGCTTGCCAATCTGAAATCCGGCGGGCTCGATCTGATCGAGCGCGTGCTCGCGACCGATCTGAAGGACGTGCGGGCCGACTCGCGGCTGAAGGTCGCCACTGCCATCGAGCTCGGCTATCAGGGCGTCACGCTCAACATCGGCAAGGACAAGGCCAAGGGGCCGCTCAGCCAGTCCGCCAAGGTGCGCCAGGCGCTCGACCTTGCCATCGACCGCGAGGCGATCAACCAGGTCGTCTTCAACGGCGAGTTTCAGGTCGGCAACCAATGGGTCAATCCCGATCATCCCTTCTATCAGAAGGCCGTTCCGGTCCGCGCCCGCAATGTGGAGAAGGCCAAGGCGCTGTTGAAGGAGGCCGGCGTGACGCCGCCCGTCAGCGTCGATTTCCTGGTGCCGAAAGGCGCGGAAACCGAAACGCCGGCGCAGGTGATCCAGTCGATGGCGGCGGAAGCCGGTTTCGACATGAAGATCCGTGTCACTGAGTTTGCGACCGGGCTCAAGCAGGCCGAGGCCGGCGATTATCAGGCCTTCATGCTCGCCTGGAGCGGCCGCGTCGATCCCGACGGCAACTCCTACATCTTCCTGCACAGTGATGCCCCGCAGAACTATGGCGCGTGGAACAATGCACAGGCCGACAAGGCGCTCGAGGAGGCCCGCCTCGTCAGCGATCCCGACAAGCGCAAGGCGATCTACGAGACTCTGGCGAAGCTGGTCCAGGAGGAGGAGCCGATCCTCTATCTCTACCACCGCCGCATCATCATCGCCCACACCACCAGGCTTGAAGGTTACAAGCAGATGCCGGACGGCCTCGTTCGCGTCGTCGGCCTCAAGCTGAAGTGACGCGCTTGGCTACCCGCTCGTGTCCCGGACGCGGCGCGGCGCGCGAGCGCCGCACCGCAGAGCCGGGACCCAGAGCCCCAAACAATGACGCATGGATCCCGGTTCAGCGTCGTAACATTGCATGTTGCGCCGCGCCCGGGACATGGGAGCGTCCATGCTGAACTTCCTCGCCCGCCGTCTTGCGCAGATCATACCGACGCTGTTCTTCGTGTCGGTGCTGATCTTCTCGCTGCAGCAACTCCTGCCGGGCGATCCGGCGCTGGTGATGGCCGGCGAGGAGCGTGATCCCGCCGTGATCGCGCAGATCCGCAAGCAATACCGGCTCGATCAGCCCATCCCCGTCCAATACGCCTATTGGGTAAAAGGGGTTCTGACCGGCGACTTCGGCGAGTCCCTGCGCAACAAGATGCCGGTGCGCGCGCTGATCGCGCAAAAGCTTCCGGTGACGCTGCAGCTTGCATCGATGGCGATCCTGATCGCGTTCCTGATCGGCATTCCCGCGGGCATCGTCTCGGCGGTCAAGAAAGGTACCGCCTGGGACTACGGCGCCAATTTGTTTGCGCTGTGGGGCATCTCGACGCCGAACTTCTGGCTCGGCATCATGCTGATCTTCCTGTTCTCGATCGAGCTCGGCTGGCTGCCGGCCTCCGGCTATGTGCCGCTGACGGAGGACTGGCGCGCGAGCCTTGCCGCCACGATCATGCCGGCCTTCGTGCTCGGCAACGCCATCGCCGCGATCCTGATGCGGCATACGCGCAGCGCCATGCTCCAGGTGCTGGAGAGCGACTATGTCCGCACCGCGCGCGCCAAGGGCCTCCTGGAGCGGACCGTCATCCTCAAGCACGCCATGCGCAATGCGCTGACGCCGGTGATCACGCTTGGTGCGCTCGAACTCGGCACGCTGCTGTCGGGCGCGGTGCTGACCGAGCAGATCTTTTCCATTCCCGGCTTCGGCAAGCTGATCGTCGACGCGGTGTTCAACCGCGACTATGCAGTCGTCCAAGGTGTCGTGCTGGTCACCGCGACGATCTACATCACGCTCAACCTGATCGCCGACATCGCCTATATCCTCGTCAATCCGCGGCTGAGGGGCTAGGCCATGGCCGACGCGGTGCTTTCAACCAATCCCGCCACTGATACGAGCGAGCTCGACAGCCCCGCACGCCGCGCGCGGCGGCGCCTGTTCAAGCGCAAGGCGGCGGTCGCGGGGCTCGTCGTGATGACGGCGTTCATCCTGTTGGCTCTGCTGGCGCCGTTGATCGTTCCGTATGATCCCGTTGCCACGAGCTGGAGCCTCGCGCGAAAAGCCCCCACCGCGCTACATTGGTTCGGCACCGATGAGCTCGGCCGCGACATATTGAGTCGCGTCGTCTACGGCGCGCGCGCCTCGCTGCTCGCCGGTGCCATCTCGGTCGCGATCGCGCTTGGCATCGGCGTACCGCTCGGCCTGCTTGCCGGATACCGCGGCGGCTTCACCGACGCGCTGATCAGCCGGATCACCGATGCGATGCTCGCATGCCCGTTCCTGATCCTCGCTATCGCGCTCGCGGCGTTCCTGGGCCCGAGCCTCGGTAACGCCATGATCGCGATCGGCATCTCGGCTACTCCGGTATTCATTCGCCTCACCCGCGGGCAGGTGCTGAGCGTCAAGGCCGAGGACTATGTCGAGGCGGCGCGCGCCCTCGGCAACCCCTCCTGGCGGATCGCGTTCGCCCACATCCTGCCCAACATCCTGCCGGCGCTGCTGGTCCAGGCGACGCTGTCGATCGCCGCGGCCATCATCGCGGAGGCCGCGCTGTCGTTCCTTGGCCTCGGCCAGCAGCCGCCGGCGCCGTCCTGGGGCAGCATGCTCAACGCCGCCCAGCGCTTCCTGACGCAGGCGCCGTGGATGGCGATCTGGCCTGGCCTCGCGATCTTCCTGGTGGTGCTGTCCCTGAACCTGCTCGGCGACGGCCTGCGCGACGCGCTCGATCCGCGTCAGCGCTAAGGTGAAGTGACAAAGTCGTCGCCGGTCCGAGCACCTCTCCCGGAGGGAGAGGTCGAATTGCGCAGCAATTCGGGTGAGGGGGTCAGGTCCATCGATAGAGCGTAACCCCTCACCCGGCGCTTCGCGCCGACCTCTCCCCTTGGGAGAGATGGGGCAGTGCACGCGGCGCCAGAAGCTAGATCACGACCTCGCGCACCACGCGGCGGCAATCCATCTCGAATTCGAGATCGACGACCGGCGGCCGCGCGAAATGCCAGGTGAGCCCCGAGCGTAGAGCGCCGCGGCGGACTAGCTCGTCGCCCAGCGCGTGGTGGAAATTGCGGATCGAATAGGCCTGCACGGCGGTCGTCTCCTTCCAACCGAAGCCGAATGCCGCAAGGCGGCTCTCCATCTGCGCGGTGGTGAAGCGGACCTTCTCCGTGATCCCCTCCGGGCTGAGGTCGCGATAGCGCACGGTGCGCTCGACATAGCTGCCGCTACCCTCCCGCGCCTCGGCGCCGCCGGCGATCACGAAGGTCGGCGTGCTCGATCGCGTCGGCCGCGTGAAGGAGAACGCTTGGAAGGATGGCTCGGCAGGCGGATCAATCTCGGGACAGACATTGCTGCGTGCCACCGGATTGGTGGTGCCGTCGAAAATGCCCCATTCGGACAGCGTCTTGACGTAGTGCAGATTGAAGTTGCGGAAGCCTTCTTCCGTGAACGCGGCCGGCGAGCGCAGCTCGCCGGCGCAGAACGCCGTTAGCGGCCTCCCCGCCTCCCGGATGAATTTGGCGGCCAGCGAAAATCCCTCCGCCAGCGGCACCAGACGATCGAAGCGAACCCGCTCGATCTCGTAGCCGGGATCGGCGGCGGCGCCCGCCGAATACTGGAATACGGACGGAATGAAGCGATAGTTGCCGGCGGCGAATTCGCGGGTCATTTTCCAATCCCTATTCCAGTTGCATGCGGACGCCCTTGGCGCCGTTGAGCAGGCGCTTGAGGTGGAAGCCGGCCAGCGCATCGTCGGCGTGCATGCCGACCAGCGCGGCGAAGGCCGGCATGGCCGCGACGTCGCCGGCTTCAAGCTTGGCGAAGGCTTCGGAGTACTGCGTCGTCAGAGGTGTTTCGAATCTTGCCGGCGGCAGCGGCTCGAAGGCGCGCAGCGGCTCGCTGCGGCCGCGCAGCATGAGGTCGCCCACGGGCCGGCCCCGAAAATTCGAGGCTCCCTTGGCGATGGTGGCGCTGACGCAGATGCGCGTGCCCAGATACTTGTTGGCGGCTTCCAGCCGCGCCGCCGTGTTGATGGTATCGCCATAGGCGGTGTAATCGAAGAATCGGCTCCCGCCGAAATTACCGACCAGCGCGGGCCCGGCATGGACGCCGATGCGCGTCGTGCCGAAATTGACGCCCTTGTTCTTCCAGCGCTGGCGAAAGTCTTCGGCCCATTTATCGAGATCGTGCGCGCAGGCGACCGCACGCGTTGCGAAATCTGGCTGATCGCCGGGCGCGTTGAACAGCACCTGGATGGCATCGCCGATGATCTTTGCAACCGTGCCCTCGTGCTCGAACACGATGTCGGTCATGCCGCCCACATAGGCGTTGAGGAGCTCGCCCAGCGTCTCCGGCGCCGCGCTCTCGACCAGGGTCGTGAAGCCGGTAATGTCGGTGAAAATGGTCGCGACGTCGCGCCATTGCACCTCCATGCCGTCGCTCTCGCCGCTTGCCGCGGCCAGGCGCTTGGCGATCTCGGGCGAGAAATAGCGCGACAGCGAGGCATGGGCGCGTTCGGCCTCCGCCTGCCGTCGCCGCGCCTCGCGCAGCGTCTCGACGTGGCGGATGGTCTTCTGGATCGTGGTCTCCAGATCGGCGAAGTCGATCGGCTTGGTGAGGAAGTCGAAGGCGCCGCGGTTCATCGCGGTACGGATGTTGCTCATGTCGCCATAGGCCGAGACGATGATCGTCGACTTCTTGTCCTCGGCCTCCTGGAGCTTCTGGAGCAGCGACAATCCGTCCATCCGCGGCATGTTGATGTCTGATACCACCAGGTCGACATGCGGATGCAGCTCGATCGATTGCAGCGCCTCGACGCCATCATGGGCAAACATGAAGCTGACGAGTCCCTCGCGAATCTGCCTGCGAAACTTCTGGAGGACCAGCGCCTCCAGATCGGGCTCATCATCGACAACGAGAATCGTGGATGTCATGCTGCTTGCTCGAGCCTTGTGTCGATCTCCTGCCGCAGCAGCGCAAAATCGATCGGCTTGGTCAGAAGCCCGACCGCGCCGCGCTCGATCGCCTTCCGCCGTGTTTCCGCATCGCCGTAGGCCGTGATCATGATCACGGGCACATCCGGGCGTTCTGCGCGCACTTTCGGCAACATGTCGAGCCCGCTCATGCCGGGCATATTGATGTCGGAGAGGATCAGGATCAGCGAGGGATCGCGCACTTCGACGGCGCGTTCGATCGCCACCGGCGCGGACGGGGCAAACTCCATCTGGAAACGGCCCGCGCGCAGGTCGCGCCGGAACTGCTGACGAAACAGCGCCTCAACGTCGGGCTCGTCGTCGACGACAAGGATGTAGACGTTCAATTCCTGCCTCCGGTATTGCCTTCTGCCAGCATGCGCGGCAGCGTAATGATGAATTCAGTGAAAGCGCCCGGCTCTGTATTTACGTCGACCGTGCCGCCATGCTGTTTCACCACGATGTCGTGACTCATGGACAGGCCGAGCCCGGTTCCCTCGCCGGCCGGCTTGGTGGTGAAGAAGGGATTGAACATTTTCTCCTTCACCTCGGGCGGGATGCCGGTGCCGTTGTCGCGGATCCTGATTTCGACCCTGTTGCCGAGGTTCCTGGTTGAGGCGCTCAGCGTCGGCTCGAAAGCGCCGCCCTCGCTCTCCTTGCGCTTGGTCGCGGCATAGAAGCCGTTCGAGATCAGGTTGAGGAAGACGCGGGTGATCTCCTGCGGATAGATGTCGAGCATGCCGGCGGCCGGATCGAGGTCGCGCTTGAGCGTGATGTTGAAGCCCGGCTTTTCGGCGCGCGCGCCGTGATAGGCAAGATTGAGACTCTCCTCAACGAGCGTGTTGATGTCCGCCGCCCGCCGCTCGCCCGAGCCTTCGCGCGAATGCAAGAGCATGTTCTTGACGATGGAATCGGCGCGCTTGCCGTGCTGTACCACCTTTTCAAGATTGCCCTTGAGCATGTGGGTGAGCTCGGCGACCTCCTCCTTGGTCTTGTCGTTAAGGCCTACCGATTGCAGGACCTCGTTGAGTTCGTCGATCAACTCCGTCGATACCGAGGAGAAGTTGTTGACGAAGTTGAGTGGGTTCTTGATCTCGTGCGCGATGCCGGCGGTAAGCTGCCCCAGCGACGCCAGCTTCTCGGTCTGGATCAGGCGGTCCTGCGCAGTGCGCAGCTCGTCGAGGGATTGGGAGAGCTCCTTGGTGCGCTCCTGGACCTGCTCGAACAGGCGCACATTCTCGATCGCAATGACCGCCTGGTCGGCGAAGGTCTGGACGAGGTCCATCTGGCGCTGGCTGAAGGGGCCCGGATCAGGCCGTCCCAGCAAAAGCACACCTTCAACCGCCTTGTCGCGCATCAGCGGCACGGCGAGCACGGCACGATAGAGGCCGATCACAGGCGCCTGGCCGAAATTATATTCGGAGTCCTCGCGAATGTCGGGAACGTGAACCGGCTTGCCGTCCATGAAGACGCGGCCGGTGATGGTCTCACGTCCCGGCCTGATCGGGTGAGCCTCCATGAAATCGATGAAGGCTTGCGTGCAGCCCGACTCGGCCTTGAGCCGCATCACCTCGCCATCGCGCAGGCAGATGATGCCGAGCGAGGCGCCGCACAGCGCCTGCGCTGATTCCGTCAGCGTCGTCAGCACGGATTTCAGATCGAACGCGGAACGGCTGATCACCTTGAGCACGTCGGCGGTCGCCGTCTGCTGCTGTAGGGATTCGCTCAGTTCCGCCGTGCGCTGCTCGACCTTGTTCTCGAGGTCCGCATAGGATTCCTGCAGCCGCGCGCCCATGTCGTTGAACTGGTTGGCGAGCCCTTCCAGCTCATCGCCGGTCTTGATCGAGATGCGCTGCGAGAAGTCGCCGCCGCCAATGCGCTCGGCGCCGGTGCGCAGTGCCTGGATCGGGCCGACCATGCGCCGCGCCAGGAAAATCCCTGCGAGCACTGCGAAGATGGATGCTGCGAGCAGCACGATGGCGAGACGTTGCAGGGAGGCATAGAGCGAGGCATAGGCTTCCTCGACCGGAAGCTCCACGAACATGGTCCAGCCCAGCGGCGCGATCGGCGCAGACGCCGTCAGCACCTTCTGTCCCTGGATATTCGTCGCCTCCTGCAACGAGTCAGGCATGGTCCCGCCGCCGGCCTGCGCGGCGCGCACCTGCTCGAGCCTGGACATGTCGGTGTTGCGCAACACCAGGCTGATGTCGGGATGCGCGATCAGCCGGCCCTGCGAGCCCACCACATAGGCATGCCCGTGCTCGCCGACCTTGATCTGCGAGACGACGTCCCAGATCAGCTTGAGATTGACTTCCGCGATGCTGACGCCGGCGTCCTTGCGCGTGCCGGCCAGCGCCAGCGTCATGTACGGCTCGGACTCCCGCCGGAAATAGACAGGCCCGTAATAGACCTTGTGCGCAACGGCCTCGGTGAATTTCGCATCCTTGGAGAGATCGATCCCGCTGTCGACGACGTCCATCGCCAGGCGCGAGACGCGCAAGCGCTCCTTGCCGGTCGAATCGACCTGGGCGAGCTCGGTGATGGCCGGAACCTGGCGCAGAAGCCGCAGCGCATCGAAGCGGCGCTGCTCGATCGAGCCGGCCGACCACGGCAGTTGCGTGGTCCAGCCAAGCTGGCTCTCGATCTCCTTGACGAACTGGCCGATCTTGGCGGCGGCCGCCTCGGCCTGCTCGCGCTGAACGCGGATCAGCGCGGCCTTGTGCTCACGATAATAGAAGAACACCTCGAAGAGACCGTTGGCGAGCAGCGCAACGGCCACCACGGCCACGAACAGCCCGACATATTTGGTGAACAGCCGGGTCCGGATCCCGGGCCGCGGGCCCTCCCCGGACGCGGCATCGCTCGCCACTGCGCTACCAGGAAGCGACCGGCCCTGCGGCGTGTCGGGATGGAGGGAAATGCTCATCCCGCCGAACCTAGCAAGAAGGCCCGGACTTGTCTCTTGCGGCAGTGCACAACGCTACTCGATGACCTCGTCGGCGAGCGCCAGCAAGGTGGGCGGAATCTCGAGTCCAGTCGCTTTGGCCGTCTTCAGGTTGAGCGCGAGGGGATAGCGGGTCGGCTGCTCGAACGGCAGATCGCCGGGATTCGCTCCGCTGAAAATGCGGGCGACCAGTGCTGCTGCCCGCTCGAAACATTCCGACACGTCCGGTCCGTAGGACATCAGCCCGCCGTCGCGGGCGAAGTCATCATTTTCGTAGATTGCTGGCAGCTTCCGGACGGCGGCAAACTCGAACACCCGCTTGCGGTTGAGAATGGTGAGCGCATCCGCCACCATCAGGATGCCATCCGGCAAATCGCCTGACATCACCGAGAAGGCCTCGTCGAAATCGTCGGGCTCGCGGACGCCGAGCGCCTGCACGGTCAGCCCGAGCGCCTGGGCGGCCTTCGCCGATGCCTGGTAGCGCGTGGTCATGCCGAGGTCGTCCTTGTTCCAGAGCATGGCGACCTTGGTCAGCTTCGGCGACATCTCCTTCAACAACGCCAGCCGCTTGGCACTGAGCGTCGCCGCGACGTCCGAAATGCCGGTGATGTTGCCACCGGGATGAGCGAGGCTTTCGATGAGCCGGGTCTCGACGGGATCGCCGATGCCACTTGCCGCAACAGTAGGTACGCCCGCCGCCTTTGCGGCCATGGCCGTCGGGTAGCCTATGATGACAATGGCATCGACGCTCCTGGATTTCAGATCCGCGATCAGCGAGGGGAGCTTGGCGACATCGCCTGCCGCGCCGCGAGGCTCAAGACTGAGATTCTGACCGAGGCTGAAGCCACGCTCGCCGAGCACCTTGATCAGGATCTTGCCGCCCGGACTCGTCTCCGCAATGGGCACGATCGGTGTCAGCGTGCCGAGACGGTAGGTCTTGCCGCCCTGTGCCACGACCGAGCCCGAACAAAGCAGCGAAACGCAGCCAAGCCCTCCCAGGAATTCGCGCCGCCTCATCATGTCTTCCCTGCTCTGGCGCAACAGCGCACCGCGCAAGTCTAGCATGGGACAAGAAAAAAGCGGCAATGGCGATGGCCATCGCCGCTTTGCATCTTCGATCGATCGGCCTCAGGTCGGCCGCAGCGCGCTGGAGCCGACATCCAGCGCCTCGATCTGCTTGTTCCGTTCGGATTCGGTCTTGGCGCGGTGGTCGGTCGCGAGCACCACATAGACCGCCGGCAGCACGAACAGCGTGAACAGCGTGCCGATCGACATGCCCACCACGACCACGAGGCCGATCGAGAACCGGCTGGCCGCGCCGGCGCCCGTCGCGGTCAGCAGCGGGATCAGGCCGGTGACCATCGCAGCTGTCGTCATCAGGATCGGCCGCAGACGGATGCGGGCCGCCATTTCGATCGCCGAGCGGCGGTCGAGCCGTTCGTTGATCTGGAGCTCGTTGGCGAACTCCACCATCAGGATGCCGTGCTTGGTGATCAGGCCAATCAGCGTCAGCAATCCGACCTTCGTGTAGATGTTCATGGTCGCCACGCCAAAATAGAGCGGGATCAGGGCGCCGACGATCGCCATCGGCACCGAGATCATGATGACCAGCGGGTCACGCAAGCTCTCGAACTGCGCCGCCAGCACCAGGAAGATGATAATCAGCGCAAATCCCATCGTAATGAGAAGCTGATTGCCCTCCTGCACGTACTGTCGGCTTTCGGAGAGATAGTCGTGACTAAAGCCTTGCGGCAGCTTCTTGGCCTCGCCTTCGAGGAAGTCGACCGCTTGTCCCATGGTCACGCCCGGCATCGGCACGGCCGAGAAGGTCGCCGAGTTGAGCTGATTGTAGTGGGACAGCGAGTTCGGATCGGTCGAGGTCTCGATCGACACCACCGTCGACAGCGGAAGCTGCTGACCGGTGTTCGTCGTCACGTAGTAGCCGCCGAGCAACTCAGGCGAGAGCCGCTGGCCGCGTGGCACCTGCGGGATCACCTGGTAGGAGCGTCCCTCGAGATTGAAGCGGTTGATGTAGTTGCCACCCAAGAGCACCGCCAGCGCGCTGCCGACGTTCTGCATGTTGATGCCGAGGTCCTGCGCCTTGGTGCGATCGATCTTCACCTTCACCGTCGGCTGGTTGAAGTTGAGATCGCTGTCGGAGACGATGAACATGCCGCTCTTGCGCGCGGCGTCCTTCAGCTTCTCCATCTGCTCATAGACGGTCTGGAAACCGGCGGTCGAGTTGATCACCATCTGCACCGGCAGACCGCCCGGCCCGCCCGGCAGCGGCGGCAGGTTGAAGGCGAACGCCTGCACGCCCTCGATCTTGGAGAGCTCAGCCTGCACCAGCGGCTTCAGCTTGATCGACGAGCGTTTGCGCTCGTCCCAGGGCTTTAGCAGCATACCGGCGATGCCGTTCTGCGGGCCGTTGATGCCATTCAGCACGAAGCGCAGGTCGGTCTCGGGGAAGCTTTGGAACTTCTTGTCGAGCTTCTCGCCATAGAAATCGAGATAGTCGATGTTGGCGTATTTCGGCGCCTTGGTCACCGCGAACACGATGCCCTGATCTTCCTCGGGTGCAAGCTCAGCCGAGGTATGGAACCACAGGAATCCGACCAATCCCAGAATGGTCATCGCACAGAGGAACGTGACTGGACGATAGTCGAGCGAGCGGTCGAGCTTGCGGCCGTACCAGCGCGTCACCGCGCCGAACACCTTGTTCACGAGTTTGCCGAAGCGCCCTTCGTCGGCACTCTTCAGGAGCACCGAGCACATCATCGGCGACAGTGTCAGCGCGATGACGCCGGACACGATCACCGAGCCTGCAAGCGTGAAGGCGAATTCGCGGAACAGCGAACCGGTCAGGCCGCCGAGGAAGCCGATCGGAGCATACACCGCGGCCAGCGTAATCGTCATCGATATGACGGGCCCGACGATCTCGCGCGCGCCTTGCAGCGCAGACTGCACCGGCGTCTTGCCCTCCTCCAGATGGCGGTGGATGTTCTCCACCACCACGATGGCGTCGTCGACGACGAGACCGATGGCGAGCACCATCGCGAGCAGCGTCAGCAGGTTGAAGGTGAAACCCATCGCGAGCATCAGGGTGCAGACACCGATCATCGAGAGCGGGATCGTGACGACCGGAATGATCACCGATCGGAACGAGGCCAGGAACAGGAAGATCACCACGATGACGATGATCACGGCCTCGCCAAGCGTCTTCTCGACCTCGTCGATCGAGGACTGGATGAACTTGGTCGAGTCGTAGGCGACCTTCATCTTCATCGACGGCGGCAGATTGCGCTCCAGTTCGGGGAACAGCGCGCGCACGCCCTTCACCAGCGTGAGCGGGTTGCCCTGCGGCGTCGCGTTCACGCCGATGAAGATGGCATGATCGCCGTTGAAGGCGACGCTCGCATCGGTGCTTTGGGCGGCAAGCTCGACGGTCGCGATGTCCTCCATCCGAACGAAGCCGCCGTCCTTGGCCTTGACGATCAATTTCTTGAATTGATTGACGTCGGTGAGGCCCGTGTTGGTATTGATATTGGAGACGATGAGATAGCCCTTGGTCTGGCCGGCCGCCGACTGGAAGTTGTTGGCGGTGATCGCGGCCGCGACATCGGCCGGCGACACATTGCGGCCGGCCATCTTCACGGGATCAAGCCACAGCCGCATCGCAAAGGTCTGGCCGCCCAGGATGTCGGCCGACGCGACGCCGTCGACGGTCGACAGCACCGGCTGCACCACACGCGTCAGGTAGTCCGAGATCGCCGAGCCCGAGAGCTCCTCCGAGGAGAAGCCGATATACATCACCGCCGTGGTCTGGCCCGTCGTCTTGGTGACGATCGGATCGTTCGATTCCTTCGGGATCAGATATTTGACCGAATTCACCTTGGCGAGCACCTCGGTGAGCGCCTGGTTCGGATCGAAGTTCAGCTTGATGTAGACCTGGATCGTGCTCGTGCCCTGCACGGACGATGACGTGATGTAGTCGACGCCCTCGGCGGACGCGACCGCCTGCTCGATCGGCGTCGTGATGAAGCCCTGGATCAGGTCCGCGGACGCGCCGGGATAAGAGGTCGTGACGTTCACGACCGTGTTCGACAGTTTGGGATATTGCCGGATCGGCAGCACCATCGCCGCACGTAGGCCGATCAGGAGGATCAGCAGGCTGACGACGACCGACAGGACCGGTCGCTTGATGAAGATATCGGTAAAGGCCATCGCGGCGATCTCGAATTCGTTTTGCTTGAGTGGCGTGATCCGGCGTCAGGCCGGATCACGCGAGCGCGTTGTCAGTAGCGCGGCGGCTGCGCCGGAATGGCCGGCGCCGGATCGGGCGAAATCGCCACGGCTGCGCCCGATTGCAGCTTGAGCTGGCCGAGGGCGACGACCTTGTCACCCGGCTTCAGGCCCTTGAGGATCTCGGCGCGGCCTTCGACCCGATTGCCGGTCTGCACGAAAGTGCGCACGGCATTCAGGCTGGTCTTGCCGTCCTCTCCCTGCTTCTCCGTGATGACGAACACCGAGTCGCCATAGAGCGTGTAGTCGACCGCCGTCTCCGGAACGGTGATCACCGGAGGCTTGTCCGGCAGCACCACCGTCGTGGTCACGAACATGCCGGGCTTCAGGATCTTGTCCGGATTCGCGATCGTCGCCTGCACGCGGATGTTGCGGGTGTCGCTCGCGATCTGCGGCTCGATGGTGGTGATCTTGCCCTCGAAGACGCGGCCCGGATAGGCATCGACCTTCAGCCGCACGGTCTGGCCGACCTTCAGATTGCCTGAGTCCTTCTCCGTCACCGTGAAATTGGCCCACAGCACCGACAGATCCGTCAGCGACACGATGGCCGTGCCCGCGGTGAGATACTGGCCGACTTCGACCTTGCGCACGCCGAGATCGCCGGAGAACGGCGCCCGCACCAGCTTCTGCGAGATCAGCGCCTCCGTCTTGGCGATGCCTGCCATCGCCTGATCGTAGGAAGCCTGCGCCTGGTCGACGGTCGCCTGCGGACCGAACTGGCGTGAGGCGAGCTGCTTGGCGCGGTCGAGGGAGAGCTGCGCCACCGTTGCCTGCGCCTTGAAGTTGGCAAGGTCACCCTGCTCTGGCGCGTCGAAGAGCTGCACCAGCGGCGTGCCTTCCTCGACATGCGCGCCCGGCTCGAACTTGATCTCGGTGACACGGCCGTTGACGTCGGCGGTGACGTTGACCTGATGCACGGCGGCGAGCTCGCCGACCGCGGTCAACAGGTTCGGCACCACCTCGGACTTCGCCTCGGCCGCGCTGACGCTCACCGGCGGCGGCTTGTTGTTGGCGAAGAACTGCTTGATCATCTGGCCACGGAAAGAATTGAACCAGACCAGCCCGCCGACGAGTGCGCCGAGCAGCAAACCGACAATGATGAACCAGCGCACCGGCTTCACCGGGCGCTTGGGCGCCTTGTCGATCGGTTCGCCCGATATTTTGTGTTCAGCCACGATGTTCATGTCATGCACTTTCTGCAATCGCCGCCTCGCCGGCACCCGGCGCCAAAACGTGGCCCAGATGCGAAGCAATTGCGGCGTCGTTAAGTCCGATACCTCTCAGGAGAAACTCACAGAGCTGCCGCCCCAGATCGCCCGCTTTGCCGTAGGCGAGGCAAGGCGTGGCCGGCAGCCTGGTCAGCGCAGCCGTCATCACCGAATGGTGCGCGAACCAGAACAGGTTGAGCGGATCCGTTGCGCAGGGCCTTGCGTCGCCCGCCGCCACCGCGCGCTCCAGCGAGGCGACGAAAACGGCTCCGATCAGATTCTCGATCTTGGCATATAGCAGGCGCGCGAATTCGCCATCATCCAGATGGCTAGTAACCATCAGCCGCAGGCGCTGCGCCTCCTCCTGATCCGGGCTGTCTGCGATCTGCATGAAGTGCTCGACCATGCTCCGGATCAGCTCGACCAGGGTGGCTGTTGACGGCTCCCGCTCAAGAAGCTCCATCAGTGCCGGATCAGCCTCGCACTCGTCGCTGAGGATCTCGGCGTACAGCGCGGCCTTGGACGGGAAATGCTTGAACAGCAGCGCTTCAGAAATGGCAGCGGCGGCCGCCACGCTCTTGGTCGTGGTGCCGGTATACCCGTGACGGGCAAAGCAACGTTTCGCGGCACCGAGGATGAGTTGCCTCCTCAGGTCGCTCGTCATACGCAGTGAGCTCATGTTAGTGAGTAAGCACTCACCCACGCAAAAGTCAAGTAGAGTGCTGCGATGCAACCTCGATGAGGTGACAAAGCTCAGCGCGCCCCGACGATAGCAAACCCCCGGGCGCGGAGGCCGCGCCGGTCCGCGTTCAGCGAGCGCAGCAGACGATCCCGCGTATCGCGCACATGGGCAGAAGCCTCTCGTGCGGCCTCCTCTGACTGCCCGCTGCGGATATAGCCGAGGATTCGGCGGTGCTCGCTCCAGGCCTGCTCGCGTGACGACTCGGTCCAGACCTCGAGCCAGCGGGCTCGCGAGAGCCTGATCATCACCCCGTCGATCGCGGCGACGAGAAACTTGTTGCCGCTGAGCCGGGCAATTTCGACATGGAAGTCGGTACCGATCTTGTGCCACTCCTCGCGTGGCACGTCAGAACGGCAGGCATTGAGCATTTCTTCGATGCCATCGAGATCCGCCGACGCCGCTCGCGCGCAGGCAAGCCGCACCGCGGTCACCTCGAGCGGCTCACGAAATTCGGCCAGGGCTTCGATTTCGCCGAGATCGATCGGGGCCACGGCCCAATTCCGCCCCTCCCGCTGCACCAGGCCCTCGCCCTCCAACCGCGCCAGCGCGGCGCGAATGGGCGTGCGCGAGCTCTGGAAGCGACCTTCCAGCCAGCGCTCGGTCAGACGCTCGCCGGGCCCGAGGTCCAGCGAGAGAATCATTTCCCTGAGCTGATCGTGGATCAGCAGCATCTGCGACACGCCGAAATCTCCAGCCTTCCGCGCGCGTCATACCGCTCGCAATTGTGAACAATGGTATCCCTTTTTGGTATCCCATTCAACCTCGTTTTGGTATCCCAAAACAGTATTCCAGGGAAAGAAGGTGAGGAATGACGACGACCACGGATGACGAAGAGATGCCGGATGCGGTCAGCACCGCCCGCCCGGTGTCCGCCGCTCACAACCTCGTCGGCGTCGGCCTGGCGGCGGTCGCGGCGATCGCGTTTTCGCTGCGTGCGATCTTCGTCAAGCTTGCCTATGAGGACATGAGCGATCCGGTGACGCTGCTGGCGCTGCGGATGATCTTCTCATTGCCGTTCCTGGCCGCGGCGCTGTCGCTTCATCACCGTTCCTCGGCAGCTCCCGCCCCGCTCACAAGACGCGACGCGATGGCCCTCGCGGCGCTTGGTTTCATCGGCTACTACCTGTCGAGCTTTCTCGACATGTTCGGACTGCAATTCGTGGCCGCCGGGATCGGCCGCCTGCTGCTGTTCCTGTATCCGACGATCGTGGTGATCATTTCCGCGCTGGTCCTGGGCAAGCGGATTTCGCAGCGCGAAGTCGTTGCGCTGCTCATCACCTATGCGGGCGTCGCGCTCGTACTCTCCGCCCAGTTCGACAAGCCGAACGCAAACTTCTGGCTGGGTGCTCTCCTGGTGATGCTCAGCGCGGTCACCTTCTCGATCTATCTCGTCGGCAGTGGCGAAGTCGTTGCCAGGCTCGGATCGATCCGTTTCACGGCCTATGCGACCGCCGCGGCCAGCGTCTTTTGCATCGTGCAGTTCCTGCTGCTGCGGCCGCTCGGCGCGCTCGTGCTGCCCATTCGCGTCTACGAGCTCGCGCTTGCCATGGCGGTGTTCTCAACCGTGATGCCCCTGTTCATGATGGCGGAGGCACTGCGTCGTATCGGCGCGAGCCGCGTCGCGATGATCAGCGCGCTGGGACCGGCCGCAACCGTCATCTCAGGCTATCTCGGCCTCGACGAACGGATGACATGGATGCAGACGATCGGTGGTGTCCTGATCGTGTCGGGCGTGCTCATCGTCGCCGCTCACGTCCGCAAGCTGGACGGGAAGTGACCGAGCTAGATCGGCGGGAACCCGAGGTCGCCGCGCAGCCGGTTGACGATGTAGGTGCCGTCGCGGGTGGGCAGGATGCGGGCCAGCTCGGCGCTGTCGATCTTCACGTTGGCAAAGCGGGGGCCGCCCCTGACGTCATGGACGGACGCGGCGAAGCTCTCGACCTCCGCCATGGTGGAGATCGCCCGGCTATCCCCGATGCCGCAGGCCCTGGCGACGCCGACGAGGTCGGCGGCGGCCGAGGTATGACTGGTCTGGCCGCCGGTCTCGCCGTAGCGCTCATTGTCCAGCACCACGATCGAGAGGTTGGCGGGCTTCTGCAGGCCGATGGTGGCAAGGCTGCCCATCCCCATCAGCATCTCGCCGTCGCCGGTGATGACAAGCACCGGCAGTTCTGGCTGGGCCAGCGCCAGCCCCAGGCCGATCATCGCGGCGCCGCCCATGCCGCCCCAGAGATAGAAATTGCGCGCGTGGTCACCGGCGGCAGTGATGTCGTTGGTCGAGGCGCCCAAGCCACCGATCGCGACCACATCCCTGCGGTTCGCAAGCAGCGCGGCGACGACCTGACGGCGATCGAGGAGATTGGTCTTGCTCATTTGGTGAAAACCTTGGCGCCGATCAGGCGCTGCGACAGGAGGACGGCGGTCGGCGTCAACGCGTTGTAGGCCTGCGCTGCGGCGGCCTCCAACACGGCCGGCACTTCGGCGGCATGCGATGCACGCAGGACCTGGACGCCGGAGAGTTCGAAGACGCCTTGGGTGGTCGATCCCATCGGCACTTGCCAGGGATTGAACTCGCCCCATTCGCCGCGCATCGTCACCAGCGTGAGGAACGGAAAGCGCAGGATCGGGATCAGCGACAGCATGTTGATGCAGTTGCCGACCCCGCTCGACTGCATCAGCAGCACGCCGCGCTGCCCGCCGGTCCAGGCGCCCGCCAGCAGCGCCACGCCCTCCTCCTCGGTCGTGAGCGGAATGCCGCGCATGCTAGATGACGCGAGCACGCGCTTGATGAGTTGGGAGTGACCGGCATCGGGCACATAAGGCACCTGCCGGACCTCGAAGCGCTCCAGGACCGCGAAGATCTCGTCGGGCCATGACGGCGGGGCATCAGCATCAGTGCGCGCGTGCATTTTGGTGTCCAGTCGGCTAGCAAGTCGGAAGAAGTCTAGACGGACGCATGCGTCGTTCGAAGAACAATAACGGCATATCGGCTTTAACCGGTGAGTATAGCGGGATGAACGCACACGCGAGAGAGCTGGCGGCGAGCTTCGACCTGGAGCGGCTGACGCCCGAGTTCTACGACAACCCCTACCCGACCTATCGTGCACTGCGGGAGAACGAGCCGGTCAAGCGCCTGCCGAACGGCACGGTGTTCCTGACGCGCTATGACGATCTCGTCACCACCTACAAGAACACGAGATCGTTCAGCTCGGACAAGAAGAAGGAGTTCACGCCGAAATACGGCGCCTCCCTGCTCTACGAGCACCACACCACGAGCCTCGTGTTCAACGATCCGCCCGCGCACACCCGCGTGCGGCGCCTGATCATGGGCGCGCTGTCGCCGCGCGCGATCGCCAGCATGGAGGGCGACCTCATCGCGCTGGTTGACCGGCTGCTCGATGCGATCGCTGCCAAAGGCGACTGCGAGTTAATCGGCGATTACGCCGCCACCATTCCCATCGAGGTGATCGGCAACCTGCTCGACGTCCCCCATGACGAGCGCGAGCCGCTGCGCGGCTGGTCGCTGGCGATCTTGGGCGCGCTCGAGCCAGTCGTCTCGCCGGAGGCTTTTGCGCGCGGCAATCAAGCGGTGAAGGATTTCCTTAGCTATCTCCAGACGCTCGTCGCGCGCCGCCGGCAAAAGCCCGGCAATCCCGAGCGCGACGTGCTGACTCGCCTGATCCAAGGAGAAGGCAGCGGTGAGGACAACGGCGAGCGGCTGACCGAGACCGAGCTGCTGCACAATTGCATCTTCCTGCTCAATGCCGGCCACGAGACCACCACCAATCTGATCGGCAATGGCCTCGTGGCACTCGATCGCCATCCGGACCAGAAGCAGCGGCTGATCCAGAACCCCGACCTGATCAAGACGGCGGTCGAGGAGATGCTGCGCTATGAGAGCTCGAACCAGCTCGGCAACCGCATGACCACCGAAGCGGTCGAGCTCGGCGGCGTGATGCTGGAGGCCGGCACCTCGATCACGCTGTGCATTGGCGCCGCGAACCGCGATCCCGTGCAATTTCCTGATCCTGAGATCTTCGACATCGCGCGCACGCCGAACCGGCATCTCGCTTTCGCCACCGGCGCGCATCAATGTGCCGGCATGGCGCTGGCGCGGCTGGAAGGCGCGATCGCGATTTCGCGCTTCCTGGCGCGCTTCCCGAACTATGCCTTGAGCGGGAAGCCCGTGCGCGGTGGCCGCGTCCGGTTCCGCGGCTTCCTCAACGTGCCGTGCTCCATCGGCTGACGCGTGGCGAGGATTCCATGAGTATCAAGAGCTTGCGCGACCGCTGGGCCGATCCCCTCCTGACGGCGCTGACGGGCCTCCTCGTCGTCATGATGTTCGTCGTTGCACCGCTGCAGGCACTCGGGATCTTCGCCTTCCAGGTGTCCGAGCTCGTGCTCGCCCTGCTGCTCGTTTGCGGCATCTTCATCATCTCGGGAAGTCCGATCGCGGTCGGCGCGATGCTGATCGCACTCGTCATGATCGTCACCGGCGCCGTCCTGCGATTCCACTCGCCCTCGCTGCTCGACCTCAACCTCTTTGCCGGCTCATGGTTCATCCTCGGCGTCACGATGGCGTGGGCGGTGGCACGCGCGACCTTTGCACCTGGGCGCATCAATTTTCATCGCGTCATCGGCGCCGTCCTGCTCTACTTCACGGTCGCCGTAATCTTCGCAGCCCTTTTCACGTTCGTCGGGTCGCTCGTGCCGGAAGCCTTTTCCGGCATGAAGGTAGAGGATAGTCCGGCGCTGGCAAGCCAGGTGATCTATTTCAGCTTCGCAACCATGACGACGACCGGCTATGGCGACGTTGCACCCGTGCATCCCGTCGTTCGCAGCCTCTGCAATCTCGAAGCCATATTCGGACAGCTCTATCCGGCCACCCTGCTGGCGAGGCTGGTGACGCTGGAGCTCGAGCACCGCGACAAGGAGTGAGTTTGAACGTGTCACGCATTTTCGGCTAGAATGCGTGAGGCTGACAAGCTGGAGTGACAAAGGATGAGTAGTCCGCCAGTCGCTGATTTCATCGCGAGGGAGGCGCGTTTCGGCGCCCGCAATTACGAGCCGCTCGGCGTTGTCCTGTCGCGCGGCGAAGGCGTCTTCGTATGGGACACCCAGGGCAACCGCTATCTGGATTGCCTCTCCGCCTATTCGGCTCTCAACCAGGGCCACTGTCACCCCAAGATTCTGGCCGCCATGGTCGAGCAGGCGAGCCGACTGACCCTAACCTCGCGTGCATTCCACAACGATCAGCTCGCCCCGTTCTACGAGGAGATTGCGGAGCTGACCGGCTCGCACAAGGTGCTGCCGATGAACAGCGGGGCCGAGGCGGTGGAGAGCGCGATCAAGTCGGTGCGCAAATGGGGCTATGAGGTGAAGGGCGTGCCGGACGGACAAGCCGAGATCATCGTCTGCGCCAACAACTTCCACGGACGCACTCTCGGTGTGGTCGGCTTCTCGACGGATCCGGCAACGCGCGGGCACTTCGGACCGTTCGCGCCGGGCTTCAGGATCATTCCGTTCGGCGATGCCGCAGCCCTCGAGGAGGCGATCACGCCGAACACCGTCGCCTTCCTGGTCGAACCGATCCAGGGCGAAGCCGGCGTCATCATTCCGCCGGCAGGCTATTTCACAGGGGTCCGCGAGCTCTGCTCCTCGCACGAGGTGATGCTGATCCTCGACGAGATCCAAACCGGGCTCGGCCGCACCGGCAAGCTGCTCGCGGAACAGCACGAAGGCATCGAGGCGGACGTGACGCTGCTCGGCAAAGCCTTGTCAGGCGGCTTCTATCCCGTCTCGGCCGTGCTTTCGAACAACGAAGTCCTCGGCACGCTGAAGCCTGGCCAGCACGGCTCGACATTCGGCGGCAATCCGCTCGCCTGTGCTGTGGCGCGGGCAGCGCTCCGCGTGCTCGTCGAGGAAGGAATGATCGAGAATGCCGCGGTGCAGGGTGAACGCTTCCTGGAAGGCCTCAGTAGCATCCGCGCCAACACCGTCCGCGACGTGCGCGGACGCGGGCTGATGCTGGCGGTCGAACTACATCCAGAGGCCGGCCCCGCGCGCCGCTACTGTGAGGCTCTGCAGGTTGAAGGCATCCTCGCCAAGGATACCCATGAGCACACGATCCGCATCGCCCCGCCACTGGTGATCACCAGCGATCAGGTCGACTGGGCGCTGGAACGGTTCGCCACCACCCTCACGCGGGATTTCTCCTGAGGCTGCCTGCGTCGGAAGACCGCAAGACCGGCGGCAGTCAAGAACGAACGATATCGCCGCCAGCGCGTTGAACGATTGCGGGCGATTGGGACGAGCGTGGAGTTGCGATCATGCTTCCGCGTGGCATTTGCCTTTCGGCGTTTTTGGTTGGTGTCTCGATGATCGTAGCGAGCGTGGGAGCGTCCGCCCAGAACCCCCATGGAAGGGGTGGACCACCGGCAGCGGCGCCGCATCCAGCCGCACCACCTGCTATAGCCCGCCCGGCGGCGCCGCCAGCCATGGCACGCCCCGCTGCACCCGCGTTCCATCCACCGGCCATGCCACAGCGCCCCGCGATGGCGCCGCACCCTGCGCCTCACTTCGCCTCGCCGCCACCGCGTCCGGCCCCACACTTCGCTGCGCCGCCGCCGCGAGCGGCCCCGCATGTGGCGGCCCCCCGGCCTGAATTCCATCACCCGCAAGCAGCGCCACAACGTCCGGCCATGGCCCCGCGGCCGACGCCGCATATCGCCGCCCCCTCTCGCCCAAGCGCGCCACCTGCCGTGAGCGCGCGGCCGTCGCGACAGGAGCAGGTGCAACAGCGCGCGCAACAGCACCAGCAGCAGATCCAGCAGCGCCAGCAAATGGTACAGCAACGGCAGCGCGACGCGCTGTCGCGCCAGAGCACGGAACGTCAAACCCGCATCGATCGGCTGCAACAGCGCGTGCAACAATTGCAGTCGCAGAAGCCGGAAGGCCTGCGAGCGCAACGTGCACAGGAGCGGACGCTGCAAACACAGAACCGCCTGCTGCAGCGCGAGCAGAGCATGCAGCAGCGCGATCAGGCGCGCCTGCAGCGGTTGGGGCCTGCGCAAGCCGCAGTCGGGCGAGCCGCCGCCATGCAGGCCGCCGAGCGCGGGCGATTTGCGGAACGTTTCCGCGAGCAGGCCACTCCGCTGAGCCAGGCGGCACTCATGACCCGCCAGAGCGGCTGGGCTCCCCGGGAGGCTTGGCAGCACCGCCATCCTGCGGTCTTCGTGGCGTGGCTTGGCCCAGTGTTCTGGCCTTACGCCTATTCCGACATTTTCGACTACACGTTCTGGTCCTACGGGTACGACCCCGGCTACTGGGCCTATGCCTACGACGACTTCGTCGACACCGTGTTCTGGGGCGGGGATGGCGCCTATTCAGCCTATGCCAGCACCAACCCCTATGACTATCCGCAAACCGGTGGCGGCTACCGCGCGCGGCGGGGCTCGAGCGCAAGCCAGCAGGCGCTACGGCAACTATGTGACGCTCCGGACAAGGGCGTGACGGCCTGGCCGTTCGAGTCGATCACGCAGGCGGTCCGGCCGACGCCCGAACAGCGCGGCTTGCTCGACGACTTGAAGGCCGCGGCGGCACGGGCTGCCGATGCATTCAAGCAGTCCTGCAATGATTCCTATCCGCTGACGCCACCCGGCCGCTTGCGCGCGATGACGAACCGCGTCAGCGCCACGCTCGAGGCCGTGAAGATCGTTCGGCCGGCGCTCGAGAAGTTCTATGGTTCGCTCAGCGACGAGCAGCAGGCGCGCTTCAACGCGCTCGGCCCCAATGTCGGCGAGCCTTCGCAACAGCAGCCCCAGCAGCAGGAAGCGAATGCTCAGGGCGAGAGCTGCGGCGATCCGAAATCAAGCCTGACGGAGCTGCCGATCGAACGGATCGATGCAGTGGTACAGCCGGCCGGCAAGCAGAAGGAAGCGCTCGACCGCCTGAGCGACGCGACCAAGCAGGCTGTTAAAGGACTGCAAGCTGTCTGCCCGGATCAAGTGCCGCTGACGCCGATTGGGCGATTGGAAGCTATGCAGCACCGACTCGAAGCCATGCTGGAGGCGGCCAATTGGGTGCAGCCGGTGCTGGACGAGTTCTACGCGACGCTCAGCAGCGAGCAGAAGGCGCGCTTCAACACGATGCCCCGGACGGCAAGCCAGTGATTGCCACCAGTTGCTTGTGACTTGATTCTAGACCACGGTCCGGTGCCGTTCGATGCAGCTGAGCAGCACCTCATCCATCGGCTTGTCCCACCAGTCGTTGGAGAAGATCTCGATCTCGGAATAGCCGGCATAGCCTTGCGCCTCGACCGCTTTGCGCACTGATCTGATGTCGATGACGCCGTCGCCCATCATGCCGCGGTCGTTGAGGATGTCCTTGGTCGGCACCAGCCAGTCGCAGACGTGGAACGCCAGCAGGCGGTCTCGGCCCGCGCGCGCGATCTGGCTCATCAGCTCCGGATCCCACCAGATGTGATAGACGTCGAGCGCGACGCCCAACGTGCCAGTGCGGCCTGGATCGAGCCGGTCGCAGATGTCGAGCGCCTGCTTCGTCGTGTTCACACAGGCGCGGTCCGCGGCATAGGCGGGATGCAAGGGCTCGATCGCTAGCGGCAGCTTTGCCTGCCTGGCATAATCGAGCATTTCAGCGAGAGCATCCTCGACCTGCGCACGCGCTGCGACGATATCTTTCGAGGCGCCGCTGCCCGGCCGCGAATATTGCGGCAGGCCGCCGACGACCAGCACGATGCAGGAGGCGCCGAGCGCCTTGGCTTCATCCACGCAGCGGCGATTGTCGTCGCGCACCTCCGCGCGGCGCGCAGCGTCAGACGTGAACATGCCGCCGCGGCAATAGCCTGAGAGCTCAAGCCCGGCGTCGCGCACCGCGCGTGCGGCGCGATCGGGCCCGACGGCCGCGACCTGATCGCGCCAGGGATCGATGGCACGGATGCCGTGCCGCGCGCAGGCGTCAATGATGGCGACGAGGTCGCCCTGCTTGCGGACCGTTGCCGTGTTCAGCGACAGCCAGCGATGGTCGGAAGAGAAGTCGCGCATCAGCCCTCGATTCCGCGTAAGGCCATCACGGTCTTCATCCGCTGTGTCGCGGCTTCCGGATTGGCAAGCAGCCCGGCCTGATCGGCGAGCCGGAACAGCTCAGCCAGATGGAGCGTCGAGCGCGCGCTCTCCTGACCGCCGACCATGGTGAAATGATCCTGATGACCGTTCAGATAGGCCATGAACACCACACCTGTCTTGTAGAAGCGCGTTGGCGCCTTGAAGATGTGACGCGACAGGGGCACCGTCGGCCCAAGCACATCATGGAAGCCGGCCTCGTCGCCGGCCGCCAGCCGCGACAGCGCATAGGAGGCCGCCGGCGCGATGGCATCGAAGATGCCGAGCAGCGCGTGCGAAAATCCCTGTTCGTCGCCGGCGATCAGCTCCGCATAGTTGAAGTCATCGCCGGTGTACATCTTGATGCGCTTGTCGAGGCGACGGCGCATGTCGATCTCGCGCTGCTTGTCGAGCAGCGAGACCTTGACGCCATCGACCTTGGCGGCATTGCCGTTGATGATCGCGACGGCGGTATCCATCGCCCTGTCCAGATCCTGGGTACCCCAATAGCCGGTCAGGGCCGGATCGAACATGTCGCCGAGCCAGTGGATGATCACGGGTTCGCGGACCTGCGACAGCACGCGATCATAGACCCTGGCGTAGTCGTCGGCATCGCGGCCGAGCTTTGCCAGCGCGCGCGACGCCATCAGGATGATCCGACCGCCAACCTTCTCGACCGCCGCAACCTGCTCTTCATACGCGCGGATCACATCGTCGAGGCCTTTGGCATCCTCCACTGCGAGGTGATCGGTGCCCGCGCCGGAGAACACCAGCGCATTGCGCGACTTTGCGGCCGCAACCGAACGCGTGATCAATTCCAGCGAGGTCGGCCAGTCCAGCCCCATGCCGCGCTGCGCGGTGTCCATGGCTTCGGCAACACCAAGGCCGAGATCCCAGACATGCTCGCGAAAAGCAATGGTCTTGTCCCAGTCGATGGCAGCCGCGAGCCAGGGATCGTTGTCGGCGAGCGGATCGGCCACCATGTGCGCGGCCGAGAACGCAAAGCGGTTCAGCGTGCCCTCGAGCTTGGCAGGGAAGCTGCGCGAGGCCGCGAGCCGATAGGTCTCGATCGAGCGATCCGCCCTGGGCAGCTTGAGCGACAACGACGATATCTGCGGGACTGGCTTGTTCATGGCTCCCTCCTCTCAGACCTTGATTGGTGCGACGTCGATCCAGCGTCGCTCCTTCCAGCTCTTCAGCGCACATTCGGCGAGCTGTACGCCCTTGGCGCCTTCGAGCAGCGTGAACTTGTACGGCGCATCCTCGCAGACGTGCCGGATGTACATCTCCCACTGCTCCTTGAAGCCGTTGTCGTAGGAGACGTTGTCCGGCAGCTTCTGCCAGTCGCCGTAGAAATCGTGCAGCCGCTTCTCGTCGGGATTCCACACCGGCCGGGGCGTCGCCTGCCGTGCCTGGATCATGCAGTCAGAGAGGCCCGCCACCGCCGAGCCAAGCGTACCGTCGACCTGGAAGGTGACGAGATCATCGCGATAGACGCGCGTCACCCAGGACATGTTGATATGGGCGATGATGCCGCCCTTGAGCTGGAAGGTGGCGTAGGCGGAGTCGTCGGCCGTCGCCTTGTACTTCTGTCCCTGCTCGTCATAGCGCTCGGGAATATCGGTATTGCCGATGCAGACCACGCTCTCGACGTCGCCAAAGAGGTTGTCGAGCACGTAACGCCAGTGGCAGACCATGTCGAGGATGATGCCGCCACCATCCTCATTGCGATAGTTCCAGGATGGCCGCTGCGCCTCCTGCCAGCCGCCTTCGAACACCCAATAGCCGAACTCGCCGCGCACCGAGAGGATGCGGCCGAAGAATCCGGAATCACGCAGGAACGCGAGCTTCTTCAATCCCGGCAGGAACAGCTTGTCCTGCACGGTACCGTGCTTGACACCCTTGGCGTTGGCGAGCCGCACCACTTCGACAGCTTCCTCGAAATTGGTCGCAATCGGCTTCTCGCAATAGACGTGCTTGCCGGCGTTGATCGCGCGGGTCAGCAGGTTCGGCCGTGCCTGCGTGGTCGCGGCGTCGAAGAACACGCTATCGTTCATGTCGGCGAGCGCCGCATCGAGATCGGTGGTCCAGCGCGCGATGTTGAACTGTTTTGCCAGCCGCTCGACCTTGTCGGCGCTGCGGCCGACCAGGATCGGATCGGGCATCACGCGGTCGCCGTTCTTCAGCCTGACGCCGCCCTGGTCGCGGATCGCGACGATCGAGCGGATCAGATGCTGGTTGAGCCCCATGCGGCCGGTGACGCCGTTCATGATGAGGCCGAGGCGCTGCGTGGTCATGCCAATTGCTCCTGAAGGGATTCTGGCTGATTGAGGGGTGCCAGCGCCGACCAGTCCGGATGGACCGACGTCGCAAAGCCCGGTGTGGCGAGCGATCCCGTCAGGAGGTCGCCGCCGTGAATGGAAAGACGGATGCCCCGGCCAGAATCGGCATAGAGATCGGGATGCGCCGCCGCGAAGGCCTGCGCTTCCTCTGCGGGCGCATCGCCAAAGCCGTCGACATAGTGGTGGCCGTTGCGTTCGCCGTGATCGAGGCAAAGCAGTGTGCTCAGTGCAAGATCCTGCTGCAGGGCGAGCCCCGGCTGGCAGGTCAAGTCTTCACCGGCGACAAAACATTCGGCCCCGTCCATATCGCGCGCGATCATCCTGGACGCGTTCACTATCGACTTGTAGAAGCCCTTGCAGGATTTCGAGGATACGCCGCTATAGCCGAGCCTGAAAGCCGTCGGCCAAGCGTCATAGGAATCGTCCGCCTCGTCGATAATGAAGTCGCGACGACGGAGAGCGCCGAGCGGCGTCCGCTGGGTAATATCGCGCGGCAGCGGCTGCTCGATATATTGCAACCTGCCCGTGATGGGTGCGAGCGCGCTGTCGCGCTCCAGTCGGTCAACCAGCACTTCAAGGGCGCTCAAATCGGTGTACTGCTCGTTGCCGTCGAGCGTGATGCTGTAATGGTGAGGCAACGTCGCAAGCTGGCCGCCAATCCGGATCAGTCGCGCGGCGTCCGCTTCCGGGTCGCCGCCGAGCTTGAGCTTGAAGTAACGCGCGCCAGAATTTGCGCGTGGATCGGCAACACCGCCTTCGCCCTCGACCTTGTCCTCAAGGCCGACGGTATGACGGATCGCGATACGCCGGGACCGGTGCTGGTTGGCAAGCCCAAGAAAGCGGCCGACATCGCCTTCACTGAGATCAGGCGACAGGCGCTCGTCGATGCCGGCGATGTTTTGGGCCATCCCGTCGAAGAAACTGGTGTCGACGCCGCGCAGCAATGCGTCGAGGACCGCCTTGTCAATCTCGGCGGGGCCATAGGCCGCAGCGAGCGGCGGAATGTTCTCCTTGGCGCAGGCCGCCACCTGCGCGCCGATGCACGCGGCATGCAGCTCGAACGCGGTCAGGAAACCGGTCTGCGCAAGATACAGCCCCCGCGCGATCTGAAGCGACCGTCGCAAGCCATCGACCGTCTGCGCCGGCGAGAGCTCGGGCCGCTTGTCGAACCATTTTGGCACCAGCAGCTCGGCACTGGCGCCGATCGCAATTCCCCTGCCCTCGACCTCGATCTCGGCACGCACGAAGAGCTGCGGTGTCGCGTGAAGCGTGATCGCGCCGAAGCGGAACGGCCGCGCGAAACGCACGGGACGTTCGAAGAACGCTATATCTCGCAGCTTCAGGCGCAACGGCATGGCCCTTAGTCCAGCGAACCCTGCGAAAAGAAGTGCTTGCGGATGCGTTGCACGAGCTCGGTAAAGACGGGATCGGCCATCACGTCGAGCGAGCGCGGGCGCGGCAGCGGCACGTCGTAGATCGCTGCGATCGCGCCCGGCCGCTCGGTCATGACCAGGACGCGGTCGGCGAGGAACACGGCCTCCGGAATCGAATGCGTGATCAGCAGCACCGTCTTGCCGGTCTCGCGCTGGATCCGCATCAGCTCCACATTCATGCGCTCGCGCGTCAGGGCATCGAGCGCGCCGAACGGCTCGTCCATCAGCATGATCCCGGGATCGTGCACCAGCGCGCGGCAGATCGAGGCGCGCTGCTGCATGCCGCCGGAGAGCTGCCAGGGCAGCTTCTTCTCGAACCCTTCGAGGCCGACCAGCTTCAACAATTGCCTTGCGCGCTCGAGATATTTCGCCCGCGGCAGCCGCTGCATGTCGATCGGCAGCATCACGTTGGACAGGATGTTGCGCCAGGGCAGCAGCAGCGCGTTCTGGAAGACGATGCCGACATTGCCGTGCGGCTTCGTCACCATCTCGCCGTCGACCAGGATCTCACCGCTCGACGGCGGCAAGAGCCCGGAGATCAGTTTCAGCAGCGTGGACTTGCCGCAGCCGGACGGGCCGACAACGACGAAAAACTCGCCCTCATTGATGTGGAAGTCGAGCGGCCGCAACGACGGCACGTCGCCATCGCGCGAGCGATAGGTTTTCGACACGCCGGACAGTGTGATGCCCGATGTGTCGCTGCCGGCCCGGTCACTCACCAGTCGCAGATGAGCGGCCGGCTGCACGACGTCGCTTGGTCTAGCAGACGATTTCATTAGTCGCCCTTCGGCAGGTAATCGTTGGTGTAGAATGCCTTCGGGTTCGCCTTGGCCTTGGCGTCGAGACCGCCATATTCGACCAACAGGTTGACCGTATCGGTCATGTTCTGGTCGGTGACCTCGAACGGGCGCTTGTTCTTCGTCTCCGGCGTGCGGTAGAGCGGAATGGTCAGCTCGAAGCCCTGCGTCAGCGTGTCGATCTTGCCGCCCTTCGGATTGGCGTCGAGGATCGACTGTGCGGCCGTCTTCGGGTCCTTCTCGGCGGCTTCCACCGCCTTCGTCGTCGCCGACATGAAGCGACGGACAAGATCGGGATTGGCCTTCACGTAGTCCGCGTTGGCGATGATGCCCGAGGAAACCATGTTGATGCCGTAGTCGACAAACTTGATCGGGTAAACGTCCTTGCCCGTCGCATCCTTGATCTTCATCGACTGGTCCATGACGTAGCCGAGCAGGAGATCGGCCTGGCCGTTGATGACGGCGTTGAGCTTGGTCTGGCCGTCACCCGCAACGGTCTGGAAGTCGCTCTCCTTGAGGCCCGTCTTCTTCAGGAACAGCGGCCAGATCTGCGTCATGGAGTCCGCCGGCGTGATCGCCACCGTCTTTCCCTTGATGTCCTCGGGCTTCCTGATGTTCTTGTCGACGAAACCCATCGCCGACATCGGACTGGTCTGGAGCAGCACGCCGGTCGCGATCACGGGCGCGCCCTTGATCGCGGCGCGCATCATGGTGGGCACGTCGACATAGCCAAAGTCGGCTGTCTTGGCCGCAACAGCCTGCGTCGTTGCCGCCGAGCCGCGGCCTTCCTGGATCTCGAGATCGATGCCTTCGGCGGCATAGATGCCCTTCGCCTTGCCGTAATAGAACGGCGCGTGCTCGCCATAGACGTACCAGTTGAGCATCAGCACGACCTTGTCGGCGGCCTGCGCCGGCGCCACGCCGAGCGCCATCAGCGCCACCGAGACAGCTCCCATCAACCGCTTCATCGCTACTCCTCCCATTTCCTTTTTTGGCTTCGGCCGCTGCTGACCGTTGGTTGGCTCATGAGGCGAAAACGATGTCCTCGCGCTGGCTGACATGCCAGGGAATGACGAGGCGCTCGATCCGGTCGACGATCCAGAACAGCACCACGCCGAGCAGCGCCAGGATTACCAGCGCTGCGAACATCGTCGGCAGGTCGAACGTTCCGATCGAGCGCTGCATCACGTAGCCGATGCCGGAATTGGAACCGACGAACTCGCCGACCACGGCACCGACGACGGCGAGGGTCACCGAGACTTTCAGGCCGGAGAAGATCGCCGGCAGTGCATGCGGCAGGTTCACCGCGCGGAACACTTGGAAGCGGCTGCCCTGCATGGCGCGGGCGAGGTCGACCATGTCAGGATCGACCGACTTGAAGCCCTGCACGGCGGAGACCACCACGGGGAAGAATCCGAGCAGGAATGCGGAAATCACTTTTGGAATGATGCCGAAGCCGAACCAGACCACGAACAGCGGCGCGATCGCGATCTTCGGCACGGACTGCGAGAACACCAGCAGCGGATAGACGTAGCTCTCCACCGTCTTCGAGCCCGCGATCAGCATCGCCACGGGAATGCCGAACAGCGCGGACAGAAGGAAGCCGCAGACCGTTGCATATGTCGTCGGCCAGCACTGCCGCAACAGTTCCGGCCAGTCGGTACGCAGCACCGCGACGACGTCGGCCGGCGCCGGGATCTGATAGGCGGGGATCCTGAACAGCCGGATCGCGAGATCCCAGGCAATGACGACAAACACCAGGAACAGGAACGGCCGCACCCAGGCCGCGTTCAGCATCTTCGACAGCGCGCTTTGCGGTCTGGCCTCCGCCACATCTCACTCCCGTCTTCTTTTTCATTCTTGGGAGAAATTAACTCGTTGGATAAATACTGTCCAGCGCTTTCCTGTGTGGCGTTTTGTGGCGCCTGTTGCCGCTTCTTTGTCTAGATCGCGGAACAGTCGCGTCACACTTTCAGTGTCATTCCCCGTGAAAGCGGGGAATCCAGTACGTCGCAGTTTCTCCGTATCCTCGCGCTGCCTCTGGAATACTGGATCGCCCGCCCCAGTGCGCAATAGCGCACAAGGCGGGCGATGACGGCTGGGGTTATGGAAGCAGTACGCAGGATGGGTCGAGCGGCACGTCGATGATGGCCTCGCGGCGCTGATTTGTCCGCTATGTCAAAGGCTTCGCGGAATGCGCACGGCATTGGACCGGCAACTGCCGGCTACTTTGCATGGGGTTGTTTTCGAGACTTTGGTTTGCCGTTGCGCCGGTTAGACCGGCTGATGCTGCGGGACGCGCGGCTTCGGCGCCTTGACCATGTCGAACAATTCGGCCGAGCGCCCGGTCAGCGCCGCCAGCACGAGGCCGACCATGTGGGCGAGCCGCTCCTCCTTGGCGTCTTTCGCGAGCAGGTCGCGGCCGAAAATCACGCTCAGCGTGGCGCTGTTGGAGAGATAGAAGAAGGTGAGCGCCGCGATCGAGATGTAGAGCTGCACCGGATCGACCGCGACCTGGAAGTCGCCGCTCTCGACGCCGCGGCGGACCACGGTACGGATCATCTCGACGAAGGGCGAGTGCATCGACTTGACCTTGGTCGAGCGCTTCAGATGTTTTGCGCGCGCAAGGTTCTCGGTCTGGAGCAGCGACAGGAACTCAGGGTTTCGCAGAAAGTAATTCCAGGTGAACTCGATCAGCCGCTTGATGGCTTCGGGCGGATCGAGATGCTCGAGATCGAGCCCCCTCTCCTCGTTGCGTATCTTCTCATAGGCTCCCTCCAGCACCGCGAGATAAAGTTCGTCCTTCTTGCCGACGTGGTAGTAGAGCATGCGCTTGTTGGCGCCGGCCTTGGCCGCGATGCGGTCGACGCGGGCACCCGCAAGGCCGTGAGCCGAAAACTCCTGCTTCGCGGCTTCGAGGATGCGAAGCCGCATCCCTTCCGGGTCGCGCTGCCATTTGAGAGTTCGTTTTGCCTTCGCCAAATCGGTTGCCCGCCAATGCTTGTCCCGATTGCATGTATCATGCGCTCAAGGATTTGAGAATGCGAGCGATCACACCACCGGCTTCGGTGAGCGCTCCAGCAAAATCGTCTGGATGCCGCAGGTACGGCTGCGCACCGTCATCACCCGCGTGCCCGGCTTTCGGCCGTTGCGCACCTCGCTGACGTCGACGCCCGCGGCAATCAGGCGGGCGCGGGTCGCTTCGATGTCGGCGACGCGCCAGCTCAGGCCCCAGAGCCGGTCATGGCTGAAGTCGCCGCCCGCGACCGGCCTGCGCACCACCTCGACGATGAGATCGCCGCAGCGGAAGAACATCAGCTGGCCCCAGTCGTGATGCGAGCGGTCGAGCGCCATGTCGAGCCCGAGCCGGGCGCCATAGAGCGCCGCGGCACGCTCGGAATCCTCGGTCGCGACCACGACGTGGTCGAGCCCTTCGATCGGGCCGATGTCGGTCACATCAGAGATCGGGCGCTGCCCGGCGAGTTCGAGAAAGAACATGCGCACGCCGCGCGTGAGCTCGGTGGCCGAGCGGGTGCGCTTCCAGTGCAGCACCGCACCACTCTCGGCGTCACGGCTCTCGACCTCCGCGATCGGCTCCGGCTTCAGCGCCACCCGGTCGAGCCGCCGGTGCATCTTGCCGATGTCTACGACACGGAAGCACAGGCTTGCGAGCATGCCCTCATGGTCATCCAGCAGCGCGCGCATCCGGTCGGCGGTGACGCTGAAGCCGCTCGGCGCCATCAATTCCAGCGTCATGTTGTCGAGGGTGAACAGCACGCGATCGGCGCCGTCGCCGGAGTTCTGCCAGGCCGGTGCCCGTGCCAGCAGGGTCTGATAGGCGGCTCTGGCGGCGGCGATATCGCTGACCAGGGCGACCACGTGATCGAGGCCGGTGATCATGTTCCCCCCATTTTGATCGGCCCGGAACAATGGGTCGAAATTCGGCATTTGTCCGGGCTTGGCATTAGCCGGTGATGGTCGTATTCCGGCCCTATGCTCACCTCAAGCGCTGAGGGCGGTGCCTTTGCGAATAAATTCCGCGTTCCATCCGCGGAAGCGGTGCTAATGTAATGCTGCCGGCCGGGACCACCCAGCGCATCACGGACAACCAATGCAGGCTCTCTTTATCGGACAGACCTATATCGACGTCACCTTCATTACCGACCACATGCCGACCGGCGATGAGAAGCACGTGGCGGATGCCTACGCGGTCTCCTTCGGCGGCAATGCGGTCACGGCGGCATTCTGTTGCGCCAAGCTGGGAGTCGTGCCCGACCTGATCGCGACTGTCGCGAACGACTGGCTTGGCCGCATGTTCCAGGACATGTGCGCCAAATACGCCATCTCGCTGCACAACCGGAAGGTCAACCAGTCCTCGCTGTCCTTCATCATGCCCAAGGACGGCAAGCGGGCCATCGTCCGCTGCCGCGACGATCACCACATCCATCCCTTCCCGATCCTCAATCTCGGCAACTGCCGCGCGCTGCATATCGACGGCCACCAGCCCGACGCCGCAATCCACTACGCAAAAGTCTGCCGCGAGGCCGGCATCTTGACCTCGCTCGACGGCGGCGGCCTGCGCACCAACACACACGAGCTCCTGGAGTTCATCGATGTTGCGATCGTCGCGGAGCGGCTGTGCGAGCAGATGGATCTGACGCCGGACAAGATGCTCGATTATCTCAAGAGCCGCGGCTGCAAGATCGGCGGCGTCACCATGGGTGAGAAAGGCCTGCTCTGGTACAACGAGACCGGCGCGGTCGACATCATGCCCGCCATGCCGATCCCGCGCGAGCGCGTGATCGACACCAACGGCGCCGGCGACGTGTTCCACGGCGCCTACATCTATTCCTACCTCGCTCATCCCGGCAAAAGCTGGCGCGAGCATTTCGACTTCGCCCGCGCCGCCTCGACCCACAAGATCCAGCGCCTCGGCAACGAAGCCGGCCTGCCGACCCTTGTCGACATCGCCAAAGTCAGGCACGAATTCGAGGTCAAGGTTTAGTCTTCGCTGGGGAATCACATATGGGGCGCGTCTTCGTCGCTGGCAGCATCAACATGGATGTGGTGGCAACCGCCGATCGCCATCCCAGGGTCGGCGAGACCGTCGCCGGCAAACAGGTGCTGTATTTCCCCGGCGGTAAGGGCGCGAACCAGGCGGTCGCAGCCTCAAGGCTCGGCGCGCCGACCACGCTGATCGGCCGGCTCGGCAAGGACTCCTTCGGCGCGGAGCTGAAGGCGTTCCTCGCAGGTCAAGGCATCGATCTTAGCTATGTCCAGGAGACTGCGGAGGCCCACACCGGCACCGCCATCATCACGGTCGCGAAGGCCGACAACACCATCGTCGTCATTCCCGGCACCAACGCGCTGGTCAGCGCCGAGGATGTCGGCGTCGTGCCGCTGCTGAAGGGCGATGTCGCCGTCAGCCAGTTCGAGATTCCGCTGCCCACGATTGCCGCCTTCTTCGGGCGCGCCCGTGCGGCACAGGCGAGAACGCTGCTCAACCCGGCGCCGGCACAGAAGTTCAGCCGCGACCTGCTCGAGCTGGTCGACGTGCTCGTGCTGAACGAGACCGAGCTTGGCCTGCTCGCCGACGTGGCGTTGTCCGACAGCGATGACATTGCGCGGATCCTCGATGCGGCGCGGCGGCTTCAAGCGAGCCAGGATCAGACCATCTGCGTCACGCTCGGCAAGCGCGGCGTTGTCGCGCTCGCGGGCCGCGAGGAGCTGATCGTGCCGGGCCGCGTGGTGCAGGCGATCGACACCACCGGTGCCGGCGATTGCTTCGTCGGCGCGCTGGCCGCGCGGCTCGCCGACGGCGCGCCTCTGCGCGACGCGCTCGCCTTTGCCAACGCCGCCGCCTCGATCTCCGTGCAGCGCATGGGCGCCGGCCCCTCGATGCCGACGGCGGAAGAAGTTTCCGCCGTCATCGGAAGCTGATCAGGCCAGCGCGCTCTTCAGATCGAAAGTCTCGTCAGCGGCCTTGTCGGGCGCGAGCGAGCGGTCCATGCCGAGCAGGCGACGGCCGAACATGTGATCGCCGGCGCGGTTGATGGACTCGATACCGAGCAGCTTGTCGCCCCTGTAGCAGAAGGCCGAGAACGCCTTCTTCGTGGGATCGCCGCGCAGCACGACGCGGTCGTAGCCCGTCGTCAGCCCGGCAATCTGCAGCTTGTCGTCGCCCTGGTCGCTCCAGAACCAGGGCTGGCCGTCATAGACCTTCCTCTCGCCTGTCAACCGCGCCGCCACGCAGCGGGCATGGTCGGTGGCGTTCTGCACTGACTCCAGCCGCAAAGAGCCACCGAAGCGCGGGCTCGCGAACAGCGCACAATCGCCGACGGCTGAGATGTTCGGATCGGACGTCAAGAGATATTCGTCGACGATGATACCGGAGGCGACCGGCAGCCCTGCCTCCGCCGCAAGCTCGATATTCGGCAGCACGCCGACGCCGACCACGACGAGATCCGCCGGCAGATGCCGGCCATCGCTCAAGGAGACACCGGTGACCTTGCCGCCCTCCGCCTCGATGCTGGTTGCCTGCACGCCGAGATGGATGCGGATGCCCGCCTCGCGATGGCGCTCCTGGAAATACTCCGAGACCTCCGCCGTCACCGCCCGCGCCATAACGCGCGGCGCGAGCTCGAGCACGTCGACCTCGAGGCCTTTGATCCGGGCGGTGGACGCGAATTCGAGTCCGATGAAGCCCGCACCAATCACCACGACCCGTGTCTTCGACGGAATGATTTTCCGCAGCGCCTCGCTCTCATCGAGGATGCGCAGGTATTTCACGTCGGTCAGATTGGCGTTGGGCAGATCGAGCAGCCGGTTGCGCGCGCCCGTCGCCAGCACGAGATGGCCGTAGTCGAGCGTGTCGCCGGAGGCGAGATGAACCTTGCGCCCGGCGCGATCGATCGACGTCGCGCGGCCCGCGATCAGCTCGATCTTCTGGTCGGTAAAGAATTTCTCCGGCCGGAACATCAGGCTTTCAGGGCCGGCCGACCCCTTGATATAGGCCTTGGACAAAGGCGGCCGCTGATAGGGCAGATGCGCCTCGTCATTGATAAGGCAGACGCGGCCTGCAAAGCCGGACTGACGCAGGGAGGCGGCGACCTGGTAGCCACCATGGCCCGCGCCGACGATGATCACCGAACCGTCCGTCATCGGAACAGCCCAACTTTCTGGACACGAGCGTTACCCATGTCGTCTCCTCTCTCTCACTGATTTTGGCTTGCTGGCCTTGTCGGTCGAGGCGCCGGCGCTCGTGTCCGTCCCTAATCGATGGCACCACCATTTGACCCTATCGTTCCCGGTAAGGCAAGAGCATCCGGCGGTAGGGATTGTCTCCCCTCGCCTTCTGCGATTTAGTTGCGACAAAGACCTCCTGCCGGGGATTTTGCCATGTCCGCATCCGCCGCCTCCCCCTCCGACGACGCCGCCCTGCTAAGCATCGACGGTCCCGTCGCCACCATCACGCTCAACCGCCCCGCCGCGTTCAATTCGATCAACCTCGCGATCGCGCAGAGGCTCGAACAGCTTGCCGCTGAGATCGAGACCTCCGACGCGATCCGGGTCGTCGTCATCGAAGGCGAAGGCCGCGCCTTTTGCGCCGGCGGCGATTTGCAGACCATCGGTGCCGCAGCCGAAGCCAACACGGTGACGCCGGTCGTGGGCGAACTCCTTAAGCATTATCATGCCTTCATCGAGACACTCAGGCGCATGCCAAAACTCTCGCTGTCGAGTGTGCACGGCTCGGCCGCCGGCGCCGGCATGGGACTCGCCTTCGTCACCGACCTCTGCATCGCCGCGGAAGATGCCAAGTTCACGCCGGCCTATGCCAAGATCGGTGTGTCGCCCGACGGCGGCAGCACGGTCGGCATTGTCGGAACCGTCGGCACACGACGTGCCCTGCAGATCTTCCTCGCCGAGGACAGCTTTACCGCGCAGCAGGCTCATGAGTGGGGCCTCGTCGCCAAGGTCGTTCCGGCGGCTGAGCTCAAGGCCGCCACGCGGCAGCTCGCAGAGCGCCTCGCGCAAAATCCGCCTGCCGCGATCGCGGGAACAAAGTCGCTGGTCTACCAGGCCGCGACGACGCCGGTGAGGCAGCAGCTCGATGCCGAGGAGCACAATATCGTCATGGCAATGCACACGGAGGATTTCCGCGTCGCCGTGAAGAAATTCACCAGCAAGTCGAAATGAACGTGCTCACGCCGCCACGCTCGTTCTACGGCCTTCGTCATGGCGCGACCGACTGGAATCGCGAGGGACGTTTCCAGGGACGGACCGACAATCCGCTGAACGCGGATGGCATCACGCAGGCCCATGCAGCGGGAGATCTGCTACGCGGCTCCGCCATCAGCCGCATCGTCACCAGCCCTCTGGTGCGCGCGGCGAGAACGGCCGAGATCATTGCAGCCACGATCTCGGTACCTCTGACGACCGACCATGGCATCATCGAGTGCGATTTCGGCAGCTTCGAGGGACTATCCGTCCGCGCCGCCATGGAGAAGCACGGCGTCAAATCGGCAGAAGGCCTCATCTCCATTCTGCCGGCCGATGGCGAAGCCTGGGACGTCGTCACCAAACGGTCGCTGGCCTGCGTGTCTGGGTGGCTGGAACGGCATCCCGACGACCACATCCTGTTCGTCTGCCATGATGCAGTGATGCAGGCGCTTGCGCGGTCGCTGTGCGGCAGCTTTTTCCAGAACCGCCACGGCGCGCCCTTTTGCTACCTGCCCTCACAGCAGGGATGGCGCGTCGAGGAACTTCGCTACTGAGGGCAGATATAGCCCGTGCCCGCCGGCGACTTGAAGCAGCCGACCGACTCGGGAAGCACGTGCCGTGGCAGCCACAAAACCACGCTCGGAAAATAGATCGCAAAGGCGATGGTGGCGAAGAACACGACATAGATCGGCAATGCGGCGCGCAGCGCCCTGGCAAAGCTGATGCCGACGAATTTCGAGGCCATCAGCAGCACGAGGCCATAGGGCGGCGTGATCAGGCCGAAAGCGAGCGTTGCGATCAGCACCACGCCCATATGCACGCCGTTGATGTCGCCGGCTTCCGTCAGCGCGTTCACCAGTGGCATGAAGATAATGATGGTCGGCACCGGCTCGATGAAGTCGCCGACCACGGTGAACAGCAGCACCATCAAGAGCATGATCAGGTGCGGATCGTTGCCGGCGATCGAGGTGATCCATTCCGCGATGTAGTTCGCACCGCGCAAATAAGCCAGCATCCAGCCGAACGCGTTGGCGGCGCCGATCGTGATCAGCGGCAGCGAGAAGATCAGCCCGGCGAGGCAGAAGTCGTACGGAATCTTCCTGAAGTGGCCGCGGTTCAGTGCGGGGATCACGACAAGGATGATCCAGGCCACGGCAACCACGCCGGCTTCCGTCGGCGTGAACCAGCCGGTCAAGATGCCGCCAAGCAGGATCACCGGGATCATCAGCGGCAAGGCCGCATCGCCTGCGGCAAACACCACCTGCCGCAGCGGCGCGCGCGGCTTGCGCAGGCCGGACGGGCCGAAGAAATAACAATAGATCATCAGGCCGAAGCCGATCATCAGGCCCGGCACGACACCGGCCATGAACAGGCCCGCGATCGAGACGTTGCCGACCGCGCCATAGACCACCGCGGTGATGCTCGGCGGCACCAGCGCCGCGATGGTCGAGGCCGATGCAATGATCGCGGCGATGAACGCGGGCTCGTAGCCCTCACGCTTCATCGGGCCGCCGAGCGCGCGGCTCATCACGGCAACGTCGGCCGTCGTCGAGCCCGACATTTCCGAGAAGAACATGCTGAAGACGACGACGACCTGCGACAGCCCGCCCCTGATATGCCCGACCAGCGACACCGAGAGGTTCGCGATTCTTACCACCACATTCGCCGAGCTCATGAGCTCGCCGACCAGCAGGAAGAACGGGATTGCGAGCAGCGCCTCGGAATCCACGCCGTCAAAGATCTTCTGGATGATGGCGGCGAGCGAGACGTCGGACAGGATCGCGCCGATGAAGACACCGGCCATCAGCGAGAACGGCACGGGCACGCCGAGATAGCCGAAGAACAGGAAGCAAGACGACATCAACACCAGGACGACCGGTGCGCTCACGGCTGCACCCTCGTCTCGCGGACTGCGGGAGGCGCGGCATCCTCGTCCTGCGGTTCGGGATGATCAAAACCGTTGCGCAGGCCGTTGACGAGCTGCTCGATCGTGAAAAGGCCGATCAGGACGCCTGACACCGGAATGATGGCATAGAGCGAGGCAATCGGCGTGCCCGACGGCAGGCGAAAGCTGCCGAAGCCGCGGAGATAGTTGAGATAGCCGTACCAGACCAGGCAGGCGGCGACGCCGAGCACGACGATGCGAATGACGACCTCGACGATCAGTCGCGGCGTACCGTGCATCGCCTCGGAGATCGCGGTGAGATAGAGATGATCGTTGCGCCGGGTCGCGACCGCCGTGCCGACGAAGATCGCGTAGATGAACAGCGTTGAGGTGACCTCCTGGAGCCACAGCCAAGGATGACCGATGGTGCGGGTGACGATGTCGGCGGTCACCGACAACGAGAAGCCGAAGCACAGCACGCCGCATAGCATCATCAACGCAAGCTCGAGCCAGTCGAGGATGCGCCACTTCAGGTGACGCTGCCGCGTCAGAACGAGCTTGTCGGCGATGGCCATCGTTGCTCCCGGCTGCGGCTTGTCTTCACCTCTCCCGCCTGCGGGAGAGGTCGGCGCGGAGCGCCGGGTGAGGGCTCTCTCCTCATTGGGAATCTCTCCGTGGAAGCACCCTCTCCCCCGCCCTCTCCCGCAAGCGGGAGAGGGAGCACACCGTCTTCTGGCATCACGTTAGTTGATCGACCGGATCAGGTTCTTGATCTTCTCGGCGTGCGGGCCGAGATCCTTGGCGAGCTTGTCGAGATAGGGATCGGCGATCGCCGTAAAGCTCTTCTTGTCGACGTTGTCGACGATCTTGACACCCAACTTCTTCAGCTTCTCGGCTGCGCTGCGCTCAAGCTCGAACGCCTTCTGCGGCTCCTTGGAGCTGATCTCGTTCGCCGCGGTTTGCACCCACTGCTTCTGCTCGGCCGAGAGGCTCTGCCAGAGCTTGTCGGAGACGAACACCAGCGCGTTATTGGCCTCGTGCTCGGTGATGTTGAGGACCGGCGCCACCTCGTAGTGCTTGTTGACGAGATAGACGTTGATGCTGTTCTCGGCGACGTCGACCACGCCGGTCTGGAGCGAGGTGTAGACGCTGCCGAACGGCATGTGCACGGTCTGGGCGCCATAGGCCGGGAACATAGTGTCCTCTGTCGCAGTCGCCTGCACGCGGACCTTCAGCCCCTTGATGTCACCGACATTGTGGATCTCCCTCTTGGAGTACATGTGGCGCACGCCCTGCGAGCCTGTCGCGATGACGTGGAGGCCCTGCGTGGTCTCGTCGATCAACGTCTTGAGCGCTTCGAACACTTTCGGGTCGGCCAATCCCTTGATCACGTGATTTTCGTCGCGGAACAGAAAGTGCAGCGACATCACGCCGGCCTGTGGCGAGATCGTCGCGGTATTGGCGGACGAGATGATCGCGAATTCAATATCGCCCGACTTCACGAGCTGGAGGACCTGCGGCTCCTGGCCGAGCTGCGCGCCGGGATACTGATCGATGATCATGGTGCCCTTGCTCAATTCCTTGAGCTTGTCGGCAAAGAGGTCGCCGGCGATCGAATAACCGGTATTGCGCGGCTGGTCGTAGGCGAAGCGATAATGCTTCACCTCCTGTGCCGATGCGCCCGTGACGAACAGGATCGCGGCCGTTGCCGCCAGCCCAAGCATGGATCGTGCAATCATCGTCTCCCCCTGTTTTATGGTTCGCCGCTTTTGCGGCTGAACAGTTTTGCGGGTGGTCGCTCACCCCTTCCCGGTCTTTGGTCCAGTCCTCTGCATGAAATCGAAGTCGCAGCCCTCGTCGGCCTGCAAGATGGTCTCGTTGAACAGCCAGGCATAGCCGCGCTTGGCCTCGTCCGACGTCGCCGGGAGCTTCAAGACGGTGCGCCGGCGCGCCAGCTCCGCATCGTCAACCAGAAGCTCGATGCTGCGCTTGGCAACATCCAGCCGGATCATGTCGCCGTTCTTCACCAGCGCAAGCGGTCCGCCGACCGCGGATTCCGGCGTGATGTGCAGCACGATGGTGCCGAACGCCGTGCCGCTCATGCGCGCGTCCGAGATGCGCACCATGTCCTTGGTGCCACCACGCGCCAGCTTCTTCGGGATCGGCAAGTAACCTGCCTCGGGCATGCCCGGCGCGCCCTTCGGCCCCGCATTGCGCAGCACCAGCACGTCATCGGCAGTGACGTCGAGATCGGGATCGTCGACCCGCAAGGTCATATCCTCGACGGATTCGAACACCACCGCACGCCCGGTGTGCTGCAATAGCTTGGGGCTTGCAGCGGATTGCTTGATGACGGCACCGCGCGGCGCGAGATTGCCGTGCAGGACGGCAAGACCGCCTTCCGGCTTGATCGGATTGTCGCGCGGACGGATGGCGTCCTGTCCGGGCACGTCTTCCGCATTGGCAACGACGTCTCGGAGGGTCTGTCCAGAAATCGTCTTGGCGTCGAGATCGATGAGATCGCCAAGCTGCGCCAGGAGTTTCGGCACGCCGCCGGCGTGATGGAAATGCTCCATATAATGCTCGCCAGACGGTTTCAGGTCGACCAGCACCGGCACTTCGCGGCCGAGCTTGTCGAAGGCATCGAGATCCAGCCGGTGTGGCGAACGATGCGCCATCGCCGTCAGATGGATCAGGCCGTTGGTCGAGCCGCCGATCGCTTGCAGCACGACCTGCGCATTTTTGAAAGACGCCGGCGTCAGCAATTCGCTCGGCTTCGGCCCCTTGGTCTTGGCCATCTCGGCGGCGACCTTGCCGCTCGCTTCAGCCAGACGGAAACGCTCGGCATGCGGTGCCGGGATCGTCGCGCTCATCGGCAACGAAAGGCCGACGGCCTCGATCATGCAGGCCATGGTCGAGGCCGTGCCCATCACCATGCAGGTGCCGACCGATGGTGCGAGCCGGCCGTTGACCGCCTCGATCTCGGCATCGTCGATATCGCCCGCGCGATATTTCGCCCAAAGCCGCCGACAATCGGTGCAGGCCCCCAGCACCTCGCCCTTGTGATGGCCGACCACCATCGGCCCCACGGGGATGACCACGGTCGGCAGGTCGGCGCTGATCGCGGCCATCACCTGCGCGGGCAGCGTCTTGTCGCAGCCGCCGATCACGATCACCGCATCCATCGGCTGGGCGCGGATCATCTCCTCGGTGTCCATCGCCATCAGGTTGCGCAGGTACATCGAGGTCGGATGCGCAAAACTCTCGGCGATCGAGATGGTCGGGAACACGAACGGCATCGCGCCCGACAGCATCACGCCACGCTTAGCGGCCTCGATGATCTGCGGCACGTTGCCGTGGCAGGGATTGTAATCACTGTAGGTGTTGGTGATGCCGACGATCGGGCGCTCGAGCGCATCGTCGGAATAGCCCATCGCCTTGATGAAGGCCTTGCGCAGGAACAGCGAGAAGCCGGCATCGCCATAGCTCGTCAGCCCTTTGCGCAAGCCACTCGTCATGATGCTACTCCCTTCCGCAACTGCCATTGTCGTACAGGCTGCCCCCTGATTGTCAATAACAGAGGTCGCCATTCGACTTTTTTTCAAGCATGGCACCGTCACCGCGGGCAGATTATTGACAATCCGTCCCCTCCCTGCTCCACAAGGCGAGCGAACCACTGGGCCCGGCCTGGGGAGGCCAACTGATGACGGAGACGGCAAGCGAGAGCCCGGCGGCACTTCGGCGCGAGGACCCGGACGACGTGGTCGCGCGGCTCGAGGAGGACATCATCTTCGGCCGCTTCGCGCCGGCAGCGCGCCTGACCGAGGACGCGCTGATGTCACGCTACGGCACCTCGCGGCACTTCGTTCGGCAGGCTCTCGTCGAGGCCGAGCGGCGCGGCATCGTCCGGCGCGAGAAGAACATCGGCGCCACCGTGCGCTTCTATTCGGCCGAGGAGGTCCGGCAGATCTACGAGGTCCGGGAGATGCTGACGCGGCAAGCCGCGCTGATGATCCCCCTGCCCGCGCCGCAAGGCCTGATCGACGAACTCACCGAGTTGCAGCGGCACTATTGCGCCAAGGCCGAGATGCAGGACCTGCGCGGCATCCACGAGGCCAACGACGCCTTCCATGTCGCGCTGTTCTCCGCCTGCGGCAATCCCTATTTGGTGCGCTCGCTCCAGGACTACATGAACCTGACGCTGCCGATGCGCGCGAAGAATCTCGCCGACCGCGAGGGACTGGCACTATCCCGGCGCCAGCACGAATTGATGATCGAGCTGCTCAAGGGCCGCGACAGCTGGGCGCTGGCGCAGCTCTGCGTCGATCACATGCAGTTCAGCAAGTCGGATTATCTGAAGCGGATTGCGGGCGACGAGCCGCGCGTTAGCGTTTGCTCCAATCGATGATCCGGCTCGGATTAGCATCGAACTCGATGCTGCAGAACGCGCCGCCCTGGTAGTAGTCGCCGACCGGATCGGGCTTGAGCTTGGCCTGCTCCGCCATCGCGTGCTGCACATGGTCCTCTGCGCGGCCGGTCGGGCGATAGCCGAACTCGTAGGCGCGATGGTTGTCCCACCAGGCGCGTTCGTTGAGCGAAGCGCCATAGAAGATCTCGAAATGGATGTCGGGGTGCTCCAGGCCAATGCGGCAGAGCTGGACGAGGTCCTCGGGCTTCAGCCAGATCGCGAGCCGGCGCTGGTCGAGCGGCTTCTCGCCGAAATTGCCGATGCGAAGGCAGGTGACCTTCAGGCCATGCTTGTCGGCATAGAGCGCGCCGACGGCTTCGCCGAACACCTTGCTGACGCCGTAGCGGCCGTCGGGGCGCGGGGTGACGTCGGCGCCGATCTTGTGGTGGCGCGGATAGAAGCCGACGGCATGGTTGGACGAGGCGAAGACCACGCGCTTGACGCCCTTCTTGCGCGCCGCCTCGAACAGATTGTAGCCGCCGATGATGTTGGCCTGGAGAATGTCGTCCCAGGATCCCTCGACCGAATAGCCGCCGAAATGCAGGATGCCGTCGACGCCCTCGCAGATCGCCTCGCATTGCGCGAGATCGGACAGGTCGGCCGCCTTGAATTTCTCGTTAGGCCCGAGATCGGCGGGCGGCTTGATGTCAGAGAGCAGGAGATCCGGATAGATCGGCGGCAGCAATTTGCGCATCGCGCTGCCGATTCCGCCCGAAGCTCCCGTCATCAAAATACGCGGCATTTCTTCCCTCGCAGGTAGCGACCGGTTTGCGGTCGTTGGGCTCTAATGATAGCAGACCTGACCAGAGGGGACGCAACAACGAGAACTGCACATGTCCGATGCATCGTCACATTCCCAAGGATCGTCCCAAGGCTGGTCCCAAGGCTGGCGGCCGGCGACCTATTACCCTGATCCGGCGATAAGTGCACTAGACCCAAGGTTTGAGAAATACTGGCTGAAGCTCTCGGCTGTGGAACGCCTCACCACCGGCCTGCGCTGGGCCGAGGGTCCGGTGTGGTTCGGAGATGGACGGTATCTGTTGTGCAGCGATATCCCCAACCAGCGCATCATCAAATGGGACGAGGAAACCGGGGCGGTTTCCGTTTTCCGAAAGCCCTCCAACTTCGCCAACGGCAACACGAGGGATCGCCAGGGCCGGCTGATCACCTGCGAGCATGGCGGCCGCCGGGTGGTGCGCACCGAATATGACGGCGCGATCACGGTGCTGATGGATTCGTTTGGCGGCAAGCGGCTGAACTCGCCGAACGACGTCGTCGTGAAGTCCGACGGCTCGATCTGGTTCACCGATCCCGTGTTCGGTCTGCTCGGCAATTATGAGGGCTACAAGGCGGAATCCGAGATCGATCCGAACGTCTACCGGCTCGATCCCGTGAGCCGCAAGGCGACGATCGTGGCCGAGGGCGTGCTCGGCCCGAACGGGCTGTGTTTCTCGCCGGACGAGAAGATCCTCTACGTCGTGGAATCGCGCGGGCAGCCGAACCGCAAGATCCTCGCCTATGACGTCTCGCCGGACGGCACGACGATCTCCAACAAGCGCGTCTTCATCGATGCTGGACCAGGGACGCCGGACGGCATGCGCTGCGACATCGACGGCAATCTCTGGTGCGGCTGGGGCATGGGCGATCCCGAGCTCGACGGCGTCGTGGTGTTCGCGCCCGACGGCGTCATGATCGGCCGCATCGCGCTGCCCGAGCGCTGCGCCAACCTCTGCTTCGGAGGCGTCATGCGCAACCGCCTGTTCATGGCGGCGAGCCAGTCGATCTATGCACTGTACGTGAACACGCAGGGCGCGCTGGGCGGATAGAGGAGTGCAGAGAATAAGGACTACCAGAATCCGGCCAATCAGAATCGCGATGGCGGCCACAATAGATGGAACGATGATCGCACGGAACCCGCTCATCCGGAAAATGAAGCCAGGCTGACCTTTCGTGTTGAGGGGAACTTCCTTCGCAATTCAGCGTCAGATGGAGCTTTGTCAGAATTCGACTGGGGTTCGATTCCCATGTTGTGAGTGGACAGTTGGAAGATTTCGCCGGACATTCCGTCGATCGGGAGGAACCCGCCGGCTAATTTCCAACGCCAAACCATCAGCCCGAAATTTCCCAAGAGAAATTTCCCAAGACAAGGCAGTTGCGAGATCGTGCGACGGCGTCGTCCACCCGCAGATCAGGAGCTACCCCAGCAAAGCAACATTGCAACAATCAATGCGGAGAGAACGCCATGGCCGCCAATCTCACGTCCGTTGTGATGCAATTCCTGACTCCCGAAGTTCTGGCGCAAATCGCTTCATTTCTTGGAATCGATCGAACCACAGCCCAGAAGGCAACAGCCGGAGCTGTCCCGTCACTGCTAGCCGGGCTGGCAGACCTTGTCGGTACTCCCGCTGGAAGCAATCAATTATCAAAGCTGCTGTCCCAACAGCAAGCCGGCTCTCCTGCAGATATTTTGCGCGGCGCGAGTCCTGAGCGACTGGCTGAGACCGGGACGGGCATGCTGTCCGGATTGTTCGGCGCCGGAACAATGGGGACCATGGCCCAGGCTATCGGAAAGTTTGCCGGCGTGGGCGACGGCGGCGGATCGTCGCTGCTCGGCATCCTCGGCCCGATCGTGCTGGGCGCGCTGGGGCAGCACCAGCGCGAGACTGGTCTCGATGCAAACGGTTTGGCATCGCTGCTGCGCTCGCAGAAGGACCAGATTTCCGCGGCCATCCCGGCAGGCCTTGCCAGTCAGCTCAGCGCTGCGGGTCTGATCGACCAGGCGGGTACCGGAGTACGCAGCGGGATGGCCGCTGCCTCCGCCGCGGGAAGTCGAATCGCGAGCGCAAGCGAACGTGCGAGTTCCGCTTACGCAACAGCCACCAAGACCACTCAATGGCCGTATTGGCTCGCCGCCCTGGTCGTCCTGGGTGGTCTTGCATGGTACGCATTCGACCGTCCTGGCCAGCAGACGGTCGCTGAGCAGACCGCTCCCGCGCGGCCCGCCACCACCGTGGGCATGGCACCTACGAACTTGACTGTCGACGGTGTGAACCTGGCCAGCCAGGTCAACACGACGATCGACTCCCTGAAGTCAGCGCTTCCGAGCATCACCGATGCCACCGGGGCGCAGGCGGCTCTACCAAAAATCAACGCGGCAATATCGCAGCTCGACGACGTCGGCACACACGCGGCAAAGCTCACGCCCGAAGGACGAACTGCGCTCGCCAAACTGATCGCCGCCGCGATGCCGGCCATCAACCAGATGTGCGACAAGGTCATGGCGGCTCCCGGCGTCGGGCCGATCGCGAAACCGGCGATCGACGATCTCAGGGCAAAGCTCGATTCGCTGGCCCGAGTTTGAAATTTCTGAGTGCGGCGACCCAGGACTGTCGCCGTACTCAGATCGGTTTTCACACGGCGGATTGTGCCAGGGAGTGGATCTATGACTGACAAAGCAAGTTTTACGAAGGACGAATGGGCCTTGCTCTTGAGAAGTCCAATGAATGCAGGGATCGCCATCACAGCGGCTGAACCGAGCGGCTTGTGGGGCCTGCTCAAGGAGTCGTTTGCGAGTGGCGCAGCGCTGAGCCAGGCGGCCACAGACCCCAGCGCCAACGCATTGGTCAAGGCAGTGGTTGCCGATTTCACGACCGGCGACGGCCGAAGCGTGGCTCGCGATGGATTGAAAGCCGAACTCGCGAACAGCAAGCCCGCGGAGGTCAAGACCAAAGCCATCGACTCGCTGCGGCAAGTCTCGACCATCCTCGCAGCCAAGGCGCCCGGTGATGCCGCGGCGTTCAAGGATTGGCTCCGCCAGATCAGCCAGAAAACGGCCGAGGCTGCATCTGAGGGTGGAGGCCTGTTTGGCGGCGGCGTCCTGGTCAGTGACGCCGAGAAGGCAACGCTTGGCGAAATCTCGGCCGCGCTCGGCGCCTGATCGGGGCCGACACCGAAGCTTGCCTGCCTGCTGATGCGAAACGCCGGAGCGGTCACCCGCTCCGACGCTGCAACTGTGATGTGAAGTGCTTAGGCGGCGTTGAAGCCGGCGACTGCCTTCACTTCGAGGAAGTCCTCAAGACCGTACTTGCCCCACTCGCGGCCGTTGCCTGACTGCTTGTAGCCGCCGAACGGCGCCGAGCGATCGTTGGGCACGCCCTGGAGGTTGACGTTGCCGGCGCGGATCTGGCGAGCAACGCGCTTGGCGCTCTCCACCGTATCGGCCGAGACGTAGCCCGCCAGGCCATAGGGCGTGTCGTTGGCGATCTGCACGGCGTCGGCTTCGTCCTTGGCCCCGATGATGGTCAGCACCGGTCCGAAGATTTCCTCCTTCGCGATCGTCATATCGCTGGTGACGTCGGCGAAGATGGTCGGACGAACGTAGAAGCCCTTGTTGACGCCCTCGGGCAGGCCCGGGCCGCCGGCGACAAGCGTTGCGCCCTCGTCGATGCCCTTCTTGATCAGCGCCTGGATCTTGTCCCACTGGCCGCGGTTGACGACGGGACCAATGGTGGTGCCTTCGCCGCGCGGATCACCCGCCTTGGTCTTGTCGGCGACCGCCTTCGCGATCGCGGCCACTTCCTTCATCTTGGACAGCGGCACGATCATGCGCGAGGGCGCGTTGCAGGATTGGCCGGAGTTGTTGAACATGTGCATCACGCCGCCGGTCACCGCCTTCGTGAGGTCGGCGCCTTCGAGGATCACGTTCGGCGACTTGCCGCCGAGCTCCTGGCTGACGCGCTTCACGGTGGGAGCTGCGCGCTTGGCCACATCGATGCCGGCGCGGGTCGAGCCGGTGAACGAGATCATGTCGATGTCCGGATGCTCGCTCATGGCGGCGCCGACCTCGGGGCCGAGACCGTTGACGAGATTGAACACACCCTTCGGCACGCCGGCTTCATGGAGGATTTCCGCGAAGATCAGCGCCGAGGTCGGCGTGAACTCCGACGGCTTCAGGATCATGGTGCAGCCGGCGGCGAGCGCGGGCGCCACCTTGCAGGCGATCTGGTTGAGCGGCCAGTTCCAGGGCGTGATCATGCCGACCACGCCGACCGGCTCACGCAGCACCATGGCGGTGCCGACCGGCTCCTCGAAATGATAGTTCTTGAGCACGTCGAGCGTGGTCATGAGGTGGCCGAGGCCGGCGCCGGCCTGGAGCTTCTCGGCCATCGGCAGCGGCGCGCCCATCTCGTCGGAAACCGCGGCGCCGATCTCCTTGAGACGGCCCTTGTAGATCTCGATGACCCTGGAGAGCAGCGCGACGCGCTCCTCGCGGCTGGTCTGGGAATAGGTGAAAAAGGCGCGCTTGGCGGCGGCGACGGCCTTGTCAACATCGGCCTTGGAGCCGAGCGCAACCTCGTACATCGCCTCTTCAGTCGCAGGATTGACGACCGGAGTGGACTTCTTGACGGCCGGATCGACCCAGGCACCGTCGATGTAGAATTGCATACGATTGACCATTGTGGACCTCTTCTTGGGGAGCATTGGAGGGGGCGTTTCGGCGGCTATCCTTGCACGAAAGCCGGGGGAGTTGAACCCGCCCCCATGCTTGACCTGCGATGCGGCGGACGCGGTGGAATATGATCGCGTGCCGGGGAACTGGCAAGCACCCCCACGTCATTCCGGGGCGGCTCAAAGAGCCGAACCCGGAATCTCGAGATTCCGGGTTCGATGCTTCGCATCGCCGTGGCATGACGTCCCTAGTTACTCCGGAATGTCGACCTTGGTCGGTCAGACCGCCTCGGTTACTTCCATCACACCGCCATCTTCCGATGCAGCACCGGCGCGCCGGTGGTGAGGCTTTCGGCCGCATCGATGATGGCGTTGGCGTCCAGGCCGTGGTGGCGATAGAGGTCGGCGATGGTGCCGGTCTGGCCGAACTGCTCGACGCCGAGCGCCTCGACGCGGTGGCCGCGGACACTGCCGAGCCAGCCAAGCGTTGCCGGATGGCCGTCGATCACGGTCACGAGACCGCAATCGCGCGGCAGCGGCGCAAGCAGCTTTTCGATATGGCTCAAATGCTGCACGCCGCGGCGATCTCGCCGCAATTTCCGCGCGGCGGTCCAGCCTGCATGAAGGCGGTCGGCCGAGGTGATCGCAAGCAGGCCGACGTCGCGGCGGCTCTCGCCGATGAAGCCGGTTGCCTCGATCGCCTCCGGCGCCACCGCGCCGGTATAGGCGATCACGACTTCGGCATTGGGGCCCGGCTTGCGCAGCCAATAGGCGCCGTCGGTGATGCCCTGCTCAAGCTCCGGAGTCATGATCCGCTGCGCCTGTTCGATGGTGCGCGTCGACAGGCGCAAGTAGACCGAGCCACCCTCGCCTGCTTGGCGCTGCATGTGGTCAAAACCCCAGCCCATGATCACCGCAAGTTCGTCAACGAAGGCCGGCTCGAACGATGCGAGCCCGTCCTGGGCCATGCCGATCAAAGGCGTTGCGATCGACTGATGCGCCCCACCTTCGGGTGCGAGCGTGATGCCGGAGGGCGTCGCCGCCACCATGAAGCGGGCATCCTGATAGCAGGCGTAGTTGAGCGCATCGAGGCCGCGTTCGATGAAGGGATCGTAGAGCGTGCCGACCGGCAGCAGCCGCGCGCCATTGATGTGATGCGAGAGTCCCAGCGCCGACATCATGATAAACAGGTTCATCTCGGCGATGCCGAGCTCGAGATGTTGACCCTTGGGCGATGCATCCCAGTTGAAGGTGGATGGAATTTTCTCGCTGCGGAATAAATCCGCCTTCTCGGCGCGGGCAAACAGGCCGCGCCGGTTCACCCAGGGACCGAGATTGGTCGAGACGGTGACGTCGGGCGACGTCGTGACGATGCGCTTTGCAAGCTCGCTGTCGCTGCGCGCGATCTCGTTCAGCACAAGCCCAAAACCCTGCTGGGTCGACATCTGCGCCGACGGCTTGAAGGTGAGCTGCGAGGGCACCTCGACGACGGGCGCGGTCAGCCGGCGGCCGTCCTGATTGATGGGCACGCGCGCGAGGAAGGCTTCGAGCCCGGCGGTATCCTGCGCCATGCCTTCGAACTTGTCCCACTCGTGGCCGGTGCGGATGTTCTGGCTCTCGCGAAACTTCTCCATCTGCGCGACCGTCATCAGGCCGGCATGGTTGTCCTTGTGGCCCTGGAACGGCAGGCCGACGCCCTTGATGGTGTAGGCGATGAAGCAAACCGGGCGATCGTGATCGATCTTTTCAAACGCCTCCAGCATGCTCGCCATGTCGTGGCCGCCAAGGTTCGACATCAGCGCCAGCAACTCGTCATCGCTGCGCCGGTCGATCAGCTTGGTGATCGGCCCCTGGTCGCCGATCTCGTCATGCAGATGCTTGCGGAAGGCCGCGCCGCCCTGGAAGCACAGCGCCGCATAGAGCGCGTTCGGGCAGTTGTCGATCCATGCTTTAAGCGCTTCGCCGCCCGGCTCGGCAAAAGCCTCGCGCATCAGCCGGCCGTATTTCACGATCACCACGTCCCAGCCGAAATTGCGGAACATGGTCTCGAATTTTTCCCAGAGCCCCTCGCGCACGACGGCGTCGAGCGACTGCCTGTTGTAATCGACCACCCACCAGGTGTTGCGCAGGCCGTGCTTCCACCCCTCGGCCAACGCCTCGAAAATATTCCCCTCGTCCATCTCGGCGTCGCCGACGAGTGCGATCATTCGCCCTTCGCGGCGATCCTTCATCCAGCCATGCGACTTGACGTAGTCCTGCACCAGCGAAGAGAACAGCGTCTGCGCGACGCCGAGGCCGACGGAGCCGGTCGAGAAATCGACGTCGTCGATATCCTTGGTACGCGAGGGATAGGATTGCGCGCCCTTGAAGCCGCGGAAATTCTCCAGCTTCTCGCGGGTCTGGCGGCCGAACAGATACTGGATGGCGTGGAACACCGGGCTCGCATGCGGCTTCACCGCGACGCGATCCTCAGGTCTGAGCACGTGGAAATACAGCGCCGACATGATGGTCGCGAGTGAGGCGGACGAGGCCTGATGGCCGCCGACCTTCAAGCCATCCGCATTGGCGCGGATGTGATTGGCATGATGGATCGTCCAGGACGACAGCCACAGCACCTTGGTTGCGAGCGCGGACAATGTGTCGAGGCGGGCGGAATCGACGGGCATGGCAATGCTCCGGTAAATGATGGCCTATGATACGCCTGCGGGAGCCGGCAAAATTCTCAATTTTTCGCGCCACGCCCGTAAATATTGGGATACTTTACCAATAGATAGCCACTCCACACAGGTTCTATCCCAATGCCCGAGCTCGACGCCATCGACCGAAAGATCCTCGCCCTGCTCCAGACCGACAGCCGGCTGACCATGCAGGAGCTCGCCGACAAGGTCGGGCTGTCGGTCTCGCCCTGCCACCGCCGGGTCAAGCTTCTGGAGGAGCGCGGCGTCATCACGCGCTACATCGCGACCGTGGACCAGAAGGCGCTGGGGCTGCATGTCAGCGTCTTCATCTCGATCAAGCTGGCTCGGCAGAAGGAGGAGGATCTCAACCGCTTCGCACGAGCGATCTCGAAATGGGACGAGGTTTTGGAGTGCTATCTGATGACCGGCAACCGCGACTATCTCTTGCGCGTCGTCGCCGCCGACCTCTCGTCTTATGAAGCATTTCTGAAGAACAAGCTCACGCGCCTCGATGGCATCGCCTCGATCGAGTCGAGCTTTGCTCTAAGCCAGGTGAAATATTCGATCGCGCTGCCGGTGTAGGTGGGGTCACCGCGCTCAGCGCTGCAACTGCGTCAGCGTCGCGAGCATCTCTGCCCGGCCTGGCGAATCCCGATAGGCATCGACCAGTGCGATCGCCTCCTTCAGTTCAGCGTCCGCGGCACAGCCGTGCCCTGCCAGCCAAATCAAGGCCGGCAACGGCGCACTGCCGCCGAGACGCTCGAGCAATTCGGAGTAAAGACGCTTATCGTTCGGGTCAGGCCGGTACACCTGGGTAAACTGGCGGTGCAAATCGCTCAGCGCCGTCGTGCATAATGGCGCCGTCGCCTCGAGATCAAGCTCGCCGAGATACCGGACTAGCCTCCATCGTACGTCCTCGTCGTATTTGCTCGACAGGATTTCAACGGCCTCGTCGGTGCGCCGGTCGAGCTTGCGCGCGCCGGCAAGCGCTTGGTCCCGCAGAGCGTTGTCGTCGGTAAATCTCAGCCAGGCCTTGAGATGCGATCTTGGACCCAGCATCGAGAAACGCGCGGGCCGCTCGCGTAACGTCTGGCCCAACAGGTTGGGATCGCGCAACTTCGCCAGCCGGTAAAGCTCGTAGTTTGGGTCGCGATATCCCTTCGCCATGGTTTCCCAGGCCACGGCCTCCGCGTCGCACGAACATTCATAGCCTACCAGCCAGGTCATCGCATCAATCGCGTCCGACACCGACCGGGCGATATCCGAATACGGTCTGCTATCGGCGGTCTTGAGCACCAGCGGCGCAACGCGCCTGCGCAGCAGGCTGCGCGCCTTGTCGCAAAGGGCCGGCGTCGGATCGAGATCGAAAGAGCTGAGATCACCGATCGGAAAGTCGCCGCGGTCGAGCATCGTTTCCGCCTGCGCCTGCCGCTGATCGAGGCTTCGGATGCTGTGGACCACCTCCGACCGCTTGTAGCCGTCGGGCGTATAGAGAAACGGCGTCCAGTCCCAGATCGGCGCATTGGCCGGCACCCGCGCGAGATCCGCGTTGAATTTGGCGAGCCGCACGGCCGCCTCCTTCTCCACCGTATTGCGCATCCGCGACAACGGCTCCATCAGCAAGCACACTGCCAGGATCGCGACGGGAAGCGCGCCGACGATGCGCGATATCCCGGACCGTCCTAGCAGGACCAGAAAACACCAGGTCACGGCAAGGGGTGGCACGACGACAAGAATGACGATTGGCCAGAGAAATGGCGACCGATCAGCGTGCCAGAGCAGATCCATTGCCGCCATCGCGACAAAGCCGGATACGGGTACGATCACGAGGGCCAAAACTTTCGTCAAGCGCGGGGCGTTGCCCTTCAGGCTCGCAATCGCAGTCATGATCGTCAGCAAGGACCAGAGCGCAACGACATGGATGGCGGCCAAGCCCCGACCGATCGGATCGCTGTGCAGATCCGCGACGCCGCCCAATACCAGGAGCCAGATCAGGCCGCTGACAAAGCCAAGCGCAATGCTGGCGGACACTTCGCCCCTTAACAGTTCGGTAGCCCGCATTGTTGCTCCACTCCGAGCCATTGGTCGCAGCTACCGTCGTGCAGGTTCGGTGCTCGTCGGGGCTTTGTGCTATCGCCACGGCTCCACGATGATCTTGGTATGCGTCTCGGGATTGGCGAGGTCGGCGAAGGCTTTCGCCACGCCGTCGATGCCTACCGTCGCCGTCACCATTGCCGCCGCGTCCACCTCCCCCTCCGCGATCAGGCGCAGCGAATAGGCGAACTCCTCCGGCGTGTAGCCGAGCACGTACTGGACGTTGAGCTCCTTCATGACGCCGAGCATCGGCTCGCTCTTGTCGCTCTCCATGCAGACGCCGACCACGACGATGCGGGCGTCGCGCGGGGCGCCCTCGAACACCTGCTGGAGCAGTCCGGGCACGCCGACGCATTCGAAGATGAGGGCAGGCTTCAGCGCCGGCAGCATGGCCTGAAGGGGCGGCCGCGCTGCTTTCTCAGCATCCGACATCTGGGCATGCTCGGCCCAGGTGGCATAGGGTTGCGACACCCAGGGATCGACGACGATGTCGGCGCCGAGTTTTGCCGCAAGCGCGCGCCGCGCCGGCGAATAATCCGCGGCGACGATCGGGTGCAGGCCCTTGATTTTCAGCGCCGCAATGACCGCAAGCCCAACCGGGCCGCAGCCAATCACCAGCGGCACCTCGCCGCCGCGCACGTTTGCTTTGGCGACGGCATGGACGCCAACCGCGAGCGGCTCGGTGAGAGCGGCGTGCTCCGCGGCGAGGCCGTTCGGCACTTCGAGCAGCAGCGGTTCGCTCAGCAGCATCGCTTCGGCATAGCCGCCGATATTGTCGTTGGAATAGCCGATGCCCTGGATGGCCGCCGGCGTCAGCAGCGCCGGCAGCGAGCAGACGCGCGTACCGGACTTCAGCTTGCGCTCGGTGCCCGGACCGTAATCGACGATCTCGCAGCAGAACTCATGGCCGAACACGACGTCGCGCGACAGGTCCATCGGCGCACGCCCGGCCTTCTTGGCCATCTCAACCATGCGATGGGCGTGCTGGCGCGCGTGCAGATCGGAACCGCAGATGCCGCAGGCGAGCGTCTTCACCAGTACCTGGCCAGGGCCCGGCTTCGGCTCCGGCATCTTGTCGACGACAATCTCACCGTTCCTGAAAATCGCAGCCCGCATCCGGCTCCTCCCATTCTTGTTGGAGCCGTTGATAGCACAGAGCCAGCCCTGAGATATGGCGTCAGGCGTTCGGCGAACGCTCTTCCAGCACCAAAAGCTGGGCGCGGCGGACACGTTCACGATGGGCGATATAGAGGCCACTCGCGACGATGAACGCGGCGCCCGTGATGGTCCAGACGTCGGGCAGCTCACCGAAGATGAAGAAGCCCAAAATGCTGACCCACAGCAATTGCGTGTAGGAGAACGGCGCCAGCACCGAGGCATCGCCATAACGATAGGCGAGCACAATGATCCACTGCCCCACCGTGGAAGCAATGCCGATGAAGATGCCGAGCCCGATGGCAGTCCAGCTCGGCGTGACCCAGACGAACGGCACCATCGCGGTGAGGATGGCAACGCCGGTCAGCGCGGAATAGGCCATCGTGGTGAGGACGGCTTCCCGCCCGCTGATCATGCGCGTCAGGATCAGCGCAGCAGCCCAGCAGAACGCGGAGACGATCGGGAAGAACGCGGCAACGTGAAACGCGTTCGAGCCCGGCCGCAGGATGATCGTAACGCCGACGAGGCCCAGCGCGGTTGCGAGCCAGCGGCGCAGGCCGACCTTCTCGCTCAGGAAGATAATCGACAGCGCGGTGACAAACAGCGGCGAGACGAAGCCGGTGGCGGAGGCCTCCGCGATGGGGAGAAAGCGCAAGCCGGTGATGAAGAACAGCGAGGAGCCGAGCAGTGCGGCGCCGCGCATCAACTGAAGGCCGAGCCGCTCGGTACGCATCGCATAGAGCGGCGAGGCCGGCAGCATCACCGGCGTGAACATCAGCGCGAAGGTCAGGAAGCGGATCCAGGTGATCTCGATCGACGGCAGGCTCGTCGAAAGGTATTTCGCGGTGACGTCGGAGCAGCCGAGGAACACTGTCGACAACAGGACCAGCGCAATGCCTTTGAAGGGATGGTCGACGCGCGCAGGTGCGCGGCGTGCGGCCTGTTTCTTCGCTGGCATAGGCACGGAAATACTGTCGAGCCTTGCGGCTGCGGCGGGCGGCGGTGTCACGGCTGGAACTCGGGAAAATGCGAATCGTAAGAGCCTATAAAAACGACAATTGCGATGCGTTCACAACGCCCGAAAACAGGAAGCCGATATGCGCTGATGGGCACGCATGTGAACGCTCCGTTAATAAAATGCGCTTTTTTGCACTACAGCATCGGCAGGCTGCGCGGCTTGCTCCCGCGCGGAAACGCCGCGTCCAGCGCGGCGATGTCATCCCTGGTCAACACGAGATCGCCGCTTGCCGCGTTTTCGCCAGCATGCTCGGCGGACGACGCCTTCGGGATCGCGAACACCGTAGTTGCACGGGCGAGGAACCTGAGCGCAACCTGACGCGGCGTCGCGCCGTGCGCCTCTGCGATGCGCGCGAGCACCGCGCCGCCCTTGCTCGTCGCTGCCGGAAAATCGTCATGGCCGAACGGCGAATAGGCCACCACCGCGACACCGTGCCGCTCGCACCACGGGATCACTGCATGCTCGATCGCGCGCTCCTTGAGATGGTACAGCACCTGATTGCAGGCAATCTTGCCTTCGCCGGCGACGTCGAGGATGTCGTCGAGGTCGTCGGCATCGAAGTTGGAGACGCCCCAGAATTTAATCTTGCCGGCCTTCACCAGCTCCTCGAACGCGGCAACGGTGTCCTCCAGGGCATAGGAGCCGCGCCAGTGCAGCAAATAGCAGTCGAGCCGGTCCGTCTTCAGCCGCTTGAGCGAGCGCTCGCAGGCGGTGATGGTGCCGCGGCGCGAAGCATTGCTCGGCAGCACTTTTGAGACCAGGAACACCTCGTCGCGGCGGCTGGCAATCGCATCCGCAATGACGAGCTCCGCATCGCCATACATCTCGGCGGTGTCGATATGCGTCATCCCGAGATCAAGCCCGCGCTGAAGCGCCGCAATCGCGCGCTTGCGGTCGCCGTGGTCGAGATACCAGGTGCCCTGCCCGATCACGGAAACATTGGCGCCGGTGCGGCCGAAGGGCTTTTTGTTCATGTTTGCTCCGATGTCTATTCTCCCTCTCCCGCACGCGGGGAGAGGCGAAGGGGCGCCGCCCGCATTCGTCACATAACAATTATCGAGCGCTAAGAGTTCACTTATATCCGCGACCAGCACGCTGCCAGTGGCCGCAGCGCGCTTCGACGACACTAACCCGGGTATGGGTCCAGCCCTTCATCGGGACGACGCGGGGAGAAATCGCTTATCAGGTCTCCACAAAGCCCGTCATTGCGAGCGCAGCGAGGCAATCCAGACTTTCGCCGCGGAGGGATTCTGGATTGCTTCGCTACGCTCGCAATGACGTTGGGACTACGAACTCTTCAACGGCCTTCACCGGTCGCGTAGCACCCGCAGCGCGTTCAGGATCACGGCGACGTCGATCACCTCCTGCAAGATCGCGCCCTCGACCGGCGTCAGGTAGCCGAAGGCGGCGGCGATCATGCCGAGCGTCGACAGGCCGATGCCGGCAATGACGCTTTGAAGCGCGATGAAGCGTGCGCGGCGCGCGATCTCGATCGCGGGCACGATGCGGTCGAGCGTGTCGACCAGCAGCACGGCGTCGGCTGCTTCCACCGACGCGGCAGCACCCGTCGCACCCATGGCGACGCCGACATCGGCAGCCGCAAGCGCGGGGGCGTCGTTGACGCCGTCGCCCACCATCATCACCGGACCGGCCTTGCGCTCGGAGAGCACCACCATGACCTTCTGGTCCGGCGTCAGCTCGGCGCGAACCGCATCGAGGCCGAGACCGGCCGTGACGGCCTCGGCCACGTCGCGGCGGTCGCCAGTCGCGAGCACGATGCGCTCGACGCCAAGGCGCCGCACCTTGGCAAGCAGCCCTTCGATGCCGGCCCGCAACTCGTCGGCGAGCACGATCCGGCCGGCAAGCCGGCCGTCAAGCGCGAGCCAAACGGCGACGGCGCCCGGCGCGGTCAGCGCGGGCTCAGTCGTGCCCTGGCTCGGATCGGGCAGTTGCGATCGCACATAGCGGCGACCGCCGACGGCGACGAAGCGCCCCTGCACGCGTCCCTTGACGCCTTCGCCGGGCGTCTCCGCGACATCGGCCGGAATCGACAGGGCAAGCTTGCGGCGCCGCGCCTCGGCGACCAGCGCCTGCGCGATGACATGCCTGGAGGCCTGATCGAGCGATGCGGCGATCCGCAGCACGTCGTCCTCGCCAAATCCTTCCGCGGCGTGGACCGCAACCACCCTAGCCCTGCCGTCGGTGAGCGTGCCGGTCTTGTCGACCACGAGCGAACAAATGCGCGCCATGGTCTCTAGCGCCTTGCCGCCCTTGATCAGGATGCCGTGATGCGCCGCGCGCGACAGGCCGGCGACGATGGCAACCGGCACAGCGAGAATCAGCGGGCATGGCGTCGCCACAACCAGCACCGCCACCATGCGGATCGGATCGCGCGTCCAGGCCCAGGCCGCGCCCGCGATCGCGAGCGTTGCGACCAAGAACACGATCGCATAGCGATCGGCGAGCCGAGCCATCGGCGCCCTGGCGCGCTGCGCGGCCTCGACCAGGCGGACGATACCCGCATAAGTGCTTTGCGCCGCCGGACGCGTGGCGATGATATCGAAGGCTTCGCCGGCATTGGTGGCTCCGCTCATCAGGGCGTCGCCGTCCCTGCACTGTACCGGCAGCGATTCCCCCGTCAGCGCAGACTGGTCGAGCACGGCGAGCGGGCTTGCGAGCGTACCGTCGGCCGGCACGATCTCGCCCTGGCGGATCAGCAGGCGGTCGCCCGTCGCGACGAGCTCGACGTCGATCTCCTCGAGCCGATGGTCGCAATGACGCATCGCCTTGCGCGGGGCTCGGGCGAGCAGCGCCGTCATCTCGCGCCGCGCATGGCCCTCGGCAAAGTCCTCGAGGTATTGCCCGCCGGCATACATCAGCGCGACCACGGCGGCCGCAAGCTCCTCGCCGACCACCAGTGCCGACGTCATCGAAAGCGCAGCCACGATATCGAGCCCGACATCGCCGCGCCTCAGGCTCCGCACGATCTCGACCAGGAGTGCAAGCAATACCGGCAGCGTCGCGATCGCCCAGACCAGATCCGCCCACGCCGAAAAGCCGGATGCGCGCAGCACGAAACCGAACACGAGCCCGGCGGCGGGAAAGCCGATCAGAAAGGGCCGAATGGGAACGTCGGACACGGACACGAAAAACGCCGGGCGGGTTGCGCGGGCGGCGAGGATGACAGTGAGTGCGCTGCGGAGCGATGATTTAGATCAAGCTGGTAGATGCTGGAAGGCCGTCGCGACTATCCCCCCTGTCGCCCGGCTTGACCGGGGCGTCCAGTACGCCGCGGCCTATCGATTTATCCCGGACGTCACGGGGTCAAGCCGGGCGATGACGCCGGAGAGTGTGTGGCGCTAACCCGCAGCGCCGGCGAACTTTGCCTCCTTCGCAGCCCCACCCGTCTCGGCAATCAGCCGCTTCAGCTCGGGAATGCAGGAGCCGCAATTGGTGCCGGCCTTGAGTTTTGCGCCGATCTCGGCCGCGCTGCGCGCGCCGGCGGCGATGGTGTCGCAGATGGTAGAGCGCCCGACGCCGAAACAGGCGCAGACCACGGGACCGGTCGAGGCGACGCCTTCGGTCGACTTGCCGGACAGCAACAGGCGGCGCTGCTCGTCGCTGACGCGGTCTGCCGCGAACAGGCTCTTCACCACCTCCCAGTCGCCGGCATCATGGGCAGGCCCGATGAACAGGCAGGTCTCGATGCGATCGCCGACGAAGGATGCGGCGCGATAGACGCCGCCGCCGAAATCGCGGTACTCCGCGATATCCTCACCCGCGATCCCCTGGAGCCAGGCCGGCCAGCGCGACAGATCCGCGTTGTCGGCAAAAAGATAACCATAGCCGCCACCGATCGCGGCACGCACCCACCACAGATGCTGCGGCAGCGCGAGCTGCTTGCGCGAGAGCGCGAAGCCGCGGAAAACGTACTCGTACGGCGCGATCGCGGCCGGAGTTGCCTTGGTTTCCGGCTGCCCCGAGAACGGATCGTTGAACGACTGCACCAGCGCGCCGATGCGGCCATGCGAGGTATTCATCGCGCTCCAGTGAATCGGCACGAACAGCGTGCCGCGCTGCTGGCGCTCGCTGACGACGGCTTTCAGGATGCACTGGCCGTAGTCGGTGGTGACGCGGGCAAAGCTGTCGTCGACGACGCCGTATTTGCCGGCGTCATCCGGATGGATCTCGACGAACGGCTCTGGCAGATGTGCCCCGAGCCGCTGGCTGAGGCCGGTGCGGGTCATGGTGTGCCACTGGTCGCGGATGCGTCCCGTGTTGAGCCGCAGCGGACGCGCCGAATTGGTCTCGCTGCGCAGCGCCGGCACCTCCGGCGCGACGAAACGGCCCTTGCCGTCATTGGTGAAGAAGCCGCCGCCCGCAAAGAAGCGCGCGCCAGGTCCCTCTTGTCCCTCGCGCGCCGGCCATTGCAGCGGCACCAGCGCATCATAGGCCTCGTCGGAGACCGATTGCAGCGCGCCGATGTCGAAGTCGCGGCTGCCATCGTTCTCGAACGCCGAGAGCGCGGCGTGCTCGCGGAAGATCTCGGCGGCAGATTTGTAGTTGAAGCCTTCGCCGAAGCCGAGCCGCTTTGCGACCTCGCTCAGAATCCACCAGTCCGGCCGCGCCTCGCCTGGCGCCGGCAGGAACGAGCGCTGCCGGGAGATGCGGCGCTCGGAATTGGTCACCGTGCCCGACTTCTCGCCCCATGCGAGCGCAGGCAAAAGCACATGCGGCCCTGCCTCGACCGTGTCGTTGGAGAGTACGTTCTCCGAGACCACGAACAGCTCGAGCTTCTTCAGCGCCTCGCGTACGAGATCGGCATCCGGCAGCGACACCGCAGGATTGGTGCCCATCACCCACAACGCCTTGACCTCGCCGCGGTTGATCGCCTCGAACAGCTGCACCGCCTTGAGCCCCTCATGGGTTGCGATGCGCGGCGCCTTCCAGAACCGGCGGACGCGATCGACCTCGGGCGGCGTAAACATCATGTGCGCGGCGAGCTGGTTGGCGAGCCCGCCGACCTCGCGCCCGCCCATCGCATTGGGCTGTCCCGTGAGCGAGAACGGCGAGGCCCCCGGCTTGCCGATGCGGCCCGTGGCGAGATGGCAGTTGAGGATGGCGTTGACCTTGTCGGTGCCCTGCGCCGACTGGTTGACGCCCTGCGAGTACAGCGTGACGACGCGCTCCGTCTCGCGGAACATCGCAAAGAATGCCGCGACGTCCTGCTCCGACAGACCGGTCGCGAGCGCCGTCGCCGAGACGCTGCCGGCGATGCTGCGGGCACGCGCGAGCGCATCGTCGAAGCCCGAGGTGTTGTTCGCGATGTAGTCCTTGTCGAGAGCGCCACTGTCCGCGAGATGGACGAACAGGCCGGAGAACAGCGCGGTGTCGGTGCCTGGCTTCACGCCAAGGAACAGGTCTATGTCGCTCGCAGTATCGGTGCGGCGCGGATCGATGACGATGATGCGGGCGCCGCGCTCCTCCTTGTTCCTGCGCATGCGCTGGAACAGGATCGGATGGCACCAGGCCGCATTGGAGCCGACCAGCACGAGCAGGTCGGCCTGGTCGAGATCCTCGTAGCAGCCGGGGACGGTGTCGGCGCCGAAGGCGCGGCGATGGCCGGCGACCGATGACGACATGCAGAGTCGCGAATTGGTGTCGACATTCGCCGTGCCGACAAAACCTTTCATCAGCTTGTTGGCGACGTAGTAGTCCTCGGTCAGCAACTGGCCGGAAAGATAGAAAGCGACCGCATCCGCGCCGTCGCGCGCCACGATATGCTGCATGCGATGGGCGACATGGTCAAGCGCATCGCTCCAGGCAACACGTTCCAGGACACCTTTGCAGCGGATCATCGGATAGAGCAGACGACCTTCCAGTCCGACGGTCTCGCCGAGCGCCGAACCCTTGGAGCAGAGCCGGCCGAAATTGGCAGGATGCTCGGGGTCGCCGGCGATCGCAGCGCCACCGTCGCCGTCGGGCGTTGCCAGCACGCCGCAGCCGACGCCGCAATAGGGGCACGTCGTTCGGGTAGTGCGGAGCGTCGGATCGATCGCAGTCATTCAGGCGGCATCCATCAAGCAGCTTTGGGCGGAAGCGCGAGCGCGCGGCCGAACATCATGTCGGTGCGGATCGCGGCGACCGCCTCGCGATTGCGGATCAGCTCGAGATACCAGAGCGCGTCCACTGTATCGCCGATCAGCACGGCGCCGGTGAGCCTGCCGTCGGCGATGACCAGCTTCTTGTAGGTGCCGCGCCTGCGATCGGAGAGCACGAGGCTCTCGCTGCCCTCGCCGCCGACGAAATCGCCCGCCGAGAACACGCTGACGCCCGACACCTTCAGATTGGTCGAGACCACGCTGCCCTGATAGGCGGCACTCTTCCCGGCAAGATGCCGCGCCAGCACGCGCGCCTGCTCATAGGCCGGCTCGACGAGCCCGTAAGCGGTGCCGCGATGCTCGGCGCATTCACCGAGCGCGAAGATGTCGGACTCGCTGGTCTGGAGACAATCGTTCACCACGATGCCACGATTGACGGCAAGCCCGGCCTCCTTCGCGATTGCGACGTTCGGCCGGATCCCAGCCGCAAAGATCACGGCATCGGCCTCGATGCGACTGCCGTCGGCAAGCTCGATCGCCTCGACGTGGCCGTCGCCATGAATGCATTTGGTGCTCGCGTTCAGAACGACATGGATGCCCTTGCGCTCGACCAGCGTCTTGAGCAACTCGGCCGCCGGTAGATCGAGCTGGCGCTCCATCAGGCGGTCCATGAGATGCAGCAGCGTCACCGGCGCGCCGGCCTTCGCAAGGCCGTAGGCCGCCTCGAGTCCCAAGAGGCCGCCGCCGACCACGACGACGCGCTTCTTGGCGGCCGCGAGTGTCAGGAGCAGATCGACATCGCGGCTGTCGCGGAAGGTGTGAACGCCTGTGAGGTCGGCGCCCGGCACGTTCAGCCGCAGCGGCGTCGAGCCGGTGGCGAGGACGAGCTTTGAATATTCCATGCTCTCCTCGCCCGCGATCTTCAGCTCGCGGCGGCCGACATCGATCTCGGTGACGCGATAGCCGTAGCGCACGGTGACGCCACGCTGGCGCCACCAGTCGGCCGGCCTGAGCTCGATCTCGTGCGAGCCGGTCTCGCCCGCAAGCACGGACGAGAGCAGCACGCGGTTGTAAGCGAGCCGAGGCTCTTCGCCGATCACAGCGATTGCGTAACGGCCGAGCGCGGTCTTGGCGAGTTCATCGACCAGACGCGCGGCGGCCATACCGTTACCGACGATGACGAGCGGCTCACTCACTTTGCTCTCCTATTCTGCGGCCTGCGGCCGCGCGCCATAGGCCTCGGAAATCATGAAATTCGACAGCAGCCCGTAGGCTGCGGTCCACGCCGCTGCGACGTCGGGCGTCCAGGCATCGCCGAGACCCTTCTCCAGCGTCCACAACAGGGTCGAGCCGACGACGGGATAGTGTTCGGGCTTGGCGCCGTAAGCGACGTGACGTTGCGCAAGCGCTGACGCCGCCGGCAGGATCGAATCGAGATTGGTCAGACCGTTCACGACGACGGCTAGCGTCGCCATCAGCTTCTTGCGCTGCTCGGTCATGTCAGCAGGAAACATCGCCTTCACCGATGGTGCGACCTCGAACAGGCGATCGTAGAACAACACCGCGGCCGTTTCCGAAATCGGCGCGACCTTGGCGAAGCTCTGCTGGACGAGGTTGATCTGTTCGGGCGTCATAGTTGGTCTCCTTGCTGGTTTGAAGTCTGCCTTTGTCCGCGCCATTGCGGATAAGGTTCATGGGTCAAACTCTCCGGCAAAACTTCTCCCCGCGTACGGGGAGAAGCGAGATTCGTACCAAGTCTCTATTGTTGGAGCATGATCTTCGCGGAAAACCGCTGCACACTTTTCCGGATCATGCTCTAGACCCGTGCTTCGGCAAGGCTCGGCGCACCTTCGGCCTGCGGGCCGCGACGCAGGTAGAACCACCAGGTCAGCCCGAGGCAGGAGGCGTAGAAGCCAAGGTAGATCGCGAGCGCGAGCTGCGGCCCACCAGTCAGCGCGATCGACTTGCCAAAACCGGTCGGGATCAGATAGCCGCCAACGGCGCCGATCGCGCCGATGAAGCCAACCGCCGCGCCGCTCTCGATGCTCGCCGTCTTCAGCGCCAGCGCGCGCGCTGCATCGCCCTTGCCGCGCACCTTGAACAGATTTTCCTCACGGAAGATCGAGGGGATCATCCGGTAGGTCGAGCCGTTGCCGATGCCCGTCGTGACGAACAGGATCAGGAACATCGCCAGGAAGCCGATGAAGTCCTTCTGGCCAACGAAATAGAGGACGCCGATCGTGGCGGCCGCCATCGCGATGAAGTTCCAGAAGGTGATGATGGAGCCGCCGACCTTGTCGGCAAGCCAGCCGCCGAGCGGCCGCGACAGCGAGCCGACCAGCGGACCCAGGAAGGCGATCGCGATCGTGATGTGCGGGAACTGGGTCTTGATCAGCAGCGGAAAGGCCGCCGAGTAGCCGATGAAGGAGCCGAAGGTCCCGATATAGAGGTAGGCCATGATCCAGGTGTGCTTGCGCTTGACGATCGCGAGTTGGTTCTTCACCGACGACTTGGCCGAGGTCAGGTTGTTCATGAAGAACACGGCGCCGAACACGGCGATCGCGATCGGCAGCACCCACATCAGCCCGGCGTTCTGCAGGAAGATGCCGTCGACGGGCGTCGCCTGGAACAGGTTGATGACACCGAGCGTCATCAGGATGGGCGTCAGGAGCTGCACGCTGGAGACGCCGATATTGCCGCCGGCGGCGTTGAGACCGAGCGCCGATCCCTTCATCCGATCAGGGAAGAAGAAGGAGATATTGGTCATGCTGGAGGCGAAATTGCCGCCACCGAGACCCGCGGTCGACGCAACGAGCAGCATCAGCCAGAACGGCGTGTCGGGCTGGCTCACGAAATAGGCAAGCGACAGCGTCGGGATGAAAAGGATCGCCGCGCTGAAGATGGTCCAGTTGCGGCCGCCAAAGGTCGTGACCGCGAAGGTGTAGGGGAAGCGCATCAAGGCGCCGATCAGGCCCGGTACGGCGACAAGCTGGAACAGCTGGTCGGTCGTGTAGTGGAAGCCGGCCTGCGGCAGCTTGGTGGTGACGATGCTCCAGATCAGCCAGACCGAGAAGCCGATATGCTCGGCCACGATCGACCAGATCAGGTTGCGTCGCGCGATAGTCTTGCCAGTCGCATTCCAGAACGCCTCGTCCTCGGGGCGCCAGTCTGAAATCCACGTCGGATTTCGCGTCGGATTCGTCGTCATTGATAATCCCTCTTGGTCTCACCGCTGCGTCGTTGCAGGCTCAGCCTCCAGGCATGGAGGTGCGCTCCGAGGCTCGATCCCCGGTGGCGAGTTCACGATGCTGATTGATGATGTCTGGGGACGTCGTCGTTGGCGTCGCAAAATGACATTTCAAATTCCATGCCAATTGCGCCCGGTCAGGAAATACAGGGATTTCAGCGAGTTATTCGTACGGCCCGAAATCTTCGCAGGCCATTTTCGCATGCAAATTTTGCGATTCGCTCAATCCTTGTGCGACGCACAAAGATTGAGCTAGCTGTCGATTATTTGGGCGCGCCGTGCACAGGTTAACGACGCGTTTACGCGGGCTTCAGCGAAACGATGACGCGCGCATAGGCTCGTATGCCGCACTTCGCGCGAGCCATACGCCCTTTGCCGATGATGCTCCTACTCGGCGGCTTGCGGCCGGCCATAGGCCTCAGTGATCATGAAATTGGAGAGCACGCCGAAGGCCGCGGTCCAGGCGGCAGCGACCTCGGGCGTCCAGGCTTCGCCCAGGCCCTTTTCCAGCGTCCAGAGCAGTGCGGAGCCAACTACCGGATAATGCTCCGCCTTCGCGCCATAAGCGACGTGACGCTTTGCCAAAGCGCTCGCGGCGGGCAGGATCGAGTCAAGATTGGAAAGACCGCCGACGACGATTGCGAGCGTTGCCATCAGCTTCTTGCGCTGATCAGTCATGTCGGCCGGAAACATCGCCTTCACGGAAGGCGCGACCTCGAACAAACGATCATAGAAAATGACAGCGGCCGTATCCGCGATCGGTGCGACCTTGGCAAAACTGTCCTGGACCAATTTGATTTGCGTCGGATTCATCTCAACTTCCTTCATGACGTGGCAAAGAGAAACCCGTTGGTCGCGGCGCCGGCGCTTTGGTTCAACACCTATGCTTCCGGCGTCACTCATCTGGACTACGCTGCCTCGACGAAGCGATGACGCTCGTAGAGGAATTCGAGCACGCGCTGGCGGCACTTCAAGTAAGTGGCATTCGACGCGAGCTCGAGCCGTTTGCGAGGACGTGCGAGCGGCACGTCCAGCACTTCGCCGATGCGCGCACTCGGCCCGTTGGTCATCATCACGATGCGGTCGGACAACAGCACGGCCTCGTCGACGTCGTGGGTGATCATCAGAATGGTGTTGCCGAGCTTCTGATGCAGCGCCATCACCGAGTCCTGTAAATGCGCGCGGGTCAGCGCGTCGAGCGCGCCGAAGGGCTCGTCGAGTAGGAGCACCTTCGGCTCCATCGCGAGCGCGCGGGCAATGCCGACGCGCTGCTTCATGCCGCCGGAGATTTCCGACGGACGCTTGTCCTTGGCATGGGCCATCTGCACGAGGTTGAGATTGTGCATCACCCAGGCCTCGCGCTCGGCCCGCGTCTTGGTCCTGGCAAATACCTTGTCGACGCCAAGCTTGACGTTCTCGAACACGGTCAGCCACGGCAGCAGGCTGTGGTTCTGGAACACCACGGCGCGATCGGGTCCGGGCGAGTTGACCTCGCGGTTCTCCAGCAGCACGCCGCCCGTCGAGACGCCGGTCAGACCCGCGATGATGTTGAGCAGGGTCGACTTGCCGCAGCCGGAGTGGCCGATGATCGAGACGTACTCGCCCTTCTCGATGGTGAGGTTGATGTCCTTCAGCACCTCGGTCGTGGCAGCACCGCGGGTAAAGATCTTGTCGATGTGATCGAGCTTCAGATAGGCGGTCATGTGCCCTCTCCTTCAGTTCTGCGCGGTGCCGTGGGTGACGAACCTGCCGAGGCCCGCGATCAGGCGGTCGAGCACGAAACCGATGATGCCGACATAGAACAGCGCCAAAATGATCTCGCTGATATGCGAGGAGTTCCAGGCGTCCCAGATGAAGAACCCGATGCCCACGCCGCCGATCAGCATCTCGGCCGCGACGATCGCGAGCCAGGAGAGGCCGATTCCGATGCGCAGGCCGGTGAAGATGTAGGGCGCGGCCGCCGGGATCATGATCTTGCCGAAGAACTCCAGCGGATTGAGCTGCACGACGGCAGCGACGTTGCGGTAGTCCTGCGGGATGTTGCGGATGCCGACCGCGGTGTTGATGATGATCGGCCACACCGAGGTGATGAAGATGACGAAGATCGCCGAGGGCTGGCCGTCGCGGAAGGCGGCGAGCGAGAGAGGCAGCCAGGCGAGCGGCGGGATGGTGCGAAGGACCTGGAACAGCGGATCGAGTCCGCGCATCGCCCAGACCGATTGCCCGACCAGCGTGCCGAGCGCGATGCCGACGACGGCTGCGATCGAGTACCCATAGGCGACGCGCTGGAGGCTGGCGGAGAGATGCCAGAACAGGCCCTTGTCGATGCCGCCATGGTCGAAGAATGGATCGAGGATCAGCTCCTTCGTATCCTTGAACACTTTTGACGGTGGCGGCAGCGTCGAGCCGGCGCGGCGGCAGATGAGCTCCCAGACCAGCATCAACAGCGCGAGCACGACGAGCGGCGGGATGACGCGGACCGCGGTCTCCCTTGCCATCCGCGCGTAGGTCTCGGCGAGCGGCGGCCGCTTCGGCGTCATCGCGACGACCGGCGCGGTGGCGCCGGCGGAAGGCGCAACACCTTCAGCGCCGATCTTCTTCACAGGCATGTTCATCGAAATTTTTCTCCGGCTGCAATGGCAATGCGGCCGCCCATGGGCGGCCGCGGGAGCTATCAGACTTCGACGCGCTTGATCGCGAGCGACTTCAGATAGGCGGCCGGATTTTCCGGATCGAACACCTTGCCGTCGAAGAAGGTCTCCTTGCCGCGCGAGGTGGACGCCGGGATGTCGGAGCTTGCTACCCCGAGCGTCTTGGCGGCGTCCTTCCAGAGGTCCTCGCGGTTGACCTTGGCGATCAGCGCCTTGGTGTCGAAGCTAGGCTCGTACTTGCCCCAGCGGATATCCTCGGTGAGGAACCAGAGATCGTGGCTCTGGAACGGATAGGACGCGTTGTCCTTCCAGAAACGCATCTGCTGCGGCGAGTTCTCGACGATACGGCCTGTGCCGTAGTCGAACTTGCCCTTCATGCGGTCGGTGACGTCCTCGACCGGGCAGTTGATCCATTGGCGCTTGGCGCAGATCGTCGCTGCTTCCTCGCGGTTCTCGACCTTCTCCGCCCACTGCTGGGCTTCCATGACGGCCATCAACAGCGCCTTCGTCGCCTTCGGATACTTGTCGACGAAAGCGGCGCGCATGCCGAACGATTTTTCCGGATGCTTGTCCCACAGCTCGCCGGTGGTGATGGCGGTGTAGCCGATCTCCTGATGAATGAGCTGGAGATTCCAGGGCTCGCAGACGCAGAAGCAATCCATGGTGCCAACCTTCATGTTGGCGACCATTTGCGGAGGCGGCACGACGATGGTTTCGATGTCCTTGTCGGGATCGATGCCGCCGGCGGCGAGCCAATAGCGGATCCAGAGGTCGTGCGTACCCCCGGGGAAGGTCATCGCGGCCTTCACGGCCTTGCCGGAGGCCTTCTTCTTCTCCAGTGCGACCTTGAACGGCGCAGTGTCGATGCCGACCTTGATGTCGGCATATTCCTTGGCGACCGAGATGCACTGACCGTTCAGATTGAGTCGCGCCAGAATGTACATCGGCGTCGGCTGATTGTTCTGCGTCACCTTGCCGGCGGAGATCAGATAGGGCATCGGCGTGAGGATGTGCGCGCCGTCGATACCGTTACCTTCGGAGCCGAGCACGAGGTTGTCGCGCGTCGTGCCCCAAGAGGCCTGCTTCTGCACCTCGACGTCAGGCATGCCATACTTGGCGAAGATGCCTTTCTCCTTGGCAACGAACAGCGGGGTCGCGTCGGTCAGCGCGATGAAGCCGAGCTTGGCGCCTTTGACCTCGGGGCCTGCATCTTGGGCGAAGGCACCGGCGGGGAAATTCAGCTTGGCGGTGGCGAGAAGTGCGGCGGTGCTGCCGGTCGCCTTCAACAGTTGACGGCGGCTGAGGCCGCTCTCGGAGGGGCGGCGAATGCGCTTGGTCATAGGTCGTGTCGTCCTTTGCGTCGTTGCAGAAGCGGTGCGTCAGTGCACACGAGCCCGTCGGTCCGGTGACGCCGCCATTGGCGCATGCGAACGCATGGCGGGAGAAACCCCCGTCTGGTGGCGTCGGCAAATTCGGATGAACAGTCTCGCGGGACGGCATCAATGGCGTCGACACAAACTATTCAAGCTTTGTGCCAAGCGGAACGAGCCGAATCTGTCTTAAAACTCAAGGCATTAAAGCATGGGAACAGATGTCGCAGGCATCTGTTCCGCACGCGGAGTTTGCGGTCTGCACAGCTTTTGTGCGCCGCACATAAACTAGGCAGGCGCTGGAGAGGCCGTGCTCAGGCGTGCTCCGCGGCCTTCACCCCGAGCGGCTTGGGGGCCAAACCGCTACCCGGCTTGAGGCGGAATTCATAGGTCATCAGGTGCCAGGGCGCGGCCGCCTTGCCGCCGTCGGGCATCGCCGGATCAGCGCGTTTCTCGACCTTGGCGATCAGTTCGTCCTTGACCCCGAACACCACGTCGGAATCGAGATATTTGTCGCCGCCGATGAAGACGTGGGTGATCAGGGGCTCATAGCCCTTGGCGTTGACCAGGAAGTGCACGTGCGCGGGGCGCATCGGGTGGCGGTTGGTCTGCACGATCATCTCGCCCACCGGACCATCGGTCGGAATCGGATAGCTGCACGGCAGAATGGTGCGGAAGAAGAAGCGACCGTCGGAATCGGTGACGAAGCGCGCCCGCGCCGAGGCGCCGATCTCGTCGTAGTTCGGCTTCTGGGAATCGTAGAAACCATCGTCGTCGGCGTGCCAGACGTCGACGGGAACGTTCGCGAGGGGCTTGCCGTTCAGATCCGTGACGCGGCTCTGAACGAACATCTTCTCGCCGGTCACGTTATGAGGCGAGATGTCGGTGCCATGTGCGGTCACCTTGTGCTCACCGACATAGAAAGGACCGAGCACCGTCGTCTCGGTGGCGCCGTCGCGGTCGCGGTGGTTCACCGCGTCGACCAGCATGGAGACGCCGAGCACGTCGGATAGCAGAATGAACTCCTGGCGGGTATCGGTGCACTTCTGGCCGGTGCGGGTCAGGAAATCGATCGCATAGTCCCATTCCTCGAAGGTGAGACCGGTCTTGCTCACGTAATCGTGCAGCGACTTCACCAATTCCTGGAGCAGGAATTTTGCACGCGGATTGGGCGTGTTGTCGAAGCTATTGACGACGGCTTCCGTGAGCTCGGTCTCGTTGAATTGGGTCATTTCTCTTTCCCGCTGTCCGATTTTCTCGTTATTTGGCCTGACGGCGTTCCGCCGCGGAGCCTACACCAGTCGGGGAGGCCGCGTTAAGCGCGACCGGCTTGGAATAGGGTCCTCATTTCGGCTATCACGTCCTCACAAGAACACTCCGGAGGAAAGTTTCCGATGCTCGCCCCCACCCCCGCCTCGCCCGAATCCGTCGGCATGTCCAAGGCCGCGCTCGACCGCGTCGATGCGCATCTGAAGAACCGGTATATCGATGCCGGCCGCTTCCCGGGAACGCAGCTCCTGATCTATCGCCGCGGCAAGATCGCCCACCGCTCGGTGCTTGGCTTTGCCGATGTCGAGCGCGAGGTGCCAGTCAAGGACGACACCATCTACCGCATCTATTCCATGGCCAAGCCGCTCACCAGCGTCGCCTTCATGATGCTGGTCGAGGAAGGCCTCGTCGCGATCGACGAGCCCGTCGCCAAATACATTCCGGAATGGAAGGACCTCGGCGTCTTCGTTGCCGGCACGAACCCTGCGTTCCTGACCCGGCCGCCGTCACGGCCGATGCAGATCGTCGACCTCCTGAGGCACACCTCGGGGCTGACCTACGGTTTCCAGCAGCGCTCCAATGTCGATGCCGCCTATCGCGAGCAGAAGATCGGCGAGGTCGAGAAGGCCGGCACGCTGCAGACCATGATCGAGGGGCTGACCAAGATCCCGCTGGAGTTCTCGCCTGGCGATGCCTGGAACTACTCCGTCTCCACCGACGTGATCGGCTATCTCATCGGCAAGATCTCGGGCGTGCCCTTCGAGCAGTTCTTGAAGCAGCGCATCCTCGATCCGCTCGGCATGACCGACACCGATTTCCACGTGCCAGCCTCCAAGGCGCATCGCTTCGCGGCCTGCTATTCCGCTGACCCGCAAGGCAGCATGACCTTCCATGCCGGCCAACGCCGCCAGGGCCTGACGCTCCAGGACGACCCGATGACGAGCTCGTTCCTGTCGCCCCCAGACTTCATCTCCGGCGGCGGCGGATTGTGCTCAACAGTCGCCGACTACCTCACCTTCTGCCGCGCGCTGCTCAATGGCGGCGAACTCGGCGGTGTCAGGCTGATCGGGCCGAAGACGCTGGCGTTGATGACGACCAACCACATTCCGGGCGGACGCACACTGCCCGACGTGTCCCGCTCGCTGTTCTCTGAGGCGACCTACAATGGCATCGGCTTCGGCCTCGGCTTCGCCGTGACCATGCGGCCGGCAGAGACGCTGATCGCCGGCAGCCCTGGCGAGTACAATTGGGGTGGCGCGGCCACGACCTCGTTCTGGATCGACCCCGCCGAGGAGCTGATCACGATCTTCATGACGCAGGTGCTGCCGTCGAGCGCCTATCCGATCCGGCGCGAGCTGCGCAGCATGGTCTACGCGGCGATCACCGAGAGCAATCTGTAACCGCACCATTGGGCGGGCTTCGGCGCTTCAACGCGGAGGCCCGTTCGCTCCATCCTCGGCCTTGTCCTCCCAGTCCTCCCACGCCACGTCGTTGATCTCGAGATAACGAGACACCGCGACCCCGATGGTTGGGAAGAAGTATTTCTCGCCTAGCTGCGCGAACAAGCCAAATCGCTTCAGCTTGTCCTTGACAGGGTCCTTGAGCTCGGCAAAGCACAGCTCGATCCCCTGCGTGTGCAGCGCTTCATCGAGTTCGGCGACCATGTCGCAGGCTGTGACGTCTACGCTCGTGACCGGCTCTGCTGCAACGACCAGCCAGCGTACGGGCGTCGGCGATGTCGCTATGGCATGCAGAATGCGTTCCTTGAAGAATTCGGCGTTGGCAAAGAACAGAGGCGCATCCCATCGAAACAGGACAAGCCCGGGGATTCGGCGTGCATCCGGATATCTTGTGATGTCGTGATAGCCTTTGACGCCGTGGGCGCGCCCCAATACGGCAGAATGCGGGCGCCAACCGTCCCAGAGGAACTCGGCAATGGCGATCGCGATTGCCAGCCCTATTCCTGGAATTACCCCGAGCACTGCCACACCGACAAAGCAGACGATCGCCAACCAAAACTCCCACCGCTGAATGCGATAGATTCGTTTCAGATCGGCCACCTCGATCAAGCCGATCGCCGAGGTGATGACCACAGCGGCCAATGCCGCGCTCGGCAAATGCTGAAGGAGGTTTGGCGCCGCCAGCAACAGCACGACGATGGCAAGCGCGCCAACGACGCTGGTGAGCTGGGTGCGCGCACCGGCAGCTTCCGCAACGGGTGTGCGCGAACTGCTGCTGCTGATCGAGAACCCCTGAAAAAAGCCGGTCGCCAGATTGGCGACGCCGAGGCCCACCAACTCCTGGTTAGGGTCGACCGGCGTCCCCAATCGTGCCGCATAGGCCCGTGAAAGCACGCTGGTATCTGCAAATGATATCAGCGCTATTGCGCAACCTCCGACCAGCACAGGGACCATGTCACCGTAGCTGATCCAGGGAACGACGAAGCCGGGCAGCCCCTGAGGAAGGGGACCCAGGACCTTCACGTCATAAGGCGCTGCGAGACCCAGCGCGCCGACGACAACCGTCGCGCCAAGGACCGCTATCAGAATGCCCGGGAGCCGCTTGCTGTTCCTGAGAAGCAGGATCACGATCAACGTGCCGAGCCCGATCCCAAACGCGACCCAGTTTGTCCGCCCATCGTGAATTGCGCCGCCGATCGCCAACAGACTTCGCAGAGGTCCTTCGCTCTCAATCGAGAAGCCCATGAGCTTCGGCAGCTGGCTGATCAATACGGTCAACGCGATTCCGTTCATGTAACCGTAGCGTATCGGCTTGGAGAGAAGCTCGGTCACAAAGCCCAGGCGCGCGAGACCCGCCAGAATGCAGACCATCCCTGAAACGATCGCCATCATGCCCGCGAGCGTCGCGGCCCGCAGGGGATCACCACCGGACAACGGAGCGACAACGCCCAGGATAACCCCTGCCAGAGCGGAGTCCGGGCCAAGGACGAGAATGCGGCTTGGGCCAAACAACGCGTAGACTAGTAGCGGCACGATCGTTGCGTACAGACCATAGATGCCGGGCAACCCCGATGCCGCGGCGTAGGCGATTCCGACCGGGACCAGCATTGTCGCGAGGACAATTCCGGCGAAGATATCGTGCCGAAGCCACGCTGCCTCATATCGACGGAGTGTGTCGAGCCCCGGCAGCCAGTGGATCCAATGCTTCATTGGCGCTCGCTCCCAAACCCGGCCTGGGCTCGTTGGCCGCGATCAGCGAGGTTGGAATCCAGCGCAGGCTAATACGCCCTTGGCAGGCTGAACAGTGGCGCGGTGTCACGCGAGTGACGAAACAGAATGCGGTGCAAAATCCGACGCACCGGCATCCGCCGCTGCGCAATCACCGAGAGCAATCTGCAGAATTGCCTGGTCACGAGAAAAGGGCCTCGGCGAATTCTCGCCGTGGCCCTGACGTGTCGGCCTCAGTGCATGTGACCAATCAGATAAATACCGCCACCGATCACGAGAACAGCGGGCACGGCCCAGAGGATGAAGACTGGTGGCATCGTGACCTCCCTCAGTTCGACGTGCAGACCTTGACGGTCTTCATGCCGGTCTCGGCCTCGGTGCGCGACTTGTAGACAGTGCCGGCCGGACCGACGACGGTCATCGACGATTCCGTCGGCTTCTTGTCGACGACGGTGCATTTCTTCGTCTTGACGTCCTGGACGACGTAGAACTCGTCGGCCGCCAACGCCGGCGCGACGAAGGCAGCGATCATCACCGCCGCGGTTGCGATCCTCAGTTTCATTGTTCCTCTCCTTGCCGAACCTTTTGGTTTCGGCAATTCGACAACAGGAAAAACTGGCAGATCGTTCCTTTGCCAATGTTTCCCTAGGGATCATTTCGCAATGAACGAACCGTCGTGAACGTTCAGCAGCGCGAAGTTCAATCTCCGATCTGGACGCGGAATGCGGTGCAAAATCGCTCGACCGGGATTTCTCGACAAAATGGAAAACCCGTGGCGCAACGCGGACGCTGCCCGTATGCTCCTGCATGATCCGGCGGCGTCGCGCCGGAACCAGGGCGCCCGCGTTGTCAAAGTTCACACTGCCCGTACGGCTCGCGCTCCTCGTCATGGGGACGATGCTGCCCTTGATCGTCTTCGCCGTCGGCATCGTCTTCTACAATTACGCACAGGACCGCAGCGATGCGAACCGCCGCGTGCTGGAAACGGTGCGCAGCATACGCCTGGTGCTCGATGCCGAGGTGCAGCGGATGACCGGGGGCTTGCAGGTGCTCGCGCTCACCGACGCGCTGCGCAGCGGCGACTTCCAAGGCTTTCGCCGCATCGCCTCAGGCTTTCTCGACCAGTACGGCAAGGATGGCGTCGTGCTGGTCTCGGACCGCCAGGGACGGCTGTTGTTCTCCTCGGTCACAGAGGACACCGCGGGCCTGCCACAGCGCAACAACACCGAAATCGTGGAGAAGGTCTTCGCAACCAGGTTGCCGCAATATTCCGACCTGTTCCGCGGCGCGATCAAGCAGCGCCAGGTCGTCACCGTGGAAGTCCCCGTGCTGCGCGACGGCGAGGTGATCTACGCTCTCACCTTCAGCCCGCCGCTCGACATCTTCCAGACGCTGGTCGAGAAGCAACGGCCCGACGAACACTGGACGGTGTCGCTGCTGGACAGCAAGGGCATCGTGTTCGCACGCGCGCCCAACCCGGGCGACACGTTCGGCAAGCGCGCCACGTCGTCGCTCTATGACGAGATGTTCCGCAAGGGCGAGGCGTCCTTGTCGGCGGTCTCGCTCGACAACGTTCCGCTCAGTGCTGCCTATACGCGGTCGCGGCTGACAGGCTGGACGGTTGCTGCCGGCGTCGCCGAAAGCTCGCTGGTCGCGCCGCTCTGGCGCAACATCGCGATCACGAGCCTGATCGGCGGCGTGCTGCTCCTGACCGGGCTTGGCTTTGCCCTGCGGATGGCCGCCACCATCGCGCGCGGCGAAATGCTGCATAATTTGCTCATTGAAGAGCTCAACCATCGCGTCAAGAATACCCTCGCCTTGATGCAGGCGATCGCGGTGCAGTCGTTCCGCAGCGCAAGCCGCGACGAGCGCACCAAGTTCGAGGGGCGCCTCGGCGCGCTTGCGGAAGCGCACAATCTCCTCAGCCAGGAGAAGTGGCAGGGCTCCGATCTGAAGGAGGTCGTTGCCCGCGCACTGGACCCGTTCTTGCTGAACAATCCGGACCGCATCCGGATGAACGGACCAGCGGTGCCGCTGTCGCCGCGCCTCGCCGTCGTGCTGTCGATGATCGTGCACGAGATGGCGACCAATGCCGCCAAGTACGGCGCGCTGTCCAACGAGACCGGAACGGTTGCGCTGGACTGGGAGGTCACCGCGGTTATGCCCAAGCCGCGGCTGCGGCTGATCTGGACCGAGCGCGGCGGTCCGCCTGTGTCGGCTCCCGTGCAACGCGGCTTCGGCTCCCGCCTGATCGAGCGCAGCGCACGCGATCAGCTCGGCGGCGAAGCGACGGTGGACTTCCTGCCGCGCGGCGTCGTCTACACGATTAGCTGCGCGCTGGACGGGCCGCGGTAGCGACCGGTCCTAGCCGATGCTCTGGAGCACCGGAAAGGTCTCGAGCAGCCAGATGCTCATGTTGCTGATCGCTCCGGTGAGAAAGAAAATTCCGGTGATCACCATCAGCACGCCCATGGCACGCTCGACGTTGACGAGATGGCCCTTCAGGCGCGCGAACAGCGCCGAGAACTGCTCGATCAGGAGTGCTGCAATCAGGAAGGGAATGCCGAGCCCCGCGGAATAGACCGCTAGCAGGCCGGCTCCCTTGGTCACCGTCGCCTCCGCAGCGGCGATCGAGAGGATCGCAGCGAGGATCGGCCCGATGCACGGCGTCCAGCCGAAGGCGAAGGCAAGCCCCATGATATAGGCGCCCCACAGGCCGACCGGCTTGGGGATCGGCAGCCGCCCTTCCCGCATCAACAGGCTGATACGCGTCAAACCGAGGAAGTGCAGGCCCATCACGATGATGACGACGCCGGCGAGGATCGAGAGCTCGGCCGACCAGGCGCGGATCACGCTGCCGATCAGGGAGGCGCTGGCGCCCAGCGCAATGAAGATGGTCGAGAAGCCAAGCACGAACAGCAGCGCCGACATCATGACCGCGCGCCTGGAGGCGGACGGCTTCTCGTTGCTCTCGACGTGCTCGATCGTGGCGCCGGTCAGATAGATCAGATAGGGCGGAACCAGGGGCAGAACGCAGGGCGAGAGGAAGCTGACGAAGCCGGCAAGCAGCGCCGCCGTGATCGAAACATTTTGCATGATGCAGTCGGGGCCATCTCAAGGCCCGCACCGCGCGCAAGGGGAAGCGCGCCGGAATTTGGGCCTAACAGCCCTTGGTGTAACCGATGCAGGGCAATGCGCAACAGAGGTGGGGGAAACCAAGGCTCCTCCCGATGCCGCCTGTGATCACAGATGCGGCATCGGGACACGCACAAATCTCGCGGATGCGAGAGATGGCGGCGCGGTTATTTCACCACGCGGAGCAGCGGACGCCGGGGCTGGTCCTGCGTCTGCTTGGAACGGGAGGCGGATTCGCTGGCAGCGCCCCGCAGCATTTCGTCGCACAACGCCCGAAGCTCGGTATTGTCGACGCCTTTGAGTTTCATCCGCAAATCGAGAATTGCGATCGAGAGCAAATCGACCGTCTCGCGGACCTGGTTCTCACCGAGAACCCGACGGCACTCCTCGAGCGTTTCGAGCACCGACTGCAATTGTTCATCTGAATGCGACACCGGAGTTCTTTCGTTAGTTCAACCTGTGAGAATGAATGGCAACGATCCCCGCGGCCCCTAGTTGCGGGCGAAGATAGCACGACGAATCCAAGCCTTCGAACACGATTTCAGCGCGTCCGGGCCCGAAAATCGCAGTTCCCTTGCAAGAAAAGCTTTGCGTGACCGCCAGAGCACGGCGCGTCAGCATAATTGGATTTTTCGGCAATGTTGGTTCTGCGAGGGACAATCGAAAGACGGGCGCCAAGCCGGACTTGCGACCCATGCCCTCCGATTTCGGAGAGCCCGATATCCACGCAGTGTTCTCAAGGCTCGCAACTGAACGCACGCGACACCCCTCATCCGGACGATCGACTGCCCGATTCCCAGCCCCTGGCGCACTCCAATACCTCCCACGACACGGTAAGTATGGCGTTAAAAACTCGCCACCCCCGCAACCCGCCGTGGTTGTGGTTTGCCCAAGATTCTGCCAGTTTAGCCAGCTGAAAGGACTTGTATGCACCTCATGGCGGAAAGGGGCGTTCCTCTGGAAGAACGCCAGAAAGCACTCCTCGGCGGCCTCTCGGATTGGGATGCGGCCAGGATATTCCTTGAGGTCGTACGTTGCGGCAGCTTCCGCTCAGCGGCCGAGCGCCTTTCGCTCTCCATCAATGCCGTCCGTCGGAAGATCGACGATTTCGAGCGCCAGATCGGCGCCACCCTGTTCACCCGGGACGTGCACGGCACCCGTTTGACCGACGAAGGAGCGATGGTGGTCTCGGCCGTAGAGCGGATGGAGGCCGCGACCTTCGACGTGCTGCGCGCCAGCGACACGCTCGCCGGCACGTCCGGCGAGGTTCGGGTCGCGGTCACCGAGGGACTCGGCACCTTCTGGCTGGCGCCGCGGCTGGTCGAATTCCAGCAGAGCTATCCCAACATCCTCGTCGACCTGCACTGCGCGATGCGCTCGGCCGATGTCTCCCGGCACGAGGCCGATGTCGCCATCCATCTGTCGCGCCCCTCAGCGCTCGACATCAAGCTAGTGCGGCTCGGCCGCATGCACCTGATGTTCTGGGCGGCCGAAAGATACATTCAGAAACATGGCGCGCCGCGCACGGCTCACGAATTGATCAAGCACCGCCTGGTGCTGCAATTCGCCGACCAGATCGCGGCCAAGGAAACATTCGAGAGCTTCTTCCCGGGCGTTGCGGAGCGTGACCTTCTGGTCATGAAGACCAACGTCTCAAGCGCCAACTACTGGGCTGTCGCGAACGGTGCCGGAATCGGCGTATTCCCGAGCTATGCCATCGCGCTCGGCGGGAAGTTGATACCACTGGAGGTCGCGTTGAACCGACCGCTGGATATCTGGTTGTCCTACCATCCAGGTAGCGGCCGGATTCCAAGGGTGCGGCACATGATTGACTGGCTGATCGAAGCCTTCAATCCGGCTCGCTTCCCGTGGTTCAAGGATGAATTCGTGCATCCGCGCGAATTCAAGGAAGTGTACATGGGCGAACCCCTGACCCAACTCTTCGGGGGATTTTCAACCGAAGAACGGTGAGAAAAAGTATGAAAACAGCGGCGAAGAGAATGAAGCAGCGCAGTGCCGGCAAGCCGGACATTGAGCTTGGCAAACGGATCAGGTTGCGGCGCGTCGAGATGAAAATCTCGCAGGCTGAGCTTGGCGAGAAGCTGGGCGTCAGCTTCCAGCAGGTCCAGAAGTATGAAAAGGGCGTCAATCGTGTCGGCGCGGCCCGTCTGCAGCAGATCGCTTCGGCGCTCGACGTGCCCGTCACCTTCTTCTATGACGGCGACAACAAGGCGCGCGAAGTCGAGAGCCTTCTGTTCCTCGACAGCGCCTTCAGCCTCCGGCTGCTGCGCGCCTACAGCAAGATCAAGGACCAGACGGTGCAGCGTCAGCTCGTCTCGCTGATGGAATCGATCGCGGCGAACGAAAGCTGAGCGATCGACGGCTGGGCAGTCGGCCGTCCATCGGACTTGATGTTCAATCCGCCGCGTCGCGGGGGCGCGGCTGGATTGGACGGGACTTCGCCGCGCGCCGGACGCGCGGCTTTTGCTTTTTTGGGGCCTCCTTCTGAACGGGTCCCCTTGCTGCTTTTCGTCCGTTTCCGGCGCGTTTTTCACGAACCGATCCGAGCCGTCGAACGACCAAATCGAAGGGGGATGGGCCGGGACGCCTGCGTTTAATCGGACCGCAATCCCCATGCCCTAGCCTGCCGCCGCCTCGCGAATCGCCGAAAGCCGCGCCCGCGGCACTATTGCAAGACCATCACGCGAGCGCCCGTCCGGGCCTCGACTTTCCAAGGGGAAGATCAGAGACATGTTGAAGCGCCAAGCGATGATCGTTGCGGTTGGCCTGTTCGCGAGCGCGTCGGCTCTTGCGCAAACCGAAACCACCGGCCAGGCCGGCCCCGCAAGGCCCGCTGCCGGAGCGCCGGCCGGCACGACGCCCGCGACGGCCAATCCGGCCCACACGGCGGCGCCGAAGGCCGCTACAACGCCTGCCTCGACCCCGGAGTCACGCTCAGCCGCCGCGCTTGCGCTGTCGCATGAGCCGACCTTCGACGAAGGTTCGGCCCAGCGGATCAAGGACGCCGCGCTGAGCTACTCCGACCTCGCCGTGCGCGGCGGCTGGCCGACGCTTCCAGCGGATGCGAAGTTCGCAGCTGGCACGCAGGGGCCCAATGACGAGCTGCTGCGCAAGCGCCTGATCGCCTCCGGCGACCTCGCCGACGACAAGGCAAGCGGCGCCTTCGACCAGGATCTGACTGAGGCCGTGAAGCGCTTCCAGGCGCGCCATGGTCTGGCATCGACCGGCACGATGACACCGCGCACGATCGCGGCCATGAACGTCTCGGTGCAAAAGCGCATCCGGCAGCTCGAGGCGTCGCTGGAGCGGCTCCAGAACACCAACTTCGGCTTCGGGCAACGCTATGTCGTGGTCAACATCCCCGCGGCCTTTGCCGAGGCAGTCGAGAACGACGTCGTGGTGCGGCGCTATCGTGTGATCGTCGGCAAGACCGAGAAGCCGTCGCCGACGCTGACGGCCGAGATCACCGGCGTCGTCCTCAATCCGACCTGGACCGTGCCCTCCTCGATCGCCAAGACCGAAATCTCCGCGCATATGCGGAAAGATCCGACCTATTTGTCGCGCATGCATATGGAGGTGCTCGACGGCCACGACAATCCGATCGATCCGCATTCGGTCGACTGGTCGGGCACGCACACGCCGAACTTCACCGTGCGCCAGCAGAACGGCACGTTCAACGCGCTCGGCGCGGTCAAGATCGACATGCCGAACTCCTATTCGGTCTACATGCACGACACCAACCAGCGCAATCTGTTCAGCGACGACTATCGCTTCGATTCCCACGGTTGCTCGCGCGTCGACAATGTCCGCGATCTCGCGGCCTGGCTGCTCAAGGACCAGCCGAAGTGGAACCGCGCCGCGATCGACGCCGAGATTGCCACCGGGCAACACCTGGAAGTCACAATGGCCAAGAAGGTGCCAGTGGCCTGGATCTATCTCACGGCATGGATGACCAAGGACCAGACCATCCAGTTCCGCAACGACGTCTATAACCAGGACGAGCAATTGCTGGAGGCGACCGCCGAGGAGGCTGCGTTCTTCGGCATTGCCGCCAACCACCCGCTGACCGCGCATATGGCGCAGTAGGCGCGGTATGGCCGCTCGAACCAAAATCTGAAAAACAACCCCATGCAAAGTAGCCGAGACGACTGCCGATCGACTACGGATTTAGCGAAATGCGCTTGACACGTCGGGCAAGTCAGGGGCAATAGTCGATCATCGCGCAATCCACGAAAAGACAACCGTGGCCTGTCCAAGACTGGGCCCGCGACGGTTGACCTTGCCACAGCGCCTGCCGCACATTGCTCCCGCCAACGACAAGCGGGTGAGCGATGCCGGATACGTCCAACACGACTGACACGTCCTACGCCGACGGCAAGATCCTAAAATCGTCCACCGACGGCGTCGGCGTGATCATCTTCAACAATCCCGACAAGCGCAATGCGATGTCGCTCGAGATGTGGGAGGGATTTGGCGAGGCGCTGACGAGCTTGCGCGACGATGACGCGGTGCGCGTGGTGATCCTGCGCGGCGCCGGCGGCAAGGCTTTCGTGTCGGGCGCCGATATCAGCCAGTTCGAGAAGCAGCGCCACAACGCGGCAGCCTCCGAAGACTACGCGAAGCGCAGCGCCGCGCAGCGGGCGCTGCTCGCAGACTACCCCAAGCCGACGATCGCCTGCATCCAGGGCTTTTGCCTCGGCGGCGGCATGCAGGTCGCAATGCTCGCCGATATCCGCATCGCCGCAGCGAGCAGCCAGTTCGGAATCCCCGCGGCAAGGCTCGGCATCGCCTATGGCTATGACGGCCTGCGCCACCTGGTCTCGCTAGTCGGACCTTCCTGGGCGCGGCTGCTGATGTACACGGGCATGCGGATCGATGCGGCAGAAGCGCTGCGGATCGGGCTCGTAGAACGCGTGATCCCCGACGATGAGCTCTGGGGCGAGACCATGGCGATCGCCAAGACAATTTCCGAGAATGCGCCGCTCGCAATCAAGGCCGCTAAGATCACCATTTCCCAGGTGCTGAAGGACGAGAGCCAGCGCGACATGGACGCGATCAAGGCCATCGGCACCGCCTGCATGGACAGCGAAGATTTTCGTGAGGGCCGGCAGGCCTTCATGGAAAAGCGCAAGCCGCAGTTCCGGGGGCGGTGACGACTGCCTCTCTGGTCGGAGCCGCCGCCCACCTGGAGCGAGTTGGACTCGCGCTCGCCCTCCAACCTCCGTCATTGCGAGCGCAGCGAAGCAATCCAGGCTGCTTCCGCGGGAAGATTCTGGATTGCTTCGCTACGCTCGCAATGACGATGTGAAGAGCATCGCGATTTGGAACCGCTCGCACGTCAGATGACGTGAACCGATATTCAGGAAGATTAAATTCCTCCCGGACCTGTGCGCACATTGCAACCAACCAATCGCGCGACGGTTCTCTCGGCACCAACGAGGGAGATTGTGATGAAACTCAGATTTGCTGTGCTTGGCCTGGCGGCCATGGGCGGTGTTGCGCTCGCGTCGGGGCAGGCTCTGGCGGCAATGCCAAATGGCATTCCGCCGGCCGATCGTATCGCCAGCGGCCCGGCTGCCAATGTCGATCAGGTGCGCTGGGTCTGTAACCCCTGGGGCCGCTGCTTCTGGCGACCGAACTATTATGGCGCCTACGGCTTCTATGGTCCGCGCCGCTTCGGACCTCGCCCGTGGGGCTGGGGTCACCGTCACTGGCGCCGCTGGTGATCGACAGAGGGGCCTAACGGGCCCCTTTTCCTTGTTGACCCCCGCCTAAGGCGACTGTCCTAGTTCATCTTCTTGCGGAGCCTTTCCGCGATCAGACGTTGCGATTCGGCGTATTCTTCCACGATCTTCCGCGCTTCGTCTGTGCGCTCTGTATTCTCTTGCTCGCTCGGCAGCTTCTTGTCGTCATCCATTGGCACTCCTCCTCGCCGCCGTAACGGCAGAGGAAGAAGATCGTTCCTATTGGGCGCGATAGGGATCAGGTCCCGCCGTCATGAACGTTCTCGATGTTGCTCCAGGAGCCGACGTAGGAAAACGGTCCGTTTGGCCCAATTCTTGAACCTAACCTCAGGCGATGCGGCGCGTGTGCGCCGGCAGCAGCTCAGCGGCTTTTCCGAACCGTGCATTTGACTACGTCGCCGCAGGGCAGTGCTCTCCTGCCAATCGAGATGTGCTATGATCCGGTGAGAAGCCTGGATTACCCGTCGGCGTCCTGCCACGTTATTGTCTGCAACCGGCATGCTCAACAATCCCATCATCGTGCAAAAATTCGGCGGCGTTTGTCTTGAAACACCGGCAAAGATCCGTGCGGTGGCAGGTAGTCTGGCAGATTTGCGCAGCCGTGGTTATCGCGTCGTGGCGATCGTTTCAGCGATGGGTAAGGCCACCGACGACCTGGTCAGGATGGCTTATCAGGTAAGCCCGCATCCCAACCGCCGTGAACTGGATATGTTGCTGACGACCGGCGAGCGCATCAGCATGTCCTTGATGAGCATGGCACTGTCCGACCTTGGTGTGCCGGCCATCAGCTTTACCGGCAGTCAGGCCGGAGTGATGACCGACGACTCCCATTCGTCCGCGCGCATTTTGGATGTGCGGCCCACTCGCGTGCTCGACGAACTTGGTCGCGGACGAATCGTGGTTTTGGCGGGCTTTCAGGGCGTGAACCCGGTGACAAAAGAAATCACCACGTTGGGTCGCGGCGGCAGTGACACCACTGCGGTCGCCATGGCCGCGGCGCTGAAGGCCGAGTGCTGCGAAATCATCAAGGAGGTCGATGGAGTTTGCTCGGCCGATCCGCGCATCGTGCCGAATGCAGAGCCATTGCGTCGGCTGGATTTCGCGTGTCTATCCGAAATGTGCTTTTGGGGCGCCAAAGTTTTGCATTTTCGTAGCGTGGAGCTGGCACAAAGCCAAAACGTGGTCTTGAGTCTCAAGAAATGGGGCGGCGCCGAATACAGCACGCAAGTGATCAAAGAGGTCGTCGGAATGGAAACAGGAAAAGCCCTGGCGGTCAACTCGTTGGCGCGCATTGAACATGTAGAGATCGATTCGACGGATCTCAATCAGGGCTTTGAGAAATTCGCGCAGCATCTCAAAGAACACGACTTGTCCTGGCCACAACTCCTCGCCTCTGCTTTCGCCGCCGGAAAAACGCGCATTATGCTTTCTAGCGATTCGGAGTCTCTCGACACTCTGCTGCGCACGCTCGAGCGGAGCAACGACTTGCGTAAACATCGTGAGACCTTAAGCTCGGTGAGCCTCACTTGCTTCGGCGCCGTTTCTTCAGCCTTGCCATTTAAGGCGATTCAGATTCTGAAACAGCACGGAATCATCGTCGACAAATATGTTCTGTCCCCCCATTCGGTAAATTTGTTTGTTCCTGTGGAGAGCCGCGAGGCCGCAGTCAGAGCTTTGCATTCGCTGATCTAAACGAGCGTCCGCGATGCAGCTCCAGAGGTCGCCTTCTGGGCCCTGACCAAAGCAATGCTGAGGCGTCGGCTCCCGAGAGTAAATCGGAACCAGAATTGAGTGATCCCGGATGTCCGCGCGTGACCCCTTCGGCGACCTCCAGCGACATCGGCTAATAAGCCGCTGTCCGCGAACAAGCGGACATCACAGGACACAATTCTGGATACAACAGCCTAGAGCGCGGCAAGCACCGCTTTCGCGATGTCTGCGGTGCCGTTGCTGCCGCCAAACTCCATCGGCTTGATGCCGCCGGCATAGACCTGATCCACCGCGCGCTCGATTTGTTCGCCGGCCTCCGCGGCGCTTTCCACACCGTGCTTGTCAGCGAGCCAGTCGAGCATCATCGCGGCCGACAGGATCATGCCGGTGGGATTGGCCTTGCCCTGCCCCATGATGTCGGGCGCGGTGCCGTGGCAAGGCTGGAACACGGCATACTTGTCGCCGATGTCGGCCGACGGCGCCATTCCCATGCCGCCGATCAGGCCAGCGGTAAGGTCGGAGAGGATGTCGCCGAACATGTTCTCCATCACCATGACGTCGAAATCCCAGGGTCGCTTCACCAGCATCGCCGAGCAGGCATCGACATAGAGGCGATCCGCCTTCACCGCGGGGTGGTGCTTCGCCGCCTCGTCGAACATGTCGCGGAAGAAGGCAAAGGCCTTGAACACATTCGCCTTGTCGACGCAGGTGAGCGCGCCCGGCTTACCCCGCGACTTGCGCCGCTCGGCCAGACGGAAGGAGAATTCGAACAGACGCTCTGACGTCTTGCGCGTAATGACCAGCGTTTCGCGTGCGTCCTCATGCGTGACGATGCCCTTTCCCATCGACGCAAACAGGCCCTCGGTGGACTCGCGGATCACGACGAGATCGATGCCGCGCGCATCGGCACCGACGATCGGGCTCGGCACGCCCGGGATGAGGCGCGCCGGGCGCACGCCGGCATAGAGATCGAAGTGAAAGCGCAGCTCGACCTGAGGCATGATCTCGGTATTGTCGGGATAGCGCACCGACGGCAGCCCGCAGGCGCCGAGCAGGATCGCATCGGCCTCCTCGCACAGCTTGATCGTGGTATCAGGCATCGACTTGCCGGTGGCGAGATAATTGTTGGCGCCGGCCGGCGCCTCGGTGAAGCGGAAGCCGAGCCCTGCCTTCTCGCCGACCTTGCGCAGCACCTCCAGCGCCGGTGCCATGACTTCGGGACCGATGCCGTCACCGGCGAGCACGGCAATGTGGAACGCGTTATTTGCGGACATGGGATTTCCTGAGCAAAGACCGGAGCCACACTGTCATTGCGAGCGAAGCGAAGCAATCCAGAAATGCATCCGCGGAGACAGTCTGGATTGCTTCGCAGAGCCGGTCATCGGCCGCGCCCCGCGCGGCCCCGTTGGCTCGCAATGGCGGAGGATAGCGCGTACACTACGGCGTCAGCACCGTGCGTCCAACCACCGCGCCCTGCTGCAATTGCACGAGCGCGTCGTTGGCCTTGTTGAGCGGCAATGGCGTCACCGGGATCGGCGGCACCTTCTTTGACCGAACAAGGTCGAGCAATTCCTGGGTCTCGCGCAAATTGCCGACATAGCTGCCCTGAATTGTCACCGCCTTGATCGGGATCAGCGGCAGCGCCCAGGTGGCGCCGCCACCGAACAGGCCGACGATGACGAGCTTGCCGCCCTTGGTCAGGCAGTCAAAGCCGAGCTGCGTTGTCGCCGCGTTGCCGACGAGATCGACCACCGCGCGGATCGGGCCGCCCGCCTTCCTGGCGAGTTGCTCCAGCGCATCCGGCGCTTTGGGATCGACGGTGGCGAGGGCGCCGGCCTTCTCGGCCGCCTCGCGCTTCTTGGCATCGATATCGACCATGATCGCGCCCTTGCCGCCCATAGCCTTGAGCAGCGACAGCGCCATCAGGCCGAGGCCGCCGGCGCCGAACATCACGATCGGCGTGTCGAAATGCTGCTCGACCTTTTTCAACGCGCTGTAGGTGGTGACGCCGGAGCAGGCGTAGGGCGCAGAGGTGGCAGGATCTAACCCCCTGAGATTGAGCAAATAGCGCGGATGCGGCACCAGCATGTGATCGGAATAGCCGCCGTCGCAATAGACGCCGAGCGAGCGCGGCGTCAGGCACATGTTCTCGTCGCCGGCCAGACACGTCGCGCATTTGCCGCACCCGATCCAGGGATAGACGAGACCAACGTCGCCCTTGTTCAGGTCGCCCTGGTCCGACGGTTTCACGTCGGGACCAAAGGCCAGGATCTCTCCGACCGTCTCATGGCCCATCGTCAGGGGCAGCGCGATGCCGCGGTCCTTCAACGAGAGCGGCTTGCGTCCATGGCCGAGATCATAGCCGCCTTCCCAGATGTGCAGGTCGCTATGGCAGACGCCGGCCGCCTTTACCTTGATCAGCACCTGCGTGCCCGAGGGCTGCGGTGTCGGCTCGTCGAATTCCTTCAGCGGCGCTTTGAAATCGGCGACCTTGAAGCTCTTCATGGCGTCTCTCCCGCTCAATTCTTGTTTTCATGCGCAACCTTGCCACGTCCTGCGGCGCAAAACAAACGGCGCTGTCTCAGGTTACGTCAGCGGATGATGGCACGCCGCGAGCTGGCCCGGCGCGACTTCGCGCAGCTCAGGCATCTGCGCTGCGCATCGCTGATCCGCGCGCGGACAGCGGGTGCGAAAGCGGCAACCGGATGGCGGCGCGATCGGCGAAGGAGGCTCGCCCGTGGCGACACTCCCGGCGGGCCGCACGTCGGGATCGGGGACCGGAATGGCCTCGAGCAGCAGCGCCGTGTAGGGATGCGCGGGCTTCGCGAACAATTGCTCTGATGGCCCGACCTCGCAGAGCCGTCCGAGATACATCACTGCGACGCGGTCGCTGACGGCTTTGACCACCGCCAGATCATGCGCGATGAACAGCAGCGTGAGGCCGAACCGCGCCTTCATCTCCTCAAGCAGATTGAGGATCTGCGCGCGGATCGAGACGTCGAGCGCCGAGACCGGCTCGTCGCAGACGATGAATTCGGGATTGAGCACCAGCGACCGCGCGATCGAGATGCGCTGGCACTGGCCACCGGAGAACTCATGCGGCAGGCGGCCGACCACGAGATCGGGATCGAGGCCGACCGCGCTCAGGACCTCGTGGACGAGCTGCGTGCGCTTCTCCGCATCCTTGATGCCGGCGATGATCAGGGGCTCTGCGACGATGTCGCCGATGCGCCGGCGCGGATTGAGCGAGGCGATCGGATCCTGGAAGATGAGCTGGACGCGGCGCCGCATTTTGCGCAGCGGCTCGCCCTGCATGGCCGTCAGGTCCTCGCCGTCGAACAGCACACGACCGGACGTTGCGCGGCGCAGTTGCAGCACCGCGCGCCCGAGCGTCGACTTTCCGCAGCCGGACTCGCCGACCAACCCCAGCGTCTCGCCGCGCGCAACGTCCAGGCTGACGCCAGAGACCGCGTGCACAATCTTGTTGCCGAGGCCATACTCAACGACCAAATTGTCCACCTTCAACAGCGGCTCGTCGGACTTCGCGCGGGCGGCGACCTGCATCATGCGTCAAGACCTTCGGCCATCTGGATCGGATGGAAGCAGGCGTAGAGGTGCCCAGGCATTTCGGCGCCTGTCAGTTCCGGCTTCGCCTGATGGCAGCGGCCGGCGGCATAGCGGCAGCGGGGCGCGAAGGAGCAGCCTTGCAGAGGTCGGGTCGGATCGGGCGGGCGGCCCGAGATCGCCGGAAGCGGCGTATGCGGCGCGGTCTCGAGCTTCGGGATCGCGGCCAGCAGCGCCTCGGTATAGGGCATGTGCATCCGCTTGAAGAGCGCAGGCGTCGGCGCGCGCTCGACCACCCTGCCCGCATACATCACCGCGACCTCGTCGGCGCGGCCGGCGACGACACCGAGATCATGGGTGATCAGGATCATCGCCATGTGGCGACGGCGCTGCTCGCGCGCCAGGAGATCGAGGATCTGCGCCTGGATGGTCACGTCCAGCGCCGTGGTCGGCTCGTCCGCGATCAGGAGTTTTGGCTCGCAGGACAGCGCGATGGCAATCGCGATGCGCTGGCGCATGCCGCCGGAGCATTGATGCGGATACTGCGCAAGGCGCTGCTCCGGCGCGGGGATGCCGACGGCCGCGAGCAGCTCGATGCTGCGCTTTCGCGCGGCCGGCGCGTCGAGCTCGAGGTGCTCCTGGATCGTCTCCATCAATTGCGTGCCGATGGTCAGCACAGGGTTGAGGGAGGTCATCGGATCCTGGAACACGACAGCCAGGTCGCGCCCACGTAGCCGCCGCAGGCTCTCCGCATCAAGCCGCACCAGATCCTGGCCGTCGAACATGACGCGTCCGGTAAGCTTCGCCTTCTTCGGCAGAAGCTGAAGGATGGCGCGCGACAGCATGGTCTTGCCGCAGCCGGACTCGCCAACGATGCCGAGCGTGCGGCCCGCCTCCAGCGCAAGATCGACATGGTCCACCGCACGCAGATTGCCGCGCGGTGTCGGCAGCTCGACCGCGACGTCCTCGATCGACAGCAACGGTGCGCTCATAGCGCCCCCTGACGCGGGTCGGTGAGCGCCCGCAAAGTGTCGCCGATCAGGTTGAAGGCCAGCACGGTGAGGAACAGCGCGGTTGCCGGTAGGAAGGCAAGCCGCGGCGCGATATCGAGGCTTTCGCGCCCCTCCCCGATCATGCTGCCCCAACTCGCCATCGGCGGCGGCACGCCCAATCCGAGGAACGACAGCGCACCCTCGACCACGATGGTCACGGCGACGGCGAGCAGGAAGAACGCGAGCAGCGGCAGAATGACGTTCGGCAACAGCTCGCGCAGCAGGATGCGTGCATGCGTGGCGCCGAGCGCCTCGGCCGCGATCACGAATTCGCGCCGCGCCAGCGTCAGCGTGGACGCACGCGCCACCCGCATGAAAGCGGGAATGCCGAGCACACCCAGGATGAACGTGAGATTGGGGATCGACTGGCCGAGATAGGCAGTTACTGCGAGCGCGAAGACCAGCGGCGGAAAGGCGAGCAGCACGTCCATGCTGCCGACCACTAGCACTACTCTGGCAGATTTTTAGTGGTGGCGAGATTTTTGGGATTCTCAAGAGAGTGCTTGCGTGATTCATAAGAGGTCGGCTCATGGAGGGCCGATCAATGAACGTGGACTGGCGGGCTGATCTCGATCGCTGGCTAGCGCCGTTTGTCGCGGCACTACGGCACAAGACGAGGGCGCGGATGTGTCCAGCCTATATCGCGGGGCTGATTGGTCCAGGAGACCGCAAGAGCATTCAGCCGATGGCGACGCGCGCTAGCGACGTC
>NZ_AXAS01000036.1 GCF_000472925.1 Bradyrhizobium sp. Ec3.3
GCGAAGGGTAGAGTCGAGATGTGGCGCGGTGGCGGTAGGCTGAACATATCTGTTGGCCGCCTCTTTCGTCTGGCGGTGCCTTAGTAGTTCACCCTTGGCTCCGTTTCCACATCCCGCTCATCGAACCGGACAGGCAGATTTCCCGCATCCGGCTCTCGGACAAGACTTCAAGCCTTCGCCCACGGCATGTCGCGCCCAAGCGCGGTTAGGCGTACGAGCCCGAAGTACCCGTATAGGTGCGAGAGTGGATAGGTTCCGCCCCTGCGTCGCCTGACCTTGTGCTTGAAGCGCAACCACCGGCGCAACCGCGCAGCCGCGTAATTGTCGAGCGCCCGATACGCTTTGGTGACGGTGCCTACATTGAAGTAGTTCGCCCATCCGCGCAGCGTGCGGTTCAACTGGCCTACGAGCTCCGTGGTCTCTTGCCAAGTTCCTGATCGGGCGGTGAGCGCGTGAATGCTTTCGATCACGCGTTTGATGCTCTTGCGCGATGGCCGGTAGCCCAGGCGCGCCTGGCCGGTTTTCGCTGAGTACATCCGCCCGAACGTGTAGCCCAGGAAGTCGAACTCTCCTTCCGGTACCTTGCAGATTCGTGTCTTCTCCTCGTTGACCATCAGCTTCAGCCTTCCCATGATCATGCGCAGTTGTCGCAAGGCCTCTTCAGCTTTGCCCCGCCTGCACAGGATTACGAGATCGTCGGCATAGGTCACGATGCGAGAGCCAAGGCTTCGCTCCAGCCCGAGCATCTTCCATCCCAGCACAAACCGGCGCATGTACAGGTTCGCCAGCAGTGGTGAGATGGGTGAGCCTTGCGGGATGCCTCGCCGCTTGTCCCGTGCCTCGGTCGTCCGTTTCTTCCTTCCTCGATCGTCGGTTTCTTCCACGGGACATTCCAGCCACATCTTGATCAGATGCAGCACGCGCCGATCAACAATTCGGCGCGCTACCGACTTGAGAAGTTCGGCATGCGGAATGCTTCCGAAGTAGTCCGCGAGGTCGGCATCCACGACTTCCGGATGGCCACGGAACAGCTGCGCTTCCACCTCGACCACCGCCTGCTGGGCGTTTCGCCCGGTGCGGTAGGCATATTGCTCTGGTGGAAGATCGGCTTCAAAGATCGGCTGAAGCACCAGCATCGCTGCTGTCATGCAGACCCGATCACGCACGGTCGAGATGCCCAATGGCCTGAGTTTGCCATTGGCCTTCGGTATATACACTCTTCTGATAGGGTCCGGTCGATACGTCTCCTGCCTGAGCGCAAGCGCCAGTTCGCCAAGCCACCGCTGCACCCCGTACGCCTCGAGCTCCGCGAAGTCCTGCCCATCTACACCCGGTGCGCCCTTGTTGGAGCGGCATTGAGCATAGGCATGGGCCAAGATGTCTTCCCGGCTGATCTTGTCGTACAGAGCGTAAAAGCGGTAGCCGGCTTCTGCCTTCGCTTTCGCGTGTAACGCCGTCTGCAGTTTCTGAACACTCTTTGGAGTTGTTAGGTTGCCCAATCCCCAGGTCCCTCACCACGTCTTGCGTTCGTCTTGAACTGAGGTCCCTTCCCTCCGCCGGCGTTACCCGGCTTCAGCGGTACTACAAACCTCTCCGCCACCTCAAGGCGCCCGGCCTGTCCCTCGCGGGCGTCCGGTTGATCATCCCTGACCACGCCTTGGGGCCTCCCGTGTTGCGTACGCTTTCCTGGTGTACATGCCGTCGCCACTACCCCGGCACAGCGACTGGAGGTATTGCTTCGCTCACGTCGCCCCAGTCGTGTCAGCCTTCCCTGATATGGCCGTCAGGTCGGCCCGTGCATCGTCCTTTTCGAGGCTTGCTCAGCGTTCACTCGCGTTACGGCCTGCACACTCGCGCTGTCACCGTATATCGTGACAGCTATCCGAAGGCTTCAGCCACTTCGTCACCTCCATAGCTGCTCCGGTTGCTTCCGGCTGGAGCGTTTCGCCGGGTGGGACTTGCACCCACTGGAAAGCGCCGCCTTCTCACGGCGCACGCCAGAAGCGGCCATTCCATGACCTCGTCGGCACAAGTGCACCGGCTTCACTCGGGCAACCCCGCCTTGCGAAAACCCTCGATTACTAGTTTCGCATTGGATTGCCCGCCTCGAGCGATCCACCCAGATATTGTGAAGGCGGGGTCGAACTCAATCACACGCGCTGCAGCCTCATGTGCCTCAGCATCGCGTCCGAGTAGCGCGAAAGCGGACGCGAGACAGCGGTGAGCTGCCGCATAGGAGGGGCTCTGACGTCGGGCTTTCCTGCCAGCGACGATTGCTTCGTCAAAGCGACGAAGCTCGATGTATGCAAAACCCATTCCTGCCAAATTTGAAGCAAGTAGCCGGTCAAATGGGCTTATTCGAATGGCGCGCTCAAAGCTCCTGATAGCCTCTTCGGGCCGTCCCGCTAGCAAGTAAGTGTGACCTCGATGGACCCATGCGTCAGCTGCATTAGGGTTAGAGGAGACCGCACGGTCCGCCAACTCTCGCGCAGTATCGAAATCGCAAGACCACATAGCCGTTGCACGGCCAAGTGCGCTTAACGCCTCAGAGTCGTTCTCGTCGATGCGAATTGCCAATCGGAGAAGCCGCAATCCTTCCGCAATTTCCGACTTCGGATCGGCCGTCCATCCCTCACCCGCATTAACAAAGTGGCAGGTTCCTGCAAGGGTCGCAGCAAAGCCGTATCGGGGGTCAATCTCCAAGGCGCGAGAGGCAAGCCGAAGGGCCTCGACCGTTCCGCCCGGGGCGCGTGAGGTTAAATGCGGTACTGCTCGAAGACAAAGGTCGTAGGCACTAAGGTCATTCGGCCGACGTGCAGCTAAACTGATTTCAATTTGAAACATTTTTGGTGCAATGGCTGAAACAACACTCTCGGTCATCCGATCCTGGAGAGCGAACATATCGGTCAGGTCACCTTCAAATCGATCGGCCCAAAGGTGCACCCCCGTCGCGGCATCGATCAATTGGCCGATGATGCGGACCTTTCCGGCTGCCTTGCGTACACTGCCTTCCAGCACGTACCGCACGCCGAGTTCGCGCCCGACCTGCTTGATGTCGACGGCTTTGCCTTTGTAAGTAAAACTCGAATTGCGCGAGATCACGAAGAGAAATTTGAACCGTGATAACGCTGTGGTGATTTCATCTACCATGCCATCAGCGAAGTAATCCTGATCGGGATCACCACACATGTTTCGGAACGGCAGCACCGCTATGGAGGGTTTGTCGGGGAGCGCGAGGGCCGATTTCAGCGGTTCTACGCGGTCGTCGGGAACTGCAGTGCATCCCGGGCCTCGTATCTCCAGCACTGTTCCGACGAAGCGGAATCCCTTGCGCTGCAGCGTTTTGATAAGGCGCTGCTCGTCGCCGGAATCGCCAATCACGCTGCGGGCTACATTGAGACGGGTCGTCAGTGCTGCATCGGACACGACACGGCCGTTCCAAACGGCATTGATTAGATCCTCCTTACTAACAACGCGTTCCCGGTTGCGGATCAGGTAATCGAGCAGGTCGAATACCTGTGGAGCGATGGAGACCATTTCCGTCCCGCGATGCAGTTCGCGCCGGTCAGTGTCGAGTGCGAACTCCTCGAAGTGATAACGCAAGCTGCCATTCCTTCAGGCTCTGATCATGCCCGGACCTAGCACCTCTCAGAACGTAAAGAATAAGCTGCCGGTGAGGAGAATGTAAGCCAAATGTGAAGCGTGCCCTCCCGTGCTTGGCATCATCCGAGTAGAAATCACACCCAGGAGCTGCCGCGATGAGCACGACCTATGATGCGACAGGGTTGGGACAGACCGCCCCATCGACGCGACGCGTATCCAGCTTCTTCAACAGATGTTGGAGTGCGCTACAGGAACGGCACAGCCGCCAGAGACTACGAGCCACCTTGTGCGATCTAAGTGATCGGGAGCTAATGGATATCGGCACTACGCGTGGCGAGATCGACTACATCGCTTCGAACCGAGGTATCGACCCACGAGGCATCCGGTCCGCATGATGAACGTCCGATACTGCCGACGGTGCATAGCCGGAAATTGGACACACGACCAGACGCACCATTGCCAGACCCGACGATTTGGGCGCGGGTCAGTTTTGTTATCCGTATTTCGCTGAGATGAGCCCGATGGCCAACTTGTACTTTGAAGACGCGGAAATCGGAACCCGTCGCACCGCAACCAAAGACGCGAGATAGTGTTGCAGTGTTTCAGCAACATTCTCGTTGCGCGGCGACCGGATGCGAAAGCATCGACGTAAGCTATTCGATGAGCGCCGCCGGTTTGGTTTTCGCTCCGATGTCCCTTGTGGGTCATTCGCGACTAAGCCGGGCAGTGCTCGCCACCAATCGATGTCCGCTTCGGTCCCGATAGCGCTCGCATTTGTGCAGAAGCAGCAAATGACGCGAGGGGCCAGAAGCGGGAATCTCTACCGTGAAATTAACTGCCTCCATTCAAGGTAGCCAATCGTCCTTGGCATCGCTCAACATTCTTCGTGGCTTGCTAATTTGCGATAGATAGCAAAGTCATCGAAGTTAGCCATCCGCATCTTGGTAGACGAGATCGCCTGAGTGTGAAACCAACCCTCGATCAGAGCGGCCGCCGTCGCGAAGCCTAATCGGCGAGGCGTCTACGACGCCGTTAGGGCCGTATCGCATTGGTCCCTTTCCTAGGGAAAATACGACGATACGGTCGCGGTGTTGTTGCGACAAGCGCGGATTCAAGGATTTCTGGCGGTAAATCCTGGCGGTATGGCCAGCGCCGTTGTGCTCGTTCTGGCGCTAGTCCGCCCAACGAACGCACCGACGAGTGTGCTATGTTGCCGGGGGAGGAAGGGCGATGAAGGTCATTACCGCGGCACTCGCCCTGCTTACTGACGATCTGTAACCTTTCCTGGCCGAAGCGCGTCCCAGTGGACTCCCTAGCGGGTGCCCGCCAGACTCCGTCGCTCAGGAAGATGACCTCCGCAGTGACACGGCCGATGCCGGCACTTGCTAGACCGACGGCACGCGCCGCAGCGGTCGAGAGGTCGAGCACCCGGCCGCGGATGAAGGGGCCGCGGTCGTTGACCGTGACGACCACGCTGCGACCGCCATACGTCACGCGAAGCTTGGTGCCGAAAGGCAGCGAGCGGTGGGCGCATGAGAGCTCGTTCTGGTCGAAGCGCTGGCCCGACGCAGTCCGGCGGCCGGATTCGTTCCCGTAAAACGACGCAATGCCGGAGAACACGCGCCCGCTCTCCGATGAGGGCGCGGCCGACGCGCTGTCGCTATGCAAAGAGGTGCCAGACATGTTCACAGCGTGACGTGCCTGATGGCTGTGATGGTGCCTCGCCTCGGCCGAAAGGTCGGCGGCAGTCACACCGACCAGGAGAGTTGCAGCGAACACGGCGAATGCCGTCCGCGAGCGGGCTACGCATCGCGCCGTCCACTTAGAAGTTACCATTTAGTGCAGGCGCTGGCGGTAACCTTCAAGGGACCGCGTAGCGCGCTCCTCCTTTGTGCAGGCGGGAGCGCTAGCGGTCTCTCAGCCACCGGCGGCCTACGGACGAGCCCCGGCCGGTGATCGAAGCAAACTCGCAAAACGATCTTTGGTTGCTCCAAATTTCCCGGCTATTCGACGATTTTTCCTGGGGCCGACTGCATCAGCATTCTCGGCGCAAGGTGCGAGTTGATTCGCCCGCGGACGGCTCCGCGAAGTCATGGTCGTCGATCGACAACCCGACCAAAAATGCGCGCTGATATCCATGATGGCCCGGAGCCCAACACGCTCCAATCAGAGGCCGGATACATTGATGCAAGACCGCATCTGCCAGGTTGACGAAACCTCTTGCAACGCGCGGCCGGACCATACATTCGGGTCAATCGCGACTGGGCTGGCCGTGCAGAAATTCCGGCGATGTCCGCTTTGCTCTGGAAGCCGGAGTAAAGTCGGCGGGTGCAGGCGTTTTGCTATGCAGTCCCTTCGCATCCGTCCGCCAAAGCAAGGGGGCCACGAGACAAAACGCAGCAGATGCCGGAACGTCGCCACGCGCCGGTTCGGTAGCGGCCCCTCGAGTTCAGGAGTCCGCCAGGAGTCCTTCCCTCCACGAGCTGGAGGGGCAGCCTTGACCCACACAAACGCCCCCATGGACCCCGCTGAGTCACCGAGAGGCATCGTAGTCGGAAGTACCCCCAGCATCCCCGCACTTAAAGCCGGTCATCGGGGCCAGGATCCGTTCCTACCTGCTAGCGATCTGAATGCGATGGTGTCAGGTCATAATGGTCTATTCCGAGCCCAACACCAGGGAGCTACCCAATCGGCAATAGTTGCTGTGTGGCAAGAAGGACCGCGCCGAACCGTCTGCGCTGCACTGCATCCCCGGGGGAGATGCGCTGATGTCCGTCGTCCACCTCATTGATCACGCCGACTTCGGTCGGCTGCAGATCGACGATCCCGAACACGTGCGGGTTGATCGCGAGGGCGAGCATGAGTTCTATGTGATGATCATCGATGGCAGTTTCGAGCAGACCGCCTATAGCCTGCACGACAACGCGGCAGGCGCTGAGGGGACAGCAGCCGTGTTGGCCAAGCGGCTACGATGCGACTGGGGCACAAACTACCGCCGACGCAAGAGGGTCAGTTCGAGCGATTGAGTTGCTTGGAGCAAGGAGACCCGGCTCCCCTACCGTTGCACGCATGGAGCCACTTGGCTGGCAGAACCCGGCGAGACGGCTGCGAACAAAAAGACATGTGTCACTGACCGATACCGGTACCTTGGTGGCTTCGATCCCGGGTGAACGCCCCCGGAGTCCCCACCCCCCTTCAGCGATAGCTGCCCACCGTGAGGGCCGCCAGAGCCGTTGGGCGGAGCGTGTGCTCTACGCAATCCGCCCGGCGCGATCGGCGGTCTGACGGACCAGTCCGACTACGACCAGTAACGCACCGCGCTGAGACCACCGATATCGTATTCCTCCATCAGCAGGCCGCCCAGCTCGCTTCCGCGCCGGATGCCTTCCATCTGGCGCTCGATCATCTTGTACTCGGCGCTGCCCTCGCGAGCATCCTTAAGCCGATAAGCCAGCTCGCGGATGATGTCTTCCAGCTCGACCTCTTCGGCGGTCTTCGGAATGTCAGGCGAGTAAACGGTGCTAGTCATCGGCCCCTCGCGAGAGTGTGCGGCAGACAGACGGTCCTTCCACAGCAACCCATTTTCGTCGCAGGCATAGGGATCGCTACCGCACCAAATTATTCTATCCTAGCTGAGAGGAAACAACCACGGCGCAAAGATCGATTGCGCGCTGATGCCTTGGTGACTACTGCCCCGTGGCACGCCGGCATGTGCCAATCTCGATTAACCGACGGTCGCGCGTCCACTGATCGACGAAACTGCCGCAGCATGTCCCCGCTGCTGAACAATGACATTGCGTACCTTGGCCCGTCCCTCGCTGACAATTCGGTGCAATGATCTTGCTTGCGCTTGCGTCAAGAACTCCTCTTGTTCCCCTTGGTACCACCAGCCATAAACGCCATGTTGGTCCGGTTGGCGCACAACGCCCAGAAGATGGCGACGAATATTTACACAGCGATACCAAATACTCTCTTCACGCTCATCAATCCAATTCTCAGGGTAGCGCGAAGGCTCCAGGCGATAATTCTGAATTAAGGAGGTTCGATTTAAGACCAAGATGCCGCCGCAATATTCCTCGTTCTTTCCGACTGTCGTGTCGGCCCAATATGCTGCGACGTCCGGAGACCTGGTGAGGAAGACCGCGGGATCTCCAACGTCGGCCGGAAGCAACATTCCCGTACGGAGTATGCAAGGCAGCTGACGCGTCCCATGGTACATTGCGTCATGGCCACGTCCGATCTTTCTAGCTAGTCGCGCCATCACCAGTTCGGGAATAGTTCGTAAACGCTTTTCTCTTAGCTGGACCATAGCGTTCATCCACTGCGACTGATCGGCGGAATGCGACGAAGCTAACAACAGAGCTTGTTAATTGCAGGGCGCGCATCACAAGTGCACTCGCAAACCTGTTCGCGGTAGCGATCGCTTACTCACCATCTGTGGGCATTGACATGCCCAGTCCTCCGTTCGACCGGCGGCGACGAGCGCGCAAAAATGAGCTGGGTACTGGTTCAGGTACCCGCACTGATGCAATCCCGACATTAGCCCCCCGGGCCTGCCGGCTGTGCGCCAGCATCATCGCCTTCGGCGACAGGTATTCCCTGCCGGAGCCGTTGGATGCGTGCCCGGTCTGGCGATCCATTCAGGCGCCTGCCGTTCTGACAAGACGCGCCACGGCGGTCGGATGCCACAAACCCCCGCGGGGCGCTCTGACGCCTTGCTGATTCAGCTCATGCGCAATAGCGCGAACGCTGGTAGCGCCCGTTCGCTTGATGCCCTCGATGATGCCTTGGAGATCGATTGCACGCTGCGCCGCCTTCTCCTTGATCTTGGCGACTGCTTCAGCGTTGCCTGTCTGCTTGCCGCGCAGGGCACGAGCGCCGTTCGGGTTACCAAGCTTCACGCCTCGGGCCTTTGCGGCGGCCAGAGCCTTCTTGGTGCGCTCGCCAATCAAACCGGCTTCCAACTCTGCGACCGCGGCCATCTGAGTGAGCAGAAACTTTCCCATAGGCCCAGGAGGAACACTCGGCAGGTCGCAGAACACCAAATCGACATCGCTGGCGACAAGCGATCGCAGGAGGTCCACGTTTCGGGTCAATCGGTCCAGCTTCGCGAATACCAGCTTCGCCCCGATGGCTTTGGCGTGCGAGAGCGCCGCCGCCAGCTTCGGCCGGTCCGATTTCCGGCCGCTCTCCGTCTCCACATATTCAGATACGAGCGTCCACCGGCCCCCGTTGAGGTAGCTCGTAACGGCCTCGCGCTGCGCTTCGATACCAAGGCCGCTACGTCCCTGTTTGTCGGTCGAAACCCGCAGGTAGGAGATAAATTTTCCCTGTGCCACGCGCCAAAAGCCCCATACACGTCTTGATGTAACGCCCGTTAGATCAATTTGTAACACTCTGCGTGGAGAACTCGTACGAACATTTCAGAATCCCTGCGATTCCGTTTTGCATACCTCACCGCGTCTGATGGGAAGTCCTCAAATGTTAGCTAGATTATGTGAGGACGCGAGCAGCGTCAGAAACCTCTTGGCTCGCGGTCTTTTTGCGCGCGCCTACCCAGCGAGAGAGCCTACGATCCTAGCTCTCGTCGGCTATTTCCTCACATCGCAAAACTTGAAGATCACGACTAACGTGGCGTCCATTCGGTAATCAGTCCCCAAAAGGATCAGTTTACCCGCCCGGCGGTCGGACCAGTCGGCGTGAGATCGACATCAGACGGCTCGAGGAGTTGCCGGATGACGATCGTCAACGGCTGACCATCGTCGCCGGCAATGGGCTGCATCGGTTTGCCCCAGCCGCGATCCAGCAGGATGCCTGCCGCAGCTACGCGCGCGGCCGGTGGTGCGGCCTCTTGGCTGACGATCCCCGCAAGCGTCCTGACGCACAACGCGGTGTGCCCCCGCGCCATTGACCGTAAATCAGTTGGAATTTTCTTTCTGGGCAAATGCTTACGGGGTGGAGCTACCCCCCTCCTGTTGGCGCCCTAGCGTATCCAATGCCATCGCATGATGGTTTCTGGCTCAACATCCGACCGGTTCATTGGGACGTTAGTCACAGTATAACGCGATCCGTCCCGGCCGGCGAATGTCCCTCCGCGGCATCTTGACTGATCACTTCTCTCGATCGGGTTTTTTGAGGCGGGTGACAGGTCCGACAGGCTATCCGGTTATCCCCGTTACGCGCGCGCGCGTGACGTCCATAATGGAGAAACCTGTCGGACCTGTCACCGCACTCAGTGCTTCTTGATAAGAACGCGAGCAAAGCCCCGCTGGCCCGTATGTGACTCGCGCCGCTTTTCGTAGCCACGATCCTCCAGCATGCCGGATAACCCCATGGTGCTCCCGGGCTTGATATTGCGTTCCTCGCACCAAACTTTCCAGGAAGCGAACAGGGCGCTCATGCGGGTGAAAGCGGTATCGGCCGCGTCTTCGGTACAGTCCTCCAGCCACTCGCCGACCGTGTCCTGGCTCCGGAAGTACTCGTCGGTCGCCTCGCGCACGCAGGGCAGGTGCTGCGAGCCCATCCCGTTGCCATTGCAGGCAGCCGTCGAGGCACCAGCGCAGGATCGCCGCGCGCTCGCCCCACAGCTTTTCGGGTAGCCCAGGATCACGCTCGCCGGCCGGGATCCGGACGGTGAAGGGTGCAAGCAGCAAGCGCCGCCGCATGGCTTCGTCGACGGTGCCAATGCGCGGCTTGTGGTTGCCGGCGATGAACAACTTGAAAGTCGGCACGAAATCGAAGAAGTCCTGCCGCATGAACCGGGCGGTCAACCTGTCACCACCTGTCAGGGCCTTGATCTTGGTCTCATCCCAGCGACGCCCCTTCTGCGTTTCCTGCGCAACAACTAGGCGCGCGCCGCGGAGCTTGGCGAGATCGGTCGGGTGGCGCTCGGTGTTGCTCGAGACGAATGTGCCCATATCGGCAACGGTCGCGTAGTCACCGAAAATGCGGACAAGCGTGTTAATGAACGTGCTCTTGCCGTTCGCGCCTGTGCCGTAGGCAAAAACGAAGGCGTGCTCGGTCGTGAGGCCGGTGCAGCAATATCCGATGTAGCGCTGCAGGAAACCCTGCAGCTCGGCATTGCCGGCCGTGATGCGCTCGAGGAATGCACTCCACTGCGGGTGAGGCGTGCCGGGTGGTGCGGCCCCGCAAGCCGTGGACTTGGTCATATAGTCGAGCGGGTCCGGCTCGCGGGACAGTCCCGTAGCCAGGTCGTAGACCGCAGCCGGGATATCGCCATCAGCGGCCGTGAGCAGATGCAAGTGGTTCTGGTCCCACTGCTCGACGGTCGCAGAAAGGCGGCGATCGGCGCGGGCAAGCTGCACCACGGCGGCAACGGTCTTGGCCGATGCCACAGCGGTGGGCTTGCTGGATTGCGGCGCGAACTCTCGGCAGATGACGCGAGCCCGGTCGAACGCGTGCAAGGTGTCATCGGCACCCCAGCGGCTGCCGTCATAGACGAACCACCGCCCCCAGGCTGCAACGTAACGGGAATCGGCGGCGTGCCGCTCCGCGTAGATAAGTGCAAGCGCGTCTTCCGAGCTGGCTGGGGGCTCGCCGGCATCCTGCAGAGCAGCCAACTTTACGATGTTGTCAGCCATTACCGCGTCTCCGCAGCTCCCTGCCAGCGATGCTGTTCACAATGCGCTCGACGTCACCGCGAGGCAGTGGGGGCGTGCAGTCGGTAGCGTTCCACGACTGCAGCAGGCCGAGAGCGACAAAAGGGTCGATGTGATGGCGCAGGAGATGGCCGGCGAGTTTCGCAATGCTGCAGTCGCGTGCGCCCTCACTGACACCCTCAATCAGCAATCGCCATTCCAGGGAAGGCGTTTTGCCGACGGGAGCGCCAGCCTGCAGGGCCAGCAGCCAGCCGGGCGCGTCCGCGATCGCGTTTGCACTGTCTACGCTCCAGCAGTAGGGGCGACCGCTGGGGTGGATGGACGGTGGGCTCAGTACATAGCCGCCCTCTCCCCGGACATCGATGTGCCGTCCAATCTTGCCTGCGGAGTTACGCACCGGCTCCTTTGGCCATTTGAAGTAGATATGGCGACCGCGAGCCGTGATGGCCTCGACGGTCGCGGGCAAGGGGCCATGCTCTACTTCAAGCTTGCGCAACGCGGCTTCGGCATCACGACCATCAACGTCGACCACGAAGACGCCGGACGCCGCACCGGTCGCGATAGCAATGTTGTTATCGGGCTGTCGCTGCCACCATGCCGAAATGATGTCCTGATCCGTGGTGGCGTCCTTGAGACCGTTGGCCGTTGCCGGCCGCTTGTCACGCGGCCGGCACGGAAAGACATGAAGTCCCCGCGCCGCGAGAGCCAAGGCTGTCTGGATCACGGCGCGTCTCCCTAGAACGGGATTGCGTCGCCGACCTTGGCGGCCGGCGGGGCCTTCGGTGCGCGGATACGGATGCAGTCGACAGTGCTACCGCGCAGCGTCGTCGTGGACGGATAGAGTTCGATGCGATGGCCGGGCCAGTTATCGGTGTCGTCACCGGCGATCGCAGCGACGCTGTCCCAGTTGGTCATGTTGAGCGGCAACGGCTTCATGCCGCAACGGAAGTACAAGACAGTTTTGGTCTCCGCATTGCCGCCGCTGCCGAGCGTCTCGGTCGGAGCGCGCTCGATCTCGGGCACGTGCGGCTTGCCGTTCAGATCACTCACCTTCAGGTACTTTGACGGGAAGATTTCGTTTCGTTTGGCCATATCTGACTCCTGCCGTTTCCGATCGGGTCTAAGTGGTGTATTACCACCACCATTATGACTCAAACTGTCCGACCAATAAAGGAAAAGAGGTGGACGCCCACCACTTTTTGTGATTTGGTTTGGTTCATGGCTGGTCTCAAATCGTTCCTGCAGGGCGTAGCTCCGATATTGGGCGTTTCCCCCGCCGCGCTGTACGAGCGACAAAGAGCGCTCGTGAACATCGGCGTCCTGGAACCAACAACAGGTCGCGGACCCGGCAGCGGTGTCCCCTTCACTGCCGAAAATTTTGCCGCGGTTCTAATCAGTCTTCTGGCGGCTGAATCGCTGTCCAAGGTTGACGAATGCGTTGCGGATCTGTGCAGGGCAATGCCCGTGCCATCAAAGCAATACAAAAGTTGGTGGATCGAAAGCGGCAAGCCCACCTTCAGGAGCGATGTTGGGCTGTTGCTAGCTGGACAAATGCCGATTTGGACTTTTGACCATATCTTTATAGGGGATTCTTTTTACGAAATCCGCGTCACTCGCCCTTGGCGCGGCCAACTGGTCAGCAGCGCCGGCGAGATCCTCGATTACTATCCCACCGCGATTGACGAGACCATGGTCAGCCGCTCAATCAGTGTTACTGCGGCGATCGAACGCGAAATGTTCTCCAAACTCATTACTTTCACAAAGGGTGCGCTTAGCCAGATCGAAGCGGAGGAAGACGATTCGTGAAACCGTGAGCGGTCCCCCCGGCCGCGTGGTAATCAAACTCGAACAGCGCGGAGCGGCAAAGCGGGGCGCCACGGCGGCAGCGCTTCGGGTCATCAATACGTGCCACCAGGACATTGCCATGAGTACCGGTTCTTGGCGCATAAAACCTTCCGAGGTCGAGCGGACGCTCAAGTCGATACGATCCGTCGGCTTGCAGGTCAGAAGTGTTGAACTGGCCGCGGACGGTACCATCAAGATCGCCGTCAGCGCGTCCGAGACCGGCGAGCCCGTCATCGAGACGCCTGAGCAATTGAGAAAACTATTATGAAGCCGAAGCCGCCTCGCTCTGCCCTGCCCTTGCCGCGCTATGTACGTCGCAAGCCGTGGGGCGGACGTTGGTTCTACTTCTTCGACGTGCCGACGTGGGCGCGAAAGAAGGGCTGCTCCGTCGGCAACGAGCCGCTAGGCTCCGACTACGCCGCAGCAGTCCAGCGCGCGGAGACGGTGCTGCTGCCCGCATTCGATAGTTGGCGCACTGACGGCAACGACGGCAAGCCCGACGTTGGCGTGATCAGGGGCAGCATCGACTGGATGTTCAATGAGTTCCGTAAGACGTGGAATGAGGCGACCGCGAAGCGTCCGCGCCCGCTGAGTCCTGGGCAGCAGCGCGTCCACGAGACCGGCATCGGCATGATTGCCGACTACGTGCTGCAGGACGGCAAGCGCCTCGGCACTAGGCGCGTCACGAGTCTCGACACCGCGTTCGTCGATGACCTGTTCAAGAGGCTGCTTCACAAAAGAGAAAAGGACGCAGGGGGCAACGAGATTCTGGTCCAGCGCCGCACTACGACCAACCACGCGATGAAGACCGCGCGCAACGCATGGAACACGGTTTCGCGCGCCAATCCTGGCGTGTTTCCACTGAAGAATCCCTTCGAGAAGATGGGACTGGTGTCAGGCGATACGCGCGAGACGCCACATGCGACGTTCGAACAGCTGATGATCTTCCGCGCCAAGGCTGTCGAGATGGGTTACCCGTCGTTGGCAACGGCCGCTATGATCGGCTGGGAATTGCTGCAGCGGAAGGCGCACATCTTTATCCGTTTCCAGGTCAAGCACTACCGCCCCACCGACCGGCCGAACCACATCTACGTCATCAACTGGAAAACCGGCACCGGCTCGTGGGAGCCGCTTTTCGATGACAACGGCGAGCCGCTCTACCCAACGCTGATCAGGGAGTTGGACGAGATCAAGGCCAAGCGGCCAACCGGCGGACTGATGCTTCGCCGGGACGGCACCGGCCGCCCATGGGTTGGCAAGGACGAGCAGCTGACGCAGGTTGAGCGCAAGTGCCGGGAGATCATCGACGCGGCTGGCCTGCCCCCATTGATGGACTCTAACGGTGAACCACAGCCACTAACCTTCACCTCGTTCGGCCGCCACGGCGGCGCGACCGAGTCGGTAACGTCCGGCCTGACAGAGCTAGAGCTGATGAAGAAAGGCCAATGGTCATCGACCAAGGCGATGGGCCACTACCTCCATGGCAACGACGAGGGCAAGCAGGTGGCCCAGCTGAAGCGCATCAAGAAGCGCGGCCAGAACGCCTGAGCCCTCGCTCGAGATTGAACTCGGCCTTTATGGGGCACGAATTTTCGCGAACAGATCGCGAAAACTTTGTCGGAAGTGTTCAGCCCGACTTGTCGGAAGTTGGGAGCGCTCGCAGTCTAAGCCATTGAAATCATTGGAGCGGGTGAAGGGAATCGAACCCTCGTATTCAGCTTGGAAGGCTGCTGCTCTACCATTGAGCTACACCCGCATCTGGGCATCCCCTAACACGGCGCGCCGGGCGCCTCAACCGTCCAGACCCCGCCTTTTAGGCGTTGCGAACAGGCTCAGGACGCCGCGGCCCGCACCTCCTCTACTTCTTCGCGACGGTCGGCCATCTCGGCAGCGAGCAGGAGCGCGGCACGGCTAGCGCCGGTGGATGCTATCCCCTTGCCTGCGATGTCGTAGGCGGTGCCGTGCGCGGGCGTGCAGATCGGAAACGGAAAGCCGCCGAGCAGAGTCACGCCGCGATCGAAGCCCATCAGCTTCATCGCGATCTGTCCCTGGTCGTGATACATCGTCAGCACCGCATCGAAGGCGCCGTTCTTCGCGCGCAGAAACACCGTGTCGGCCGGGAACGGTCCCTCAGCGACAATGCCATCGCGCTGGCCGGCTTCGACCGCGGGGGCGATGATATCGATTTCTTCGCGGCCGAAATTGCCGCCGTCGCCGGCGTGCGGATTGAGCCCGGCGACTGCAATGCGCGGCCGCGCAAAGCCGGCGTTGCGCATGCAGCTGTCGGTCAGCTTCAGCGCGCGATGGATGCGCTCAGCGGACAATCGCGCAGCGACGTCCTTCAGCGGGATGTGCGAGGTGACCCGCGCGTTCCAGAGCTCGCCCAGCACGTTGAACTCGCTCGCCGCGGTCTTGAGCCCGGCGATTTCCGCCGAGAACGCGATCTCGTCGTCATAGTCGGCGCGGGTAAGCCGCATCGCTTGCTTGTTGAAGGGGGTGAAGCAGACCGCATCGACGCGGCCGTCGCGGCCAAGCTCGAGCGCGTGCCGGTAATTGGCCAGCGCGAACCCGCCGCCGGCAAGGCTCGCAACGCCGCGTTCGACCTCCGCCGGATCGAGATGGCCAAGATCGACGAACAACGCGTCGCCCTCCGCCGCGCGGAGATCGGCGCCCTGCTCCACCGTCTTCAGCTCCGGCGTAACGCCGGCAACGCGCGCGCCTTCATCGAAGATACGGCGGTCACCGATCACGACCAGTCGGGCGCGGGCGCGGATGTCGTCGAGCGCCACGAGCTTCGCCGTCAGCTCCGGGCTGATGCCGGCGGGGTCTCCCATTGCGAGAGCAACGAGCGGCTTTGCGGTCATATGATCACCTTCTCCTGGCTTGTCGTCTCGTGTGCGGGCGACGTTGGCTTGCGCCAGATGCGCGTGAGCTGCAACACCAGCGGAAGCAGCAACAGCGCGATGCCGGCGACCACCAGGCAGGTCACCAGCCGGTTGGCAAAGAAGATTCCGAGCGACCCCTTGGACATCAGCATCGACTGCCGGAACGCGTCCTCCGCCTTGTCGCCGATGACGATCGCGAGCACCAGCGGCGCCAGCGGATAGAACAGCTTCTTGAAGAGATAGCCGACGATCCCGAAGCCGAGCATCATGACCACGTCGAGATAGGAATTCGACACCGAATAGGCACCGACGACGCAGATGATCACGATCAGCGGCGCGATAATCACGAACGGAATCCGCATCAGGGCGGCGAAGACCGGGACGGTCAGCAGCACCAGCGCGACGGCGACGATGTTGCCGACATACATCGAGGCGATTAGGCCCCACACAAAGTCCTTCTGGTCGACGAATAGCATCGGCCCGGGATTGAGCCCCCAGATCATCAGCCCGCCCATCATCACGGCCGCGGTGGCCGAGCCGGGAATGCCGAGCGAGAGCATCGGCAACAGCGCGCTGGTGCCGGCGGCATGATCGGCCGTCTCCGGCGAGATGATGCCTTCGACCTCGCCGGTGCCGAAGTGGCGGCCGCGGCGCGAGAAGCGCCGGGCGATGCCGTAGCTCATGAAGGACGCCGCGGTCGGACCGCCCGGCGTGATTCCCATCCAGCATCCGATCGCCGCACTGCGCAGCAGCGCAACGCCATGCCGCGGCAGGCGCGCCACCGCGCGAAACACCTCGCCCCAGTCGATCTTCGAGGAGACCGCGCGGGCGTGAACCTCCTCCTCGACAGCGACCAGGAGCTCGCCGATACCGAACAGGCCCATCACCGCGACGACGAAGCTCACGCCCTTCACGAGCTCGTCGACGCCCATCGTGAGGCGGACGCTCCCGGAGACCGTGTCGATGCCGATCGCAGCGATCGCAAAACCGATCGCGAGCGCCACGACGGTCTTGATCGGCGCCGCGCCGCCCATACCGACGAAGCTCGCAAAGGCAAGGAAATAGACCGCAAAATATTCCGGCGGCCCGAAAGCGAGCGCGACCTGCGCCACCCATGACGCCAGGAAGGTGATCAGGATGACGCCGACCAGCGCGCCGAACGCAGCCGAGCCGAAGGCGGTAGCGAGCGCGGTCGTGGGCCGGCCGTCGCGCGCCATCGGATAGCCGTCGAAGGTGGTCGCCACCGACGATGGCTCGCCGGGAATGTTGAACAGGATCGAAGTGACGGAGCCGCCGAACAGCGCACCCCAATACATGCTGGAGAGCAGGATGATCGCCGATACCGGCTGCATGCCGAAGGTCAGCGGCAGCAGCAGCGACACGCCGTTCGGCGCGCCGAGCCCCGGCAGCACGCCGACGAGAATGCCGAGCAGCACTCCGATCACCATCAGCACCAGATGCGGCACCGTGACCGCGATCGTGAAGCCGTGCAGGAGTTCCTGGAGATTATCCATCGACGTCTCCGTCAGAACCCGAACGCGGCGGCAAGCGCGCCGTGTGGCAGCGTCACCTGGAACATGCGCTCGAACACGACGTAGAGCGCGAGCGCTGTCGCCGCCGCCATGGCGAGCGCGCGCGGCATGGACTGATGTCTGGGGATCGCGAGCACCGCGAAGATATAGATGGCCGAGGCGAGATACATCCCGAGCAGCGGAATCGCCGCAACGAAAATTGCGGCCGGCACGAACAGGCTTGCGAGCCGGCGCAGCTCGGTCGGCGTGATCGCCACGGGAACGCTCGCGAGCGTCGCGGCCGGCAATGCGCCGCGCACGAGATTGTACAGGCTGCCGAGAACGATGATGACGCCGGTCAGGAACGGGAATGTGCCGGCGTCCACGCCCGCGCTCGACCACCCGATCCCGTTGTCGAGGCTGGAGACGACCACCGCGGCGCCGAAGCTGCCGGTGAGGATGGCGGTCGAAAGTTCAAGAGCGCGGCGCGATATCATCAAGGGCTCCTGGAGGGCGGGTGACGACAGGACATCATGGCGCGGTGCTTCGCCGTTTCACTTGATGAGCCAGCCCTGCTCGCTCGCCACCTGCTTGAGGTGCTCGAGATCTTCCTTGATGAACTTGTCGAAGTCGCCGCCGGTCAGGAACGTGTCGACCTGGGAGGTCTTCTCGATGTAGTCCTTCCATTCCGGCGTCGCCTGCACCTTCTTCATGAGGTCGACATAGAACGCGGCCTGGTCCGGCGTGACCTTGCCAGGCAGCCACACCGTGCGCGGCTGCTCGTACTGCTTGATGTCGAGGCCCTGCTCGACGCAGGTCGGAACGTCGCTCCAGCCTTCCGTCGCGGTGATCTTCGGCCCCTGCGGCAGCCGCTTCGGGCTGAAGGCGCAGAGCGGACGCTGCGTTCCGCCGCGCCATTGTCCCAGGCTTTCGCTCGGATTGTTGACGTGGGAATCGATGTGCCCGCCGGCGAGCTGCACGGCGGCCTCGGCGCCACTCTTGAAGGGGATGTAGGTCAGTTTGACATGACCGGTCTTCTCGATCATGCGGGTCAGCACCTCGTCGGTGTCCTTTGACTGCGCGCCGCCCATCTTGAATTCGCTCGATGCCGCCGCCTTCAGATAGTCGCCCGCGGTCTTATAGGGCGCGTCCTGCTTGACCCAGAGCAAGAACTCGTCCTGCGCCATCGCTGCGATCGGGGTGAGGTCGGTGTAGTTGAAGGCGACCTTGGAGACGAGCGGCTGCTGCCATGCATTCGACGTGCCGAAGATCACCTTGTAGGGATCGCCCGCAGAGACCTTGCCGTAGACATAGCCTTCGGCACCGCTGCCACCGCCCTTGTTGACGACGACGATCGGCTGCTCGGTCAGCTTGTACTTGGTGATGATGTTCTGCACCGCGCGCGCAAGGTTGTCGGTGCCGCCACCCGGCCCAGCCGTGGCAACGAACTCGATCGGCTTCTGCGGTTGCCAGGCCGCAGACGCCGGCATCGTGCCGGCGAGGACGACCGCGGCTGCGGAAAGCAGAAGTGCTGACGTGCTACGCATGGTTTCCTCCGGCTGATCTTTTGTTTTTATCGGTTGTTCTGGTCCGTCGTATCGACGTCCTGTCAGGCGACTCGTTCCTCGCGCTGTGTGGACGCCGAAACGATTGCGCCCTGTTTTTCGAGCGCTTCGATCTGCTCCTCATCGAACCCGTATTCCGCCAGCACCTCGTGCGTATGCTCGCCATAGACGGGGGCACCGGAACGGACCTTGCCAGGCGTCTCCGAGAATTTGACGGGAAGCCCGATGGTCTTCACCGGACCGAGCCTCGAATGCTCGACCTCGACGACCATCTCGCGCGCCAGCGTCTGCGGATCACTCAAGGCTTCCAGCATGTCGTGCACGGGTCCGCACGGCACGCCCTTCTCATCCAGCGCCGCGAGCCAATGCGCCCGCGTCCTGGTGCGGAAGCGCTCGCTCAAAACCTTCTCGAGCTCCTTCAGATGCGCCATGCGGTCGGCACCGGTGGCGAAGCGCGGATCGGCGGCGAGCTCGCTCGCGCCGAGCGCTTCCAGCATCAACAGCCAATGCTTCTTGTTGGCGCCGCCCACCACCAGCCAGCCGTCGGAGGCTTCAAAGGCCTGATACGGCGCATTGAGCGGATGCGCCGACCCCATTGCGCGCGGCGCGGTGCCCGCGGCCAGCGCAATCGTCGATTGCCAATAGGTCTGCACCAGGGCTGCTTCATAGAGCGAAGTCTCGACCCACTGCCCTTCGCCGGTCTTCAGGCGATGCGTGTAGGCCGCGAGGATGCCCATGCTCGCGAGCAGGCCGGCGGTGATATCGGACAGCGGCGGGCCGCATTTCACCGGCGGACCATCGGGGCGCTCGCCGGTAAAACTCATGATGCCGCTCATCGCCTGCGCGACGAGATCGAAGCCACGACGGTGCTTGTAGGGACCGGTGCGGCCAAAGCCCGACAGCGAGCAATAGATCAGCGACGGAAACTCCCTGTGCAGGTCCTCGTAGCCGAAGCCGAGGCGCTCCATGGCGCCCGGGGCAAAATTCTCGACCAGCACGTCGGCACTCGCTATCAGCCTCCGCAGCACCTCCTTGCCGCCGGAGGTCTTCAGATCCAGCACGATGCCGCGCTTGTTACGGTTCATCATCAGGAAGGAGGCGGCCTCGTCGCCAATCTTCGGCGGCACCGAATGGCGGGTGTCATCGCCGTTCGGCCATTTCTCGATCTTGATGACGTCGGCGCCCATGTCGGCGAGCATCAAGGTGCAGGTCGGCCCGGCCATGACATGGGTGAGATCGATGACCTTGAGGCCGGCCAGCGGTCCCGTGGGGCGAGCGGTGGCGTGCGATTGATCCTTTTTCATCGGCTCGTCCTATTGGCCGCGCCATTGCGGGGCGCGCTTGTTGAGGAACGCATCGAGCCCTTCGCGAAAATCCTGGCTCGTGTAGCACATCAGGATGAGGTCTTCGCCCTCCTCCCGCGTCAGCCGCTTTTGCAAGCGGGCCACCGCCTGCTTGGTCGCATTCAGCGTCAGCGGCGCGTGGCTCGCGACGAGGCGAGCGACCTCGTCGGCACGCTTGTCGAGTGCCGCGCCATCCTCGACGATTTCGCTGAGCAGGCCGACGCTTGCGGCTTCCGTGGCATCAACAAGACGCGCAGTGAAGATCAGATCCTTGACGCGTGCAGCCCCTATGAGCGCGGTGAGACGGCTGACATTGGACATCGACAGGCAATTGCCGAGCGTTCGCGCGATGGGGAATCCGATACGCGCACTCTTCGTGCCGATGCGCAGATCGCAGGCCGCTGCGATCCCCGCCCCTCCGCCGGTGCAGAAGCCGTTGATCGCGGCAATCGTCGGCACCCGGCATTGCTCGAGCGTGGTGAGCACGCGGTCGATCCGGTTCTCGTAGTCGAGCGCGTCCTGTGGCGTCCTGAATTCACGGAATTGATTGATGTCCGTGCCCGAGGCAAAGGCCTTTTCGCCTGCACCGCGCAGCACCAGCACCTTGATGGAATGATCGCTGCTCGCCTCTTCGCAAATCGCGGCGAGCCGCTCATACATGCCGAAGGTCAAGGCGTTGCGGGCCTGCGGGCGGTTGAAAGTAATCCGCCCGATGCCGTCCTCACGCTCGAAAACGAGGTCTTCCGCCTCCGCGACTGCCAGGTCCATTTCCCCGTATCCGTCTTGTTTTTTGCAGTTTTGAATGCAAAATTCTGAATTTTCAAGCTGGAACTTCTAAACTTTCGTCGATAAACTCATTTTTGCATGCAAAATAGAAATTTGTCCGATGCTTCATGAGGACGTCGTCAGCCGCATCCGCGACATCCTGCTCGACGGCGAAATCCCGCCGGGCGCGCGGATTCCCGAGCGCGAGCTGTGCGAGCGGCTCCAGATCTCGCGCACGCCGCTGCGCGAGGCGCTCAAGGTGCTCGCCGCCGAGGGCCTCGTGCAATTGTTGCCCCATCGCGGCTCGCGCGCGGCAAAGCTGACCGACAAGGACATGCGCGATCTCTTCGAGGTCTGCCAGGGCCTCGAGGCGCTCGCCGGCGAGCTCGCCTGCGAGCGCATCACGGAGGACGAGATCGACGAGATTGCCGCCGCGCAAACGGCGATGGCGCAGCATTACCGCGATGGCGATCTGATCCAGTATTACCGCTGCAATCGCGCCATCCACGAAGCGATCGTTACCGCCGCCGGCAATCCCGTGCTCGCAAGCCTCTACAATTCGGTGACGGCGCGCATTCGCCGCGCACGCTACGTCACGCCGATGACGCAGCAGCGCTGGGCGCTCGCCGTCAGGGAACACGAAGCGATCCTCAATGCCTTGCAACGACGCGACGGCACAGGCCTTTCCCACATCCTGCGCGCTCATCTGCGCCACAAGCGCGAGGAGGTTTTGCAGGCCGGATTTGCCGAGACGGACGGCGCGGCTCTCGCTGCCGTGGATGACGGCGACAACTGAACGCGCTCGACGAAATCACAACAGGCGGAGATTTATTCCAGCCCGGCGGCAACAATTCCGCCCCTTAACTTCCGCGCGATCTCGACCTATATTGAGTGTCCCGAAACCAACGAAAGGAGGTGATCCAGTGTCTTATCTCAAGCGCTGTCACCTCGCTGGGATCGCCCGCTAGGCTCGACGTGAAGCCTGGCAGCGGGGCGCTCTCAGCCCTGGACCAGCGAGACAACAAATCGGGCGCGACGGGGTCTTCCCCGCCGCGCCTTTTCTTTTTCGCGCACATGCTGGTCTTTTTTCGCGCTACCCGCAGGATCAATACGGCAAGCTGCCAGTCAGCACTTCGCGGATCTTCTGCGACAGCTCCGACTTCCGGTACGGTTTTCTCAGCAGCGCGATACCGGGATCGAGGTGGCCCTCATGCACGATGGCGTCGTCGGTATAGCCTGACGTGTAGAGCACCCTCACATCGGGACGGCGCTCGCGGATCGCTTCGGCCAATTCCCGTCCGTTCATGCCGCCGGGCATGATGATGTCGGTGAACAGGAGATCGAACTTGATGCCCTGCCCCACCAGCGCGAGCGCGGCCGCGCCATCGCCGGCAACCAGCGTCCGGTAGCCGAGACTGCCGAGCTGGGCGATCACATAGCCCTGCACCAGCGGATCGTCCTCGACCACCAGGATCGTCTCGTGCCCGCGTGGCACGCTGGGCGCGGCCACGGGCCCGGCCTGGCTCGCCATCCGGCCGATAGAACGCGGCAGAAACAGCTTCACCACCGTGCCGCGGCCTTCCTCGCTGTCGATCGCGACCGTGCCGCCGGTCTGCTTGGCGAAGCCGTAGACCATGCTGAGCCCGAGCCCGGTGCCGCGGCCTATGCCCTTGGTGGTGAAGAACGGCTCGAACACGCGGTCGCGGATGTCGGCAGGGATGCCATGGCCGGTATCAGAGACCGCGATCATCACGAACTCACCCGGCTCCATCTCGCGATCGCCGGGCTCGCCCGCGCCGTCGAGCACGCGATTGGCCGTCTGAAGTGTGAGCTTGCCGCCGCCCGGCATGGCGTCGCGCGCGTTGACGGCGAGATTGACGATCGCCGAGGAAAGCTGTGACGGATCGGCCATCGCGAACCACGCATCTTCGGCGAGCTGGGCGTCGATCTCGATGTGCTCGCCGAGGATCGGCTTGAGCAGCCGCGCGGTCTCGACCACGAGGCAGTTGACGTCGATCTCCCGCGAATCGAGCGGCTGGCGCCGCGCGAAGGTCAGAAGTTGAGAGGTGATCTCGGCGCCGCGCGTCGCCGCGTCGTCGATCAACTGCGCGATCGCTGCAAGCTGCGGCTTGTCCGCAAGACCCTCCTGAAGGATCTCGATGGTCCCGGTGATCACCGTCAGCACGTTGTTGAAATCATGGGCGACGCCGCCGGTGAGCTGGCCGATCGCATCCATCTTCTGCGATTGCCGCAGCCGCTCCTCGGTCTCGTGCTGGTCGGTGAGGTCGGTGGTCGAGCCGCGATAGCCCAGGAAGCGGCCGTCGGCGTCGAACACCGGCCGGCCGTTGACGCTGAAATGCCTGATGCGTCCGGCCGCATCGCGGCCGCGATACTCGAACTTGCGGAACGGCTCGTGGCGCTCCAGCGCCGCCATGTGGTCGCGCCATTTCTGCGGCTCGGTTTCCAGATCGATTGCGCCGTCGGGACGCCGCCTGCCGACCACGCGATTGCGCATCATCCCGAAGGAGCCCGCGCGATCCGAGATGTAAGTGAACACGTGATCCGGGCCGGTCTCCCAGAACCAGTCGGACGCGGTTTCCGCGTAGTCGCGGAAGCGCTGCTCGCTGCGGCGCGCATCACCCTCGGCACGCCGCCGGACCTGGAGATCGCGCTCCAGATTGGTGTTGGCGAGCCGCAGATCGCCGTAGGCGCGCTGCAGGCTCGCGCACATGGCGTTGAATGCGTCGATCACCTTGTCGAGCTCGTCGGTCTCGTGCGACGGCCCGCGCTCCAGGTGCAACGGCGGCTGCGGTCGCGTCAGCGTGTATTTGCTGACGAACTCGGCGATGGCGACGAGGTGCCGGGTCACCAGCAGATGGAACATGTAGATGATGAAGAGCGAGACGAGGAACGTCTTGGCCGCCTGGCTCGCCAGGATGATCAGGGCTCGATTCAGCAATTGCCTGTAGACGTCGGTCAGCGTCGCCTCGACATGCAGCGTGCCGATCCTGTGCTTCTCGCCTTGTGTGACGTAGTCGATCGGATAGTCGCGGACCACCACCGAGCGGCCACCCCTGTCGCCGACCGCCACCCGAATCGGGTTGGGACGATCGGCGAATTCGCGAATCTCGACCGCCTGAATGTCCGGCAGCCGAAGGATGCCGTTGAGCTGGAGCTCGAGCTGGTTCCTGTCGAGACTCCACAGGCTTTCGCCGAGGCTGCCGAGATAGCTCCGGCCGATCTCGTCGAGCCGCGTCTCGATGATGCCGACCTCGCGCTGATATTCCAGATAGAGCTGAAGCGCGGTCAGCGTCAGCGTCACGATCGAGGAGAAGAGAAGCACGGCGGCGAGCAGGCGCAGGCCGATGCCGCTGCGAAACCAGGCGAACACGCGCGGCAGCAGGGAACCGATCGGGACCCCGATTCGGGCCAGATCCTCATTCGCGGCCGCCGGCGCGATGGCGCGGCCGCGATTGGGATCGTGCTCACCTGCGTTGCCCATGCACCACTCCCCCGAGATGGCGACGATCCTGCGTCGGCCCGTTACGGCCTGCCGCGGTTCGACAGTTCGGCTCCCCTGGAAGACCCGACCCGTTCGGGCAGCCTCCCTGCTAGATCCTGGACGAATATTCGTCTGTGGGGGGCAATCTTTGCGCCCAGCCGCAGGAAGCCTGCGCAAACTAGCACCATGCGTGCTAAAATGTCATCGGTGAAAGTGCGGAGTAGACCCCGCATCGCGGGTGGCGGATGGTCGCTGTGATTCGCGGGGCCAATCACCATCCGCGGTAGATCCCACCGAATCATCAATCCAGTGGTAGCAAGGATGAGTGGGAGACGGGTGATGTGGCGGATATGTCTTTTCGGCGCGTTGCTGCTGTTCGCCCACCCCTCACAGGCACAGTCGGTCATCCGGCTGGCGCGGATCGCCAACATCCCCGACCAGTATGTCGGCGGCGAGATGCTGCGCGTGGTCTATGCGCAGCTGAACATCAAGCTCGAATTCGAGGATGTGCCTGGCAAGCGTGCGCTCGCGCTTTCGAGTGCAGGCGAGCTCGACGGCGAGATCCAGCGGATCGGCACGCTGTCCAAGGACTACCCGACGCTGGTCCGGGTCACGCCCGCGATCAACTATATCCAGCCTTCTGCCTTCGCGACGAAGCTTCGTTTTGACGTCGCCGGCTGGGACTCGATCAAGGACTACAGCATCGGGATCGTGCGTGGCGTCGGCTCCTCGGAAAACGGAACGCGCGGAATGAGCCGCGTCACGGCGACCACGAACCTTGAGAGCCTGATCCAGATGCTGGACGCCGACCGTTTCGACCTGATGGTCACCGACCTCTTCAGCGGCCTCGTCGCGGTTCGCAAGCTCAACCTCCAGGCACGGATCTATCCGCTCTCGCCGCCGCTCGAGCGTATCGACATCTACCACTATCTGCACGAGCGCCACCGCGACCTCGTGCCGAAGGTCGGAAAAGTGATCGAGGAGATGACCGCAAGCGGCGAGCTCGCCAGATTGCGCGAGCAGCTCGTCAGGCAGGTGCTGAACGAGTCCTGACCGTCTGGCCGATCAGAGCACGCGATGCCGCTCGTGCACGGACATGCTCACGGGCCGCACTCCCTAGAATCCGCAGACATTGCGCGGCCGTTTTCCCCGGCGGCTTTCGACGATCGGCTCACCGCCGTTCAGGATCGAGCTGCCGTAGTAGCGATGGTGGCCGGCACCGTCGTGAAGATCGGCCGGTTCTGATGGCGTCGCGCGCCGCGCATCGCTGATGATCTTGATGGTCCGAGCTGACATTGAAGCCTCCGCCGCTGCCTGTCGTGTTCTTCGCCGCCATCAGTCGCGATCGCGGGAACCCGCGTTCAAGACGAAGCCGGACAATCGGGTTTCAGGACGGTTTCGTTGCCCGCGCGATCACGCAATATTTCCTGATCGGTGATTGTCGGACTCATCGGCCGTCATACGTCCTTGCAAAGGTGCAAAAGTAGCGAGGTGACGATGCTCTACGCCATCCTGGCCTATCACGTGGAAAGCGAGGTCATGTCCTGGACGAAGGAGGAGGACGCCGCCGTCATGACAGGCCTTCGCAAGGTCCAAGAACCCTTGAAAGCCAAGGGACATTTCGGGCCGGCAGCGCGGCTCGACGAGACCAGGAGGGCGCGCACGCTGCGCGGTCCCGGCGCCGGCATGGTGCTCGATGGGCCCTTTGCCGAAACCAAGGAGCAGCTTCTCGGCTTCTACATCATGGAGTTTTCGGACGAGGCCGGCGCGGTCGCCGCCGCGCGGGAGCTACGCAAGGTCAATCCGGGCGCGGTCTACGAAATCCGCCCGATCAAGCTCTTCCTGCCGGCCGATGGGTTTGGCGCGACAGCAGACGTGAGATGACCCTCAGGTGTCTCTGGCCGGATTCCCCTTGACGAACCGGTGCATCAACAACGCGCCGAAGGCGAGAAACCAGACGAATTGCGCATATTCCGGCGCAACCGCGGCCACCAGCGTGCCCGGCAAGAACACCAGCACTGGAAAGATCGCAGGAAGGATCTCGTGAAGACGGCTGGCACGGGCCGCGAGCCACCAGAGCCAGGCATTGAGGCCCGCAATCGCGGTCAGATGCAGGCCATAGAGCACCGCGACGGCACTGCTTAGCCGGTAACTGCCATAGAGTCCGTTGGTGACTGGTAGCAGGATGATCGAGAGCAGGAAAAACAGATTGAGCAACACCACGCCTCGGCCAGCCTCGGGCTGGCGCGCAAGCCGCCGATGATGACTGATCCAGAACACGCCGGCGACGACGAAGGTCAGGATCAGGCCCGCCACGCGTCCGGAATAGAGATGGTCGAGATCGCTCCAGGTCGGCGCCGTCTTGAGCTCGTCGGCCTTGGGCAGGCTATAGGCGAGCAAGGTCATGGCCACACCGAAAATGGTGTTGCTGAGCGATTCCAGCCGGCGCATCTCGAACAGGTCGTTCTCGAGGTCGGTCGTGACGTCGGTCATCTGCGCACCCTCTCGGGGCTGGAACCTTAAGCCCCGTCCTGTCCCCTAAATCCTAAAGCGTGTCCCGTCCAGCCGCATTGCGGATCGCGGCGGGATCGCGGAATCTGCAGCTTTCATCGGGGCGATTCGTGGCGGCTGCGACATATCTGGACACGCTGAATGCCGAGCAGCGCCGCGCCGTCGAGCATGGCGTGGCTAACGGCAGCACTGTCGGCGGTCCCCTCCTCGTCATTGCCGGAGCCGGTTCCGGCAAGACCAACACGCTTGCCCACCGGGTCGCGCATTTGATCGTCGCCGGCGCCGACCCGCGCCGGATCCTGCTGATGACCTTTTCGCGCCGCGCGGCCGCCGAGATGGGGGCCCGCGTGGAGCGGATCGCCAGAAAAGTGCTGGGCGAGAACAACGCCGCGATCATGCGCGACGCTCTCACCTGGGCCGGCACCTTCCACGGCATCGGCGCGCGGCTCCTGCGCGAATATGCCGAGCGGATCGGCGTCGATCCCGCCTTCACCATCCACGACCGCGAGGATTCCGCCGACCTGATGAGCCTCGTGCGGCACGACTGCGGATTGTCGCGGACCGAAAGCCGCTTTCCAGCCAAGGGTACCTGCCTGTCGATCTACTCCCGCTGTGTGAACGCGGAGATGGAGATCGAGAAGGTGCTCGGCCAGCATTATCCGTGGTGCGCGGGCTGGGCTTCGGAGCTGAAGCGGCTGTTTGCGGCCTACGTCGAGGCCAAGCAGGCGCAGCACGTGCTCGACTATGACGACCTCCTGCTCTACTGGGCGCAGATGATGAGCGACGCGGGCATCGCCGAGGAGATCGGCGGCCGCTTCGATCACGTGCTGGTCGACGAATATCAGGACACCAACCGGTTGCAATCCACCATCCTGCTGGCGCTGAAGCCGGAGGGCCGCGGCCTCACCGTGGTCGGCGACGATGCGCAGTCGATCTATTCGTTCCGCGCCGCCACCGTGCGCAACATCCTCGAGTTCCCGCAAAGCTTTTCGCCGCGGGCCGAGATCATTACGCTCGACCGCAACTACCGCTCGACGCAAGCAGTGCTGGCGGCCGCCAATGGCGTGATCGGCCTCGCACGCGAGCGCTTCACAAAGAATCTCTGGACCGACCGCACCTCCTCGCACAAGCCGCAGCTGGTCGCCGTGCGCGACGAGGCCGAACAGGCGCGCTACATCGTCGAGCAGGTCCTGGCCAATCGCGAGCAGGGCTCGCTGCTCAAGCACCAGGCGGTGCTGTTCCGAACCTCCTCGCACTCGGGCCCGCTGGAAATCGAGTTGACCCGCCGCAACATCCCCTTCGTCAAGTTCGGCGGTCTGAAATTCCTCGACGCCGCGCATGTCAAGGACATGCTGGCGCTGCTGCGCTTCATCGAGAACCCGCGCGATCGCGTCGCTGGCTTTCGCATCCTGCATCTGCTGCCGGGTGTCGGACATGCAACCGCGCAGCGGGTGCTCGACCACATGGCAGAGAGCCCCTCGCCGCTTGCCGCGCTCTGCAAGCTTCCCGCACCGCCGCGCACCGGCGACGACTGGGCCGCCTTCATCCGCACGGTCGAGAATCTCAGCTATTCCGAATGGCCGGCCGATCTCGAGCACGCGCGCCTCTGGTACGAGCCGCATCTCGACCGCATCCATGAAGACGCCGAGACGCGCCGCGCCGATCTGATGCAGCTCGAGCAGATCGCGAGCGGCTATATCTCGCGCGAAAAATTCCTCACCGAGATCACGCTCGATCCCCCCGACGCGACGTCCGATCAGGCTGGCGTTCCCCTGCTCGACGAGGACTATCTGATCCTTTCCACCATCCACTCCGCCAAGGGCCAGGAGTGGAAGTCGGTGTTCCTGCTCAACGTCGTCGACGGCTGCATGCCGTCCGATCTCGGCGCCGGCACCAGCGCCGAGCTGGAGGAGGAGCGCCGCCTGCTCTACGTCGCGATGACCCGTGCCAAGGACGACTTGCATTTGATCGTGCCGCAGCGTTTCTTCACCCACGGTCAGGCCGCCTCGGGCGATCGCCACGTCTACGCCTCGCGCACCCGCTTCATTCCGGAAGCACTGGTGCCGCTGTTCGAGCGGACGACCTGGCCGAAGGCGCAAGCCGGCACGGCGCGGACCGCGGCGCAGGGGCCGAAGATCGATATCGGAGCCAGGATGCGGGGCATGTGGCGCTAGCGCCGGCCGCGCGCACGACGCCTCACGAATTCCAAGGGAGCATGGAGATGACGATAGCAGGAAAGAACGCGATCAAGGCGGAGCTCGACACGCTGCGGAAGCTCGCACGCGAGGTGATCCAGACGTCGAAGGGCAAGAGGCCCCTACCCGTCAAGGACCAGCGCACCCTGCGCCAGCAACAGAAACGCGCGGTCGAGGCCATCGTCGCCGAAATCAAGGAGCTCAAGCAGTTGAAGCGCCGCGTTCTCCAGGCGCGCGCCCCCGAGGCAATGGCGGAAAAATTCGTGCCTTGATGCGAGCGACAGCGGCGCTGGCCGCAGCTACGCACCCAGCCTGTCGACCTGAATCTTGCCCGCCTTCATCACCAGCGGAATGTGCTCGCCCTGGCCGAGCAGGCAGGCGACATCGCGCAAGGGATTGCCCTCGACCACCAGGAGGTCCGCGAAAGCCCCAGGCGTGACCCGGCCGAGCCTGCCCTCCATGCCGAGCACCTCGGCGCCGATCACGGTCGCGCTGGCGATCACCTCGCGCGGGCCGAGAATTTCGGCTCGGATGCGGAATTCGTCGCTCTGGAGGCGCTGCGACGGTCCAAGCAGATCGCTGCCGAAGCCCATCTTCACGCCGGCCTTGCGATAGATCGCGAGCGAACGCAGACCGGCATCGCGCACGTCGGCGATCTTGGCGACGCTCTCGGCCGGGAGGCCATACTGCGCCCCCTCATTCGCCAGCGCCTCGTAGGTGACGAGCGTCGGAACGACATAGGCGCCCTTCTCAGCCATCAGTCGCGCGGTCGGCTCATCCACGAGATTGCCGTGCTCGATGGTGCGCACACCGCAACGAACGGCCCGCTCGATTGCCGCGGCAGTATAGGCGTGGGCGAGCACATAGGTCTGCCTCCCCCGCGCCTCCTCGACGATGGCGCGGATCTCGTCCTCGGAATAGCCGAAGGCGCCGACCGGATCGGTCGGCGAGGCCACGCCGCCGGACGCCATGATCTTGATCTGGTCGGCACCCATCTGGAGCTCCTCGCGCGCCGCCTTGCGCACGCCGTCGACACCATCGGCGACACGTGCCAGCGCGCCGACGCGCACGCAGCAGGGACAGGGTGCGTCACTGGCGAGATAATCCGAGCGCCCCCGCATGTCCCCGTGCCCGCCGGTCTGGCTGAGCGCGCGGCCGGAGACGAACAGACGCGGTCCGTCGGTTAGCCCAGTCTCGATCGCCTGCTTCAGCGCGTGGCCGGCGCCGCCGGCATCGCGCACCGTCGTAAAGCCCCGCCGCAGCATGCCGCGCAGCAGCAGCGTCGAGCGCAGCGTCACCAGCACGTTCGGCATGTGGACCTGCTGTGCCAGGTTGAGCTCGACGGCGATCGCGTGCACGTGCAGGTCGATCAGGCCGGGCATCAGCGTCTTGCCCTTCAGATCGATGGTCCGGTCCGCGGAGGCCGATAGCGGCCGGTCCGAGACCTCCTTGATCAGGCTGTCCTCGACCAGCACGTGATACCCCTCCAGCAAGTCCGGCTTGAGCGGATCGAGCAGAGCGGCGTTCTTGAGGAGGATGCTGAACATGTCGGTTTCCTGTCTGGTCAGGACGGTGTGAGCAACGCGGGCAATGCGAGCTGGGCAAACGGGAGACAGGCGTCCACGTCGTCCTCGCCGTACCAGCACGCCTTGTGCAGCAGGTTGAGCGAGCCGAGCGTGCGCCCGCGCCAGCGCACGGGCATGTTGAGCACGCTCGCGCAGCCGAGCGAAGCAATCAGCTCATGGTCGGAGAACACGGTGCGCAGATCGTCCTGGGTGCGGCCGATATAGGCCTCGCCGCGGTCGAGCACCGCCTCAGTCCACGGCCCCGGCGCGAGGCGCTTGCGTCCGCCCGTGGGGTATGGGCCCGGCAGATTGGAATAAACCCGCGCCGCTTCCCCGGTGTCGTCGTCATAGGTCAGGATCGTGAACAGCTTGTGCCCGATCGCCGACTTCAGGGCTCCGTCCAACGCCGCGAACAGTGCATCCGGCTGATCCGCCCTGCCCTGCGCAGCCGCGACAGTGCAGAGCAGCGGATCGGCACGGCGTTTGGTCCGCGTCATGCGACTTCACCCGTCGCAATGTCTTCCAGCGAACGGCCGCGCGTCGGCACGCCCATCAGCACGACCGTGACGGCACCGATCAGCAGCACGATGGTGGTGATGCCGAACACGCCGGCGAAACCGAAATTGGGATAGAGATAGCCGACCAGAATCGGCGAGATGATCGCGCCGATGCGGCCGATCGCGGAGGCAAGCCCGGCGCCCGTGGTCCTGACCGGCGTCGGGAACACCTCGGCCGTATAGGCATAGACGCCGGCATAGGTTCCGTTCATGAAGAAGGACAGGAAGATGCCGGCGAGCATGATCTGCTGCTCGCTCTGCGCGAAGGCGAGCCCGAGCGCGCTGGCGCCGCCAAGCAGCATGTAAGACGCGATCGTCGCCTGTCGGCCGATCCGCTCGTTGAACCAGGCGGCGCTGAAATAGCCGGGCACCTGCGCGCAATAGATCGCCAGCGAGTAGGAGAAGCTCTTGGTGATGCTCATGCCGTTCTGGACCAGGAGGCCCGGAATCCAGACGAAGAATGAGTAATAGCTGAAAGTGATCGCGAGCCACATGATCCAGGTCATGATGGTGATGCGCGCCTGGCGACCTGCGAGCAGAGCTGCGAAATTGGCGAGCAGCGTCCCCGTCGTTGTCGCGGGTGCGGCGGCTTCGACCACCGGCTGCGGCAGGACGTAGCCCTCGCGCACGAAACTAGCCTCGATCCTGTCGAGGACAGCTTCGGCTTCCTTCTCCCAGCCCTGGCTTTCGAGCCAGCGCGGCGATTCCGGCAGCGCCCGGCGCCACCACAAGAGCATGACGACCGGCAGGGCCGTAATGACAAGCACGATGCGCCAGCCATTGTCGTAGGACGGAACGATGAAGTAGCCGAGCAAGGCTGCCGCCACGAAGCCGAAGGAGAAGAAGCCGGCCAGCGAGCCGGTAAAGCTGCCGCGAAAGCGCCGCGCCACGAACTCGGCGAGGTAAGGCGCGATGATCGCGCTCTCCGCACCGGTGCCCATGCCCGCAACGATGCGGGCGGCGAAGAAGGACGGCCAGCTATCCACCGCCGCACTGACGAGCGATGCGGCACAGTAGAGCGCCAACGCCGACATCATCACGGCGCGGCGGCCGATCAGGTCGCCCAGCGTGCCGGCACAGAGGGCACCGAACAGGAAGCCGATATAGGTGCTGCTGCCGAGCACGCCGATCTCGACGCTCGACAGATTCCAGGCCGTGCGCAGCACCGGCAGGATGAAGGCCAGCACGGCTGCGTCCATCGCGTCGAACATGTAGCCGAGCCCGCCCATCAGCAGGAGATGCGTGTGGAAGCGCGCGAACGGAAGGCGCTCGATGCGTGCCGATATCATTGACATGAAAGTCCCCCTCTGTCGGGCGGCCCGGCGCTCCGCCTATCCCGTGGGAGAAATCATAGACAAAGAGATATTATCGTCATAATTTATAATCATGATCTCATATATCACCATTGTGAATGTATTCCCGTGTCGTTTCGCGCGCTCGACCTCAACCTCCTGAAAGTCTTCGAGGCCTTGATGACCGAGGGCAGCGTCACGCGCGCCGCGAACGCGCTGACGATGACGCAGCCGGCGGTGAGCAATGCGCTTGCGCGCCTGCGCGATGCACTTGGCGATCCCCTGTTCGTGAGGTCAGGCACTGGCATCCGTCCCACCCAGCGCGCGGTGGTGCTGTGGGAGCCGATCGGCGAAGCCCTGGAAAGCGTGCGCGGCGCGCTCGACGAGCAGGTGTTCGATCCGCGCCGCGCGCAGACCGAGTTCACCCTGTCGATGTCGGACTACGTCGCGTCCCTCGTCATGCCGAACCTCTTGAACCATCTCGGCGAGGTCGCGCCCAAGGCGCGCGTCCACACCGTCCCCAACACCGTCCTGGAGATCGCCGATCAACTCGAGGACAACCGGGTCGATTGCGTGCTGAGCGTCTACGTCAACGAAGCGCAGCAGCCGGCCGCCATTCGCTCGCGCTCGCTGTGGACCGTCGACTACGCCTGCTTCATGCGGCGCGGTCATCCGCTTGCGGCCATGAAGCGGCTGAGCACCCGCACTTTCCTGAACGCGGGGCATGTCGATGTGAGTTTGGCCGGCAAGACCCTGCCGTCCTACGATTTCTTCCTCGCCTCGCGTGGCCTGTCGCGCAACCTGGTTGCGACCGTCAATCACTACAGCGCCGCCTACGAGATCGTGCGCCAATCCAACCTGATCGCCGTGCTGCCGAGCGATCTGCGCTCACAGTCGCGGCACGCGCCGTTCCTGCACGCCGTACCGCTTCCGCTCCAGGCGCCGCCGCGCATCGTCAGCCTGTTCTGGCACCAGCGCAACGACACCGTGCCCGCGCAGCGCTGGCTGCGCGAGACCCTGGTCGGGATGTTCGCGAAGTCGGAGTGAGGCAAAGCCTCGGCGGCCGTTCGGATGCAAGAATGGAAACCGAGCTTTTCCCAAAGGCAGCTTGTGAAGCGTGGACCACCGTCTAAATCAGCGATGCCTTCCCCAGAGACCTGATCAATGACCGCACCGCTCGAATTCGGACTGGATACCTTTGGCGACGTCACCAAGGACGCCTCCGGCACGCCGCTGCCGCATGCGCAGGTGATCCGCAACGTCGTCGAGGAAGCGGTGCTGGCGGATGAGCTCGGCATCGACTTCATCGGCCTTGGCGAGCATCATCGGGCTGATTTTGCGATTTCCTCGCCGGAAATCGTGCTCGCCGCGATCGCGGCCCGCACCAAACGCATCCATCTCGGCTCTGCCGTGACGGTGCTCTCCTCGGACGACCCCATCCGTGTGTTTCAGCGGTTTGCGACGCTGGATGCGCTCTCGAACGGACGCGCCGAGGTGATCCTGGGGCGCGGCTCGTTCACGGAATCTTTCCCGCTGTTCGGCTTCGACCTGCGCCGTTACGAGGAACTGTTCGAGGAAAAACTCGACCTGTTCGCCGCACTTCTGTCCCAGAAGCCGGTGACCTGGGATGGCAAGCTGCGTCCGCCGCTGAAGAACCAGCTCGTCTATCCGCCGGTCGAGCACGGCCAGCTCAAGACCTGGATCGGCGTCGGCGGCAGCCCGGAATCGGTGGTGCGCGCCGCGCATTACGATCTGCCCTTGATGCTCGCTATCATCGGCGGCGATCCCAAGCGCTTTGCACCCTATGTCGAGCTCTATCACCGCGCCTACAAGGAATTCGGCCGCGCGGTGAAGCCGATCGGCGTGCACTCGCCCGGCTATGTCGCCGAGACCGACGCGCTGGCGCGCGAGGAGCTCTGGGCCGACTACAAGACCATGCGCGACCGCATCGGCAAGGAGCGCGGCTGGCCGCCGATGGGCCGCGACGAGTTCGTGCAGGAGGCCGATCACGGCTCGCTCTATGTCGGCTCGCCCGAGACGGTCGCGCGCAAGATCGCCGCGACCGCGAAGGCGCTCGGCATCTCGCGCTTCCAGCTCAAATACTCCGCCGGGCCCCTGCCCCATGAGAAGCTGATGCGCAGCATCGAACTCTATGGCAGCAAGGTGATCCCGATGGTCAAGGAGATGATGGGCTGAGGTTTAGTCTCAGCCCTTGAGCGCGGTGACAACGACCTCGATCAGGGCGCTGCCACCGAGATCGGCGACGCCGACGGTCGCGCGCGCCGGCAGATTGTCGCCGAAGAACTCGGTCCAGACCGCGTCCATCTCCTTCTTCTTCGACAGGTCGGTCACGAAGATCGAGGCGCTGACGATGCGCGAGGCATCGCTGCCCGCTTCCTTCAGATAGCCGGCGATCTTGCCGAGGATGTTGCGGGTTTGCTCGCCCATCGACACGCTGGTGTCGTCTGCGATCGTGCCGCCGACGAAGACGAAGCCATTGGCCTCGACGGTGCGGTGCATGATCGGCGTGCGGATGCTGCGGATGATGGTCATGAAGTCCTCTTCTTGTGTTGCTTAGGAGTTGGATGGACGAAAGCGGTCGATGCTGAGATCGCCGATCCGGGTCTGGGTGCCGCCGTTCACGATCAACTCCGCCATGACGGCGCCGGCGCCGGGGCCGAGCTGGAAGCCGTGCAGCGAGAAGCCGAACTGATGGTAGAGCCCGGCGTGGTGCGCGCTCGGGCCCAGCACGGGCAGATCGTCCTTTGTCTTCGCCTCGATGCCGGCCCAGGCGCGCATGATGGTGGCATCGCGCATCACCGGAAACAGCTCGAACACGGTACGGGCGCTGATGGCGAGGCTCGGCCAGTCCAGCACCGTCTCGTTGCGGTCCTGGTCCGGCGTCGCCAGATGGCCGCCGCCGATCAACACGGTGCCGTTCTTGAACTGCTTGAAGGACAGCTTGCGGCCACGCAGGATCACCACGGGGTCGATGAAATGCGGCACGCGCGAGGTGATCATCAGCATCGGCGCCACGGTCTCGACCGGCACCGGCTCGCCGAGCGCGGCGGCGATGCGCCCTGCCCAGGCGCCGGCGGCGTTGACCAGCACGGGTGCGGCATAGGTCTCACTGCCGACATCGACGCGCCAGAGCCCATCCTCGCGGCGGACATTGCTTGCGGCCACGCCCTCGCGCACGGTGGCGCCGAGCTGCTCCGCCTTGCGTCGGAACGCCGTCGTCGTCTGCGCCGGATTGGCCGCGCCGTCACGGCGCGAGACCACGCCGCCGGGACAGGTGTCGGCGACCGCGGGCACCAGCCGCCGCAGCTCGGTTCCGTCGATCAGCTCCTCATGGGTGAAGCCGAGCGCGTTCAGCTCGGCGACGCGCGCGCGGCATGCCGCAAGCTCGGTCTCGTTCTCCGCGACCAGAACCTGGCCGTGACTCTCAAAGCTGCAATCATCGTCGAGCAGCTCGTTTATCCGCTCCCAGATTCCCATCGAGCGGATCGAGAGCGGGATTTCGGCGACGTGCCGCGCGAGCTGGCGCACGCCGCCGGCATTGACGCCGGAGGCGTGGCGGCCAGCGTAGTCCTTCTCGATCAGCACAGGCTTCATGCCAGCGAGCGTCAGGTGCAGCGCCGTCGAGCATCCGTGGATGCCACCACCCACGATGATGGCATCCGCAAGCTTGGTCATCCCCGCACCACCGCCTTGACGTCGTCATCCGTCTTCGGCATCGCCGCGAGCTCGGCAAGCGTGATCGGCTTCACCGGCGCGCGCAGCCGGTAATAGCCGATCTCCTGCGGGGTCTTGCCGCGCGCCTCCGCCATCAGCTCGGTGACGGTGAGGCCGCACAGACGACCCTGGCACGGGCCCATGCCGGTGCGGCGATAGGCCTTGAGCTGGTTCGGCCCCGTCGCGCCGATCGCAACGGCATCGACGATGTCCCTGGCCGTCACCTCCTCGCAGCGGCAGACGATGGTGTCGCCTGCGGGAATGCGAAACTGGCGCGCAGGGCGGAACAGCGTATCGAGGAAGGCTCGGCCGCGCTCCGCCTTGGCGAGATCGGCATGCAGCGCCGCCATCGGCGAGAGCTTCGCGGCAGCCGCGGGCGCAAGCGCCTCGACCGCGCCTCGCGCCGCAATGCGGCCGCGAACCACCGCGGCGTTCGCGCCACTGATGCCGGCGCCGTCACCTGCGATAGCAATTCCTTCAACCGACGTGCCGCCATTGCCATCGAGTGCCGGCGACCAGCAGAGTTGCAGGTTATCCCAGCGATGCTCGACGCCCGCCGCCATCGCGAGATTGACGTTGGGCACGACGCCCTGGTGCAAGAGAAGAAGGTCGGCAGGGATCGTCTCGCGATGGTTGCCCGCGACATAGCTCACGCTGGCGAGCCGCCCCTCGCCGGCCGCAGCAAGCTCGGTGACGCCGGTCGTCACCTCCACCTTGGCCTTTACCTCGCGCATCATCGCAAGGCCCTTCGTAAAGTAAGCCGACGTCACGAAGGCGAAGGCATGAGGCAGTGCGGCAAGATAGTTTTTGCGTTCGGTCGTATCGAGAATGCGATCGATCCGGCCGCCGAGGCGCAGGATCTGCGCCGCGAGCAGCCACAGCAGAGGTCCCTGGCCGGAAATCACCGTGCGGCTGTCAGGCACCAGCGCCGATGATTTCAGCATGGTCTGCGCGGCGCCCGCGGTCATCACGCCCGGCAGCGTCCAGCCGGGAATCGGGAACGGCCGCTCCAGCGCGCCGGTCGCAAGGATCACGCGCCGCGCCTTGACGAACGCGGACGCCCCGCCGATGGAAATCCCGATCTCGAGATGACGATCGAGACTCCAGACGGTCGCGCGATGGATGATCTCGGCCTTGCTCGAGCGCACCTCGCCGACGAGCTCGGCGCCCGCCCAATAGTCGGCGCCGAGCTGGTCGCGCGCCGTCACGGGCGTCGATGCGATCGCGCGCCAGACCTGGCCGCCGGGGCCCGGGTTCTCGTCGAGCAGTAGCGTCGACAGGCCGGCTGCTGACGCGGTGGCCGTTGCGGCAAGACCCGCGGGCCCGGCCCCGATCACGACGACGTCGTAGGCGTCACGCTGAGGAGCCGCGTTCATCGACCGATCTCCCTCTTGCCTTTCTGGATTTCGATCTGCATGCCCGCAGCAACCGGCACCAGGCAGCCCTGGCGATTGCCGACACCATCGATGGTGACGAGGCAGTCGAAGCACACACCCATCATGCAATAGGGCAGCCGCGGCGCGCCGCTCACCGCGGTCTCGCGTCGCACGTCGCGCCCCGAGGCAAGCAGCGCAGCGGATACGGTGTCGCCTTCGCGCGCCTCGACGGTAACGCCATCGACGAAGATCTGCAACGATGGACGCCTGTCCTGGTCGGATCGTCTGAACATTGGATGCCTCTTGGCCCCTTCTCTGGTGTCGCTAGTAGCCGCTGTTGTTCGCTGCGCCCTCGCCGCCGAAGCGGCGCGCCGAGAACGCGCCGACCAGCTCCGGCTCGAGCGCGCCGGCAGTGACCATGCGCGCAATCTCGAAGGCGTGATTGGAGGCGAGCGTCACGCCGGAATGGCAGCAGGCGACGTAGGCGCCGGGATGCGTCTCCGACTGGTCATAGATCGGAAAGCCATCCTGCGGCATGACGCGGATGCCGGTCCAGCTCCTGACCACGTTGAGCCGCGCCAGATGCGGAAACATGCGCTGCGCGCGATCCGCCATCACGGCGCTGATCGAATGCTTCAGCGCGCGATCGTCGAGCTCGTCCTCCTTGCTGTCGCCGATCATCACCGTGCCCTCGTCGGTCTGGCGGATCGTGGTCAGCGGATGCGGCAGGAATGGCATGGTGCGTTCAGTCACCACGATCTGGCCACGGGTCGGCCCCATGGGCGCAAAGAGGCCGACCATCGGCGCGAGCGTCTGGTTGGCATTGCCTGCGGCAAGCACGATCTTGTGGGCACGGATTTCGCCCTGCGGCGTCGTCAGGCTGAATTCGCCGCCGCTCTTCGTGATCGCCGAGACCGGCCGCTCCGGGAAATAGTCGACGCCGAATGCCTTGAAGCCGGTATGAAACGCGCGAAAAGTGCGCAGCGAATTGACGTGGCCGTCGAACGGACAGAAGCTGCCGCCGGACACCTCCGGGCCGATCAGCGGCAGCATCCTCTTCACCTCGGAAGCCTTCAGCATTTCCATCCTGTAGTCGGCCGCGCCAACCTGGTTATGCATGCGCGTGACGAGCTGGGTGCGCTGCTCGTACTCGTCCTCGCCGAGCGTGAGGTGAAAGCCGCCGTTCTGCTGGAGGCAGACGTCAAGGCCGGTCTGGTCCTTCAGTTCGGCGGCGAGGCTTGGCCAGGCCTGCGATGCCCGCACCGTCCAGCCCGTGTAGGCCGGCATGCCGAGCCCCTTGCTCTGCACCCACACCAGCGCAAAGTTCGCGCGCGAGGCGCGCTTGGCGATGTCGCCCTCGTCGAGCACGGCGACGCTCTTGCCGAGCCGTCCGAGCCCCCAGGCAATGGCGGAGCCGAGCAGTCCGCCGCCGACGACGGCGACGTCATAGTCCCTGTGCATGCTTTCTCCTATCGCCCGGGATCGCTCTTGCCTGCGAGCACGCGGTCGAGCCCGTAGAAGCGGTCGAGCAGGATGAGGGCAGTCATGGTGATTGCGATGACGCTCGCCGAGACGGATGTCACGAGCGGGTCGATGTTGTCCTGGATATAGAGGAACATCCTGACGGGCAACGTTTCGGTGCCGGGTGCGGCCAGGAAGACGGTCATCGTCAAATCGTCGAAGGACTGGATGAAGGCGAGCGCCCAGCCGCTGATCACGCCGGGCATGATCAGCGGCAGGGTCACGCGACGAAACAGCGTGAAGCCGCCGGCACCGAGCGAGACCGCGGCCATCTCGACCGAGCGGTCCATGCCGGTCGCGACCGCCAACGTCAGGCGCAGCGCAAAGGGAAACACGACGATGACATGCGCGATCAGCAGCGCCGCAAAGGTGCCGCCGAGCCCGAGTGAGGTGAAAAAGCGCAGAAAGGCGATGCCGAGCACGACATGCGGGATCATCAGCGGCGACAGGAACAGCGCTGCCAGCGCATCGCGGCCTGGAAATCTGTAGCGCGCAATCGCGAGCGCCGCCGGCACGGCAAACAGCAATGCGACGAAGGAAGACACCATTCCGAGCCCGAGGCTGACCCAGAACGCGTGCACGAATTCCGGATAGCTCGCGATCGTCCTGAACCAGCGCAGCGAGAAGCCGTTGACCGGCAGCGAGAGAAAACCCTCGGGCGTGAAGGCAACGAGGCAAACCACCACGATCGGCGCCAGCATGAAGACGACGAAGAGCGTATGAAAGATCAGTGCGAGCGGGCCGTTCGTCCTCATCGGAACACCTCGGCATAGCGGCGCTCGATCAGCGCGTTGCTGCCGACGACGATCAGCACCAGCGCGAGCAGCAGCAGCACCGCGACGGCTGCACCCAGCGGCCAGTTCAGCGTGTTGAGAAACTCGTCATAGGCGAGCGTCGCCGCGACCTTGAGCCTGCGGCCGCCGATGATCGCCGGCGTCGCAAATGCGCTCGCCGACAGCGAGAACACGATGATCGCGCCCGAGAGCACTCCGGGTATGATCTGCGGCAGGATGATGCGGCGAATGATGGTGAAGGCGCCGGCGCCAAGCGACATCGCGGCATTCTCGATCTGGGGATCGACGCGCTGCAGCGCGGCCCAGACCGACAACACCATGAACGGCATCATCACATGCGCGAGCGCAACGACCATGCCGGTCTCGGTGAACATGAAGGGCAAGGGCGCGCGGATCAGGCCGAGCGACATGAGCAGCTTGTTGACGAGACCGTTGTTGCCGCCGAACAGCAGCGCCCAGCCGAGCGTGCGCGCCACCACCGAGATCAGGAGCGGACCTAAAATCAGGAGCAGGAAGATGCCCTTCCAGCGTCCGCTCATGCGGTTGAGGATGTAGGCCTCGGGCGCACCGAGCACAGCGGTAATCAAGGTCGCAAGGAGCGCTATTCGGAAGGTCCGCCAGAACATCTCGGCGTAGTAGGGATCGCTCGCGATCTCCTGCCAATTCTTGAGGATGAAGACCGGCTCGATGCCCTTGTACTGGCCCCAGTCGTGGAACGAGAGCATCACGGTCATGAGAAGCGGGATCACCAGCACGCCGACGAACAGCATCAGCGCGGGCAGCGTCAGCGCCCAGGGCGCACGCGTCTCGGAGGACGCGGCTTGCGTCGAGGCGTCGGTGGCGGCGGTCATGCGGCGCCTCCGCTCGTGCGCAGGCTCATGTCCTCCACGCGCCAGGCGAGACGGACCGCCTCGCCTTCAGTCGGCTGCGGCGTGCCGTCATTCTGCCGGATCACGATCGCCGGCCCGCATTCGGTCTCGCACTGGAACAACCAGTGATTGCCCTGGAAAATTCGCGTAATGATTTTCGCGGCAAGCCCAGCGTCGGCGAAGCTGATCCGCTCCGGGCGGAGGCTGATCGTCACCGCACCGCTCACGCCCGCCGGCGCGGGCGCGTGCCAGGAGCCCGCGACCAGCCGGGCCGGCTGAGCCGTCCGATCGATGGTCGCGGCGAAATCGTTGGTTTTGCCGAGGAACTGCGAGACGAAGGCGGAAGCCGGCCGCTCATAGGTCTGCTGCGGCGTGCCGATCTGCTCGATCTTGCCCTGGCTCATCACCACGATGCGGTCGGACAGCGACATCGCCTCGTTCTGGTCGTGGGTGACGAGGATCGTGGTGGTCCCGATGGTGCGCTGGATCTGGCGCAGCTCGATCTGCATGTCCTCGCGCAGCTTGGCATCGAGATTCGACAAGGGCTCGTCGAGCAGCAGGACGCTCGGCTGGATTACCAGCGCCCGCGCCAGCGCCACGCGCTGCTGCTGGCCGCCCGACATGCGCCGCGGATAACGCTCCTCAAAACCCGCAAGCCCGACCATCACGAGTGCCGCGCTCACGCGCTTGGCACGGTCTTCCCGCTTCACGCCGCGCATCTCCAGACCGAAGGCGACGTTTTCGGCAGCGGTCATGTGCGGAAACAGCGCGTAGCTCTGGAACACGATGCCGAGGCCGCGCTTTGCCGGATGCACCTTGGTCAGGTCGCGCCCATCGAGCCGGATCGCGCCGCGCGACGGCTCGAGGAATCCCGCGATCATCTGGAGCGTCGTGGTCTTGCCGCAGCCGGAGGGACCGAGGAACGAGATGAACTCGCCCCTCTCCACCGCGAGGCTGAAATCCTCGACGACGGTTTGCGAGCCGAACTGCTTGCCGACGCGATCGAGCTCGAGGAAGGCCATCGCTCTAGCGCTCGACTTCGCGGTTCCACCGCTTGGTCCACTCCTCGCGCTTCTCGTTGATGACGGTCCAGTCGGGGTTATAGAGTTTTGCCGCACGCTCGCCGATCGGCGCCATCTTGCCGAGCTCCGGCGGCACGACGAGCGATTTCAGCACCGGACCGTAGCCATAATCCTTCAGCATCACGAGCTGGATTTTTGGATCGAGCAGCATCTTGATGAAGCTCGCCGCGAGCGGCGAAGCAGTGGACTTGGCGATCGGACAGGCGGTGGTCAGAAGGGTCGCCGCGCCTTCCTTCGGATAGACGAAGTCGACGGGGAAGCCGGTGTTGGCAAAGCTCTGCACGCGCCCCGTGCCCCACACCGCGATGACGGCCTGGCCGGACTGGAACAGCTCGGTCATCTTGCCCGGCGACGGCTCATAGGCGAGCACGTTCGGATTGATGTCGTTCTTGAAGATCTTGAAACCCACATCGACATTGGCCTCGCCGCCGCCGTTCATCTTGGCGAGCATCACCAGCGCCTCCAGGCCGTAGGTGTTGTTGATCGGCGGGATCACGAGCTGCTTTGCGTATTTCGGATCCTTCAGATCGTTCCACGAGGTCGGCGGCGCCCAGCCCTTCTCCGTGAACACCTTGGTGTTGTACATCAACCCTGTCGCCACCAGACCGATCGCGACAGCACGATCGTCCTTGAAGCGCGCAGCGTCGTAGAGGTCGGCGGGCAAGCCGTCGAGCTTGCCGCAGAAGCCGAGCTGGATCGCCTGATACATCGGGCCGTCGTCGACGATCGCGACGTCGATCTGCTGATTGCCCTTCTGCGCCTGGAGTTTTGCCAGTGTATCGGTCGAGTTGCCGGCGACGTATTCGACCTTGACGCCGTTCTCCTTCTCGAAATTCGGGATCACCTCGTCGCGGATCGTCTTCTCGAACGAGCCGCCATAGCCGGCGACATAAAGCGTCTTCTGCTGTGCCGAGACGACCGACGGAGCCGCGGCGAGCGCCGCGATGCTGACCGCTGTCAGAAGGCTGAGAGTCTTCATAAGGACCAATCTCCAATACCGGGATGAGGTGACGTGTCGACGATCAGACGGCCGAAGCGCACCCGCGTTCCCCTCGGCGCAAATCCCGCTCCGACCAGGGCTCCGGCCCCTGCTCACGGGTTTTGATGCGATCGGCAGGCTTTTAGGCCCCGATCTGCCGAAAAAGCGGGCTGTCTCCAGCGCTGATGAAAAAGATCGCAGAGCTATACTTCCATCGTCCAATGAATAATGGCACCCTCTGCATGCCGAAATGTTATGAAGAGCATACGGAATGGCGCGGATCAATTCGCGGCAGGTGGAAGCCTTCCGCGCGATGATGCTGACCGGCAGCGTGACCGAGGCCGCGAAGTTGATGGTCGTGACGCAGCCGGCGGTCAGCCGGCTACTCCGCGACTTCCAGGCGCTCTTGAAGATGGAGTTGTTCGAGCGGCGTGGCACCGGGCTCGTGCCGACCGCAGCCGCAACGGCGCTCTATACCGAAGTGGAGCGGTCCTTCGTCGGCCTCGAACGTATCACTGCCGCCGCCGAGGAAATCCGCGGCCGCCGCACCGGCTCATTGCGGATCGCCGCGTTGCCGGCGCTCGCGAACGGTTACCTGCCGCGGCTCGCCGGGCATTTCCTGAAAGAGCGGCCCAACCTCAACCTCGCCTTCTTCGGCGTGATCTCGCCGATCGTGGTCGACTGGGTGCTGAACAATCAGTGCGACATCGGTTTTGCCGAGGTGCCGATTGCCCATTCCGGCCTGCCAAGTCTGCGGCTGCCGCCGCTGGCGCGCGTCGCGGTGCTGCCGGCCGGGCATCGTCTCGCAGAAAAGGAAGTGCTGGAGCCGCGCGATTTCGAGGGCGAGACGTTCATATCGCTCTCGGCGGGATCTGCGAGCCGGCATCTCGTCGACCAGGTCTTCCACCGCAACGACGTCCGCCGCGTGCTGCGCGTCGAGACCACGCTGTCGGAGATCATGTGCGGAATGGTATCGTCGGGACTCGGGGTTGCGATCTGCGACCCCTTCACGGCGCAGGAGTTCTCGACCCGCGGCGTCATCGTGCGCCGCTTCCTGCCACGCATCGACTTCGAATTCTCCGCCGTCTTTCCCGCCCAGCGCAGCCCCTCGCCGGTGGCGCTCGATCTGGTCGAGGTCCTGCGGCGCGCGCTGGAGGAGATGGAGGGATGAGTGAGCGCGAGATGGCTTGGCCTGGCCGAAGCTCGCGGACACAACGCCCGCCTTCGCCCTGCGAAAAAGCTTCGCCTCGCGCGCTGGGGCCGTTCCCTCTCTACTGCCACTCCATTGAATGCCCGAAGGGACAACCGATTGGCTGAGGCGGACGCGGTGTTCCCAGCCACAGCCGCATTACCTGGGAAAAACCGGCAAAAGGCATTTGAAAGCCAAAAATGCCATCTAATCTCTGCATGATGAGTCGGGGGTTAGCTGTGGGCGTTTATTTGTTATCCCTCGCCGCCTGCCTGGTCGCTATGCTTCTCTTTTTGGCATTCTGCCGATAAGGCCGACAGCGGACACATTTGTTGCCACTAGTCCTCAACCGAACGCGGAAACGACGGTTCCTTGAGGATGTTTTTGACTGTGCAGGAATGAGCGCGTTCACTCCCGTGAGGAGGTGGATGTTTTGCTCGCCTGGATCTTCGCTCTTGTCGTTGCCTTAAGCGTGGCGGTTCTCGTTGCCCACGTGATTGACGCGATGCGTACTTGATTGCGCGATTGCAGTCAGTGCAGGTATTTGAGTGCGCTCCATGGCCGCTATCATCTGTCAGCTGGTCTAATGGGTCGTCCGCGATCTCGATGGGGTTAGGTTCGGAGCACCGCCCTTAGCCTTCGGTACGCAATGGTTCGGCTTGCATGCCTCGGTGGCTTGTGCACTCGGCCCGAGATAGATCCTCGTTAGCCGGGGCTGGAAGTCGCAATTCATCGACAGTCAATTTTCCCGGATGGCCGCAGGAAGGGGTAGGCCTGCGGCCTTTTCAACTGCATTCATGAAAGCGGGGAATGGTGACAACAGTCATAAGGAATTTGCTTTCACGGAAGCAGGCGCTTGTCGATCAGCTTGGGAAGACTAGCGCCGTTGACGAGCGAGAAAAAATCGAAGGTCAGCTTGAGCAGATCAATACCGCCTTGCATTTTCTCGACAAGCCCGAACCGAAGAGCGGAGAATGACCGTCTGAACGGCGCGAAGTTGCTCGACCTCATCGGCCCGCCCGCGTGAACCGGCGGGCCTTCGCAACTCCCGACACTGTCACAAGACCGTGGCATGACCGTTGCATATTAAACCCAACTGGGATTTCAGTGCCCAGTTGGAGATTAGATCGCTGCGGGGACCCGTGGCATTTCGAGCCCGGCAGCCTGATTTCTTGTTGCTCCATGGCGCACGCACACATGCGCAAGGTAAGAACAAAAGGGCAAGAACATGAGCGATAACCTACCGTCTGCGCCGAGATTTATGGTGCGGCAGGCCTCTCAGGGCTGGATGGTCTACGATCGACAACGTAAAGGGCCCGCATTAGTCGGGGCTAATCTAGCTCCAGCGGTCAATCTGACGAAAGACCAGGCCGAGCGCGTCCAGCGGTCGCTAGCCGCCGGCCTTGGGCCGCAAGCCATCATCGTGTCAAATAGATCCGATCGCCTCTTCGTTAGTCGTTAGCGCTATGTGTGCCCGCTCCAGTTTTAGTCTCTAGACCGCCGTTAATGCGCCGCCAAAGCTCCCACGGGGTGCCAGCCGACACCGTTTGGGCCTTCCGTTTTGCCGTAGCGTCGTTGGCGCATTCAAACTCTACCGCACCGACCAGGTTGCCGCGTTCATCCAGAATGTGGAGACGGTAATGGGTCATTGCACATCCGTGCTTAGGCCCGACATTTTCTATCCCCCCTGCTAAGCGAGCTTTGCAAGCCCCATGCATTCCAATCGGACACTCGCACTAAAGAAAGCCCGCCATTGGCGACGGGCTCAAGGCTAAGGGAGAGTAAGACGCCATGAAGGCGCACCCAAAGCGTACGGCGATTCCCAATGATGCGCTGTGTCGCAATTCACACTGTGGACAAGAAAGCATCCCTGGCGCTGAAGAATAAGCAAGGCTGGGGACGGCCTTTTGGAGAACCGATAGAGGCGGACTGCCGCAAGCTGGTCGCGCGGCGGATGCCGGCGCCGCGACGGCGCTGGGGGCGATGGAGGGGCGAGCTTCGTTGCGCAGCCTCTTGACGAGTACAGATCAGTCTCAAGTTGCGGCCGCCGCCTGGTACAGGCGGTCGCGCAACCAGGCGTGACCTGCGTCCTCCTGGTTGCGCGGATGCCATAGCGCGACGATGCTTGCGGGTGGCAAATCAAGCGGCGGTGGCATGAGGTCGAGTTCGTGGGCGAAACGCATCAGGAACCGCCGTGGCAGCGTGCAGATGCAATCGCTGTTCGCGAGGATCACGGGAGCGAGCGCATAGGTTTGAATCGAGACAGCGACACGCCTGGAGCGGCCGCGCGCGGCAAGCGCCTCGTCGACGAGGCCTGAGAACCCGCCGCCGTCCGCGGAGATCAGCAGATGGTCGAGCGCGCAAAACGCGTCGAGATCAAGCGTGCCGGTGCCGCGCGGATGGTCTTTGCGCTGCGCAGTCAGGAAGCTGTCCTCGAAGAGCGGACGCTGCATCAGCTCGCCGCTCGTCCGGCCGGGCCCCGTTACGAGGATGTCAATCTCGCCACGTTCGAGACGATCGACGATGTCGGGCGTGGGGTGGACAAGGGCGAGCCGCGTGCGAGGAGCCACCGCCGTTAATCGTGCAACAAAACCCGGCGCGAGCGTCACCGCCGGATTCTCGTGAATGGCAACGACGAAGGTGCGCTGGGCTCGCGCCGGGTCGAAGACAGCTGGTCCCTCCACCATGCGGCGCAGCTTGCCGAGCACCTCTGCAAGCTCCGTCTGCAACTCGCTCGCTCTCGTCGTCGGTACCACGCCGCGGCCCGCTGCCGCAGGCGCGAAGAGCGGATCAGCGAAGATCTGTCGCAGCCGGTTCAGCCGGGCCGACAGCGCCGGCTGGCCGATGTTCAGCCGCGACGCCGCGCGGGTGACGTTGCGCTCGCGCAAGAGGGCCTCCAGGGCGAGCAGAAGACCGACATCGATCTCGGCCAGATCGGTATCGTCGCCAGGCCGTCCTCGACCGTTTTCCATATCCAGCATCGCGCCAGCTCCGTTCAAGGCAGAAGATCCTGACCGGACGAGCCGCCAAGGTAAGGCCTTGACGAGGGTCTGAAAAGGCGCGTTCCGCGGAAAGGCGCTCCATCAACGGCATCGATGAGACCTATCAGGCCCACGGCCCTCCCGGCGATATGGCCCGGCGCGTAGCTCATTGGCTACGGCGGCAAGTCCAGGACGTCGGCAATCACGCCACGTCCGGCGCCGACCGAAGCAGAGGAGGCCTCAGTGACGAAGGAGACGAAAACGTATCATATCGGTGACGCAGCCATCACGCGGATCGACGAGTTGAGCCTTGCGGCCTTTCAATTCGGCACGCTCTATCCCGGCGGGGACCCGCGAGCGCTGGAGCGCCATCAGGGACGGCTTGAGGCCGGATCGTTCGATCCCGCAACCGGCACGTTCATTCAGAGCATCCACAGCTGGCTGGTCAGGACGCCGCAGCACACGATCCTGATCGACACGGCGACCGGCAACGACAAGAACCGGCCCGACATGCCACCGCTCGATCGGCTCAACGAGCCCTTCCTCGCGCGGCTGGCGGCGGCAGGTGTTGCGCCGGAAGAGGTCGACCATGTGCTCCTCACCCATGTCCACGCCGATCACGTCGGCTGGAACACGCGCCTCGTCGATGGCCGCTGGAGACCGACCTTCCCCAACGCGACCTACATCTTCTCCCGCGTCGAGCAGGCCTATGGCGAGAGCCTTGCCAAAGGCGCGGAGCCCACGGGAGCCGCCCGTCCCGATCCTGCCTTGGGTCCCGCGCTGCGCAAGCCGGCCGATCGCGTCTATGACGACAGTGTGCGGCCGGTGATCGAGGCCGGCCTGGCGCGATTCATCGCGGTAGACGGCAGTGAGGTCCTGGAGGGGATTTCCTTCATCCCAACGCCGGGCCACAGCGTCGACCACGCCTCCATCCGTCTCGTCTCGCGCGGCGAGCAAGGGCTGTTCGCGGGCGACGTGATGCATCATCCGCTACAGGTCTATGAGCCCTTGCTCAATTCCTGCTTCTGCGAATTCCCCGAAGCGGCCCTTCGCTCGCGCAACTTTGTCCTGGAGGACGCGGCCGAGAGTGGCGCGACCGTCTTCACCACCCACTTCGCGCAGTCCTCCGTCGGCCGCATCAAGCGCACCGGCGGGCGCTTCGCCTGGCGATTCCTCTGATCAAAGGAGAGCAATCATGGACCAGAACGTTCTTGCACATGCATACGCGCCCGACCTCGTGGTCGAGGACTTCATGATCCCGAGCGACACGGCCGGCATTTCGCTTCACCTGCGCAACAAGCGAGCCGCCGCGCAAAAGGCTTTCTCCGCCGAGCGCACCATCCTGATGGTGCATGGCGCGACCTATTCGTCGGCAAGCCTTTTCGATGTGCCGCTTGGCGGCCGCTCCTTCATGGATCATCTCGCCGTGCAGGGCTACGACGTCTTCGCACTCGACGTACGCGGTTATGGCGGATCGACCCGGCCGCCGGAGATGAACGCACCGGCGCAGGACTCCGAGCCCCTTGTTCGCACCGATGTCGCCGTGCGCGACCTCACCAGTGCGGTCGAGCACATCCTCAAGCGCCGCGGCATCCCGCGCCTCAATCTCGTCGCCATGTCCTGGGGCGGCTCGGTGGCCGGTGCCTACACCGCTAGCAACAACGGCAAGGTCCTGAAGCTCGCGCTGATTGCGCCGCTGTGGCTGCTGAAAACCCCTGCTCCGATCGATTCTGGAGGTGCCCTCGGCGCCTATCGCAAGGTCCCTGTGCTGGATTTCAGGGAGCGCTGGCTTGCGGCTGCGCCGGAGGCCGCGCGTGAGAGCCTTGTCCCGGAAGGCTGGTTCGAGCGCTGGGCGGAGGCCTCACTCGCAACGGATGCGCAGGGTAATGCCGAACGCCCCCGCGTGATGCGCGCGGTGAACGGTCCCATCCAGGATATCCGCGACTACTGGGCTGCCGGCAAAGCGTTCTATGACGCGAGCGATATTCGCGTCCCAGTGCTCCTCGTCCACGCGGAATGGGACCGGGACGTGACCATGGCTTCAACGCAGGACTTCTTCCTCTCGCTCAAGCGGGCGCCATATCGGCGATGGGTGGAAATCGGCGAAGGCACGCACATGGTGCTCCTCGAAAAGAACCGCCTGCAGGCCTTCGATGCCGTCAGTCAGTTCCTCGCCGAGGCGTACGCTCCGGCCGCTACTCCGCGAGGATGACCCTCGGCCCGCGCCATCCATGATTGCGTCGTATGATGGCGTCGCGCTCGGACGCCCGACAGGGTCTGCGACCGACATCCCAGTGCGCGGAGCTGGCCGCGCATCTGGACCGACGCGCGGAGGGAACAGGTGTCAGTTGAACAGATCCGGCTCCGCTTCGGTGATCCAGTCCCAGAGCGGCTGGAAGCTGAAATAGCCGCCCCTGTGCGTCCCCACCTGGCTTGAGGTCAACTTGGCGATCTCATGCGGGATCGGCTTTGTTGTGCCGGCCGCGTCCGCAAGCAATTGCGTCCGCGCCCCGGCTGGACACCCGGAACAGGATATTGCCAGGACGACCGCCGCCGGACTCTGATCTTGACGGGGAAAAAATTTCGATTTGAGACCACTATTTTTTTGACCTCTTCCTACGGATCGGCATGATGGCTGCGCGAGTGGCAAGTTTGGCACTCCCCTCTGATCCGCCGTAGAGTGAGCCCTGGGTTGGATTGCATGCCATGGTGCAAGAGCCGCCCATCCGAGTTGAACGTCGGTTGGCGGCGATATTGGCCGCTGACGTGGCGGGCTATTCGCGGCTAATGCATCATGACGAAGAAGCCACGCATGCCAAACTGACAACGCTCCTCGCGGACGGTGTCATACCCGCAATCTCCGCACACGGCGGTCGCATTGTGAAGAATACGGGTGACGGGTTCTTGGCGGAGTTTCCAAGCGCGGTCGAGGCCGTTCGCGCCGCTGTCCAATTCCAAAGCCGCATCGGAGAACTTACAACCGCCGATGCGGAAGACAGGCGGATAGCTTTCCGTGTCGGCATCAATGTTGGCGACGTGATTATCGAGCCGCACGACGTTTTTGGCGACGATGTAAATATTGCGGCGCGGCTTGAAAGCATCGCAGAACCCGGAGGCATTTGCATCTCGTCCTCTGCTTACGACCATATCCGAGGCAAGATCAGCGCTGAGTTTGTTGATCTGGGTGAGCAGAATCTCAAAAATATAACCCGCCCGATCCGCGCCTATGCAGCGGTCCTGGATGGGCGCAGCCCGACGACACAGGTTGACGGCATCAGGCCGGGCCCGCTTCCGCCACCTCGTCTTTCAATTGTTGTGCTGCCCTTCGCCAACGTCAGTGGCGATCCCGAGCAAGACTACTTCGTCGATGGTGTGACGGAGAGCCTTACTACGGACCTGTCACGCATCGCACGCTCATTTGTGATCGGTCGACACACCGCTTTTACATACAAGGGCAAATCGGTTGATCTTAAACAGATCGGTCACGAATTGAATGTCCGCTACGCTCTAGAAGGCTCTGTGCAGCGTGGCGACAGTCGACTGCGCGTAAATGTCCAGTTGGTAGACACGGAAACGGGCACGCATCTTTGGGCCGATCGTTTTGACAAACCTATTGGCGATTTATTCGACATGCAGGACGAGATTGTATCGCGGCTTGCGAACACACTGAAAGGCGAACTAATTGCGGTAGAGGCGCGGAGGTCACAGCGCTCGATACACCCCGATGCAATGGACCTGAATTTTCAAGGCCAAGCCTACATTTACAAGGGGATTACCGCCAAGAACATGAGCACAGCGCGCCACTTTTTCAAACGTGCTTTGGCAGTCGATACCCGAAGTGTCTCGGCGCTGGTCGGAATGGCAATGGTCGATCTTCTAACTGCGGCTGGCTTGCTGAGCGAGGACCGGATCGCACGGTTCTTAGCCGCCGAAGAAATGGCGAACGACGCCTTGTCGATTTATCCTAACCATGCAACGGCTCATTGGGTGCTGGGTGGCGTCTACATCTATACGGACCGTGTTACGCAAGGGGTTTCCGAATGCGAAGAGGCGTTGCGGCTCGATCACAACGCCGCCTGTGCTCATGGTTTTATTGGTTTGGCCAAATACTATATGGGTCGGGCCGCCGAGACAGAAGGCCATGTGCTTGAAGCCCTCCGCCTATCTCCCCGCGACAAAACTGTCTACTTGTGGACGAGTTCTGTGGCGATAGCCAAGTTACAACTCGGTCTAGACGCCGAAGCCGCAGTCTGGCTACGACGAACCGTTGAAGCCAATCGCAATTTTGCTTTCGGGCATTTTTTGCTCGCTGCTACGCTAAGCTTGCTTGGTGCCCTCGATGAAGCGCAAGCCGCCGTGAGAGCAGGACTTGCGCTCGACCCAGACTTTACTATTCGGCGCATCACTGCAACCCGGCTAAGCGACAATCCAACTTACCTTACTGGGCGGGAGCGCATCTGTGAGGGTATGCGCCTAGCCGGGATACCGGAGGGGTGACGCCCGTAATCTGACAACGCTGCGGAGAAGCCTACCATGCAGTTGTCTAAGGTCGCCGCTTTAGCGCTTATCGTTGACTGTCTAAGCATACTGTCCGTGTCTTCGGCGCAGGCCGCTCCTGAATGTTCAGTTTCCGGGACACTGACGGATTGGGGCGAGAATTCGACCGCCGACATTGACCTCACGTCCGGGGGAAGTTGCCAATTTCCAATCAGAATGCGCGGCACGGTAAGTGGCTCGGACATCTCTCAAAAGCCGTCACACGGCAAGCTGAAAAGGCTCAACCCGTCAACGTTCGAGTACAAGGCGAAGGCCAAATATAAGGGGAGCGATACTTTTGCCATCAAAGCAACGGGTCAGGGGCCGACGGCTTCTGGCACGTCGGTAATCACTGTGCACGCGACGATGAAATAGCGTCCATTGCAGCGTTTGGAGGCGGCATGACGCCACGATACCTCGCGGACCACGGCGATGGTTTCAACCGTACGAACGGGGACTGTTACCACCAGCGTTACACCTGATCGGAGGGTGGTCGCTCGCCGAAGCTCGTTTGATTCGCAAATTTGCTAGCAAGATCAAGCTGGTGGGGGAGGCAGGACTCGAACCTGCGAAGCCATGAGGCGGCTGATTTACAGTCAGCTCCCTTTGCCACTCGGGACACTCCCCCGCTCGACGGCAGCACAATCGGACCGGACCTTGCCGGCGGACCGAAACGGCCATGGAGACGTGAAGACCGCGACTGCCCGAAGGGACACGGGGCGCGGCCGGGCGCGTTTATGGGCGAAGCGGCGGGGCAAAGTCAACCGAGCTAAGCAGCTAAAATCACCTCTTTGGACACCCAAATTGCCAACTTTCGGAACCCGTGAGACAAGCGAGCCCATGAACGATCGCAAATTTGCCCAGAAAACCCGGCGCGGCGGGGCTAAGCCCTTCAACAAAGGCGCAAAATCCGCGTCCCGGCCGGCCTGGCGCGACCGTGATTCGCACTCTGACGGGCCGGTCATCCTCTATGGCTGGCACACCGTCACGATGGCGCTGCAAAACCCCGAACGGCGGATCCGAAAGCTGACGCTGACCGAGAATGCGGCCCGCCGCCTCGCCGAGGAGAACATCGAGACCCGTATCGCCCCCGAGATCGTCCGCCCCCAGGAGATCGACCGGCTGCTCTCGCCCGATGCCGTGCACCAGGGCCTGCTGGCGGAGGCCGATCCCCTGCCCTCGCCTGACATCGAGACCCTGGAGCAGGAAGGCATGGTGCTGGTGCTCGACCAGATCACTGACCCGCACAATGTCGGCGCGATCCTGCGCTCCGCCGCGGCCTTCGCCGTGAAGGCGATCGTCACCACCGCGCGCCACAGCCCCGAGGCGACTGGCGTGCTGGCGAAAGCCGCTTCCGGCGCGCTCGAGCTCGTGCCGATCGTGACCGTGCAAAATCTCGCCCGCGCGCTGACCGCGCTCAACGAGCGCGGCTTCCAGACCGTCGGGCTCGACAGCCAAGGCAGCGAGGATCTCTCCGAGGTCGCTTTGCGCGAGCCGCTCGCGCTGGTGCTCGGCGCCGAAGGCAAGGGCCTCAGGCAATTGACGCGCGAGACATGCAGCGTGGTGGCGAGGCTCGACATGCCCGGCGAGATCAAGAGCCTCAACGTCTCCAACGCCGCCGTGCTGTCGTTGTACGTCGGCGCGAGCCGGCTCGGGCTGATGAAGCGCTGAATTCGAGACAAGCAAAACGCCCGTCCGCGTGATGCGAACGGGCGTTTCGTGATTCAACTCAACCGATCAGGCAATCAGTAATAGCGGCGCAGCACGCGATGGCCGTGGTAACGGTACGGCGCGTAACGATAGCCATAGCGCGGGCCGTAGCCATAGTGCACGCGCGGCAGATAGCCGTAGCGCGGACCGTAGCCGTAGCGATACGGACGGTAGTAGGGATAGGCGGGCGCTGCGACGGCCGCGCCATAGCCGTAGGGCCGCGGGGCATAGTTCACGACAGCGTCTTCCTGGTAGGTCGGATACGGGGCAAACGCGCCGGGGCCGGTGTAGGTCGGACCCTGGTTGACGTAGTAATACTGCGTGCTCGGCTCGGCGAGGCGGTCAAAGCCCCAGCCGCCGCAGCCGGTGTTGCAGCCCGAATAGACCGGTGCAACTGGCGCCACACAGGGGCTCCAGCCGCAAGCCATGGCAGGCGCTGCCCCCACCACCATCACGGCTGCCGCCGCGACCAATCCTGAAATCATCTGACGCATTACTCTCTCCTGTAGATTTCCGTTTGTTGGATTTTGCTTGGGTATGATCTGCCTGGACTTACCTGTGCAGCTCATGATTGCCGGGCGCCCCCGCGTGAGGCGACGGGTGGACACGACGATGCGGATCGACGGCGATCTGCGGTGCAAGGATCACCGGCGGCGGATCGGCCGGCACATCCACCTGCGGCGGCAGCGGCGCCGATTGCACGCCCCAGCTCCGGTAGTAGCTCTCGGCCGGCTGCGGCACCTTGCGGTTCGCCGGCGGCTCGACCTCGAGGCGGCCGTAGCCGGGCCGCAAGCCCATGCTCGGATAGTAATGGCCGACATCGCTCGGCTGCCGTTCGCCGATGTAGCGCCCACCATAGATCGTGGGCTGCACCTGCACGTTCTTCGCCAACCCCCATTCGCCTACGACGACGGTGTAGGAGGCATCGATGCCGTTGATGATGACGGGCACGCCGGGACGGCCTGGAATCACGATGTCGAAGCCCTCGCTGGCAAGCGCCGTCGCGGGCAGTCCGACCAAAAGCGCAAGCAGCGCGACAGCGCGCATAAGAGGGTCCCGGGTTGATCGGCCGAGAACCTATCCGATCACCACAGTCAGAGTGTTAAGGCAGGCCGCTGAAATTCCGGTAAGCCTAACGCGTAAGGATCGGCGGGCGCTCAAATGCGCTCGGCGGCGCTATCGAAGCGTTAACGGCAACCGGGCGGCGCCCATCGCATGACGCCTTGCTGCGCGGTTGCGTGGCAGCAAACAAACATCCTGCACGGGTTCACGTCGATGTGACCCTGCGGGCGACAAACCGCGGAACCACTGCTCCACGTCGTACTTACCCAAGGTCTCAACCACATGGAGCAAATGCCATGACGAGCCCCAAACTTCTTGGCGCGGCGGCCCTTTTCGCGTCCGCGCTGGCGACACCTGCCTTCGCGCAAACCATGACCGACAACCCCCGCTGCACGGGTCTCTTCCAGGACCCCGGCTGCCAGTACATGACTCCCGGCACGGCCGCCGATCGGCGCTATCGTCGCCGCCACGCCGCCTATCGGCAGGCGAATCCGAATGATCAGACCGGCTTCTGGCCGGCCGATGCGGCTGGCGCTGTCGCCGGCGCCGCCGTCGGCACCGCGGCCGCCGTGACGGGTGCTGCCGTTGGCACTGCGGGCGCTATCGCAACAGCGCCGTTCGGAGGCTGGAACAACTCCTACGCCTATTATGACCAGGGCGGCCCCGCCTGGCACGGCGACTGGAACAGCTACGCCGCCCGCAACGGCATCGTTTGCAGGCCCGGCACCTGGATCAAAGGTGACGACGGCCGACGGCACCTCTGCCAGTAGGAGGTTCGCTTTCAGCTGAATGGTTCAGGCGGCCCTCGGGCCGCCTGTTTTTCAATGCTTGCGCGACTCCCTTGAAACAGCGCCGGCGGGTTCTGGCACTTTTCGGACAAGTCTGGTAAGGCGACCGCACACCAGCGGATCCGCCGGCACCAAACCGGCGGCTTTTCGTGGTCAAGTCGCCGGCTTAGCTCAGCGGTAGAGCAGCGGTTTTGTAAACCGAAGGTCGGGGGTTCAATCCCCTCAGCCGGCACCACTTCGCCCAACTGAAAATTATACCTTGGCTCGGCAAAGGTTTCAGTCGCGACGGCCTCATGTCAGAAGATTTCTCTCGGCTCGACGAGTTTTTTCACGCGAAAGTCGATGCGCCTGACGAGGCTTTCGATCTGATCTTCATGTTGGACGCCGATGACTGGGTGGCGCTCGATCTAGCTTGGTCAGAACGACCAGCGCATTGGCGGCGAGACTGTGCCTATGTACTCCATTATGGGCCACCCGCGGGATGCATACCTCTCTTGCAGCGAGCGATCTTTGATCTTGAAGAGGATGTCGCGATTGAGGCGGCGATTAGCCTGTCCATCCAATTACGTGAGACGGGACACACGAGTGTTTCTGAAAATGTTGGAGCCAAATTCATCGAACTCGCGGGGCGCCCCGATGCAAAGGACCATGAGGAGCTGCAGCAATTGGTGAGAACCATCGACAGCCTTTGACGTCCGACCGCCATCGAGGAACGCTCCGTGCGGACCGCGGGTTCAATCCCACTCAGCCGGCAGCAGCTTCCCGGCCGAATACTGGCCTGCTCGCCTCATCCATCCGGCTTGACTGTACTGGCGGCGCGATCGCGCAGCAGGTCGGCTTCGAGATCGAGGACGATGTGTTGCAACAGACGCGCGGCAAGCGGGTCCGTCACCTCCTGCGCCAAAATCCTGTAGCGGGCGATCTCGCTTTCACGCTCGTCGAAACCTGCATCTGTGACCATCGCTGCACCCTCCCAGCAGACTGACGCGAAGGGCCCGCAGATCGTTTCGCTAGAATTTTCCGATCATTTTTCATGGTTCACAGCTCGTAAATAATGTCGACTGGCGTTCGTCCCGCAGCAGGACAGTCTCGAGACGATCAAAAAAACGGCCTCAGCATCTGGGGGCCCTGGTGGAGGCTTAATGCTGAGGCCGCACGTCCGCGCCGGTGTCAAAACGGCACGCCGGCAAGCTGCTCTGCTTCGCGGGTTCCCGCACTTGCTTATGTGAATCCGGTTGCGCCCCGCTCATGAGCCACAGGCGCCCAACTTCACTTCCCCACCTCAAACGCCAGCAGCACGTTACCGGCGGTGCCGCTCCATTGGCCGTAACCAGAGTTGGTGTAGAGCATGCCGTCGACGATCACCGGGCCCGGGCCATCGATCGCACCTCCGAACGCCGGAACGCCATTGACGGCCTTGTAGTCCCGCGAGGTGTCGAACTCCCAGAGCAGCTTTGCATCCGCCGTCGCATAGGCGCGCAAGTAACCGCTGACACCGCCGGAAAACACGACGCCGGGAATGACGCTGATTGCCGCCGACAGCGCGGGGCTGCATTGCGGGCGCTCGCCGCAAGGCACCGGCGCCACCTCCGTCAAGACCTTGCCGCTCGCGAGATCGAGCGCGAACAGGCCGCCGCCTTGCGTGGAGTCCAGCCGCCGCGTGCCGTCGCGCAGGAAGCGCACGTCGGAGAGCGCGACATAGATGCGGTCCTGGTCTGCAGCCGAGCCCCATTCGGTGCCGCCGAGCGGGCCGCCCTTGCCGATCCGCGTCTGCCAGAGGATCTTGCCCTCGTTATCCGGATCGAGCGCATGCACGACGCCGGACTTTTGGCCGATGACGATGACGCGCTTCCCGTCGTGCAAGGTCACCAGGATCGGCGACTGGCCGAAATCATGATCCGGCCCGTGATCATCGGGACAATTGGTCTGGTTGGCACCGAAGCAGGCCACGACGAAGGCGTCCTTCGGCGACGCCTGCTGCTTCCAGAGCAGCCGTCCCGTCGCAAGCTCGAACGCAAGCACCGCATCGGCGGTCGCGGCTGGCGGGTTCGAATAGGAATTGCCTGTCGCGACATAGATCGCGTTGCGCTGCGTGTCGATCGTCGGCGCCGACCAGATGGCGGCCCCCGATGGGCCATAGAGCTGCGTGCCGCGCGCGTTCCTCGTCGTTGGATGCGGCACCTCGGGGATCGTGTTGGCCTTCCAGATCAGCTTGCCCGTCGCAGCCTCCAGCGCGACGAGGCTGCCGCGGAAGGTGCAGCATTCATAGCTCGGCTCCGATCCGGCCACCTCCTCCAGCGAGGAGACCGGCACATAGAGCACGCCGGAATGGAACACCACCCCGCCGGTGATCCGCGCGGCTGGATGCTCCTCCACGTTCACCTTCCAGATCAGCGCGCCGGTCAACGCGTTGACGGCATAGGCATTGGCGCGGCCATCGCCGAAGAAGACGGCGAACTGATCCGTGCCCGGGACCTGTCCGAAGCTGATCGACCCGCGAACCGCAAGGTCGCTCGCAAACGTCCACAGCGTGCAGCCGCTCTTCGCATCGAGTGCCCGCACCTTTCGATCGGGGCCACCGACGAACAACAGCCCGCCGACGACCGTCGGCTGCGCAAAGGAGAGCGTCGCGCCGGGAAATGCATACGCCCATTTCAACGTCAGGTGCGGCACCTGTTCTGCCGTCAACCCGGCCATCCCGGCCGGCTGGAAGCGGCTGTTGTTGAGATCGGCGCCCCAACCATTCCAGCGCGGCCCGTCGATGCTTTTCGGAAAGGCGGTGAAGGCTTGCGTGCAGTGGCCCGACGCGTCGGCGGCCGCAGCCGCGCTGCTCACGGCCGCTTTGCCGGTGACGAAGGATGCGATCGCCTTGCGCTCGTCATCGTTGCGCCCCCGCATCATCGCCGCCATGCTGCCGGTGCTGAGCGCCGCCAGCACCTGCTCGAACGACATCGCCTGCATCGCGCTGCGAGGCGGCACCCGGCTCTGCGCTTCGCTGCTATCGTGGCATTGCGCGCAATGTGCGGCATAGAGCGCGGCGCCATCCTGCTGCGCGATCGCAGGGGCGCCGCAAGAGATCAGCAACAAGGCCACGATCGCGTTCAGCTTCATCGTTCCCCCCGGCAAGAGCAGCGAAGCGAAATCCCGTCACGCAAGACGAAGTGTAGTGCGAAGCCGGTGGAGGATGCAACCGACGTTGCGGCGAGGCGCGTCACACAGCCTTCGCAATGTCTCCTGCCTCACCGGACAGATCGGCAAGCCGCCACAGCCCGAGGCTCTTGTCCCGCCAGCCGCCTTCGCTCTCCTCGCAACGCTCGTTGATCAGCTCCAGCGGCGCCGGCCAGGCGAACGGCGCCCGCTGGAGATTCAATGCGCGCCAGTCGCCATCCTCGCAGTCGAGGTTGTCCTGCCATTCCGGAAACGTGGTGGCCAGCAGGAAACGTGCACCGCTGGCGCGGAAACATCCCAGGGCGCGGGAGATGTTCTGAAAGCTCAGATGCACCAGGCAATCCCTGCACAGAATGATGTCGGCCTGCGGCAGCTCATCTCGCGTAATGTCAGCGCTGATGAAACGGCCCAGCAGCTCGCCCTGCTCCACCCGCCGGCGGTTGCCTTCGATCAGAGACGGCACGATATCGACGCCGATATAGTCGACTTCGAGCCCGCATTTGCCGATCCAGCCGGCATCCCCGCAGGGCGCATCGAGCAGCGAACGCACGCCGAGGCGTCGGAGCAAAGGCGGCAGCGCTACCTTGATCGCGGCGGTGGCCGGGTCTTCGGAGCCGAGCCCCGACACCGAGGTCGAAGCGCCCCACAGATTGGTGCGGACGATGCGCTCGAACCGTCCGGCAAGATCGAGACCGGCAAAATTCTCGCGGTCGGCGAGGAAGTGCTGGTGAGCAAGCACGGGCGGACGATCGGGGATCATCGGCAAGACCTCGAGAAAAATGTACGGTCAAATTTTCGTCGCGGGTGCACTATACAGGCGGCGCTTCCCGATCGGAATTCCGCTTGAAGAGAGCTGAGTGATGATCACGCGACGAACCACCCTTGCAGGCCTGGCCTTGCTCTCGCTGTCGCCAGCGGCGCGCGCCGAGCCCGGCAACGACGCCATGACGCGTTATGCCGCGGAGGTTTCCGGAAAACGCCCCGCAGTGATCCTGCTGCACGGCTCGCGTGGCATCGAGCTCAGGCGGCGCGCCTATGAGCGATATGCCGATGCGCTTTCGGCCAAGGGCATCGATGCCTATTTGCTCCGCTACATGACTGAGCACGACACGGCGACGCTCACGTCCAAGACCAGCACGAAGGCGAGCCGCGAGACTTTCGAGACGTAGCGGTTCGACGGCTGGTCGGACACGGTCTCCGCCACCGTGACAGCCATCCTGGGGCAGCCCGACAGCTCGGGGCGTATCGGCCTGCTCGGCTTTTCGCTCGGCGGCTTCATCGCCGCCAACACAGCCGCGCGCGACGAGCGCATCGCCGCGCTCGCCGTGCTCTATGGCGGCATGCCCGATGCGATGGCCGGCAAAGTCAAGCACCTGCCGCCGACGATCGAATTGCACGGCGAAGCCGACCAGAACGTTTCGATCGCCAACGGACGGAAATTGATCGAGCTTGCGAAGTCCGTCGGTGCGGAGACCGAGTTCGTACCCTATCCCGGCAAGCCGCACGGCTTCGACTTCTCCGACACCGATCCGATGACCACCGATGCGATCGACCGCGTCAGCAGGTTCTTTCAGGCGCGGCTCGCCAGCTAGATGACACAGCGCGATCAAGCCGGCTTCTGCCACTCCATGATTTGGAAATACGGCACGCGGCGATGCATCGCGTTCCTTTCGGGATCCCCGCCCAGGGGCTGAGGCTCGCTGAACAGGCGCAACTGGAGGCCGTGATCGAGCAGCAGCGTCATGTATGTGCTCAGTGGACGGTGCCAGTTCTGGATCCGGATGCCGCGCCGGGCGACCCAGATCGCCCGCTCGTCCATGTAGTGATCGATCGGGAATCGCAAGGTGCCCTCGCCGTCGCTGATCCATCCATCCGGCTGGCCGGCGGTGTTGAAGCTCGTCAAATTGGCGATCAGGAGCGTGCCGCCTGGCCGCAGCGCCGCCACCATCTTCGCGATTCCCCTGCCGAGATCCGGTATATCGATCAGGCTGAGATAGCTGACCACCAGATCGAAGGACGCATCGACATCCATCGTTTCGGCGCGGCCGAGCCGATAATCGCCACGAGGGTCCAACTCGGCGCGCGCGAGCAGCGCCTCGGTCGGGTCGATGCCGGTGGTGGCGATGCCGGCGCGCTGCATGATGCGGCAGAAGCGCCCCTCACCGCAGCCGACATCCAGCGCACGGTGGAAGCCGCGTCCCTCGATCCGAGCCCACATCGGCGCGTCCAGCACGAAGCGGCGGCCATAGTCGCCGTCGTCCCCCTGCTCCACGATCCATGCAGACGCGGAAGCGGCCCAGCCGTCGCTGACATCGTCGCTCATGGCTTGACCTTCAGGAATGGATGTTGGCCGCTTGCTTCGCGGAGCGGCCATTAACCACACGTTGGATCGAAGTTCAACATGAGCTAACATGCGCACCGCATGCGCCCCTATTCCAACCAGGAGAGAGCCAAGATCACCGCTGGTGCGGTCGCGGCCGTCGTCGCGACGGGCATGCTGTTCGTGGTCGTGTTGGCTCTGCTGATTGCGCCATAAGGTCTGCGGCGCCGGCGGCGCAAGGCCGCCGGATCACAAGAGCCCGACTAACCGGCGCGCACCGTCGACAGGAATTTGCCGACTTCGAGCTTCAGCCGGTTGCTGTCGGTGGCCAGCATCTTCGCGGTCGAGAGCACCTGCGAGGAGGCCGAGCCGGTCTCAGCAGCGCCGCGCTGCACGTCGCTGATGTTCGTGGAAACCTGCTGGGTGCCGTGGGCGGCCTGCTGAACGTTGCGTGCGATCTCCTGCGTCGCGGCGCCCTGCTCTTCCACCGCCGCGGCTATCGTCGAGGAGACTTCCGACAGCCGCTCGATGGTCGCGGAGATCTCACGGATCGCCGTCACCGAATCCTGGGTGGCGGTCTGGATGCCGGAAATCTGCTGGCTGATCTCGCCGGTCGCCTTCGCGGTCTGCTCGGCCAGCGACTTGACCTCAGAGGCGACGACCGCAAAGCCGCGGCCGGCCTCGCCTGCGCGCGCGGCCTCGATGGTGGCGTTCAGCGCGAGCAGATTGGTCTGGCCGGCAATCGTGTTGATAAGCTCGACGACGTCGCCGATCCGCGTCGCCGCGGTCGAGAGCTGGCTGACCCGCTCGGTTGTCGAGCGCGCCTGGCCCACCGCATCGATCGCCATCCGCGCGGATTCCTGCACCTGGCGGCTGATCTCGTTGACCGAGGACGACAGCTCCTCGGTCGCGGTGGCGACCGACTGGACGTTGCCGGTGGCTTCACCCGAGGCCGCCACGACGACCGACGTCAGCTGCTGCGCGCGCTGCGCCGTGGTCGCGAGCGTGGAGGAGGACGCTTCGAGCTCGGTGGAGGCGGAGCCGACGGTGTCGATGATCTCGCCGACCGCGCGCTCGAAACCGTCAGCAAGGTTGAACATGTCCTGGCGGCGCTGCGCGGCGGCCTGCCGCTCGGCGTCCTCCTGCGCCTTCTTGAGCCGCTCGACCTCGAGCGCATTGGTCTTGAAGATCTCGACCGTCTTCGCCATCTCGCCGATCTCGTCGCGGCGATCCTTCTCGGTCACCTCGGTCGAAAGATCGTTCCGGGCCAATCCCTCCATCGCGAGCTTGAGCCGGGCAATCGGCTGCGACATCGCCTTGAGGCCGATGAAGAGCGCGATGACGACGCCGAGCAGCAGACCGGCGGCGCTGACGCCGATCACGGTCCTGATCGAGGCATGTGCCCCAAGGCCGATCTCCTCCTTGCGCTTGGTGACGAGCGCGCCGTTCTGAGCTACGAATCTCGCGATGTCGGCGAGCGCTGTATCCATCAGAGGATCGCACTCCTTGTGCGCGCGGTCGGCAGCCTTGGCATTCTCCTCCGACGTGCTCGCCCTGGCACCGGCTTCGAGCACCGGGTCGCACACGGCAAAGACGCCCTTCAACTTGTCGCCGATAGCGCGAAGTTCTCCGGCGTGGCCCACATCTTCCTTGATCGCTGCGTCGAGAAAGCCTGCGATCGGATCGCGGTTCTCGCGCGCCGTCTTCAAACGCCTTGCATTGCCCTCCTCGGTCGTCTCCGTCAGCGTCGCGTAAAGCGCCGCGTGATAGGTCTCCATCCGGCGTTGCGCGCGCGTGAGGTTGAGCGCCGCCGACTGTGCGTCCGACAACTCTGCATAGCCCTCCACCGTCGAGGAAAGCTGGACGGCACTGAATGCCGCTACGCCCAGGAGCGCACAGCCCAGCGCGGTAACGATCAGGCCGACCTTGAAGACAATCTTCAGATTATTCAAAAAGCTCATCGCAACTTGTCCGGTTAGAGCCAACGGCGTGGAACCCGGCAGGGAACCCGACCAATGGAACCCAACGGACGTTAAAATTTGATACAATATGCCGCGCGTAAAATTACGGGAAAATAGCATTTGGCCCAAGCTTCGTAAGCTTCGTGTAAGCTTTCTATGGCTGCGGCGACATCGACCGGATCGTGCGCGACATGAAGGCGGTTCGTCCAAAACCCTTCCAGTCGGTGTGCTCGACGAGATCCCAGCCGAGCCGCTGATAGAACCCGGCAGCGCTGATCGTGTAGAGGAAGATCCGCGCAAAGCCGCGCAGGTGGGCCTGCGCCTCGATCGCGCGCACCAGAACGGCGCCGGCCCCATGCCGCCGATGCTCGGGCGTCACGAACAATCCTGCCAGCCACGGCGACACCTGGTGATTGGGCGCGATCTCGGAGGGCACCAGCAGGCAGGTGCCGACCGGCACCGTGCCACGCTTGGCAATCAGCGCCACCTGCCGCGTCTGGTCCGCCGCGAAGCGATTGAGCGCGCGTCGCTCTTGCTCGACACTCGCCTCGAGCACCGAAAACGTCTCCGCGCGCCAGCGCGCGCAGATGTCGATCTCGGGCGTGTCGGGGTTGACGATGTAGGTCTCTATCTCGGCAATTTCCATCTCGGTCATGGCGCCGATAAGAGCCGAGGCCGTACGAACGCGCAAGCTGTGCGCGGACACAGCTACAGCCTGAGCGAGGGTGCCGTGCTCAGGTCGGGGATGCTTCCGTCCCCTCCTCGTGGCGGTCCTGCGCGCGCGCAAGCTCATCGGCGAATTTGAGCACGAGCCGCCGCTTGTCGGGCGGCAGGAGCAGAAAGGCGCGCACCAGACACAGGCCCTCGGCCTCTCCCGACCGTTCGTCCTTTGGTTTCATTGCCGCAGTTTCGGGCGACCGGGAAAAATATGCAATCCCCTGCAAGCAGGCATGCCTTGATTCGGAGCAGCCGGTTTGCTGGAATGGGCTGTGCGCAGAGGTGGACCATGAAGTGGATCAGGGAACGCGATGCGCTGATCGCGCAGACATTGGCCTTTGTTCAATCCGTGACCGGGCGGAAGGAGGAGCAGCTTCCGACGGAGCCTGCTGCCGCACCCCCTCCGCTAGCCGTGGAGGTCACCTCCGTGGTGGTGATCGAAGAGGTCCGTGAGGCCGACCAGCCGCCGCAGGCGGCGCCCACGCCCCAGCCCTTCCAGGTCGCGCCGCCCAGAGGATCGGGCGATTTCCGCAGCGAAGTGCAGGCCAGGGTTGCCAACTTCCGCAAGCATCAGGAGCGTTTCGAGCGCGAGCGTGAGGAGTTTTGCCAGTCGACCCTCGCCAAGGTCAGGGACGCCATCCACAATCCCCCGCCCCGGCCGCCAGCCGGAAGCTCAGGCCATTAGAGCCAGGACCAGACCAGCAGCAGATTGGCCGCGCAGGCGCCGATCAGCGCCAGCGTAAGCGGCAGGAGCATGTGCTCGCAGGAGGTTTTCAGGCCAGTCGTCATGGCCAGAAACATCCGCTGATTCCAGCCTGGGAGTCCCAGGGATTCTTTTTTTTGGGATTCAGGACTCGTTTACGACTCAAGGCCCGGTCGAAATGTTCACGGATCCGTGATCACGCGCCATCCGGTCAAGCCAGGCTGAAACCCTCAATCCGCTCGAGCGTTAAGGCCGTTCCGGAGGCAGGACCGATGCCCTACGCATTGTTTTGCAACGACGCGCAACTCAGCAAGGCCTACCCAAGCGAGGCCGATGTCTGGAAAATTGCGCAGGAGAGCGGCCTGGTCGTGGATGTCGCCACCGACCAGGACAGGCCGGGGCCGCGCCGCGTCCTGGACAATGATTATGAGATCAAGCCGTGCCGCACTGATCCCGGCGAGGATCCTGCCAAGAACAAGGCAGACGCGGAGCGACAATCCAGGATGGAGCTGCAGTTCAATTCGTGAAGACGCGCTTCAGGGCGTTGCGATCGCCAGCGATGCCTGCTCGCCCGACAACACCACGCAGGCCTTGCGCCGATGCAGGCCGCGGATCGCGCCCGTGACCTTCAGCACCCGGCCGGGTCCGCAGGCGAAATCCTGCACGAAGGCCACCTCATAGGGCGCCAATACCAGCGGTTCGGATTTGAGGATCGTCTGTGCCGAGCACGGCAGCGTGACGAATAACGAGATCACCACCGACGCCAAGATACGCATGTTCGTCATCTCACCCAGCCCGGCAACCACATAATAACGCGTTCCGGCGCGCGTGTTCCGTAAGTGGCAAAAATTATTTTTGCTTTACCGCAGGCCCATGACGCTGGTGAGACCACGCTGGTGAGACCAGCTTCCTAAAAAACAAAGGCCGGCAAAGCCGGCCTTCGCAGTCTGTCGTTTGCTGCCCGAGGATCAGTAACGCGAGGCGGCCGGGCCGCCCCAGCCGAAACGATAGTTCACGCCGACCTTGACGGTATGCTCGTCCTCCCGGCCGCGGACACCGACGACGTCGGCCGGGCCTGCGGTGACGGTGGTGTTGCCGAAATTATAATACTGGTACTCGGCCTTGGCCGACCAGTTCGGCGCGAACATGTATTCGAGGCCGGCACCCAAGGTGTAACCGTCCTTGTTGTTGCCGGTGGTGGTGACCGCGGTGGGCACACCGCCGACACTGGCGCCGAAATTGTTGTTGCGCCAGGCGTAGCCGCCCTTGGCGTAGACCAGCGCCGGGCCCCAGGTGTAGCCGAAGCGGCCCGTCACCGAGCCGAGCTGATCGGTGTTGGAGGTAACCAGCGTGCCGGCCGGAAACAGGGTGCCGTGGTTGTTGGACGGCAGCCAGGAGTACTGGGCCTCGATACCCATCACCCAGTTGGGTGCGAACTGGTAGTCGAAGCCGCCCTGCACGCCGCCGAGAAAGCGGGCGTCGCTCGACTGGAATGTGTTGTCGCCAGCGAACGCACCGCCGACATGGCCGCCGATGTAGAAGCCGGTCCAGTTATAGATCACCTGCGGCGGCGTATAGGCCGGAGCCTTGGTGTAGGGACGCGCCGGTATGTCGGCTGCGGAGGCTGGCGCTGCCAGCGCAAGCACAGCGGCTGCGCCAAGCAAGAACGTCTTCATGGATGATCCCCGTTATCTCGAATTCACCCTCAGCAAACAACGTGGCCTGAATTTGGTTGCTTCGCGGCGATGCCGGAGCCTTGATCGTTCGGTGCAGTGACGAGGCCGCATCAACGGTTTTTGTTCCCCGGCGTTCCCTCATCACGACAGATTTTTTCGCTCGCGCGCACACTACCGTGATGATTTGTCGCAAGGAAAAACGCCCCCGTTCAAAGCTCCCCGAAATGTGATCAGCGGATTCCAGTCGCTCCTGTCCTAGCAGGCGCCGGTGAAGACGCGCTTTGCGCTACCGCGTCATCTTTTCCAGTTCTGGAAAGGGTGCGTAAACCGCTCCCGCGCACAGCTCGCCAGCCCGGTCAGTGACCCGGTCAGCGCGTCCATTGACGTAGATGATCGCCCGCTCGCGCATTCCCCTGTAACTGCCATCACCCTCGCGTGGGGTGAAGTGCAGGCAGCTCACATAGAACGGCCGGCCGCCGACCGTGCGCAGCACCGGATCCGCCATGGCGGCATCGCGTACGCCGAGCGGATCGTTCAGATAGCTGTGCATGATGGCGAGCGCCTCGCTGCGGAAACTGTCCGGAAACGGCTGCTGCGCTGGATTTCCCGCGTCGTCGACCAGTGACGGCCGGCCGCCATCGCTGCCGAAGCAGGCCGCAAGCATCAGCGGCAGCACCAGGACGCTCGCGCGTTTTGCCAATTCCCCCACGACTCCCCTCTCTCGACCGGACGCTAAGCCGTTCTAGCCGCAAGGTCGGGCCGAGGGAATTCGCTTCTCGCTCCTGAAATGGGCTTAACCGGCCCGCCGCCATCGCTCACGCTTTCGCGAGGCGATGGCAGTCGGGCCGGGCCTGAACCCTGCGCGCGATGGCGGGGCAATGTGGGTCGCCACCGCGCGGGATCAGTTTCGTTGCTAGCTGCGCTTCTCGGTCGTCACCGGCGCGCTGGGCTTGGTGACGTCGGGCTGGGCCTTCGGCTGCTTCTTGGCCGAAAGCATCTTGTGGTGATGACGATGCTTGTGGAGCGACTTGTGCTCGCTCGGCGCGATCGCGGCGTTGGCGTTCATCGCTTTCGTCTTGGTATCGAGCTTGGCGCCCGCCTTGGCATCGGTCTTGACGTTGGTCTTGGCGTCCGCCTTGACGTCAGCCTTGGTGCCGGTGTTCGACGCCTTGGTCTGCGTCTGCTCCGACTTGATCACCGGGGCCGGCGTCGTGGTCTTGCCGGACTCTGCGGCGAAGGCCGGAGCGGCGATGACGGAAGCGGCAAGGAAGGCTGCGGAAATGGTCTTCAACATGGTGTTGTCTCCTCTTTGAAGGATCTTGAGGCGGCGCCCTCTCGCCGACCCTTCGATCATGGAGCAGACGTTAGGCGGGGCGCGCTGAACCCATTCTGAAGCGCAATGTTCGCCTCCGTTCATCTCGATGACATCTTTGTCATGTTTCGGCGGAGGGCCTGACCATGGTTGTCCTGGGAATAAGCCGTGCGGCCGGGAATGTTTTTGCGGCGCGGGTGTTCCCGTCTTGAGGCAATCGTGTAGGATCGCCGCATTCCATACGGGAGACTTAGATGAGCAAAGTTGCAAAGCTTCTGGTTCCGGCACTCGTCTGCATGACGCTGGTCGCCGTGCCGGCAATCCAGAGCGCCTATGCCAATGGCAGCGATACCCCCTCCGGCTCGGGGTCATCAGATACGACGTCGACCAAGAAAAAGAAGAAGAGCTCCTCCGTCAGCGACCCCAAATTCCTCGCCGCCTATCGCACGGCCTACACAACGATCTACGATCGCCACGACTATGCGAGCGCAATCGACCAGCTCAAGACTCTCAAGCGCGACGACGTCGCCGATGTCGCCAACCTGATCGGCTACTCCTACCGCAAGCTCGGCGACTACAAGCAGTCGCAGACCTATTACGAGCTGGCGCTCAAGGACGACCCGAACCACGTGCGCACCTGGCAGTATTACGGGCTATGGCAGCTCGAGCAGGGCAATCGCGAACAGGCGCAGTATCATCTGAACAAGATCGCCTCGCTCGCCGGCACCGGCAGCGACGAATATCGCTCGCTTGCGGCTGCGCTCGACAAGCCGACGGGCGCGACGCTCGTGTACTGACGACCGCTCCACTCCAGGGATGAATGAACCGGCGCAACTCTCGGGGGTTGCGCCGGTTCTGTCTTGTCGGCTAGCTTTCGCGAAGAACCTCTCCTTCGCGTATGGTGTGCAATGGATGCGTGGTTACGAGCCGCGATCGACTACATCGGCTCATGGATCGAGTTTCAGCTGGTCGGATCGCAACAGCCCGGCCTCATCATCGCGATCACCCATCGCGGCGAAGTCGTCGCCGAGCATGCCTTCGGCCTTGCCGATCTCGACACCGGCGAAAAGCTGACGCCGCGGCACCGCTTTCGCATCGCCTCGCATTCCAAGAGCTTCACCGCCGCCGGCATCCTGAAACTGCGCGAGCAGCGCAAGCTGCGGCTCGACGACACCGTGGGCCAACATGTCGGCGGCTTGCATCCGCGTGTTGCCGAGACGACGATCGCACAGCTGCTCTCCCATAGCGCAGGCCTCACGCGCGACGGCGCCGACTCCGGCCAGTTCATCGACAGCCGTCCCTACCTCAACGAGAAGGAATTATTGGCCGAGCTGCGAACGCCCACGGCGATCGATCCCGGCACACGCTTCAAGTACTCTAATCACGGCTTTGGCCTGATCGGTCTTGTGATCGAAGCCGTCACGAAAGAGCCTTACCCTGCCTGGATCAAGCGCGAGATCATCGCGGCTGCCGGCCTGCGCGAGACCGAGCCGAGCGCGCCGCTTGCCAAGGGCGCGCCGTTCGCCCGCGGCCATACGCGCAAGCTACCGCTCGGCGAGCGCTGCGTTATTCCCGGCGACAACCCCACCCACGCGATGACGTCCGCCGCCGGCTTCGTTGCAACCGCCGCCGACACTGCCCGCTTCTTCGCGCAGCTCGCGCCCAACGCAAGGAAGAGCGTGCTATCGGTCGCGAGCCGCCGCGAAATGACGCGGCACCATTGGCGCATTCCCCAGAGCTTCGAGTGCTATTATGGCCTCGGCGTCAACGCCAGCAGGGACGACGGCTGGGACTGGTTCGGTCATAGCGGCGGCTTCCAGGGCTACGTCTCAAGGACGTGCTCCATTCCGGCCTGCGAGCTCGCTATCACCATGCTCAGCAACTGCATCGACGGCGCGGCGCCGATTTGGATGGACGGCGCAATGCAGATCCTGCGTGCATTCCAGAGCCGCTGGACACCTGACCGGCGGTCACGCGACTGGACGGGCCGCTGGTGGACGATCTGGGGCGCGGTCGATCTCGTGCCGATGGGCAACCGCGTCGTGGTCGCCAATCCGCACTTCAACAATCCGTTCATGGATGCGGCCGAGATCGAAGTCACCGGCCGCGATTCCGGCACCTTCGCCGCAGCCACGGGCTACGCCAGCCATGGTGAGCCGGTGCGCCGTATCCGCGACAAGCGCGGCAAGATCCGCGACATCTGGCTCGCCGGCATCAACGTCAAGCCGGAGAGCGTCATCGCCCGCGAGATCGCGCACAAATATACGCCGCGGAAACGCCGGCCTACTGTTTGATTATCGCCTCGACCTCGGCGCGAAACGCCTGCCGCGACGCATCGCGCGAGTAGAACATGTGACCGCCAGGATAGACCACGAGTTTTACCCGTGGCGCCGACGCAAAGGCAGGCAACTGGTCGAGCACGATCTGCGAGCCGAAATAGGGCGTGGCGAGGTCGAACATGCCGTGTCCGACCAACACCGTCATCTTCGAGTCCGTTGCGAGGATCTGGCGCAGCTCCGACACCGACTGCGCGGGATTGATGCCGTGGCCGAAATCCCAGGCCCGTTCGACTGCGCCGTTGAGCACCTCATAGGAGCCGTCCGGCCGCCAGTTCAGCTTGCGCGTGAGGAGGTCGACGGCGGCACTGGTCAGTGGCGCCTGAAGCGCGTCGCCCGAGGGATCGCCGAAGCGGAAGCTGCTGGAATCCGGATAGGGATCGAAGCCACGCACGGAGGCATCGTAGCGGCCAGTTACCTTACCGTTCTTGCGGTCGAGCTCGCGGCGGAATTCGCCGACGTCAAAGCGGCCCGCGAGCCTGCGGCTCACCGCCTGGTCGATTCCGGTCAGCGCGGCGACCTTGTCGGCCAGACGCGTGGCCGCCTCCCTGTCCGCCTCGCCTTTGACGAGGTCGGCCAAGAACTCGCCGCGCGCGTAGGCTTCCACGTCGGCGAGATCGGCTCGCTTCACCGGCCCCTTGGCTTCGCGCACGGTCGCGGCATAGCTGGGCAGCGTTGCGACGTATTGCAGAAGGCTGGTGCCGGTGAACTCGCGGAAGTCGAACAGCGGCGAGACCATGATCAGGCCCTTGACGCCGACGCCCTGCTGCATCTGCAACTGGCGTACGACCTTCGGCCCGCGAATGCCGCCATAGCTTTCGCCCGCGACATATTTCGGCGACAGCAGCCGGTCGTGCTTCTCGAGCCAGCGGCGGATCACCAGCGCGAGCGCGCTGACATCGCCGTCGACGGAATAGAACCGCCTGCGGACATCCTCACCGGTCGCCACGAAGCGGCTATAGCCGGTCCCGACCGGATCGATGAAGACGAGGTCGGTGAAATCGAGCCAGGTCTCCGCATTTGGCTTCACCTCCGGAGAGGTCGACGGCGTGACCTCGTCGGCATTGATCGGCAGCCGCCAGGGACCGGCATTGCCGAGCTGTAGCCAGGCCGACGATGCGCCGGGTCCGCCGTTGAAGAAGAACGTCACCGGGCGCATGGCGCGGTCGGTGCCGTCGAGCTGGTAAGAGGTGTAGGCGATCTCGGCCTGCGGCTCGCCCTTGTCGTCGAACAGGCGGATCGAGCCTGCGGTCGCGGCGAAGGCCAGCGTTCGCCCAGGCAGCTCGAGCGTCTGCCGGGTGGTGGAGTCCGGCGGCAAGCGATGCTGCTCGGCCGTTACAGGAGGATTTTGCTGCGCATTTTGCACGTTGCCGCCGCGCCCGCCGCCCTTCTGGCCAGCCGGCGCCGTCGCCTCGGGACGGGGCGGATCGTCCGCTCGGGCCGGGCCGAGGGTGGCAAAGGCGAGGAGCGCCAGCAAAAGCCCCCCGCGGCGAAGCGCCGGCGATGTGATGGTCACGTTGCTCACTCCCTGTTGTCCGCTACAGGCTGTAGCACAAGATTACGCCAAACGCGCGGCATCACGGCGTATTGACCGTTTGCCATGGCGCGGGGTCACGCTCGACAAGAACGGCCGAGGTCGTATAGGACGACTCGGCACACCTTTTCGAGCCGGCCTGACCCTTTCGAGCCCCGCGATTACATGACAAAGCCCAAGCGATATGATCGGATCGCCTTCGTAGCCAGCGCGGGCACCGAGGCCCAGGAAGCCTATACGCAACTGACCGGGTTGTACGGCAATTGCGCACCCGATGAAGCCGACGTCGTCGTGGCGCTCGGCGGCGACGGGCTCATGCTGCAAACGCTGCACCAGAACATGCGCACGGGAAAGCCGATCTACGGCATGCACCGCGGCACTGTCGGCTTCCTGATGAACGAATTCTCGACGGTCGACCTGCGCGTGCGGCTCGAGGCCGCACATGTGTCCGTGATCCATCCGCTGCTGATGCGCGCCACCGACGTGCAGGGCGCGGTTCACATTCATCACGCCATCAACGAGGTCGCCCTGTTTCGTCAGACCTATCAGGTGGCGCGGCTGAAGATCCTGGTCGACGAGCATGAGCGCATGTCCGAACTGATGGCCGACGGCATCATGGTGGCGACACCTGCTGGCTCGACCGCATACAATCTCTCAGCGCAGGGGCCGATCCTGCCGATCAACGCCGCCCTGCTCGCCCTCACGCCGATCAGCCCCTTCCGTCCGCGCCGCTGGCGCGGCGCCCTTCTTCCCAACACGGCCTATGTCGTGTTCGAGGTGCTCGATTGCGAGAAGCGCCCCGTGGCGGCGGTCGCCGACCATGACGAGGTGCGCGACGTGCGACGCGTCGAGGTGCTGTCCGACAAGACCATCTCGATGCGGATGCTGTTCGACCCCGGCCACAGCCTGGAAGAGCGGATCCTGCGCGAGCAGTTCGGCTACTAGCACCAGCCTCGGCAGGCGGGAGGCAACGCTTCATTAACCTCGGACGCGATATGGTTAACGAAGTTTGACCGCTTCGGCCTGGGCGTCATGTTCCGCATCGATTTCAACAAGCTGCGCTTCCTCGTCTGCGACGACAATCCGCACATGCGCCGCATCCTGCGGACGCTGTTGCACTCCTTCGGCGCACGCGAGGTCTATGAGGCCGAAGACGGCGCGACCGCGCTCGAAATGTACAGCCACTACGTGCCCGACATCGTCATCACGGACTGGGCGATGCCGATCTTCGACGGGCTCGAGCTGGCGCAGATGATCCGGCAGCCGGAATCCAAGGGTAACCCCTACGCGCCGATCATCATGCTGACAGGTCACTCCGAAAAACGCCGCGTCACCGTGGCGCGCGATGCCGGTGTCACCGAATTCCTGGCCAAGCCGATCTCCGCCAAGGGCCTCTACCAGCGCATCCTGAACGTGGTCGCCAACCCCCGGCCCTTCATCAAGACCAAGACCTATTTCGGGCCCGATCGCCGCCGCAACACCAGCTCCGCCTATATGGGCCCCGAACGCCGCGTCGGCGAAAAGCACGAGGTGCTGCAGCAGCCTTCGCTGCTCGACAAAGCGCGGTCCTCCATCTAGCGAGCGTTCTCAACCATCGAGGCAGGCATCATGGCCAAGAACAGCCCCAGGGACATCGAGGTCAAGGCCTTCGCCACCCACCAATTGATCACGCAGCCCAATCCGCTGCGCAAGGTGCTGCGCCGGGTCGGAGAGAAGGACATGGACGATCCGGTCGGTCGCGCCGAGCAGGCGCTCGCCGGACTCTCCGGGGAGTTCAAGGACTGGATGGCGGTCGAAGCCGGACGGCTGGCTGCGGCCTACGCGGCCGTGCAGACGGACGGCTTCACCAGGGAGGCGCGCGACGAGCTGTTTCGTGCAGCCCACGACATCAAGGGCGATGCCGCGACGTTCGGTTATCCGTCCGCCGCGGTCATCGCCGAAAGCCTGTGCCGCGTCATCGAGCATGCGCCGGATCTCGCCAGGGTGCCGAGCGAGCTATTCTCGCACCACGTCAACGCCATTCAGGCCATCGTGCACGAGAACACCAAGCTCGACAGCCTGAGCGTCTCGAGCGAGCTCAGCCGCCGCCTGCGCAGCGTTGCCGACGACTATCTCGCCCACGTCAACCGCGACCGCCCCGAGCATCTCGAAGCGATTCTGGCGCCGAGCATCGTGCCGGGAGAATAACGTTCCGGTCACTCCCCGTCATTGCGAGCCACCGGGTCCGCGCGTAGTGCGGCCCGATGACTGGCTCCGCGAAGCAATCCAGAATCCCTCCTCGCAAACAGCCTGGATTGCTTCGTCGCTACGCTCCTCGCAATGACGGAATTTAGTTGCTTGTTCGCCTTGGCAACGGCTATCGCTACGCCGCGATCAAATCATCATACAGCGGCGCGATCGCCTCCTCCGCGACGAGCTCGTCGCAGAACAGGCGCGCTTCCTCGCGCGCCGACTCGGTCGCGAAGCGGCGCAGCAGGATCAGCAGCGGCTCGGTCGCGCCGCGATCGGTCTCGCAATGGGTGAGCACGCGCTCGACCATGCGCCTCCGCAGCCGCGCAGCGCCATCGTGGCTGTCGACAAAACCGTTCTCGTGGCAGGCCTCGAGCGCGACCTGGAACGCCGCGAAGGTCGATTCCGGGAAGCCCGCGCGGCGCAGCAGCGCATGCAGGCTGGCTCCGCCGCGATCATGCAGCAGCGCTGCCACGCGCGCCGGCGGCAGCTCCGACAATTCCGCAAGCGCCGCATTGAACAATTCGAGATTGCCCGACAATAGCGCGCGCAGGATCAGGCCGGCCGTGAGCTGCGACGTCGCGCGCAGGTGGCGTACGAGGCCTTGCATATCTTCACCACGCGAGCGCGCCGCGATGTTGACGGTGGAGCGGTCGCGGGCCTCGGTCGCGATGCGCTCGGCGCGATCGGCACTCAGCCAGTTGCGGGCGATCACGAACTGCGCCAGCGTTTCGGAGAGCTTTGCGACCAGCGCCGCGCGCGTGGCCGCGGGCAGATCCTCGAGCACCAGCAGCGCCTCGCGGATCGCGGCGAGATGGCCGTGACGCTCGACGATGCGATCCCAAGAGAACGGCGCGAGCTCGGCATAGGGATTTTCGATCAGCTCGAGCGCGGCCGCCGCGCAGCCGACCTCGGCGATCGCGGCACAGACCGACGCCGGCAGCGCGATGCGGCGGGCGATGGCGCATTGCACCTCGCAATTTCCGGTCGCGGCGATGTCGACGAGGTCGGCATCGATCAGGAGCGGCGAATGTTCGAGCACGGGAAGCGCGACCGAGGGCTGGTCGGTCGACAGCGCCTGGACGATGGCCGCTGGCGCCTCCGTCGAGCGTGCAAACGCCTCCGCCATGGCCTGGCGCACCAGCGGCGACGGATCGTCGAGCAGCATCAACAGCGCGCCTTCGGCGGCGACGCGATCGTCGTGGGAAAGATCTGAAATCAACCAGGCACGGGCCAAAGCCCGTGTTGCCTCTGCCCGCTCACCGGCGGACGCGGTTCTGATCCAATTGATAAACTGCCGAACGATCATTGTGCCCCGGCCTACGCAACCAAACGCGACGGCGCCCCGTCACCTGCAAGACAAAATAAACCACGACGCTTAACAAAGCGTTCACCATAACCGACTGGTTTTATTGACGTTTTGTTAAGGGCTGCAAATTTTGCAGCGCGAGACTAGCTCGAGAAGGTGCCGCTGCGATCGCTAAAGAGGTCGAGCGGCTGCGGCGCGCGAACGTCGGGCGTCGTATTCGTAACTGACGTGAGCGAGGCGTTATTGCCCCACAATTTCTGCACCGTGGCCGAGACGGGCTGCGTGCTGTCGCCGGGCTGATAGATCGAGCGAAACACCGGTGTGCCCGGCGAATTGTCCGCCACCGTTGTTGCCGAGGTCGCGCTGCCGGGTGTGGCCACGCGCGTGTCCGGGAAGGTCTGGAGATAGGCGGCGTTGTCGATCAGCGGCGTGGGCTGCACGCCGTTTGCGCTCGCGACCTGCGTCGTCGACCGCGTGTCGCCGTACATCGCCATTGCGCTCCGCGTCGATTTCGAATTCGCAGCGCTGGCATAGCGTGAATCCAGCACCGAATAGACTTCGGAGACGCTGCGCGCGCGGCCGTCCCTGGCGTAGAAGATCGAACGGTTGGCCGCGGACGCATTGGGAAACAGCCGCGCGCCCACGGCTTGCGGATTGTCCTCGGCGTTGGCAATCAGCTTGGCCGCGCCGCCGACGCCCATGAAGTGCGCCATATAGAGCTCGCTGTCGCTCGGACGGCGGCCGAGCAGGCCCGTGAGCTTGAAGCTGTTCGACTGCGTCAGCACGGCGGCCATGCTCGATGCGGCCTGCGGATCATCGCGCAGCTTCATGATCGAGCTCCGCATGGTCGGGTCGGTGACCGTGTAGCTGCCGGAGGAAGTCCTGGTGATGGCATCGGCATAGCTGCCGTAGCCGAGCTGGGTGCCGGCCTCCTTCACGGTGCCGAGCCAGGTCTGGTCGATGAACTGATAGAGCCCGTGCGCGGACGAGGTCGACGCACCCGCGGTCGGATTGAAATCCGATTCCATTTTGGCGGTGGTCAGCATGTATTCGAAGCTGACGCCGGTGAGATTGGAGGCCTGCTTGATCGCGCCGGTCACACGCGCCCGCGACGGATCGATCCCCGCCGTCGTCGTGGCACTAGAATTGTCGACCGACATGTTGCGCAGCCCCGCTCCGCGCGGCGTTGATAACGCCGGCAATTCGGCGTCATGTCGTCTCACGGTGGGACAGGTATGGTTAATGCGAAGTTAATTTCGCATCCCCCGTCATTCCGGGGCATCACCCGGCGATGGACCCGGAATGACGGAGGTTATTTCTTATAGACCGCGCCCGGATCGAACAGCCGCTCGGCCTCGACGAAGACGAGCTTCGCGCTTCCGCCATCGGCCTCCACCTTGCGGTAGAAGCACGACCGGCGGCCGGTATGGCAGGCCGCGCCAACCTGCTCGACCCGGATCCAGACCGCGTCCTGGTCGCAATCGGTGCGTATCTCGACGACTCGCTGGGTTTGACCTGACGTCTCACCTTTTCGCCACAAGGCGTTACGCGAGCGGCTGAAGTACCAGGCCTCGCCGGTCGCAATCGTCTTGCGCAGCGCCTCGTCGTTCATGTGGGCGACCATCAGCACGTCGCCGGTCGCGGCATCCGTTGCCACGCAGGTGACGAGACCGGCCGCGTCGAATTTGGGCTGGAAGCTCAGCCCTTCCTCGATGTCGTGGGAGTGCGTGGACACGAGACCTCTCGCAAATTCATGGCGAGGGTCAGCGCTGTGAGCCTCGCACCAGGGACAGGAAGCGGGCCTGCTCCGCCGGATTGTCGCGGAACATGCCGGTGAAGCGGCTGGTGAACGTCATCGCGCCATGCTTGGCGACGCCGCGCACCGACATGCAGGTATGCTCGGCCTCGACCAGCACCGCAACGCCGCGGGGCTTCAGGATCTCGTCGATCGCGGCCGCGATCTGCGCGGTCAGATGCTCCTGGGTCTGGAGCCTGCGGGCGAAAATGTCGGTCAGCCGCGCGAGCTTGGACAGGCCCACGACGCGCTCGACCGGCGTGTAGGCGATGTGTGCCTTGCCGTAGAACGGCATCATGTGATGCTCGCACTGCGAGGTGAACTCGATGTCACGCACCAGCACGAAGTCGTCATAGCCGGCGGTCTCGCCGAAGGTGCGGTCCAGCACTTCGGCCGGGCACTGGTGGTAGCCCTGATAGAGCTCGTCGAAGGCCTCGACCACGCGGCGCGGCGTGTCGAGCAGACCCTCGCGGTCGGTGTTCTCGCCGATATAGGCGAGCAGCGTCTTCACCGCCTGCTCGGCCTCGGCGCGCGCTGGGCGCGGCTGGTCGGCACGGACGGCGGCCGCGAGAAATTCTGCAGGATCAAGCTCAGCGGGTCGATCGACCTGCTTGTCGGAAGGCTTGCTCGGGCGGATGGGTTTGATCAACGCGTCCATGTCAACTCCGTTCGACGGCCTTGCGGCCGGAGTGTCACCGGCAGACGGGGCGGTCAAGCCGCCGGACGCCTGAGAGAACAACCAAATTGAGGCGATCAACCGCCCTCGCCTCTACGTCGGATGCGGGGTGCTCGACCACCGCCGACAAGGCCACCGGGCTGTTTTTCCGCCAGTTCCAACCCTATATAAGACCGAGGACGGCGGCCGCCAAGGCCGATCCCGCCGGAAGCCGCCCGGAAGGTCTCGGACTCCATCACATGCTGAACGACATCTATAACAAGCGGATCATCGAACTGGCCGGGAATATCCCGCGTCTGGGTCGCCTCTCCGATCCCGACGCCAGCGCCACCGCTCACTCCAAGCTGTGCGGCTCGACCGTGAAGGTCGATCTCAAGATGAGCGGCGACACCGTCACCGACTTCGCCCACGACGTAAAGGCCTGCGCGCTCGGACAGGCGTCTTCATCCATCATGGCAAGTCACGTGGTCGGCTCGACTGCGAGCGAACTCCGTGAGTTACGCGAAGCCGTTCGCAAGATGCTGAAGGAAAATGGCACCCCGCCGGACGGAAAATGGGCCGAGATCAAGTTCCTCGAGCCGGTCCGCGACTACAAGGCACGCCACGCTTCGACACTGCTGACCTTCGATGCCGTCGTCGACGCCATCGGCCAGATCGAAGCGAAGACGAAACAGCCGGCCGCGGCGCAGGACTAGGTCACTGCTCGCGTCATTCCGGGGGCGGGCGCGAAGCGCGGGCCCCGGAATAAGCAGACCAGTTGTCGGGCTTACTTCTGTGACGCCGGGCCAGGCGCCGACGCACCGCCGGTCGCCACCATTGCTTCCGCCGTCTTGGTCGATCTGACCTGCTGCTCCGGTTCCGCCGCAAAGCGATCCTGCGCCTTCGGCGCAGCGTCCGCCATCGCAGGGGCCGAGACATCGACATGCGGCAGCACGTCAGAAGCGGCATCCGTCGTTACTACATTGGTGAGCTTGAGCTCGGCCGCATCCAATTCGTGCAGATCTTCCCACGGCGGCACATTCAATGCGAGCGACAGCAAGTCGCCGGCGCCGCCCATATCGAAGGTGTACTTGGCGAGCCGGCCGATGTCGCGCTCGACGATCATCAAGTCCTGCGCGCTGTAGCTTGCGGCCCGCGCGTCGTCGGCGCGGTCGCCCATCCAGATCTGATGCACGCGGACATGGGCCGCTTCCGGCACGAAACGCGTCTTGCCGGCCAGCAGCAGGAACACGCACATGGACTCGCAATACGCCTCGGGCGCGACTACTGGACGCGCGCCCTGCCCGCCGCGGTTCTGCACGCTGATGCCGACGGTGGTCAAAAGGCCGAGGTTACGGAAGCGCCGCCCAAGCGTGATCGCGTCGTTGACGGAACCACCGCTGGAGTCGAGCACCACGGTCGCGCCGCCAAGCTGGCGCCCGCGGGCAAAATCCTCAAAATCCTTCGGCGTATCGGCTGTGATGATGCCGACGGCGCTGACCCAGCCGCGGCAGTTCGGCTCGCATGCAATCCAATTGAATTTCATGGGCAGCTTGCGCTCTTCGAGCGTACCGCCGGCATGCGCGGAAGAGCTGAAGGTCGCGACCGCGCCCGTCAGCGCGACGCAACAAGCAGCGGTTCCCACAAGCAACCAGCCGCGAAGATCAAGCGACTTCAGAAGTCTCAACGTGGTTCCTTCCCCAAGCCTCAAAAGCGATCAGGCAAGCCCCATGTAACGTCCGACTCTGTATCACACGGCCGTCACAAAAAATGTATCCGGGGGAATACAGATCGTCCATAGGTACTTGCTGCACTGCCCCCTAAAAGCATGCAAAATATGGCGTCCGCGCAACGGCTTGCTGTTCCCTGCGCTGGAACCGCGCAACACCTCGCACAGCTTCGCAGCAAGGCGCACATGAAGCGTTCAGCGTCAGAACCGGATCGCACCATCGTCGCATCGCTGCTGCGGCTGCCGCGCATTGTCGGACGCGGGCTGATCTGGCTGTACCGACACACGCTGTCCCCGCTCGTCGGCTACAACTGCCGCCACCTGCCGACCTGCTCGGCCTATGGCGATGAGGCGATCGAACGTTTCGGACTGTGGGCCGGTGGCTGGATGACGCTCGCGCGGCTGTTGCGCTGCCACCCGTTCGGAACGTCAGGCATCGACAACGTGCCGCTGACAGCCCCGCAAGGCGCACGCTGGTATCTGCCCTGGCGCTATGGACGCTGGCGCGGCGTCAACGCTCCCTGATTTCGTCGCACCGCTTCCAAGCGTGCCCTGCATCTCTGACGTGCAGGGAACCGCGAATGCTAGGATCGCGTTGTTGTGATGCTCCCCATCGGGAGGAAACAACAATGCGCTGGAAAATCAGCCCCCATGGTCACGACAGCAGGACCATCGACCTGCTCGCCATCATCGCGCTGCTCACCCTCGTCCTCGGCTCCGGCTGGTACCTGGCAACGAGCCTCGCAACCCCGCCAAGCACGACGGCCTTCATCGTTCCGAGCCAGAGCGTTCACTGGTAGCTAGAAGCATGATCCGGAAAGTGTGAAGCGGTTTCCTCGCGACAAACGCGGAACGCGTTTGCGCGGAGATCATGCTCAAACAAATAACCTGAAGCGCGATCTCATCGCGCTTTAGCGAAACCAGAAGAAGCGTCCGGGCGGCGGCGGGATCGGCTCGGGCGGACGCGGCCGCTTCGGACGGACCGGCTTTGGCGGCGGTTCAGCCCACGAGGTGGTCTCGGCCGGCACGGCCTCGCTTCCCGGCACCTTCACCGACAGCAGCAGGTTCGATTCGTTCATGCGCCAGCGATAGCCGATGCCGAAATCGATCGGCTGGGCACGCGTGAAGAGCTCGGCATAGCGTTCCTGATAGCGGCCTGGAAATTCCGCAATCGGGCCGAGATAGCGCCCGAACGGGAAGAACCGCCATTGCCGCGCATTGTAGTTCGCGAGCGGAACGCCGGAATCGTCCTGGATGATGGTGGCGCTGTTGGCAAGCAGCCAGTCGCGCACGGTCGTGAAGTTCCCGGCATGCAGGAGATACGACGCGCTCTTGAGCAGGCTGTTGCCGGGTCCGAGCGTCTCGCAGAATTTCAGGAAGCCGGCCGCGCGCGCGCCGGAATTGGAGAGATCCGTCGAGAAGTAATACAGCGTCCGCGCCTCGCCATCGCTGCCGGCGAAGGTGATGCGCACGCCGTGGGTGGCGTTCGGACCTGCGTTTTCGCCTGCGACATGCAGGCCGCCCTTGTCGTCGATCGAGATCATCTCGACGTTGCGGATCGTCTTCCCCGAACGCGCCAGGAAAACGTAGAGGATCGGCAAGGTGCCGTTGACCTCGTTGGCGTGCAAGTCGACCTTCATGTGCTTGGTGATGAAGAAGCTGAAGCTGAGGATCGAGCCAAGCGAGCGCTCGACATTGTAGAGCGCGGGCGCGATCGCGCCCCGCGGCACACGCGTCAGGTCGGGAACGTTGCCGACCGGCTCGAGCGCGCCAAGCACGTAGGTGCTCGCCTTGGAATAGAATGCGTCGGCGTAGAGGAAATCCGGCCCCGAGAACATGTAGAACATGGTCGGCCTGGGCGCGGCCAGATTGACGTCGGACCAGGCGCGGATCTTCGAAAGCTGGCGCTGCTCGAGCTGGGCGAAGGCGCCGTCGAAGAACTTGGCGTGACGCTGCCAGGATGGATCCCTGGTCAGCGCCACAAGCGGAGACTCCGCGGATGGCTGCATGCCCGCGAGGAAGCGCGCCGTGTCGTCGGCCGTGACGGTGCCGGCCGCACGTGCGGGGGTTACGACCGCGAACAACAAGGTGAAGGCGACAGCCGCGATCTTCATGGGTCGAAACATGTCTATTCGCGATTGTGTGAGGTTGCAGCGGCGTCCGGCCGCCTGCGGAATATGGCGTAGATCAACAGGCCCGAGAGCATGATCAGCATGCTCGACAGCGACTGAACCGGCCGCTCGGTCAGCAGATAGTACATCATGAAGGCGGTCACGAGCAGGAAAACCACCGGCGTGACCGGGTACCCCCAGGCGCGGTAGGGCCGCGGCAAGGCGGGATCCGTAAAGCGCAGCTTGATCACCCCGAGCACGGTGAAGAACGAGCAGAACAACAGCGCGAACTGGATGAAGTCGAGCACCGCCTCGAAGCTGCGCGTGAAGAGCAGGAGGTTGGCGACCGCGAGCTGAAACAGGATGGCATAGGCCGGCGCGCCGCTCGCCGATTTCCGGGAGAACACGCGGAGCGCAGGAATGTCCTCGCCCATCGTCATCATGACGCGCGGACCGATCCACATCATCGCGCTGATGGAGGAGATCAGGCCGATGCAGATCATGGTGCCGACGATGCGGCCGCCGAGGTCGCCGAAGATGGCAGCGCCGCTGATGCTCGCGACCTCGAGCTGGCCGGCGAGCTTGTCGATCGGGGTTGCGTAGAGAAAGACCGCGTTCAGCGCCACATAGAGCACCATCACGATCAGCGTGCCCGCTAGCAGCGCGCGCGGAAGGCTCTGCTGCGGCATGTGCAGCTCGCCGATGATGTAGGTCGCCGCGTTCCAGCCGGAGAAGGAGTACATCACGAAGACGAGCCCGATCGCGAAAGGCGCACTGGTGATGTGGCCGAAGTCGCCCGCCGCCGGCACGAACGATACCGGCTGCCGCACCCCGATCGCAAAGCCCGCGACCAGGAAAGCCACGATCAGAATGACTTTCAGAATCGTCGAGACGAGCTGAAAGGTCGATGAGTGTTTGACGCCGGTGAGCTGCACGATCGACACCAGCCACACCACGCCGATGGCCAGCGGAATCGGCGGCAAGGCCGGAATGACGGACTTCGCATATTGGCCGAACGCCATCGCCGCGAGCGCGACCGGTGCGGCAAAGCCGACGGTCGCCGAGACCCAGCCGGCGAGAAAACCGAATGCGGGATGATAGGCGCGGCCGAGAAAATTGTACTCGCCGCTCGAGCGCGGAAACATCGCGCCGAGTTCGCTGTAGGAGAACACACCGCATAGCGCGACAATGCCGCCGACCGTCCACAGCAGCAGGATCGAGAAGCCGGACGGGATGTCCTTGACCTGGAAGCCGAGGCTCGTGAACACCCCGACGCCGACCATGTCGGCGACGACAATCGCAGTCGCCACGAGGACGGAAACGCCGGCCCCGCTTCCGAGACGCCGGCCCGTCCACGCCGCGCTTCCCGCATCTGATGCCGTCATCGCCGTCCTTAGCTGAGGCCTCGCGCCTCTCCCAAGCATCGTGCAGATTGGTCCAGTCAATTCAAGCAGGGTTAACAAGGGCTAAATGAGGCAATCGAACGCGGTATCTCAGCACCACACATGTACCTTGCCATGCAATAAATCTGCTGCGGAGCTGCGAAGGCCGGCTCCCCCTCCCCACAATCGCGACACGATTGCGTGGTCATTTCAAGCGTTCCGGATGTGGGGAGTTTTCTCCGGAAGCTTAAGCTTAACGTCGCCTAAACGCCAGTCGGCTCAACTAGCTCAAGATAGCCGATTGCCTTGGGGTTAGTGGGTGGATGGTCGGGGCCGATCCGAGAGTCGAAACAGCCATGAGTGCTGACCGGGCGAGATCGCCCGGCATGCATCGTCGTGCGTTTCGATTTGCCTGCCGGATCGGCCTCGCCTCAGTCCTGGTGCCGCTCTCGCTGACGCTGGTTCAATGCGGCAAGGCGCCCAACCCGGCGATGCTGGCGGCGAACTCCCAGGCAACCTCCGAGGCCAATACCCAGATCGTTGCCAAGACCAGCACGCAAGTCGCAAGCGGCGACACGTTCGAGGATCGCTTCCCGGCCCCGCAGTTCAACGAGCGCTTCCCCTCGGCAAGCGAAAGCTTCCTGCAACGGCAGATGTCGGACTTCTCGCCGAAGCGCGCGGTGCAGGAGCCGGCGCCCGCCCGCTACAAGGTTGCCTCGCTCGAGCCGCAGGTGCCCTATCAACGTCCGCAACGCGACGACCTGACGACGCTCGTCAGCATGAAATCGTCCGCCTTCCCGTATTTCGGCAACAATCCCGCCTCCGACGCGCCCTTCCTCAACATCTCCAAAGGCGATCGCCGCGGCCATCGCAGCTATTCGGGACGGGTGTTCTGGCAGGACGAAACCTACAATGACAGCCGCGTGCTCGTGCACGTGCCCGAGCATTTCGACGTGCGCAAGCCTGGGGTGATCGTTGTGTTCTTCCACGGCAACGGCGCGACGCTCGAGCGCGACGTGCGCGACCGGCAATTGGTGCCGCAGCAGATCTCCGAGTCCGGCGCCAACGCCGTGCTGCTTGCACCGCAGATGGCGGTCGACGCTGCGGATTCCAGCGCCGGCAAGTTCTGGCAGCACGGCGGGCTCAAGCGCTTCATGGAGGAGTCGAGCCAGCATCTCGCCCGCCTCTACGGCGATCCGAACACTGCGCGCGCCTTCGCCAACATGCCGATCGTCATCGTCGGCTATAGCGGCGGCTTCCTGCCGACCGCCTGGAGCCTCGAGGTCGGCGGTATCAGCGACCGCGTTCGCGGCGTCGTGCTGCTCGACGCGGTCTATGGCGAACTCGACAAGTTCGCCTCCTGGATCGAGAGCCACCGCTCCGGCTTCTTCGTCAGCTCATACACCCACTACACCGCGCGGCGCGATCGCGAGCTGATGAGCATGCTCCGACAAAAGGGCATCAGCGTCTCGGAGGACATGGACGGCCCCTTGCGTTCCGGCAGCGTGGTGTTCGTCGAGACCGGCGACGGCATCAGGCATCGCGACTACGTGACCCGCGCCTGGACGCAGAATCCACTGAAGGACGTGCTCGTCAAGATGTCGGCGACACCGTCGCTGGCGCTGACACGCGTGGCCGCGAGTGCGCCATCCTCATCGAGCCGCTAGCCCGGCGATCGCTGCTCGCGCCACCACACTCCAAGGTGCCGCCTGCTGATCAAAATGTGATGTTGATGGCCCGAGCCCCCGGAGTGCCCGGGATTGTTTCCCCTGACGATGCCCATAACGTGGGCTGGGGATTCGGTAAGGGCCTGAAGTTGCGTGAGGGACTCTACAAGGCCAACTTTCACACCGTGCACGGCACGGGGTGCGGGGTGCTCTATGTGACGGACGGCAAGCTCCGCGGCGGCAATTCCGCTTTCGCTTTCATCGGCACGTATACGGGCGAAGGCGAGAGCATCAAGGTCAAGATCTCGACTGAGCGCTACAACGACGACCCGACCTTCCGCCCGCTGTTCGGAACGGACAGGATCACCCTCACGCTCAGCGGCCGGGAAGACGGCGAGATGGCGGAATTCGAGGGCAGCGCTCTGCAGCTTCCCGGCGTCGCATTCCGGGCCGTGCTGACCCGGATCAGCGACTAGCCGCGGGTCAGCACGCTTCTCTGATCAGGCACCAATCAGTTCTTGGGGAGCTTCGGGATGCTTTCCGCAAAGCCGTTGAAGCAGGCCAAGCGCTCGTCCTCTTCCTTGAAGAAGCGGCAGTCGGCGACGCCCTTCGCCTTTGCGGGCTTCGGCTTCGGCTGGGGCGGGATCACCCCGTCGTAGCAGTTGAGCCGGTCCTTGGTGCCGTCGTCGAGATCGAGACAGGCCTGCAGCCTGACCGCGGTGGACTGCGGCTTGCCCTTGGGCGCGGCCGCCTCCGGTTTGCCCTTGGCCGCCGCCTCCTTGGTACCCTTGCTGGCCCCCTTGGGCTTGACCTGCACCAGCGGCTTGTCGCCAACCATCGGCGTGTCGGTTTGCGCAAAAGCGGCGGCCGAATACAGCACCGCGACAAGCGCCAGAATCATCCTCATGTCAGTCAGCTCTCGTTGGTCCCCAACCCTCGCCTTCTAGCGCCCTCCTGCGCGGTTTGCCAAGCGTCCGCTGAGGAGAAAAGCCGGATGTGACGGGCTTTGCACTATGCCGCGGCCGTCGCCACGGCCTGCCGGGGCCGGGTCAACCCGACAACGGCAAGCGCGAGAACGACGAAGCCGGCCGCCACGAAGCCGATGGTGTGCAAGAGATCGCGCGCGAACAAGGCCCCGCCCGCTGCGGAGCCCACGGCCTGCCCGACATAGAGCACGGACGTATTGAGCGAGACGGTGGCCGGCGCCAGCGACGGCGCTGCCGCGACCAGGCGCACCTGCTGCATCGAGTTGGTCGAGGCAAAGCCCAGCCCCCAGATCGCGACCGAGAGGATCATCAGTGCAAAACTGCCGGCGCCGAGCGCCCATCCGGCGATGCCCGCGAGCAACAGGCTCGTGAACAGAACCGAGGTCCTGTAGGGGCCCCAGGTATCGACGATCCGCGTGGCAATGAGGAGGCCGAGGAAGCCGCAGATACCGTAGACGCCGAAGGCCAGACCGACCGCATCGGGACTGGCATCCGTCAGCTTGTTCAGGAGCGGCCCCATGAAGGTGAAGATCACGAACTGCCCGGACATCTGCAGCATGGTGATCGCAAACAGCAGCACGATGGTGCGATTGCGCCCGACTTCGCCCCAGGTCTTCAGATCGACCGGCGTGCCCTTCAACCCCTCCGGCAGCCGCCACAGCAACAGCAGGAAGCTGAGGCAGCCGAGCGCGCCAATCGCGCCGTAGGATGCCCGCCAACCGTAACGGCTGGCGATGAAGGTGATCAGCGGCAGCCCGACGGCCGCGGCAATCGACCATCCAAGAAACACATAGGCGATCGTGCTGCCACGCTTTTCGACCGGCACGATGATCGCCGCAGTGCCTGCGGCCTGCGGGGTATAGAGCGCGCCGATCGCGAGCATCAACAGGCGAATGGCGAGCAGGCTCGTATAGTCGGGTGCGAGGGCCGAGCCGATATTGCCGACGGCAAGCAACGCCAGCGTTGCGGTGAGCAGCATGCGCCGCTCGATCCGGCTGGTCAGCCACGCCGTCAGGGGCGAGCCGATGCAGAGCGTGATGGCGCCGAAGGTGATCAGAAGGCCCGCTGTGCGGATGCTGATGTCGAGCTCCGACGACAATTCAGGGAGCATCCCGGCCGGCGCGAGCACCGCGCAGCCGGTGACGACATTTCCAAGCATCAGGGCGGTTGGCGCGAAGCGGCGGGAAGCGGGATCGGATTTCATGCAGGTGCATGTAGGTAGCATCGGCACGGCGCGGAAGGTCCGACCATGTCTATTTCGCCGGATCCACGATGTCGCTGCGCGCACCAGCCGTGTTCACCTTCGCCGGCGCGCAGGTAGCGAGCAGCCGGTCGAGTGCCACCGTGAGCCCTTCGTTCGAGAGCCGGCTGGTGCGGGATGGCCCGGCGCCGTCGGGCCCCTGCGCCGCCTCCGTGAAATCGAAGTGTGGCGCATCCGACAGCGAAAGCAGCGTGGCCTTCCTGAATTGCGTGCCCCAGAACTCAAATCCCTGCAGCTTGACTGGAATCGAGATGAGCGCCAGCGAGTTTGCGCTTCCCAGCGCCACACGAACCGAGGCAGGGCTGGCCGCGGACGCCGCAGGACGCCGGAACTCGAGCGCGAAGCGATCGAGGTCGAAGCATGTGAGGCGCCAGGCAATCAGGCGAAAGGATTTGTCGGTGTCATTCCGCTCGGCGACAACCTTCTGGACCATGCTGCGCATGCCGAATTCGAACAGCCACGGCGTTTCCACGTGCTCGCGCCGGTCGATGCCGAACCGCACGATCTCATCGCGCGTGAGCATGTGCATGTCCTCATATCTCACGGTGTCGGCAAGCCTGAGCAGGGCGAGGTCGACGCCCATTTTTTTGATGTAACTCGTCAGCAACTGCTCGGCCCGATCGAGGCCGCGCCTGGTGGCTGCCGCGCGCATCTCCGCTGTCGGCGCCTCGACCCGGAAATGCGTCACGACCTTCGGCGAGTGCACCCCGAGCACGGCATCCGGTGCAATCTCCCGTGTCGCAGCTCCCAGCATCACATAAGGACAGGCCGAGGCGCAGACTGCCCCGCGGGTGGAGAGGTCACCATGCAATTCGCGCCCCGCGGCCTTCACCTTCAGACATACGTCACTGTCCTGCGCCTCGAAGCCACACTCTTCCGCCATCGTCCGCCCGACCCGCGCCACCGCGGCCCGCTCCCGGAGCATGGCACCCATCGCAACAGCCTGATCCAGATTGCCGCCGGGTGAGGCGAAATAGATCGGCAGGCGGCGATCGGGAACCTTTTGCAGGAATTTGCGAAACCGCGGCGCGGCTCCGGCGTCGATTGTGCCTTCTGCAGCGATCCAGCGGTCGCAGCCGCGGCCGCAGGCATCGGGCCCTCCTTTGACGACATAGAACGTGATTGGCCGCTGCGAGGTCGGCGGCGTCTTTGGCCGCATTTGTGGCAGCGGGCGTCCCGGCAACGGCTGACTTGGCTGCGGCGTCAGAGGGGCCCGCGAGACGCGGCTCAGGGCCGGCGCGGCCCAGGCAGGACCCAACGTTGGCCCGCCGACCAATGTCAGAAATGTGACGATGACAATGCCGGCGCCGCCCCTGAGGCAAGTCGATCCAACGAACGTCACGAAGCAACTAACCCCAAAACCGCAGCCCATTCCCGACAAGTCCCATGAAACAACAACCTGTGGACGCATGCAACGTCAAGGTGCGTCTGGCGTCCGGCTCTGAAACGGGACGCAGGCAATTTCCTCGTTTTGCCCGATTGCGCAGGCCGAATCGCCTGATATACCGCTCGTTCCCGCTTACCTGCGCTCGTTCGCAGGAGTGAGCTTCAGGAGAAATGTCATGTCCGACGACCACAAGTCCGAATCCGGTTTCCAGTACAGCCTCAGCAATTTGAAGCCCGTGACCCCGGCCGCCAAGGTTACCCTCACCTTCCCCGACGGCGCCAAGCGCCAATTCGACAAGAGCATTACCGGCCTCGACATCGCCAAGGGCATCTCGCCGTCGCTCGCCAAGCGCACGGTGGCGATGGCGCTCGACGGCGCGCTCACCGATCTCAATGATCCCATCGAGTCCGATGCCAAGATCGAGTTCGTTGGCCGCGAAGATCCCCGCGCGCTGGAATTGATACGGCATGACGCCGCGCATGTGCTCGCCGAGGCCGTGCAAGCGCTGTGGCCGGGGACTCAGGTCACCATCGGCCCGGTGATCGAGAACGGCTTCTATTACGACTTCTTCCGCAACGAGCCGTTCACCCCGGAAGATTTTGCCGCGATCGAGAAGAAGATGCGCGAGATCATCGCGCGCGACAAACCCTTCACCAAGGAAGTCTGGGATCGCGAGAAGACCAAGCAGGTGTTCCGCGACAAGGGCGAGGCCTTCAAGGTCGAGCTGGTCGACACCATTCCCGGCAATGAGCCGATCAAGATCTATTTCCAGGGCGACTGGTTCGATCTGTGCCGCGGCCCGCACATGACCTCGACCGGCAAGATCGGCAACGCCTTCAAATTGATGAAGGTGGCGGGCGCCTATTGGCGCGGCGATTCCAACAACCCGATGCTGACCCGCATCTATGGCACCGCCTTCGCCAAGCAGGAGGACCTCGACGCCTACCTCAAGCAGATCGAGGAAGCCGAGAAGCGCGACCATCGCAAGCTCGGGCGAGAGCTCGACCTCTTCCACTTCCAGGAGGAAGGTCCGGGCGTGGTGTTCTGGCACCCCAAGGGCTGGACCATCTTCCAGCAGCTCATCGCCTATATGCGGCGGCGCCTGACCGGCGACTACAGCGAGGTCAACGCGCCGCAGATCCTCGACAAGGTGCTGTGGGAGACCTCCGGCCATTGGGGCTGGTACCGCGAGAACATGTTCGCGGCGCAGTCGGCCGGCGACGAAGCCGAGGACAAGCGCTGGTTTGCGCTCAAGCCGATGAACTGCCCCGGCCACGTGCAGATCTTCAAGCACGGCCTGAAGAGCTACCGCGACCTGCCGATGCGGCTCGCCGAGTTCGGCGTGGTGCATCGCTACGAGCCATCTGGCGCCATGCACGGATTGATGCGCGTGCGCGGCTTCACCCAGGACGATGCGCATATCTTCTGCACCGAGGAGCAGCTTGCCGACGAGTGCCTGAAGATCAACGACCTGATCCTGTCGACCTATGCCGATTTCGGCTTCACCGGCGACCTCACCGTCAAGCTGTCGACCCGCCCCGACAAGCGCGTCGGCACCGATGCGATGTGGGATCATGCCGAGCGCGTGATGGCGACGGTGTTGCGCGAGATCCAGTCGCAGAACAATCACATCAAGACCGAGATCAATCCGGGCGAAGGCGCCTTCTACGGGCCGAAGTTCGAATACGTGCTGCGCGATGCCATCGGCCGCGACTGGCAGTGCGGCACCACGCAGGTCGACTTCAACCTGCCGGAGCGGTTCGGCGCGTTCTATATCGACCATGACGGCGGCAAGAAACCGCCGGTGATGGTGCACCGCGCGATCTGCGGCTCGATGGAGCGCTACATCGGCATCCTGATCGAGCACTATGCCGGCAACTTCCCGCTCTGGCTCTCGCCGGTGCAGGTGGTGGTCACGACCATCACCTCGGAAGCCGACGAATACGCCAAGCAGGTGGTGGAGCAGGCACGCCGCGCCGGCCTGCGGGTCGAGATCGACCTGCGCAACGAGAAGATCAACTACAAGGTCCGCGAGCACTCGCTGGCCAAGATCCCGGCGCTGCTCGTGGTCGGCAAGAAGGAGGCCGAGACGCACTCGGTCTCCGTCCGCCGGCTCGGCAGCGACGGCCAGAAGGTGATGCCGACCGACGAGGCGATCGCCGCGCTGGTCGACGAGGCGAGCCCGCCTGACGTCAAGCGGGCACGCGGCGCTGCCTAAACCACCGGTGCCGCCGTCGCGACCGGGCGTCCGGCGGCGGCACTTCCCGGCAAGGCTACTTCAGCGCATTCGGCCAGATAGAGGAACATGGTGGCGAGCAGCCCTTCCATGGCCACGCGCCCGCGCGGCAGGATGGTGATTTCATCATTGGCGGCCCCGCCCCGCCGCAGCAATCCCTGCGCTTCGGCGTCCCGCAACAGCGTGAACACGTGTTTGCGGGACACCGAGAACCGTGTCGCCAATGCCTTCATGGACAAGGGCACGGGCTTGACCGGCGGAAACGACTCGTCCGCCGGACCCGCCAGCGCCAGGCTGAACAAGACCATCATTCCGGCGCTGCGCTCGGCAAAGAGTTCGAGTTCGGGGGCGTTATCGAGCACGCGCAAGCCCGCGACAAAGCGGCGGCCGAGCTCGATCGCAAATGCACCCACGAAAGCGGGATCATCGACGGCGGCCCGATAGGCCCTCGCCTGCGGGATCACCATGCCAATGGCATCAAAATGGGCGCTCCATCGGACCCGGTGCAGTGTCAACAGCTTCTCGGTCGGCACCAGCGGCCGCCGGCGCCGGTCACGGTCCGGCGCGGCCGAAAGCAACCCGGCCGCACGCATCAACGCCAGCATGGCCTCGCAGCGTCCGCGGCTGCACAGGCCTAGGCGGACGCACAGGTCCTTCATGGCACCGACGGTCAGCCCCGGCTCTGTGGCGCGCCGTCGGCTGTAATGAAGATAGAGGGCAACGTGCGGAAGCACAGCGCGGGCGCGGTCGTTGAGCAGCGCATTCAGGATGCGGTCGCCCCGGTAGAGCGAGACCGAACTTTGCGCACAAGCCCGGATGGCAGCGGCGAAGGCGGGATGACCGCGCAAGGCGGCAACGGCATCGGGAGAAGGAGTTAACGCGGCGTCCGACATTCCCGGTTCACATCACATGCGGATCTTCCTGCCGCGCTTTGGCAACTAGCAATTCATGCACACTCTTACAATTGCCACCACTCTTGATGACGGCGGCAATGCAGAGGCGGCATCGCCGGTGTTGCACGCAAGCCACGGCGCGCTGGAACGATAACGATCTGCGGAATCCACCCAAAAAGTCGCAGTTCTCGCAAGCCCTCTTGGTGGCTACCCGTCCTTGGTCGCAGGTCGGATTCACCGGATGCGTCTTGATGCAATGGGGGTGCAGTGCTGGTCGCGACGAAGCAGCTTTGGCTGGCGACGGCGCTGTCACTGGCTGCAGCGAGCCCTGCCTTCGCGCAGGCGACCGAAGGCGGCGCGGGCGGCAGCAGCTCTGCCTTTTCGAATGGCGGCACGAGCTCGGCAACCAGCCAGGGCGGCTACGGCGGCGACTCGCCGGCGGTCATCCGCGGCGGTGGCGGCGGCGGCGCCGGGGCGTCGGGCGGCGGCGGCGGATCGGGCTCCGGCGGCGCGGTCGGCGGCAATGGTGGCATCGGTGCGGGGCTTAGCGGGGGCGGCGGCGGCAATGGCAGCAGTGGCAATAGCGGCGGCGGAGGTGGCGGCGGCGCGCATGGCGACGTCGTGACCGTCGACACCGTCAACGCCGCAACGACAACGGGCGGCGCGGGCGGTCATGGCGGTTCGAGCACGGGCACCGCGAGCGGGGGCGGCGGAGGCGCCGGCGGCTATGGCGTCGTGGTCGATGGCAGCGTCCTCACCTACTCCAACAACGGCACCATCGGCGGCGGTAACGGCGGAAACGGCGGCGCCAATACCACTGGCAACGGCTTTGGCGGCAACGGAGGCGACGGCGGATACGGTGTCTACCTGACCGGCAGCAGCATCCTCAGCAATTCCGGGACCATCGCGGGCGGAAACGGGGGCGGCGGCGGAAACGCAACCTCCAGCACCCAGAACTCGGCCGGCGGCGACGGCGGCAACGGCGGCACCGCCGTCACTTTCGCCAGCGGCGGCACGCTGATCAATTCGGGCACAATCACCGGCGGCACGTCCGGCGCGCCTGGTGCCGGCTCCTCCTCAAGCTTACCCAATGGCGTGAAGAGTGACGGGGAGGCTGGCTCGGCCGGCGACGGCGTCGTCGGCGCCAATCTCACGATCATCAACAGCGGCACGATCTCGGCCGGCGTGAACCTCGGCGCGGCGGTCGACGCCAACGCCATCACGTTCACCGGGGGCAGCAACATCCTCGAACTCTGGGCCGGCTCGGTCATCAACGGTAACGTCGTCGGCACGGGCACCGATACGTTCCGGCTCGGCGGCTCGACCGACAGCACCTTCGACGTCTCCGGCATCGGCTCGACTGCGCAGTATCAAGCCTTTTCGAGCTTCGTGAAGACCGGCGGCAGCACCTGGACCCTGACAGGCACGACGACGGCGACGACGCCGTGGAGCATCAATCAGGGCACGCTTGCGGTCAGCTCCGACGACAACCTCGGCGCGGCATCCGGCGGGCTCGCCTTCGGTGGCGGCACGTTGCAATTTCTAGCGGGATTTTCCAGCAGTCGAACGGTGACGCTGAATGCGGGCGGCGGCACGATCGACACCAACGGCTACGACGCGGCACTCGATGGCGCCGTCGGCGGCACCGGCGGCCTCACCAAGATCGGCAACGGAACTCTCGCGCTGACCGGCGTCAACTCCTACTCCGGCGGGACGGCCGTCAACGGCGGCACTCTCGCCGTTGCTTCCGACTCGAGCCTCGGCGCGGCGTCGGGCGGCCTCTCCCTCGACGGCGGCACGCTGCAATTCCTGGCTGGATTTTCCACCGCTCGAACGGTGACGCTGAATGCGGGCGGCGGCACGTTCGACACCAACGGCTTCAACGCGACGCTTGATGGCCCAATCGGCGGCGCCGGAGGTCTAACCAAGATCGGCAGCGGGACGCTCGTGCTGGCCGGCATCAGTTCCTATTCCGGCGCGACGACAGTCAATGCCGGCGTGCTCGACGTCGAGGGCACGATCACCACCTCGGCGGCGACCGTCAACGCCGGGGGCGCCCTGACCGGCGCCGGCACCCTCGCGCCGCAGACTCTGACGGTCAATGCCGGCGGCCTACTCGCGCCGGGCAATGGTACGTCGGGCTCGTCGTTCACGATCATCGGCAACCTCGCCTTGCAATCCGGCGCGATCTATCTGGTGCAGCTCGATCCGGCGGCGGCATCGTCCACGAACGTAACCAGTGGCGCGACACTCGGCGGCGCAACCGTGAAGGCGGTCTTCGCCAATGGCAGCTATGTCAGCAAGACCTATACCATCCTCACCGCAGATGCCGGCATCTCCGGCACCTTCAGTTCGCTGGTGAACACCAATCTGCCTGCGAATTTCGCGGCCAGCCTGAGCTATGACGCCAACGACGTCTTCCTCGACCTGACCCTGAGTTACACCATTCCGAGCGGCCTCAACCGCAATCAGCAGGCGGTCGGCAACGCACTGACCAACTTCTTCAATGCGAACGGCGGCATTCCGCTGGTCTATGGCGCGATGACGCCGGCGGGCCTGACGCAGGCGTCCGGCGAACTCGGGACTGGTTCGCAGCAGACCACGTTCAACGCGATGAATGGATTCATCGGCTTGCTCATGGATCCCTCCATGCAATGGATCGACAGGCCGGGCGGATCGAACGGCACGAGCGGCTTTGCGGCGGACGATTCCGCGACCACGCGCGCCAATCGCAAGCCAACCGACGCCTTCGCAATGCTGCCCCACCCGCGCGAAGACACCTTCGCCCAGCGCTGGAACGCGTGGGCGAGCGGTTTTGGCGGCTCGCAATCGACCAGCGGCAACGCAGCCCTGGGCTCGAACGACACGACAAGCCGCATCTTGGGCACCGCGGTCGGCGCCGACTATCGCTTCTCGCCGCAAACGCTGGCCGGCTTTGCGCTGGCAGGCGGCGGCACCAATTTTGGCGTGACCGGTCTCGGTTCGGGTCGCTCCGACCTGTTCCAGGCAGGCGCCTACCTGCGCCACATCGTGGGACCGGCGTATATCTCTGCCGCCCTCGCCTATGGGTGGCAGGACATCACCACCGACCGCAGCGTCGGCGTCGACCGTCTGCGCGCCGAGTTCAACGCCAATGCCTATTCGGGCCGCGTCGAAGGCGGCTACCGGTTTGTCGCACCTGTGGGCACCGGTATTGGCCTCACGACCTACGCAGCAGCCCAGGCGACCACCTTCAATCTGCCGGCTTACGCCGAACAGGTCGTCTCCGGCGCGTCGACCTTTGCGTTGAGCTACGCCAGCAAGACCGTGACCGACGCCCGCAGCGAGCTCGGCCTTCGAAGCGACAAGTCCGTCGCCGTGCCTGATGGCATCCTGACATTGCGCGGCCGCCTCGCCTGGATGTACGACTTCAACCCGGATCGCTCGGTCGCGACGACCTTCCAGTCGCTGCCGGGCGCAAGCTTTGTAGTCAACGGCGCGGCGCAGGCGCGCAACGCCGCGCTCACGACGACGTCGGCCGAACTGAAATGGTCCAACGGCTGGTCGGCCGCCGCGACATTCGAAGGTGAGCTCACCGCCGTCACGCGCTCCTATGCCGGCAAGGGTGCGGTGCGCTACGCTTGGTGAACTGCAACGGGCGCAGATCACAATCCGTCTAGATGGGGGGTCTACGGTCTCGTGGCCAGCAGGATCGCGTGCTAATGCGATGGCCAAAATTGGCCCCATGAAAGAGATACCCGTGCCCGACGCCATCGAATTGTTAAAGACCCGCCGCTCCGTCAAGCCGCGCGAGATGGCTGGGCCCGGCCCCTCGCCGTCCGAGCTCGAGACGATCCTGACCATCGGCGCGCGGGTGCCGGATCACGGCAAGCTCGCGCCCTGGCGCTTCATCGTCTTCGAGGGCGAAGCCCGGATGCGCGCCGGCGAAGTGATCGCGCGCGTGTTCGCGCGCAAGAATCCGGGCGCACCGGCGGCCGAGATCGAGGTCGAGAGGAAGCGGCTCACTGACGCGCCGCTCGTCATCGGGATCGTCAGCTTCACCAAGCCGCATCCGAAGGTGCCGGCCTGGGAGCAGGAATTGTCGGCCGGCGCCAGCGCCATGAACATCGTCACGGCCGCGACCGCGCTCGGCTATGGCGCGTGCTGGCTGACCGGCTGGTTTGCTTTCGACCGCGACGTGCTGGAAGGGCTCGGGCTGAAGCCGGATGAGAAGCTCGCCGGCCTCGTGCACATCGGCAGGCCGACCAAGCCAAGCGAAGACCGCCCTCGCCCGGCACTCTCGGAGATCGTGACGCGGTTTTAGTCGACTTCACCCAGTTGACGGACCGCTCATCTTCCGGCTTTGATCCCGTTGCGTCGGCCGGGCAGGATACCGAAGTGACGCTTGCTCACGCCCGTGCCGCCGCCTGACGCTGCGCGGGCTCATGCCATGATCACCACGCGACGAACATTCCTCGCCGGCGCAGCGCTGCTCGCCGGCACCGCCATGCGCAGCCGCGCGAAAGACATCCCTGCGCCCTCGCCCGACCAGCTTGAGCGTATCACGGCATTCTTCGACAACGAGGTCTCGGCCCACCGGCTGCCGGGTGCGATCATCCTGGTTCAGCAGCACGGCAAGCCGCTGTATCTGAAGACCATCGGCGTGCGCGACGTCCGGACCGGCCTTTCCATGACGCCGGACACGATCTTCTCCATCCATTCCATGACCAAGCCGATCACGAGCTTAGGGGCGATGATGCTGATCGACGCCGGCAAGCTGTCGCTGTCCGATGCCGTCTCCAAATACATCCCGGCCTTCGCCAGCGTGAAAGTCGGGCTCGACACGCCGGCCGCCGAGCGATTGCATGTGCTCAAGATCGTGGCCCCGATCCGGCCGGTCACCATTCAGGACCTCATGCGGCATACCTCCGGGATCACCTACGGATATATCGGCGGCGAGCTGATCGAAGAGGCCTATATGGCCGCGAACATCTTCGAAGGCCATTTTGACAACAGGGAGTTCGCCGAGCGCATCGCAAGACTGCCGCTGGCGCGCCAGCCCGGCACGCTGTGGCGCTACGGCCACTCGACCGACGTGCTCGGCCGCGTCATCGAGGTCGTTTCGGGGCAGGCGCTCTACCAGTTCCTCAAGCAGAACGTGCTCGATCCGCTCGGCATGACCAGCACCAAGTTCGTGCTGACGACGCCCGACGAGTTCAAGCGGATGGCGCGGCCGCTGCCGAACGACACGATTCTGCTCGACGCCGAGCGCGACCGTCTCGCCCATCCCGAATGGGAATCCGGCGGCGGCGGCCTGCTCTCGACCATCACCGACTACGGGCGCTTTGCGCAGATGCTGCTCAACGGCGGCGAGCTCGACGGCAAGCGCTATCTCAGCCCCGCCACCTTCAAGGACATGACGACGGATCACATCGGGCCAGGCTCGGGCGTCGATCGCGACTACTTTTATTTCCCGGGTGACGGCTTCGGCTATGGCTACGGCCTTGCGGTGCGCACCGATCCGGGCGATGCCAAACCGCCGCCGCCGGGCTCGATCGGCGAATTGAAGTGGGATTCCGGCAGCGGCACCTATTTCGGCGTCGATCCCAAGCTCGACATGGTCTACGTCATGATGCAACAGACCCAGAACGAGCGCGGCCGCATCACGCCTGCCTTCAAGGCCCTCGTCTACGACGCCTACCCTCCCGGGCTACGCCGCCCGTGAGGCGCGCTGTCCGATCGTCGTCAGCAACTCTTTGATCTCGCCCGCGGGGCGCGCCGCGCTGAACAGGAATCCCTGAACCTCGTTGCAGCCTTCCGCGCGCAGCCAGTCGAGCTGGTCCTCGGTCTCGACGCCTTCCGCCGTCGTCGTGATGTTGAGGCTGCGGCCGAGCCCCGAGATCGCGCGAACGATGGCGACGCAGTCGGGGCGCTCCGCGAGATCCTTCACGAAGGAGCGATCGATCTTGATCTTGTCGAAGGGAAAGCTGCGCAAATAACTGAGACTGGAATAGCCTGTGCCGAAATCGTCCATGGAGATGCCGACACCGAGCTCGCGGAGCTGGTGCAGAGTGGCGAGGTTTGCGTCGGTCTCGGCCAGGAAAATCGACTCCGTGATCTCGAGCTCGAGCCGCTTCGGCGCCAGGCCCGATCGTGCCAGCGCCGAGATCACGACCTGGACCAGGTTGCGGCTGCGGAATTGCGCCGGCGAGAGGTTGACCGCGACCTTGATCTCGCGCGGCCATTTCACCGCCTCGCTGCAGGCCTCGCGAAGCACCCATTCCCCGAGCTGGGTGATCAGGCCGATGTCCTCGGCCACCGGGACGAACTCGGCCGGCGAGATCATGCCCTTGTCCGGATGACGCCAGCGCAACAGCGATTCGAAACCCGAGATGCGGTCGGAAGCGATCGAGACCAGCGGCTGGTAGTGCAGCTCGAATTCGCCATTGGCGAACGCACGCCGCAGGTCGAGCTCCATGTCGCGCCGCCGCTGCGCCTGCAGATCCATCTCCTTCTCGAAGAAATGATGCACGCCGCCGCCGTCGGACTTGGCACGGTAGAGTGCCATGTCGGCATTGCGCATCAATTCCTCCGATGTCACGCCGTCGCCGGGCGACAGCGCGATGCCGATGCTGGCGCCGATCACCAGCTCCAGGCCGTCGATCTCGTAGGGGGCGCTCAGCATCTCGATCAGGAGGCTGGCGCAAGCGCTGGCCTCGTTCGGCGACACGTCGGCTGCGAGGATTACGGCGAACTCGTCGCCGCCGACGCGAGCGGCAAGGTTGGCGCCGCGGATCGCGATCGCCAGGCGCTCGGCGACGTGTTTCAGTAGACGGTCGCCGATGGGATGGCCGAAGGAATCGTTGATGGTCTTGAACAGGTCGAGATCGATGCAGAGCACGCCGACCCTTTTGCCCCCGGCCTGATCGAGCGCCAGCTTCAGGCGTTCCTGGAAATGCTCCCGGTTCGCCAGATTGGTAAGCCCGTCATGATGGGCCATGTAGGCGATGCGCGCCTCGGCCTTGCGCCGTTCGGTGATGTCAACCACAGCGACCAGATAACCGTCGCGGCCTTCGAACGTGACGCGGCGGCCGAAGGTCAGGACCTCGATCTCACTGCCGTCGGCGCGCAGGTGCCGCCAGTTGCGCGAGGAGTGATAGGTGTCGCCAAGGCGCTGCAGCGCCTCGGAGTGGCTGTCCCATTCGTCGTGCGGCCAGATCTCCAGCAGGCTCATGCGCAGGAAGGCGTCCCGGTCGTAGCCATAGTGCTGGACCGCGGCGTCATTGACGCCCAGGAAGCGCTTCGTCTCGGCGTCGAACACCCACATCGGCATCGGGTTGTTGTCGAACAGCAGCCGGAACGATGCGTCGCGCTGCTTCAGCGCGGTGACATCGGAGATCGTGAGCGACACGACGTCGGCAAAGGCGGTGGCGCAGAGCCGGAGATGGCGTCCATCGTGCTCGATTTCGCGCTGCTCGCTGCGGCCGCCCGAGACGGCTGCATGCAGAAGCTCCACGACGCCGGGTGTTCCAAGGATCGTGCCGCCCTCTCCGAGCCGGCGCCATAACAGGCTTCCGCTCTCTGCCTTCAGCAGCACCTCCGCGCTTCTGTTGTGATGCACGATCTGGAAGTCGAAGGCCCTCGCATCGGCATCGCGCAGCGCTGCCAGCGACACCACCGCATCGTCGGTCGCAGAGAAGATCGCATCGAGGAGATTATATTGCGCGCCGCGCTCGTTGACGTAAGTCCCGATCAGCATGGCGCCCCAGCGCGAGGCGGTCGGCAGCGCCAGCACATCGTAGGTCCTGACCATGCCGTCGCGCACGCAATGTGCGCGCGCATGATGCGGGCGGCCGTTCCGCAGCGCGTTCGCCGCGACTTCCGTAAGCGCAGTTGCGCAATCGGGCGCCAAGGCTGCCACCGGAACGTCCCAGCGCTCGTCGCCGAGCCATGTCTGCACGTAGCGTCCACTGCGCGACAGTTCGAGCGCACCGTCGGCCCGAAGCAGCGCGATGTGGTCGGCGAGCCGCCCGAGGCTGCCGAGCATCACATCCTCGTAGCGCGGCAACCGTTCGCCCGGTCGTAACGCAGCGTGCCATTTGCGCTGAAGCACCGGGATGTCGCCAAACATGTCGGTGGCCGGCTTGCCCGGCATCTTCTTCGCGGCACTCATTGCAGTCCCCAACGCTATCCCAATGCATCCAAGGCAGGCGCACTTAATGGCGTGTAAAAGGTTTTTGCCTGCGGCGCTCGAAGGGCGATTATGACAGTTTTAAGTCAGGCGATGGTTAGTGCGCATTAGCGACTGTGACAGTTCGTACGCGCTTCAGTCCGGGCGATGAAGTGTACGGGATGACGGGTGGCGTTGGTGGCGTCCAGGGATCGCTTGCCGAATTCACCGCAGTGGATGCAGACCTGCTGGCGCTGAAGCCTGCCAATCTCAGTATGCGGGAGACGGCCGCCCTGCCCCTCATCTTCATCACCGCCTGGGAGGCCTGGCCGACCGGGCCAGAATTTCACCCGGCAGCAAGGTCCTGATCCACGGCGGTGCCGGCGGCGTCGGTCATATCGCGATCCAGCTCGCACGTGCGTCCGGTGCTGAGGTGTATGCCACCGGCTCCAAGGCGCAGCGAACGTACATCGAAAGTGTCGGCGCAACCTTCATCGACCGCGACGATATTGTGGAGGCTTACGTTGCGCGGCACACGGCAGGGCGCGGTTTCGATCTCGTCTACGACACCGTCGGCGGAACCGTGCTCGACACCTCGTTCACTGCCGTGCGCCGCTTCGGCCATGTGGTGAGCGCGCTCGGCTGGGGCACGCATGCGCTCGCGCCGCTGTCGTTCCGTGCCGCAACCTATTCCGGCGTGTTCACGCTGCTGCCTCTGCTCAGCGGCGAGGGCCGCGCGCATCACGGCGAGATCCTGGCGGAAGCGACCCGCCTTGCCGAAGCGGGCAAGCTCGTGTCGCTGCTCGATGCCCGCCGCTTCACGCTTCAGACCGTCGCGGACGCCTACGCGCTGATCCGCGACCGCGATGCAAAGGGCACGCTAATCGTCGGGCCCTGAGCCGATGACAATCTCGTCGCGCTTCATGGTCCCGCGCCCTTCCGAGGCCGGGTAGGCTGCCGCCCGCTAGTCCTCGCTCGAGGCTGCCGACCGGTTGTTCAGATAGGCCTGGGACAGCAGGAAGAACAGCGCGCGTTCACCCTGATACTTGGCCGCCGGACGGGTGCGCTCGAAGCCATCGGCAAACAGCTTGCCTGACTGGTCGCAAACCTGCCACCGCCAGCCAAATCGCTTGCGTCTCGTTAGGACCACTTCGAACATGCCGATGGGTTGCGCCCCCTGCTCGTTGCCGGCCACGCGAGGCGAAGACAGACGACCCGCGCATCCGGCCCCCTTGGACGGATGCCAGAGATATAACGCAGCAGGAGCGAAAGAGAACAAAATTGATTATCGGAATTGCGTTGCTGGTGCGGTGTTTCCCCAGGCCTTGCGCCTGAAGACGATTTTGGTAGCGCTTTCGCACGCGCATGCAAATCGGAACTCACGCCTGGAGGTGCGGTGAGGAGAGACTCACCGGTCATCCAGGCCAAAATCTCAGCCGCCGACTCGCGCCTGCAAATGCGCGGGATAACGATTGCCCTCGCTTCGAGACGGTATAGCTTTCGCGATCGCGCCGAGCGGTCGACGAGCGCCTGGCCGGCATTTCGTGCGCTGGATGAGAAGCGGGCGAGGTAAGAAGGCTTCGCTGTCCCGTTCACACTGAACGCGTCAGCGCGCGACGACTTCGACTTCGCCGTCGACGCCGTTGACGACGTTGAAGCCGCGCTCATAGACCTTGCCCTCGTTCTTGGCGATGGCGCGGTATTCGCCTTCGGAGAGCACGACCTTCGGGAAGGCGCCGATCGATTCCTTGATCACGTCGCCGCCGGGGGTGAGCACCGACCAGGCGGTGTTGGCGAGCGCCTCGCCGCCCTTGTCGCTGACGAGTTTCAGCGTGATCACGGCGGCGCGGTGGGTGATGGTCACGTCGGTGAGCTTGCCGGCCTGCACGCGGATGTCGGAGCGCACCACCGAGTTGGCGTCGCCGTAGTTGGAGATGATGTAGTACGTGCCCTCCGGCAGCAGCACGACGTCGCCGGCGGCAACGTTCGGCACCAACGAGGAGCGCTCGCCGCCTTCGAACTGGCTGCCCTTGTAGATCGCGAACGAGATCTGGTTCTGCGGAATGCGACTGGTGCCGACGCGGCCCTCGATGCGCAGGCCTCCCGCCGGCAGCACGAAGGCCTCGCGGTCGGTCTCGGCTTTCAGGCTCACCGTGCGCACGGCGCTGACGAGACCGAAGGCCACGTGCACGACGTAATTGCCGGGCGGCAGCACGATGTTGGGCGTGGCGTTGCGATCCTCACGGATCAGCTTGAACGTGCCGTTCTCGTCGGGGCGGTCGGCAAACACCCGCCACACCAGCCCGCTGGTGATCGGCGGCAGATCCTTGCCGTATTTAGCGGTCAGCGACAGCACGGCCTGGCCGGGCGCAGCAGCTCCCATGGGCGCGGCCGGCGGGACGGTCGCGACCGAGGGCGGGATGGTGGGAGATGCCGGCTGCGTCAGCGTCGGCGGCAGGCTCGGCGGCGCCGCGCCCGGGCCCGAGGGCGGCGCGAGGCTGACGGCCGCACCGGGATCGGGCACGGCGGCCGGTGGCACCGGCGGCGGGCGGTCGGAGAACAATTGCGCGTGAGCGGCGCCATCGCCGAGGAAGCAGGCAAGCAAAACGGCCGGCAGCAGCCATCCGCCGCGCCGCCACCGTCTGATGCCGTCACCCCCGAAAATCATGTACGTGCTTTTCACCGAAAACGCGGCAAATTCAAGCCACCGGAACCCCGGGAAACACCTGTTTCTGGAACGGGCGGAACCTCAAATGGTTAGTCTTGCGGCAACCAGCCATCGCCATACTCCTGCCCAGTGCCCTCCCCAAAGCGGCATAAACCATGCTTCGCTGTGTTTCTGGCGGGGCTGGATCGCGGTGCCTAGTCTGGTTAGCGTCAGTTGGGTCGTAGGAGATCTTCGGTGCTGGATATGTTGAAGGGTCGCGGCGCGAACGGCTCCAACGGTGCGAACAGCGAAAAGGTGGGGCTCGGCAGCATTCGTCGTCCGGTCATCGGCCTTGCGCTCGGCGGCGGTGCGGCGCGTGGCTTTGCCCATATCGGTATTTTGAGAACGCTGCTCGCCAACGGAATAGTGCCGAACGTCGTGGTCGGCACTTCGATCGGCGCGGTAGTCGGCGGCGCTTATGCCTCAGGTCATCTCGACACGCTCGAGGACTGGGCCCGCAGCTTCCAGGGCGTGCGCAACATCCTCTCCTATCTCGACATTCGCCTCAATGGCTCCGGCCTGATCGGCGGTGAGAAGCTCGCAACCCGACTGGAGGCAGCGATCGGCCAGACCCTGATCGAGGATCTGTCGATCAAGTTCGCCACGGTCGCCACCGAAGTCCGCACCGGCCACGAGATCTGGCTGACTCGCGGCCGCATGGTCGAGGCGATGCGCGCTTCGTACGCGCTGCCGGGCATCTTCGCGCCGGTGCTGATCGGCGACCGCTGGTTGGTCGACGGCGCGCTGGTTAACCCGGTGCCGGTCTCCGCGGCGCGGGCGCTGGGCGCGGAAATCGTCATCGCCGCAAATCTTTCCAGCGACATCTTCACCCATTCCACGACCATCTATTCACACGGCGCGATGGCCGCCCCGGTCGAGCCGGCAGCAACCGAGGACGCGGCGGCCAAGGACGGCGCCAAGGATACCACCAAGCGGCGCTTCCCGAGATTTTTCTCGCCCGAGCGCACCGTGAAGCGCGAGTTCTTCGGCGGCGGCGGACGGCCCGGCATCTCCTCGGTAATGGTGGATGCCTTCAACATCATGCAGGACCGCATCACCCGCGCGCGCCTTGCGGGCGATCCGCCGGACATGCTGATCACGCCGCGGGTCGGCCAGATCGGCTGGTTCGACTTCCACCGCGCCGACGATCTGATCGCCTTCGGCACCCGCGCCGCCGAGCGCGCGATCGACTCCATCCAGGAGGCGATCCACGTGCTGGCGCCGGCGCCGGAAGGCACCGCGCCCAAGACTGACCAGAACAAGACTGATCAAAACAAGGCCGAGAAAGTCAGCGAATGAGGCTTAGGCCGTCTTGATGTAGTCGCGCAGGGCTTCCTGCTCGGTCTCGTATTCGCGCACGCGCCATTTGACGATGTCGCCGATCGAGATCAGGCCAACCACCTTGCCATTATCGATGACCGGCAGATGTCGGAACTTGCCAGTGGTCATCATCTCCATGATCGCGGAGACCGTGTCGGTGTCCTTGCAGGTCACGACCTTCCGGGTCATGACGCTCGAGACCGGCTCCTCCAGCACGCCGGCGCCCCGCTCGCCCAGCACGCGCACGATGTCGCGTTCCGACAGGATGCCTTCGAGCCGGCTCTGATTCATCACCAGCACCGCGCCGATCTTCTTCTCCCCGAGCAGCTTGATTGCGGCCGACATCTTTGCGTCGGGCTCGACGGTCATGATCTGGTGGCCCTTGGTGTCGAGGATAGAACGTACCGTCATTGCCGCCTCCCTGAATCCTACCCGGCCCTCTAAGCTTGGGCCGGACTTGTTCGCGAGTCTTCAACTAACAGTCTCAATGCCGGTTTCATTCTCAGGCGCTGCGCGAAGCAGGGCCGCTACCGGCTTGTCGCATCACGACATTCTTCGCATGCGATGATGGATGAAATCGCCCCATCCCGCAAGCGTCGCTTCAAACGCGGTCTGAAATGTCCTGTGATGACGCATCTGCAGCATTGGGGCGCGCGCGCGGCACGGGATCGAAAAGCGAGAACAGCAGAAGGCCTGCGAAGAAGCCGCCGATATGCGCCTGCCAGGCGACGGTTGCGCCCTCGGTGTCGACCCCGATGGCCCCGATGCCGAAGATGATGTTGACGCCGAACCACACCGCGAGAAAACCCATCACCCGCCCGTCCCGCAGCGCCCGCGACAGCGGCAGCGCCGGCACTTTTGCCGCTGTGTCGGCATCGCTACGGCTGAAGGACAGGAAGCTGCCGCGCACGAACGCAAAGCGGATCGCGGCCGCCATGGCGCCGGATACCGACGCCGACGCCCCGATCATCGGCGCCACCGCATGCTCATGGGTGAGCAGATGGGCAAGCGCGCCGGCCGCCGCCGTCACCGCCAGGAACAGGTAGAAGCGCACCGGCCCGAAGCGCCGCGCCAGCGCGCTGCCGAACGGCAACAGCCACAGCACGTTGAAGCCGAGATGGGTGAGATTGGCGTGGAGCAGAGAATAGGTGACGAAGGTCCATACCTTCGCACCGGCGCCGCCGGGGATCGCCAGGTTGAGCAGCGAAGAATCGTAGCGCTTCGGGATGAAGCCGAAGACGTCGATGGTCCAGTTTTCGAGTTCAGGCGGCAGCAGCACCCGCAGATGGATCACCGCCAGCAGCGCGATGTAGGCCGTCAGCGCGCCCGGCAGCGTCAAAACCGGCTCGCGCCGCGCGTCCTGAAGTGCGGCCGGTTCATCCGGCGGAGAATTTGGCGGGGCGTCCAAGGGATTTTTGGCTTTCAAAGCGCGAACAGTGCGACAAGCGTGGAGATAGTCGCCTTTGCCCACCCCGTGCAAGTGCACAAAAGGAAAAGGGAGGGCCCTGGGAAAGCCCTCCCTGTCCGTGTCGGCCTTCCGGGACTTGGAGGAAAAAGGTGTATCCCCACCCCTCCCCACGGCCCGTGACCAAACTGTTTGACGCCTTGTGTACAGGCCCCGCCGAGAACCTGGAGTAAAGCAGCGCGGCTTGCGACCACGGCGACCATAGCAGCCGCGCGAACGGGTTAAAGCCCATCGTTAATTTAACGTTAACGACGCAAAGGCCCGTCCCTGGGGGCCAAAAACGCGCCTGCGGCATGGACGCTGCAGATCCGCTCCTGCACAACAAAGAAGGGGACCCGAGGTGCACTGAAGCGGGACAAGTCTGTCCCACGACGTGCAGCCGAGGGGCGAGCGTAGAGTCATGAAACATCCGTCAAGCCGCGAATTCTTCGCCTACTGGGACGACAAGCGCGGCACCGCGCGGGCGCCTGACCGTGCCGATATCGATCCGGCCGCCGTCCGCGGGCTGCTCGGCGACATCTTTGTCCTGTCCTGCGAGCCGACGCTCGGCTTCCCCTTCCGCGTCGCCGGCACGCGCGTCTGCGCACTCGCCGGACGTGACCTCAAGGACCAGAGCTTTGCCGCGCTCTTTACGCGCGAAAGCCGCACCGAGATCGAGGAGATCACTGCCATCGTCGCCGAGGAGACGCTCGGCGCCATCGCCGGCCTCACCGCGACGCGGCAGGACGGAACGCGCGCCCATCTCGAGCTCTTGCTGCTGCCCTTCAACGCGCGCCCGCATACGCCGGTCAGCGTCACCGGTGTGCTCGCCCCGTTCGACGACGAATATGGCGCGCTCGGCGAATTCGCCCTCACCTCCTGGCGCTATCTGCACCAGCCGGAGAAGCTGTTGCCTCGCGCCATCCGCAAGCTGCAGATCGCGCGCGGATTGATGGTATATGAGGGGCTGAGATAAACGCCCGCTTCGGGCGCGCGGGAAACAACGTGCAATCACATTGGCGCCGCGCCAAGCCCTCCGATCTGCCGGCGATCATCGCGATCGCGACGGCCATCCATCCCGATCTGCCGGAGCGCGCCGACGTCCTTGCGGAGAAGATGAGCTTGTTTCCGGAAGGTTGCGGGGTGCTCATCGCGGGCGACGATGTCTTTGGCTACGGCATTGCTCATCCCTGGACGCTCCACCGGATTCCGCCGCTCGACGACTTCCTGCAAAGACTGCCGCTCGCGCCCGACTGCCTCTACGTGCATGACGTCGCGGTGATGCCTGCCTCACGCGGCAGTCGCGTCGCGACATCGTACATCGAGATGCTCGTACGCCTGGCGCGCGCGAACGGAATCGAACATCTCGCGCTCGTCTCCGTCTACGACACCTCTCCGTTCTGGGCGCGCCATGGTTTTCGCGTGATCGCGCCCGACGCGGCGTCGCGCATCAAGCTGGCGTCCTATGGCGAAGGCGCGAGATACATGATCCGCGATCTCGATCAGCGCGGTTGAACGGCGCCTAAAGCGGGATGGGGTTAGGTTGAATCGATTTGGGATTGAACGAAGCCGCTGTCGCGGCATGTAGGGAGCCATAGCAAGGATTGCCTCCTGTCTGAGAGGATTGCGGGTTTTCAAAGCCCAACCCTTCAGACAGGAGGTTTTCCGATGGCTGAGATCAGCCCACTTCGCCGCCGCATGATCGAGGACATGACGGTCCGCAATCTGTCACCGGCGACGCAGCAATCCTACCTCAACGCCGTAGCGAAGTTGAGCCGGTATTTCGGTCGCTCTCCCGACCGCCTTGACCTGGAGGATATCC
>NZ_AXAS01000037.1:0-302 GCF_000472925.1 Bradyrhizobium sp. Ec3.3
CGCGCGTTTCTCGATTTGCTCGGCCGCATATCCGAAACCCCGAGCGAGATTGAGCAAGCTGTCTTGTTCGAGCCCTCCCGGCGAATGCTCGGCCTGTTGCAGGTAACCCCGCTCGAGCCGCCGGAACTCTTCCGCCCGCAATCTGCGCGCACGCACCGACATACGCATTGTCCGTTCCAACTAGCTCCAACCAGCTCACCAAGATGCCCGAAGGCTATCCGCGAACTGCGGGCCGGATGTGACCGCCGGCCCACCAGATCAGATAGTTGAGACGGCGNGATCACNTCAGCAGACTCNGCNNA
>NZ_AXAS01000037.1:332-106110 GCF_000472925.1 Bradyrhizobium sp. Ec3.3
ANGNANGNAAANGNNNAAANGGGAGCAATGAAGGGCGGAGGACNGCACGAATTCTTTGTGGTGAATCTGACCAATGAAAAGCTGAANGGGCACGTTTTGTGGAGAAGCGGCGGCAACGAGATCAAGCTCGATGTCAATGGTCTTGAGCCCGGCAGGGGTTCGCCGCGAAAGCAGTTTTTCCCGTCGAGCGGTAACCGGGATTATTGGCGCTGGTCGGAACGGTTCAGGGAGTACCAGCTGAANTGTTACGATGGCGACACCTATGCTGTCGTAACCATCAGCCGCTACGGAATCGGGGTGCTTGTTACCGCCACGAGCCCCGATACGTGGAAATGGTAGCATAGCGCGACGCGGTGCCGCGCTTCGCGGCCTCGACCATGGCCGCAGTCCCACGCCTCATCCAACTGGCCCAACTTGTCCGTCACCGTCGCCAGCCTGAGAGTTGCGGGCGGACATCCCTGTCGTTGCCAAGCAGATACCCCATCCGCTCCGCGTGCTTAGACCGCCCACGCGGTGGCTATAGCTCAATGCTTCTGTCCGCTCTCGCGTGCCTTGCCATCTCTCCTAAGGGTCGGCAGGAGAACCTTCTCGATATAGGTACGGAAGCTCACGCCATCGATTGGCCCCTCGATGAACCATGGCGCATCGATCCGGTCATGGCGCACGCCGGCTTGAGTTGTTGCACTCTCGGCCGATCGCCGAGAGACTATTGGCAGGCAGGCCCTTCGGCGCTGCAAGGCCCGGGCTCACAGACTCACATCTTGCAGCCAGTCGCATTGTTCAGCGACGAGCGTGATGCTTGAGATATAGGCTCTCATCACACCACTGCGCCGTGTAGATCTCGTTCATGATGGCAAACGTTGTCGTGGGCTCAACGTCGGTCGGCAGGAGGGACCATTGGCGCAGTAGCCAGAGCATGGCATCTGGGAGGTATTGGTCGCCGTGAGCAAAGTCCTGGGGAACATACTCTCCGATGTCCGGAAGGCCGTGCAGTGCTTGCGAACCGCCTTGCCCGGAGGACGATGCACCGGCTGTGGACGATGCCGCTACCGCAAATGATGGAACAGTTCCGGGGCGCACCTCCACCGGTCCCTGGTGTTCAAACCCAGGTTGCGGAATCAGCATAATGTCAGCGCCGAGCAAAATTATTTAAGGTCGCGACCTCGCTTCTTCCTCTCCCTGCCCACTGCGCCGAATACAGCCAACCATGGATCCGCAGATGTGTCGGCCGAAACGGCCCCGGCAGGAGTCCGTGTGTGTCGAGTGCACGGATCAGCACGGGAGGAGCCGGTTGGATGCCGTGCTCCCAGCCCAAACTGACCATACTTCCAAAATCGGCCTCCGACGGGCGAGCGACGAAACTCGATGACGCTTCCGGAGTACCGGCAAATGAAGATCGTCCGGTGGCTTGACCCCACAGCGGCGATGCATCGTCGATGCCGCTTACAAACGGGGGAGGTACCTGCGACGCGCCGTGCTGCGGAGCGCCTTCGGCCGCCGCATCGTCTAGAAACGACATGATCAGTTCTTGATCGCCCTCACTGAGGTCGAAGTCATCTGTCCATCCCGCAGCCTCCGACGATGCGCCAGGCGCCGCCGAGCCGCCATACGCCGAGGATAGCTCCCCACGTCCGGCAGGCGATAATGGCCGAAGCACAGCGTAGGCCGGGGTAACTTGAGCATCGTGACGCGGCTCATAGCTCGTGGACACATCCGGCGCGACAACCATGTACTGAGTGCCCGGCCCGGCGCTCGATTGCGCCGGCTCGCGGCACAATTCGCGAAGGTGCCCCAACGCAGCCGGCAACTGGTGGTTATTATAGTGTTCAGCATCCTGGGTCTGCGTATTGTCGTACAGGCGGCTAGCTATCGACCTCTTTTTTGCGCCTGGAGCCAATTACTGAATCCGCGTAGAGCAGAAGCGTAGTTGCGGACAGTGGCTGGTTGCACAGGCAAGGGTGCCATCCTAAAGTCGGAAATAAGCCTCTCATCCTCAGCACACATCGCTTTGATGGGGCGGCCAGCGCTGCTGGTGATAAGATGCCCGACCGGCCTCCCGGCAACGACGTTTTGAAGACATGTCAACGCCAGCGAAAGAAGTTGCGGCGAAGAAGGCTTGAGGGTGCTCGTATAGACCTGCAAATCGGCATCCAGCTGGCTCAACCGACCGGCCATTGGCTGCCTTCCAGTCTGGCGAAGCCAGACGCCGAACCTACTCGCTACGCTTTCCAGCGTCTCCCTGTAGTGTTTTTTGTGGTCTCTTTCGGTTTCTATTGCGAGTCTTGAAATGAGTTGCGCATCACTTTCGAAGAGCTGATTCTGCCGGTCAGAGGGCCTGGGTCCGGGGGTAAGACGCTCGATCGCCCTCCCGGCACCGACAGCTCGAAGGTGTTCCAACGTTACATCAAGAGCTCGTCGGTCAGAAACGCTGAGCGCGGTCGTATAGGCCTGCAAATCGCCATCCAGCTGGCTCAACCGACCGGCCAGTGGCGGCCTTCCAGTCTTGCGAAGCCATCCGCTAAACTTTCGCGCGACGCGACTCTTCCATAGCACGTAACGTTTGTGGAAGCCGGGTTCCTCGGCTTGCTTTGCGAAGAGAGCAATTAGTGCCGCATCAACTTCGTAGGGGCCCGGTTCTGGCTGGGCGGAAGAGTTACCGGATGAGCCGTGCTTTTGCTTTTTGTGCGGCGGACTGTCCGTCATCGTCGATCCCTCCTTCAGAACTTACTCAGCGCGTAATCAGTCAACCACCGTTTGCAGGCGTTTGGAGCATATTCTGCGTCGGATTTTGAGCCAAGGGTCAATCGGTGGGCGACGCTGTCGTCCGCGAAGCGAGGATAGCAGAAGCCTGCAGATCCACGCTTAAAGTCCAGTCGATCTCGAGGGTGCCAGTGTGGAAATCGTCGACAAGCGGGTCTGTGAAGCATCGACGCAAATTTCGGCGTGGCGGCGATGCAGCAAGAGAAGTGAGAAAGTCCCTGCCCCATCTCACCCCGATGCGGCCGCTTGCGGTAATCGAAGCGAAGTACAGGGTTAGGTTACCTGTCTGGAAACCGAGCCTCGTCCAGCCTAACTCTGCCCAATCGGCGGTGGGAATTGGAAGCTCGGGGAACTCGATGAAGAGAGTTTCGATCTGAGCCGTGTCATAGGCGAAGCGCCGCCCTCCTTCTTGCGCCACGCGATCAGCACATGTTTCGTCCCAGGCGCCAGATCGAGCGCCGCTCGTTCAGATGGATCGACCGGGATGAGGCGGCAACCGGAGTGCAATTCGGATCGAATGCTGTCGCTGGCGTTCCAAAGAAGGCTCATCGGCGGCTGACCTCTTCGGCGAACAGGCCGTAACTATCGGCGTTGGTCATGTATTGGGTTGTCGATAGGCGACGGAAGCTTGGCTCGTCGAGATAGGCATGGTCGTCAGTGCCCAAAAGCAGATGTGTTGCCTCATGCACAACGGTTGCGGATCGGAGGCGGTCGGAATTGGCGAAGTGCCGTTCATGCAGATTGATCCCGCTGTCGGGGAGCAAGCGCCGGATGTGATTCATGGCATAAGATCCACCAATCACTCCCATGGTGAGGGTGCCGAAGAATATCGCAGCTAGTGCTCCGGCATGCTCTACGCGCAGTTCCTCAACTGACCCACTGCTACGGAACGACGCCGAGCCACGCTCGAACGCCATCCCTCCTGCCAGAAACAGACCCAAACCAGACCATCCCGAGCTCACCGAGCGGGACCGCAACGATCTTGGAACGATACGCCACTCCGGCCAGGTCACTGGGCCGGCCCTGACATAAGCAAGCGTGGCGTCGTTGGATCTCGGCCGGATCCGGTATAGAGGAGCGTCGACGAACCACGCTTTGAAACGCTGCCCTTGTGTTATTGGCTTGTGGCGATTGAGATAGGTGGCCACCTTCCTATAGCTTGCGAGGATTTCCCGGATGTCGGCGAGGTCCTGTCTGCGAGTGCCCGCGACACCAAAATATCCGCTCAAGGCCGGTCTCACCTCTTGCTCGACGTCTTCTCGCATGCGGGGATCCAAATAGGCTTCTAGCTTCTGGATGGTGATGCGGACGAAGCCATTCGCCCGTTCATGGTCTCTTGCAACAGTGTCTTCGTAGTTGTGCAATAGTTGAGGCGTACCGCGTACCTCGACCCTGTTGGTGCCTGAGGGATTGATCACCGAAAACGGGTCATCATTGATATAGCTGTCGATATTGATGATGTGGGCGTCATCGGGATAAGGATTCATTTTTCGGCGCCCCATCAGGCCGGGCAAAGGGCCAACTGCCTGGAGTTCCTGCCCGTCAGACGTGAGCCTCCGGAGGTGAGGCCGCGCCGACTTGAGAGAGTCATGAACGTCCCCATCGAGTGTTATGGACTCTTCCATATCGGGAGCCAGTAATCTTGGGGGGGACCGAGTATCAAGACTGGTGCTACGTTCGCCGGTCAATAACGTCTCGGTTTGGCGGACGATGATGTCGTCTGGTCTGCCTAATAGCCCGAACGTGGCTGTGTAGCTCACGTGACCGATCATGAAATTTGTTTGCGGACGAAACGCGCTCGGCAGTACTCCATTGGAAAGCATTGCGGCCCTGAGCTCGGGCGACGCGGGTTGGTCGCCGTGCTGCCAACCCCGAGCGTACATTGCTAGATTTGGAGTGGCAGGCGCGTATACACTTTCGTCCGGCAAATAGGTGGGCCACGGCCTCCGGGCGGGGCTAGGTGTATTCCAATTGTCGGCAGGCAACTGGCTGACTAGGTCCACTCCCAACCGAAACTCCGTCGAAAGCGGGAATGTCGCGGGTTCATCAACCACTGCCAAAACTCCCCTTCTGCTTCTTGCCGACGAAGCTCCATAGCTCGTCCTACTTAAGGCGTTCGGTGCGGATCTCAACCATGATGTCATGCAATCCCATGCAACCCATGCCAGGCGGCGTGTCGAAAAAAATACTTAAAAGGCTTCAAAAACGCTATTCCTGACACTTCACGGACACTCGCGAGGTTAGTCATCGAGAGTGTTGCGTTTTTCCCGGAAATAAGGTGGCATCAACGGGAAGCTCTGCTTCCGATCAACTGACGATTTCCTAGCGGCGCAATTCTGCGACGCTCGCTGCGGAAAGGCCCAGTTCCTTCAGAACCTCGTCGGTATGTGCCCGAGCATGGGCGGCGGCAGGCCGGGTTGCGCTCGTCTCCGACGAAAGTGACGGGATGTCCGACGCAGTTTAGGCGACCCGCCGCCGGATGATTGTATTCCATGATGAGCGTATCCGCCTTGGTGTGCGGATGTTCTAGCCGTAATTCTCAAACGGCCAATTGCTCTGCGACGGGGATAGGAGGATCTGGCGAAGGCGACGAGGGGCCGTGGCGCTGAAGGCGCGGGTGGCGATTTGATTTTGAGCGTCTCCGTTGGGCCTTGTTGGTGATGTCGCCGATTGGACGCGTCGCGGCTTCGCGTGTCAGGCCGGCGAGGCGCGAGCCTTGGCGGCTTCGGTCAGACGGCGAGCCACGTGTCCCCACTCCTGGCGGCTGGGCAGGCCGACGCCATGGCGATCTTGATGCGGCGGACGCTGATGCACACCAGTGCGCCGATCTCAGGAGCTTGAGGCGGATGGTGCCGCAGGTGGCGTCCGCAAAGGTGGTTTCGGCAAGGCCGATGCGCCGCAGGGCACGGATCAGCACATAGGCCATCGGGCCGAACCACAGCCGAAGTGTTGGCGCGCTGGTCGCCGCGGAAGTGCGGTCGACATAGAGGTCGAGCTTACACTCCTTGATGCGGTTCGCTGCCGCCCAACTTTGGTAGGTCGACAATTCTACAGTCTGTGTGAATGTGGGCCTGTTGATGAATGGAGCCAGCGCGGCTGGCGCTGGGCGTCATCTCTGGTCTTGTCATTGGTCCGGGCCGCGCCAAGGCTGGATCGGACGATTTGTCAATCGGCGGGTCAGCGGCAACCAGAGTGGGCATGCCAACCAACACAACGGTGCCAACCCGAATGCCTTCGGGCTTTCGATATTGACGTCTCAAATCCGCTTGGTGACGCAGCGCTAGGGCGCCTACAGCCAAACGATTAGGGAATTCAACGATGCCAAATGCCAGCATGCGACTGAGCGTTCCAGAAACTTTTTCTTCCCCTCTGACCAAGTCGAGTTATCTGCGCCTCGGCTCTTATTCGGACGAAGAGGCAAACCTTGTCACTGGTCTCACGGCGACAGTCAACGATGATCCGGCAGTGACCCGCGAGCATGAGAGCGACAACGCTGGCATACTTGCCTTCACCAACAAGGACTTCCAGACAAATGTCGAAGGCGCGGCACTGTTGAAAATCGGGTGCGGCCAAACGATGGAGGTCACGAACGGCAACGTCCAGCACAAGGTGCCAAAGGGCATCTATGAGATCTCCGCCGAGAATGGCGTGTCAATCACTGCTGGCAGCGCTGTGACGTCCGCAGACATCATCCTGACGGCTTCGAACCGGGTCAAATTGGTCAATAAGGGTGACAAAGTAGAAACAACCACTGGCAACACCGAAAAGCGGATTATGGGCAACACGGAGGAATTCTTCGACGGAACAAAACTCACTTGTATGCGCGGCGCGGCTACCCAGCTGACGATGGGCAGGAAAGTATCAATCTTCTTTGGAGAAGCGTTCACCTATAAGATTTCAAGATCATGTTCATTTAATCTGAGCGATACGCAATCTGTCACGGTTGGCAACAACCTCAACGTTGTCAGAGGCCACGACGTCAAGCAAGTGATCGGCAAGTCGACTAAGTGTGTTTTTGGACCCGACTTCAAGTCGGCAGATAGTAGTCAAACAATTCTCAAGACAAGCAGTTTCAAATACGTGCCCGTTGAAGACCTGAAGGTGGTCGGCCGCGACAGCAAGATCTGCAAGACCAGCATGTCCGTTACAGAAAAACATGTGAGGCAGGGCAAGTTAAGCACGGCGCAGCACGAGCTTGTCATCCGAGCAGCAGAGACCATGTCCCGCACCGGTAAGAGGGAAGTCATACAAAAGGACCAGACAATCTTCCTGTAGCTGACCGGTGAGCAAGAATGACGATGACGATCCGCGCCACAAACGCCCACATTTTGTCGACGGCCGAGCGCTTGCTAGAAGGCGAACATAACACGGCCCGTGTCGTGTCAGTCAGCGCATTGCGGTGGACGTCGAATTCGCTAGCACTCAGCACAGCTGACGGTAGCTGTCGGATATCCCTCGCCCGACCTTAGCCACAGGACATGGTGTGCTCGCTACCTACGTGGATCAAGCGTTTTGTCGTGACCGTGCTCGAGCGGGCGGCTTTCAACGGTCCTGTGGTCGGCCTACTTGGAGGTCACAACATTACGATTGAAGCCAAGACCATCACTCTTGCGGCGCGTCAGCGCGCCTCCTTTTGCGCCGATAGTGTCGATCTGCAGGCCAAATTGTTTTCGGTACTCGCGAATAAAGGCACCTGGATCGGTAAACTCTACACGTTAATGGCGGATCATGTCCGATCCTCGGCGCGGCCCCAGGAAGCGAGCACTGGGTCGCTCACCGTAAAGGTAGTTGACCGTGCCACGGTGATTGAGCGCATCGACGTTTTGCAGACCGAAACCCGAGCCATTAGGGTTACTGGCATTGCTTCTGAGATAGCCCACATCAAAGTCGTCGCGCTGAGCGAGGAACTCCGTCTCGACGGCAAACGCGTCACGGTTGCGTAGCCGATGCCGTCCGCTGGCATGTCCGCTCCGAGCTGGCAAGACCGGGTTAAAACGGCCCAGGAGTTTATTGCCGCCGGCCGTATCGAGGAGGCAGAAGCGCTACTGGAGGAGATCCCTGCCACAAGCGATCCGGATGCGCTCAATGCAAGGGCCACATTGGCGCTTGCGCGGCGACAGACCGAGTTTGCGTTCGATATGCTGGCTGAAGCGGCGACCATTTACCCCGAACACGCGAGCCTCATCACCAATCTCGGTATCGCCCACCAATTGCTCGGCCGCGCTGAGGAGGCGATGATCTGCCTCGAACGCGCGGTTGCTCTCGCCCCGCGCAACAGTGCGATTAAGCTAGCGCTCGCTCGAGCCCTGTTGAGCCGCGGCAACGTTACGGATGCCCGCGCGATAACGGAGACCGTTGTCGACAACGAGCCAGGCAATACGCGCGCTCTCCTTCAATTCGGAGCCATCGAGTTCGCGTTAGGCCACACTTCGTCGGCTGAGACCGTCCTGCTTCGTGCGCTCGAGATTGCTCCAGACGATCCTGATGCGCTGGGCCATTTGTCGGCACTTATGCTCGAACGAAGCCGATTCGACGAGGCGCTCAAACTTGCCGAACGCGCGCATCTGCGCACCCCACTCGATACAGACGGCCTCTTGCATCTGGCTTATTGCCGCGCCGCAACAGGGCGCTGGTCGCAAGCGGAGGCGACCTGCGAGAAGTTACTGGCCTATGCGCCGGCTCATGTTGGTGCCCGCGAAATCTTGGCCCGCGTTACGATTGCCAAGGGTGAAATGGACCGAGGCATTGCGCAACTGACGGAATTCGTTCGCGCTCAAAAATCGGACCACTCCGCCGCGATTGCTCTGGTGCGTGTCCTGCAACTCGTTGGCCGGTTCAATGAAGCCCTCAAGCTTGTCGACCGCGTCGCGCAGGCGCTGCCAGAGAATGAAGCAGCGAAGTCTTTACAGAAAACGCTCGAACTGACGCTCGGTCGCTTCCCGTCACCCGATCCGACCGCCTTAGAGCCTGTGACGCCGATAAGCGTCCCCTCGACGACCGGCGCACTCGAGTTCGTAGCGCTCGTTCGCCTCTTGCGCCGGCTGACGAGCCAGCAAGATGTGCATGTGGTCGCGGAGCCACGTTATCAGGCTCTTCTTGCCCACCTCGCTGAGCCGGTGATTATGGACGAGCCGAGGCCTGGACTCTCAGCTACGCCGTTGCAATCGCTATTGCGCATTCTGTCGATCGACGCCTGCACCATTGCAGATGACGTTCCGTACCTGCGTCCCGATGCCGAGCTATTCGCCAAGTGGCGCGATGCTTTGGCCGTGTTCGCAAGGCCGTTGGTAGGAATCTTATGGGAGAGCGGCGCTCTCGGCCTATCGATGGAGCAGGTCGCCGCTGTGATTCCACACTCCGTCACGCCGATCAGTTTGATGAGTGGAGCGCAACGCCACGACATGAAGCGATGGCGTCTGCCGATCGATGCCGGTGTGCATATCGAGCGCCCCGCGGAATTGATCGCAGCGATCGCCAATCTCGACGCCGTGGTTGGGCCCGACAGCTTCGCCGTTCATATCGCCGGAGCACTCGGAGTTCCCGGCGTGGTTTTCGTGCCATGCGGTTATCCCTGGTATTGGGCCCAGGCTGGCGGAAAGCCACTGTGGTACCCGTCGTTCGAAGTCGTCGCGCAGGAACGGTTCGGCCATTGGTCTGAGGCGATCGAGCAAGGTGGGCGTAAACTGGAGGCACTGCTGCGCGGGTCAACGAGCGAATTGGGGTAGCGTGCTCCCTCGATCACATCTGGAAGGCTGCGGCCATTTAAAGACAAAGCGAGATGGCCCGTTTTTGGGGCCCTCAGTTAAGTTGGAAGGCGGCCGCTCCGTCAAGCGCCAATAGAAACGCCCGGCATTTTGCGCGGCGTTTCTATTTGGCGGGTACTATGCTGGATAGTAACTGGGAGATGATCAAGGGGGCCCCGGCCATCACATAGAGCAGCTAACAGCTAGATGGAGCGGATGATGACGAAAAGGACGAGACGGAGTGTGCTTACCCTGATCGCCGCCACCCAGCTTTGGTAGGTCCGCAATTCTACGGTCTGTGCGAATGTGGGCCTGTCAGTGAATGGAGCCACCCCAGCGCAGTTGGCTGAAGCGCCGGCCAGGGATCCAAGTCATCGCCCGCGATCGTGCGGGACTGTCGCCCTATCCTGATCAAATTCACCCCCTCCCGCTTTTGGCGCTGAGGTGGAGAACTTGCTACGATCTAGCTTCGGACGCGGGAGATTTGCGTGGGCCCAGACAATTTCGATCCATTCGATCCAGTCGATCCAGGTTGGCTGCAGGCGTACGACGCCATGTTGCAACAACAGGCAGAGCCGGCCGCGCCAGGAGCGGTAGATCAGGTCGCGCACGAGGACTCTGAGCAGCACTTGGCCGAGGAGCGCCAAGGCGGTGCTGCTCCCATCGCAGGGGGCCGCCCACCGCGCTCAAACCCTGACTATCCTCATCTGTCCGATAACGACGAGAACCTCATCAGCTCGGCTCTCGAGGCCAGGGTTGTGCGCGAGAATCTAACAGAAGGAACAGCACGCAAATACGCTAGCGTTCTTCGTAGATTGGGCGATCATCTCGGGGCGCGAGGGCAAGCCATTGATGCAATCGATCACGATTCCTTGGTCGCTCACGCCCAAAAGTTTTTTTCGGATGTCCCTCATGTTGGCTCCGCGTTGACGTCCCTTAGGAGATATCGTGAGCTTGGACCAATTGATGTGGGTGCTGCTCCCATCGCACGGGTCCTGCCGCGTTCAGACCGTAACTATCCTCATCTGTCCGATAACGACCAGAACCTCATCAACTCGGCTCTTGAGGCCGAGGTTAAGCGCGGGAATCTAACAGAAGGAACAGCATGCGCTTACGCTCGCGCTCTTCGTCGATTGGGCAATGATCTCGGGGCGCGAGGCCAAACCATTGATGCACTCAATCATGTTTCCTTGGCCGCTCACGCCGAAGCGTTTTTTCGGAATGACCCGCATGTGGGTTCCGCGTTGACGGTCCTTCGGAGGCATCGCGAGCCTGTCTCTGTGGAAGACGAGATTCTCATCGACCGGGAAAGAGGCTCATCTCATATCAAGTTGCGATTGTACGAAAACGTACAGACCCTTGAAGGGAGATAAATTCATGCGCTCTATGAAGCGCGGGTTGCCCGGTGCGTTGTGCTATACTTTCGATGCTGCCGCTCTTGAGTGCTCATAGCGTTCAGGCGCGGTGCGCGGGTCATTCTTATCTCGGCCCCTCTCATTTGGGACATGCGCATCGCGGCTGATGCGGTTTGAATGAATTCATTGGAAGTGATGCATTTGGACAGTTGATATTTGAGTAGCGGAGATTGCGGTGTCGGATCATTTGGGAATCGCAGCCATCCCCCGTCGCCGGTATCTCGTTCTTGTGATGCTCTGGGCTGCACTCCTGCTCCCGTTTATCAGCCAAGCCACAGCCCAATGTACGGCGCGAGACGTCCTGCAGAATCGACTGAAGCTTCCGACTGCCGAGCAAGTTCGCACGCCTAAAGCTCCGACTGCATCCGCGGCCGATATCCAGACCTGGAAAACAATTGAAGTCGGTACCCTCGCGGGCTCGTTTGCTCTTGTTGGGGCATTGGATGCAGCAGGTTGCAAGAGCGGCGGCCAGGCTGCGGAAATTCTCGCCCGTCCCGCCGCTACCGTTAGCGCGACCAAAACGGACGTCGAGCTGGTGGCGGTACCTGCGACAGAACTCGGCTTTGAAGGCGACACCGCGAAGCTGGCGGAAATTTATGCGCTGGCGCAGCAACTGGGCTTCCAGCTTGCAACGGCAGAAATAGGCGCGCAGTTGCGGCTGCAGTATTTCGAGCAGCCCATCGGGGAATTTCTCATCGTCGGAATGGAACCGATCAGGACCTGGGGCGGCGAGCCGGTCATTCTGAACATTGCGAATGGCGGGGCCGGGCTCATCCTCATTGGGCAAGATGGCAGAGCTGACGCCGACATACCCGCGATGTCCCGTATTGTTTTCGTGAGATCTATTAAGGCGGCGCCAACGCAAGGGATCGGCGAGGCCGCGGCAGTCGCGCATCGTTGATGCTGGCGGCGACACGAACGATCATTGCATCTGACGTATTTCAAGAAAGGTGTGCTCAATGTCCAATCGATTAACGATCGAAGCGCCGACCTACGAAGTAAGCGGCTCGTCGATCACGACGGGCCGACTGGCGGCTATCGCACCGGCTAACGCCGAGGGCGGCTAAGATGTTCAGGAAGCTTCTTATGCCTGCGCTACTCCTCGCGGTAGGGTTCGGACAAGGTCCCGCGCATGGCCGCGATGAAGGCCAGTATGTGAACTCGCCCATGAAGGCGTGGTTCGAGAGCCTGCGCAGCAAGAATGGCGAACAATGCTGCGCCGAAGCCGACGGCAGGTTTATCGCCGACGTCGATTCGGAGAGCAAGGACGGACATTACCGCGTGCGGATCGAGGGTGAATGGGTCGACGTTCCCGAAGATCGCGTGATCACCGCACCCAACCTGGTCGGGCGTACAATGGTTTGGCCCATGTATATGGACGGTCATCCGATCGTCCGCTGCTTCATGCCGGGAAGCATGACCTGAGGGAGAGATTTGTGCTGATACCTCGAGGTTTTGCAGGCGTCCATCCCGCGCAATTGTGGAATGACGGAGAAGCGTATCGTGAAACAAAAACAGGGAGGACATCCATTGCTGACAAATCCCCGATCTGAAAAAAATCGAGAACCCACGTCGGACACGTGTTCTGGCGACGTGTGTTTGTTCTGTTGTGGCTCTGATCGGCGCTAGCGGTGTCACGATGGGCACAAGCGGGATCATGCTTCCTGAGACGATCGGACGGTACGAATGCAACGTGTTCGGTTTGCCTGACCAGGACCAAATAGGCGACCGGAGCGGGCATGCCCTGGTCAGCCAGCAATACACGTGCCTTGGAACTTACGGTATGTTGATGGGCGCGGTGTATAGCGCGATGGTCATCGGCGAAGCCGACGGCCCTCAGACATCCGACTTTTTCGGTGGGGGGGATCCACTGAACCAGCGGCGGATTAGCGGTGACGCAACTCGTCGAATCGAGGGCACCCTCGTGATGAAAGACTGTATTCCTTCCGGCATCGCGACATCTGGACGAGCGCTCGTCAAATTCGCCTCCGGCAGCCTGATCGCAGTATCGGGAAAGACCCTCATTTTTAGCACCAAATCGACCGGCCCAAACAGGTTTGACCTGGAGTTCACGGACTGAGTGCAGTAACGCAGCGATCCACGAGCGTTATGGGAGAGAGACGATGATCGCTCTGATGAATCTGCCCTGCAAGCCCACATGCAAGATCCGTCCAAACTGCCACGTTGACCTAGCCGTATCCTCAGAGGCGGAGCGCGTTTCGAGCATTTTCGTGCTGATTCCTGATTGCGTCGTCCACTGGCAGTCTCGCTGTGGTGTGAGACGCCTTTTGTAGATACTCAATCGTTTCTCCAATGAGCGACATCGAGAGGCAATTGGTGTCCTTTACAAAAGTGTGCCGGCCAATCCCGGTGGGCACCACTAAGTTGAGCGCGCCATTTCTGTGTTTTTTTGTGGCGTCAAACGCGCCCTCGACCAGTGATCCGTCCAGTTTTGCATGATAGATCGGCAGCCCCGCGTTAGTGAGCAGGTGAACAATGCGCAGCGCCTCCCGCTCTGTTATCAACGACAATCGCGACGCCAGAATTGCGCTAAACGCAATGTCAATTGCGACGGCGAAACCGTGATGCAGTTGGTAACCTGTCGCTGCTTCCAATGGATGGCTTAAGGTGTGACCAAAGTCGACCGCACGCTCCAATGTTACCGTCTCAAAAGGGTTCTCGCTGAGCTGAGTAAGCATTCCCGAAATCGACCGCCTCAGAACCTTCTTTGCGACAGCCTCTGGCTCTTGAAATCGCGTTCGCGTCAGATCGGTGACCGTCGCCTCAACATCCTCGAACAACGCACTATCACAAACGCACGCAAGCTTCACGATCTCGGCGATGCCCTGGAGGATGCCATCTTCGCTGAGGGTTCTAAGGAACGTCGGAATGACAGCGACCGCTTTCGGCGGGTAAAAGCAACCGATGTAGCTCTTGAGGACGCCAAAGTTGACACCGCCCTTGAGTCCGATGCCCGCGTCCACCTGCCCGATTAGGGTGGTCGGAATCCGCACATGAGATATACCCCGTCGCAGAAGAGAAGCGGCGAGACCAACGATGTCGGAGCACACGCCGCCGCCGATCGAAACAAGAACACCGCGGCGATCGATATCCGCTTCTTGGGCCTGACGACAGACAGCCATGACAGCATCAATAGATTTTGTTGTTTCTGTGCATGCCAGCACGAACACACGCGGCTCGACGTCTAGCACCGACCAACAAGCGCTGAGCTGTTGCGAATAAAGGCGATAAACGGTTGGCGTCATAACGACGAGGATACGATGGTCGTTCAGATGAGTCTTGATCCATCGCGTGAAAGAGGCTGAAGTGACATCCTCAAACAGGTCGACTACAAAGCGCCAAGAGCGGCTCGCTCCAAGCGATAGTTCAAGCTCCGGCGCAGCGACGTCGGGATGTTCAGTCGGCGAAACGGCCAGCGAAGGTTTCATGTCGATCTCCTAGTAGTCCTCTAACTTGACGAGTCTTTCGGTCAGTCGCCCGAGAAATGAGCATTGTCACCAAGGGTCCTCCGATGGTGGTGCGCTCCGACAGCTGCGAGCGAAGGTGCCTTGGATGCTCCTTGAGGTGGATGTGCCGCGTGATCCGGCAAGTGCCGTCGTTCGGACAATCGGCTGTGGATCTGACAAGTTCCCGCGTGCAACCGGCACGCTTCAGTGACTGCTAGGATTGAGTTCGCGCGGATTCCTTGCATGGCTTCGAATACCGCCGCGAACAGGTTGACACGATGTGAGTGTTTTCCGACTTTGATGAAGGGCTTGGCACCAGCGCCAAGCACACTTCCTGGCGCTTGTTTGTCGACACGCAGAATGGAGAGGCAGAATGGAGAGAAGGTGTCAGCCATCACTGTCGGACCTATTGTGGGACAGCAGCCGGACGCAACCCGACGGCCCCACAGCTTGCATGGTACAACGACAGGAGATCGCAGATGTTGGAGATCATTGATACCGATCTCCAAGTCGCTTAAAATAGACTCCGTCCAATCAAGCCGCTCCTCAACGACACGCAGGCGCCACCGAAGTATTTGGGTCGGCGGCTGGGCATACGCTCTGCGACAGAACGACCAAGCGCTACGTCGTGCATAAATCCTGCTTCAGTTGATCAGCTCTCGAGAGCTTCAGCACCTGCAAGTTTTGGTAGGCGGAGCCCCAAAGTGGCAAGCGAACCCGATCGCGATGGACGCGCGCCATGGAAAGTTGCCCCCTCGGCGTCATGAGGAATTGCCCCCTCCTAGGATAGCCGAGGAGAGAGTGAATGAACGAGGAACGAATCACGGAAGGCTCGTCGTGGAGTGATCCGCGGGGCAGGTGATGAAGACGCCGGATGACGTGGCGGAGAAGTTGCGCCAGAGGGCGTGCGGGTGGGGTCTGAAGCGGATTGCGCGCCAGCTGTGCTGCAGTCATCACACGGTGAAGGACTACGTGGCGGCGGGCGGGGTGAAGGCGTTCAAGTCGCCTGAGCGCCCGGTCGCAGGGCTGCCGAAAGCCGCCAGATCCCCCGCGAATAGCTTCGAGAGATACGAGCTCAGATATGTCCTCATCTGGGACCCCCGCGGGACTGGCACTAACGTTGCCGCCAGTGCTGGAAGGACGCGGCAAACATTTGAGAAAAGATAAATTCTCGAAGTTCGCCACGCCCGGCGCGGCATGGGGTGGCCGAGCTCATTATCTAGCGGTGGCTATCTGATCGGCACCGCTGGGACGGTGGTTGTTGGTTGTGACGACCTCGTTCATTCGGCTGGTAGCGGCTCGACCGTACTCCGCTGCAGACGTTGAGGCGTCCGCCCCGGACATCACATGGGGCGCCTTGCGACCTCGGAAAGGATCATGAGCCCAGCGACGGCATCAGGCCCAATGACGCCAAACGGCTACCGGGGCGGCATCACGTCACCACCCGCGCTCGCCCTGTCTACGCAATATGGCGGGCTCCGATAGGTCGAGCGCTACCACCGTCAAGAAAAAAGGAGAGATCACTTGACATCAGTTCCGCAATTAAAGGGCCGAATGACATGGATTCCGGCCGCCGATGTCGTCGCCTTCGTCAAGCAGACGATGGATGCCGAGATCAGGATCCATCACATGCCAGAACTGGCGTCGTGGACCGTGGAGGCACGTCAGCTCGCATGGATGGCGGCGGTACGTCGGAATGTGGCACCGACCGCTGGCACGCCGGCGAGTTGCTCGCCGACGCGCTCAACAGCAGGGTGCCGCAGATCTTCGACACCATCAAGGAGGAGATGAGCGAGCGGCGCGTGCTCAATGTCGTCGACACCGAGGCCGCGAAAGCAAAGCTCCAAAAGATCAAGGACGCCTTCCAGCGCTGGATCTGGTCCGATCCGGATCGCACCGATCGCCTGGCCAGGGTCTATAACGATCGCTTCAACAACATCGCGCCAAGAGCCTTCGACGGCTCCCACCTGAAGCTTCCGGGTGCCTCTGGCGCCTTTGTTCCTTATGGGCACCAGAAGCGCGGTATCTGGCGCATTGTCTCGGCCGGATCGACGCATCTCGCCCATGCGGTCGGAGCCGGCAAGACCATGAAGATGAAACAAACCCGAACTCGATAACCGTAACACGATTCCGAGGGTTGCGGTCACTTCAAAACCGAACCGCCGTCACGGCGACGATTTTGCCCTCGGCTTGACATCCCGGTAGTATGACATATTCAACACTAAGATAAAGCGATGCGGTTTGAGAAGGTCGTCATGCCTGACCCTGATCTTTTCCCAAAGACATTTGATCGCTGCAATTTGTTCGAACTGCCTCTCGAGCGAGAGTGCGCCCACTGCGGGGAAGGGGATGTATTTTCCCGTCGCATTGCTGTACCGGGCAATTTTGCAGGCTCGTGCAATTTTGTTGATTACGCAGAAGTCCCTCCCGGCTCGTCCATTGGACGGCATCGGCATAAGCCGAATGAGGAGGAGTTCTATCTCGTTCTTGATGGGCATGGTGAAATGTGGAGAGACGGCGATGTCTTTCCTGTCCGCGCTGGCGATCTGATCCGCAACAGCCCAGGCGGAGCGCACGGTCTGAGGAACGTTGGTTCAAAAACCATCCGTCTGTTTGTGTTCGAGCTGGCAGTAGCGCCATGATCTCGCAAGAAGATCGAACGGCGCTTGTGGTCGACGCGCAGGGAGCGGATTTATGCCTTTTGGCGCTCGCGCGAACATAAAGGCTGAAGTACGCCATGACAGGCTTTGCTTCTAGGTGAAATGGGCCTAGCTGTCCGGGTTAACGTATTGATCGTGACATTAGCCGGTGGATACGGAGCTAACACGACGCGGTCAGCCCTGACATCTTGGGACGCGAGCAGACGGCGCAGGAGAAAAGGGATGGTTGAAGCGTCCGGCGCAGGTTGTCAGGAAGAAAGTGCGCCAGCTCCGGCACACATCGCCCGTGCATTCTGACAATGTGTCCGCTCATGAATCAAGTTGCGTGGGAAATCTGAGGCGGCCCAGTCGGTCAACGCATCGCCTCCGCAATATTCTGACTCAGAGCTCGATGGAGCTTGAATCGCACGTTACGTCAAGTTGTAGATCGCACCATAGGTGATACCGACCTAGGAAGGTGGCGATTTATGACGTTCTCACAATGCATGTGGGGAAAGGAGGGGGTTGCTCTCCTCTTCATTTTGCTTTCCATCTTCTTTGCTAGCTTTGGGTTCGCCTATGCCGCGCTAGAATCACGGTTTCGGCGACGTGACCAGTACAGACTGGACGTGCTTGATGCGCCCCCCAGTGTCGGCTCTCCAGACGCCTGCGACCGCGAGAGCCGATAAGGGCAGGGATGATTTCCGAGTAGCGGAAGGTTCTCTTATCGTTCAATGGCTCATGCAGTGGAGAGCGGGATGCATACATCGAATCCGCAGCTGCTCATGAGAATAACGAGCCGCAGCTCCCGCACGCACGTATTTGAGGGCTCTCCCGCGTCCGCGTGGCAAACGCACGAGGCAGCGTGTACACCGAGATGATGTTGTACGAGGTAGCAGCCACGAGGGGGCAACTTCGAAAATCCAAACAACTAGCCGCTCCTAGTTACTTTCCGGCGCAAAATTCGGTCTGGTTCGCCTTTGAATAGAATCGGCCGGTGGGCTGAAAACTGCAAGGTCGGACGGAATTGCAGTTGACGTTGGTCGCTGCTGCTGATGCATTCTTGCGGATGAAACGCGCGCAAGCTCTCCGGGCCCGCCAGAAGCTGGCCAGCAAATTGCCGGTCACCGGCGAGATTCTGCGTGGCTCGCTGCTGGAGCGTACTGTCCGACATACCAAAGATTGCCCGAAATGCGCGCGCGGCGAAGGGCACCAGGTCTTCGTGCTGACGGTGAGCTACGCCGGTGGACGAACCCGGCAAATCAGTGTGCGCCGCGAACGGGTTCCCGAGGTTCGCCGCTGGCTCGACAATTATCAAAAGCTGAAGGAGGCGATCGAGACGATCTGCGAGCTCAATCACGATTTGCTGCGTCCGGAGAGAGCCGCGACAAAGCGCCGAGCACGCGGGGGCAAGAGCCGTGATTAAGATGCGGCGGGCGCAGCTGAGCTTCGGCGACGGATTGATCACTGAGGAAGTGAGCGATCTTCGTGAAGACTGGATGACACACGCCGACCAAGTGCTGGCGGACGAACAAATCGTAGCTGCCGTGTACGAAGCGTTGGCGAAGCGGCATCCCAAGAGTCGCAGCCGCGGCCGACCGGGCGCTCCAGCCGAAGTGGTGCTCCGCTTGTTGATTCTCAAGCACATCCGTAACTGGAGCTATGGCGTGCTGGAGCGCGAAGTGCGCGCCAATCTGGTGTACCGGGACTTCACCCGCGTCGGCGCCGCCAAGACGCCCGATGCCAAGACCATGGGGCGCTGGGGCGTGGCGGTGGGGCCGGACGTGGTCAAACAGATTCACGAAAGGCTGGTAAAGCTCGCACGAGACAAGGGGGTGACGGAAGGGCACAGAATGCGCGTGGATACAACGGTGGTGGAGACCAACATCCACTATCCGACCGACTCGAGCTTGTTGGGAGACGGTGTTCGGGTGCTGATCCGCACAATGAAGAAGATCACAACGATCGCTGGCGAGGTCGGAGCCGCGCTGTCCGACCGTAGCCGGACCGTGAGGCTGCGGGTGCTGGAGATCGCGCGCGCGGCGCGCTCCAAAGCCAAGCAGAGCCGGGAGAAGCTCACGCGGGCGTATGGCAAACTGCTCAGTTCGACCAGCCGGGTGGTGGGACAGGCGAAGCGGTTCTCCAAGGAGATCGCCGAACGAGTGAAGCGCGCCTCGAGCGCCCGCAAGCAGCTGATGCTGGAGGGCCTGCGTCAGGAACTCGATGCGATGGTGCCGCTCATCAAGCAGGTGATGAAGCAGACCAGAGCGCGCATCTTCCGTGGTGATACGCGCTCTGAAGGCAAGATCCTCAGCCTGTTCGAGCCATCGACAGAAGTCATTCGCAAGGGCAAAGCGGGCAAGCCCAACGAGTTCGGCAAGATGGTGAAACTACAGGAGGCCGAAAACCAGATCGTGATCGACTATGAAGTCTACGCTCAGCGACCGCACGATTCGGAGCTGCTGATTGCAGCCATCGAAACGCATCAAACGATGCTCGGACGTGCGCCACGCCTCGTGGCGGCAGACGCCGCCTTTTACTCCGCAAAGAATGAGGCAGCCGCGAAAGCGAAAGGCGTCAAACGCGTCTGCATCCCCAACCGCTCAACCAAGAGCATTGAACGCAGGTGCGAGCAGAAAAAGCGCTGGTTCCGTAACGGCCAAAAATGGCGGACCGGATGCGAGGGCCGCATCAGCGTAGCCAAGCGGCGACATGGGCTTAACCGTTGCCGCTACAAAGGCGAGGCCGGCATGAAGCGTTGGGTCGGCCTCGGTGTCGTCGCCGACAACATCGTCAATATCGGCCGTGCAATGGAAAAGCGGACCGCCCCATAGACAGCCTCGCCATCTGACTCTGCAACACCCCACCGGTCACCTCCGGCGACTTTTGCGTTGCCGGACGCCCTCGACCACTCTCTCCAAAACATCAATTTTGCGCCGGAAAGTAGCTAGTCCACTGTTCGTGAAGCTTACAAAGCGATTGGCACATTCGACGTGCATCGGGCGAAGCCGTCGTGCTGTTGAACAGAAACGTTCCAAGACGGTACTGCGCGATTCGCGTCGAATGTCCTGTTAAGCGGCGCCACCGGATTAATGGTCGCAAAAGCGAGAGCGTCAATGGCACGGCGCCTTTCTTGTAGCTTGTCGTTTTGTCGTGCAAACGCAAATTTGCGGAGCTTACCAACTGACGCTACGTCCGATTCAAGTTCTATCGAAGCGCTCGCGCAAATTTTGCTTTGCTGCTGTGGAGCAGGCTATGCGCCTCAGTTTTGCCACGCTAGTCGCTTCAGTCAGAGCAGCATCATCACGGACGTACTGGTGGTGCTAGAGGCGGGACCCGGCGCATTTTACACGCTGCAAAGTGCGCCGGGCGCCTCGGTTGATCGCGAGCCGCAATGCGTCGAAGTCTGAATCGATAGCGCCGAAGTGCGTTGTCGGAGGACGGTTGGTGGGCCTTGACGCGTCGTCTCGAGCTGCAAACCAGCTGGAAAACCAATGGGGGCACCTGCACGAACATGGCCTTGTCAGCCCGCATCGCCACCTGAGCCGACCTCAACGCCGCATTTAATTCGAGAGGCAACGAGCTTCTGCACCGAACCGACGAAGATGTCGGTCAGCTGACATCTGGCCGAGGGCATCGCGTCCTGCATTGCCGGCCTTGGTCCAATAATTGCTAATTCCCGCTCGTAGATGCCGAGGTTGCGCATCTAATCAAGTCCTAAAGGAGCTCGCTTGCCCCTTCATGAATCAAAAGGAGACAGCGTTGCTGGCCCGACCTCCGCGCCGGATCTCGCGCTCTGTCCGTTTCACGACGATAGGTCGCACGCGCAGGCTGGCGGAAGGAAGACGCTTGTATTAACCGGCGCTTCGCGCGGCATTGGCCACGCGACGGGCAAGTTGTTTTCGGAGGCTGGCTGGCGAGTCATCTCCTGTTCTCGACAACCCTTCGATAGCCGATGTCCCTGGGAGTCGGGAGTCAATAACCATGTGCAGGTTGAATTGAGCGATCATCGCGCGTTACCGGGCGCGATTGCCGAAATCAAGAAGCGGCTCAATGGAGAGCCGCTTCACGCGCTGATCAACAATGCGGGCATCTCCCCAAAGGCGTCGGACGGAGGCCGACTGAATTCGCTAACAACATCCATCGGAACTTGGATGAGCGTATTTCACGTCAATTTGGTCGCGCCGATTCTGCTTTCCCAAGGTCTGTTCGAAGAGTTGAAAGTGGCATCTGGCTCGATCGTCAACGTCACCTCAATCGTTGGCACTCGTGTGCATCCTTTCGCCGGTACAGCCTATGCGACCTCCAAGGCGGCGCTTGCCTGTCTCACGCGCGAGATGGCGCATGATTACGCTCCGTTCGGGATTCGGGTCAACGCGATCGCGCCAGGCGAGATCAAGACCGACATCCTCTCGCCGGAAACCGAAGCGAAGCTGGCGCCGATCATACCGCTACATCGTGTCGGCACGCCCGATGAGGTTGCGAAGGTTATTTTCTTCCTCTGTTCAAGCGCTGCGAGCTACGTCACAGGTGCGGAAGTGCCGATCAATGGCGGACAGCACGTGTGATATCGGCGGACAGAGCAGACGCGAAAGTACTCTTAGTCGCGCTGGCTTAAGACGAGATATCGGCTTGTCCGTCGTGCATTGTCAATTCGACGGTCGCAAACGGGACAAAATGCCCGCATAGACGACAAAATGGCTGTCGCTAGTCCGACAGCGTAAGTAGAACTTCCCACATGACCTACAGTGATTCGAAATTTGAAGCCGGAGAAGTGCGAGGCAGTCGGGTGAGGCGCCGTTCATAGTGACAGCGCGAGCTGCTGGTAGGCTTGGTGCAACTGAACACGGGAAGAGCCTACGTCGCCTCTCTCGGGATCGCTGCAGATCGGCTACACGCTCAGGACATTGGTACCTTAATAATTCTGGCGGGCATCACGAATGCGAGGTGCCGTCTGGCTCGCGATAGCACACGTCTCACGGATAGTGTCGGGCTATCCAATCTCTCGTGTGTGGCACGATGCTTGAAGGGAAAATGCCGAAGTCGAACGGTATCGTTTACTCACAGGAGTCGCAATTCATGGCTTACAAGATCGTCGCCTCGCAATGCTCGGTTTGCGGTGCATGTGAGTTCGAGTGTCCGAACGGCGCGATCAGTCTAAAGCGCGACACATATGTGATTGATCCCAAAAAGTGCACAGAGTGCGAGGGGCACTGCGATACGCCGCAATGCGCGGTCGTCTGTCCAGTCGAGGGCACATGCGTCCCCGCCTGACGACGTCGAAGAGGATGTTGCCCCGACCGATAGAGTCGATCGAGAGATAGTCGGCGCATGCGCGCCGAATTGTCAAGCGGCGCGGCGAGCTTGCGGTAGCCTGCCGGTCAGTGTCATCGTCGCCAGCGATTAATAGATGATTGGCAGCTTAGCAGAGTGTGCGCGGCATCGCGCTCGACCAATCGCTATCGCTTTGAGGCTCTGATAGCCAGAAGGGCTCTGTCGGAAGATCGCAGAAATTCACCGGAGAGGGAACGGACTTGCCTGAATGCCTCCATGACCGCTGGAGGCCTATTGGACCATGACCGGGACAGCCCAGGCGTCGAGGACCCCAAGAGCCCGAATTTCAGGACATAATGCGCGCGGAGGTCGAAAGAGATGGTCTCCTCCTTTCGACGAGTTCGATCGGAGCATCCCGAGGGCGGCCCGAGGCGGTGATGTTGGAGGTCTGCGGCGCAAAAGCTCGCGGTCGAAGCGGGCTTCAATCCGGTGTCTTGCCCAAACCGCCAAGGCGGAGCTCAAAAAGTAGATAAAGGTCTCATGCCGCTCGCAGAGGTCGTCTGCTTGCTGGCGCAGGTGGACTGCAATTCGGCATCCGAAGACGCATAACAAACGCCTAATCGAACGCGACACAAATGACATGGGATGGTTCGCCAGGAAGGTCCGGTACGCCCAAGGCTGCACTGACGGCACCGCAGACAGAACTGAACGAGATTGGATTGCTGATGACCCCGTGTGCGCCCCGTTCAAGCCCGGCCTGCACCACAGGATCGGAGTTCCTTTCCGCTACGAGGAGGATCTTGGTGCTCGTGAACACTCTATTGAGTTCGTCCAGAACCGTCTCGCCTCGGTCCCGCAGGATGGCAATGCCGATCAGTACCACGGCGGGAGTCTTCGTGGACGACGACATAGCCTCATCCACCGCGGCAAAAGCATGTGTCTGATAGCGCTCGCGCAAGATGTAGTGGAGCGCGGAACGCACCACCTGCTCAGGTTCGATCAGGAAAATGGTCGGACGGTCTTCACTCGCTGAAACGTCGGTTTCGAACTGCATGGTACCCTCGGCTCGTTCATTGATGCGCCTCAAGCAAGCTCCGGACCGGATTACGATCAGCGATGAGCGGTAGGATAACTGCCGTTTTGGCTAGTCGGTAAGACGAGCGTTGCCTTGTTTCGGACGAGCGAGAGCGACGAAACGTCGAGCCTTGCCGATGTCGGACTTGCAACAAAGCCCATCTGGACCGGTATCTATCTCCACTTACTTCGTTTTTCGTCCCGAACAGGCGCTGGCACGCTCGTTGCAAAAGTCATTACCCGAGGGCGAGGCTGTCGAGCATCGTATTCGACTGCGCCGTGATGCGGCGAGCTGGACGATGGATCACGACAGAGCGCAGTAGGCAGATCGTCAATCGGTTGATGGAGAGCAACATGGCTTCACTGAGACAAATCGCGTTTTATGGCAAGGGTGGTATCGGCAAATCGACGACCTCGCAGAACACCCTCGCCGCACTCGCCGAGATGGGTCACAAGATCCTGATCGTCGGCTGCGACCCGAAGGCGGACTCGACCCGCCTGATCCTGCACGCCAAGGCTCAGGACACAATCTTGAGTCTCGCGGCAAGCGCCGGCAGCGTCGAAGACCTCGAGCTCGAGGACGTCTTGAAGGTCGGCTACAAGGATATTCGCTGCGTCGAATCCGGTGGTCCGGAGCCGGGCGTCGGGTGCGCCGGCCGTGGCGTCATCACCTCGATCAACTTCCTGGAAGAGAACGGGGCCTACGAGGACATCGATTACGTGTCATACGACGTGCTCGGCGATGTCGTCTGCGGCGGCTTTGCAATGCCGATACGTGAGAACAAGGCGCAAGAGATCTATATCGTCATGTCCGGCGAGATGATGGCGATGTATGCCGCCAACAACATCTCCAAGGGCATTCTGAAGTATGCCAATTCGGGCGGCGTGCGGCTGGGCGGCTTGATCTGCAATGAGCGGCAGACCGACAAGGAACTGGAACTGGCGGANGCGCTCGCCAAGAAGCTCGGCACCCAGCTGATCCACTTCGTGCCCCGNGACAACGTCGTCCAGCACGCCGAGCTNCGCCGCATGACGGTGCTGGAATATGCGCCGGACTCCAAGCAGGCAGACCACTATCGCAATCTTGCGACCAAAATCCACAACAATGGCGGCAAGGGCATCATCCCGACCCCGATCGGCATGGATGAGCTTGAGGACATGCTGATGGAGCACGGCATCATGAAGCCGATCGATGAAAGTCAGGTCGGTAAGACTGCTTCCGAGCTCGCCGCGCTGTCAGCGTAATCCATCTTGCCGGCCTCCAAAGGAGGCGCGCATCAAGACTGATAGGATCCAACCAATGGAGTTGTCCGTGAGCGCAGCGCAAGAGGGGCTAATCGCTGCGATGTCGATTCCGTCGGGTGGGACCCCCGCTGACAGGCAGCTTGTCGGAATTGAACTCTACCATGGTTTAACTGGCTGCGATCCGGCAGACGCTGACGTAAGGGATAATGACAAGTTTGACCGGCATGTGTTCGCCTCAGTTCTTTGTGCCGCTGTAATGGATGGAGGGCCGCTTCCGGAGCGCACGGGCCTGACCGCGGATGAACTCAATGAACTCCTGGCACAATGTTTCCCACCCGCGCCAGTGCAGGCCATCATCTCGATGGAAAACTCCGGTTCAGCCAGTGACGAAGAGATCATGCTGCGCGACCTCCTGCTCGGCGAGCGATCGGTCAAGGGCGAGATCAGTCGCTGGCTCGCTGCCATGGTCGCAAGGCGTGCGATGGAACCGAACCATTTGTGGGAAGATCTCGGATTACGCGAGCGGGCCGAGTTGACGCGCTTGTTAATGCTCCATTTTGCGCCGCTGGCGGCGCAAAACACCAAAAACATGCGCTGGAAGCGCTTCTTCTATCGCAGATTGTGTGAGAACGAAGGTTTGGTGATGTGTACGACGCCGGTGTGTACGCAATGCTGCGACTTCAATCACTGTTTCGGTGAGGAGAGTGGCGAGAGCCGGATGGCGGAGCGTCGCCGCGAACATTTGCGGGGAATAGAAAGTCGTGCCGGAGCCGCAGGCAACCCGCAGGTGTGAGCAATCGACTATGCGCTCCGCCAGAAGCTGCGAAGGACCCCCGCATGCTGCGATGCCTGGATCCTTGCGCTTTGGCCTTGCCGGAAATTGTGCGAAAGCGTGCATGCGGCGGCTGCGTGATGCGGGCCTGCGGCCGACGCGCCGGCGCGTGCTGCTGGCTCAGTTGCTCTTTGCAAGGGATGACCGCCATGTCACTGCCGAGATGCTCTTCAGCGAGTCGATCGAAGCCAACATCAAGCTCTCGGTTGCGACCGTATACAACACGCTAAACCATTTCACGCAAGCTGGCTTGTTGCGCCGGATCACGCCCGACGGCTCAAGGTCGTTCTTTGACATGGATACAAGCATACACCCGCATTTCTATCTCGTCGGCGAAGACATTTTGATCGACATCCCCGAAAAGCTCCTGCTCGCGCGGATGCCCGAGGCCTTACCGGACCACCAGATCTCCCGGCTCGACATCATCGTCCACATTCGCCGTAAGCCAACCGACATCTGATATGTCCGACTTTCGACATTGTTACATTTACGGCAACTTCAGTCGCTGCTTAGAAGTGAAGTGATTTCAGGCAGTTCTTCAACCACCGCCCTGGCACGGCTGTTGCTCACCATTCAGCGGGAAGGACGGAATCTGCACATGGCCTTCGGTGGAACGACTCTGTCAGGCAGCTCGCACACACGACAGATAGTCCTGAACGACACCACGTTACGCGACGGCGAGCAGGCTCCCGGCGTGGCCTTTACAACGGCGGAAAAGCTATCGATCGCGCGCGCGCTAGCCAAGGCCGGGATCACCGAGATCGAAGCCGGTACGCCGGCGATGGGCCATGAAGAAGTCAGCGCGATCCGCGCTATTGTCGAAGCTGGCCTGGCCGCGAGAATCATTGGTTGGTGCCGGATGAAATCTTGCGACGTCAATGCGGCAATCGATTCCGGCGTCTCAATGGTCAATGTCTCGATCCCATCCTCCGACGTGCAAATCGCTGCCAAGCTCGGCACCGACCGGGTTGCCGCGCTCGAGCAGGTGAGGCGGGTCGTCGGTTACGCTCGCGACAACGGGCTCGATGTCGCAGTCGGAGGCGAAGATTCCTCGCGCGCCGACGTCAACTTCCTGATCGAGCTGATCACCGCAGCAAAAGACGCGGGGGCCCGGCGCTTTCGTGTCGCCGATACGCTCAGCGTGCTCGACCCGGACGCAGCCTTTGCGCTGGTGGTGGCGCTACGTGCCGCCACCGATCTCGAGATCGAATTCCACGGCCACGACGATCTGGGCCTCGCCACCGCTAACACGCTCGCCGCAATCAAGGCCGGCGCAACGCACGCCTCGGTGACTGTGATCGGCCTCGGCGAACGTGCGGGCAACGCGCCTCTGGAAGAGGTCGCTGTCGCGCTCAAACAGCTCTATGGATGCGACACGGGCGTTGTGCTCCCGGAGCTCGACAATGTCGCGGCTGTCGTCGCGGCCGCTGCCGTTCGCAGCGTTCCGCTCAATAAGGCGATCGTCGGTGAGCATATCTTTACCCACGAATCCGGTATCCATGTCGATGGCCTCCTGAAGGACCAACGCAGCTATCAGGCGCTCGATCCGCGGCTGTTCGGTCGCTCTAACCGCTTTGTCGTCGGCAAACACTCAGGGCTAGCCGCTATCACGGCGCTGCTGAACGAATTGCAGGTTTCCGTGAGCGCTGAGGAAGGCAAGGCGATCCTTGCGCGGGTAAGGCAGCATGCCGTCGAGCATAAGGGCGGGGTCGCGCGCGAGACTGTGATGGCGATCTGGCGCGAAGTCCGCGAGCGCTCCATGCTCAACGGAATGTGAGGCCGCCGCCATGTCCCGAATAGTCGCCATTTATGTCATCGAGGCCCTCGTTAAGCCGCCACGCCAGCGGTCTGCCCCTCGTTTGACAGGCATGCCTGGCCCCCCATCATTGCACACGGTAGAAGAAAAGATGGAGAAAGCGAATGGCTGACGGAATCCTTTTGCGATTGAGCAAGGCGGCTGCGGCCGAGGAGTTTTTTGATTTACTCGGCGTCAAGTACGAACCCAAAATTGTCAACGTGGCCCGGCTCCACATACTGCAGCGCATGGGGCAGTATCTCGCAGACGAAGACTTGACCGGTGCGACCGATGCAGCGGTCGCAGAACGTTGTAAGGCCGTGCTGGAGCGGGCATACACGGACTTCGTTGGCTCCTCCCCAATCGATCAACGCGTTTTCAAGGTTCTCAAAGAAGCGACCGCGCCACAGGCGAAGAAGGCGTCAAACTTGGTGCAACTGGAGACGTTTTAGTGACAGCACTTCATCATACTCGGGTTTGAAAAACTTCTCTCACTCCTCCTGGTCGTCCCACTAGGACGGGAGTACGCAGCGTAGTCCCAGATTGCTCGGAGGCCGTTGTGTTTGCGAGACCTCGGAAGTTGCGACGCCGTGCTCACACTCCGTTGCGGTGGCTATGTCGCGTGGAGGCGACCATAAGATGGACCTAACGCCTCTGTTCGGTCTCCGACGCGTGTCGCCGTATCCTTGTCAGCTCTAGCGCTTCTGGCTGGACGAAAGTCATGTCGCCGTGGTCGTAAGCCTCTGTATTGATATCAACTTTCGATCACGCCCACAGTTGGTACGACACTTGCTGTCTCTATTCGCAGCAAAGCCTTGGAGAAGCGCATGCATTTCGACGTCTGCTACAAGCAAGTCGCGGCTTTCCCGCGGATTCGAGTGCACGCCCTGAGCAAGACCATCATGCTTCAGAGGGGGAAGACCAACCCTCAAGTTCTGCTTTCTCTCCCGCAATGTGGCTTCTGCGGCTTGCCGTCAGTGCCAACGCTTGTTTGGACCGGAGCCGCGCGGCAAAGGCAGCTGTAACCGAGATCCGGCGAGGAACGGCCGCTGGGCTGAGAGAGATGATCGTCGAGCGTCAGGCGAACCTGGAAGCCGATCTCGCGGCTGGGCGCTCGGCTAACAAGGTAAGGAACCCAATTCCATGAGCTCTACACCCAAAAGTCGCGCTCCGGCCGTCGCCTCAGGGCGCGCCGCGACCAAGAAGGAGTTGCCCGATCGCTTTAAGGCTTACAAGCATGTCTGGGTTTTCGTCGAGCAGGAACGTGGTGTTGTGCATCCCGTGTCCTGGGAACTCATGGGTGCTGGCCGTAAGCTCGCCGATAAGCTCAAGGTTGATCTCGCCGCTGTCATCATCGGCCCGGAGGGCGAGGCGACGCAGCAGGCCGCTGCCCAGTCCTTCTGCTATGGCGCCAACCTCGCATACATGGTCGCCCACAATCTCTTGGCCGACTATCGCAACGAGTCCTACACCAAGGCCCTGACCGATGTCGTCAACACCTACAAGCCGGAGATCCTGCTATTGGGAGCCACTACGCTCGGCCGCGATCTCGCGGGCTCGGTCGCCACAACGCTGCTTACGGGACTTACTGCGGATTGCACAGAGCTCGATGTCGATACTGATGGATCGCTCGCTGCGACGCGGCCGACCTTCGGCGGCTCTTTACTCTGCACGATCTACACGCTGAACTACCGTCCGCAAATGGCTACCGTCCGCCCCCGCGTGATGCCGATGCCAAAGCGCGTCGCACGCCCGGTCGGCCGCATCATCACCCACCCACTCGGTCTCGTCGAAGACGACATCGTCACAAAAGTTCTCTCCTTCCTGCCCGACCGCAACTCAGCAAAATCAAATCTTGCTTATGCCGACGCGGTCGTTGCGGGCGGGCTTGGGCTCGGATCACCGGAGAACTTCCAGCTGGTACACCAGCTCGCGACCGTGCTTGGGGCCGAATACGGCAGTTCGCGACCGCTCGTGCAGAAGGGCTGGGTCACCTCTGATCGCCAGATCGGCCAGACCGGCAAGACCATCCGACCAAAACTCTATATTGCCGCCGGCATTTCGGGTGCGATCCAGCACCGTGTCGGCGTCGAAGGGGCCGATCTCATCGTTGCCATCAACACCGACAAGAACGCGCCAATTTTCGACTTCGCTCACATAGGCATCGTTACCGATGCCATACATCTGTTGCCGCCGCTCACCGACGCGTTCCGCGCGCGGCTGTCGCCACATTCCCGTGACCGGAAGCAGGTCGAAGGAGTCCGATCATGATCGCGGAAAAATTCGATGCCATCGTCGTTGGCGCAGGCATGGCGGGGAATGCGGCAGCGCTCACCATGGCCGAGCGCGGTATGAAGGTATTGCAGCTCGAGCGCGGCGAGTATCCGGGCTCAAAGAACGTGCAGGGCGCGATCCTCTATGCCGACATGTTGGAGAAGCTTGTTCCCGATTTCCGTGACGAGGCTCCGCTTGAGCGACACCTGGTCGAGCAGCGCTTCTGGATGATGGACGACCGCTCGCACACCGGCTTGCATTACCGCTCCGATGACTTCAACGAGGAGAAGCCGAACCGATACACCATCATCCGCGCTCAGTTCGACAAATGGTTCTCGCAAAAGGTTCGCGAAGCCGGCGCCACAGTATTATGCGAAACGACGGTCACAGACCTGGCCCGAGACGCCCATGGCAAGGTGATCGGCGTACGGACCGATCGGCGCGACGGGGAGATCCATGCTGACGTCGTCGTGCTGGCGGAGGGCGTCAATGGCGTGCTCGGTACGCGCGCTGGCCTGCGCGAGCGGCCGAAGCCCGAAAAGGTTGCGCTCGCAGTCAAGGAAATGCACTTCCTGCCGCGGGAAACCATCGAATCGCGCTTCAATCTCAGGGGTGACGAAGGCGTGGTGATCGAGGCCGTAGGCACGATTTCTCGCGGCATGACCGGCATGGGCTTTATCTATGCCAACAAGGAATGCATCTCGCTGGGTATCGGCTGCTTGGTCGCCGACTTCCAGCGCACCGGCGAGACGCCTTACGGCCTGCTCGATCGCTTCAAGCGGCATCCTTCGGTCGCGCCTCTGATAGAAGGCTCCGAGGTGAAGGAATATTCTGCCCATCTGATCCCTGAGGGCGGCTTCAAGGCAATCCCGCAACTCTACGGCAAGGGCTGGGTCGTGGTCGGCGACGCCGCGCAGCTTAACAACACAATTCATCGCGAAGGATCAAACCTCGCGATGACGTCGGGCCGGATCGCGGCGGAAGCGATCCTTCAGATCAGGTCGCGGAACCAACCAATGCTCCCGCAGAACCTTGCGCTATACAAGAAGAAGCTCGATGAATCCTTCGTGATCAAGGACCTAAGGAAGTACAAGGATATGCCGGCGCTGATGCACACCCGGTCGCAAAACTTCTTCCTGACCTATCCGCAACTCGTCTCCAAGGCTATGCAGAACTTTCTGCGTGTCGACGGTACGCCTAAAGTCGACAAAGAGAAGCTCACACTTAAATCGTTCACCAAGGCGCGATCGCGGAGCGGCCTGTTCGGCGACGCCTTTCGCCTCATGCGCGCCTGGCGGTGAACGGAGAAACAGCAGCGACCAACGACGGAGACCAAACGATGTCGATCGAGCAATCCATGCGTGTCGAGGACAAGCTATTCTATAACCGCTATCTCGTCGATACCGGCCGTCCCCACATCAAGGTGCGGCCGCACACCAAGCCTTCGCCGCAGCTTTTGTCGATGCTGAAGGCCTGCCCGGCGCGCTGCTATGAACTGAACGAACAGGGCCAGATCGAGGCCACCGTCGATGGCTGCGTCGAATGCGGCACTTGCCGGATAATCTGCGAGGAGACCGGCGACATCGAATGGAGCTATCCCCGAGGCGGCTACGGCGTGCTGTTCAAATTCGGCTAAGCCAATACGGGCGGCTTTCACAACGATCCGAAACCACGTGCAAACTTCGAGGCACCTTCCGTGGGACTAGCCGCGGGCTAGACCGCGAGAATAATGGCTCTTCAGCCGAATGGCAGGCCCTATTAGGGATTCTGCGCATGATCAGAGCAGATCTAATTCAATCATCGCAGAGGGCTTGATGACGACTGAACATTTCGCCTCCTACGTTCTGAGGGGCGGAGAGGAGGGGCGGGCGCGTCTTGCAGTGATCGCCCGTGTGCTGGCTGAGCCGACGCGCTTGCTGCTCAATCGATCCGAGCCGCTCGAGGGCTGCACAGCCGTCGATGCGGGCTGTGGCAGCGGCGATGTGACGTTCGAACTGGCAAAGAGGGTCAGCCGAGCCGGCCAAGTCATAGGTCTTGACTACGACGAAGACAAAATCGTCCTTGCGCGAGCAGAGGCGAGGCGGCGTGGCATCCCCAATGTCGAATTCTGCTGCGCAAACGTCACACACCATTGGCCGGTGCATGGCGCGTCGCTGGTAAGCGTGCGGTTCGTGCTGACCCATCTCGTCGATCCTGGCGAGGCGCTCGACCAGGCGTACGAGGCGCTCCGTCCTGGGGGCATGATCGTGGTGCAGGATATCGACTGTGACGGCGAGTTCTGCGATCCGGCGTCGGCTGCATTTCTGCGCAAAGGCGAACTCTTTGTTGAGGCGGTGCGGCGACGTGGCGGCGACCCCTTGATCGGCCGCAGGCTTCTCCGTCCTCTCGAAGCCGCTGGCTTCTCTGATGTTCATTCCTCAATGGTCCAGCCATACGGGCGAAATGCTGACGTCAAACGAGTCCCGTTGCTGACCTTCGCGGCTATTCGCGACGCGCTGATTCGGCTGGGGCTCGCTAGCATCGAGGAGATCGGCGGCGTCACGGCCGAACTCGAAGCGTTCCTCGATAGGCCTGACACGACCGTCGGGCTGCCACGCATCTTTCATGCTTGGGGGCGAAAGCAGTGAAGCTTGAGTCTGCCGCTTGGTATCAAATCAAGCCGATTCCGCGATCGTTGGGCAGCGCGTGGGGGCGGGCGTGCCCTAAGCCGTCCTCGCCTGGGCCGCGGGCGCGAACAGTGACCACCAGCGAACGCAGACGATAAGGTTGCTCAGCGTTTTTCTCACCACCTCACTCCACCAAACGAAGTACGCCAGGACAAAGCTGTGACGACGACGATCAGCGAGGATCTTGCTGCCATGCGCAGTCATCGTAATCGCATCCACCGCTATCGCGGTTTGCTTGAGGGGCAACCGACTGACCTTGAACGACAATATCTCGAGCAACGTTTGTCCGAAGAGCGCTGTGCCTTCGATGCCCTAGTGGCGGGTAGCTTTCCCCTGGTTTTCAGAATCCCAACATGAAGCCGGTCGAAACCATCTGTTCCTGTCACATCAAAGGTCGCCACCTTGTGCCAGGTGTCGCCCAGTGTCAGGCCACTCAATGCTCTTGGGATCGAAACGCGGCGCGCCAGAGACTGTATTTGCCGCAAGCCAAATCGTTGTGCCGCTCGTTGGACTATCCGCCTTTCGCGAGCCAGGCGCTCCGCAACAGGACCTTACGACATCGAGAGCCATCGAGCGTATCATCTGCGGCTCGTGATCGGCGCCCGCGTGTCATCAGAGGTGGCGCTCCTGCATATCATCAAACGTTGTACGCGAAGTAGGAGTCTTCCTTGTAATCGAACATGTAGGCTTCACGACGCGTGACCTTCACTGAGAAGCAGGATGACGTGTCATGATCAAAGCCGCTGTACGCCCCTGAGCCGTCCGGCATAAGCTCGAAATGAGATCCCTCTCCCTGGTGGTATAGGTTCGGTAAGTCGCCGCTGACGCAACTATGGCTCATGTAATCATATCCGCTAACTCGGTCCTCACGCACCAAGGCGCTGATGTGATGGGCATCAATCTCGTATTCGTACACCCTGATGACAAGACGCTGGAGACTATGAGCCAATGCGACCGCCGCAGCGGTCGCCCGAATGCGCGGTTTCACATTGTCTCCTTGCTGATTGGCCGTCGAAACCAGGCGAGGGCGGCTGATGTCTAGCCCCGAACGCGCCAAGCCCACCTGTCGATGACTTGGTAATTTCGTGCCTAAGAAAGCAAGCGGTGTGCCGAACCGCGATCGGGGCGAGATCGCGTCCGAAGAGGACTTGAATCGGACGTTGCGTCAAGTTGTACGTAGCGAGCAAAACTGGTTCCAGAAGACATAGCCAAAATGAGACAATCCTTCTTTGTTGCTACAGTATGTACCGTATTCGGCTTGATTGGGATGAGTGGAGGTGCGCTCGCGGACACAATCGGGCACTACGACTGCACCATAGTCGCGACAGCTCGAGAGCCGGTCGGCGATCGGAATGAACACGACATCGTCAGCTTCCAATATACGTGTCGTGGCGTAGATGGGTTAATCAAGGACGCCATAGTCACAGCAATATCTGTCGTTGAGTGTGATAACGACAAGGGAACCTATTTGGCTTCTTTCGGTCTTCACCGCTCGCCCGCTGGCTTCGCGGCTGAGCAGCTGTTGGATGGCGTCGGCTACATTGTCATAGAGGGCGACAGAGCTGTTGGCGTCGAATCGTACGGTAAGACGTCGTTTAAGTTTGCATCCGGTACCTTGGCGGACCTCCCAGAAAAGACCGTCAAATTCACGGCCACGCCCACCGGATTGGGTCGATTCAAGCTAGAGTTTACGGACTGAATTGCTCGTCAACTGAAGGCGTCGTTGTCCACTTGCAAGTAGCGAGACGTCGCTGACTTGTCTCTGACTGCTGGCAGGCTGCAGGAGTTTTGCGTGTCTGCTGGCGACGCGGGCCTCCTCGCCGACGGTCGTCCGGCGGAGTCGCTAACTTGCAGCGGCTCAGCAAGTTGTCGATCCGCACGCCGTTCTGCGCGCGTCACGTGGAAATGGAGGAAGGCCGGCTCAGATGCACGGCGCTCATATTGCGCGTTCCCCTTTAGATATGAACCAGGCCAAGACCTTGGTCAGCTCTTCGACAGATCGTTGGGATATAACAGCTCCAAAGCGTTCAGCCAGTACGTCGATTGTACTGGGGACGCCCCAGCCATGGCTGCCCAGTCGTGCCCCTTGACCCGGCAAGTCAGGCCAAATTCGAGCAAGAGGACACGAATTGGCATGCCGCGGCTAGAGGCGCAGGTCTCGGTCGCTGTGGAGCGATACTCGGTCCCGCGCAAACGAGCTGAGATCGAAGCAAGACAAAGAAGTCGAAAATCTCCGATAACTAGCTGCCAAGCCTAGCTGGATCGCAATGACAGCACATAATGCGCGATTGCTCATCTGGCGTATCACAGCCGTGCCGGCAAGAGCGCCGTTCGGATACACGGTGCTGGCGCGTCCGGTGACTTGGGGAACCGCGCAGATCCGTTTGTTCGGTAGCGCGCGCGTGGCTGTCCCACCATGAACGTGCTTGACGACAATAATCGACCGTTGTCGCTAGACGTGGCGGTGGGCCGGAAACGCTACACGCGTCTTCGTCTGTATCCCACTGGCCCAAATCCTGCACTGCACAAATGCGAGACGCCTGAGCTTACCGAATGGAGGCGCATTTGAACCTTGATCAACCAAAACGACGATGCAGAGGTGGCTCCGCTGCTGGCGAACAATTGCCGCATTTCGCCGAAAAGGCTGTCCGGCGCGAGGCTGAGGTCACCAACGACGTTAGCAGAACCCTCGACGAGCTCGTTCCAGATCAATTTGCAGGCGCCGATCTGGCTTGCACAAGGACTTTCCTAGGAGCCGAAGGCCACCAACCTGATCTTGATCGCTTGCCCGGGGATGCGCCCGCTCGCCGGCGCCGACCATGCCACTCGCGGTGATGCGGGCTTGGGAGATCTCGATGGTCGATCAATTGGATTTAGCATCATTCAAGCTGCACCCTGAGCGTGACGCTGTGCTCGGCGAAGTGCATGCGCGCCCGTTTACCGGTCTCGTTTCATCGCTTGGCATGGTCCGCTTCGTGTTTCTCGCAAAGGGCGACGATGCCGCACGCGATCGCCGCCGGTTTATCGAGTTCTGCCGGGCGCATAAGGTCCCACCGCCGGAGGCGTCCGCGAAACATCATCAGATCGGGTTCGGACCGGTGGTGCTGCGCTGGGAGCAACATTCGGAATTTGCTACTTTCACGTGGATCTGGAGCACTGCGAACAGTCCAGCAACTCGGCAATTCGGCGATGTCCGTGACAGCGTTCGATCACTAATCCGCGCACTATCGCAGACCGGAGAATTGCTCGCCGCGATCAAGTTGGAAGTAGAGCGGGGTGCTTCTCCAACGGAACGCGCCGAGCAGATTTTTGACAAAAGTAGTCTGGCGATGGTCCACGTCAAGGGCGGCGCAGGCGCTGTGGCCTCCGACTTCCGCGCAGACGAGAGAGGTTTCACGAGAATTCTGGTCTACGATCTCGGACTGACGCCGCACGATCTCGGCGCACTGGTACAACGTCTCCTGGAAATCGAGACCTACCGCTCGTTAGCGCTGCTTGGTCTGTCGACCGCGCTGGAGCTTGCGCCGTCGGTCGATCGGATCGATCGCCGTCTCGTCGAAGTGCTCGAGGAGATGCAGGGCGCCGAAGGGCTGAAGGTCAACAACCATCTACTTGAGGAACTGACCGCATTGGCCGTCTCCTTCGAAAGAGACGTCGCCGGCAGTCTGTTCCGTTTTGGTGCCAGCAGAGCATACAATGAGCTGGTGCAATCCCGACTGTCGATCATCGAAGGCGAAGATGTCGTGGGCTATCCGACCTGGTCGTCGTTCCTGGGCCGCCGTATGACGCCCGCGATACGAACCTGTGCGACGATGGAGGAGCGTCAGGCCAATCTATCAGAGAAGTTGGCTCGTGCCGCCGATCTGTTGCGAACACGCGTCGACGTCGAAATCGAGCAACAGAATCGCGATCTTCTACACTCGATCAACGAGCGCACGAGACAGCAACTCCGGCTGCAGTCTACGGTGGAGGGGTTGTCAGTCGGGGCCATCGGATACTATGTGGTCAGCCTGTTTGCCTATCTCGCAAAGGGCGCGCAGGACGTCGGACTGCACGTAGAGCCCGCGTCCGTAACCGCGGCGTTCGTGCCGATCGCCGTCGGCGTGATCTGGCTGGTGAGCTACAACATTCGGAAACGGCACCTCAAGCCCGACGATGCACCGTCCAGGGTTCGCAAATAAGTTTGCCAAGGGCGAGAAACGCTGTGCGCGCGAGGCTCGGCGATGTGCATGTTTCAATTTCGTGTGGATGCCCGGCCGCTGCGTGATCTGCCGTCGTGAAGGCTGACTATTCGAGTGTTTTTGTGGATAGGCTGACGTTCTGTATTGTCATAGATGCAACGGATCGACGAGGCAATCAGACGGCTCGGCGTGGTTCCGTACGAGCACGGGACGTTTAGGTCGCACATCGTGCTTTGTCGGAGTGTCTAGAGTGTTACAGTCAGTCAGTCGGAGTGATGTTCGGTTTGCTACAAAATTGTCCGTGCATGACCGAGCGAAGCGCATCAATGCGGATGACCGCAAGGGAAGAGCGCCCGAACTGAAATGTGCTGCCCAAAATGGCCGAAACAGCCCGCTGAGACCGCTTTGATCTTGACGAAGGTCTCGCAATCGGGCGCGAATAGATACAAGTTGACATCAGCTGAATTCACGCGGTTCGAGGATATGAGAAGCTTGCAACACATGTAAGCTCGCCTCGGCACACCACTTGCTTTATTCAAACCAGCATCACCAGGCCCCCCCTGGTGGTGTAGGGGCGGACTCGGCGCTTTCCAGGTCCAGGCGTCGAGGCCGCCCTGCGGTACTTTCTAGGGGGCGCCGTCGGGGAACGATATCAAAGGGTATGTTGGGATGCCTACCGCTGCGGTCGCGTTCGCCCGCTCTTTTGAGCCGTCTTATCATCAAGCTGTACGAACCCGAAATCCGGCGCATGGCAGGATCAGCGTTGCCGAGCGTCGGGACCGTGCGAGCGGTACGGGCTTGTCAGCCTTTGCGATCCCTTGGGGGAGGTCCGCTTCGCGCGATGGACTCGATCGTAGAATCTGAATCTTCCAGCCGAGGAATTCCGTCAGAGGAATAACGGAGATTGAGCTCTACGAAGTCGGAAAGCGGCGTAGCTGCGACTTACGTTGCGGCTAATGCGCCGAATCGCCCACGAGCCAATGGAAGACGCTGTGCTGGATACGATCGATGTCGAATATTCCACTCGCATCCCCCACGTAATATTGGCCTATGCCACAATCGTACAGCGCTCCGCACGCTCGAGCGATACACCCATTATGACGACTGGAAGAACATAGATTCAACCGGCTTGAAGGGCCCTTGATCTATCTGCGCGCACCGCGATCACGGTCGATGCCAGAGGATGGGCAAATTCGGTTAAGATGCAAGATTCTGAATGGCCGAATGATCGGGATCTCTGAAATTCGCCTCGCCGCCGGAGCCATTCAATTGTGCCTCGGCACTTCATCGCGCCGAACGCCAATCGAACCGGCAAGGTCGCCTTTGCCCACGATGGACACTGAAGAGAATCTGCGCTTCAGGCAGACAGAGAGGCGTTAATCGTTTTAGGCGGCGCAGTCGGTGAAGTCATCAACCAAGGCCGCTCGTAAGCGCCAGATCCGAAATGATGGCGCTCACGCACTGAGGGTTGGCCCGCTTCTTGCTGCCCGTGCGTCCATCGATGCGTCAAAGCCGAAGACGAGAGGGGTTCATGGAGGTAGCGACGGAAACATTCTATAGCGTAATCAGGCGACAGGGCATCACGCGCCGAAGCTTTCATAAATTCTGCAGCTTGACGGCGGCGAGCCTCGGGCTTGCGCCGCTGGCGGCGAGCCGCATTGCAACCGCGCTCGAAACAGAGCCACGAATGCCGGTAATTTGGATGCATGGGCTCGAATGCACCTGCTGCTCTGAGAGCTTCATCCGTTCCGCTCATCCCTTGGTGAAGGATGCCGTGCTGTCGATGATCTCGCTCGACTATGACGACACAATTATGGCGGCAGCCGGTCATCAGGCCGAAGCGATCCTCCAAGAGACCCGCGCCAAGTACAGGGGCCGGTATGTGCTCGCGGTCGAAGGCAATGCGCCCCTGAACGAGGGCGGTATGTTCTGCATCGACGGCGGCAAGCCATTCGTCGAGAAACTGAAGATGATGGCCGAGGATGCGATGGCGGTCATCGCCTGGGGCACGTGTGCCTCCTGGGGCTGCGTTCAGGCGGCCAGGCCCAATCCGACGCGGGCAACGCCCATCGACAAGGTCATAACCAACAAGCCGATCATCAAGGTGCCGGGATGTCCACCGATCGCCGAGGTCATGACCGGCATCGTCACCTTCATTATCACCTTTGGCAAATTGCCCGAGCTCGATCGCCAGGGCCGGCCCAAGATGTTCTATTCGCAGCGCATCCACGACAAATGCTACCGGAGGCCGCATTTCGATGCAGGCCAATTCGTCGAGGAATGGGACGATGAGGCGGCGCGCAAAGGATATTGCCTGTATAAGATCGGCTGCAAGGGACCAACTACCTACAACGCCTGTTCAACGGTGCGCTGGAACGGTGGCATCTCCTTCCCGATCCAGTCCGGCCACGGCTGCATCGGCTGCTCGGAAGACGGGTTCTGGGACAAGGGCTCGTTCTACGACCGTCTCACCAACATCAAGCAGTTCGGCATCGAGAAGAATGCCGACCAGATTGGCATGGCGGTAGCGGGCGCCGTTGGAGCTGCGGTTGGCGCACATGCCGCGGTGACGGCCGTAAAATGGTTTGCCAACAAGCGCGAAGACACACACCAAGATCACTAGTCGATCTCAGGGACCGCAAGCGATGGGCATCCGGACACCCAACGGATTCAAGCTCGACGATTCCGGCAGGCGCATCGTTGTTGATCCGCTGACCCGGATCGAAGGTCACATGCGGGTCGAGGTCAATGTCGACTCCGACAACGTGATCCGCAATGCAGTCTCCACCGGCACGATGTGGCGCGGTATAGAGACCATCTTGAAGGGCCGCGATCCGCGCGACGCCTGGGCCTTCACCGAGCGGATCTGCGGCGTCTGTACCGGAACGCATGCGCTCACTTCAGTGCGCGGTGTCGAGAACGCGCTCGGTATCACCATTCCGGAGAACGCCAACTCGATCCGCAACATGATGCAGCTGTGCCTTCTGGTGCATGACCATCTCGTGCACTTCTATCACCTGCATGCGCTCGACTGGGTCGACGTGATCTCGGCACTCAAGGCCGATCCGAAAGCGACATCGGCGCTGGCGCAGTCGGCCTCGTCCTGGCCGTCGTCCTCGCCCGGCTATTTCAAGGATCTCCAGATCAGGCTGACGAAGTTCGTCGCATCCGGCCAGCTCGGACCGTTCAAGAACGGCTATTGGGGCCATGCCGCCTACAAACTGCCCTCCGAAGCGAACCTGATGGTGGTCGCGCATTATTTGGAAGCGCTCGATTTTCAGAAGGATATCGTCAAGATCCACGCCATCTATGGCGGCAAGAACCCGCATCCAAACTGGCTGGTCGGCGGTGTGCCCTGCGCAATCAACGTCGACGGCACCGGCGCGGTCGGTGCCGTTAACATGGAGCGGCTCAACCTCGTCTCCTCCATCATCAACCGCTGCATCGAGTTCACCGAAAAGGTCTATCTGCCCGACATCGTTACGATTGGCTCGTTCTACAAGGACTGGCTCTATGGCGGCGGCCTCTCGGGCAAGAGCGTGATGGCCTATGGCGACATCCCGGAGACGGCTAACGACTATTCGGCCGGCAATTTGAAGCTGCCGCGCGGCGTGATCATTAACGGCAATCTCAATGAAGTGCTGCCAATCGATCATGCGGACCCCGAGCAGATCCAGGAGTTCGTCACCCACTCCTGGTACAAATATGCCGATGAGTCCAAGGGCCTGCATCCCTGGGAAGGCGTCACCGAGCCGAACTATGTGCTCGGTCCCAATGCCAAGGGCACCAAGACCGACATCAAGGAGCTCGACGAGGGTGGTAAGTATTCCTGGATCAAGGCGCCGCGCTGGCGCGGCAATGCGGTGGAGGTTGGGCCACTCGCCCGTTACATCATCGGCTATGCGCAGAACAAGCCCGAGTTCAAGGAGCCGACAGAAAAGCTGCTCAAGACGCTCGGCCTGCCCCTCATCGCGCTGTTCTCCACACTCGGCCGTACCGCGGCGCGGGGGCTGGAATGCCAATGGGCGGCGCACCAGATGCGCTACTTCCAAGACAAGCTGGTCGCGCGCATCAAAGCCGGTGACTCCTCGACCGTGAATATCGACAAATGGAGGCCGGATAGCTGGCCGCAGGAAGCTAAAGGCTACGGCTTCACCGAGGCACCGCGCGGCGCGCTCGCGCACTGGATCAGGATCAAAGAAGCTAAAATCGACAACTACCAGTGCGTGGTGCCCACCACCTGGAACGGCTCGCCGCGGGATCCCAAGGGCAATATCGGCGCCTTTGAAGCCTCGTTGATGGATACGCCAATGGCGGATTTGCAACAGCCGCTGGAGATTCTGCGCACCATCCACTCCTTCGATCCGTGCCTGGCCTGTTCGACGCATGTGATGTCGCCAGACGGCCAGGAAATGGCGACGGTTAAGGTCAGGTAAGGAGGAAGGAACGCCATGATGAGTGCAGTTGCGCCCCCGGCGGAAACTGAGCCGGACCTTGCTGCGGACGCGACCGATGCCGCCGGCGAGCACGCCATCGCGCGGCCCGTGTATATCTACGAAGCGCCGGTGCGAATCTGCCACTGGGTGAGTGCGTTTTCGATTTTCGTGTTGGTGGTTACCGGCTATCTGATCGGAACGCCGCTGCCGTCGTTCGCGAGCGAAGCGTCCGACAGCTTCGTGATGGGCTATATCCGCTTTACCCATTTTGCGGCAGGGCAGGTGCTCGCGGTCTCCTTTCTCACCCGCATCCTATGGGCCTTCGCCGGCAACTACCATTCCCGGCAGATATTCTACATTCCGGTGCATCGTAGGCAGTTCTGGAAGGATGTCTTGCACGAGATCCGCTGTTATGCCTTCCTAGAGCCCAAGCCGAAGATGTATCTCGGCCATAATCCGCTGGCGCAGGCCGCGATGTTCACGTGCTTCACGTTGGGCGTGGCCTTCATGATTGTCACGGGGGTGGCCCTCTATTCGGAAGGCACCGGGAACGACAGCTGGCAGCACAAGCTGTTCGGCTGGGTGTTTGCGATCTGGTCGAACAGCCAGGACGTGCGCACTTGGCACCATCTGGGCATGTGGATGCTGATCATATTCTTTATACTGCACGTCTATGCCGTCATTCGCGAAGATATCATGTCGCGCCAGAGCATCATCTCCTCGATGATCTCCGGTGTACGTCAGTACCGAGACTCGGCGAGCAGGCCGGTGCCGACATGTTTACAGCCAACGCGCATCCTGGTGCTCGGTATCGGCAACATTCTTTGGGCAGACGAAGGGTTTGGGGTGCGAGCGGTGGAAGAATTCCATCGCCGCTACGCCGTACCCGATAACGTCACCATCCTGGACGGGGGTACACAGGGGCTCCAACTTGTAAACTATCTTCGGGAAGCTGACTGCCTGATCGTATTCGACGCGGTCGATTATGGCCTGGAGCCTGGACAGTTGAAGGTCCTGCGTGACGAGGACGTGCCGCGCTTCACCGGCGTTAGGAAGATGAGCCTGCATCATACCAGTTTTCAGGAGGTTATCAGTGCAACTGATCTGCTCGGACATTGCCCAAAACACCTCGTGCTGGTCGGTTGTCAGCCACTCGACCTCGAGGACTGGGGCGGGTCCCTGACACAGGCGGTGCGCAATCAGATCGATCCTGCGGTTGAACTTGCCAGCTCAATCCTAGCTGAATGGGGCGTGAAGGTAACGGCACGCATTGCACCATTGCGGGAATCCGAGTGGTTGCTCGCCAACGGCATCGATCACCTGCATTACGAGATGAGAGCGTGGACCTGAACGGTCAGCGAGCTGTCGGAGACATCGCAGATGTGTCTTGGTTTGCCCATGACGATTATCGAAACCGACGGAATCTCGGCGCTTTGCGAGTTTCGCGGCGTACGGCGGCGTGTCTCGGTACTTTTGCTCTCCAGTCCGCCTGTCCATGCCAAGGTGCTGGTCCATGTCGATACGGCGGTTCGGCGTCTAGAGGATCAAGAAGCGCGACTGATTGCCGATGCGATTGAAGGCATCGGCGCAGCGCTCAATGGCGACGCTTGCGATCGCTTCTTCTCCGACCTGATCGACCGCGAGCCGATACTGCCCGAGCATCTCCGGCTCGACCTGGCAAATGGCCATCTTCGGCACTCCAACACGAACGATACGACAAGTGCCGGGCTCAGGAAAACTGCTGCGAAGCTGGAAGACGAGCCTCTGGTCCAAAAAGATGACTGTGATCCGGTCTCAGCAGCGGCCTTTTCCGCATGGGAAAGTATCTGACATGGTCAGAACCGGATGGCTTATGCAGCAGGAACGCCTGATGTGCGGCGACGCGGCCGGCCCGAGGTCGATTTTACTTGCCTTGATCGCTCTCCAGCCGCGTCCGATGAGGCAGGAGCGGTGACCGTGTTGTTGTCGGCGGGCGATCCCGAAAGACTTGCGGAGGCGACTGACGCTGCCGGCGTTCCGCCCGAGCTGATCAACGAGTGTGTTGGGCGGCTGCGTGGCGCGGTGATCGCACGCAAGGCCGAGAGTGACCTCGCTCAGGGCTCTTTATGCGAGTGCAGCCGATGGTGATGTGGCTCGCCAAGGCGCAAACACTCGGGCTGATCGCAAGAACAATTAAGGCTTGGTCAATCTATGTCGACCGTATCTCCAAGCCGATCGGCCGACTACCCCGAGGGGCGGCCGCAGTCGTAGGAGCCGCTGTCTCGTACCATAAATCACAGGGTGTCGGACTATGAAGGCGGGCTTCTGGTCAGAGGCTGAAGACGCGGAGCAGCCAGTCTACCGCGAGCAGAGCTTGGACGCAGCTGGCGGCATCCTGACCGCAGCGGGCGCTTTGGCGAGGCTTGCGTCGCTCGACAGTGTGGAACTGGCCAGGAAGTGCCCGAGGGCGGTCGAGCTATTGTCGAACCTCGCCATCACTATCGCCAGCCAAGAGGTCGCCGCCTCGACGCGACTGTTCAGGCTCGGCAATCTCGACGATCTCGAACGCAAGCTGATTGCCGATGTGCTCGGCGAAGGCGAAGTGGCCGGCCTCATCGCGCTGCCGGGTGGATCGCTCGCGCAAATCCAGGAATCGGTGCTGGCCGGGATCTGGCGCGTGTGGCTCGAGACGGATGAGGCATCCGAGTATCTCGAGGTCGGGGCCATCCCGGAAATCGTGAAGCGCGCGGCCGCCGATTTCACGACAGTAGATTTCGAGATCGGGCAGGTGCCGGAGGGCTCGATGAACGTGCTGCCGGTGCTTGCTGAAATCCGAGAGCGTGCGCTGGCCTGGCGCCCGGGCATCCTCTCGCAGATCATCAATTTTACGCTGCTGCCGATGAGTCCGGTCGACATGAGCTTCCTCCATGAGACGATCCGGAACGGACCGATCCAACTCGTCTCGCGCGGCTACGGCACATGTCGCATGTTTGCGACCGGAATCCGCAATGTCTGGTCGGTGCAGTTTTTCAATGCGATGGACACCATCATCCTCGACACGCTCGAAGTCGGCGGCGTGCCGAAGGCCGCGCTCGCGGCCGACGAGGATTTCGAGGATTCCGCCGAGCGGTTGCGCGAAATCATCGAGGCCTATTTCAAATGAAGGGTTTCGAGCTTTTTGACGTGCGCCAGCATGTTACCGACGGCACGCGGCTGGAATGCGGTATCCGGTCTATGATCCCGCCGACGGCGAGGCGCAGTTCGCGCCTAGCACGCGGATCGCGGCGTTGCCGGAGGACCGGCACCGTCCGAATTGCGACGCCTCGCGATCCAGCTTCCTGGCGATGGAATGGTGATGGGCAAGGCGCATACCCAGCTCAGCGTGGCCAATGCCGTTGTGTGGGGCGAACGGTCGGCCGGCGCTTATCGCAAGATCGGCGATCGCGCGGTGTGCGATCTGCCGATGCGGCGGTCGGTTTCCGCCTTTTCAACGGCACCATCGTCGCCATCATGGTGACGCCCTGGTTCATGACCGTAGTGAGTCAGGCGGACGACCTCGTGCAGAAGGCGTTCGAGCCCCGGCTGCCGTTGAACTTTCCCGAGCGGAATATCGAGTTCGCGCTCAGCGAAGTCGAGGCGCTTGGCCGGATCGCAACTTACTCACTGTTCTCTATGATGTTCGATTTCGCAGACATGATTTGGGTGCTGGCGACGGCAGAGGCCGCGTTCCCGGCCCTGATGCTGCCGGCTAACGCGGCGGAGGCGGTCCACTGGCAAGAGCCCGCGACAAGCACGACCGATCGGTGTGACTTTCTGCATGGCATTGTGACGGAGCGGCATGCATGAGCCCGGCCTTCCGCAACGAGATCGACATCACGGTCTGGCGCGCTGGCCGCACCATCGCGGACGTTGCAATCCTGCCGCGCAGCCGACCGCCTTTGACGCGCCTGTTTGCGGGAAAGCCGGTCGCGTCGTTGCTGTCTGTCCTGCCGCGCCTATTTTCGCCGTGCTCGGCAGCCCATCAGGCGGCATTCCTGTCGGCGGTCGAGGCTGCGCACGGCAAAGCATCCTCTGCCGAGACATTGCAGCGCCGCGTCACGGCCGTGATCGCCGAGCGTCTGACCGAGCTGTTGCGGGGGCTGTTCGTAGGTTGGCGCACGCTGGACGGCCGGAGTGCCGCCGTGGCTCGTGCAGCGATGCTCGCCACGACCGTGCTCAGCGCCGGCGAGGGGCCGTCACGGGGCGGGGCCGTGTCGCAAATCAGGACGTCGCTCAACGCGCTAGGCATCTCAGGCGAGGAGCTGGCGCCCGCGCCGGGTAGCGTACTGGCCACGCATCTTGCGAGCCTCAATGGCAACGCGCTGTCGCTTTCGGTGGTCGAGCAGTCATTCTTGTCAGCGGCCGACGATCTTGATGTCGTCATGCGGATGGTTGCGGACGGCCCGGCCTTTTCCGATGCGCCCGATCTTAACGGCCGCATTCCGGAGACCGGCGTCTGGGCGCGCCGGATCGGGCGTGAGTCGACTGTTCCGCGGGACGCCGGCCCTGCCGAGCGCCTGAACGCGCGGATCACTGAGATAGCCCGGCTTTGCGCCTGGCTTGAAGGCAGGACGCAAGTGCTGGAAAATGGCATCATCGAGAGCTATCGCCTCGGTGCCGGCAAAGGTGCGGCCGCTGTCGAATGCGCGCGCGGCCGGCTTTACCATGCCATTGCGCTCGATGACGACGATTGCATCGTCCGTTTCGAATTCCTGGCCCCGACAGAATGGAATTTCCATGTGCGCGGACCGCTGGTCCGCAGGCTGCGAGGCTCCCTGCCGGCCGACGGGCGGCAGGGACAGGACGCGGTGCGCAACCTCGTCAGCTCGTTCGATCCATGCGTCGGCTTCACACTCAGCTTCCGCGAGGTCGATCATGCATGAAATGGCGCTATGCGAAGGGATCATCGGGATCGTCGAGGAGGAAGCGCGCAAGCACTCGTTCTCCAGGGTGAAGGTGGTATTCCTCGAGATCGGAGCGCTCAGTCATGCTGCGCCGGAGGCGATGACGTTCTGCTTCGAGGCGGTCGCCGCGCGGACCGTCGCCCGAGGCGCGAGGCTCGAGATCGTCGAGACGCCCGCAATAGCCTGGTGCGTGGCCTGCTCGACGAGCATCGAGATCAGGCACCGTTATGGGCCATGCCCGTCCTGCGGCAGTCATCAATTGCAGGTGACCGGCGGGGAAGAAATGCGCGTCAAGGAACTGGAGGTCGACTGATGTGTACGGTTTGCGGCTGCAGTGACAGAAAATGGGTCGTCGAGCATGCACATGATTATGATCATGATCATGGTGGACACCATCATCACCCTCGTGGACCCGGCCACGGTCACCATCATCATGGTGGGACCCATGTTGATGAGCATGGCGACGTCGGGCTGCTCGATTGCGGTGCGAATCCGGCTGGCCGCCGGATTGCCGGCGTGAGCCGCGATCGTATCATCCAGGTCGAACGCGACATCCTCGGCAAGAACGAAAGGCTCGCCGGCGACAACCGCGCACGCTTCCGTGCTGACGGTGTGCTCGCGTTCAACCTGGTCTCGAGCCCCGGCGCAGGCAAGACCTCGCTGTTGGTTCGCGCCGTCGTTGAACTGAAAGACAGCTTTCCGATCGGCGTGATCGAGGGCGACCAGCAGACCTCCAACGACGCCGAGCGGATCCGCGCGACCGGCGTGCCGGCCATCCAGGTCAACACCGGCAAGGGCTGCCATCTCGATGCCGCGATGGTGGGCGCGGCCTACGACCGGCTGCCTCACCTGAACGGCGGCGTTCTTTTTATCGAGAATGTCGGCAATCTCGTCTGTCCTGCGGGGTTCGATCTCGGCGAAGCCTGCAAGATCGTGGTGTTCTCAACCGCCGAGGGCGAAGACAAGCCGCTCAAATATCCCGACATGTTCGCTGCCTCGTCCCTGATGCTGATCAACAAGATCGATCTTCTCCCCGTGCTCAGTTTCGATCTCGCCAGGACTATCGAATTCGCGCGGCGGGTTAACCCCCAGATCGAGGTGCTGACGGTGTCGGCGCGCACTGGTGAGGGATTCGCGGCATTCTATGCCTGGATCCGCAAGCAATCGGAGAAGATGAAGCCGGTCGATATGGCCACCGCGGGATGATCATGCGCGGTGAGACCACGGCTCAGAATGGACAGCGGCTACGCCTGCATGTGCGCGGCGCCGTGCAGGGCGTCGGCTTCCGACCCTATGTCTATGGTCTCGCCGCGCGTTATCGCCTCGGCGGCTTCGTCGCTAACGATCCGCACGGCGTTGTGATCGAAGTCGAGGGCGAGCGCATGTCTGATTTCGTCGCTGCACTGCCGCTTGAAAAGCCGCCGCTCGCGCGGATTGACGAGATTTCCATCCAGAGCATCGCTGGCGTCTTGAGCGACGAATTCTGCATTCGCGCCAGCGAGCAGGGCAAGGTGTCGACGCGGATCGTCGCGGACGCCGCGATCTGTCCGCAGTGCCTGAGCGAGCTGTTCGATCCGAGCAGCCGCTTCCATCTTTATCCCTTCGTCAATTGCACCCATTGCGGTCCGCGCTATACCATCGCCGAGCAGCTGCCCTATGATCGCTCCGCCACGGCGATGAAGCGCTTCGCCATGTGCGCGGCGTGCGCGAGCGACTATGCCGACCCCACAAGCCGGCGATTCCATGCCGAGGCGATCGCCTGTCCGCAATGTGGCCCGAGGCTCAGCCATAGTGCCGGGGAGATCGCCGCTGCGATCGCTGCGGGCAAGATCGTCGCGATCAAGGGGCTCGGCGGCTATCAACTCGTCTGCGACGCGCGCGACGATAGTGTCGTGCAGCGCCTGCGCCGGCGGAAACAGCGGGACCAGAAGCCTTTTGCCGTGATGGTGGGCTCCGTCGATGCGGTTTCGGAGATCGCCGTGTCCAACATGGCTGAACTTGCCCTGCTGGAATCCTCGCCGCGGCCGATCGTGTTGTTGATGTCACGCCAACGGCTTGCATCCGTGATCGCACCGGAGCTGTCGCGCATCGGCGTCATGTTGCCGGTCGCTCCGCTACATCACCTGGTGTTCGATGAACTGAATTCGAGCCATCCGCGGACGGACAAAAACTGGGCGATCGTCGCAACCAGCGCCAATCCGGGTGGCGAGCCGCTTTTGATCGACAATCGGGAGGCGGAGCAGCGCCTTGGCGCCATTGCGGATCTTATCGTCACCCATGATCGCGACATCGCGACGCGCGTCGACGATTCGGTCGCGTCGGTCGTGGCAGGACGGATGCGGTTCATTCGTCGGGCGAGGGGCTATGTTCCCGAGCCGGTCCGGCTTGCGCGGTCGCTGCCGCCCGTGCTCGCCGTCGGCGGTGCCTTGAAATCGACAGTCACGGTCACGCGTGGCAACGAGGCCTTCGTATCCCAGCACATCGGCGATCTCGATACCGCGGAAGGCATCCGCTTCTTCGAGGAAACTGTCCGGCACCTGATCGCGACACTGGATGTCGAGCCGGTCGTCATTGCGCATGACCTGCATCCCAACATGGCATCGACCCGCTTCGCCGAGGCGAGCAGCCAGCGGCTGATCGCTGTCCAGCATCATCATGCTCATGCTGCCTCGGTCATGGCGGAGTACGGTATCGAGGGATCTACGCTCGCGCTCGTGCTCGATGGCTTCGGCTATGGCAGCGATGGCGGCAATTGGGGCGGCGAAATTCTGCTCTGTGAAGGAGCGCGCTTCCAGCGGATCGGACATCTGGCGCCGCTCAAGATGCCGGGCGGAGAGCGCGCTGCGCGCGAGCCATGGCGAATGGCGGCGAGCGTGCTGCATTCTCTGGGGCGCGGCGAGGCGATCCCGCGCCGGTTCGCGAGCCGGCCGCAGTCCGCGCGCCTCTGCGCGTTGCTCGACCAATCCGACGTGCCCGTGACGACCAGCGCCGGCCGGCTGTTCGATGCGGCGGCAGGATTGCTTGGTCTCTCTTCCGTCCAGAGCTATGAGGGCGAGGCCGCGCTGAAGCTGGAGGCGCGCGTGCGCGGCTGCCGTGTCGCAGACGATGGGTGGGTCATCGAAGACAGCGTGCTGTCAATGCACCCGCTGCTCGATCGCCTTAGCGCCGATGCGCTCGATCCGACCGAAGGAGCCGAACTCTTCCATGGCACCTTTGTCGCCGCTTGCGTTGACTGGATCGCGCGTGCGGCGCAGCAGACAGGCCTCACGAGCGTGACTTTAAGTGGCGGCTGCTTCCTCAATGCCATCCTTGCTGAAGAGATCGAGCGCGGCTGCCTCGCCGTCGGTCTCAGGCCGTTGCTTCCGCGCCAGGTGCCACCCAACGACGGTGGCCTGAGCCTCGGGCAGGCCTGGATCGCGGCCCTGCTACTCCTCGACCACCAAGGCTCAGAAGGAATCGCCTGATGTGTCTCGCCATACCCGCTGAGGTCAAGAAGCTTCTCACTGAGAATATGGCCGTGGTCTCCATCGATGGCGTCAGCAAGGAGATATCCGTAGCGCTGATTGAGGATATCGCCATCGGCGACTACGTGATCATCCACGTCGGCTACGCTCTGGCCAAGATCGATCCGCAGGAGGCGAGGCGCACGCTCGAGCTCCTGCGCGAGCTCAGCATCGAAGGGCAGCGAGCCTCGCAATGAAATATGCCGACGAATTTCGCGACAAGGCGATTGCGCTGGGGCTGTCGAAGACGATCCACGCCGCGGCCGATCCGGAAAGATCCTATCGCTTCATGGAATTCTGCGGCGGCCATACGCACGCGATCTCGCGCTATGGCCTTGAGGACATCCTGCCGAGCAACGTGCGGATGATCCACGGCCCCGGCTGCCCGGTCTGCGTGCTGCCGGCCGGGCGAATCGATATGGCGATCCGGCTCGCCGAGCGGCCCGATGTCATCCTGTGCGTCTATGGCGACCTGATGCGTGTGCCGGCTTCGCAAGGTGCTTCGCTGCTCAAAGCAAAGGCCGGCGGTGCTGATATCCGCATGGTCTATTCCACCATCGATACGATCCGGATCGCAGAGGAGAACCCCGCCCGCGAGGTCGTGTTCTTCGCCATCGGCTTTGAGACCACGGCGCCGCCGACGGCCGTCGCGGTCCGTCTGGCCGAAAAAAAGCAGCTTTCGAATTTCAGCGTGTTCTGCAACCACGTGCTGACGCCGCCGGCGATGCAGAACATTCTGGAGAGCCCCGACATCGGCAATATCCGCCATGTCGAGATCGATGGTTTCGTCGGGCCGGGCCAGGTCTCGACCATCATCGGCACGGCGCCTTACGGGTTTTTCGCCGAGGAGTTCGGCAAGCCGGTCGTGATCGCCGGTTTCGAGCCACTCGACATGATGCATGCTATCCTGATGCTGGTCGGGCAAGTCAACGAGCATCGCCACGAAGTGGAAAACCAGTATCGCCGCGCGGTGACCCGCGACGGCAATCTGCGTGCCAAGGAGGAGATTTCCGACATTTTCGAGCTGCGCGACCAGTTCGAATGGCGCGGGCTGGGTCAAGTGCCCTATAGCGGTCTGAAGCTGAAGCGTGCGTTCGCCAAATATGACGCGGAAGTCCGCTTCGACATGAACGAGCTTCGCGTTGCCGACAATCCCGCCTGCGAATGCGGGGCCATCCTGCGCGGGGTGAAGAAGCCGGTCGACTGCAAGCTGTTCGGCACGGTCTGTACGCCGGAAATGCCGGTGGGGTCCTGCATGGTCTCCTCAGAAGGCGCCTGCGCCGCGCATTGGACCTATCGCCGCTTCCGGGATCAAGAGCAGAGGGGAGCGTCATGACAGGCCATCAACGCAAGCTCGACATCAGGAATGGCTGCATCGACCTGTCTCACGGCTCCGGCGGCCGTGCGATGGTGCAGCTGATTTCGGGGCTGTTCCACGAGGCCTTCGGCAATGAATGGCTGGCGCGCGGCAATGATCAGTCGGCCTTCGACGTCGGCGCCGGTCGCTTGGTGATGACGACCGATGGCTACGTCGTCTCGCCACTGTTCTTTCCGGGCGGGAATATCGGTTCGTTGGCCGTGCACGGCACGGTCAACGACATCGCAATGGCCGGGGCGAGGCCGCTTTACCTGTCGGCGAGCTTCATCATCGAGGAGGGGTTTCCCTTCCGCGACCTCAAGAGAATCGCCGATTCCATGGGAGAAGCAGCGCGATTGGCCGGCGTCCACATCATCACGGGCGACACCAAGGTGGTCGAGCGCGGCAAGGCCGACGGCCTGTTCATCTCGACAGCCGGCATCGGTGTGGTTCCCGACGGGCTCAATCTCTCCGCGGAGACCGCATGCGTCGGAGACCGCGTTCTGATCTCGGGCACGCTCGGCGATCATGGCATCGCCATCATGTCCAAGCGGCGGAACCTCGCCTTCGAAACCGAGATCGCGTCCGATTCGGCGGCGCTGCACGATCTCGTCCAGAAGATGGTTCAGGCCGGAGCCCCCGGCATTCGCCTGATGCGTGACCCCACGCGCGGCGGGCTTGCCGCGACCCTGAACGAGATCGCCCAGCAATCCGACGTCGGCTTCCGCTTACAGGAAGAGGCAATCCCGGTGAAACCGGGCGTGGCGGCGGCCTGCGAGCTCCTCGGACTCGATCCGCTTCATGTCGCCAATGAAGGCAAGCTGGTTGCGATCGTGTCGCCCGATGTCGCCAATGCCGTGCTCGCTGCCATGCGGGCGCATCCGCTCGGCTGCGATGCCGCCGACATCGGCGAGGCGATCGCCGACATGCGTCATTTCGTGCAGATGATCACCAGTTTTGGCGGCGGCAGCATCGTCGACTGGCTATCGGGCGAGCAACTGCCGCGCATTTGCTGAGGATGAGGCATACAGGATAGGACTATGGCACGTTGACCGGCGGCATGGACACGGTCGCGTGCGGCGCGAAAGCATCTTGGTGGCGGCCCTTTACCACCAACATGATTGCAAATGCCACAATGAGAAGCAGGAACTTACGCATTCGACGAAGTTATCCCGGAAGCTGTATCGCAATTGTGAAGCTCATAACATCATGAGCTGAATGGGACTAAATAATATTGGCGCACAAAGGACTCGGTGGCTCGTTGAACAGCTCCTAGTTATTCGATTTCTTTGCTCGCGCCGCAAGTCGGCTAGCCATCCTCAGATGCGCCGGAAAAATGCACTTACGCCCGGAAACAGCAGGATTGTTGCGTCGAATTCGAATAATTTTTGACGTTTCAGGCAGTCAACCGGACACTTTCCCCTTTGGTGCAATCGAGGGCTGTATGATGCACAGCCATGACCTTGTTTCCGCTAGCCTACTGGCGCTGACCGCGACGGGCCTCGCGCTGCTCTGCTCGAGCCTGCTCGCCTTCGCCTTCATTTGAAGTCAACGTAGCGTTCGCGCCTCGCGGCTTAAGGTTGGCCCAGCAACGATGGCTAACTCTCAAATGACTAAGAATCAAGAAAGCGCAAGTTGGATCCACGGCAAACCGCGCGATCTCTGCCGGCGTGGATTTGCGCAGTCGCAGGGCTTCTTTCATGGCCTGTGTCGCCTGCACGAACCCTCGTAAGCCGCATGCTGGAATCGGACGCTCCTGAAGAGATCGACAATAGTCTTTGCCGGTGAATAGATGCGGACAGGGACATTCTCGATCGTGTGGTGTTCGATACCCTTGTCGAACACATTGGGTCCAAAGCGGATAATTTCAATTCCGGGACGCTCGATCCTCGGCCGCCATTCGCGCGCCTTTAGGAAGGCTTCCAGGACATCCTCGTCCGACGCGGGTGTCCCACCCAACGCGGTCTCCCTTGGATACGCATAAATCCCACCCGAAAGCTTCCTGAGTGTGCAGCTCTCAACCGATTCCCTCAAGGTGCTGGTCGACAGATCCCGACCCACGGGCCAAATCCGCCCGTCGATAGGCGTACCCCGGCTCAAATGCCGTTTAAGTTCCTCGAGTGGCGGGCCGCGCGCTTCAGCAAGACGTTCGGCCTCGGCCCTGATCGGCTCACCGCCCGCGCCATGGACGAGTGTCCGCTCCTCCGAGAGCATGCCCCGCGGCTTCCAATGCAAGTCTTACAGCCGTTGAATCCGGGCCGGAGCGGGACAGTGCGCGTTGCCGCCGAGAGTCTAATCGCGATCGCCCCTTAGCAATACCTTGCGGACGTGGGCTAGCGAGGCATTGCAGCGGCAACTTCAGGCGTGGGCCGATCTCTGCAAAGCCAGCCTTGAAGTACAATGCCAAGCTGGAGTTGCGGCTCCACATCTGCTGCTTGGGCGCCGCCAATTCAAGTTGGCCCCAGGACTTTACCCTCCCCAGGCCTACGGCAGCCTCAATGAGACGCATCGCAACCCCTGACGATCGCTGGTCCGGCACCACGTAGAGTTCGGTGATCGTGGCGTACCTTCCGCGCGCGAAAAGAGCCGCGCTTTCCGACAACATGATGACGCCGACCGGGCGATCCTCGGCGAAAGCTAGGAACCCATAGATACGCTCTTCCATAGCAAGGAGTTCGGCTACAAGCTGGGTATCTGGCCCGGCTTGTACCTGGCCGCGCCCAAGTTCGGCGGCTAGCGCAGCAACCATGTGGGTCACCGTTGGGGCGTCATCGACAGACACTTCGCGCGTCGTTACCATATGTGATCCTCCTCCGAGCTCAAGCAACATGGCATCCGATTAAGCGGCAGCATCGCGACCAGCGTGGTCGCCAGCGCGACCGCAAACGACGTTCCACGCACCACTCGACTGACGAAGGCCAGCGCCGCTAACAGCAGTATCGCGCCTTGAGCGAAGTTCAGGACACCGGAGGCCTTGTAAATCAGCCAAAACTGATGGCGATCAGCAAATGTATTCCCCCGGAGAGCAGCGCGAGAGCTATTAACCGACATCGTTGTCCAGTGGCTAAATCCTCTCAGACAATCTTCGAATGCGCGAGTCCAAGACAAACTCTTTTTGATAGGGCGAAGATAACCAGACCTTTGTATTTTCCCAGTAGACGCATCGATCCTTGCTCGCAGTGAAAAACACGGGCACGCATCAGGAGAGGACGAAATCGTGCAAGTAGCTGATAACCCCACGCGCGCAGCTGCTTTTGGCGTCCGCTGGCTCATGCGCCCGCCGCGCGCCTAACCTGTCGTAAGCTTCGTTCATTGCGTCTCTCACCTTAGCCGACGAGGCGGCCTGCCTCATTCATCGTCCAGTTCGCTAGCGGTATTCCAGTTTGAATCCACTCGTTTTAGATCGGCCACCGATCAACCGGTGCACGGCGATATTGCTTCTTGAAAGCGCAGCGCTCGTCGAATTTGTTCAACTGTCGCTGGGAGCCGCTCGGCGAGCTCAGGCTCGGCGATCAACTGTCGTAATTGAAGTCCGCGCTGGACGCGCAAACGCAAAATTCTCCTGCCACAATGCCAATCTCCAATTCCAATTGTAGCTAGTTGTGCAAGTCGATGCGCGCAAGCAATCCTCGGTCCAGGATCGCGATTTCGCGTTGAGTATTGCCGATGAACTCAAGAATGCCGGCCTTGTGCAGCTGAGACACCGCGCGCGATACCGTTTCGAGCGTCAAGCCAAGGTAATCAGCGATATCGCGGCGGGACATCGGCAGCGAGATTATGCCGGCGGCGGTCAGACGCTCGTCCATTTCCAGTAAAAACGCAGCAACCTTCTCAAGCGACGTTTTGCGTCCCAGTAGCAGCATGTGGTTTTCCGCGTGCTGTAGGTTGCTGGTCGTCAGACCAAGTAGGTCGCGCGACACGAGGGTATCTTTCTCGGCCACCAGCTCGAGGCTTTGTCGCTTCATCAGGCGAAGAGTGGTCTCAACAACAGCTTCAGTTGTAAAGCGGTGCGTTCCACCGTTCTCGAGCCCGAAAATATCGCCAACCAGATGAAATGCACCGATCTGACGCCGGCCGTCGGAGAGCAGCTTGTAACTCCGCACCGCACCTCGTGTTACGAGATAGACGTACTCGGCGGGTTCCTTTTCACCGTAGATTTCTCTCCCTTTTTTGTACGTGAATTCGCCTAGATTGACGATCGCGTTTGAGCCGCTCGCCAAGCGGAAGTGTTTGAGTGAGTTTGGGCGAGGCGTTTGGTCTGTCGTGATGCGAACAAACATCGGCCCGCTCCTAAATCAAAACCCAACTCGAATAAAAACTGTTGCGAGACAAAGTGCAGTGTCGCCTGCACGTCTAGCAGCGTTCAACGACTCTAATGACGACATTAGTTTCCACAAGAATCGCAAAGCCGTCAACCTCGCGTTTTGAACCAGGCCCGACACAATCTGACGATAATGGATCGGTTGCTGATAGCTTGCGGCTTGGCATTGAATCCAAGCTCACGGACCGTCGTGAGATCTGGCAAAGGCTACACCAACGATTTCCGGCGTCCTGAACCTGCTTAAGGGTGAAATGCGTCGCCGTTCTGCAATAACTCGCCGTATCTCGACTTAACCGGACTTTCGGTCCTGTGAATACGCGCGACGTATCGTTGAGGTGCATCAACAAAAGATCTGGTCGGCGATGCTACCGAGTTCGTCTTCAAATTATGGAGGCTGAAATGCATCTTCGTGTACGATCAATTTTCGCCGTGGCCGTTCTTGGCTTGATACCGATCTCTGCAGACGCCGCTTCAGAGTGCCCGGTCACTGGCGTTCAGTCGAGTTGGGGTGTGAATTCAAGCGGCTACTTCAGTGTTTCGGCCGGTGGCACATGTCTATTGCCGCTCAAAATGGACGGAGTGATTGCCGCTTCGACCATCTCGCAAAAGCCCGCACATGGGACGCTAAAGAAGCTGAATGTATCGACATACACTTACACGCCCAAGGCAGGTTACAAGGGCGGCGATGCGTTTGCCGTCAGCTTTACGGGAAAGGGCCCCTCGGGTTCGGGAAAGTCAGTCATCACAATGAACGCGACAGTTCAGTGACACGCGTGCCGTAGTCGGTTTGGTGATGGACCTGCTGGCCTAACGTCGGGAGTGACCTTGCTCCCGGCGTTGCTCAAAGGCTGCCGATGAAGCAAGAGCACTGCCGTCTGCACATTCTCTGCCGATTAGGATTCGGCGGGCAGGAAAAGATGTTCCCCGTCAAGATCGCATCGCCATTGGCGAAAGACGCGGGTTCATGACCTCGCGGTCAGTGCCCAGCCCCGAGGTTGCCCTGATCAGTAAGGGAGGCAGCGAAACATGTTCGTCCGCCGTGATCGAAGCCGCACACACCGGTGCTCAGTATCCGGGTAACCGCCGAAGATGTTCCCACTCGATTTGTCAGAGGTGCAACGACGGCCGGGTACGAGACAAACCACATGACGACCAATACCGAGGTTGCTGTCGCTGATCGTGAATTTATCATCGCAATCGCTCTACCGCTTCACGGAAATGCCGTTGCGGCACATCTACGGCGTCGCCCCTTACATCTGTATTCCCGGATCCAAGTCGCCGTCTGCTCAAGTCCACCGAACCCGAAGAAGTGCCCTCGTAACGATCGCAACTCAGCCTTGGTTTCCATGTCGTGTAAAAGACGATCAATTAGCTCCTGTGGCTCATAACCGACGACCAGACGGCCGAATTTCTGGCCTAGGGAGCGCAGTGCTTGAGCAGAGTTCGTTACGCCACACATGTGAGCCAAACGCATGACGCTCTTCAGCGTGGCAGGTCCCGCCAATCCGACGCGAACGTCGTCTGCTATTCCTCGCGCCCGCAAACGTCTGATATGTGCTGCTATGGCGTCTGGCTCGAAACAAAACTGGCTCACCACCCACGGCGTCATCCCTTGCCGAACTGTCAACGAAACCTTTTGGCCGAGTTCGTCATCTAGCACGTCGGTTGGGATGTGCGGATGGGGCTGCGGATAGGTGGCAAAACCAAGGCGTTCAAAACCATAGCGAGCGAACAAGCCCGTCTCAAGTACCGCTCGACTGGAAGGAAACGGCCCGACGACCCGCGCAACGTCGCCCCCCAGCAACAATGCCCGATCGACGCCGGCCTCTTGCAGTCGGGCCAGTGTGGTCTCGAGCTGATTAGGGCTCTCGTATCTGCGTGCAACCACGTGAGGCACCGGAACGAAGCCCGATGTCCTGAGCTCTAGCGCTCTTGCGATAACCGTCTCTTGTGGCTCTCCCGATATACTCGCAAGATATATCTCTGTCCCGGGCGAAAGCACGCGCCTCGCCATCTCAGCCGCGCGGGTATCGCGAGGAATGATTTCAATGGAATACTGACCGAGGAATTGCCGGCAAGCCTCATCCTCGCTGCAAGCGTGGGCCTTTGACGCGGTCATGAACGATTCCTTTTCGGCCGCAACACGAGCGCACAGCAATCTTCGGCCAGAGGCTCGACGTCATCAGCCAGGACTTGATTGAGCTTCGAAGCAGGCGAAAAGGTCCCGCATTTCGCCGGAGGGCGTATTTCATGGCTTGTGGTTTCGGGAGATGACGTAAGACTCGTCCCAGAACCAAAGTCCCTTATGCTTGCGCAAGATCTCCTTGGTGCACGCCAGGTATCGATCGTCCGTCATCGCCCGGGCCAGTCGCTCGTCCTCAATCTGTGCCACGTAGTTCGCGTTATTCCAGGCTGCAAACAGCGTTGACGTCCCGATGGATGTAGCGTCCGCGTCAATTTCGTTGGGCAAGGTGTACATCACGTACTTGAATTTTGACTGATCATCGGTCAGCGTATTGAAGTTGTACTGACGCGCCTCATTCCCCATCGCGACTTTCGTCTCGCGCAATATATCTCGTCGATCGTTTGCGAAAGGCTGTTCCCCGGCCCACACGCTCTGAATGATTTCCAGACCTGGATCGTCGCCGCACGAATGAATGCCGACCAACCTGCCACCCGGAGCAAGCGCAAGCGCCAATGGTGCAACGACCTTTTGCGCTTTGAACTCCTCCGACGCTCGTGCCCGATAGGGCTGCGAGGCGATGACAAGATCGTAGTCTGCCATGATCGCGCCTTGCCTGGGGATGACCCGGTCCAACAGGAACCGGCAGCTCTGCAAATACAGCACCAGAACGACCGGGCGCTCATAGATCGGATTGCCGGATTTCTTACTCACACTGGCCTTCCAATGTTGAGCTAGAAATGGCTCAAGATCATTGATCTGACGCTCGTATTCGGCCGCAGTCCGCCCACTCAGGGCGACTTCATGCCAGACGAGCTTGGACGCCCTTGATGCCAGGCTCGCCGAAAGATATGGGGCTTCGTGATAGTAAAGGTTGGTCAGGACGATGACCGTGGCCGGGTGCTCGTGGAACCGATCGGGCAGTTTCTCGAGCGTCAAACGAATGTCTTCAAGGCTGATCTCTTTCCCGACGACGTAGAATGGCAGATGCTCGTAGCGCCGATGCATTGAACGCAGCACGCGGGCCAGCACCGTCCCATCCCCGACGCCTGCATCAAAGACCCGCACAGCCGGCGGGCGCGGACGAATCTGATCGAGTTCGAACGCTATTCGTTCTGATACGACGCGCTTCTCGCTGCACGTATTGACGAACATCAGGTACTTTTGTCGATTGTCATAAAATCGAAAGTTCTTCGCGGGTTCGACTTCGGTGATCGCTTGAACCTCGGGGCGCGCAAGCTCAGTTCGTGCAGCGGACGACACGTTAGCCTCTTTCTTCATGATGGTAGGATTTCTTTCGTGGCGTCACCAAGCCGTTAACCATGCACAGCATGGCGGAGAACCGCCGCACGAGATGAGCCTCGCCTTTCTAGCAGGCCGCCCCCAAAACGGCGTTTGGCCTTCGGAATGAGCAACTGGAGGACCGTGCTCATTGCTGGCGCCGAGAGGAGCTGCCGCGCAACCGGGACTGAAGCGAGGGCGCCGCCTCGGCGAGCAATTGCGCAGCGGCCAACGGGAGCGAGCCCGAGCCTCTGACAATCAGAAACCAGTTCTCTCGAAGCGATCAACGCGAAGATTCCAACCTGGCAAGCTCTCCCGCTTCGTATTTACTCAAAAAGTCTTCAATCGTCAGCTTGCGGAAATCCGGCAGCGCAGCGTGCAGACCTTCGTGATCCCAGTTCCACCACGCAAGCCTGGCGAGCCGCCCGGCGATATCGTCCGAGAACCGCCGCCTGACGATGCGAGCCGGATTGCCTGCGACGATTGTGTAGGCCGGCACATCCTTGGTAACGATTGCACCGCCCGCAACCACGGCACCAGTGCCGATGTTGCGGCCTGGAAGTACGATTGCGCCGTGACCGATCCAGACATCGTGACCGATCTGGACCTGATGCTGTCTCCGCCAATCGAAGAATTCTGCCTCGTCACTCTCGTTCGGAAAATAGGCGCTTGCCCGATAGGTGAAATGCGACTGGCTCGCTCGGTGCATCGGATGATTGCCGGGGTTGATCCGGGTCATTGCCGCAATCGAGCAAAAATTTCCGATGGTCGTGTAGGTGATCTGAGAATCGTTTTCGACGTAGGAATAATCGCCCATCGTCGCTTCTCGCAGGATCGTACGCGCGCCGACCTCACAGTATGCGCCGAGTGTTGTATCGTGTAGCTGCGCAGCCGGATGGACGGTCGGTTGGACTGAGAGGGCTTTGGCGGCCATGGTGGCTCCGCAAATTAAAAGATGGGCACTCGTCTCGAACGGATTGACACTCGTGACCCGCAGGATCGCCGGACGGAAGGCCCGGCGCCGGCAAGACCTCAGTCCGCCTCGAAGACACTGTCGGCGAGCAGTTCGGTCGGATTGCGTTCCGCCACGATCTCTCCCTTCTGGACGACCAGCGCCCGGGCAACCAGCGAGGCTACGAAACTGAGATCCTGATCGGCAATGATCATGGCGGTCTTTTCCAACCGGTGAATTGAAGATAAGCATTCGGCGATTTCGTCAGTCACCGAGGGCTGAATGCCCTCTGTCAGTTCATCGAGCAGAAGAAGCCGCGGCGAGCGAACCATGGCGCGGGCAAGCGCCAGCAACTGCCGTTCGCCTCCACTCAAAGCACCGCTGGGGCGCGCGAGAAGCATTTCGAGCCTCGGAAAGAGACGCAATATTTCGTCAATCGGCTTTGCCTTGCCGGCGCCGGGCATCATGCCCGCGAGCAACAGGTTCTCCTTGACGGTCAGGCCGGGAAAACCCGCGCCGCCTTGCGGCGTGTAACTAAAGCCGAGACGACTGCGTTGATGGGCAGGCAGAGCTTCGATGGCAACACCGTCCAGTACGATCCGGCCACCTTCGACCGGCAACAGCCCCATGACGGTCTTGAGCAAGGTGGTCTTGCCCATACCATTGATACCGATGATCCCGAGAATCTCATGAGCGCCGAGATCGAAGCTCAAGCTGCGCAGTACCTGTGTGTTGCCGTAGCCGGAGACCAAGCGTTCACCTTTCAGCATGAATGGCCTCTTTCTTGCGGCCGAGATAGATATCTCGGACGGTCTCGTTTGCCTCGACCTTGTCCATGGTGTCCTCCACCAACACTTTTCCCCTGTGCAAGACAGTAACCCTTTGTGCGAGACGGGCGATGAACTCTAGGTCGTGCTCGACGACGATCACCGTGGCACGGGCGTTGAGACGTTTGATGATGTCGACGGTCTTCAACATCTCATCACGCGTCATGCCGGCGGTTGGCTCGTCGAGGAGCGCGAGACGGGGATCGCTCGCGAGCAGCATGCCGAGTTCGCACCATTGGCGATGTGCATGCGAAAGGGTCGCGGCCGGCTGTTTTGCGCGACGGTCATCAAAGCCGATCTCCTCCAGTGCCAGCTCGACGACCCTGTCCAGCTCGCGCTTTGGCAGCCCCCTCCGCAGGGCGGCGAGGCGGATATTCTCTCGGACGTCAAGGTTGGCGTAGATGCTGGGAATCTGGTTCTTGATGGCGATGCCCAGGCGCGCAATGCGATGGGTGGCGAGGCCTTGCAGATTCTGGCCCTCGAACAGGACGTGGCCGCTGGTCGGCTGGTGTTGATGGGTGAGGCATTTGAAGAGTGTGCTCTTGCCGGCGCCGTTCGGACCTATGAGGCAGCGGATTTCACCGGCGGTCACGACGAGGTCGACGCCATCAACTGCGGCAACCCCGCCGAACCGTTTTACAAGGCCCCTCGTTGCGAGAATGGGTGCGCCGCTCATGCCGGTTTCTCCTTTCGCCTCAAGATGCCAGAACGGTTCTGGAACCTAGGTTTCGACAACTTAAGAATCATCGGCAGCAGGCCTTGAGGGGCGAGCAGTACGAACAGGATGATCGTCGCGCCGAAAATCAGCTCCGTATTGAAGATCTGGTTGGCCCCGAGCTGGCTGCTGAGAAGCTGGAAGCCGAAGCTTGCCGCGACGGGGCCGACAAAGGTTCCGAGGCCGCCGGCAATCACCCACAGAACGAATTGCGAGGCTTGCGGAAGATCGAAGACGTTCGGGCTGACGAAACCCATCACCGCCGTGTAAAGCGCTCCACCGAGCCCCGCGATGGCAGCACTCACGGCAAAGCCAACGAGCTTGTAGAAGCGAATGTCGTAGCCAAGGAGCTCGCTCCGCAACTCACTTTCGCGGATCGCCGTCATGATACGCCCGGCATCGCTCGAACGCAGGAACGAGAGCAGAATGTAAGCGCCTGCAAGCGCCAGCAAACAGATTGAGAACGTCGCTTCCGTGGATAGAAATGCCTGCGGATCACCTGGCATATTGAGCGAGGGTACTGCCGTGATCCCATTGAAGCCGCCGAGCGGCACCGGGCCGATGTGAAATGAGGGATCGGCAGTCGACGTCATGAAGGAATAGAAAATCAGCGTCACGCAGAGCGTAATGACGCCGAGATAGACGTCGCCCAGACGGCTGAAGAACAGAAAGTAGCCAAGGATGAGCGAGAATGCGACCGGCAACAGGGTTCCGATCAAAACGGCAAGCGTGCTGTCGCCGAGATTGGAGACCGCGATCGCATAGGCGTAGGCACCGAGACCGAAAAAGACCGAATGTCCAAGGTTGAGAATCCCCAGCGTCCCCCAGACAAAGGCGAGCCCGAGCGCTGCGATCGCCATGGCCGAAAAGGCGGACAGATTGACGAGGTCGAATGGCTCCAGAACGAACGGCCCAAAAGCCGCGAAGAGCACGAGAGCGACCGGAAACAAGGCATGTTTGAGTTGGCGCAGCATGACGTTATCGGCCTCCGGTCCACAAGCTGGAAACACCGGTCGGAAACAGGCGCAGGATGATCACGGCTAAAAGAAGCAGCGAGGCCTGGCCGACGACCGGCGTTGCGAAATAGGAAAGCAAGGCCTCAACCGGCCCGAGGATCGTTGCGGCTGACAGAAAGCCGGTAATCAAGGCCCCGCCGCCGCTGATCACGGTCACGAAGGCGCGTGCAACATAGGCCGCGCCCATGTGAGGAAGGACGCCGGATATCGGCGCAAGCAATGCGCCGGCAAGGCCACTGATTGCTGCGCCGATGATGAAAGTGGCCGCATACACGCGATCACAATCGATTCCGAGGGTGGTCGCCATCTCCGAATTTTGCATCGCCGCCCGCGCGATCAATCCGTATTTCGTCCAGTGCAAAGCCAGAAGAGAACACACGACGAGCAGGGCTGTGATTGCGATCAAGAGCAGTTGGTAAGCACCGATGGAATAGGCTCCGACCGGAATATTGCCGAGCGGGGCACTCACGCCCATCGTTGTGTTGCCGAAGACGGCGGTCACCGCGCCAATCAAGAACAGGCTAAGCCCCCAGGTTGCCAACATCGTCGTGACCAGATGACCGTAGAGCCGGCGAATGATGAGTAGCTCCACCACAGCTCCGATCATGCCGACAACCATTGGGGCGACAACCAGCATGGAGAGCCAAAGATTTACGCCGGCATGATTGGCGATCACAGTGGCGTAACCGCCAAGCATGACGAATTCGCCATGAGCAAAATTGATCACCCGCATCATGCCGAAAATGATAGCGAGCCCCAGGCTGATCAGGGCGAGAAGCGCAATGGAATTGACCACCGCGAAGCACAATATGACGAACTGGTCCATGGTCTATCCTGATCTGCGAAGACGGAGACAGGCGAACGAGGCGGCGCCACAGAGACGGCGCCGCGAGCGCCGGCCACTTAGATCTGGGGCATCAGAAAGTCGGTCTGGTTCGGATTGGTGAAGACGTTGCACTTGCCGCCATATGTATCAGGCGGAATCTGCTCCCTCTTCTCGATCAGGCTCCAGACGCGGTTCTTGACGGTGATAATGTGAACGTCTTGCGTCGTATTGTGGGTGGGGCCATCAGTGGTCATGACTCCGGCCGGACCTTCCCACCGGATGCCGCTTTCGAGGACCGCGAGAACCGCTTCGCGCTCGAAGCTGCCGGCACGTTTGACGGCTTCCGCCCACAGCATGACGCCGCTGTAGCCGCCAAAAACTTCGCCGTTGATATAGGGATGGTTCTTGCCGGCCAAGGCTTCGACCTTGGCCAGAAACTCCTTATTCTTCGACGTGTCGAGTTCCTGGAAGTAGTTGTATGCGACGATCACGCCATCGGTTTCCTCCGGAGCGAGGACCTCGTGCTCATTGCCGGCGGCAAAGACGATTGAGATGATCGGAATCTTCTTCAGCATGCCGGCCGCGGCCCATTGGCGATAGAAGGACATAGCCGGACCGCCAACGAGGCAGGAATGCACGATATCTGGTTTTGCGGCCTGGATTTTTGCGATGGCCGCGGTGAAATCCGTAACATCCAGAGGATAGTAGTCATCGGCCAACACCTCGCCACCTTGGCGCTTGGCCATCACGTGGTTCCAGATGCCGAAGTTACGGGGAGCGTTATAATCTGATGCAATATAGTAGAGCTTCTTACCGAGATTCTTGAACGACCATTCGAGCAGCGGAACAACCTGCTGGTTGCCACCAGTGTTGACGCAGAAAGAGTTTTTCTCGCAAAGACCACCTTCGTAAAAGGAGCCATAAATGAAGGGTATCTTGTACTTGCGTAAGACAGGGCGCGTGGCTTCGCGCGCAGCTCCGCTAAGTGCACCTTGCACCATGACGACCCGGTCATTCAGCGCCGCCTTCTGCGCATATTGCGGGTACTTGGTGATGTCGGACTGGCCGTCATAAACCTTGAGCTCGACTTTTTTGCCGAGCAGGCCGCCGGCGGCATTGATCTCCTCGACCGCGACCTTCATGCACAAATTCGACGGCACGCCATAAATATCAAGAGGTCCCGACAAATCGTGCAACGAGGCGATAGCGACGGTGTCTGATGCGGCCCAAGCGCGGTCGGCAAATGAGCCGGCGATAGATGCAGCGGAAATCGCCGCGGAAGAGGCGAGAAACGTTCGACGGGACAATTTCATGAGAATTCTCCTTGTGCTCGAAAGAGAGAGCCACCTCTTTCCCCTCGAGTGATGAAAGCCAAATGAGGCCGCGGCGCCATCCACGAGGCGGCGCCGCCAACTCGGTCACCCTACATTTGCGGCATCAAGAATTCCGTCTGGTTCGGATGGGCAAAGACGTCGCACCTGCCGCCATAGCTATCCGGTTGGATCTGCTCTTTGGTTGCAATCAGACGCCAGACGCGATTTTCGACCCTGATGATGCGCACGTCCTGGGTCGTGTGGTGCGTCGGCCCGTCAGTGACCATTTTTCCGCCGGGGCCTTCCCAAGTAATCCCGCTTTCCCAAGCCTTCATGATCGCGTCGCGATCAAAGCTGTTCGCGCGCTTGACGGCTTCGGCCCACAACATGACGGTGTTGTAGCCACCGATCGCCTCGCCATTGATGTAGGCGTGGTTTTGACCAATCGTTTCGGCAAAGCGTGCCAAAAAGGCTTTGTTTCGCGGCGTATCGAGCTCTTGGAAATAGTTGTAGGCGGCGTAGATGCCGTTCGTCTCCTCAGCTGCCAAGATCTCGTGCTCTTGCCCACCGCCGAAAATGATCGAGACGATCGGAATTTTCTTCAGCATCCCTGCCGCCGCCCATTGCCGGTAGAAGGACATTGACGGGCCACCAACCAGACAGGAATGGATGAAATCCGGCTTTGCCGCCTGGATTTTCGCGATTGCCGCCGTGAAGTCGGTCACGTCGAGGGGATAATAGTCGTCGGCAAGCACCTCGCCCCCTTCGCGCTTTGCCATCACGTGGTTCCAGGCTCCGAATGTGCGTGGCGCGTTGTAATCGGAGGCTATGTAATAGAGCTTCTTGCCTAGATTCTTGAACGACCACTCCAGCAGCGGAACGACCTGCTGGTTTCCTTCGGTGTTGCAGCAAAAGATATTCTGTTCGCAGGCACCACCTTCATAGATCGAACCATAGAAGTAGGGCACCTTGTATTTGCGCAGGACCGGTCGCGTTGCCTCTCGGGCAGCTCCGGTCAAGGCGCCCACCGCCATCACGGCTCGGTCGCGCAGCGCCGCCTGCTGCGCGTATTGCGGACCCTTGTTGATGTCCGACTGACAGTCGTACGCCTTCAGGACGATTTGCTTGCCGAGTAGTCCCCCTGCCTTGTTCAACTCCTTGACCGCGAATTCCGTGCACATGTTCGACGGAGCACCATAGACGTCGAACGGTCCCGACAGATCGTAGACGGAGGCGATGGTCACAGTGTCCGATGCCGCGGACGCGGGGCCAACAAGTGAGCCGGCCAGGGACGAGGCGGAGGCCGCGACCGAAGAGCGGAGAAACGTGCGACGGGACAAATTCATGAGAATGCTCCTTGGAGTCCTGAAAAGAAGCCCAATGGGTGCGAACAACCGCCCCGCCGGGGCTAGACGACGGATGGGCATGGGTGACGGATGCGGGGGCATGAGACCCCGCCGCGAAATCAGAGTTGAGATCGTCGTGCTATTGGAACGACTTGGCGCTCGACGGGTAGGTCCGGCTCGTACAGATATTTTGTGCTTGTATCGAGAAAATCGTGGGTGTGGATGACCACGGCATCGGCGTTCAGGAAAGCGATCGCATAGGCCGGAGGCTCCATACTGCAGGGAATTCCCCGCTCGTGACTAAAATCGAGCCACAATTGATGATTGAGCCCCCGCAAGGTGGAAAATGGAATGTTTTGCCAGCTGCCGGTGATTGGGCGATGCACATGCCCGAAGAACAGATGGCGGATGGAATGCCCGTCGAGAATACGTCCGAACGCCGCGCCATCGTCGAGCATGATGTCGTCGGCAGGCCTGAAGTGAACCGACAGCGGCGGGTGATGCATGAAGAGATAAATTGGTCTGCCGTGTGCCTCTTCCAGGCGCGCGCGCAACCACGCCTGGCGCCGCTCACAGTAGAGGCCGGCATGGCTGTCTGATCGTTTGGTATCGAGAAAAAGAAAGCGTCCCGCCGCCGTGTCGAGCACGGATTGAACGAAGCCGAAATCGTCGACTGGAGCTTCGGAAAATACGCTACGGAAATTGGCGCGATCGTCATGGTTGCCCATGAGAAGCCGCACCGGCATCGGCAAGACCTTGAGCGCCTCGTGCAGGCGAGCGTAGGCACTCCGCTCGCCATGATGAGCAAGATCGCCCGTGATGACGCAAAGCTCGGCATCTGCATGATGCTCAGCCACGTCGGCCAAGCAGGCTATCAAGCGCTCGCCTGGATCATTGTCGAAGAGACGATCACCTGTTGGAACCAGGTGAAGGTCGGTGATCTGGATGATTTTCATGTGGGTGTTTGCCAGCGGCTTTGCGCTTTCACGAGGCAATGGCTTGCTTGGAGTGCGTTGAGTTCGCGTTCCAGAGCCGGCGCGATGCAATCTCGGCGCCTTGCACAAGCGACTCGAGTTTGCGCCAGGCAATGTCCGGGTCGACAGTGTGAAAGGTCGCAAAGCTCGCGAAGCCGCAGTCCGTTCCGGCGATCACGCGCTCGCGGCCGACCAGATTGGCGTATTGCTCGATGCGCTGCGCGACGACTTCGGGATGCTCAATGTAGTTCGTGCAGGTATCGATAACGCCTGGCACGATAATCTTGTCATCGGGAAGTCGCGTTTCCTTGAACAGGCTCCATTCATGCGAGTGGCGCGGATTCGCCGCCTCCAGTAGCAGCGCCATCGGCCGCGCTTTGATGATGATATCGAAGATCTCGTGGAGATCGATGTCGTGGTGATGCGGCGACTCGTAATTGCCCCAGCATAGATGCAGGCGCATCCGATCGGCGGGAATGTCGCGCAGAGCATGATTGAGCACTTCCACGTGAAGAGCGATTTCCTTTCGGAACTCCGCCACATCCATTGGTTTGGCCCGAAAATGGCGGCCGAGCGCCAGATCCGGACAATCAAGCTGCAGGAGCAAGCCTGACGCAGCGATGGCATCGTATTCATGCTTCATCGCATCGCCCAGCGCATAGAGGTAGGCTTCCTGCGATGGATAATATTTGTTCGGCATGTAGTGTGCCATGATCCCCGGAGACGAGGCGTTCATGAACGCTTCCTCGACAGAGACCGTGTTGAGTGCCGCCTTGAGATTGGCGATATCCGTCGCCACCGCCGCCTCTCCCTGGTACTCGAGAGGCCCCACGCAGGCGGGAGTCTTGATATCGAGATTGACCCGCTTTGCGAAATTCGAGAATTCGGCCAGTTCGGACAAGGCAAGCGGCTGATCAACGCCCGTCAAACTTGTCATACGCTCGCGCGCATAGGTCGAATAGGCGTATTTGCTCATCTCGCCATCGTCGACAACCGTTAGGTCAATACTCGCCTGCTTTTTTACGATGTCGACGACCGCTGAACTGATGCTGGCCGCCAGCAACGGACCGCGGTCGGCGTCCAGTCCGCCCTTTTCTTTCGCCAGCAGCATCTCCTCCAATAGGGGCGGCCGCGGCAAACTGCCGACATGTGTCGTGAGGATTCGATCGGTGCTTATTTTCATTCATCTCTCCTGTAAATTTTGGCGAACTCGGCTGACGGCCCTCTATCCGCGCTTCTGCGGAGCGAGGAGCACCTCCTTCACTCGTGATTTTATTGGGCGTGAGCGATGCGCTCTCTGTTTACGAGCCGAGAGCGCATAGCGGCTTGTCGCCTGCGTCCGGAGAAGAGGCCTAGCAAGCGTTGTTGACGCGTAAATGTCTTGATATTAGCCTTGCTAATAGAAGAAGTATTGCTTCTATTAAATAAGCTGGCTTCCAAATCGGCTCAGTAATTGCCGCTGCCGTTTTTATCCTGCGCGACGAGCCTGCTGCTCGCAGTCAATTATCCCGGACCGTACCACCGTTCTCGCTGAGAAAATCCAACGAACAACTTTAATTGCCGGTGCGCTCCGTTCCAAAGTGGTTCGCAGCTGGCACTATCATTTAAAGCTGTTCTTTCGCGCAGATAAGTTGCTGCTAAGCAGAGGTTCTCGGGTTTTCCTAAACTCGAAACCAACGAGCGAGGCGCCAAGCTCTGCTTGGAGAAGCAGCAGAAGTTTGACATTTCGTATACCATGTGATGTTCATTCCCAAGTACCACAGGAAGACTGTACGGCGACCTGAGGCAACATCTCGGAAAGTTGCTTCGTCAATTCGTGATGCAGCAGCAGAGCTCGGTTGAGGAAAGGGATATGAGAACCTTCTGGGGGCCGGGAATACATTGTTTTGACCGTCGGCCGAGACAAGCCCGTGAGTGGAGAATGCATCAGGAAGCAAGAGGCCGAAGACACGCACCTTTATCCACTGTCCAGGTGGCACTGAGTCCACCTTTAGGCGTCCTGATCAATTGGGGTCGGACTGGCGATGCCAACGTCGAGCCTGAGCAGCCCAACGGTTTTTGGTTCTTCCAGAGACAACAGACGGTGCGCAAAAGCCCTTGACCCCGCCTGGGAATGCGAATTCACCGCAATAGGATGAGCAGGCTTCGACAGCATGAAAATCAGTTCTCACCAGACTGCTGCCTTTACAGAGGTCTTCAGGCGGAGAAGCGTTTCTGAAGCTGCAACCGTCCTCGGTGTCACCCAGTCGGCCGTCACCCAGCACCTTGCCAAGCTCGAGCAACATATGGGGACGACACTCTTCATTCGGCATCGCACCGGGCTCGTGCCCACAAAGCCGGCTCAGGAACTGTTTGCTCTAACTGATCGCGTTCGGGTTCTGGAGCAATTGGTCGCGGAGAAGATCAATGCCTACAATGACCTGTCGGCCGGCCATCTAACGGTGATCGCGAACGCGCCGTGTCCAGCGATGCCGATTATTTCCGAATTCAACCGACGTTTTCCGGCAGTGAGAATCACGTTTTCACTAGTGCCCTGGGAGCTTGCTAAGCAGCGACTTGAAGCGCGTGATGTCGATATTGCTATCATCACCGAACCTGATGACCTTGCCAGCCTATTCCACGTGGAGCTAAGCAAAACTCGGCTTATGGCGCTCGTGCGGCGCGAGCATCGGCTCGCCTGCAGACCGACACTCGGTCTGGCCGAACTTGCACAAGAAAGGATCATTCTAACCGAGGATGGTTCTCTGACACTACGAGAAGTGGAAAAGGCCTGTCTTGAGAACAGTATAAATATGCCGAATGTTATTAAGATGGCGACTTATCCCGTTCTAAAGGAAGCCGTTCTGCACGGAATCGGGGTAGGTATTCTTCTTCAAGACAGCGTTTTTCCGGCAGAGGAGCTCGTGTACAAGCCTGTCGATGAATTCTGCAGTGATTTCAAAACGTATATAGTCACGACATCGGATAAAAGACGCCTACGATGCGTGGAATCGTTCTTTGAAACCGTTCAGATCTCTATTGAGAATCAACCAAGTATTCGCCAAGCCGAGACAGATTAGAAATCGTATCGCAGCCGCCTTGTGCGGACTTAAGGAACATCGTTCGAGGTGGTTGCTCCAGATGTCGCGCATGTGGCTCAAGCAAGCGCGGTGCTGTACTTGACGTGCCCTTTGCGGTGCTCCCGGTGATGACAAGGAAGTTCTGCGCAGGATATGGCAAATACCGGCCTTGAATTTGAATGTGTGCCGTAGATCTACATATTCACCGAGGCTTGACCCAAACGTCATGCTCTTCCCAGGGCTGCGCGATCGACTGCAATAATAGGATCCCGGCCTCCTAGACCCTATGTTTGCCTTCTGAGGTGACGGGCGGCCTTTTTGACTGTCGCACGCATCGCGCTCCTAATGTTAGATCCTCGTTGAGAGGGCTGCGCTCATTTTCCGCGGGGCCTGTTGGAATACGCTCTTGGATGGTGAGTATCGACGCGCGAGGAGTCCGACCGCGCTCGCCGGAGATCTCAGCCAGGTGTCGTTGGTTTCATGGATGTCGCTTCGGCCTTCGATGTCGCAGGGTGATATCGCAAGTTGGTCACATGCCCATCTCGGGATTCATTCCGCTAACAATGCCAGCGCCGTACGCAGCGTCGCGCGACACGATGGTCGGTCGGTTTGTCCAAGGCGTCTCAAGCGGCAGGCGTCGACCATTGCTTATTTTGATCGAGCAGGGCGAAGATGCGGTCGGCTGACCGATGAGATATCCTTGGACTTCATCACAGCTGGTTTGGCGCAAATACCCGAGCTGCTCGATTGTCTCGACGCCTTCCGCGACCACGCCAAGGTGTAGATCCTGCGCCAGCGTGATCATTGATTCTACGACAGCCGCGCTATCCGGCCGTGTCAGCATGTTGCGTATAAAGGACTGATCGATTTTGATGCGGGTATATGGCAATTTTAGCAAATAGGTCAGCGACGCGTTATTTCGATTTCAAGACGGCCAGGGGCTCTGGCCTGCGCCAGGGCCTGCACGATTGTTTGCAGTATGCTGGTGTTATGAAATTGAGCTGCAGAGAAATTCACGGCGATCCTGAAATCAGAGGGCCAGTTCGACAGCGTAGAGCAGGCGCGTTGGACCACCCACTCACCGATCGGGTGGATCAATCCGGTTTCCTCGGCAATTGGAATGAACTCAGCCGGCGAAAGGACTCCCCGGACAGGGTGTTTCCAGCGCAGCAAGGCCTCAAAGCCGGTTACTCGGTTCTTGCGAATATCAAAGAATGGTTGGTAGACGAGAAAAAGCTCGTCTCGCCCGATCGCCTCCTCCAGATCCCGTTGCAGCGCTCTCCGATCGCGCGCGGATTTGTCGTCGCTGACTTCAAAGAAGCGAACCGTCCCGGGCCCCGCTTTTTTGCGCGATAGAGCGCAGGGTCGGCATTTTTCAGGAGCTCATGAGGTGTATTGCCGTCGCGAGGGGCCAACACGATTCCGACGCTCGTCGCGCCCGCGATCTCGCATCGTTCGATCAGGAATGGCTCGCCGAAAGCGCCGACGAACTGCTCGGCGATTTCCAACGCATCTCCTACTTTGGCCAGATTGGTCATGATCAGCGCAAATTCGTCTCCGCCGATCCGCGCGACAGTATCGGTCTCACGCGCGCATCGCTGCAGTCTTGCCGCGGCCTGAATGAGAAACCCATCTCCTGCGGGGTGGCCGAATTTGTCGTTCACTTCCTTAAAGCGATCGAGATCGAGGAGAAACACCGCGAACTCCTCGCCCGAGCGAGCGAGCCGGTTGAGGGCAGCTTCGAGGCTTTCGTTGAAGGCGAAACGGTTCGGCAACTGGGTCAGGGGATCCCGCCGGACCCTCTTTTCGGCCTCCAATTGAGCAATGGTGCGTTTCGTGAATTCGAAAGAATGGGCGAAAACGCCGGCCATAGGCCACAACGAGGATAGCGACGAGCAGATAAACGAAATCGCCGTTTCTGCCGAGGCAAATTGCCGTCCCCGCGAAAATCGGAGCCGTGAATGCAACCGCCGCCACGGGAATCGTAGCGAAAGCGAATGCTCCGCCCGCGAGCATCCCGGAGCAAAGACATGTGATCACGAGTTGGCCACCATTGGAGGCGTCGGCGAAGAAAGCCACCGGAACGATCGCCCAGGCGGTCCCAAGAACGAATGCATTTCGCACCAGCCGATGCATGGCCTGTCGGGAGACGAACTGCGGCTTCCTAATTCGTCGTGATAAACGCGCCTTCAGGCCTATCGATAACGCGCCGCAAACGACGGCAGCTGCCCAGATTAGGGCATAGTTTCTGTTGGGCGAGTGCCAGAGAGCAATCGCAAGCACCGTCGCATTGCAGGCGTTCGCCAGCATTATGCCCAGGGAATAACCAAGCACGAGGGAAATCTGCTCCGCGCGAATGTGCCCTGCGACCGCTTCATCGGTCGCTGGGCCGCCAAAAGCCGCCAGATCCCCCGCGAATAGCTTCGAGAGATTCGAGCTCAGATATGTCCTCATCTGGGACCCCCGCGGGGCTGGCTCTAACGTTGCCGCCAGTGCTGGAAGGTCGCGGCAAACATTTGAGAAAAGATAAATTCTCGAAGTTCGCCACGTCCGGCGCAGCATGGGGCGGCCGAGCTCATTCTCTAACGGTGGCTAAGGGGGCCGAGAGCTGGGCCGACCCCCGTATCCTCTGTCACCGCAAACGCGAGGGCGCAGTTCTGCGCGTTGCGTACTGACCTATCTTTAATCGATCGCCGAATTCAGCTAACCGGCCATGATGGCAGCTTGTGCGCTACCCTGAATTAGACGGTAGGGCGGTATGAGATCGACCGTGCTCTACGAAAAGATCGCGAACGCATCGCAAGTTACGGCGGCCTGCGCCGACGACCTTCTCTCTCGATTAGATCGGTAGGATGACGCAGCTTGTGCCAATCGTGGCTGCGCGACATCTCGCCGCTTCCCCGCTCCATATCCGATAGAACGAAGGAATGCTGCGGGTTCACCGCAAGAAACGCACGATACGACCGCAAGGGCAGGTCTAATGTTGCCAAGGCCAATAGAGGTGATGTGTGGGCAGGACGATCTCCGCATTCCCCTAACCGATGTCCCATTCCCGAGACCTAAGTACGAGCGCTCCCTCGCTCCTACGGAGCTCATGCGCAATCGTGACCTTGTGTCCGACAGCTTCCTGACACTGACCGCGATCAGTCTGATGGTGCTCTGCTCGAGCCTGCTCGCCTTTGCGTTCACTTAAAGCGACGCGCTCGTTGCGTTTCGCCTTGACTATGATCTTTTCGGAAAACAGGTGCCCGGATCACACTCTAACCTCGCGGGAGCGGTGAGATGAGCAATTTCAGCCAGGAAAGCGTGCTGAGCGTCCATCACTGGACCGACAATCTCTTTAGCTTCACCACCACGCGCAATCCATCGTTCCGCTTCCGCAGCGGCGAATTCACCATGATCGCGCTCAAGGTCGACGAAAAGCCGCTGCTGCGCGCCTACGGCCTCGCCAGCGCCCATTACGACGACCGGCTGGAGTTCTTCTCGACCAGAGAGCCGAACGATCCCTTAACCTCGCGTCTGCAGCATTTGAAGGAGGGTGACAAGATCATCGTGAGCCGCAAGGCGACCGGAGCGCTGGTCATCGACAATCTCGAGGATGGGCGCAATCTCTATCTGGTCGGCACCGGCACCGGCCTTGCCCCGCTCCTCAGCGTGATCAAGAATCCCGAAACCTATCTACGGTTCGAAAACGTCGTGCTGCTGCATGGCTGCCGCCGCGTCGCCGAGCTTGCCTATGGCGAGATGATCACGGAAAAACTGCCGAGCGACGAGCTGCTCGGCGACTTCGTGCGCTACCAGCTGATCTATTATCCGACCGTGACCCGCGATCGTTTCTGCAACTGCGGCCGGATCACCGAGCTGATCGCGTCAGGCAGGCTATTCACGGAAATCGAGCTGCCGGAACTTGAGCCGCAGCATGACCGCGTCATGATCTGTGGCAGCGCCGCCCTGGCGCGCGATACCCGCGAGCTGTTGGTGGGGAGGGGCTTTGTTGAAGGCAGTCACGGCAAGCCCGCGCAATTCGTGGTCGAAAACGGCGTTTGAACCGTAGCCCTTGATTGTGTGAGGTCGGCCAGAGCCTGAACTATACCGTCGCCCGTCGGTGGCCCTGAAAGCGTGCTTGTTGCCGGCTCGGAAGTTCGGCACCTTTGGCGATCTGGCCGCGCACTTTGCTCACGCGCATTCGAAGGAGCGTTCAAGGGGCGGGATATTCGCGACCGATGTTGCGTGTGGATGGAAAACTACATCGAAAAGAAAAATGAGCCGGCGCTCGATTCGTTGGTGCAAGAATTTAGAGCGCATTACATCAGTCATCCGTTAACAAGCCGGATTGAGCTGGGCCTGGCAAGCGAGCTTTCGCCATAGCAATCCCAGGAACAGCCACAATAAATCCCTGAGCCACGCGAGGATGCGGCGCAAGTTGTGGCCGACGGCTGAGAGGATGACGTTGGCGGCGTCGCCGGCGCGGCCTAGCTTGTCTCATAGACGTTGAGTGTATAAAAAGAGCGATCTATGATAGAATCGACTTGCTCTATGGTCGAGATGTACTCGGTTTTGAGCACGATGCAGATCCTTGGTAAAGGATCCCACTTGCCCCGCGCTCATGGCGCGGGGCCTTTTATTCGTGCCGGAGATCGAACATTCAGGGGAGGCGCTTAGTGCTTATTTTTGGCCCGAACCTAACCCGCTCTGATGAAGAGCAGATGAGCGTGGGTGCGTCGAATTGCAAAAGACAATGAGGAGATGTGACCAGGACTATCCACGTCAGCGTCGCCACCGCACTCGGCGCTCCGTTCATTTACACCTCCTTCGGTAGACCCATGAGTGCGCAGCTCGACATGCGTTCTGGGGATAATGTGGCTCCTTGTAAGCAGGGGCCTCCAAGCCGGAAAATGCCAGGATGGAGTTTAAGCTGGAGCGGATCGAAGAGATTCGTCGTCGCTACAAGAAAGTGTTCGGAGAAGACATTTCGGTGGGTGACGCTCGTCATATGGCGCGCCGACTTATCAACTTGTACCAAAGAACTCGACGAGCGGGCGGGGCCGCCGCTATGTCCGGAGCAAGGCGCTGAATGAGGCGCTCTAGGTGTGCTCTTGAAGGTTCTGCTGCTGTTAGCGGCGTCGCCGCGGGGAGTATACCCGTGCGTATCGGGCGAATGCGTTGAAATCCGTCCGCGCGCTTCCGTGCGATCGACTCCGACGTTCAGCTCGTCCCTATCCGCAATAGAGCGTCCATTGTTATGATAAGGATGCAATAGGACGATTCCTCCGCCTTCGGCGCCAGCCAAAAAGCAGTTGGCCTAGACTGGCCATGGAAGCGAGTAGGTCTTCAACTGCGTGAAGCTACGCATTGCTTCCAGCACACCCTCCTTGTGCCCGAGTCCGGACTGCTTGATCCCCCCGAACGGGGTCAATTCGGTGCGATATCCGGGAACTTCCCATACGTTGACGCAGCCAACGGCGAGACCGTCGATGAGCTTCGTCACATGATCGAGCCGGTTGGAGCAGACTCCGGCAGAAAGTCCGAACTTGGTCGCGTTGGCGATCGATATGATCTGATCAACATCGTTCGGACAACGGATGATCGGCAGCACAGGTCCGAATGTTTCTTCAATAACCAGTTCGGACCTTGGTGAGACATGGTCCAACAGGGTGGGCGGATAAGATGCGCCGTCAGGTACGTTGCCGAGCAATAGAGTAGCACCAGCATCGACGGCATCGGTAACGCGCCGAGCAATCAGTTCGGCCGCCTCTTGATTGATGACGGTGCCGAGGTCAACCGATGGATCGCTCGGATCGCCGGTCGAGAGCTTCCGCATGTGATGGAGCGCCCGCTCGGCAAATTCGTCGGCAATCGAGTCAACCACGAGCGCCCGCTTGACAGCTGTACATCGTTGCCCCGAATTCTTGATCGCTCCTTGAACAGCCAGATGCGCCGCCCGATCAACATCGGCATCTTCAAGCACAATGATCGGATCGTTTCCACCGAGCTCCAAGATGAGCTTCCGGTAACCGGCCCGTTCCGCAATGTGATGCCCAACGCGAACGGAGCCGGTAAATGTCACCAGCTCCGCATCGGGATCGGTGAACATCGCATCTGCCAAGCCGTGGGGGGCCCCTGTCACGATCGAAAGCATACCCTCCGGAAGGCCTTGCTCGTACAGAATCCTGCCAAGCGCCAGAGCAGTCAACGGCGCCCGCTCAGACGGCTTCAGGACCACGCGGTTGTTCGTCGCAATGGCGGGAGCGAGTTTATGGCTGACGAGATTGAGAGGATGGTTAAAAGGCGTGATAGCGGAGATCGCACCGGCGAGCGGTGTGCGCATGGAAAAAATGCGCCGATCATGGGGGGTTACGCCAATGTCAGATGGATAAATCTCGCCCTCGCTCTGGATCAAGGTGTGGGCAGCAAATGACCAGACATCGCAAGCACGCCCGGTTTCATGCAAAGAGTCCTTCAGGCAGAGGCCGGTTTCTGCCGTGATAAGCCGAGCAAACCGGTCTTGATCTCTCCTAACAGCGCTTGCCGTCCCCAGGAGGATATCCGTTCGTTCGCGGCGCGTGAGCCGAGGATGAGTCCGCGCAGCTATCTCAAATGCTTGGCGTGCATGCTCCGGTCTGGCCTGCGGGACGCTGCCAAGAAGCATTCCTGTGAATGGATTGCGGACTTCGATGGTCGCGTCCGAGTGGGCAGGCGCGCCCGCGATGAGCATTGGATGATAGTCTTGATCGTTATCGTGCATGCCATAACTCGATTGTTTGCGCCTATTTAAAATCCGAGACAGGTCTCGCGTTGCTTCGAAGTAGCTTGTTAGCCCATAACAACCAGGTTCCCCCTCCAAACAGAGCGATGAAAATCAGGCATACGTCCGACCATAGAACTGTGACGCCAGTCCCTTTATGCCGGCGGTCGCGGGCTCGTTACGGCGAATGCTGACACAGCGCTGAAAGATAGTTTTGTTCTGCAGGGGAGAATATCGACTCGTGACGCGGGGAAGCTGAGAGGGATGGAGGCGGTTGACTTTGCAGACCACGAAGTGAGGCCCCCTACGCTGAGAGCATTGCCGCATGATTGTCGCGATATTCTCGGCTCGCTCACAGCGGGTAGCCGTTTGATACCCGCAGGCGGACGCGACGACTTCGAGAGACGTCGTTCGTGACGTCGAGAGCTGACCGCCTGTCGAAACATACCCTTCGTTGTCCAGCACCACATGCATGAGATTCTGGGGGCTGGCATAGCCAATAGTCGATAGAATCCCCATGTGCATGAGCACGCCGCCGTCTCCATCCAATGCCAGGACGGGTCGGGCAGGCGAGGCCAGCGCGAGCCCTGCTGCGACCGCGCTACAATGCCCAAGGGAGCCCTGCATGTAGAAATTCAGAGGACGATCTTGGACACGGAACAGCTCACGCGAGATGAACCCGGTTGTAGAGACAATGAGAGTGTCGTTTTGGAGCTGCTGGCAAATCAACTCTATGGCTTGCCCGACACTGAGCCCGTAATGGATTGCATCAGCTCGTGGTTCAGCCGCGCTGCAGTCGGATAGCTGGCCTTGCCGGAAGAGCAATGCAAACGGGGCAGAGCGATGAAATTCATCGTTGCCGCGCGCGAGCGCGTGATCCAAGCCGGACTCGGTCCCATCGAAGTCACACCATTCAATGGAGAGCTCGTTCAAGAGAGTTTTTGTCTTGGCACCCATGATCGCGTGTTGTGGCTCGTCGACAGATTCGTCGGGGTGGCCGCGAACGGACAAGAGGAGCAAGAGCGGAATTTTGTTGACCATCAACAGAGATGTAAGCGGGTTGATGATATTGCCGAGCCCAGAGTTTTGAAGCGCAACGACGCCTCGCTGTCCTGAGAGAACCGCGCCAGCAGCTAGCGCAATTGCGCTGCCTTCATTGGCCGCAGGCACGGCCAGGAATCCAGGAGAGTCAGCCACTTGCTCAAATAGATCGCCAAAGATGGAACACGGTACCCCAGAAAAAATGCTGTACCCAGCCGCGCGGATCTTCGACAACAGAACGCGGGTTGGAATAGACATGTCGTGCTCACGCGATTCACGAGAGGAGCGGCGGAGTAAGTCGCTCCCCAAAGCGGTAGAGTCATAAGCGTCAGGCGATCTTTTTCGCAACGATGAGGCTGCGATTGCAGATGGATTTGTGGTAGTCGATCTCCTGGAAGCCGGTGCTCTCGAGCATGACCCGCATGTCCTCGAAGGAGTAACAGCAGCCCTCGTACCCCGTCGTAAGCAGCACGGAATATTCTGCTTCGGCAGCCGGAGACGGGTGGCCTCCGCGGTCGTCAGGGTGGCAGCTGTAAATTGCTATGCGACCGCCGCAAGTAATGCTGTCGAAAGACTTGCTCAGGAGCAGTTGGACCTTGTCAGGTCCCCAATTGTGAAGGACGTGCGAATAGAGGTGCAGGCTGGCGTCCCGGGGCAGGGGGTCGACGAACATGTCGCCAGCTATGACATGGGCACGACCCGGGTACAAATTGCGGTCAGTGAGACAGCTCCTTGCAAGTTGATCAACGGGTGGACGCTCAAAGATCGTTGCCGAGAGTGAAGAATAGCGCATCAACAAATGCGCAGAATAGACGCCTGATCCACCACCTACATCGAGCAAAGAAGTATCGTTCGTGCAGTCAAGCAGCTTCGCGAGGTGCGGAGCAAAGATCCGTCCGCGTTCCTCCATGCCTCGTGTGTTCAGATCGGCAAACTCATCCGTCTGCATCAATGCGTCCCAGGTCTTGGTTACGCCGCGCTCAATGTGCCAGGTGTCCGAGCCGTCTTGTCGCAGGATCTCATAAAGTTCCCGAACAGAAGGCTTATACTTCATCGTTGCAATATACGAGGTGATGTTGTCCGCGGAATTGCCACTCAGATACTGAACGGCGCTGGCCGTTGCGTGCAGCCGGCCGGATTGGTTGGAGATGAGGCCCCATGATTCGAGGAGTCGAACCATGGTCCGCGTTGGCCGCTCCCGAAGAGAGAAATGGAGTCGCAGTTCCGCCTCGGTGGCCGGGTGACCGTCCAGGTAAGTAAAGAGATCAAGCCATGAGACCGCGGCGATATAGAGATCCGCGGCATACGAGCTGTCGCGCCACTTGATAATTTGTGAGATATCGGGAGGGTAGACAGAGGCGGCTTCAGAGAAATGGGCGCGTGACGTCAGTGCAGACGATTGCATTTGCCGCAAGTCCTTAGAAAGATTTGTATCTGTGGATGAGTTATTGCTGATCTCGGCAAGCTCTAGCCCGACATTCGGCCAGCAATCAGTGACACACGTGCGTCATTTAGATCAATTGCTAGTATTGGTAGTTGACCTTTCGCAAACTCTTGCATCCCGCACGATGTTGTAGGAGTGGCGGCCAAGCTCCGAAAATCACAAGCTGCTCATGCGAACCAACAATCGTAGGGCTCGGCAATCCATATCTGAGGAGCACTTTTGGATATGCTTAGCGATTATACGGTCGCGACGCTCGTTCGAGGCAGTGCAAGAGGTTGCCAGCACCGAATTTGGTTGGCGCGCAACCGCTTGTGTGCGCTTATCGCTCGCATTCCGGTCGCGGCCGGATCGCTGTCGCGTTGTAGCGAAATGCATCCGGCTTTAGAGCGCGGTCTTCTCGACTCATCGAAAATGCTGCGACTCGCATTGGTGGCGCTGTCGCACCTCGGACGTGTGTCGCAACTGCTTCAAAGCGCGTGAGGCACCGCAATCGATCGCGGACGTCTAGTCGTTGTCTTTACGGTTGACCATCGCGACCTGTGGGTGCTGGTACGATACTTGCTGTTCTCCTCGCTAGATCTCAAAAGCGCGCAGGAGGAGAAATGAACCGGACCACGATCGGGGCCAATGGTGGAAATGGCGTGCATGCGACAGGGAAATTCGACGCCGTGGTCATCGGCGCCGGCGTCGCCGGGCTTTATCAACTCTACCGCCTCCGAGAGCTCGGGCTGCACGTCAGGGCGATCGATGCGGCCTCGGGTGTCGGCGGCACGTGGTATTGGAACCGATATCCCGGTGCGCGCGTCGATTCCGAAGGCCACGTCTATCAGTACCTTTTCTCCGAAAGTCTTTACAAAGGATGGAGCTGGAGCGAAAAGTTTCCGAGCCAGCCGGAAATCGAGCGCTGGCTGAATTACGTAGCGGACGAACTTGATCTGCGCAAAGACATTCAGTTCGGCACGACCGTCCAGAGCGCTCATTTCAATGAGGCGGCCGAACGATGGGTGGTCGCGACCGACAAGGGTGATGTGATAGACACCCAGTTTCTCGTCACCTGTTGCGGCATGCTCTCGGCGCCCCATGTGTCCTTCCCAGGGCAGGAGACGTTCAAAGGCCAGGTGTTTCATACGGCGCGATGGCCGCGACAGGTCGATCTTGCTGGCAAGCGTGTGGGCGTGGTCGGTATCGGAGCGACGGGCATCCAAGTGATCCAGACGATTGCGCAAGAAGTTGGCCATCTCAAGGTGTTCGTCCGCACGCCGCAATACATCATTCCTATGAACAATCCCAAATACGCCGCCGCAGACGTCGAAGCCTACAAGTCGAAGTTCAAAGCGCTTGCCGAGCGGCTGCCGCATACGTTCACGGGCTTCGAATACGATGTTGAGCACGCCTGGGCCGATCTGTCCCCGCAACAGCGCCGCAAGGTGATCGAAGACTGCTGGAACGACGGTTCTGTAAAGTTGTGGATCTCGTCCTTCATTGAGCTTTTCTTCGATGAAGCAGTGAACGGGGAGATCTCCGAATTCGTGCGCGCAAAAATGCGCGAGCGGCTAAGGGATCCCAAGCTGTGCGACCTGCTGATCCCAGCCGAATACGGATTCGGTACCCATCGGGTACCTTTGGAGCAGAGTTTCCTCGAGGCATTCCATCGACCCAATGTGGAAATTGTTAGCGTCAAGACCAACGCAATCGAGCGCATCGCGGCCGAAGGCATCCAGACGGCCGACGGCACGATTCACCCGCTCGACGTCATCATCCTGGCGACCGGATTCGACGCAGGAACGGGCGCTTTGACCCGCATCGACATCCGCGGTCGCGATGGACGATCATTGAAGGAGGAGTGGGGCAGAGACATCCGGACCACTATGGGCTTGCAGGTGCACGGCTATCCCAATCTCTTCACGACCGCGGTGCCGCTTGCTCCATCGGCTGCGCTTTGCAACATGACCACCTGCCTGCAGCAGCAGGTCGAGTGGATAACCGGATGCATCAGCTACCTCGGTGGCAAGAACTTGAACGTGATCGAGCCGACCAAAGAGGTGGAAGATCAATGGGTGGCGCATCATGATGAGACTGCCAACGAGATGTTAATCGCCAAGACCAATTCCTGGTACTTGGGATCGAATGTCGAAGGGAAACCGCGCCGGGTCCTCTCCTACACGGGCGGCGTTGGCAGCTATCGACGAAAATGCGACGAAGTCGCCGCAAGCGGCTATCAGGGCTTTGCCATGCACTAGCTCCATACTAAAGCCGAATCCGTCGCGAGCAGTCGCGAGATTCAAGAGTTCCCCTTGATGGCTTGTTTTGATTGGGAAAACGGCGCCGTGACGGGAGTATCATCTAATCTGCGGGTCGTCGAGATTGGCAGCGCGGCCGCAACTAGCTATTGCGCGCGATTGTTCGCCGACTTCGGCGCAGATGTTCAGAAGATCGAGCCGCCGGCGGGCGATCCGCTTCGCTATTTCGCGCCGCTCACTCCAATGGGCCAAAGCGCTTGGTTCGCGTTCCTGAACTTTAATAAGTCAAGCACGATCATCGATCCCGCTGCCCCGAATGCGATCGCGCGGCTGACTGCAATGATCGAGAATTGCGACATTCTAATTGACGGCAGGGACGTTGATCCGGCGGATTGCCCGTCCATTGACGTCGCTGCGATCCGCAAACGACGATCCAGATTGATCTACCTCCAAGCGAGCTGGTTCGGCCGCGAGGGTCCTTATGCAGGATTTGCTGCGACCGATACGACGATCCGCGCGCTTGCCGGCCTCATCAAGCTGGTTGGACCGGTGGAGGGCCCACCATTGCACGCGCCCGATTTCCAGACTGGTATCCTCGGTGGCCTGTGGGGGTTTATCGCCGCAGCTTCTTCGGCGGTTGCGCAAATTGAGGGCGAAGCAGGGCCGTCGTGGTCGGTCAGTATCTTCGAATCGAGTCTGGTTGTCAGCGAATATCTCATGTTCGAGGCGTTTGCGCGCGGCGAGGTCGTGCATCGGATTGGTATTAACCGCTTCTGGCCGGTTTTCCCGGGCGGCATTTACGAAACCAAGAAAGGCTGGCTCGGCGTGACGACATTCACGCCGGCGCAGTGGCGCGCATTCTGCGATATGCTCGGCCTGTCCGGTTTGCGCGATAATCCGGCGCTGGTCCTTGGCGAAGAGCGTCTGAAGCACATCGAGAGGATCGAACGACAGTTCGTGCCGAGGCTCAAGGCGCGGACAGCACAGGAGTGGTTTGCGGAGGGACTGAAGCGTAGGATCCCGATGGTGCCGGTGCCCGACACGTCCGATCTGCTCCTCGATACCGAGAAAAGGGCGCGCGGCGCAATCGTGCCTGTCGTCCTTGGCCAAGAAGAGGGCAGGACCGCTGGGTCGATGCAGCGGCTGACATTGACGCCGCCGCGCCGAGGAGGCAAGGTTCCGGCGCCCGGCGAGCAGCAAAGTTTCGCGGGCAGCCGAGAGCGGCAATCCTTGGCTGCGTCGCGGACGCTTAGGAGCATCGGTGCCGGCCGGCAGCCCTTGCGTGGAATTCGCGTCATTGACTTCACGATGGGCTGGGCAGGCCCGTTGTGCACGCGCACCCTGGCTGATCTTGGTGCGGACGTCATCAAGATCGAGTCCACCCAGTACCCGGATTGGTGGCGCGGTGTTGACCGGCGGCCCGCTTACGTCGACGCTCAGATGTACGAAAGGGCGCAAGCCTTCTGCATCATGAACCGCAACAAACGCGGCATCACGCTTGACCTCACGCAGCCCCAAGGCCTTGCTCTTGCCAAGCGTCTTTTGGTGGGGGCCGATGTTGTCGTAGACAATTATTCTGTTGATGTGCTGCCGAAACTCGGGCTCGGCTACGATGTGCTCCGAACGCTCAATCCTCGACTTGTCGTGTTGTCCATGTCAGCGTTTGGCGCTAAAAGCCTCTATCGCGATTGCCGTGCCTACGGCTCCACCCTGGAGCAGGGTTCTGGGTTGCCGAACGTAGTCGGAAACGCGGCTGGGCCACCCGTGATGAGCCACGTCGCCTTTGGGGATGCCGTTGGCGGGTTGAACGGTTGTGCTGCGGTTCTGGTCGCGCTGTTTCACGCCCGCAAAACCGGGCTGGGACAGTTCATCGACCTTGCCCAGATCGAATGCATGATGCCGTTTGTGGCGCCGTGGATCACTGTTCACTCGATCGGCGGTATGCCTCCGCCAAGGTACGGTACTCGACATCCCCAGTTCGTGCCGCATGGCTGCTTCCGCTGCGTGGGTGAGGACAGCTGGGTCATGATAGCCGCAAGCGACGAGAACATGTGGCAAAGGCTCGCCATCCTCATTGGACGGTCAGACTGGGCGATAGACGCCTCGCTGAGATCTGCGGAAGCTCGCCGCGGCATTGAAGACGAAATAGAGAGCGCCATCGAAGCCTGGACGATTACCCGCGATGCGGATCAGGCCATGTCAGAGTTGCAGGCGGAACGAATTGCGGCCGGGGTGGCCCGACAGCCAACTGACCTGCTCAAAGACCCACATCTCAGGTCGCGCGCATTTCTACAGGATATCGAACGTGCCTTCATTGGCATGCACCCACAGCCCTCAATACCGATCCGCGACGGCTCATTGCCCTTTGCGATCCGCACAGCGGCACCAACGCTCGGAGAGCACAACAGCGAGATCCTATCGGAACTTCTCGGGCTTTCCGAGACGGAGATCGCGCAATTGGCGTTGGAAGGCATCATCGGGACGTCGATGGTCTCCGAGGGAAACTAGCAAAAGCAAACGACGTGTCGTGAACATGATAGATCGGCCGCCCATTTCGTTTCCGAAGTCTTATGAAAAGGCACAAGGCACGCATGCCTGGGGCGGATAGTCGTCGACGTTACCTCGACCGGAGACTGAATGCGATTTCTATGCAGTATCGACACCTGATCGGATAGGGGCGATCCCAACCCGTAACAAGGTTACTCCTGAATCTCTTGCTCTGAGCCTTCCGCGCCGCTTATCGCACTGCAGGAGTTGAACCAATGCATCCGATGCGTACTGCCCTAAAGAGCTTTTCGCGCCAATTTCGTGTTCGCAGGATTTGAAGCAGGCGACGACATCTCCTCCTGACCGCAGGCACGCCTGCGCGATTACCGGCGATAGATCCCAGCTATGTCCTTCGGCGATCTAATGGTCTGGCAATTGGCCCAGCTCTTGCTCCACGTCCTACCGCCACCGTGAAGCTTCACCGTCGGAATTATCCGCCGTAGAGCATTCCGATGCGAGATGCTTTCAATGTGTCAAACGACTGGTAAATCGAAAGCGTGACCTCACTCATCAGTGACGGCTGGATTCACATCGCTATGCGGCTTCGGACGCTATCTCGCCTCAAGCACATGGGAGGGAGAATGGCATGACCGACGCTAATGCGACCGACACGGAACTCTCGCCCGACCGGGACTTCTCAGTCCGTCGACGACTATTCTTTCTCGAAGTGAGCACCAACCGTATTCAAGCGATGAATCCGGATGGTTCCGGCAGAAAGGTTATTGTCGCCGATTGTCAGCTTCCTGACGGAATCGCCATCGATGTCGGCAATAGTCACATCTATTGGACCAACATGGGGTCCGGTGTCGCCGTCAACGATGGTTCGATCGAGCGCGTAAATATCGATGGAAGCGCTCGCAAAGTCATCGTTCCGCCCGGCGTCACGTTCACACCGAAGCAGATCCAGATCGATCAGAGAGGCGGCAAGCTCTACTGGTGTGACCGCGAAGGGATGCAGGTGATGCGGTGCAATCTCGACGGCTCTGAGATAGAGACGCTGATCGAGGCAGGCCGCGGTGACATGGACCGGCGCGACCCGACCAGGTGGTGCATCGGTGTCACGATCGACACCGAGCGCCGCAAAATCTACTGGTCGCAAAAAGGTCCTGACAATGCCGGCCGGGGCCGAATCTTCCGCGCCGACATTGACATCCCCAGGGGTGAACACCCGGCAAACCGCTCCGACATCGAGGTGCTGTTCAATGGCTTGCCGGAACCGATTCACCTTGAATTCGATCTGGCGAACCGCGTGCTCTATTGGACCGACCGCGGTGATCCTCCGCGTGGCAACACAGTCAATCGCGCGCGTGTCGACATAGGGACGGAGCCTGAGATCCTGATCACGCACCTGATGGAGGGTATCGGCATCGCGCTCGACGTTGCCGGCAACCAGATGTTCATCACAGACCTCGCCGGTTCGATCTATTCCGCCGATCTCGATGGAAAGAACAAACGCAATCTCCTTTGGTCTCAGGGAAATTTCACCGGCATCGGGTATGCCGAAATATAACCATCGAGGAATTGAAATGACCGGAAACAAGCCGGTTTCGACAAAGCGCCGTCGTCGGCACCAACCTGTTGGCACGAGCTGGACGGCGCTGTTTGCCACAAGAGCACAGATCGTCGCAAACGCCATAGCACTGAAGGCAGAAGGCACGCTGAGGCAGTTCGCGGCGTCCGACGCTCAAGCGGTTGGGCTTCGCGTCCGAAGCGCCGCTCTCGACCCGCAAAGTTCGCGACCTCACTCGCATAAGGTGCCGACGGCACCGTTCTCGTCCGGAACAACGAGCCCGAACGGCTCAAACGACCGGAATGAACGCCGGGTGTTGGAGGCTTCGACTTGCCGCAGAGGTCACTTGCCTGGACGTCCAGCGTCAAAGCGTTCTTGAGCGAAGTGGTCAGATCCGCCCATAAGTGACTTCAGCAGTCGATGTCAGGAGACGAAGTATGAACTTTGAGCGCAAGGTTATTGTCACGATTGCGCCAACGGGCGGCGTGGTGAAAAAATCTCAAAACCCGCACCTTCCGACCCAGCCCAGCGAGATCGCCGAGGATGTGTATAGGTGCTACGATGCGGGCGCTTCTATTGTGGCATTGCATGCGCGCAGGCAGGACGATGGCGCGACCTGTAGTTCGGAGATCTACCAGGACATCAACTCCCGGATCCTGACAAAGTGCGGCATCATCATCAATAACAGCACGGGCGGGGGCATCGATGGAGATATGGTGCGATCCATAGGGTCCGGGCTCGATGAGGTTATATTCGAACAGCGTCTAAAAGGCCTCGAAGCCGGCGCTGACATGGCGACATTTGGCGCTCATACCGTTCTGGCCAGCTTTGGTGGCCGTGAGATTGTCGTTAACACCTCGCCCACCCGCTGCAACATCATGGCAAAACGATTCCAAAAGACGGGCATCAAGCCTGAATGGGAATGTTTCTCACTTTCTCATCTTCTCCAAGATCCGATACGCCTTATCAATAAAGGGTTCGACAAGCCGCCCTATTGGATCAACTTCGTTCTTGGCGCCGATCGCGGAATCCAGGGGGGATTGCCGTACACTCCGCAGATTCTCGACATGCTCATCGGGAATCTTCCAAAAGGAGCGATGTTTTGCGTTAGCGGAGTCGGTCGAGCTCAGTTGCCGGCAACAACTCATGCGGTGCTCGCCGGCGGCCACGTTCGCGTCGGACTCGAAGACAATCTGTACCTCGAGCCGGGTATACTTGCCACTAACGTGCGGCTCGTCGAAAGAACGGTAAGAATTATCCGAGAACTCGGGTACGAGCCAGCCACCGCAGTGGAAGCGCGCACGATGCTCGGGCTTGCGCCACGCAAATAGTCCGGTATCGACAGTTCCCAATCGGAAGATGACTCGTTGATCCGATGACCGGCTCTCGACAGGTCCTGAGCATGAGCGCCAATCGTGCAAAGTGTTGTTGATCTTTGAAAATGAGCGATCGGCCACCTGTGGCAAAGATCCTCGAGTTTCAGCCTGGTATCGCCGCGCAGCTTCGGTCCTCGAAAAAGGCGTGACGTCGGCGTCATTTGTAGGAGCAGAACGAGTGGTAGTATCCGTTGCTGCCCAATGTCATAGCAACCATGAGGCGAGCTCTAACCTGGTCGCGAGCGCTGTTGCCAAAAACACGCGGCGGTTGGTGCCACTTTTGGGTCTTGCCTATCTCTTCAACAACCTTGACCGGACCAGCGTCGGCATCGCTGCGCTGCAGATGAACGAAGCCATCGGCTTGAGCGCCTCACAATTCGGCTGGGGGGCGGGGATCCTCTTCTTTGGTTACTGCGTGCTGGAAGTCCCCAGCAACATGATGATGTATCGTTTCGGCGCGCGCCGCTGGCTCGCCCGCATTATGATGACCTGGGGCCTTGCAGCCGCGGCGACGGCGTTCGCCGTTGGACCTTACAGTTTCTACGTGATCCGCTTCCTTCTGGGCGTGTTTGAAGCAGGCTTCTTCCCCGGCGTCATTTGGTACATCTCAATTTGGTTTCCGGCGCGAACCCGAACGGGCGTTCTTGCCTGGTTCATGGCTGCAACACCGCTGTCAGCGTTGATCGGCAATCCAGTCTCGGCTTTGCTATTAGAAATGGACGGAGTGTGGAGACTGGCCGGCTGGCAGTGGATGTTTTTGATCGAAGGCCTTCCGGCCTGCCTGCTCGGGGTTCTATGCCTCGTCCTGCTTGCCGACACGCCGGACAGGGCCTCGTGGCTGACGCCCACCGAGCGTGATGCGTTGCTGAACGAGCTCGCAACGGAGAAGGACAAGAAGGTCAAGAAGGATCTCTGGGCCGCGATGAAGGACGTCCGCGTGCTCATGTTGACGGGCATCACTTTCGCATTCACGATCGGTTCTTATGGGATCGGCGTCTGGCTCCCCCTGATGCTAAAGAGCCACAACTTGAACAACACGCAGGTCGGTTGGCTCTCGGCCGTGCCCTATCTCTTTGTCACGATAGGCATGTTGTTCTGGGCGCGCCTTGTCGATCGTAAGGGGTACAGGATCTACAACCTGATCGCCGCATTGATGCTTGGCGCGACCGGACTTGTCGTTTCGGTGATGCTCACCTCGCTCGTGTCGGCGCTCACATGCATGACGCTTGCTCTGATCGGCACGATCTCCGCGCGGACGATCCTCTACACGATGCCGCAGAGTTTCCTTACCGGCGCTGCTGCTGCTGGAGGCATCGCATTCATCAATTCCATTGGTGCCTTTGGCGCCTTCGTCGGCCCGTACATGGTTGGCGTTCTTAGGGATGCGACGGGATCCTTTGATATCGGTATGATCGCAATGGCATTCATCCTGGTTGTTGCAACCGGCATCGCCAGCAGCCTTAGGCCGGTGGTTACCTATGGTGATGACGTTTCTTTCTGAGCGGACCACCTGAGGAGAGGCCCCTCCAACCAATCGTGAAGCCGCAGCCGTAGCGTCTGCTGAACGACTGATTGGAAATCGCTGCTGCTTCTCACGTCGTCTGAAACGGTCCTCACCGGACTCCTGGCAGATGCAATTGGCCGCGCCACGCGCATCTCGCTGCCAAGCGACCCAGCGAGGCTGCAACGGGCGCGACCGGCTCGCTCGGCGGAACTGCAATTTGTCGGAGTTCCTCCATTGAAGCGAGTGCATTTGATCCAGAAACGGATCGGCGCTCCGCCAAATGAACGTAACTCTAACTACCGAGCTCGCGCTTGCATCAAGACGCCTTGCGAAGTTCGCGCGCCGCCGCGACCATGTTGACGAGCGCCGGGCGGACCTCCTCCCATTTGCGGGTCTTCAGGCCGCAATCAGGATTGATCCAGAGCTGCGAGTCCGACAGGCGTTGGCGGGCCAAGGCGATGAGATCTCCGATCTCAGTGGCTTCGGGAACGCGCGGCGAGTGGATGTCATAGACGCCGGGGCCGATGTCGTTCGGGTATTTGAAGGCCGTGAACGCATCAAGCAGCTCCATCTTAGAACGCGACGTCTCGATCGAGATGACATCTGCGTCCATCGCTGCAATTGCACCGATGATGGCGTTGAACTCCGAATAGCACATGTGGGTGTGGATCTGCGTCGCATCTGCGACGCCGGAGGAGCAGATGTGGAAGCTTTCCACAGCCCAGTCGAGATAGGCCTTCCAGTCGGATCGGCGCAGGGGCAAGCCTTCGCGTAGCGCGGCCTCGTCGATCTGGATCATGGTCGCGCCGGCCTTTTCGAGGTCGCCGACCTCGTCGCGGATCGCAAGCGCGATCTGGCGGCAGGTCTTGCTGCGCGGTAGGTCATCGCGGACGAATGACCAGTTCAGGATCGTCACCGGCCCGGTGAGCATTGCTTTCATCGGTTTCTTGGTCAGCGATTGCGCGTAGCGCCACCATTCGACAGTCATGGGCTTCGGTCGCGAGACATCGCCGAACAGAACCGGCGGGCGAACGTAGCGCGAGCCGTAGGACTGCACCCAGCCGTGTTGGGTGAACACGAAGCCGGAGAGCTGCTCGCCGAAATACTGCACCATGTCGTTGCGCTCGAATTCGCCATGCACGAGCACGTCGAGGCCGATGTCTTCCTGCCACTGCACCGTACGGGCCGTCTCCGCCTTGAGGAATTGCTCGTATTGCGCGTCCGTCAGTTTTCCCTTGGCATGAGCAGCGCGAGCGTTGCGAACGTCGGCGGTCTGCGGGAACGAGCCGATCGTCGTCGTCGGAAAGGCCGGCAGACCAAAGCGCTTGCGCTGGACCTCTGCGCGGTTGGCAAAAGCGCTGGTACGGCGGCGCATGGCGTCGTCGATCGCCGCCATTCTCCGTGCAACGATCGCGTCGTGGATTTTCGGGGAGGTCTCGCGCGCCGTCGCCGCTAGATCGGATGCGGTCAGCGCGGCTGCGACACTCGCCTCGCCTGCGAGCGCCTTCGCGATGACCGTGAGCTCGCCGATCTTCTGCACCGAGAAGGCAAGCCAGCTCTTCACGTCCGGATCGAGATCGGTCTCGAGCTCAAGATCGATTGGGACATGCAGGAGCGAGCAGGAGGGTGCGAGCTGCACGCGATCCCTGCCGAACTTTGCAATGACGGGTTTGAACCGCTCGGCCAGTGCCGATAGGTCAGAACGCCACACGTTGCGGCCATCGATGACGCCGAGCGAAACCACGAGGTCCGCGCGGGCGCCGCATTCAATCTGGCTCAATTGTTGGGGAGCTCGGATAAGATCGACGTGCAGTCCAGCCACAGGTAGCTTCAGAGCGGTCGCCAGGTTGTCGCCGATCGCTCCGAAATAGGTGGCCAGCATGATCTTGATGGCAGGTACCTCATTGGCGAGACACCCATAAGCACGCTGAAGCGCATTCCGCGTTGTCTCGTCGAGATCAAGCACCAGGCACGGCTCGTCAAGCTGGACCCACTCGGCTCCGCGTTTCGCCAGCTCCTTGAGAACCTCGACATAGACGGGCAGGAGACTGTCGAGCAGCGAGATCGGATCAAACGCCGGATCAGCGCTCTTGCCGAGCTTCAGGAAGGTGACCGGTCCTACCAGAACGGGACGCGTTTGGTAGCCAAGGGCTTTCGCCTCCTCATATTCCTCGATCGGCTTTCGGCAGGAGAGCCTGAAGATCTGACCTTTATGGAATTCGGGCACCATGTAATGGTAGTTGGTATCGAACCACTTGGTCATCTCCTGCGCGGCGGACCCGCCGGCGTCATTGGGGTGACTGCTACTTGCTTCATGCTCCCCGCCTTGAGAGCCGCGCGCCATGGCGAAATAGGTCTTCAGCGGGACCGGACCTACCTCCCAGCCATACGCCTCGGGAATGGCGCCCACCATGACGCTGGTATCGAGAACCTGATCATAGAGTGAAAAGTCATTTGACGGGATGACGGTGACGCCGAGCGAGTGCTGACGCGCCCAATTGGCGACACGAAGACCGGCCGCAGCTTCAAGAAGCTGCCGGCTGCTGATCTTGCCGGCCCAATAGCCTTCGAGTGCCAACTTGAGTTCGCGGCGTGGCCCGATACGTGGCATACCGAGAGTTGCGACAGGAAGTGAGAGAAGAGACATAGCATTAACCCCATTATGGTGGGGGCAAAGGCCATGGCGGACGCGGGCAGGAGGGGCCGCGAAAGCGCCTGCTGCTTGGCGTACCACCGGACACCCCGCCCGTGGACGTTTGTGTTGTCGGGGCAGGTCTCCTGGCTCGCGGGTCATCGCCTGCATCCGGCCTTCCCGAAGCATCTGCTTCAGTGACACGTGTGGATGCGGACTCGCCGCTTACAGTTGCGGGGGCAGCGCCGGCATTGCTTCAATCCTGAACGGATCGTGAGCGCACCGGCTTCCCTCTTAGCTCCAGATCGAAGCGAGACCTGGAGAACCTCGACGCCTTCGATTTATCTGCAACCGAGGCGGTACGTCAACCTCGAAGGAGGGCCACCTTTTCTGCGGCATGCTGCCGCGAATACGGCCTCAACAATGGAGGTCACTCCAAACGAACAGCCTGACGATGGGGTGCAAAACCAAATTTTGACCGGCGCCCCGACGGCCATTGTTGTCGATCGGCTTGGCCGCCCTGTCCGATCTCGAGCGTTCTCATGTCCTTATCCAACACCATGAGTTTCTTGTTCGTTCGGCACTGGGCGGCAATTTCTGCATCGATCATCCAGCGAAGTCTAAACCTTTGTGCCCCGGTCAACTACCAATCTTAGCAATTGATCGAACCGGCAGATCGGTCAATCATGGATGAAAGACCTTCACGTAGGCCTCCTCACCTGTCGCAGACCCCGTAAAGAGCGCACGAGGGTGGCTCGTCACCGTCGCCAGTGGAGTTTGGCGGATCCCGCTATGCGGTCCAGCAATTTGGCGCTCGACAGCTCCTATCGCAGCTGAACAGCTGGTCTAGCGAACAAGCCGCGAATTTGGAGAGTTCCGCTATGAGTGCAACGGGCTTGTCGGACAATGTCATTCCTCGCGCCGACATCGTCAAACGCGCAGCGCGCATCGGAGCGGAAATCCGAAACATCAAGCTGTCGGGCGATTTGCCGGACCAGACGATCGCCGCAATCAACGAGCTGCTGCTCGAGAACAAGGTGATCTTCTTTCGCGACCAGGGTCATCTCGACGACGCCGAGCAGGAGCGCTTTGCTCTTCGTTTCGGAAGTCCGGCATGTCATCCGACGCTCGGTGCCATTAAGGGGACGGCGTCGATTATCGAGCTTGATTCGGTCCGCGCCGGCAGCCGGGCCGACCTGTGGCACACCGATGGGACCTTCGTCGATGGCTACCCTAAAATCGCGGTGCTGCGTGGCGTTGTGATGCCACCGTTCGGTGGCGATACGGTCTGGTCAAACACCGTCACAGCCTACCTCGACCTGGCACCGCCGCTGCAACGGCTTGCGGACAAGCTCTGGGCCGTTCACAGCAACGCCTTCGACTACGCGATAATGCCTCGCGCCAGCGAGCTCGACAAGAAGCACTTGGACGAAGTCTTCACCAAAACGATCTATCAGACTGAACATCCAGTCGTGCGCGTCCACCCCGAGACCGGCGAACGCACGCTGCTACTCGGCGCCCTGGTGCAACGTTTTGTCGGCATCCCGAAATACGACGGCCAGAAGCTGTTTGATCTGTTTCAGTCTCACATCACTGCGCTCGAAAACACCGTGCGCTGGAGTTGGAAGGAAGGTGATGTCGCGATGTGGGACAATCGCGCCACACAACACTACGCGGTGAACGATTACGGCGATCAGCATCGGGTCGTTCGTCGCGCCACCGTCGCGGGCGAGGTACCCGTCAGCATCGATGGTCAGAGCAGCGTAACGCGCATCAAGACAGCAAAAGAGCCGGCCGCGGAGGTCGCCTAGCCGGTCCAAAGGATTGACCGCGGTCCGGCGATGCAAACTCTGCCTTTGTCATCCATCCCTGTATGCAGCATTCTTCAGCTCGGTTCGCCATCGCATTGAACGATGTCATTGAAAGCCATCGTGCCAGCGGCATGGATTCCCGGAGAGGCTGCATCGAGTTTGTTGGAGCTGAGTAAACCTGCAAGTGAGTGAACCGCAAGAGGCGGAACGTGGGTTTTGTCGCGTCAGCACAGGCGCTCTTCTTTCGAAAGAATGCCCTCCTTTAGGTTTCCTGCGCGTCTCTCGATCGGTTTTCTCACGCGTATTGACCCCGACATTTGCCGAGCCCCACGCCTTCTGAACCAGAGTCGGCACGTTTCGTTCGTCTTGGGCGACCCAATCCATAGCTATTCAGTAGATTGAAGGTGTGTCGTCAATCCGCGCAAATTTATTGCGCGTCAGCAAAACTGGCCTGCCGCTCTGCAAGCGCTTCCGCGGTGGTCTATCCCATGTCTTTGCGAAGCACACTATGAGCGGGAAAGCCAACCTCCCCCAGCAGACGATCCGACGACTTCGTGGCGACGACGCCAAGAGCGTGCTTTGCGCGTCTCGGTGTCTTTAAACGAGCCAACGTCCTGAAATGATTTTTACATCCACCTCTCGGCGCTAATGCCCTGGAGAAGCGAGTATCCAATCGATCGCGCTGTCCGTTGGAATGAGCACGCGAATCGCTAAGCAGCGCCTTGCGCCCGGTCACCTACCAACCTTGGCAATTGATGCAGCTGGCGGGCACATGGCAATTGTGCGTCAACGAAAGTGGTGCCTCTCACGTCAAGGAAGTCGGGATGCAATATGGATCTGGCCGCAGCGACGGGCCTGATGAATCTGCTGTCTCGTCATCTGCGGCTATGGGGTCTACTTCTATCGCAATCTCTCTCGTTTCATGGAAGCCGATAGCAAACTGTCTTGCGCGATCGTCGAGCACTCAGGCGTCAAAGGTCTCGTGGCTTCGGGCTCGTCAGTTTCCTTGTCTCGCGGCTCACGCGCGGAAGACGAAAGTTCATGAAGCGAGCGCGCAGCGATGGTTTGCTGTTGCACTGTCTCTCGCGGCGAGTACCGTCGGGGGAGCGGCGGGAGCAGAAGCTGCCAATGAGCCTAGCCCCAAAAACGACACTTCGAGTGAGATTGCGCCGGAAAGAATTCAAAAGAAAAACCTTGCGGCTATCAAATCCCGAAGCGGCCGGTTCCAACGAGCCGGGCGTCTCATCACTAACGCGGCGCCCGCACAAAATACGAATTTGCTTGCGCCAAAATCCGACGGTGCGGCTCTGCTTACGAAGAATGGAACTCAGAAGAAGACCGCGCCCTTTTCAAAGTTCGCGCACCTCCAGGAAAAAGGTATGTGGCTCAATATTCCCGGGCCGGCCGATACGATAGATCAGGATTACGGCGGCGTTAGATCTGCGCTGGGAGAGGTCGGGATCGGCTATGTCGGCGGGACAGTAAATACCTTCGTAGTCAATCAACTGCCGGATGCAGCGAGAAGCACCATCCGCGATCAGTTATATGTCGGCCAGAACCCGACGTTTAATACCCTAAACTTCATGATCGTGACGTACGATCTCAGCCGGTTTGGGATTCCCGATGGTCAGATCATCTTGGGAGCCCAGCAGCAATATTGGACATGGAAGCCCGGCGGGCCAGATAGGGTCGGGATCAATACGATTGCCTACTATCAGACGGCTTTCGACGGGAAGCTCGAACTCAAATTCGGTTACCTCAGAAACATAAATGAGTTCGTAGGCACGGTGGTCGGAGGGAACGCAGCAGTCAACGTGTTTGGAGCATCATCGAATATCTTGTACCAAGCAGGCATGAGCAACAATGCGGCGCCGACGCCAGCTCTGAATCTGAAGTACAATTTTGATGATCGCTTCTACAATAAAGCCTCAATACAGCGTTCCCTCAGTCCAGACGGTCAATCTGCGCAGATCGCTGAAAATCCGATCGGCTTGAACTGGAGCACGACCAACGCGGGCGTTCTTTTTCTCGACGAAACCGGCTACAAGAACAAGGCTGCTCCAGGCTTGCCCGAGACTTGGTTGCGGGCTGGTGCCGGATTCAACAATAGCAGCTTCACGGACTTGCAGCGTCCGACTCAACCGAGAGCCAGCGGAAATAGCATCTATTACATCGCTGCGGATAGGCAGCTCTGGCAGTCTGATGCCCAAGGCTCGGCAGCTCGTGGCATCTATGCGGGATTGTCCGTCATGTACGCGCCGCCTGACTTAAATCGAGTCAGCCAGTACTATGAGCTTCGTCTTTATGCGAAGGGGCTGTTTGTCAGCCGGCCGCACGATCAGATTGCTATTGTTGCCACCAACACTGCGTGGAGCAACTTCGCAGTGGATGCTGCCTTGGCCAAGGGCCATCTTGCGCATCGCGACAGTACGGCGATTTCTGGAACATACACGGCGCATCTGGCGCCCGGGATATATTCAAGCTTGGGACTGACATACATCAATAATCCGACAAGCATCACATACACACCCCGTACGGGACATGCGTTGAACTTGTTGGTGTCCACGTCGATGTTCTTCTAAGCTTCGAGAACTTTGATGATATCTGTGTGCGCTATGCTCGCTACGTGAAGGCGGATATCGCACGCTAGTGCGCCACGGCATAGAAAGAACTGTGAGCCATGTCGCGACCTTCGTCTTTTCAGCTGGTCGCCTAACGTGGCTTCTTAGGCCCGATCCAGCCCCGCATCAGGCGAATCAGGGCAGACGGCATGCGCCATTGCCCGGAAGCGTTGTATGTCGGCTGCTTAGTTCCCGTGTTCAGGGAAGCGAAAAATGCAACGTTTCGGCAAAGCGCGCGGTATTGGAGGAGGACAGCTGCAGATGTCAAAGCGGCGCTCGAGCGAATCTCACTGGAGCAACGCTAAGGTGTGGACTTGCCCCAATTTGCGGCAGTGTCCAAACGGTGCCGCTGTTCGAACCAGAGCCGCATCTCGCGCAAAGTTTCGTACTCTGGTGAACGGATATCGGGATATCGATAATCCCTCCGAAAGATGAAAGCGTTGTTGTCATGGGGCAGAGTCGAATCGAAGAAGACCTTCTTGGAGAGAGAGAGCTGCCTGCGGACGCGCTCTATGGGATCCATACACTTCGGGCTCTGGAGAATTTTCCACTCACGGGCCGTACGATTGCGACGCTGTCTGAGTTTGTCGCTACAATGGCGATGGTGAAAGAAGCGGCGGCGCGCGCCAATCAAGAGATCGGTGCGCTTTCAACCGATCAGGCGAAAGCCATCATCCAGGCCTGTCAGGAGCTCCGCGCCGGTAAGTACGATGCTCACCTCATGGTCGACGTACTCGAAGGCTCAGGTGGCACATCGTCCAACATGAACGTCAACGAGGTAATCGCAAACCTAGCCGCGCGGCTCGCCGGAAAGCCGGTTGGTAGCTACGCCTTCGTCCATCCAAATGATCACGTCAATCTCGGTCAATCCACCAATGACGTGCTTCCGACGGCGATGAGGCTTGCGGCCTTTCGAGTATCGGAGGGGACGTCGCCCGCCTTGATGCAATTGGCCGGTGCATTCTCCGACAAGAAGAAGGAGTATTGCGAAACCCTGCGGCTCGGCCGGACATGTTTGCAAGATGCAGTTCCAATGCTGTTCGGTCAAACATTCGGGGGATATGAGGCGGTCGTAGAACGCCACGCGAGACATGTGGAGGAGCTCCGCCGCCAACTTCTGGTCGTTCCGCTCGGCGGAACTGCCGTCGGGACCGGCTTGAATTCCAGACCGGGCTACAAAGAGGCGGCCTTTCGACAGCTGTCAAACCTGTTTGGCGACGAGGTCAAACCAGCGGCCGATCCATTTGACGCAATGCAGAACTTAGATGCGTGCGCTCGGCTGTCAGCTGAACTTCGAAATTCAGCAAATTCCCTTTGCAAGATCGCTAACGACCTCACTGTCCTCTCGTCAGGTCCTGGCGGCGCTATCGGAGAGATCGCGCTGCCAGCGATTCAGGCTGGATCTTCGATCATGCCTGGCAAGGTAAATCCAGTGGTTCCTATCGCGGTTTGCCAAGCAGCTTTTGCCATCGCCGGGAACGATGCTGCCATCGCAATGGCCTGCCAACAAGGGCTGCTGGAGATCAATTGTTACGGTATGCTAGTCTGCGATCGCCTGATCGATTCCATCACTCTCCTCCAACGTTCGACGACTATCTTCCTCGAACGTTGCGTACGCTCGCTTTCAGTCAACGAGGAGCGGTGCCGACATAATCTGCTGGCTTCGAATGCACTAGCAACAGCGCTGGTGCCCGAGTTCGGGTATGCAAGTGTCGCCGCGATGGTGCGGACCGCGCTCAACGAACATCGATCGTTTCTCGATATCGCCATCGAGCGTGGCTTGCTGGGGCAGAAAGACGTCCACTCGCTCATGCGCCGCGCTGCGGTTGAATCGACAAGCACGGAGTGAGGCAGATCGGCGAGGGAGACGAAGCGCAATTCAGGGAGGAGGATTCGGGCGTTCTGCTTGGACGCTTCCGCCTTCATCGTCGGATTGTGTTTCTGTGGTGGAGAGAGTGCCCAAGGGCTTGAACGATCCGTTGTCGGGGTCGTGATAGCGAGATGCCAACGCGCGACTCTCATTTTCAAGTTACCCAATTTTGCCCAACCTTTGTCTTGAAAGGCCGCTAACGGCGAAAGAATGGCGGCCAGCCTTCGCGCTGCTGCGCGCCTTTCGGGAGGAGGAAGGCGAGTGGTTTTGCGGGCCAAAGAGCCCATCGGAGGGAAAAATGCCACGGAAGCTTGCCGCTTTTTCGCGGCCATTCGGCCAATTTTGCCAGAAGAGCTCTGATCTGCTCCACGCTTTGGGCCGGAACAGCCGTAGCGGTTACGCAAGCCAATGCGGACGACATCAACTGGCGGCAGTTCGAGGGTACGTCGATCGTCTGGGCATACGACATTCATCCGTGTGCCGACGCGGTCGCAGCCCAGATGCTGGAGTTCGAGAAGCTCACGGGGATCAAGGTGACGCCGGAGCTTTATCCGGACGATGCCTATTGGAATAAGCTGACGATCCAGCTCAGCACAAAGTCACCAAGCTGGGATGTCGTGGGTACCGGGATTCAACCCGCCTGGGATCTCGCACCCGGCCAGTTGCTTGAACCGCTCGATCGTTATCTGAACGACCCAAAACTCACCGCGGCGACCTATGACTACAAAGATTTCCTCCCTACACTGCGGGATTCACTGACATGGAAAGTAAAGGAAGGGCAGGTCGAGGCTGGAAGCGGGCAGGTGTGGGCCATCCCGCATGGCTTTGAAAACATCCAGCTGTTCTACCGTAAGGACATTCTCGGCAAGTACGGCATCAACGTTCCGACGACTCCGCCGGAGATGTCCGCCGCCTGCGAGAAGCTGAAGACTGCGGACCCCGCGATTACGCCATTAGGCGTGCGTGGCGTGCGGTTTTGGAGCAGCATCCACATCGCTGCAATCTCGATCGCCAAATCGTATGGCGTGCGCGATTTCGTCATCAAGGATGGCAAGCTGGAGACAGGGCTGGACCCGCCCGAGTCGATCGCGTTCCACAAGGATTACGTGGATATGATCAAGAAGTGCGCGGCTCCGTCCTTTGCCAACGACAATTGGTACCAGGTGGTCGATGGCATCGATTTCGCACCGGTCGGCTTGTACCCGTTTTGGTCACGTGTATCAAAAATGAATACACACGCGAGTTTCACGGCCTGTTCTGCTCTTTGGGCTAGGTTTAGAGAGATTGATGGCAGGACGTGCGTACTTCGGCCCGGTGGGTCCCCTCAGCGTGATTCTCGCCGATGGTGATAAGTGAGTTCTTGGCCTTGCCTCGAACTCAACAACCCGAGCTTGGGGCGGATTACTTCGGCTCGCCGTGCCAAGATGCGGACCGCTAAACGTTGTTCATATGGCGGGTACGTCGGCGGTCGGTGAAGCCGATGAGGGCCACCTCCACAAATTTGTTCAGCAAATGAGCAAACGTGACGACGGTGCGAGGTCTGTCGGGTCCCGAGCCCGACGGCGGTGGACCGCCGCCGAGGAGCTTCGGACCATCGAAGAGAGCTTGGCGCCGGCGGCCAGGGTTGCCGAAGTTGCGCGCCAACATGAAGCGTTCACCCTAATCTGCTTCCCGTTTGGCGGCGGCAGGCGCGCGGGGAGTGTTTGGCCTGGCCAACCTACATCGGGCAGGACGACAGGGTCCCGTTGCCTCAGTCTTCGCGGGGCCGACCAGCAAGCACTGGCAGCGCCTTCCAGGACGGGGCGCGATCGAGATTGGGTTCGCGGCCGGGGCCCGGATGCGGATCATGGTCGGTTGAGGCGCCGACGCCGATGGCCGGGCTAGCTGATGGCCGCCGCACGATTTCCGTTGCTCCCCAATGTGTTAGCCGCCCCGAAAACTGGATTTTAGAAATCTGCTTGGGTTCGTCAGATAACGCTCTACTGCCGCGCCAAAGCAGGCGCTCACAACCGTTGTCGAAACGGATTCATATTGCAACGTCCCTGGACCGCTGCACGATCGTTGCCGCTCTCACGAGGTATCCTGCCCCTGTTGTCGGCTCGTCGCTTCCAAGACACTGTGATGTTCGGAACGAGGGGTGCACGCGCTCGCGGTTAAGCCATTGAATAAAATGGAGAACGAGCTTCTCTGGGCTCTTCCTGCACGGTTGGCACGACTCTTGAGTTTCTCTCGTTGCGCAGCGGCAGGAGCGGCCGCGCGATCCTAGTGGTTAGGCCAGGCGTCCAGGACGCTCAGGTCATGCACGGCGACTGAGGGACAGGTCATGGATCGTCTGGAATTTCTTCGGACGAAGATAGAGAAAAACGAGCTTCCAACCTATGTCTACGGCTATCCTTCGAAGCGATCGTATCGGGTTTTCCCGCAACCACTCCGCATAACTGATGTTGTTGAGCAGGCTAGTCGCTCAAAGCAAATCAACATCTATATCCATATTCCGTTTTGTCGCTACCGCTGCACCTATTGCACTCTCTTTCTCACAACGCGCAATAGACAAGCGACCCAAGAGGCTTACGTTGCTCGATTGGCGGAGCACGTCGCTCGATATGGAGAATACTTCGGAGATCGAGAAGTTGTCAGCATCTATTTCGGCGGCGGCACACCGACGCTGCTAACAGAGCATCAATTCGGCGAGCTCTTCGCCGCCCTCGACGTTGCATTTCCAAAACGAAGCCAGCGATGTGAGATTACGGTGGAGGCCGCGCCGGACTCTTTCAATAACAAACTTCTGGATTGCTTGAAGGCATTTGGCGTCAATAGAATGAGCATGGGCATCCAAAGCATGGAGCCGGGCGAACTTGCGAACTGCGGAAGACCATATTCGGTCGAGATTGCAAAAGCTGCAATCGAAGCCGTCATCAAGCGCTTTTCTCACGTCAACCTTGATCTGATTTACGGCCTGCGTGGTCAAAGCCGCGACTCCTGGATCTTTTCGCTTGGCCGCGTGCTCGACTATGAGCCGCAGACAGTTTCCCTTTATCCCGTTGTCGTTCGTCCGATGACGAACATCCTTGCGTCGAAAACGAACAATCCTGAATTATTTTTCTCTGAAGCGGAAAAGTATGAAATCTACGATCAGAACACTGCTTTGATGGAATCTAAAAGCTACCGCCAGGAATCCTTCACACGTTTCACCAGGATCACTGGCGACCATGCCTATCGGCAGGAGGTGTCGGACTTCGAGGGAACGCCCCTGCTAGGATTGGGAGCTGGCGCTAGAAGCTATTTCGGCCAATATCACTATAGCACGGGCTATGCCGTAGACCGGAGTACGACTTCGCGGATCATCAAGGCCTTCTCGGATCGTCCGTTCGATCCCGAGGCAATAGCATCACACGGAATTAGGCTGACTCCGGACGAGCTTGTGCGTCGTTACGTCCTGCTCGGCCTCACCTTGTCAGCCTTAAGCAGAAAAAATTACGCTGCATTATTCGGACGGGCGCTGGCAGTGGACTTTGGCGAAGAACTGAAAGCGCTCGAGTCTTTGCGCCTCGTCAATTCGGCAGATGGTGATGTTTATCAACTTACTCATAAAGGGTTCAAGTATTCGAGCATTATGGCCCGAATGTTCTATTCCAACACGATGATTATCCTTGAGGAGCAATATCAGGCAGAGTGAGGGCGGTATGGAAGAGGAGACGAGACATTCGCCGTTTTGGTGGGATGCGGGCTACGCCGACCACAACGTTTCATGTATGGGTGGTCCTAGCCCGGAAATCTTCGAGATCGCGCCAGCACTCCGTGCGGAAAGCGTGGTTGTGGAGCTTGGCTGCGGCGAGGGGCGCAACGCTCTCTATTTGGCTCAGTTCGGTCATCAGGTCATCGCGACCGATATATCTGAGGCCGCTATCTCCAAGCTGAATCGGCTCGCAAGCCATCTTGCCGTGAAGGTAACAAGCGGTGTGGCTGCTGTGGAAGATTTCCAGCCCCCACCTTACCTCGACGTCTTCATAGCGCATTCGGTCTTGCATTTCACGGAACGGACCGTCTGGAAACCCCTCGTCATAGCCCTGGTCGATCGAACGCGGCCTGGAGGATTTCATTGCTTCACCAACACGCTCGATCAACCAGACCATCCTATCCCCAAGGAGGGGTTGGCAGCTGGCCACAAAAAGTCGTTCGCACGTGGAGAGCTTGAGGCCATCTATACAGAAGCCGGCTGGGAGATCTTACGGTCCGATCATTACATTAAATGGGACTCGCATCCTGGCATCCCAATTCATTCGCACTGCATCGAGAAAGTTGTGGTTCGTAGGCCCATCGGATCTGAAGATCTCCCGCGAATGATAGCTGAGCCCATCAAGGCAGCCGGGATGATTCCTGCCGAACAGTTTGATGGGTTGAAACTGAGCACACCGCGCGATGCCATAATTGAAATGTTCGGCTCGCCGTTAGCCAGCCTTGGCGTGGCGACTAACCGCAAGACAGTCGGGGGCAACAATCAAGGGGCCATAGCCGACGGCTACTTGCGCGAGGATATGATCTATGGCGATCACGGTCTTCAGTTCGTTAACGGAACGCTCACAGGCAAATATCGATATTTCACGCCCCCGAAGCGCTTGAGCATTCGAGAAGCGTAAGCTTCAACAAAAGTCCTCGTTAGGGTCTTGGCCGCAGAGCCACGTCGTTCGTCTGCTCTTACTGTTTCCTGGCGGGAGTTTCCGACGTGCCATCATGGGCGAAGCCCATGCACAAGAATATCTAGGCCGCGACTGAAATATCCTCCAGGGCCTTCGCGGCGAAGTGCTGGGGTAGGGCAGACCTCGCATCTTGCAGTAGCGCCAGCCCTGCTTAGGCACGCTGCTTGCTTCGTTCAAGGAAGCATTGCCGAAACTCCCCGGCGATGTAGGGGCGGGCCGGCGCATCACATCGAGGCGTCGGGGCGTCGGCCGCTCCGCTTTGAAGCCCAGTAGTAGGAGGATATATGAAAGCCCACGTTCGGGCAGCGGCGGCTGCGGTTGCGTTGGCCCACACGTTGGGACGCGCAATCGTGCGCGTGCACGAATACGAAGCTTCCGTATCTTCCAGGATCAGCGCGTCTATACGAGAGGGAATAGTCAGTGGTTATGACTACGGCAGGCATTGCTACGTAACCGGTGCCTTACCGAACCTGTACCACCATGGTGAACGGTCGCATTTGATGCTCAAACCGAGGAGCTCGGGTGTCTACGGCGGATTCGATCACGATACGACATCCCACTTCTCTGTGAACGTCACAGGCGGTGAAGCCTGCGTCTACGACTACAATGAAGACTTGTACTTCGCATACAGCGTCTGACCATGCATCTCGAGCGGGCGCCCGCCCTCGCTCGACGCTGCGATTGCGGTGGAGTCCCGGCGATTTGACAGAAACCCAACTCACCTTGTCGCATCCGCAACATTGCCGGGGACATTTATTCGAACGCGGCTTCGCCGTCACCAGCAGGACGAACCAGTTTGCTTGAACATTTGAACCCTCATCCGCGATTGGCGCGAGGTTTGCTAGGGATCCTAGCAACGCGAACGTCGCCCATGAAAGTCACTGCTAAGGCCCATGATCCGGGCGCGCCAAGGCTCTTCGCATTGGTGCTCGGCACGAACGAAATCGCTTCCGCCATCGCCACGAAACTCACCGAAGCGACGTTTGCCGTGGTGATGAGACACGATGCCTTTCCACCGGTGATCCGCCGCCGCATGGCATTTCATGACTCGCTGTTCGGCGAGCTATGCGAAGTTGAGGGCGTCGTGGGCAAACGGGCCGATACGCTGGCGGAAATCACGTGGATTCACGCCGACCCGAACAGCGTGGCAGTGACCGAAATGCGCTTCTCCGACATTATTGCCTCGCGCTCGCTATCCGTGATCGTCGATGCACGCATGCAGAAGCATCGAACACCTCGCGACCTCCGCGGCTTCGCACCGGTAACAGTCGGCATCGGACCCGGATTCGAGGTGGGCGTCAACTGCGACACCGCCATCGAGACCCATCCAATCCAGACCGGTTCAATTGTCTCCCGAGGTGTCACCAAGCTGGCCGACGGCCGAGCCCGCGAGCTCGGCGGCGCCGGACGCGAGCGCTTCGTGTATTCGCATCGCGATGGCATCTGGCGCTCAGGTGTCGATATCGGCACGCCCTTATCCAAGGGCCTGCTGGTGGGCTGTCTTGGCGGCAAGCCGGTCCTGGCGCCCATTGGAGGAGTGCTCCGCGGCGTTGCTCGGGACGGCGCGCGCGTGCCGGAAAGCGTAAAATTGCTGGAGGTCGATCCACGCGGACGCCAGTCCTGTTGGACCGGCATGGACGAGCGAGGGCGAGCCATTGGATGCAACGCCGTCGCAGCCATCGAGAAACTCATCTCGCCCCGACCGGGTGATCGTCCACATCTTCGTCGATAAGAGAAGGATTGCCGCCGGCGCGCTCTTTGGTCTGAACTGCTCGGGTGTAAACCCCGGACACCTCGATGCAGCGGAGCGTAAGCAACCAATCGTTCCACGCATTCGCAAATCCATCTGGATTACGGAAGCTTCTCATCTCCGCTGCTCAGAACACTGAATTGCCGATTGCAATGCTGACAATCTTCTTCGCTATCATCTCCCTTCTTTACGCGACTGTTGGGCAGGCGGGTGGTACCGCGTTTCTTGCCCTCATGGCCTTTGCATCGTTTCCATCAACTCAGATGCGACCGACAGCGTTGTTGCTCAACATCGTTGCCGCGACGTATTCGACATGGCTGTTCAATCGCGGTGGTTTTATTGATTGGAAGAGATTGAAGCTCTTTCTAATCGCTTCGGTGCCAGCTGCGCTGATTGGAGGATTCACAATCCTATCTCCCCATCTCTATGATGCTATCACCGGTGTCGTCCTTATCTTCGCGGCTGCGATCTTGTTGATCGGGCGATCCAGGAGAGCGATCAGTGATGGTGACGCGCCGTCGTGGGGCGCAATTACGACAGGAGCCGGCATCGGCCTCGTCTCGGGGCTTACTGGCGTCGGGGGCGGCGTTTTCCTCGCGCCTGTCCTTATCGCAATGCGTTGGGCTTCACCCAAAGAGACAGCAGCTTTGTCTGCCCCTTTCATATGGGTGAACTCCGCAGTTGGCTTGGTCGGCGCGATTTACGCTGGACAGTTGCCTTCACCGCAGACATGGCTATACGCACTGGGGGCCGTCACAGGGGCGATGATAGGGACCACAATCGGTCTTCGTTGGCTGTCGGAAACGACAACGCGCTACGTAATTGCTGTTGTACTTATAGCCGCGGGGATCCTGCTTATGGTCCTTGCAACGAGATAACACCATGAGGGCGGGTCTTGGATCTATCCCAGTCGCTGCTCATCAAGGAATGTCTGCTCCTGATGCGGGAGAAGAATTTAGGAACTTGGCGGCCTGCGTTCCGTCGGTCGCTCTCCACTCGCAGGGCAGACCTGCGCGACCGTAATTTCGCGCCAAAGCACGCGATGACGCTTGTCGCTGATGCCTGAGTGAACAAATGTGGCTTCATCGGTGACGCCCTGACCACGAACAACATCGTCCATGAGGCGCATACCTGCTCGATCATGGTCGAGATGATTGCCTGGGGCTCGTCAGCATCGAGCAGAACGCCGGCATTTTGGGACGGTACGTTTTTCGCACTTGCAAACCGTCCCTGATCTCCGATCCTTCCGACAGTTTCCCTGGTCACCTTGGCGACATCGTCGAGCACCGGAGCGCCTCAATATTGAAATGCGTACCAAACATTACCGCGCAGTTCGCAAATCATGCGGTGCCACTCGAAGCAATCAGCAACAAAACCTACTTAGAAGTCGGCCGCCGTTCGTTCGCCGAAATGCCCTGGAAGATAAAAAATTACAAGATGCAGCCAGGTGCTCTCGAGAACGCCGCTGTCATCGTAGGCGCCAGCACGATGTTCGCGAGAAACGCCTGACGCCGGAATCACTCGGAGGCTATCATCTGAAGACTGACCGTGATTTCCATCGAGACAGCCCCGTTATTCCTTGGTGCGGCGACGAAGAACATCTACACCCAGGTCGGGATATTGACAGGTAGTCGGGCTGATTTTCCAAGCATGGTATCCCGATGGTCGAGTTCGCCAATGAGCTTCCAGCTCTAGGAGAGACTCGATCGCCGCTCGGTCATCGAGATGGTGGCGCACGTCCGGTTCCGTCCAATCTTGATGACCAGGGCGGCGATGGTCACGGCCCCTTACCGTTAGCGACTGGCAGATCGGGCGACGAAGTATCCAACTTTTTTTCTACTAACTCTTGCTCCCAAGGAAAACCGTCCTATTTCAACCTCGCCTGTGCTGGCACTCGCGGGCCTCGATTGCTAGCAATTGGGAAATCGTCAACTCATACAAACACTTAGGAGAGCTGCATGAATTTCCGTCCGCTTCACGACCGCGTCGTGGTCAAGCGCATTGATGCAGAAGAGAAGACTGCTGGTGGCATCATCATTCCAGACACAGCTAAGGAAAAGCCCTCGCAGGGCGAAATCATCGCCGTTGGTCCGGGCGGCCGCGATGAGAGCGGCAAGCTGATCCCCATCGACGTCCAGGTCGGCGACCGCGTGCTGTTCGGCAAGTGGTCGGGCACCGAGGTCAAGATCGACGGCAAGGAGCTGTTGATCATGAAGGAAAGCGACATTTTGGGCGTGCTCACCCACGTGTTTTCCAACACTAAGGCCGCCTAATCCAACCGCTCGCACCGCTCACCCCTGAGGAGCGCCTGCCGGGCGCCTCGCCAAGGGTGAGATGAGACCAAGACAACTCAGGGAAACCAATATGTCAGCCAAAGAAGTGAAATTCGGCGTCGACGCCCGCGACCGCATGCTGCGCGGNGTCGANATCCTCNCCAACGCCGTGAAGGTCACNCTCGGTCCGAAGGGCCGCAACGTNGTCCTCGACAAGTCGTTCGGCGCTCCCCGCATCACCAAGGACGGCGTCACCGTCGCCAAGGAGATCGAGCTCGACGACAAGTTCGAGAACATGGGCGCCCAGATGGTGCGCGAAGTC
>NZ_KI421480.1:0-4627 GCF_000472925.1 Bradyrhizobium sp. Ec3.3
GACCACGTCGTGGGGCCTCCCGTGTTGCGTACGCTTTCCTTGTGTACATGCTGTCGCCACTACCCCGGCGCAGCGACTGGAGGTACTGCTTCGCTCACTTCCTCCAGCCGTGTCAGCCTTCCCCGAAAGGGTCGTCGGGTCGGCCTGCGCATCGTCCTTTTCGAGGCTTGCTCGGCGTTCACTCGCGTTNCGGCCTGCACACTCGCGCTGTCACCAATTCGTGACACGCTAATCGAAGGCTTCAGCCACTTCGTTACCTCCATGACTGCTCCGATTGCTTCCGGCTGGAGCGTTTGCCGGGTGGGACTTGCACCCACTGGAAAGCGCCGCCTTGTCACGGCGCACACCCTCAACAGACATTCGATCGGCATGTTAGGGAGGGCGGCCCTCGGGAGCGGCCAAGCGTGATCGGATGATACCGTCCTAGGACAGGCGCGTTTTCGAAGGCATCTCTCTGACTTCCCCCGGGGGGCATGGCGAGGTTCGCAGACTCTTCTCCGCTCAGCCCTTCTTCAATCAGAGTTGCTGTCCAGCCCTCGGGAGTTGCGTCGAGGACACGATCCACGGCCTCCTCACGCGGCGTGGCAGCCAGCCAAATCCGGCGCTCTGCGTCATCGGTCGTGACTCGAACAAGATGGATTTCCATCTGCTTACGACGCGCGTAGTCCGATTTAGTTTCTCTCTTCTGGATTGACGTAGTCGGCGGGGAACCATATGACAGTCGGCCACTTAAGTTGTCGCGGCGCTCTGCGTCGCAGGCTGCGTCTTTTCAGACATGGTGCAGCGAACTAGGAGTTCTGACGAATGCAAGTCTTGGTTCGCGACAATAATGTCGAGCAGGCACTTCGAGTTCTGAAAAAGAAAATGCAACGCGAAGGCGTGTTCAGAGAAATGAAGCGGGCGAGCTTCTATGAGAAGCCCTCGGAAAAAGCGGCCCGCCAAAAGTCCGAGGCGATTCGCCGCGCTCGCAAGCTGGCCCGGAAACAGGCTATTCGAGAGGGATTGATTGCCGCCCCAGTCAAGAAACCCAATGATAAGCGTCCGACCCGCGCGCTCCCGAGCGTCGCAGCTACGAACCCCAAACAACCATAACCAATTCGGCTGCGCCTTGAAGGGATAGAACTCCCCGACATTGAATCCGTACAGGAAGAAGCTGCTCGCTCATTGGTAGACATGGCAAAGAACGCAGTCAGGGGTAACGGCGACAGCTCCCCACGGCACCGAATGGCCATCGAAGTCCGAGATGACAACGGCCCGGTGCTGCAAGGCTAAGTTCACGTTCGAAATGGACCAGACAAGGCATTGACGCTGCCGCAGTTGGCACCTTTCGCCGGCTTTTTATGTATCTTTTTTGCTAAACGCGGTGCGTACGTTGGGCGTAGGCTGCCGTCATCACCGCGCCGCCCGTGGCCTTTATCGGTGGCGGAGAGTGTTGTGCTCCCGCCCTCACAGCAGAAGGGAGCGTCGCATGCTCGACGCGCAGCTCACTAACAAGCTTTCACCCCGCGAGACGATGTGGCCCCGCTGCCCGAGGTGCGGAGGCAAGGCGGAAGTTCTCAGGGTTGTACCGGGAAGACCGGGGTTCCAGCACCGAACCTTGAGGTGTACTAACTGCCCAACGATATACGAAGCACAAGCTCCCGCAGACCCGATTAATTCCGAAGCTATGGGCTCGCTTCACAGTGGATTGAACCCGCCTCGATAAATGCGGGTAGCGAATAACCCACCGCTTTGAGAAAGTTCGCGTTGGCGGTGATGATCATGCCATCCATGCCGAACTCGATGACGGCCTGGGACCTGCCGATCGCGTCGATCTGTCCGGACGTATCAATCGCCTCTAGCTTCTGATTGGTCACATCGGTGGCGAATTTCACCACCGCAAAAGGCTTTCCCTTTTCGTCGAGAACGGGATTGTAGGTTGCCAGCATCCATACTTCCCGGCCGCCCTTGGCAAGTCACCGGAATTGCCCGGCCTGGCATTCGCCGCGGTTAAGCCGGGCCCAGAACTCGCGATAGCGGTTCGAGTCTCGCTCATCTGCGTCAACGAACATGCGGTGATGGTGGCCCTGGATCTCCGACTGGGCGTATCCCATCATTTTCAGGAATTTTTCGTTGGCCGCAATGACCGTCCCGTCCATCTGGAATTCGCTGACGGCCTGCGACCGGTCAATGGCGGCAGGCTTCTCCAATTCACCCTGTTTGAAAAGTCCGAACATTCCCTGATGTCTCCTTCGATTTTCTCGGGCCGCAAGAACGAAGGGCCGAGATGGCATTCGATACGTGTAGAACAGGCACTGCTTCGTAGCCGTCCCCGTGGATCTTCAGATCGAAGCGAAGGACAATGCGGCGCCGCCTGCGAGAACTAGCCCAGCGCCTTTGGAGGACAGGGGCAGGACATTGCCTTGCCGCTAAATCTGATCGCCCTGGCTCGTGGATCGGCGTAGGCCGTCGAGCTGCCTTTGCCGAGTTCGTTCTTCGCGTCTCTCTACTTTCTTCCTATTTTCCGAAGCAAGAAGAAAATCAAATCAGCAGGACAGCGGTGCCGCGGCACGCCACGCGTAGGAAAATGTTACCAACCGATTCGGATGCCGGCCATCGCGCCAGTGCGGCCACGGTATGCGGCACGCACTCGCTCGACACGCTGCATCGCGTGTTGTGTCGCCACGGTGAGCAGGTACTGAAGCGGCCGCGCCGCAAGATGAAGGGCACAAAGCGCTACGCGCGGCCAGTTCCCGGCGACCGGGTGCAGATGGACGTCTGCAAGATCGCGCCGGGCGTTTACCAGTATACGGCGATTGACGATTGCTCCCGCTACAAGGTGCTGGGCGTTTATCGCCGACGCACAGCGGCCAACGCGCTGGACTTCCTGGAGCGCCTCATTGAGGAGACGCCGTTTCCGATTCAGCGCATCCAGACCGATCGCGGCCGCGAGTTCTTTGCCGAGGCTGTGCAGCAAACGCTGATGGACTGGGCGATAAAGTTCCGTCCTATAAAGCCGCGCTCACCGCATCTGAATGGCAAAGTCGAACGAACTCAAAGGGCAGACCTCGAGGAGTTCTGGTCAACGGTCGATCCGAAAGCCGCCGATATCGAGGATCGGATTGCCGAATGGCAACATCATTGGAATTGGCGCCGCCCGCATACCGCACTCGGCGGTGGCACGCCGGTCGATCGCGTCTGCGACCTGGCGAACATCACCCCGTTCACAGACCAGGTGGAATCCCGCTTCGACCCTACAAAAGAGCGGATCAGAATCCCAGACTATCGCTTTGATCGGGCGTTCGCTGCGCTGAAATGATGTGACCAGACCCTACAAAGCTGAGCGCCTCATCGGCTTCTTTTGATCTGCGATATCGACCTTTTGACCTTATTCGCGCCTTCCGTGAATCCCACGACCTGCACCAAATATGCGGAAGCCCCCCTGATTTGTTGCGCGGGTTGTGTTTCTCCTTCCGCTTCTGTGCACATTTTACTGATCGTGAGCAGCCCCTCCGGCCGAGGCGGTGATGGGTCAGCGTCCTGGCTGCTCGTCAAGGGTGATGGTTTGGCGTTATGTTTTCGCATGATCTCGCCGGCAAGCTGGAGGCGATGACCGTTATGGACGAGACGATCCAGTATCGCGTCGGCGAGCGTGGGATCCCCGATAACTTCGTGCCGCGCCGCACTCCACCGGCTCTATCAGCAGAGGCTGACGTCAACCCCTTAGTCTGTTTCGCAGTGCCAGCCGGTCGGCGACGAGGTTGTCAAGATGCAGCACGGCTGGTCGTCGTCTTTGCGCCAATCGCCTAACCAGCGCCCGCGTACCGTCCAGCACAAAGACACCGCAATCATAGTCGTTCCGCTGCTGGGTCATGCGGACCGGCTCCAGACGAGCACTCAGCCGTTGTGCGAGCATTGCTGCACGCTCGTCGTTTTGTCCCCGGTTAGAGTCGTAGTGATAGGCAACTGGACTCTCCCGATCGCGACGATCAACGAACAGCAGCGACCAGTGGGTGCCCCGGAGAACAGGATCCGAAGCACTTGCGTCGTTCACTGGCACGAACAGAAAGTCGGCTGTATCGTTACCATTCACATTTACAATGCGCTGGAAGGTGGCGAGCATCACGTTCGCAGGCCCCAGGCGCAGTTGATAGTGGGCGATGAGGGGATCGACCAACCGCGTCCGGGCGGCGAGGTCCGGATTGTTCCGCTGCAAGTCCTGCATCAGCAGTTCGTAATCCCGCAGAATATGCTGGTCACCCAGCCATTCCCTAGTGTCGAGCACCCGCCCGCTGCGGTCGGGGGCCGGCGCTTTCGACGCATCGGAGGTCGTGCTCGGAAATGCCGGCGCATAATGAGCATCATCTCGCAGCTCCTGCGGGGTGGACGGCAAATTGACGGGATAGCCAACACCGCGGAAGAAGTCTGACGACGGCTGCGCTGAGGACTGGCCTGCCAATCCGGTAAGCACCGCCCATACGGCTTCGGCTAGATCGTAACTGACCGTTTGCGACCCGGCAGGCTGATCGGACTGCGACGACGGCCCCGACCATGGATGGTCCCACCCGGCGGGTGCCTGCCCTCCAGCTTGGTCCGCCTCGTGCCAAAGCTGCTCCTGATCGTAGCTGACCGTCTGCGACCCGGCGCG
>NZ_KI421480.1:4752-102919 GCF_000472925.1 Bradyrhizobium sp. Ec3.3
GTCTGCGACCCGGCGCGCTGATCGGACTGCGACGACGGCCCCGACCAAGGATGGTCCCACCCGGCGGGTGCCTGCCCTCCAGCTTGGTCCGCCTCCCGCCAGAGCTGCTCCTGATCAAAACTTCCCGCTTGCGACTCGGCAGGTCCCCACGGCCAATCCGCCTGCTCAGGGGGGGGCAACCCCAGTGCCTGGTTCGCCTCAACGAGTTGTTCGTACTTCCGAAGCTCGTTCAAATCTCGCCTTAAGTGCCAGTCGTTAGTGGCTCCCGCGTAGTCCCGAGCATCTTTCTGCAGCTCACTTTGCTGGCGCTCGCTGCCGTTGACCCGGCCAGCTATGGGCTCCCTTTGCTCCCTTCGGAGCCAGTCACTGAGCCCGCGAAGACGGCTGGCCCGGTTATTGGTAGGCATCCTCTGCCTCGAGGTCGATTTTCCAAGGTCGTGTAAGGCTTGCCTGGTCGCGTCTTCGATGAGGCGCGCGTCGTCGGGATAAGGATCCAGCGTGCGAGGTCCCATGACGCGGGGGCCGGGCCCGAGTTGTTCGATTTCTTCACCGGGTCCGAGCCTTCGGAGATGAGTTAGCGCCGACCTGAAGCGGTCCCAGGGTCGCCCCCTTTGTGCCTATACTCCAGGATATCGTTGCTTATTGACTCACCGCGGAACCGAGAGGCCAATGGGGCCTTGTCCTTTTCAAAGAGCCAATTAGCAAGATCCTTAAGATGGCGCAGATTTCGTTTGATGGTCTCTGTGGGAACCTGAGCCCGCCTTACTGCTGCCTTGAACCTCCCCATCAGCTCCGCGTCTTCGGAGTGAAGACCCACGACGACACCGCGGCCGCGTTTGAAATCGATTGGTAGTCCGGCATAGGCTGCCCGGAGCTTTCTCAACGCGCCAGCGATATCCCGATTACCATAACTCGCCACATCCGCATCCAACGAACCATCGTTAATCCGGCCGATCATTGGCGCCCTGTCGTTCTGACGAAGATAGGCGCTCAAGTTGCGCAGATGGCCTGCAATATTCGTAACAGTGCCAGGGGTCATGCCGTCGCGAACGGCTGCGCTCCTGAAAATGGAAATGAGTTGCTCGTCTTCCTCGTGGGGCTGGAGCTCGCGGCCGCGTCTGGTGAAATCGATTGGTTGTCCGGCATAGGCTGCCCGGAGCCTTCTCAACGCGCCAACGATGTTCGGATTAGTGCAAGCATAACTCGCCGCATCTTCATCCAACGACTCTTCGTTAACCCGGTCGGCCATTGGCCTCATCTCGTTCTGGCGAAGATAGGCGCCGAAGTTGCGCAGGTGGCCTACCGTATTCCGAACAGTGGAGGGGTTTCCGCGGTCCTGCTCGGCTGCGCTCCTGAAAATGGAAATGAGTTGTTCGTCATCCTCGTAGGGCTCGATCTCGCGGCCGCGTTTGGCGAAATCAATCGTTTGTCCGGCACAGGCCGCCCGCAGCTTTCTCAACGCGCCAATGATGCTCGGATTAGTGCTAGCATATCTCGCCGCATCTGCATCCAACGAATCGTTGTTAACCCGGTCGGCCATTGGCGCCATCTCGTTCTGGCGAAGATAAGCGCTCAAGTTGCGCAGATGGCTTGCAATATTCGCGACAGTGCGAGGGTTCATGCGGTCCCGCTCGGCTGCGCTCTTGAAAATGGAAATGAGTTGTTCGTCGTCCTCGTAGGGCTCGATCTCGCGGCCGCGCTTGGCATAATACACTTGAAACTCTGTTGAAATGTCCACGTCCGACGCCGAGCCGCTGGGCGACTTTTTGCCGCGACTTCCCCCAAACGCTTTACCACCAACCACTGACTTAAAGCGCGACCACAGTCCCCGGCTTTTTCTCTCCTTCGTGCGCGCTACAGGCTGCAGTTCCGATGGCGCCGTATAGCGCGTGCTGCTGAACAGCCCGTCCTGCAAGTCAGACGGCGACGCGTCGCCACTCGAGCTACGAGCACGAGGCAGGTCGACGCTATAGCGTGTGTTGTTGAGCCAGTTATCCCGCGGGTTGAATGGTGACGGCATCCGCATCGAACCGCCGACATCAGTGCGCTGGATTCTTCCATGCGCCTCTGCGGGGCGAGCAACCGGCGAACCAGCATCAGGCGAGCTCCCTTCTGCGGAACTCTCATCAGAGGATCTGAGGTGCAGATCGCTCAGCTGCTGCTCAAAGCCCGCTTGATCCGCCGGCACGTTGTCAGCTTCTTGACTTGCCCGCTGCCGCTCTTGCAAGGCAGCGTACTGGTGCATCCAGGCGCCCGTATTGAATGGGTCGCAATAGTTGGCTTCCACGCCACTCTCCTCAAATGGGGATAGTTGTTTTCACAGCCTCCGAAGCGAAGCTCGGACGACGGGCCGGAGGTCCAGCTTGAGCAAGCCGATCGTTGAGGTCAAAACCAGAAACAAGCCACCATTACCTGCCGCGCTCGCCGGTCGGCATCTTGTCGGACAACATCGCGGTCAGCTCCTTTAGACCGCACGCGGTCGACATCAGTCATGCAACCCACGCGACTGCGCTCCGAGCAAGCCAGCAAGCCGCTTCGAAAGCTTCGGTCGGCTGTCGAAATCCAAGTCTCATGCTAGGAGCGTTAGCTGTCGAGGAGTTGACAATCCCTTGCCAAGGGATCGGAAATACGTCGCGCGCGGCAGGCCCGCCAGGCGGCATAGTCAATGCACGTCGGCGTTTGCGTCTGTTACCTGCGAAGTCATCGTTTGGATGACTTCGACGATGCGGATGCGGATTTGCCTTGCGCTGGCGGCCGCTCCAAGGCGCGCAAGGCTTGTCGAAAAAAATCGAGGTCCATCTGCTGGCGCCCCACCAGCCCTTCGAGCTCGGCGATGCGCGCTTTGGCGAGCGCGGAGCGCTTGTCGTCGTACGTCGCTAGCGGCTTCAGCTTGCGGGGGCCAGGCTTGGGTCCGCGCTTGCGGTTCAACCCGTCTGGCCTATCGGCCCTCCACGCCTTGATCCAGTCGTGGAGAATCTTGCGAGAAATACGCAGCCACAAGTTTCATTGTGCCATCGGGTGCCACCTCCCAAGTGACCGTATATTCGTCCTTCGTTTTATCAGACCGGTGTTTGGCCCATGAAAAGACAACGGGCTCGCCAGTGTCGGTCTTTCGGCCAGCCTCCCATCCCCTGGGAACGAAGTGGGCTACCGTCGAGACCTTGGCAAAGATTTCCTCCGCCGTCTCACCATCCTGCGCTCGCCAGGTTGATCTAACCTTGTCGATTGAAGGCTTGTCATCCGCACGGAAGCCACCGCCGTTACCGGCTAGCCCGCCGGTCAAAAACATAAGGCCGACACAGCCCCCGAGCCCGAGACCGAACCAAAGGCCACGTCTATCAGTCATTTTCTCTTATCCCACGCTGTCAGCCCTTATATCCGCCTCGCATCGTATCTCCGAAGACACACAAGACGCACCTATCAGGGTTGGTAGATGGCGTCTGGAGCGCCCATTGGGCGATGAACTACTAAATTTCACGCTGTAGCATTGCTTCTCTCGGTGAACTCCGTTCGGGGGAAGCGTTCATGGTTCGTCTCAGGTGGGAGGGAGACGATGCCGAATTTCCGGTTGAGAGATGGGCATTATTCAACGATTAGTTCGAGACGCCGCGATGGAGCCAGCCGCATCACGGCGGCTTACAAGCAAGCGCTCCATATCCTTTGCGTGAAGGATGGTGACGATCCGCTAACGGAGATGATCGCGAGGACGATCATCAAGATTGCACAAACCGTTGTCCGTGCCCCGGCGGAAATTGCGGCCCTTGCGATCAGAGAGCTCGAACTTCGGTAAGGCGAACACCGCCATCTGTGCAGGCTCGGCAGCCGTGAGGGATCAACAGCCGTGCCCTGGCCGGGCGCGGGCCTTGTTCAATTCGAACAGTTCGATCTTGAGCGCTTGGTCCCGGTAGTCGAGGGAGACAAGCGCATTGTGGGCGCACGTGCGCCGGCTGTCGGTCTTGAGACCAATGTCAGCAATTTGACGCTACACGCCACTACGAAGTGCCTCCATAATCTGCGAATTCACTTCGGCACGCAACTTGCTCGGTTCACGGCATCATCACCAATCGCAGTGCGATGGTCTTCGGGACGGACTTGCCGCGCGTCGCTGCTAGCGTCTGGTTCGCCCCGACGGTTTGCTGGCGACAACAAGGACGCTCGGTTATGGACCGAGAAAATGCAGGGAAGTGTTCGATGCGGTCTGGAGTTCTTCTTTCGGGAGCCACAACAATTGCGCTCGTCGCAATAGGTGCAGCCAATGCGGCAGACCTTGTGCCAGTAGTGAAACTGCCTGCTCCTGTGTGGAACTGGTCGGGAGGCTATATTGGCGGGCACGTCGGCGGCGGCTACGGCCGAACCTCATTCAGAAATCCGTACGGTCCGTCAATTTATGGGGGCGTCGTCGATACCCCAGTGTTTCTCGCAGGCGGCCAGCTCGGCTTTAACTGGCAGAACAACGGCTGGTTGTTTGGCGTCGAACTCGATGCAAGCGGGGCTGTCTCCGAGGGCACAAATACTTGCCTCGCGGCATCCGGCCTTATCGTGAGCGCAAACTGCAAGACTGGTCCCAACGTCTTTGCCACCGGGACCGGTCGCGTCGGTTACGCGTTTGGCGCGCTGGGACACACGCTGGCCTATCTCAAGGGAGGCGTTGCTTGGCAAAACATTCGGGGCGACATCGTCAACAACTTCGAAGGCCTCGGGCCACAGCAGAAGACCCACTTCGACTATGGTCGCCTCGGTGGCACCATCGGGCTGGGCGTCGAGCAAGCGCTTACGCCTGCATGGTCGGTCAAAGTAGAGTACAACTATCTGCATTTCGGTGGGCCAAGTGTCGCGACTCCTCCGACGGTACAAAATCCGCCATTCGCAATTCTGCCAGTAAACACAACGGGCCTGTCCAGCAACTATCACATCGGAAAAATCGGACTGAACTACCATTTTGGCGCCGACCCGTGGACGCAGTGGTCCGATGCACCGTTGTACGCGAAAGCACCTGCCGGCGCGCCGCCGATGGCTTACGCCGCCGGTTGGTCGTTTGAAGGCGGATCGCGGCTCTGGCTCAGCCGGGGACGATTCCAATGGAACCTTGGCGCTGTGCCCGTCGAGATCGCTACTGCCCATCTTCAGACTAGGAGCAATGCTGCGCGCGCGGAAGTCGCTCCTCAGCGGGTACATCAAGGTGCAAGAGCAGCGGCCCATCAAGTTGCTCCAGATCCAGGCCAAAATCGCCGCATTATCGGGGACGATTCAACAGCTAGAGCAAGCCGGTTTCGATACAGCCGAAGCACGACACCTCATGGCAGAACGTGTTGTCCTACTTGATCACCAAAAACTTCAGCATCGGCGTCGGCGGGCGCTACTGGGCAATGTGGACCAAAAAGTTCGGTGAAGCGACATGCACAGGCTGCGATGGCCCGGGAATCATCGCTGGGACTCAGTTTTCGAAATTCAGCATGGAGCGCTGGGGTACGTTTTTTCAGGCTTCCTATAGGTTCGATTGAGTCAGCCTAGCTCCAGACCCGTTCGATGCCATCATGAAGCTTCGGTAGTGACACCGGCTGAAGGATCGAAGGGCTCGACGAATGCGACCTGCTCGACTGGGACCAGTCTTTTTCCAATGGTGATGACTTTCATAACTATCTCCTCTTTGCGGTTGATCGGAGATCGAGGTTAGCGAGAGCCGTTTCTCACCGAGAGCGGAAGGATTGGGAATCGGCACGGAAGGAATCGGAATGATCGGTAACGAGAATGCCGAGCGGCATCATTCATATCCGACGACATACGCGAGACTTCGTTCGCGATTGACGCCCCCTTCGACCAGGCGCCGGAAGATCTGACGCAGGCGCTTCGACGAATCGGCAGAACACGACTGCATGACCGCGCATGCGCCAGCGGCGGCGCTCGCAATACGAACGTGTGCATGTAAGCGCATTTGACCGGAATGTTTTGTAACCTTTTGAAATCGCGGCTTTTTGAAATTGACTTTGGGGCTACCAAAAAAAGACAATAGCGACATTCCCCAAGCCAGCTTTTCGAGACAAGAGGCGGGCAAACATCGCGGAGTTACCTGTTTTCGGCAGTCCACCCAAGAGACCGGCCAGCTAGGTTCAAGCGAATATTCCTACCTATCTGCCCCGGGAATGTCTTTCGCAGCCGCGAAGGACCTATCAACAGCAATTGGGAGGACAAATGGACCCGAAGAGCGACAGCCCCGACGAATACGGCGATGACATGTTGGTAGGGGCAGCCGCGATCGCTGAATACCTGTTTGGATCACCGGAGCTTCGGCGCAAAGTATATTATCTGGCAGAGACTTCGAAAGATGCGCAGGCCCGCCGTGCCGTTCGGAAGGTTCCGGTCAGCGAGATCGCGCAACGAAGATGTCTTGGCAATCGAAGCCCAACCTGCGGGCGAGAATGTCTCTTCCTTGAAAACGTGCGGCGAAAGCAAGGGATTGGTGAGTGCGTGCGAAAAGGCATCCAACGCGACCATGCGCCCGATCAACGGCGGGACTGCCGAACGCTCCGGCGGATCCTCGGCGAAGAGGCCGACGAAAAATTCGACCCGCTCGACATCGTTGGCGTAAAGTCGCTTCAGGGCGGCGACGACCTCGGGATCTCCGCTAATCTGTTCGAACCGGGTCACGCGCGGGTACTTCATTCTTTCGCGGTAGTCGTTGTAGGACGCCAGGCGATTATCGCGCCCCTGTTTCAAGCTGGCGAGTTCGACCGGCCGAAGGAATTCGGCGGTATTGAACAATCCGAGACGCCAGACCTGCGATTTGCTGGCGCTGTCGAGCGCAATTCCCAGCCCATCTCGCAACAAGGGCTGATTGCCGAAGCGAGCTCCGCTGATCGGCATTGGAGCGCCGTTCCAGACGGCCGTCTCCGGCACCAGGCTGTGCCAGCGATAGAGCAGGTTGAACTCGACCGGAATCCAGTTCTCGCGATTCCAGCCAGCAGTGTAGCACGGCGAGGGATCGCTCAGCAGCCTGAACCAGTAGGGAGAGATGTGATTGATGTATTCTTCGACGACAACCTTGATCAGCTGAACCACGCTGACATTTCTGGCCGTCTGAAAGACGCGCTCATCGTCCCAGCCGGGGTTCGCGGCCTCGATGACGCCGCACAAGCGATTGTGTTCGCGCAGGAACAGCGTATTGATCGCGGCCGTGAAGAGCGTGGAGTTTGCCCGTTCCCCGCCAAATGCGAAAAGCGTCGCCTTGCGGTCGGCGGGCAGGCTGTCCGGCATCTTCATCGGCGCGGGCAGAGCGTCGAATCTCGGGATGCGGACGCCGTGGTCGTCGAACAAGCGAGGCGCCCACTCCTCACCGCCGACGATCTCGGACAGCAACCTGCCGCGCTTGCCCCGTTATCGAGAGTCCGCAGCGCGTGCTGCACGTCGTCAGTAAGTCCGTAGAGCTGACCCAGATCGATCTGATGGCTGGTCGTGGTCCGGCGGGTGTCCGAAGCGGACGTCATCATGAAGCCGTCGGTGAACCACTGCGCAAACGTCGGAAACAGCAGCGTGGACTTATCCGACAGTCGTGGACCTGATGCCCGGGTCACATAAAGATACGCGAAATCCTCGATGGGGGGCAGGTTCGGGATATCTTTCGGCGGCAGATAGCGGGAGAACCACGTGCGTTCAGTCAGCGAAGACCACGAGGGATAATCCGCCATCGTGCTCAAAAGCAGCGGCCGAAACGGCGCCTTGCCGACGGCATCGTTCACGATGACGCGATTGACGATCCTGCTGAGCCAGGGCTGTCGATTGATAAATCCCCAAACAGGCCGGCCGTGTGTGAGAACAAAACTCTCAATCTTGTTGCGCAGACCATCTCTGCTCGTATCGCGCTGCGCAATCGTTTCTGGCGTGGGTCCCATCCAGCACCCGTCATAATGAAGCCTGAAGGCATCTCGGCAAGTGAATAAAAATGCATGGCATAGTGACAGCTCAATACAACCTTGAAAAGTCCTCTATGATAAAAAAAATCTAAGGATGCTCTGGCGACAAACCGCTTCCTGTCATAGAATTTCGCTATTGGTTTTTGAATTCGTATCCACTGACAGTAATTTTTAAGGTGAGATGCCAAGATGGCCCACGCATTGAATCTCTTCGTCCCAATCCGGCAAGACGCCGAAAGCCAAAAGCTGCTCGCTGATATCGAAGCGAATTTCGCGACGCGCGATCAGCCACTGATCGAAAAGGCCGCCAGGGATTCGCAGATCCTTCACTTCCTGCGGGTGCTTATCACGCCTGACCGAAAATACTTCGTCGTGCTCACCGAGTACGATGGCAGTCATGAGGAATATGCCGAGTTTTTCCGGCTGAACCTTCCGGATCTCTTCAAGCAGATCTTTACGCTCGCCAACGGCCCGGGGTCCTGGGACCAGGTGAATAACGAGAAGACCTTCTTCGAAGCATCCAAGAAATTGCAAATCAGGTCGCTGGGCAACTCGGTGTATGACGAGAAGGATCCTTGGGAGCAAACGGAGGGATATCTCTTCCACGCCTACGGTCCTCGCACCGTGAAGCAGATCCTCCCCCTGCTGAAATAAAAACGGCCGCGCTGCGGCTGCGACGACGCAGCCGCGTGCGGCCAAGCGCGGGCAGCCGGGATCTGGTGACACCATGGCCCCTTTAAGTCGCGACAATGTCCAATCCCTGCTGCTCGGGTCGAGCCTGCATCCGATCACCCGACACCTGCTTTTCCAGGTGAAAAAGAAGGACGGGGGACGTCAATTCCTGTCGGACCTGTTGCCGTCCGTGTCCAAGGGAGATCCCGCTGCCCTGGGCGCCGCTCCTATCCTCAACATCTCGCTGAGCTGGAACGGACTTCTCGCGCTGGGCGCCTTTGATACGATGGGCGGCGAGGCCGCCGCCGCGTCAGCTTTCTATCTGTTCAACGAACCACCGCTCTCGGAATCGCTGCGCGCGTCAGGCGCCAGCACGCCCGCGAATTGGTGGAAGAAGCGTTTCCTGAGCACCGACATACACGTCATCGTGCATCTCAGCGTCAGCTCCGAGGACGAACTACGGGATGTGACCACCCATGTGAAGGCAGCGGCTGAGCGCGCCGACATGCTGGAGCTTCTCACCTCGGCCGAGGGCGAACCGATCACGGGTCGCGCGGTCAACGGGTTTCGGCTGCATTTCGGTTACCGGGACGGCATCTCGCATCCCTCGGTGGATTGGGACAACGATATCCCCACTGGCGGTGCTCTTCCCCGAGGCGACTTTGTGCTTGGCTATCCGTCGCCGAATTACTCGAGCTACCCGGACCAACCGCCGTTCAGCGATTTCGTGCGCGATGGGTCGTTCATGGCATTCATGATGCTGTATCAGGATGTCGCGGCCTTCAACCGCTTCCTGCGCGAGAACGCGCCAAAGCTCGCACCGACATTGCCGCAAGCGGACGCGGAGGAGTACCTGGCTGCGAAGATGATGGGCCGATGGCGGGACGGGACGCCGCTGATGCTGTCTCCGGACCGGCCCGACGAGGCCGCCGCACTCCGCGACGATTTCGACTACGTCGATGATCCCCACGGCATCAAGTGTCCGCTGGCCGCGCATATTCGCGTCGCCAACGCGCGTCACCAGCCGTTGAACGACGTGAACAAGACGCTGTTTCCGGGCGGCTATCCGCGGGTCCTCCGGCGCGGCATGCCATATGGCCCTCTCCTCGAAGGCGAGCAGGACGATGGCGTGGATCGCGGCCTTGTCGGCATGTTCCTGTGCGCAAATCTCAACAAGCAATTCTACACCATCATGCGCTGGCTGGGCCGGACGGACTTCAGTCCGGTGTTTCCCGATCAAGTCGGCCAGGATCCGCTGACCGGAAACAGCGCCTTCCCCGGCGCATCGTCCGATTTCAGCATTCCATCACAGAATGGAACGTCCACGACGGTGAAGAGAGTCACCGATTTCGTGCGCATCGAGGGCGTGGCCCTTCAGCTGCTGCCGAGCTTGACCACTTTGCGAAACGTGGCCGCATTCGCCTAGGTGCATGCAATAACATAGTGCATCCTCGCCGAACATGCGGCCGACAAGGATCACCTCGATGCCGTTCGATCTTGAGTCGTCTCTGAAACTCGCGGGCGCGGGTCTCGCCGCAGCCGGCCTCTTCTTTACCGGCTACCAAATCCGTGAGACGAATCGCACGCTGGTGTTTACGACTGAGCAGGGCATCTACAAGGAATCCCGCGACATCCTGCGGTTCCTTGCCGACAACCCCGGTGCTCTGATTGCGGCCCAGTCCGAGGATGTTTCGATGCTCGATGCCAAAGAACGCGCAAAGTTGTCGTCACAGATCGGCGTGCTGCTCAATTTTTACAACGCTACACTCGTCGAGAGAAACTCCGAATACATCTCCCCGGAGTTCCGCAAGAGCTTAGTCGCCGACTTTTGCATTCTCGCCAAGTTACCTCAGATCAGCAAGCGTTTGCCGGATAAGCCGAACCAGCCGTTTCAAACGCTCGCGCAAATCAAGCGGAGCGACTGTAATGGATAGGCGGACGGTAGTAATCGCTGGCCTCACCTTCGTCTTCCGTAGCACCACGTCCGCGCAAGCCGAGTTCATCGGCAATGCCTATGGAGGTCAAGCCGAAGATGCCACACGCTCCGCGTGCAGCGCACGCGTTCACGGGACACCAGAATTTTTACGCGGCCATGGCACAACTCGAAAAGCGTACTTCTGGTGAAGCCAAAGAACTTTTCTCGAAATCGGCGGCGGAGTTTCGTGCTAGCCGAGAGGAATATGTGCGTGCGGCTTCCCTTCTAAAGGGAAAGCCGTTTGACATGTCCCGCCTTCAGCCGCCCGAGCAGCAATTGCTTCTTCAGTTCCTCGGTCCCTTCAAGGCGACAGCCACTTCCGATCAGGCTGATATGCTTCTAGCATTTGCCGACTCCTTCGTGCAAACGGCCAGCAATGTTGAGAGCGCGAGTTCTGAAATGACGTTGGCGAGATTCCGTCAAATACAAGTCGACATCAACCGTCAGATCGTCGTGGGAACTCTGATCTCGCGGGGCCTGGGGCGTTAAGCTTCCGGTCGGAATACGGTTGCCAAGTGTCAATCGTTCGATCGAGGAAATCTACGGACGGATAACGATTGTCAGAACGGCGTGAATGATGTTTTTTGGCCATGAAGCGACGCGTGGAAAAAGCTCGCGAACCTGCATGTAGCTCCATTAAAGCGCAAGTGATTTCTCAGAGACTGTCAAAAATTGCAGTAGTTCAACAAACTCCGCATTGTTCAAATCGAAATCTAAACCGAAAACTTGTCGAACGTGTCAGGCACGGTCTCGTCATCCATCTCTATAATGCTTCGACCAATTGCATCGCCTGAATAGATCAGGAGAGAAAGCGACATATCGTGGTACTCGGAGAACAGTACAGATTCAAAAACCGACTCCACGGGATGCCAGACGCCCGGAGGATGTTGAACGCTATTGTTGGGCACGGTTTGTGCGCTTGCGGCAAGCGAGCGTTCAGGTATAGCAATGGTTTCTTGACGCGCGCGAAAGAAAACACCTGACTTGAACAGGGGTGTGCTTCCCCACGACCAGTCAATGAAGCCGTCCTTGCTTACGACCAGCATCGCGCGCCGAGTCGTCATTTCCAGCCATTTGAGAATGGCCGCAGTAACCGAGACCTCGTAACGATCACGCAGGAACTCGAAGTCGCTCAAGGTTGGGCGCCGAAAAGTCTCCGTATGCACGCGGAAATCATCGAAAGGCATCAGAAGAACCGATGCAAAACGGTTCGCCTCGGCTTCCCTAGCGCCATATTCAGAGTCCCAGGCCCACATATCACGTTTCGAGCAGAAGATCGGTTCACCCTGCCGGTGCAGGAGGTAGTGTCCAAGCTCGTGGGCCAGGGTGAAGTTGATCCGGCCTTTCGACTTAATGCTTGAATTATAGATGATACCCCACTCGCCCTTGGCTTTCGGATTCGGGGCGAGCGCACCTTCGAACCTTTCGCCCAGCGCTTCGCCGTGTACGAGCGTGATTGGCTCGCCAGGAAAGACATTGCGAGAGTAATCACGCGCGATCGCCGCGACGTCGATTGGGAAGCGGGGTAGGCCTTGGATCTCGCGTGCGGCTTTGACAAGGCTTGATACGCGGACAGCCCAACCGTCGGGCGTCGTTGGTAGTTTCACTTCTTGCTGCCCCACAGGTCTATAATGTCATTAATCTTGGCCTTATCCTCGTCATCAAGACGGTTGAACTTTCGGAAGAAAGCCTCCTTCAACTGCGCATCGTCAAATCCAGCCTTGTCATCAAGCAAATACTCCGTCGTAACTGAAAGCACGCGCGCGATGTCGGTCAACTTCTCGGCCGATGGTTTGCGTTCATCACGGTTTTCGAGTTCCCACAGATAGCTCTTGCTCGCCCCCGACAAACGGGCGAGCTCGTCGAGTGAGTATCCTTTTTCGGCGCGCAGTTTTTTTAGTTTATCCCGAAGTGTCGTTGGCATGCGTCGATGAATTCCTGAATAGTTGCAGGTATTTAATCGTCAACTTTCGGTTTCAATTCCGATGTTCAGTATATCGAACGCGTCCGCACTTGACAACCGAACATGCGTTCGGCATATCGAACAACATCATGATTCAACAGTGAACGGCCAATCTTGATTCATGACCGTTTGTAAAACAACACATAGGAGGCGCCCATGGCGCGCAAAACGTTTTTTAGCTTTCACTACGAACGTGACGCTTGGCGGGCCGCGAACGTCCGCAATAGCGGTGTCCTCTCCAACGATGACGAGTTCGGCTTTATCGACGCGGCTGCCTGGGAAAAGATCGAGCGTGAGGGTGATGCCGCCATCAAGCGATGGATTCAAGAGCAGCTCAAGAGCACAACCGTTACCGCCGTACTGATAGGCGCTGAGACGGCGAGCCGCGAATGGGTAAAATATGAGATTCGTGAAAGCTGGAAACGCGGCAATGCGATTATTGGTGTCCGTATTCACGGCATCAAAGACCAGGACAGCAAAGCTGACAGCTTCGGTGCTAACCCTCTGGACGTCGTAAAGTTCGACGACGGCACAACGCTATCCACGGCATGCAAGACCTATGACTGGGTCGCCGACAAAGGACGCGAGCATCTTGGCGAATGGCTCGAAGAAGCTGTTCAAGCGCGGGAGGATATGGCTGAAGCGAAGGTCATCGAGGAGCTGGCAAAAAAGGCCTCTACCTACACGACCGTCGCCGGGCCGTCGATCATCCAAAATCCGCCGAAGCCGTGGGCCTACTGAGGTAGGTGTGTGACGGACTTTTCTGCCGAAGAGATTGCGCAGGTCATATACCGCTATCCGCGCCTTCATTCGGCGGGATGCGGCGTATTGGAGGGATTTCTCGACCTACATGCCATCTTCGATGGTGAAGAGAGGCGCGACGAATTTCAGGTGCGCATTGTCGCGCCGCCTGACTATCCGAATTCGATGCCAACGTTGTTCGAGACGGGAACGAGAACCGCGGAAATCGCTACAAAATATGGAATTGCGGATCTGAGCGATCTGCACCGCAACCCGGGCATCGGAACAGCGTGCCTCTGTGTCAAGCAGGAGGAGCAGCGCAGGTTTCCAGAAGGATCAAACCTATTTCACTTCATTGAAGCGCTTGTTGTTCCATACCTGTTTGGCCTGAGTCACTTCGACGAGCACGGAAAATGGCCGTGGCCGGACCACAGCCATGGCGTCTTGGGGATTGTGGAGCATTACGCTGACACCACTGGCGATCCGTCTGTTGAGTCGATTAACTCCACGCTCAAACTTCTCAGGCGAGACCCGAGTTGGCATGAGTTAAGAAGGCAACTACGCAAGCCAAGCGCCATGAGAATGTGCGTGTGCGGTTCAAAGCGCTCTGCCTCATGCTGCCATAAGGACGTATGGGCCGGAATCGCCAAGCTGAACAGCGATATGCAGAAGCTTGGTCTCGACGTGCATCAAACACTCTTAAATGTAAAGCTCTAGGAGTGTAGATTGTGCGGGGGCGCCAATTGCTGATGTCAAAATATGAAGTAACGGGATCTGGAGGCTGCGTTGAATAGCGCTGGCCCGCTTCATGGTGTGCGGATCTGGCTCGCGGGAGCAGTGCCGTCTGACGCGACTGCAGCGCAGAAGGATTCGGTTGAGACCTTTGTTCGTGAATTTGCAGCAGAAGTTTTCAGAAATGGAGGACACATCCTTCATGGAAGTCATCCAAGCTTTGTTGGTCAGCTGATCGCGCAAGCGAAGGAGCACGTCTCTAACGGTGGCCGCAAAGATTGCCTGACATTGGCCGTGTCGAAATACTGGTCGAAAGACCGGGCTAACGTACCCATTCAGGAATGGCGGCAAACCTGCACTGTCTATGAGACCGCGGAGGCTACGGGAAGCGCTTCACCAAGAGATGATAGCCTGACGATTCTGCGACAATGGATGTCGGAACGTTGTGATGCATTTGTCGCTGTTGGTGGTCAATGGTGGCAGCACATCGCCGGCAGAGCTGGCGTTCCGATTGAAGCAGGACTCGCGATACAACGTGGCTTGCCCTGTTTTCTCCTCGGCGGACTCGGCGGCGCAGCGGGCGACTATGTTCGCGATCACCGAGAGGTCATCAGATTACTCAAGAACGGCTTTGACGAGGCAACTAACCAACGTCTCGCGCTTGAGGAGAATGTTGGCGGGATTGTTGGTACGATCTGCGACCAACTCTCGCGCCTTCCACTCGTCAAAGGACGCGTATCGGATGGAATCTCGTTCCGTATCCTTGCTCTTGACGGTGGCGGCATTAAAGGTGCGTTTACAGCCTCAGTCCTGACCACGTTGGAACAAGCACTTGGTGTTACCGCCGCGAGCCAGTTTGATCTTATCGCCGGCACATCGACGGGCGGTATCCTCGCAATCGGATTGGGTATGGGGCTGTCTCCCAAGGACATGCTCCGCTTCTATCGCGATCGCGGGCCGGTCGTATTCCCGGCGATGCGGTTTCACAGGAAATGGAAGTCCCAACTGCGCTCCGTACTCAACCCAAAATATTCTCAGCGAGCGCTAGGTCATGAGTTGGAGCAGGCTTATTATCGCGACGCCAACCGGAAGGTGTTGGGCGATTCCGTTTGTCGCTTAGTGGTCCCGGCCTATGATGCAATAGGTGGCGTCTGCCATGTATTCCGGACTCCTCACCACCCGCTTCTGGCGGCGGACAAAAATACAGATGCGGTCGAAGTAGCTTTAGCCACCGCAGCCGCTCCAACGTATTTTTCATCAGCCGTTGTCAAGAATCTCATTTCCAACGCTTCGTTTTTCGATGGCGGTGTTTGGGCAAACTGCCCAGCGATGGCTGCTATCGTGGAGGCTATTTGTTACCTGGGCGTTCCGCTAGACCGCATCGATGTCTTGAGCATCGGAACTACGGAAGAACCCTTCACCGTGAAGAGCATGGCCCAAGCCGGTTGGGCGCGATGGGGAAAAACCCTCATTGATTTGTTGATAAATGCGCAAGTCGACTGTTCCGTAAAGCACGCGCAACTTCTCGTCGGCGAACCCAGATTCTTGCGTGTGAACACGGTTACGGCGCCGGGCATGTATGCCTTGGACGGAAGCAAAGAGATCGAGGATTTAATAGCCCTCGGAAACCGCAGAGCGTCCGAGCCGGAAATTCTGACTCAGGTAAGATCACGTTTTATGAATGGCATTGATGCTATGGATTGGAAGACAACTTAAGCGGATGCTAGAAGCGATTATTGAGATTGATTTGCAGGGCTCGGAAAGCAGGGAAGCGCATGCGAGGGCAGCTGTGGCCTTATCGTTGGCTTTGCAACATAAGCGGGCGGCCGACTTTAGGATGGCAGCCCGCTGTGCGGAGGGCACATTATCTGTAGTAAATATGCTGGCTATTTTGGCGGGCCGACGTGGGCGCTCTCCGCGTTAGTCGTGGCGTGACACCGACCGATCCATTTATCAATCCACTCTTAAACCAACTCCATCCGCAGATGACGGCCTACGGCCTGTGCGGCACGCGTAAGCGTTGCGAGCGTTACGGATTCATTATCGGGATCCAGCAACCGGTCGAGCTGTGCCCGGCTGGTCTGCATGCGCTTGGCGAGAGCGGACTTAGTAAGCCCCTCATCGTGCATGAGGGCATCAAGTTGACGCGCAATAACACGCTTGATGGCTCGTGCGGTTACCTCGGTATAGATCCCTTCGTCCTTCAGAAAATTGTCCAGGGACGATCCAATACGACCCTTCTTCCTCATGTGATCTCCTTTCGGCGCTTCTGCGCCAGTTCAAGCTCGGCCTGAGGTGCCTTCTGCGTCTTCTTGATGAAGGCATGCAGCAAAACCATCTGGCCATCGTGAATACAAAACAACACCCGTGCGATACGACCGCCGCCGAGCTCACTCCTGACTTCCCACAGACCTTTTCCCATCGCCCGGCATAGCGGCATGCCGATCGGCCAGGAGAACTCCACATCCTTGATGTCTTCGCCGACAATCTTACGATCTGCCTCTGGCAGAAGTTTCAACCATTCGCGAACCGGCTCACGTCCGGAAGCTAGCTGATAGAAGGCGGCTGGTAGTCGCTTCACATGCTCTCCTGCTTGAATTGTACCAAAAATGATACATATAAGGCAAGGGAAAATACGTCTCTTAAATCAAGACCCTAGATCCGGTCCACAGGCCAGCTCACTGAAGCCACCATTCTTCGGGCACGCCGCCAGGGATGGGCCGCCGGCTTACGCTTGGGTGAGTGGAAATGTTCGTAACCTTTCGAAAAGTTCGCGAATTTCCGGGGGCGGGGCGATGCATAGAGTTCGATACGTATCGAGATGCTCGCCAGCCATTTGCTTCGCATTGTTGATGCAAGGCGACGGCAGTAGGGCCCGGAAGGCTTTCGTGAAGTAGTGAGTGCGGGATCTTCCGCACATTCTTGGGCGACTTCTTGAGCTTGTTGAGCGGGATGTGGACAAGGCTGCGGGCTTCGGTCGGGTTCTCCGTGGTTGCGATCATGTTGGTCTCCTAGGTTTGGGTTTCTGCGCCCTTCCGCGCATGAACCCCTTCCCGTCGGCGAGACCGGGTACGGGGGTGCAAGAAGAAAATCGGCAGGGGGACCGAGGTCTGCAAGGAGCCTGGCGACTGAAGATCGGAGGATGCCGATTTTGTTCTTGCCGGGGGCGTAGGGCGGAGCCCTCGGCCCCTTCTTCACAAAAAACGACCATCTGTTTGTCGGCCCGAACACTTGCGCCCCGGCGCGAAACGGTTATCGTTCAGGTTGTATTGCTCATCTGAATGGATTTTCCATGCGTTCGCTTCTTTTGGCTAGCGTTTTGCTGGCGATGTCGGTAGGGGCCGCTTATTCTTCCTGCGGAGAGGATGAAACGGAGCAATGTGTCGGTCCGATCTGCCATTGCTTCCCGCGCGTGAATCTGCCGTCAGTGCCGAATCCCATACCGCCGCCAAACAACCCGTTGCCTTCACTTGATCCAAGCATACTCAACCCGTCGGATCTCGCGCGTGCTGCATTTCCAGGTGCAGCTGCTGCCCTAGATGCCGCAAAGAATTCTGGCGATCCGAACCTTGTGGCGGCCGCACAGAACGTCGAGGCCGTAGGGGCCAAACTCGACAAGGAAACGCAGACGGCGATTTCAGACGCGCTGACGAACCCCGTGCAAGGGGTCAAGGACGCCGTGCAGACCCACATCAAAGCCGCCAATGACGTCATAGACGCGGTCCGTGCGTCTGCCCGGTATGCAGAACGCGCCGTTAGCGGTTACGGAGATGTGCTGTCGAAGGCCGAGAGCCGCGTGCGTGAAGGCAAGGTCGTGGACGCGATGTGGCATCTTGGTACGGACCAGTTGCAATCAAACAATGAGAACGCCGCAAAGCTCATGCAGGAGAGCGAAGCCGCGCGCCAGGCTGCCCAGGCGGCAGCAAGTCTCTACGGAGGACCGGCCGGGACGGCCGCTTTTGCAGCGTGGATGGCTTACAACTCGTCGGGACATAACGTGGAAGCAGCGCTCCGTGCCGGAGCCTATGCCTACGTGGTCAGTAAGGGATACGCAGAAGTCAACACGATGCCGACAGGGACCGTCGATGAGGTCGCTAAAAAGGCGGCGGTCACTGCGGGGGTGCGTGGGATGGCCGTAGCCGCTGCTGGAGGCAGTCAGCAGGACATTCTCAACGCAGCGGCCCAGGGCGGCGGGTCGGTGATCGTGCAGTCGGGTCAGGCCTATGTGACAAAGGAGTATGTCGATCCCGCCAAAGCCAGGGCGGACGCCTTCTGCATGGACGCGGTGAACGCTTCGTGCGCCGACGCAAAGCAATGGCTCCAGGATTCCAAGGACAGGCTGGAGCAGTACAAAGCCATCGCCGATTCGCTCGCAAACACGGTCACGACTGACGATGGCCGCTGGACGATCAGCTGGGATAACAAAGTCCTGCTCGATCCCAATAGCAAGGCGCCGGGCGTCGTGCTCACCTATATTGGGGACGGCTCCCCCTATGAACAGCAGATGTTGCAACTGGCGTCCCTCGGCGATCCCGGAAAATTCACTCCTCCAGCAATAGAGTCGACGAGTTGGACCGCCTTTCGCGCTCCCGGCGGGACCAGCCCCTATTTTGATCACGTAGCCCCGGAGGGACATTTGGCAGCGACGATCGTCGGTGCGGAGTCAACTGTGGCACCCGATGATCTTTTGGGGGCCAATACGAGCGTCAATGTGCGCCCCGGCCCTGCGGGTGGCGGGTGGGGTGAGCCGATCGATGTGCTGACACCGGGCGAAACCATCAAGGTGCTGGAGGTCAAAACCGCTAGCACAAAGATCGGACCACAGGAGTGGATACGCTTCGGCCGCATCCCGTAGTGACGGTTCCTCCGCGTTGATTTGTAACTCAACTACACCCGGAAGGCCGAGAGACTCTATTGAAACACTGTTCGTACGCGAGATCGACTTCCGTCTCTTATTTGCATGTGACATTTTGCGAGATGCGACATGGCAAGCAGGTTGTATAGTTCTTCCATCCACATTCTCCTCTCAGTGTTGTTGGTCGTTTCGTTGGCCCAGGGCGCACGAGCCGAGGGCACGGAGAATTCGCGCGCTATTCGCGCCGATTCGAAGAACAAAGCGATCATTGTATTTGTCCATGGTTGGACCGGAAAGGCGGTCCAGACCTGGACCAACGAGCGCACGGGTGCCTATTGGCCCGAATTGCTACGGACGGATCCCGCGTTCGCCGACGCCAACATTTATGTGCTGGAATACCCAGCTGCGACGCCAGACGGGGGCCTGACCATCAATGAAATTTCTGAACTTCTCTACGGCCGGCTTTTCGCTGACAAGGTCTTGTCTCACGAAAGGGTAATTTTTCTCGCACACAGCCTTGGTGGCCTGACGGTCCGGCAAATGCTGCTCAACCACAAAGACCTCGCGGATAAGGTGTCGCTGCTGTTCTTTTTCGGCACACCCACAGAGGGTAGCGACCTTGCGACAATCGGCAAGTATCTTTCATACGATCCAATCGTGCCGGCCGTTGAGCCGATCAAGGGAAGCGCTGATTCCTATCTCAAAAATTTGATGATCTCCTGGGGAGCCGCCAAATTTCCCTTCCAGACTATGTGCGCTTACGAGAAGAAGGTAACGGTCAAGGGTCCCTTCAGCGCCATTGTCGTTTCGCAGACAAGTGCAACGGCTCTATGCAACGGGAGCGTAGGTATAAACGAAGCGCACGAAAATCTGGTCAAGCCAGCCGATACCCGTGCCGATTCCTACATTCAGTTCAAAAATGTTGCCGAACGCCTTATCGCGGATAAGTCCAATGTCGAGACTGTCGATCTCAGTCGAACAGTCGATGCTTCCAACATCAAATGCAATCCGAAGGATGGCAAGATCGACGAGGTCAACATCGATGATGACCTGCACTTCGTTCATGCTCCACCGGAAACATATCTTGCCAGAGCCGAAGCCATGCCGGGAGAGAGCGTACGGATTTTCGACCGCCTCAATGATACCGAGCCACCTGCCGAAACGAACAAGTCCGGCAGCGTCACCTATTACAAGGTCGGGGTCAGCGTGAAGGACGATCTCGCCAAGGTGCGGTACGCGTGGAAGAATGCGCACTCGGATGATGATATCGAAGTCTGGGCACGGCCATCAGCTTTGCTTCGCAATTTTGATGTTACTCTGAAGCCCCCTGCCGGAGCTCACATTCGTCCAAGATCGATCCTGCCCAAGAACCTGAACTGCCAGTGGGGCGATGCAAATCAGCATGTCTCCTGCACGAAGATTCTCAATCGCGATGAGCCAGTCGTCATCACTTGGGACTGGGATGTCTGGAAGCGCTGTCCGGCGACCAAGAAAAAATAAAAAAAAGAGGCGCAAGAACTGCGCCCTTTCTTGAGCCGGGAGCGGACCACGAGTCTATGTCGCGTTGTCCGGCGGAATTATCCGCAGTGGGCGCTCGAGACATTCGTCATGGTACCGATCCTCCAATAAGGTGACCCGCGACCGCATGATCGCACACCCGATGTAGTGATCAACTTAAACGTTTGTAAGCTTGGTCACCGGCTCGTGACGAGCCGAGCCGTTATCGGCGGTATGGAATTACTCCATCGACTTGACTGCGATGGTTTTGCGGTCTGGGCACCGAGATTTATGCATGCCAGTTGACGACTTGTATCGTTGGTCAGTCGCATGCAATGGCATTTCCATTCCTAAACTGTTCAAAAATTTCGCGGACTTCCGGGGGCGGCGCAACGCACAGAGTTCGATACGTATCCAAGAAGGCCCACCAGCCGCCTCCCTCCTCTTCTGTTGTTGTTGGGGACTGTGCGGACTCTTTGAGAACGACTCGATTTTTTTGGATCGGACAAAGCCATCGATCCTGTCAGCCCAATGCTGCATCAGCTTAGCGCGCGAGCCGACTAATGCCAGCGGTCCGTGCCGCCTGTAAATCGCTCTTACCGAGCCACTTTCGAGATGCGCCAACTGTAGTTCGATGACATCACCATCCCATGCCTTGGCTTCCTTGAACTCCTCATGATGGCAGAGGGTTGAGAACGTCGTGCGGAAGCCATGCGCAATGTTCGGTCTTAGTGTCGATGCCGAACGCACGCAGCCGATGACAGAGCGTCGCGTTAGACAGCGGCGCGTCTTTGGCACAAGCGAACACGTAGCGCCGATCACCGTTGATCTGTTGCACGCGCTGCAGGATTGCGAGGACTTGGCGCGACAGCGGCACCACATGGTCCCATCCGGAGGCTTCGGCGAGTTGGATGCGGATGGAACGCCAAAGCCCTACAGCTCAATCGCTTAGCGGCCTTTTAGCCGAGCCTTAACTGCGTATGGGCATACCGGAGACCGGAGCTGTTCGTCCGGCATTCTTCTTTCATGACGCGCGATATTTTTGAGGCCGATAACCATTCCCTCCTGCCGCCAGCCGGAGAATCCGCCGCCGGTGGCGACCAAGCGGATGCCCTGCGTGCTGAAGGAGCCGCATTCCTTCCTTTCGCCCAGCCTGCGCGGACAGCAAGAAGAATTTCCGACGCAATCATTCAGGCGGATCTGACCATATTGGCCCGTAGCCACGTGAAGAATCCGTAGCTTTAAGCACGTCACGGCGAACGACCATCGAGGAGCCTTCCCAGAGCCGCCGGCGCCAGCGAAACTGACCAAGCAGAAAAGCGGCAATTGACGGCTATAAACGCCGCTGATCGCGATGGTTGCAAGGCTATCGTCCCTCGGCCAGTTAGGCCTGAGGGGAACATCGTGGTTGAGAATTTTCGCAATGCCGCCGCGGCACTCACTTTCGCCACGGTCGCCGGCAGCAACTTTCTGTGCGGTTTTATGGATAACTATCTAGCCTGCGTTCTCGCGCTAGGCGCTTCATTCATTGCCGCACGCTGCGTCGAGCGCGCCTTTGTCAAAAGCGCTCATCGCGAGATGGCACGCACCTATGGCGCAGACTGGGGTTATACGGACAATGACCAGCCCGGAATACTGATAAAATTCCTCGTCGGCACGCTCGTCATCATCTTCATTGTCGGCGCTCTCTCATTCGATCAGAGGGACCTGCCCTGATGACCAAGCCCGCCTACCCTTCCAGATCCCTCGCATTGAGCGCCTGCGGGAGCTGCTCGCGGTCAATCAGCCGAGCCCTGCGATCACGGCAGAAGTCGCGCCCGGCCGTGACGCCGACTGAAAATCAACGAGGGGACACGATGCCATCCTTAGCCCAGCAAGCGATCGAGCAAGGTATCGTTGAGGTGGCCGAAGCGCGGGGCAGTCCCGTTCAACCTACAAGCGGAAGCCACAGAAGCAGAATTCGAGGGTAGACTTTGAAACCTTGCACCAGTTTCGCATCAGAAACGACCTCGCTGAAACCCAACGAGCACGAATGATCTCAAACGGAAAATGCAGGAAATTCGACGAACGTAACCGTTGCCGTGTCACGGTCTGCTTGCAGATTTGCGTCCTGCCGGACCCACAAGTGTTCCTTTCTTCAAGAAGAGGGTTTGGGCCAGCTTTTCCCACTTGGCCCGTCCGCAAATCATGTTGAGGCACGCTCAAGCCCAAGTCGGATCAATATGACGGTCACGGTGGGGCATAAGCACGACCAATGGTTCGACGGAAACAGTTAAGCCGTAAGTACCGACCGGGATCCGAGCGTCCGGCTGGCGGATTTCAAGGATCCTGCGCACAATGATCTCGCGCGCGATTTGGACGCCGCCCGGAAGAGGCTGAACACAGGCTTAACGAGGTGTTATCGGCGTAGGCAGAATTCGTGCGGACTTGATCCTTCCAACGCTCGCGCACGAAAACGCTTCGCATTTCTCCAATCAGGCGCCGAATTTCGGCGACATGAGACCCTAGATCAGGGAGCTTGTGCTTTGGTTGTTTAGTAATATCCATTGTGGTCTTAAGCAACGAAGCGAGCGAACAAATGGCTCGTTTTTACTTCAATCTGGAAGGCAAGCAGAATGTCGACGACCCCGGCGGTTTGGCATTCGAAAACGATCTCCAAGCCTTCCGTGCTGCACAACGCCTACAAAAGATCTGGCGAGTGCCCAACCTCCATTGATGGCGTACAACCTGCGTGGTCGTTACACGCAGAGACCGTGGTGAGTCCTATTACGTAAGCGTTTGACCGGCGCTTCCCAATCAACAAAGCTCTCGGCCATTACTGATGTATCATCTGCGGTGGCTCCCGCCTTGGACCGCCGATGACCTCATGTTGAGCCGCGGCCCCTCGCTCGCACTACACGCACTTGCAGCTCGAGAATACATTGTCGATCAGCCGAATCGAGCCGACGTGGGCAGCGGCGCAAGGAGCCGCAGGCGACCGAACGGGCTCGCGGCCGACTTGAGGGTGTCGGCCTCGACGAATTCAATGTAATGCAACAAATCGACTGCCAGAAGCACTTCGCCTTCGATGGCGAAGCGGTCGTGCCCGGCGTCGGTGGCATCTCCTGTTTCAACGCCCTTCGCTCGCGTAAACGTAAGTGCAGTTTTGCGCTTTTGATGTTGTCGTCGAAGGCGGTGACGATCTCCGCATGTTTCTCGTGTCGATGCGGAAGACGAACTTAGAGCGGCCTTCTCGCGCGTTGTTCTGAAGGCGCCGTCCTCAAGCCCTTCGAACGTGGCGAGCTTGGGCCTGATTTATTTCGAGCTGCCTGCATGGGACTCGAAGGATTGGCGTCGAAAGCCGCGAGCGGCCCTACGAAGCTGGACGTCTTCGCTACTGGATCAAACTGAAGCACGCCTTCATTATCGTGAACCACACACCTCTCGGGAACGACACAACCCATACCAACTGTGTCCGAACATCAGACAGAGGCAATATCCGATTCAGAGACCAGCATCTTGCGCCTGTGTTACAGCGCCCAATGTTAGAGGGTCAAATTGCTTTAGTTGCAGTTGCAACGCGAAGACATTCCACGCTACGTTTCTTACCGATTCTCCCCTTGCAGAGAGCAGTTTATGGGAAAACGTGTATTTGTCGCATTCGCCATCGAGGACAAAACGTATCGTGATCTCTTGAGTGGTCAGGCAAAGCTCGACAAATCGCCATTCGAATTCATTGACATGTCGGCCAAGCAGCCGTGGGACGAGAAATGGAAAACGAATTGTAGGGCACGAATTAAGGGGTGCGATGGAGTCGTTGCCTTAATTTCGAAGAATACTCCTAAAGCGACTGGGCAGCTTTGGGAGATCGAGTGTGCTTATGGCGAAAGCAAACCGACGATGCTGATGTGGGTAAATGATCAGCGACCTGGTCTTCCTGCTCTTATTAAGGACAAACGTATCAACGTTTGGAGTTGGGCGAATCTGAAGAGTTTTATTGAGAAGCTTTAAGATGGGTCGTATCGCGCTCTTTACAGCCGTTGATCAGTATCCAACCGGACCATTGCAAGGAAGTGTAGCGGATGCCGATCGGATTCGATCCCTGCTTGCGCACCACGAAGGTGACGCAGCTAACTTCGACTGCAGACTTATTTCCAATGCTCAGGTTACGCGGTCAAATCTACGACATCAGATCCAACAACTGTTTGCGAACAGAGACGCTGAACTCACACTGTTCTTTTTTGCCGGACATGGGCTACTCACCGGACCTCAACCACATCAACAGGCCGTCCTTAAGACGATAGATAGCGTTCCAGGAGACGAGGGCGTGCCAATGGATTGGCTCCTGGGCCAAGCTAATGCCTCTCAGGCTAAGGAGCGCATAATCATCCTGGATTGCTGTCACGCGGGCGCAATTGACCAACTCTTGGCGCCGAACTCTAGTATCGCATTAGCCGAGGGGGTTTCGGTCCTGGCTGCAACCCGATCGGGCGATGCGGCAGAAGAGGCAAGTGGAAAAGGTATTTTTAGCGATCATATACACGCAGCGCTCGATGGTGGCGCTGCGGATGTTCGAGGCTTCATCACTACCGCTGGACTTTTCGCCTATGTTGATGAAGTCATGACGCCTTGGAACAAGCGTCCTCTATATAAAGCCAACGTAGCTGGACTTAGCCGTTTGCGCAGGGCCAGGCACGCTGTTGCCGACGACGATCTTCGGAGAATGGCAATCCTCTTCCCCAGTCCAGATCATGAATATCCGCTAACGCCCGAATACGAACGGACCCATGCTTCGAGCAAGCCAGAGCTAATGGAAATACTCGATCTCCTGCAGAAGCTGAGAGCCGCGCGTTTGGTCGAACCGATCGGAACACCGCACATGTACTTCGCGGCAATGCAAAGCAAATCATGTCGCCTTCTGCCACTGGGGAAGGCATATTGGCAACAAGTAAGGAACAACCGTATTTGAAGATAGGAATAACTGGTCATCAGGAAAGAAGAGGCGCGAATTGGACCTGGGTCTCCAATGAAATGCGCAAATTTCTTTCCCAATATTCCGAGATCGAGGGCTGGTCCTCGCTAGCAAGCGGGGCCGATCAGATATTCGCAGATGCAGTCCTCCAGCTTCGTGGAACATTGATTGCTGTAATCCCGTTGGAGAACTACGAATCCTATTTTCCCACCAATCAGTCACGATCAAAATACGCGAGTCTCTTGAACAAAAGCAAAACTATCCTCCGGATCGGGGAAGCAATACAACCTAAAGAAGCCTTCTACAGCGCGGGGCGGCGGATCGTCGAGTCAACTGAAGTGATGGCAGCTGTCTGGGATGAGCTACCCGCGCGTGGTCTAGGTGGCACAGCTGACGTGGTGAAATACGCTCAGCAATTGAAAAGACCCGTTTTTATTCTAAATCCAATTGGGAAGGTGAGCCGATGGCGATGAAGGTGTTTCTATCCCACCAGCAGCAGGACTCAACTCAGGCAGTGCAGATCGCATCCCGACTTAAGCAAAATGGCCTAAATGTCTACGTAGACGTAGCCGATCGCTTTTTCGATCTCGGTTCGGAGGATCTCTCACAGCATATTTGCGCTGAGATGGCGCAATGCACTCAGTTAATGGCCGTAGTCTCGGCGAATGCAGCCCTCTCCTGGTGGGTACCATGGGAAATTGGAGTCGCGACGGAAAAGGCACATCCAATTGCATCATTCGCGTTAGATGGAACAAGTCTTCCAGATTATCTAAAGAAGTGGCCCTATCTGCGGACGCTGGCCGATTTTGATGTGTATTGTGCAGAGGCCAATCGCACGTACGATCCTGTGGTTATGCAGAAATCATTCATCACCGAAGCATCAGCGCGACGTGGCGTCGAGTCATTCCATCGATCTCTGAAAGCTTGACTAGGCCAATGAGTTGAGCCTCGGCTCAACCGCCGAGAGCGTCGCGCAAACGCAATGACTCCGAAATTTGAACTTCGATCGGCTCTGACTTGGTCGTCTTGCCTGGTAGAGAGGGACTGCCAATAGGCCCATCGCCTCGAATCCGTCTCCCTTCTCCCATTGTTGAGTACGCAGGATTGTCTACGTGATCGCGAAACAGGTACGTGAAATCCAGTTCCTGCGCATGGATTCGCGGCGACCGCCTGACGTCCGGCAAGAAGTAGTCGCTCGGAAGCGTAACGTCCGTATGATAGTAACCAAGATAAGTGCAATAGTTCTTCTCCTTCAGAAATCCTGGCAGATCAGCGGGACACTCTCGAACTGGCAGTAGAGCCTGATCGCCCAGCGGCAACAACTGAGTTGCCTTTCCAGAGGCTGCATCTGCGGCGTTCCAGATGGTCCGCATCGCAAATTCCAACGCCTTCGCTAGACTGTCGACTTTTGTCGACACGAGAGGGGCTGCATCGGAAGCCACCTCATTCAGTTCCTGCATTAATGCGCCGGATTTGACCAAGTGCCCCACTGAGTTCACCGAAAAGCCGACTCCTCCCGGAATTCGATGATCCTGCCACCAGCGACGATCAGCGGCAGCTGCGAAGAAATTCACGCCCGCGAGCCATCTCCAAGTCGTTCTTTGGCTGTCCGGCTTCTCAAGAAAGACCTCATCGGTGTAGACGAGGTCGTTTGAGATATTTTCCTCCAGGAGATATAGCGAACAAAGTCGCTGGGCAAACTGGTTCAGCTGTATATCGGGCGCCGCGAGGGCCAACTTCTCGGAAACCGCCAAGATAACAAAAGCGCTCTTTCGCCCCTCGAAGGCAGCTCGTGTCCACTCCTGGCGAGCCTGCTGAACCTTCCGCTTAATGAACTCATCTTGGCTCAACAAATCCGCCTCATTAAGAATGCAGTAGTGAATGCGATCAAGCTTCGCACTCACTCGGCCGAACAAGCACGGCTGAAATCGGTGCAGCCACTTTCCTAGGCTTGTGGCGGCCTCCTGCTGATTTCGTGACGTGATCAACTCCAGGTTGGCGGCTTCCATCTCGGAACTAAAGCCAAGCTTTTCTCGAGCGGGATCAGAGTTCAGGCTTTGGTATAGATCGGCAATTTGCTTCATTATCGAGGCTTTGCAGGGGTAAACAATGTCGTGGCTACCGATTAGCGCGCGTGATCACTCTGGAGCTGCTATCGGCAACGGCGGCAGCCCGAAGCGGGTCGGATTTTCGACCGCGCGCTGCAATATATCTACACCGCACGCTTCTTGCTTTGCTGGAATCCAAGGTTTGAGCGTGTTGTCAGTGCCGACATTGGGATTGACAAAGTACATCAGCGACAACCGTTCGTTAACGGTTCGGTCGGCCATCACACGATGAATAAGTGGATCGATCCGACCACCAGACAGCAAACTCAGTATCTCTCCGGGCATTACCAAAATATGGTCTTCATCGATGTTGGCAGGAACAAACTCTTTCGGTCCATTCCGCACTTCAAGGCCGGGCTTCGTCGATTTTGTGAATGTCAGATAGTGCCCATCTTCGTGGGCGTCTTGCAGGATCTGTCGACGATGCTCCTTGGGGCGGTAATAATTAAGTTGCATGTATGATGCCGAGTTACACTGAAAGGCGGGTCTTGGCGGCCTTATGCTTTTGAAATATTCCTCAAGCGCAATGGTGACGCCATCAGTAATGCGGTCCAATTGCTGCATGCATTTGACCATCGCATCATACAGAGCTAGGGCCAACTGGTCGAAGTCGCGCTCTATCCTTCCACGATATCTTCTATGTACACAAAACGACTCCGCTAAGTCTGGTCTCTTTGCAGTTCTGGAATATTCCAGCCCAATGTCCCTGTATCCATCTAGCGGCGAGAGCGTCGCATTACGACGCTTCTCGATGATTGGGCGCCGAAAGAACTGCTGTCCCAAATCAAACACGAGATTCATCGAGTTGAGCAAGTCGGCCGAACAACAGTGTACCAGATATCCGATCGTTTCTAAGTCCGCGACATTGGCCTCTCGGCGCGGCTCTTCCGCAATTGACATGTATAACTCCCTCAATCCAAGATAAGATTGTAATGCGCCAGGTTTTCCTCAACCAGGGAGAATACTCCTCCCGAATTTGCACGCCTTTGAAAGCTGCAGATGGGCCGATGCACATCAAACAAGCGAGGCATGGACTCGTGCTCGATATGATCCGAATAGAATGTGATCACAAAATCATTCTCGCCGAACTTGCTGTGAACGTACTTGGAATTCTTCAGACCAATGTTGCGTCCCAACAAGGCTCGCGCAGCACCGAGGACTCCAAGAGTGAGACAGCCAGCAAAGATAAATATCGTTCTTCCGTGCACATCGGTGAGGCGGCAAATAACAGAGACATCGCGGACCACGGCCCCTTTTGAATCGAAAATAGGCATCATCTCGCGATGTGGAATTCCAAATTCCTCGCGGATTACCAGGGAGTCATCCTGATCTTCAGGACGCTCGATGAAACTGATTGGAAGTAGGTTCTGAAATGCCCTGAAGCGATGATTCCACGCTGGTCCTCCAATGATAATCATCCCACCGTAGTCCGCGGTCCTGTGCTCCTCAGAGGTAAAGTCTTTTAGACGCAGATTCGGAAACATCTTCGAGAGAGACACTTTCAGATGCACTAGGCTATCCAGGTCCGCGAACTTGGCATACCGGAGAAAGTTTCTGTCTCTCGGATCCGCAAAGTGCGGAAGCTGGTGTGCCGGTATCTGCGAGCATACCAGGTCGATCTCCTCTTGCCCGCAATATCGCCAAACGGAAGCGAGCCCATAGTGCTCCTTCTCAACAAGATCGAGCTGCGCCAGATGAGTTTCGATGGCCTTTTTCAACGAGTGTGCAAATACACGCTGAAAGTTGCTCGCGCTGTACCTTTCAACGAACATACCATGAAAATCCGAAGGAAGGTCTGTGATGCTGATGGAGTCGTGGCAAAGAGCGACAAACGACTTTGCGAGAAATTTGGAAAGGCCATAGGATACACCGAGCTCAAACATCACGTTCGCATTGAAATCAGACAGGTCAGCCGCAAAAATGGCTGATCTTTGAATCGCCGCGTCGATCTGACTGAACACCGGCTTCAAAGTCTCAAGATCGAGAAAATTCCAGGTTATTCGCAGGTCCGACCGAGAGGCTTTGAATTCCGCAGTCACAGCCTCCACCGCGCGCTCAACGGCGTGCTCGCGCTCTATCTTCGAGATGTGCGGCGAACAAAATTGATAGGCATAGAACAATTCAATTATCATGGGCAACGCCACGACTGAACCAGCGCCTGCAGTCTTCCCCCTGTCCACTCGCTGGCCGGCACGCATTCGTTTATCCCCTTTACTACCGTGAGGGGCGGCACGTCCTTTGTCACGAGTGCACCAGCGCAAATGTAGGAGGAAGGCCCTACACTAATTCCACCGACGACGCTTGCACCGAACCCAACGAACGAATGATCCCTTATTTTGGGGGCCCGCTCATTTACCTCCCACCACCCTAAGTGCGGCCGCGACTGCTCGTGAACGACATTACCGAAGATACGTGAGCCCTTCCCGACAAACGCCTCGTCGCACACAAAACCGCCAACTACACAGTCATCTTCGATCTCGACTGAGTCGCAGATCCAGGCCCGATAACAAATCCTTGTTCGTGTTCCAATGCGCGTATCCGCGCCAATTGACGAATATTGTTCAATGATCACGTCATCACCAATATTCACACCTTCAAAGATCGTTACGTATGGACCGATTATCGTTCTTTCTCCTATTCGGACTACGCGGTTACAGAATCGACCTTCCTCCTCCGTTGGCTCTCTGCTCGTGAGTCTCGTCTCGTGCGGCACGCCTAGTATTGCTCCCTTTCCGATCCGCGCGGAGTGAGCAATTGTGACTTCAGTGGGTTCTGGAAAGCAACGCACCTATTAGCCTCAGTCAATAAATCGCTTTAAGAAATCTACGGTACTGACGCGCGCCCTCTCCTCATCGTCAGCAAGAGAAAAGCCGTGATCCGCGTTATCGATGGTGATGAGCGAGGTCTTAGGCCTAAGTTCTGCAGCCGACTTAGACGCCTCGTACGGCACGTATGAGTCTTTATCGCCATGAACAATGAGGAGGGGAAAACCACTTTTCAGAAGAGCGTCCATCGGACGCTGCATCCGAAGTTCGGCCCAAAACACATGCCCCGCCTTGAATGAACCATCAATAGTGAAGTAACCGTCCGAATACACGCGAGCGACCTTGTCAGCACCAAAATTCTTGACGCCCCAAGGCAATGTTGGCTTCAGAAAGGTCCACTCTAAATCAAGGACAGGATTCCAATAGACAACGGCTCGCACGCGCCGATCAAGAAATGCACTAAGCAAGGAGGCTGAAACTGCGCCAAAACTCGCCGCCACTAAGAGCAGTGCGGCTGGTTTCTTGGCCTCCACGAATCTAATCACCGCCTCTAGGTCTAACATCTCACCGGCGATAGTCATTCCTTCGGTTGAACCGCTACTTTGTCCGTGTCCACGGAAATCAAACCGAATCGAATTTACTCCCGATTGGGACAGATCCATCGCGAGTCGTTCAAATGCGCCCTCCTCTTCCTTGTCCGCTGTTATTCCATGAGCGAGAACGCACCAATGTCGACCTTCTGTTTTTGACTCCACGATGGTTGCGCTAAGGTCGATGCCGTCGCAAGTACGAATGATGGTTTTATGCATTGCCGCCCCGAATACAACCATTAGGATACATCGTGTCTCGCCCAGGAACAATCCCTGTCTATGTTGTCTCGCTTGCGCGGCGGGACGATCGTCGCGCCAGCATTGCTGCTCAACTACCGAAGAACTCGGATCTGCTGTTTTCCTGGGAGATCGGAGGGGACTTCGATCACCGGGACTTTCCGCAGGCCCTGCCCAAAGGCATCAAATTCTTTCCTTGGAAGATCGAGAGCGAGAATCCGTGGTGGAATCGACCACTGAAGTACGGCGAAGTCGCGTGCACGTTGAATCACCTGGCATGTTGGAAGCATGCATCGGAGCGACAGCTTAGCAACGTGATCATCTTGGAAGACGATGCAATCCTTACGCGATCTTTAGTTGATATCGTGGTTCAGCTGGACGTATTGTCCGAGTTGGATGCGCGTTGGGATCTTTTGTACCTAGGACGCGAGAAGCTCGCAGTGGACGAGGATTTTTCACGACAGTTCGTGAAGCCCGGATTTAGCTACTGCACTTTTGGATATTGTCTCTCCAAATGGGGCTTGGAGAAATTGTTAGACTATCAGCCGCATCAGATGATCATGCCGATCGATGAATTTTTGCCGGCAACGTTCCTGGAACATCCGCGAAACGATGTAAGATCGGCCATATGCCCAACCCTTCGGGCGTATGCTCTTCGAGAGGACTGCGTTAGGGAAGCGGATAAGAACCAGTTTGGCAGCGACACCGAAGAGAGCAGCGCAATCGAAGTTTGACGATGCAGAGCGTTGAGGGGCTCTGCATGCATTTCTAAATCCGAATATGACTGAAGCATTTCATCAAGCCTGCAAAGTAGAGGGAGATGATTGATCAAATCGGACGCACAATTCCTGCCGTTATGCGCGAGATACGCATTTTTCCTGCGGGAGCATGATATTTTGGTTTCGTGTTGCGATCGCCCCCACGGCTATAGCGTTGCGAACCACGTTCCGGGTGAAACTACAATTTCAAAATCGATGCCCAAGCGGGCCGCCAGGCGCGGCTCGAATAACGCTGAACCGTCATTGCTCAGTAGTCGAAACATTCAGCTCCGGGCGAAAGTCTCGCGGCGGCTTCGGCCACTCCTTCAACTTCAGTTGGTTCGGAATGACGAGCTCTTCAACAGGTGGCACTGGTTTTCCGGGGTTGGATCGAAGCAATTCCTTTCGGCGTTCCAATCGCTTCACTTCCAAAGAGAGGACTTCGTCAATCTGTACCGGAAACACATACAGATCCACGAACGGCTTTGCATGGTCGCCCAGCTTACCTTCGTAGGCAAGCTCCAAAATTCGATAGTGCGTCGCGACTCGCGAAAGGTAAGGCTGGACTTTAGCGTTTACCATCTTCGCATTCTTCTCGATAAACCCACGTAAACTCTGCGCGTTTGCAGCGATCTCTGCAACTAGGGCTTGTTCTCCTTTCGGAAGCTTGTTCAGCCATTCGCGATCAAACAAACTCTCGAGCAAAAGAAAGCGCCGCGAATCGGGTTGCCGAGCCCTGAGATCGCGCGAGAGGAGCCGATTCACTTCAGACATCTGCATGACTGGGCCAAAGAATCGATCCAGTTGCTCTTGGATGGCGCTCATCTCAACTTCGTTGGCCTTCTGCCAAACGCTTGCTTCCGTATTTGCCATAGAAGCCTTGAGCGTGCGTGAGCTAACAAAGTAACTGACGAAGAGGGCCACGAACGCTGTCGCCGCAGTGATCAGTTGCAAGTAATCCTTGGGCTCCCAGCCGCCGCCCTGCGGCACTTCGGGCCCAGTCGTTGCAAGAACTAGCGTCAACAGCTCCGGACCAGTCATAGGTCGCTCCACAAACTAGGGCATCGCGAAAACTCGAAAACCGAAATGTTCTCTTTCTGTTCAACACACCTTCCAATGTCAAGGGGGACATGTGACAACCGTATACCCCTTTAATTCATGGTGACTTGCGATATGCGCGTTTTCATCGGCAGCTCTTACGAGCAAAGACGGTTAGTCGAGTGGGTTACATACTTCATAAATCGGGAATACAAGGGAGTCATCGAAGTCCTACCTTGGACTAAGCCATGGGCTGGAGGATCATACACCCTTGAATATCTAGAATGGGTGGCGAATCAGACAGACGGCGCAATCCTATTTTGGACGCCTGACGATAAAACCTGGTACCGCAAGATCGAGCGGGTTGAACCAAGGGATAACTTGCACTTTGAGGCCGGTCTATTTTTTTCGGCTCACGGTCGGGAGCGAGTGCACCTTCTTGTACAGGAAGGCACAGCGTCGCCCACCGATCTTCTCGGGCTAACTGTAAAGCCCTTTAACTTGCCTAATGGCACATCTGACTATGAATCGACGGTGCTGCCACGAATCTTTCGAGATGTTTGCGAGTCAATCATTCGCCTGGGGCCACGGCGCCGGCCTCCGTCCGAGCTTGCTTTTTTGAATGACACTCCTGACTTCGAGCCACTTTCTGGATTTGCAGCTCAATTTCGGGAGCTTATGCCCCAATGCGTCCAAAAGCTCGCGAAAAATCCCGACCTTCAAACAATCGATATTCTTGTTGCGTATAGAATAGGTGACATTCGACTCGATCTGGAGAAGTTTAGAGTCAAGCCTAACGTCAGAGTGCGCGCATGTCTCGTCAATATGTGGGATTCAACGTCACTCGATATGCACCTGCGAAAATATGGAGATAACCAGAGGGATGCCAAGTATCTGCAGGACCGCGTAAAAGAATCCGTTGAGGGATTGTTGGGGCGGTGCGAGTTTTCGGATGCTCCAATTTCCGTGGTGAGAGCACACGAAAGCATTTCTGGAAACTATGAAATCCGGCTAACCAACCAGCGAATCACATTCGCACTCTATAGACTTGACGACACGCTTTGCATCGTTCCACTCGATATGAAGAAGGGCCAAACACCTTCTCCTAATGGCTTTGTTATATCGAAGGAGACTTGTCCGCGGACATTCCAGCAATTCATCGACGAATATGATGCGCTATTCTCGGAAGCAGATCACGTTTTTTCAACCGACCGAAAACTGCCGATTTGATATTCTCAGAAGTTGCAGCTGGAGTCGTCGTGGAGAGCATCGTTGGCGAGCTGCGCAAGAGACCCGGGCCAAATTCCTAGCGATGGATTTTGCAAGCCTTACGCACACGTGGCCCTCCCCCGTAGGGCAGCTCGATGAGCGCCAGTCAATGTTGTCGCAACCCTGCGGCCACATCTCCGTAACGAGCGGTGAGCAGCGTTTCACCGGCCTTGCCGAGAATCGACTTTATCCTAACCTCGACCGAGGATCGCTTGCGACGCTTAGCGGAATCCGGTTCATACAAGGAGCACTGCAGGAACAGAAGTCGCTTATCGTCAGATAACACCTGATCGTGAACGTGCTGGTCGCGCAAGTAGACGGTGGTAACGCGTGTAAAGAGCGTCAGAGGCGCCCCGAAATCTGGACTGAAGTAAAATGCCACAGACCGCTTGGGGACGTTGAGTGTCACCAAGTTTGCATCTTCGGCGTCACCCATGAGCACACTCGCGCAGCCGACAAACGTTCTCAATGCCGCGGGGAGCTCTTCGGTCTGTCGGGCGTCCAGATGGTAGCGCCCGTCGCCCCAGCTATGGATCAGACCTGCCTGCACAGCCGAGTCGCATGCCTCTTGTACGGTACCGTCCGCCCCCAACGAGAACAGAAACCGGCGGGCTTCAGATTGCGCAGCACCAAAATTTCCGAAGAAGTGTCGAACGTCCCTCCGTAGAGTAAGGGGCAATGTGTTGAAGGCGCGAGAGCCCGAAAACGCACCCAGCGCAAAATGGACGAGCAGATCATCTCTTCGTCGGCGCGCACCGCTCTCAAGTTGGGCTTCGTCGAATAACGAGCGGCACCACCCCATTGCCCGTGCAATTGAGACGTTTGAGCGAGCGAGCTTGTCGGCGATCTCCGCAAGTTCATCAGTTTCCGGGCCTCGCCCTAGTTCGACTGCCCTCGCCCAAAGCTGGTCGAGAACCGGCCTGAGACGTTCGGGAAGCGGTTGGTGCGGCCGACGCAGGGCTCTAGAGATCAACAACTCGCTTGGGACCGGACGGCTGCGTCGCCGGAATAGAAACTCCTGCTCGGCCTCCGGATCCCGAAAAACGAAGACGATTCCAGGCGCGACCGCAACGGGCCCGGTATCTAGCGTGTGCCTCACGAAATTCCGCAGCTCGTGAGGGCTGAAGTATTTCTGGAACGTACCACGCGACGTCAGGTACCCATCGGCAAACGGCTTAAGCCCCTCAACAGAGTAGTGTCCCTCGACCATGACGGCGACGGCCATAACCCTTTGGCAGAGCGACCACGCATCCTGGAGAACCCGCACGCGCTCATCGACATTTTCGATGACATTGAGGACGAATCCCAAATTGACCAGGTCAGCGGGGCGCTTTGCTTCCTCGGGACGAAAATGCGGATCCCACCCGACAGCCGATATGCCGACTTCGCTCAACACCCGTATGTCGTCTCCCTGACCGCATCCGTAGTCGAACACGTTGGGGTATTGATCGATGAAACCGTGCCGCGCCAGCAACTGCATTGGTGAAGAAAGGCGGTGTCGCGGTATGGCCGTCTTGTGGCGGTTCACCCGAACGGCGGGCCCGGGTTCCGGATCAACCGTCTGCTTCGGGACGATTTGATGATTACGGATGACAATTCCGGCACCCTCAAGACGCTGCTGCCAGGCCTTTCGGAGCCCGATTTTGTGGCTGTCGGCGAACATGCCAAGCGCGTCCAGCGCAGCAGTTAGAGCAGCAAATTTCGCTCTTCGCGGATCTTCCGTCGGAAGCAGGAGCTCCTTCCGATGCAAGATCGGAGGATTTGGTGACGTTGAGAAGTCCCGCACCTTACTCTCGCGGCTCTCAAGATCGACCAACAGGGAGCGCCTCAACGCCGGAAAATGCTCGTTGTCGAAATCGTCATATTCGAGCAGCGCTATCTTGTCAGGCTCGATCCGGACGACGTTCCAGGGGAAGTCACGAGCAATCGCAGTGGCCTTTGTCACAGCTCTTCGATCGGCCGCGGAGAGCTCAGGGAGGGCTTCTCGGTGGACATAAAGCGCGTCTCGTACACGTTTTCCAACTCGCGATCCGCGCTCGACCATTGCCTTCTTCCGAGCTACTCCGCCGCGAAGGCCCTCATGGGCGCGACGTATCCGCGGTTGCGCCACCCGTCCCTGATCGCGGCTGCGAACTCCTCCGTATCGGATTGCGACAAGAACGGCACCTGAACGTACATGTTCTCGTTCAGGCCTTGCAGTTTCGCAATCATGTGGCCTTGGCCGAGCAGCCGTTCAGCGCCTTTCTCGTTCATGGCGATCTCGGAAGTTTTTTGGTCGTCCAGGCGGAGGATCAGTCGGTTCCCGAGAGCGTTTCTGAGTTGCATGCTCATAACGGTGACGTCCGGCCGCTGGGCCATGAGGACCAGATGAATCCCTGCAGCGCGCCCCATGTTGCCGAGACGGGCGGCGGTTGTGGTTACATTGTCCCGGTAGTCGTCGTCCATCATCCAATCGGAAATCTCGTCGTGGAAGACGAAAAGGCGTGGCATCCGTTCGGACGGCTCTGCCACTCTGTTGTATTCGACGATGTTACGGCACTTCTTGGCCGTGATCCGCCGGTAACGCTCTTCCATTTCGGAAACGAGCGAGCCGAAAACGCGCGAGGCTGCGTCCATGTCGACGATGATCTGTTCCTGAAGGTGAGGGAGGGTCTCCGCCCACATGTAGTCCGCCCCCTGCTTGGGATCTATCAAGTAGAACTTGCATGATGTGGGTGAATCGAAGGCGCAGAGATCAAGAATCAGGTTTGCGGCTAGAATCCCCTTGCCGCTCCCGGTCGAACCGGCAATCAAGGTGTGCGGAGCCACCTGAGGTTGACCGTTGAACGGGCCGGTTACCGGCATGTACAGCATCTCGCCGTCGTCCTCCTTCTCGCCGAGCAGAAAGGCGAGATTGGACTCCGGCGCTGTGGACGACAGCGTCCGGCGGAGCCACGCATCAGCCAGATGCAGGATGGTGCGGCTCGGGCGGCGGAAGGCGATCAGGATCGAACCGAGCTCGGCCGTGATCCGGATGATGTCGAGTCCGTGTATCGTCTTCAGGTTGGTTCGTTGCTTCTCTAGCTTGTCAATCGTGAGCGATTTGCTCCCCTTGATCCGCAGCAGACCGGCGTTCGGGGTCAGCCACTGCTTCTGGACTTCAACTGTGGCACCTTCTACCTGAAGCGACTGGCGAAAGCTGCTCACCTGCTGGTCGAGCCACTCCTTGGCCTGGGCGTCCTGACCGGATGAGTGCGTGGCGAGTCGCAGGGCGAGAGTTTCCACTTCCGGCAACCAACCTGTCCGACCGGATGAAACGGTCTCCGGCGTCGGACTGTAGGCGGGCTCGGCTGGGACATCGGCCGGACCGGCCTCGAGCGAAGTAGGTGTGCGATCTACCGCTGCCTCCGCCCGCTCGGCCGTCTGCCTTGGACTTTGGAGGATGGCTCCGTCCCGCTCGTCGCGGGGGCGCTGCAGGGCTGGAACCTCCGGAGCAACATCGGCTTTGGGAGTGCGCATCTCCTCGGTCATGGGTGACGCCAATGTCGCCTGCGACGATGTTGGGTGGCCGATCGCCGGCGATGCGGCGGTATTGTCGAGGTTGAGTAGCATGCCCGTGATCTGAGGCTTTCCGAAAAGCCATTGGACCAAGGGACGTCGCTCTGCGGCAGGTTTGTCTTCGTCGATGTCGATGCGGACCTCGGAGGTGATCAGCCCTTCATCGTGCTGGAAGACCATCGAATGGCCGGACAGCTCGATCCTAAGCCCAGAAGGATTGCGCACCTCCTCGATCCAGCGTTCGTACGGAAAGCCGGCGACGTGTTCGAAAGGCGTGAAGTGCTCCACGAGCATGTCGGCCAGGCGATGGCGCCAGATTTCGGGGCTCATGACCTCGTCGATGTCGACGAACTTGGTTCGCAAGCTGTCGTAAGTGCTCGCGAGCTGCCGTTTCGATTTCAACATCGCGCCGCCGAATGCGGGCGATCCGACGTATTTAGACTCGATAACCACCATTCTCACGAAACGCTGGCCTGCCTTCGACGTGAAGCTGACCGCGAGAATGTCGGACCGCTCGTTATTCAAGTCGAGCCAACGGGCGACCTCGTCGATGAAGAACCAGCAGATCTTGCACTCGTCCTGGTTAAGCAGAAGCTCGACCTGTCGTCGCGCCAGGACCAAGCCGATCAATTCGAGGGCCGAGTTCGGAATCTGGACTGCGCGCATGACGATTTCGCCGGACAGATCGGTGGATTCCCGCTGGATCAACCGGCCAATCGCCATCCGATCGGCTTCGTCCTTTCCGGGGAGAACGGGTTGGAGGTGATCCTGAAGGAGCTTCGCGATCTCGTCGACGCCCACGGTTGTCGAAACGATCACGTTGTGGTCCGATCCTGGTGAGGTGAAGTAACGGATGATACGCCGTTCCTGGGTTTCGCTTTGCTGCAGGAGTCGTCGGTCGGCGATCCGGTCAAAGGTAACCACCCAGTCCGCCACCTGGTGGGCCTTGTTGAGCAAGCCCTTCACGTCCGGAGAGGCAATGTTGATCTCCTGAAGGGGTAGCCAATGACCGCGGGCGTCGTCGCTCTTGAGTAGATCGTGCACACGATCGACATAGGCCTGTGCGGCAGGAGGAACACTGGGCGACGTCAAATAGACGCACGAAGAGACGTCTCCCAGGAGGAATGGCTTCCGTCGGCCCACATCCGTTGGGATATGCTCGTTCCAGGTGGGCGGATCGGCGTGCTCCTGTTCTGAACTGTGCCTCCAAGCGACACGTGCGAGCCGGGAAATTGTGTCCTGCAGGAGCACCAAGTCGTGTGGCTTGACGTCGATAACCCGTCCACAGCCCGCAAGCGGGCTGGAGGAAAGAAATCCGACACGGAGTCGGGACAGATAGGTCCGTGTCGCCTCGGTCGTAAGAGCCCCTGCGAGCTCCCTGCCGATACGTTCATTTTGCTCCCGGTAGATCCGATGGAGTCTATCGGGATCGTCATGCATGATCGTCAATTCGCAGCGGAAATCATGCTCGGTCGCGACTTTCTGTCCCAGAGCATCGGCGAGCAGGGACGGAAGCTCCGCGGAATCCGCGTTGTAGATCGCCGTGCTGAAGTGGTCCTTCTCGTGGGGGCGGAGCTCGAGGTAGCGCTCGCTCACCTCCTCGAAAGCCTTCACGGCGTCTTCAGCAGTATCGTCGAGCAGTGCTGGGGCGGCGCCGACGACTGGAGATTGAAGCAGCCCGTAGTCCCCGACCTTCTCGACTTCGATGCCAAGCGATGGCTCGCTTCCGCTCTCGTCATCAATGAAGCAGATGTCGGGATAGTAGGTTTGGCCGAATCCGGACACCCGGCGCTCAACGAAATCGGACATGCCGTTTCGGACTCGATCTGAGATAATGGTGCTGATCGCATTGCCACATTGGCTGGCTTTCGCCGCCATCTCCGCCAACCGGAGAGGATGCCATGGAGTGATGATTACGGACGGCATGTCGGCAGTGATCCGGGCCGTCCCAATCCGGAGGATCGACTTCCAGAGTTCAGTGCGGCACTTGGGCGCGCGTGCCTTCGCTGCCAGGATCTCGAGCAATTCGCCGTAAACATCGGCCTGGTGCAGGAGTAAGGGAGATGACAGCCCGCTGCCGTAGACGAAGTTCTTCAGGGCCGATCTGTAGGTATCGGCGAATCGGGCCCACGCACCCGCGATTTCGTCGGCATCGGCCGGCGAAAGGATGGTGAGATCCTTGAGCTTCGAGATTGCGGCCTCCACGCTCTTGTCGATCCTCGTGTCTTCTCGATCCGGGTCAAACAGAGTACCGTCTCCGCTACGAAAGGAGCCGACGATGGTGCTACGGTTTCGCAGCTCGGCCACCTTCCGCCCGGTCTTGCCGCGCACAGCCGATGCACGCGCCTCCATGATGAACACTTCGCCGTCGCGGGACGGGACGTGCGCAGCCAAATCGGCAGCGAAGGCGGTCACGATCGACTGGACCGGTGGCATCCAAATTAGCTTTCCGGCCGGAGCCCTGCTCAAGACCGATTTGGCGACGGCCCCATCTCCTGCAATCTGATTGCGTTCGACCAGAAAGCCCTCGAATTGGAATTCGATATGAACCTTGGAAGTGGACGTCACCTCCTCGAGGTCCTTGTCGTCCCACCGAAGACGAGGATCCCAACATCGCCCGAAGTCGAGCGCCACGCGATGCCCGAGCGCATCTTGCAGCCCCCGATATCGGTCTCTGAGGTTGCGGCACAAGCTGGTGTTCTGCGTCTCGGTCCAAAAGCTCTTCTTCTCTCCGTGCGTCAGCCTCACGTGCAGGACCGGATCAGCGAGCTCATGGTCCGCACCTTCGATCGCGACCCGTTCGGCCAGCCTAAGGAGCCCCGAGAGTAGATCTTCGTCTTCGATCTCCTTCCGGAAGATAAGGCGCTGCCATCGCTTGAGCAGCGAGGCCTTATCCTTAATACGGTCCCGGTGCCGGGCAAAAAAGTCGCGCACCTCGTCGGTGATCGCGGCCTTGGATGTTTCGGATTTAAGCGGGGCGATCAGCTCCTTCTCGGCGTCTGTGAGTTCGCCTGGGTACTCGTCGTCGAAAAAGGCGAGCGTCTCTTCGCCGAGCTTCGAGGGTGTTGGCTTTGACCTCCGCTCCGCGAAGAACGGTTCCAGCTGCTCCCAAGGGAAGCTCGCTACGGCCTCCTTGGCTTCGGACCATGCGTCCGCCCGGATGGTGCGGTCCTCAACCAGGCGGCGCACCGCTTCTCGAACGCGCCGCGCGTCAGCATCGTCAGGCCTTGCGGCAGCATCCTCTTCGATGCGCTTGAGGACATTATCGCGGCCGACGTTCTTTCCGTCGGGCGTCTGCAGGTCCAGGTACGGCCGGAATTCCGTCCGCGCGCGAGTGAAATACCTGCGTGCATCCAGGGGGCTGGCCGCGGTGCTCTTGGACTTTCCGTCCAAAGGCGGAGCCACGAGCTGCAGAACGTGCATACTCTGGCGGACCGCGTCGGCGATCGGGAGTCCGGCCTTGCCAGCGTGGAGGTTGACCACATCGCTAACGAAGGTGCCTACCATGGTGGCCGAATTCGCGACTTCGGATTCCAACAGGCCTTTGATGACGTGACAGAGTTGAGAGAGGATCTCGGCACTCGGGTTCGCGGTGTAGGAGTGCAGGGCGACCGAGGCCCAGTTGCTCGCTTCCGACGGAGCGAGCAAGGCGGGTTCGCCGACCACGGTTACGTGCCCAAGGCTCTGCTCAACGCTGGTCAATTCGTCCAGCGGGATGGAAATAATCGTTGCGTCGAAGCCAGCTGGGCGTCTGTTGCGGTGGGCGACGGCGTTCGCACGCGCGTCGCCGTTCACTGCGATTTCGTAAGTCGGATGTCTCTCCTTCAGGAGATATCCTATCGCTGCCGTTTGCTCGACCGGGAAGCCGACTAAAGCGAGGAGGGATCGCACCCCCTGGCCGTTACCGGAGACGATGTCTACCACTCTCTGGGCCGCGACTTGGGCGACCAGCGAGCATGCGTCAAGCTGCGACATTGGCGCGCTCCGTCGTGTAAGGGTTTACAACGAAGGCGATAGCGTCGGACTTTCGCTCGAGTAGACCGAGCATGCGGAGTCGCTCTTCAAGTCGCGTTTGGTTTCGCTCGATATCCTGGACGGGGGCCGGAACGCTGCCGTACGCGAGTGGGTCCAGCGCCTCGTGGCGGCCGATTACGATGCGATAGCGATCGAATAGGAGCCGCAAAAACCTGTGAAATTCCATTGGCGACGTCACGTTCGCGAGCACGAGAGCTTCCAGGAATTGGTCGTTCGGGCCGTACCAAGTACCGACGCCGCGGCGGGCCGTTAGAAGGCCGATGCGGCTCCCGTAGGCTGGAAGGATCGCCCCAATTGACGAGAGGGCGGAGTCGACCGCGCTCTGGCGGGCTGCAGACAATTGGACGTGGATGTCGTCGAGTCCACCCCTGTATCCGAGCTTTTCTAGTATCAGTTCCTGCGCTGCGCCCATTGGCAGTTTTTTCGTGCTAAGGGTCTGCCAATCTTCTGACGCCTCGAAATCCGCAAAGAATTGCTCAACGGCTCGGTCCGGCATCTGCCGGTGGGCAAGAAAGTGCTCCTTCGAGCGGCGCACGATGTGCGGACTGCTGGTTCCAACGATATCGAGAAGAAACGGTGAATGCGCCGCCTCCCCCGCTACATCCACGGCCCGTTGGAGCATGTATCTGATCAGATGAAAGCCAAGGAGGCGCATCGCGGCCTCGAGGCAGATTGAGAGATGAAGACTGTTCATCCCGAGAACCTGCGTCAGGTCGCGGGCGAGATCTTCGTAGACCTGCATCCTCGCCATAGGCAGGTAGCCGATGCAGCGACAGGTCGCGCGGCCGCCGTCCTGCACGGTGCCGTCTTCGGTAGCAAGGCGGGAGGCGGTCCGATTCACGACATCGTTGCTGCGGAAGAATCTACGCTCGATGATTGCTCCAAGGGTGTCCCGCATTGCCGACCGGTTTACCATCAGCCAAACGAGTTCGCCGGTCCGGCGCATGAAGCGACGGTCGTATTGGAGCTGCCCGTCCTTGCCCAATTCTCCATCGGCGAACAGCATCGCCGGACCCAACGGAAGGAGATGACGTGACGTCATGCGACCGCGGCGGACGGAATCCACTTCAGCGCCGCGCAAAAGCTCGACCGCCGTAGCGAATTTCTCAAATTCGGGACCAATGGCGTGCCGTACCCGATCAACGTAGCCGTCCGGGATGTAATGGGCGATGTCCTCCTTCGTCTTCTGCAGCCAAGAGGCCCACATGGCGCTATCGTCGGCCATGGGGCCGCGGTCCTTTCGAATTCGATCGATCTCCTCGTCGCGAAAGACCAGATGCCGCAGCAGCATGTTCGCGCGGATTTCGTAGGGGAATTCCTCGTGGATCGGATCGACCGCGCGCGTGGCCGGGCATGCGTCGAAGATTGGATTTGGGAGTGCGGACGAGAACCTCCGGTGCTTGTCCGCGCAAATCTGGATAAATTCGACCAACGTGAACCAGGGGAGCTGCTCCTGGTGAAGCGCGAGTCCCCAAATAGCGTATTCGGGCCAATTCTTAACGCTTTTGAGGTCGAGCCCCTGTGGGAGCTTGAGCGCTCCGCGGCTGAGCAGGACTTTGTCCTTGTCGCGAACTGGCATCGATCTATTTCCCGATCTCTAGAATGTGCTCGTGGAGGCGACCGGAGTTGTCTAGGTCGACCATTCGGATCACGGTCGTCTCCTGGTCTTCCTCATCGTATAAGGCGGACGCCAGCCTCACGGCGAAGTGGCGGATTTCTTGGTGGCATTGTCTGGAGAAGCTGGAGGGCAATGAACCGCTCGAGACGCGCTTCAGGTACTCGAACAGCAAGGGGGTGATGATCAACCGCGGTAGCTCCCTTGAGGTCCCCTTCTCGAGCACGGCGAGCGCTGGACAGGATCGGTTTGCATCGTACTGGAGTTGGACGCGCGCCCAGCTACTTGGCACAACGCCCAGCGGCTCGCCCATCGCGAGTCGTCCGCCGTTTCCGTCTGCGCGTCCGACCACGCCTGTGACCCAGAGTTTCTCGCCATCGCTGGCCATCAGTCCGGTGAGCGTCCTGTTTATGCCCAAGACGATCTGCCTCAACGCGTCGCCGGACGCTTGCCCAGCCTTCAATGCAGCACACAGTTGCTCGTATTCGCCGGCATGGCGGAAGACGGTAAGTCTCCAGGGCGATAGGCCGCTGCTGGGCGAACCTTGGTCGCCAAGCTTGAAGAACAACCTGCGCCGCTGGGCCTGAAGCGCGGCCCGAAGTTCGTCTGCCTCGTGCCCGTTGTTTCGGTCCGACCCACGCTTCGCATAGTGATCGAGGGGGCCATTGAAGATCCGATCGCCGTAGATTCTGTCATTCTCGAATAGCGAAATCCTCACCGGATTACTTTCGTCCCGAGCCAGGAGAAGCGCGTCGATTTCGTTGTCGGTTTCCGCCCCGATCCCGAGCGAGGAGACCAACGCGAAGAATGGATTCTTTCGTCGTTTCTCAGGGTCGCGAATGTTGGCACCGCACGCGTTGTCGTAGGGATTGGTGTACTTGTAGAGCGGCGTCTTGGCCTTCAGGATCACAGCGCAGTTAAGCAGCGGTCGCGATGGCTTCTGAGAGAAGCCGAGCAGCACGTTAACGATAAGCATCAGCAAGTAGCGGATCGGTATGTGCTGATCGTTAGCGGCGGCAAGTCGAACGAGCGTCTTGATGCGCGCACGAAACGCCGTGCTTCCGTTGGCTCCAACCAGGAGAGATCGGTTGCACCTGATTGGGCACGGGTTGGTCGTATCAACGGCGCGCGGGCAACTGGCGCAGCCATTCTCCCAATCGGGATGGTCGAGCACTGCATCGAGCAACGCGTCCAGGGATTCTTCTCCCAGGGTACGGCTCAGGTTGAACATCGAAAACGCGAAGGTCGGCCGGGGGTGTTCCCTCCCGGATCGCATCATCTCGATCATCTCGCGATAGATCTCGAGGCAGAGTGCTGCGGTTTCGGTCCCGTCGGATGCGGCCGCCGCGAAGGAATCGAGAAGTTGCCCGTCGTTGGCGGCCATGAGAAACACGGTCTCGGGCTGTGCAGATCGGATTGCTGCTGCGGCAGCGCGCACCTGCGTCAACTTCATCTCGGCCGGCAATGCGCTAACGTCGCGGATTATCCTGAGCCTGCGGCCCGATGGCAGATCCCATTCAATGATGCCGTCACGGTCCGCAGCCTCGCCCCACGCGGCTGTAGCAGCCGCGCTGTTCTCCACCAGGTCGACGAAGAACTTGCGCAGGTGAAACGTCTTCCCGTCTCCGGCGGTGCCAGTGAGTATGACGGTGCGCGGGTCGGCGCCCAGGAGGGCATCCCTGATGTCTTGCAAACGCGGAGGTGCGATTTCGATCGGTCGACTGACGCCGAACTCTTCGACCAGCACGGGAGCGTGCTCGTCGACAAGTGCATCCGTTGCCGCGCTCGGGCCGTATTGCGAGAGGAAGTCGACGAAACGGGACATGGCGGCCTCAGAGGTGACAAATCGCGCAGCCGGCGTCGTCGGCTTTGGGCTTCATCGCACGCCGGGGCAGCGCTTCGAGCTCTACCAGAGAGCGGCCGTCGACCCAGGTGTAACCGCGGCTGCTGCTCGTTTGCTCGTACCCCTTCGCCCTTTCGAAGAGCTCGGGATGTCGTTCCTTGAGGCCCTGCCACTCGCCAATCTGTTGATAGAAACAGAAATAGCAACCCGATCGGCTGCGCCATTCGTAGTAGCCCGGGGCGCCGAGCCCGCTATCGTCTAGCAGACGTTGGACATCCGCGAGGCGCAGCCCATGATCCTTGAATGGGTACACGGGCACGATGTTGGGCTGTTCCGAAAGAAGCACCGGCTTTCCATTGCCCGTGTACCCCGCACGGTCCTCGTCCGACCGTATCGCGATGTATGAGTACGCTGGATCCGAGCCGATGAATTGCTCATAGGGATGGATTTTCAGCATGCGGGTGCACCAGCGCGATCGGGCGCTGGGCAGGAAGCCGGCGAAATGTTCGTACAGCATCACGTCGAACGCGGTCCGTCCTAGCTTCGACTTTAGCTGAAGCAGTTCAAGAGCCGTGATCCGCCGAATCTCTCTACCAAGGACGTGCTCAAGACGATCTAGGTATTCGTAGGTTTCCGGCAATTCGGCGCCCGTGTCGCAAAAGGCAAATTCGAAGTTCGCCTGCGGGTATTTCTGCGACAGATAGACTGCCAACGCGGTAGAGTCCTTGCCGCCCGATAGCGGCACGATGTGTCGGCGGGAGCTGTCCGACATCGCATCGTCAAAACGTGCTGGCGTAATGTTCACGAGCGTGCTCCGAAATTTGCGACCTGGCGCGCTTCTCGATGGATCATCCGTGCCAGCATTCTTTCCAGTTCGACGATCCGATTCTTCACAATCGGTGCCAGGCGCCCGTCGGGGAGCTCGGATGCCAAGGCGGCATCTTCGATCCTGGCACGGCATTCTCTAACCAACATGGCGAACTGCCCGGACGTCGAGTCTTGCCATTGTTCGACTCCTCTTTGCAGGAGGACAGAGCTAACCGCCCGCGCAAGGCTTTGGGGGGTGTAGCGCCCATTCGTGGTATCGCGGGCGGTCCGCAGGATGGCTCGGTCGGTCATCCGGAGATCATCACGCCGGACCAAGGCATCCACGTCAAAACACGAGACCCAGTTCTGGAGAGACGATACTGCGTCATCTACGGCGCCGACCCGGAACGTTGAACCGATGATCCGCACTGCCTCATCCAGATATCCTTCCAGAACGGCATCAAGCTCATTCCGGATGCGCTCTACTGCCTGCGCCACTCCGTCTAACAGGCCGTTCTGGCTGTACATAGCCGGCAAAGTGCTCAGAAAGAGACGGCCAGGGTCCTGTTCTTGGAGGATTTCGCGCAGAAATCGCTGCGTATCTGGTGAAAGTCGCGTGGACTGACGAGCGCCGTCCGGAAGTGTGGCCTTCCACTGAATGAAGGAATCGTAGGCGAACCGCAGCACCTCGTCGTCATCCGAAGGGCGTTGGTGCGCGAGAACGTACGCAAGCTCGGACAGGTAGAGCACAGTCTTTGGAGAGGAATCGTGAACCTCGATTGTATGTCGGTCGGGCTCGACGAACATCTTGCTCGACTCGAACCCCAATATGTCGCGGACGTAGACACCCTCCGTCCTTAGAGATACGACCTTGGCAAAAGCGCGATAGCCGGCCATGACGAGGATGGGAATCACGCCCAACGGCAGACCGATCGGCGGTGACGCCAGCTGGGACACGATGTCGGAGAGCGGTCGCGGGCCAGCGCTCGGCGTCGTGAAGAAGCGTTCGACGAGAGACCATGCACCGCGGAGAGCACGATCCTTGATTTCATTCGGCTCCGCGAACCCCCAGCGGCCATCGGCAAGCCGGTGCAGTCCAGTGCGCTCCAGCACCGTGCGATATACTGATGCTTCGACTGACCCGTCCTGCTCCGGGTAGCCGAAGCGAGGCTGAGAAAAGCGCTCCATGGATCGCATGAGAATTCGTACGCGCGCCGTGCTCATCTGCCGAGATATCCGCTGCCTCATCAGCTGATCGTTGTTGATGCGGGGGCTGTCTGGGTACCAGGCGTCCAGTAGGTCCGAAGCGGCCACAGAAGCAGGACGGTCGGCCGTGACGTCGAGGCGGCGGCCGCCGTTGTGCCAGTTGGCATCTCCTCCCCGTTCGCTTGTAAGCCGATAAAGAATCGAGGCGAGCTGCCGACGCGCAAGGGCCAGCAATTCGTTCAACTCCTGGCGAACGAGCGGATCTTGGGAGACGAACGCCTCGTCCTGCTGGAGGGCCTCAAGCGAGCCCAGCTCAAGTGCCGCCTCGAAAACTGCAAGCGGCTTGCGCGGATAAACTATGACTTGGCGATGCGCGGAGGGCGATGTTTTTGCCAACCGCTCGGATTCTGCGATCCCTTCGGGGTTGTCGGCAATCACGAACAGGACCGATCCCCAGCTCTGCCAGTCCGGCTCCTTGATAGCTTCGGCAAGCCCCGCAGGTAGGATGTAGGACCCGGAGAGGTAGCGGGCCGTGCCGAATTTAGTGTTATGCCGCGGGGCCCGTAGTACCGGAGCCGGATGGCGGGCGTTCAGGAAATCCAACAGATTGAATTGGTCCGCGCGCCGGGCACATTCGTCGGCCACGCGTGCCGGGATATCGATATCGATGCCGTGCCAAATCGATACGTCGTCGTTGGTCTGTCTGTAGACCAGCAGCTTACGGCCGAGGAGCGCCTTCATGGCCGAACTCACTGCGTCCACTGGGACGCCGCGCGATGCTACTGCGGTGATCAAGGCGTCCTTGGTCAGCTTGCGCCGCTCGCCGCTCGCCCCGAGTTGAAAAAGGCACGTCGCCGCGAGCAGTTCGCGTTCGAGTTCGTTTTCGGCTTTTGCACGGGCGCTTTCGGTTTCTAGCCAACGCCGCTGCGCCCCGCCGGGTCCGACGTCCGCCCGCATCGACTCCGAGAAGTAGCAGTAGACTTCTTCGACCCCTACAGGGGCCGACATGTCCGCCGCATGCAGGAAAGAGAAGATGCTGCGCTCGTTTTGGCCGATTCTGGCCACGACTTGAGGCAGCACCTGTAACGCGCCAGCGCTCAATGGATGTGCCAGCTTGATGAGGTCCGCGAGCTCGGGGCCGGGGCGCTGCCCGTCGAACCAGCCCGCCTGCGAGGCGACCATGGACACGACCTTCGCGATCGATCCGGAAGCAGCGGTATTCCGCGGGCGCCGCTGCGCTGCCGCAGAAGCAACAAGGGAGTACAGTTCCTTGCTGTCTTCGACGAACCTGAGCTGACGAAAACGCCCTTCGACCTTCCGCCATTCGTTGCGCGACGTTTGGTTGAGCCTGCCGGCGTAGGCGAGTAGATTCTGATGCAACAAGACCGTGAGGCTGGCCTCAGGTTTCTGCGCGCGGGAGATCCATTCGGCAAGGCGCTGAACCTGATCAAGGTCGCGCGCGCGCCCCTCGGCCGCAAGCCCTTCCAGATGACGTCCGAATTCGTCCCAGATAATCGCAACGCGATCTACCCGCAGTTCATCGGCGATCCAGCTGAGCAGTTTGTCGAGGTCCGTGATGCGCCTCGGAGCGCCGCTGGAGCTTGCGATTGCGTCGACCAGGTCCGGCACATAGCCGGCCAGATTCACGACCAATCCCTTGGCGCGGGAGTTCAGACGCGCCCGCGCTTTAGTATGTAACGAGGGTGCGACGGCTTTGAGCTTGGATAGAACAGGCTGCACCGCTTCCCGGGCGCGCGCATCGTTACGCACGATCAACGCGCCAATTCCGGCCGCAAGCGACTTGCCGCTTCCGTAGGCGGCAATGACGATCGAGGCGTCGTTCCCCAACACGGCATCGACAACGGCAACGGATCGCTTGGTGGGATGATAGTGGCTGAGCCGCTGCGGATGGTCGAGGTCCGCCCTCAGATTAACGGCGCGGTACAGATTTGGCGAGCTCATGGGGAGACTCCAATCCGGTCGTAGTGACGAGCAAGCCAATACTCAGGCGGTTTATGGGCTGCGCGTAGCCGTCTTTCGGCTCCGAGTCGTTCGAAGGCTACTCCATTTCGGGTGTAGGCTCGCGCGGCTTCTGTCGACGCTGCATCAAGGGTCTCGGCGTGCATGTTCAGGATGCGCCCCGGACCATGTCGCCAGGTCGCGAGCTCGTTGACGCTGACGGCCTCCAGTCCTGCGGCTTGCCCCAGCTTGGAAGCGAACGCCAACAGGAGTTCGATGGGAATTCCGTCTTGCGGCGACAGCTTTTCGAAGCGGCGCGTGTCATGATGATGCACGACCAACCCGAGGTTCAATAAAGGGCACAGGGTGCCGTCTTCCGGATCCTGCAGCTTTCCGTACTCGTCGGCGTAGCTTGCGAGAACGCATGAGACGTCGCGGTGAGCCATTTCAGTGCTGGGTGGCTTGGTGGCTCTTTCACGTAGGTGCCGCTGGTAGGCATCTACGCACTCCGTCCGATCGAAATTCCGCTGCTGAAAGTCATTGAAGAACCACCCGAAGACGGAGCCAGCTCTCGTGGCGAGCGCCATGTGGACAAACCACCATGAGGCGGGGAATTCGAAGTAAGGGTCTCGCTCGGCGATCACGGCGCCTGTCGGCGAGACCGACAACTGACGCGATCGGCCCTGAGGAGTGACCGATGCGACTCCAGACGCCTCCAGCCAGTACGACAGTGACTTCACCATCTTGCTTCCGAGTCCAAGCGCATCGGCCGTTTCGAGGTCGGCTTGAAACCCGCGGCCGTCTTGCTGAATGCGCGCCAGCCCTTTGCTCAGCCAGCCATGACGGATCGCGAACGTCTCGTGACGTCCGTACTCAAAACGCTGCAGCGAAGAAGCATTCGCCGACTTCATTGATCTATCCTTCTGACGACGGAATTCACGATGTCGGCCGCGTCTCGCGCGTCCTCGTCGGTGTTCAAGACAGAGAACGAGAAGCGCAGGCTGGAAAAGGCGTCGCGTTCGCTCAGGCCCATTGCCCTAAGAACGCGAGATGGCGCAGGGCGGCCGCTCGAGCACGCGGATCCTTGTGATGCCATCACACCGGCGGCATCCAGATGCGCCAGAAGTTGCATGCCGTCCATTGAGTTGAACTGTAGATTGGATGTGTTGGAAACGCGGGCAGCCTCACCACCGTTTACGTGGACCCTTACACTGCTGCCGTCGCTGACGATGGCCTCGAAGCTGTCCCGGAGCCGGCGCATGTGATCCTGGGCTTCGTCGAACATTTCTGTTCGGATGCGGGCCGCCACGCCCAGGCCGACCAGACCGGGCACGTTAACCGTCCCCGAACGCAAACCACGCTCCTGACCCCCGCCCAGTATCAGGGGTCGCAGATCTATCCGGTCGTCAATCACCAGTGCTCCCGTGCCGAGGGGGCCATGGATTTTGTGTCCGGAGAAGCTGAGTGAATTGACCAAAGCCGCCCATCGATCCAGTCGGATTCGGCCGACCCCTTGAGCAGCATCCAAGTGTACGAAGGCCTCAGGGCGAACCGCACGTACAGACTGGACAACTTCATCGACAGGCTGAATCACGCCGGTCTCGCTGTTGACGGCCTGCAGCAGGAGGATGATCGGCCCCCTAGCCTCGAGAGCCTTTTCTCGGGCACTGTCCGGATCAACGCGTCCGCAGGAGTCAACCTTCAGCCATGAAACCCTGTCCGAGCCCCAATTGAGGAGCGGCTCAATCACCGAGGCATGTTCGACTGGCGCAACCAGAAAGGTGGAAGTTTGCTGCGGAAGAAATGAGCCGATTACGGTATTATTTGCTTCAGTGCCGCCGGAGAGAAATATGATGCTCTCCGGATCCATGCCGCCGATCAGTTGTGAAACGTTGTCGCGGGCGGCTTCAACCAATCTTCGGGCCGCGGCTCCGCTTCCATGTGCGCTTGCAGGGTTTCCGACATTGGACCGCATCACGTCAGATACGGCTTCGATCACTGATCTCAGCGGCGCCGCCGTAGCGTTCGCGTCCAAATAGATGGCATGCCTCTCCGAGCCTAGTCCGTACAGGCTTCCTCGTAGTCCTGCCCGGGCGGATTGGACCGGCGTTTTGCCCCGAAAGGATTCTATAGCGCTAAGCACCTAGTGGACCTCCAAGGGGTGGAACTCATCAACCTGGGTGCGGCAAGCCGCCAGACCGCGCCAAAGGTGTCCTTCGCGGGCGTCTCTGAGACGCGCGACGGTCCTATCTTTAGGCATGAGCCTACCCCCAACCCTTCGGACCCAGCGTCGTGGCGCTCGGCTCCGGCGCGTTTTCAGCCAGTGCTAGTTTTTGGAGGCGGTGATGCTGTCCTCCAAGACCGGCTGCTTTATCGATTTCGGTACACCAATTGAATTTGTCGCAAAGGAACTGCCGCCAATCTTGGTAGTTCGCCTCCGACTTCCGCAAGGGTTGAGTCCTTCGTCAAGCGCAATCAATATAGTATTCAATTTAGTCGTTCCCCCCTTCGGGATTGTTCCCGATCGCAGGGACTAGGGACCCTTGGAAGCTCCTATCGCCACTTCCTTTTTGCCTTTCGCCGCTCCAGGTATTTCCTTGCCGGTCTTCCATGACGGTCCAGGCGGCCCGCCTCTCGAGCACGCCGGGCCGCTCAGGCGGCCCGGCTTTCTGTCCAAAATTTTGCCGAGCGCCTTAGGCGCGAGTCGTCCTAGTGTGTGTCAGAAATAGGGATCGAGATTCTTGACGGCGATGACAAACATCTCCCCCTTAGCCCCATCGGGTCCGTTTGTGCCGCCACCGAGATTTGCCGGGTTGGGATAGTCTCCCGGCGAGCCGGGACCCGAGGGACCGCACCAGCCATTTCTTCCTGCGCCGGAGCCGCCGCCGCCAGGAGTGCCTGGCGCTCCACCTCGACCGCCAGCCCCGCCCAAGCCACCTTGGTTGTTGACGCGGGAGTAGCTGAACGCATCAGCTCCCCGCTTCAGCGATACGAATACGAGTGTCGCACCGGCGCCACCGGCACCGCCGTTGCCGCCCCGTCCTCCCTGGCCTGCAGTGCCGCCGGTTCCTCCAGGACCGGGCCCCTCGTGGCAATCGAACGCACCACTTGCGCCTTCTTTTCCATTTCCTGCATGGCCGCCATCACCACCTCGGCCACCTTGCCCGCCTGCGCCTCCATCAATTCCACGCACAAGCACGGCCAGATTCAGAATGCCAGGCGGGATCTCCTTTCCCTTGTCATCGAGGAGCTTCTCCGCAATCACATAAATCGTGGGGAGTGTGATCGCCGATCCGTCTGAGCCCCGTCCTCCTGGTTGTCCCGGATGACCATCATTGCCTCTTCTGTTGGTCTCACCAAAATTGTCTGCTCCCTTCTGTCCCACCGTGCCGGCGTTTCCGTCGCTTGCGGCACGAATACTCATTTCGCGTTCGATGAACGAATAAGCTGAAGCGTCCCTGAATTTGAGAGTCTTAGTGACGATCGCGACCCAGGGGTAAGAGAAATTCGCCAAGACCAGATGCGCGTCCTTGTCGAACACAATTTCATCGGCCTTGATGACCTGCTGGGTAAACGTCTCCGACTTTGTGATGGGAATGACAGACCTGATCTTCGGTGCTGACTTGATCGCATCGGCGATTTCTTTCGGCACCTCCGGGGGAGCGACAACCTCCAGATCAGAAGCATCGCGCGTCATAACCGCCGCGCGGTCGACGAAGATACTTTCGGCAAACGTGGGTGGCGAACAGGCCACCAACATTGAGGTGGCCAAAAACCAAGTCCGCATCGCGAATCTCCATTTGAAAAACAATGATGCCCAGTTCCCAGGTTGGCGGTGGGCGCAATAGCCTTACAGCGCTAATGCTGCATCATGGTGAAGGCCGTTTACTGGCTCTCTTCCGCATGGGAATGCAGCTTCCCTTCGTTTATCTTTGTAAAACGCATTTTTTGCGCGGTTGGCGGCGCACACGCGCTGCAGTCTATTCCCAGAGTGCCATTAGTGAGAAAGAGAGCACCGAGGCGCAAGGCATTTATTAATCGAACGGTCGATGATGGAGTCCGTTTTCGGTGCTCGGCCGTCGCGCCTTTGCCGATTGGAGCACACGCCAGGATTCGGCGTCATAACGCCACGGCGCAACAATAGCTGGCCATCATCGGCCGTGGCGCGAGCAGTTGAGGCCCCTTGACGGCCTTTTCCAGAAAATTGCGCGGGGCAGAGACAACTTCCCGAAAACGAACGGGCCACCGTGACACGCGTATTTCTTTGTCAGAGGAGTCTGCTGCTGGTTGCCTGCTCCTAATGGCAAGTTGTGATAGCGATTGTCGACGTAGAGGCTCGAGAGCAGGACGGTTTTGAGTTTACTCTGACAGCATTCACCCGCTAACGCGGCGTCCCCGCCTGCCGTGACACCACCGAACGTCCGGCTGTTGTGCGGAAACGAGGTCTTACAAACCGAGCACCTGTCACCGTCGTCGCTCGTGAGGGCCGTGATTTGGCGTTGCACTCTCCACCGCGCGGATGGCTTTATTCCTGTACCCGCTATTGAGCACTCCCGGCCGGGTCAAAAGCAACCGGCCCGCCACCACCCACATTCCAGCGGCGGCAATTAGCAGCAAACCGAATGCCCCGCCAACGCGGTGCCAAGTCTTGTTGCGGCGTTCTGGACAACTCTAGGTCGATAGCTAGTCATCTGGAATACAAGTTCGTCACATAAAAGATCGTTGGGGGCTCTGAGGGAGAGCGCTTGTGGCGAATGCAGGTGTGAGAGGCCGACCGACCGCGCCGTTGGTGCTGAGTCAGCAGGAGCGGACATACTTGGAGAGGCAAGTTCGTCGTCATCGTGTTGCCCGGTCGCTATCTGAGCGGTGCCGCGCGATCCTGCGGTGTGCTGATGGCCTGCCAAGCAAGTCCGTGGCTACCGAACTCGGCCTCCATGAACACACCGTTGGCAAATGGCGCCGCCGATTTTTGAAGGATCGCTGCGATGGCCTGCTTGACGAGGCCCGCCCTGGCCGCCCTCGCACCATCAACGACGATCAGGTTGCCGCCGTGATCGAGCGAACGTTGCGGACGACACCGGCCGACGCGACGCACTGGTCGATCCGCTCGATGGCTGCGGAAACTGGCTTTTCCACACCACGATCCGCCGAATGTGGGCGGCGTTCGGCTTGCAGCCGCACCGTAGCCAGACATTCAAGCTGTCGAGCGATCCGCTGTTCGTCGACAAGGTGCGCGATATAGTCGGCCTTTACCTATCCCCGCCGAACCGAGCCCTTGTCCTCAGCATCGATGAGAAAAGCCAGATCCAGGCGCTCGATCGCGCGCAGCCGGTCTTGCCGATGATGCCCGGCGTGCCGGAGCGTCGTACGCATAGCTACGTGCGGCATGGTACGACCTCGCTGTTTGCCGCGCTCGATGTCGCCTCGGGGTTCGTCATCGGCGAATGCTACATCGCCACCGGGCGGTCGAGTTCTTGAAGTTTTTGAAAGAGATCGATGCTCAAGTTCCTGGAGGCCTCGATATCCATATCGTCATGGACAACTACGCCACCCACAAGACACCCAAGATCAAGGCCTGGCTCGCCCGTCGGCCGCACTATCATGTCCACTTCACGCCGACTTCCGCGTCATGGATCAATCAGGTCGAGCGCTGGTTCGCTGAACTCACCAGAAAGCAGATCCAGCGCGGTGTTCCCACCTCCGTCAGGCAGCTCGAGGCCGACATCCGCACCTTCATCGACCTGCACAACAAGAACCCGAAGCCGTTCAAATGGACCAAGTCCGCAGACCAGATTCTGGCCTCGGTCAAACGCTTCTGCCACAAAGCCCAGCAGACTTTATGTGGCGAACTTTAGATTCACGTGACTATTAGTGCCGAGCCATGGCCTGATAGACGCGAGTTGGACGAAGGCAAGGTAATTGGCGGCAAGTTTGTCGTAGCGCGTCGCTACCCGACGACATTGCTTGATCCTGTTGAAGAACCGCGCAACTCGATTGCGAGCCCGATAAAGGTAAGGACTGAAGCAGATCGGTTCGCTGCGATTGCTTTTCGGCGGAATGTTGGCCCATGCGCCTTTCTTGATCGCAAGCTCTCTAATCCAATCGGCGTCATAGCCACGGTCCGCCAGCAGCATCGATCCGGGCTTCATGCGAGCCAGGAGTTTTCCAGCAAGCCGATTGTCGTGGGCTTCACCAGGCGTCAGCGCGTGTCGGACCGGTAGGCCGTTTGTATCCACGACCGCATGAATCTTACTGGTCAATCCGCCCCGTGACCGTCCCATGCATTGTCATTTATTCCGTTTGATGCAGGCTCCATGTTGATGCACGCGGACAATCGACGTGTCGATCATTTGCACAGCGGCATCATGGGCGGCTGCCAAGACCTTCATAATCGCCGCCCACACACCTGCTCGTCGCCAACGAACGAAGCGATTGTAGCATGTGGTATATGGGCCGAAGTTGTCTGGTAGATCGCGCCATGGCGCCCCGGATCGTAAAACCCAGAAGATGCCGTTGAGTACACGGCGGTCATTCACCCGCGGTACGCCGCGGGGCTTATTTGGCAACATTGGCCTGATGGCAGCCCACTCCCTGTCGGTGAGTTCGTAGCGCATGATTCGAGCCCCCAGTTTGGGAGTTTGAATCACAGCTCGGAGCGCGCTCTCAAGTGAGGTCCCGCCTAGGCGTTCGGACGCTATGCGCCTGGCAGCAGACCTATTATGCTCACATTGAGTTTTGTCGAATTTGACCCATTGCAGAAGTCGCTGCGAAATAGATCTCTGCCCAGATGCCGGCGTCGCTCAAAGCACCACTAGATTAGAGACGCGAAAGCGAATGTCGCCAGAAAGCCCGCGGCCGCCACCAGAATAAAAAAGATTAGGCCAAGTAGTCCGGCAAGGCTCCGGTCCAATTCGATGCGGCCGTTTCTAATCCGGTAGTAACTCAGAAATTCTTCCTGAGAACTCCGCAGCGGATTAACCGTCAAGGGTTGAACAACGACCTTTCCACCGGTAATGAGTTGGAGAACAACGTGCGCGACGCCGCATCCGATGAGGTCGAGCAACATCCAAAAGACGAGTTCAAAGACGAATGCAGTCATACGAGCAGGGTATCGCGCCACCAACGATTTGGCCCGCGAGCTCGCGCTATTATTGTGTGACTTAGGTAAAGTAACGTTGAAGGCGCTCAAGGCGATAGGTCCGCCTTTGGCTCCTTCCTGACCTCCTGATCAACTCGTCGCACGCACGAATGGGAGACGCACTCGACGCAAGCCTCATCGAGCAGAAGGAGGAAAGCCATATCGTGGGTGAAGACGATCACTTGGCGCACCTGTCCGGCTTCGGCCAATCGGGCAGCGACCCGATCACGATGCAAATGGTCGAGCGACGACACCGGATCATCAAACACGATCGCCGACTGGGCATCGATCGTCGACAGTTCGGCGAGGAAGGCTGCGAGCGCGACGCAGCGATGCTCGCTTTCGCTGAGAACCTTGCCGATTGGTTCGTTCGGCTTGCTGATAAGACGGACCTGGAAAAAGGGTACGCCAGCAGCGATTTTAGCCTGCTGAAGCTCGATAGCAAGACCCGAGACGCCGAGTTTGTCTACCTCGATCGCGAACCGTGCACGGAGGCGGTTGGTGACGAGCGCTTGGGCGATACGCGCACTCTGCGTCGTGATCTTGTTTGTGGCTGTATCCTTGCTGGCTTTCTCGATCGCTTCGATGACCTTCAGGCGGTCGATCTGGGCGAGCACATCGGCCTTCACCACGCCTAGCCATTTGCGATCTGCAAGAGCGTCACGCTCTGCGACGAGGGCGGCACGCTGCGGAGAATTGGCCTCAGATTGCAAGCCGCCAATGCGGGTGGCGATGTAGTTGAGCACCGCGCGCAACGCCTCGAAGGAATGGTCCACTACGGGCGGAAGATTCGGCAGGGCTTGGAGGGCGTGAGTTCGCAAAATGGAGCGCACTCGCCAAACGGCGTGCACCCCCTCCCGACGAAGGGCGATCGCGAGCTACTCTTGGCCGATATGTCCCGTATCAACGAGGTAATGACCGTAAGATCCTTCATCGATATATTTGGCGACGATACCTCTTTGAGCTTCTCGCCGTAGGCATCTGCGGCTTCCTGCTCACGGCGCTTGCTCTCGTCCCGTACGAATGCTTCGAAGCTGCTAAGCCGCTTTGAGGCTTGCTCGTTGAGTGGCTGCTGGCAGAGCACGCAATGGGCTCCAGTTTCGGTCACCGGAAACGATCGTTCGGGATAGGCGGCAACGCGAGAGTAGTTCCGGGCGGCTTCCCACAGTAACTTCCAGACCTCCGAGCCGACCTCGGGTAGAGGCTCGTCCGCAAATAGGTCGGCGGAAGCGGCCGCCACGGCCGAGCGCGCGGTTGCAAGGCGCGTGTAGGCATCGCGGAGTGCCGTCCGGCTTTCCTCTGTAGCAGCCGATCTAAGGCGGCCGAGCTGTTCGATCAGTGCCTTGATACGTGCTTCTTGACCCTGGAGCTGACGAACCGTGCGCGCAGGATCGCCGGCAAGATCGATATTGAGCGTCTGAAGGCGCGCGTCTTCTTACGTGCTTAGGACGGCGAGCTTCTCAACAGCTTCTGACTTCGTCTTGCCGGATAGGGCGCTGATCAACTTGCCGACCGGTGTATCCGGCATGCATTCGGGTTTCGACAGAACGGCCGGCGTTTGCTCTTCGAGCGCCCTTGCCTCCTCTTGGAGTCTAGCTTTCACCTCTTGGCAGGCCTGTGCGAGGATGCGGAGAGGGAGCGGCGTGTAGGCGAGATCGTTGGTGTTTTCGACATGATGTTGGCGGTGCGCCAATCGAAGACGCTCACGGCGGAGAGCATTGGGTCGGGCGCGCACCCCTGTGTCCAGGATGCGCTTCGCTTCTGTCCACCTATGTTGAAATCGACACCGGCGGCTGGGGTGCCGATTGCTGCCGCATAGATGTTGGGCAGGATCGCCTCTCCTTTTGGCGAGCGGGCGCGGCAAAGTTGCTTAAGGACACGGGCGTAGCCCGATTTGCCGGCGCCGTTGTCGCCGTAGATAACGGTAACGCCCGTCTTGCCGAAGGACAGACGCTCGCCAGGCGCAAGGGCGTTGACGTTCGACAGGCCATGGAGTGCCCCAAGGTTAACCATAGCGTGGCTGGCGGCCGGATCTCTAATGTGGCTTGCGTCGAGCGGCGCGGCATTGTCCATCCCCTTGCAGATGGAGACCAGGGTCGTGATGTCGCCGGTTTCCAGCTTGGTCTGGCCACATAGCCGGCGCAAAGCGTCACGTTGCCAACCCGGCAGGTCCGCCGACCATTTGAGGATATCGGCGAGCGCCGCTGCCTCGTTCGAGAGATCGCTATCTTGCGTTTCCATTCGTTGTCCTAAATCCTGGCGCCTCTGATGGGGTCGGTCGTTGCCGGTGATTTTCATCTTCGGCGGCTGTGTTTCAGTTGCTGCTTTTGATATGTCGCTCCTCGCCAAGCGGGATGATCCAGCCGCCGGCACGATCAGGGCGAGCAAATTCGTCTGGGGCCCCCTTATCGGCGAGGCGGTTCTGCACGATTTGAGGCTCTGCCTCGATAGCTGCGCGAATGAGATCACGTTCGACACCCACGAAAACCGGCCGCAGATTGAGTCGAGCGAGCGTTTCCTGGTCGGCCGGCGAGACCTCAGCATCGGTGACCGGCCGGGTACGGGTGACGACCCCGCCAACCAGTCCATCTAGCGTGCCCGCTTTCGCGACTTCCCTGACCGGAGCGGCATCCAGAAGTGCTCGGGCGGATTCGAGATCGCCCTGAAGTCGTCGCGCAAAGGACTGGTGCGTGAGGCGTTGGAGCGCGCCGGCCAGTTCGGGATGACCGAGCGGCATGATTAAGTTGGCGATATGGAGCCGAAGGAGTCCAATAAAGAGCGCATCCTTTTCTTCGGGATCGACGGGCTCGCCTTCATCGATGGGATCGCGAACCGATATGAGGGCTTCCGAGGGGCCTGCCGCAGCATTCGCCCAGCGGGTCGCGATCGCGATACGTTTCACCGTGACTTTCCGCCCTCCGGCGGTGACGTCGATCCGTCCCGCTTGCGCCCAAGCGCGGTCCAGCGCCTTGGCGGGCCCTCCAAAATCGTGGCAGCCTTTGGCTTCGGCCACGGTCAGTGACGACAGGTCCGAAGCGCAGGCGATCCAATCAGGTAAATCGCCTCGATATAATCGTTTGACTTTCACTCTTCTGCGCCGATCCAAGTCGATGGTTCGGCTGCCGAGATGAGCGAAAATCGAGAGATTTAAGTGCCGCTCGAGATAAGCGCGAGCGACAAATCGCCCAAATAGGCCCGATAGGGCGACCTTGACTTCGCGAGCCTGACCAAGCGGCTCTTTGAAGATGAAGGGTGTTCCTGGACCGGTTGACGTCAGGAGCGCATCAAGAATAGACCATGCGCCATAAGCAGCACCAGGCGTCTGTAGTACCTCGCGAAGCCCAGCATCCTCAATATGCGTTACCTCTAGGCTGACGGTCGGGCCGACGACCGGGCTTGCTGTCGGCGGATCGAAGTTATGAAGAAAGGTCCTTGTCATGAGTCGGCGGCGGCATTCGGTCTCGATAAGTCACAGGGAGGGTGCGCAGCGCCCCGCAAAACTTGCGAACTCACAAGGGGCGCACGTGCAGGTTCGTGAAAGACTTTTAGAGAGCTTCGTTTGCGTTCTCCGTCTTGAACAAAGCTTTAAATAAATATCTCAATTGTCCTCTTATGCGCCGATGAAAACTCTCCGGGCCGAGGTGCTCTAAGACTTGCGATTGCGGCTCCCCCTTTTGCACGACGTACCTATCCATGATGGATTTTGCGCGGACGACGTGCTTGCCAAACACCCTTTGGACTAATGACGTACGACGTATTCGAACATTAATGTGCAATGCTAGATATCTGCAGACACCGATCGGTACGAATCGTCCTACCGAGCGACGGTCGAACTTCATCCAAACCCGACGAGGACAGGAAGAGCTAGATCCGTGTCGTACGAATCGTGTCTTAGTCGACGGCAAATAGCCGGTCGCGTTCCGTTTGTCGATTGCCCTCGGAAGACACCCGAGCGGGTTAGAATACACACGAGCACGAAAGTAAACAGGGTTTCGCTTCAGCGGAAAGCGCACGAAGCCCGAGCATCGGACGCCGGCAGCAGTCATGATGGGAAGCCGCCGAGATGCGGCAAGAAAGTAGGCCGATTCGAGGCAGCATTCCTGCTCTTTTCAAGGAAAGGATGCATCTTTCCAGCGCGGCGGGTGCATCGCCGAGCTTCGCCGGCACACGGCCCAGCGTTAGATAGACGAACCAGCAAAGGCGCACAGGACTATCAGACATTTGCGGCACGCAGCAAGTCCGAGACGAGGCTCGACGCGGTGTGAGTATTTAACGGAGAAACATGCAAGCGAAACGGCCGGAGCCCAAGTCGTGAGGGCGCGGGCACGCCGAGAACTCGTACTTGGTACTGTCCCGCGGAAGAAACGAATAGCGATAGCCTCAACCTTATCTTGGCGATGCGAATATGTCCGATGCATTTGAAGAGCTGATCAACAATAATCCGGAATGGAAACGTCATTATGAGCTGATCAGGACGCTTGGCGGCGAGAGCGAGCGAGGCATGGCTGTCCTGGTCGGGGCCGAATTGGATCGCGCGCTAGAACTCGTGCTGCACGCGTATCTTGCGCCTGGAAAGGCGCGGACAGAACTCTTCTCTGGCAGCTCCCCGCCGCTCGGCACGTTTTCAGGTAAGATCAATCTTTGTCGAGTGCTCCATCTTATCACGGACGGCGAGTGCGCGGCCCTGCACACCATCCGGAAGATTAGAAATGAGTTCGCACATAACCCGAGCGCATCGTTCGCAAATGCGCAAATCAGGTCCTGGGTGAACATATTAAAGAGCGATCCCGAACAGGATCACAAGGCCAAATTCGAGATTGAGGCCGCGGGACTGATCGCTTCGCTCGAAACGACGGCTGTCGATCAGGCGCACGGGAGAGTCTATGAAGAGTCGTACAACAACTGGTACCGACGTGGTGCCGATCCCGACGCCAAGCCATTCGGATCGAAAGAGGAGGCAGCCCTGGCATATCAATCGAAAGAAACTGATACGGCTGCGCGTTGATTTGGGTGGCGCTTGACAACGGAGCCCCCAAGGAAACCGATCTACCGGTGCTCCTTCATAAAACCGACCAATATCGACTGACAGGTCAACCGTCTGCTCTCGGCGGTCAGGCCTTCAATTTCGTGCGCGCGGTGTAAGGATGGGAGTCCGACATAATGGCTCCCATGTCGTTGCCCAGGACCGAACTCGATCCATATTGAAGTTCAACATAGACCGTTCCCCGGACAACGAGGTCGATAAATTCATCGTCGATACTCACCACGCGAACATCGCCAACGTGGTGCTTATCGAATGTCGTGTGGGTCGAAAGCTCGTCCAACTCCTGCAAGGTCTCCAAGAATGCATCGAAAGGCGTGTCGTTGAACGCTCCGGAACGGATCTATTCAATACCATCCGCGATCAGCTCCTAACCAAATATATGGCTGCTAACGACCGCAGCGCCGGATGCCTCCTTGTCGCCATTGCAAAGGACGATCGGCAAACGTGTCGGCTTTGACGAACTGATGATCGTTCTGACGAGGAAGCCGAGAGGAGATCCAGGGAGTTCGGCGCAACATAAAGCTCATGGCGCGGGGATTGGACCGCCGGCCGCGGCTATCCACGGAAAAGAGTTCTCGCCTGGAGGGTCCATAGAGGGATGCCGAACTACGACCGGTTCTTGTACTCAAGAAAAATTGCCCGATCTCTTGCCCGCGCTTGAGCTTACGGTCATCAACCACGGCAGAGGCAAGATCATAGACTTTATGTGAAGAGAACCTTTTCGAGAGCCGTGACAAGCTCAGCGCGCTTCTCCTTTGATAGTTTGTCGAGATTCTGCTGACGCCATTTGACAGCCGGTAAATCGGCGGCAGATGGCACGCCAAGAAGATTCCAGTCCGGCTGGCCACGCTCGAATAAGACGAGGAATTTGCGGTGGGCCTCCGGCATCTTTCCAACGATCTCGTGCACGAGCGCTTTGCGTGCAGCAAGAAGCTTATCTTTTGAGACGGGCTGGTCGGTCATGCCCTCAAAACCATGAAGAAACTCGTCGCTGATGTCCTTTGGCGGTGAGGCCAGGACCTCAAACATCGGACGGTCATGGCTCAAGAGATAGACAATAAAGGCCTTGCGGAGGTCATCGGTAATGCCCTCATTGGCGAGCAGATCGCGTATATCAAACAGGTCGCGTGGATGCTGCCGGTCCAAAGCAGCGACGATCTTTCCGCCATAGAGATCGGCGAAGGAGACGATGCGGGCCTCCGCAAACCCGAACTCCTTCTGGACGGCCGAACTCGCAGGAGCCAGAACAGGCTCAAACACACAGCCGCGCAGGACGGGCGTGACTTCAATTTTGATCTGGACGCCCTGCGAACGAACGACCAGTTTGACGGTGGCGCCCTCTTTTTGTGTCTCGTGAACCTGCGCTGCCGGAATTGTCTCTCTGACTTTGGTGGCGATGCGCTTCATCGCAGCGTCGATGTCAGCGAGAGACTCGGGTCGTGGCGCGACGGGAACATAGGTCAGGTCGATATCGACGGAGAGACGCGGCATGTTGCGCACGAAAAGGTTGATGGCGGTGCCGCCCTTCAAGGCAAAGCACTTCTCTTCCGTGACGATCGGCAGGACGCGTAGCAGCAGCGCGACCTGCCTTTTGTAGATGTCAGCGAACGCCATCGAGATCTCCAGGAACGGTTATCTGATAGGTGGGATCGAGGATGCCACCTCTCACGAGCAGGCGCTTGCCGTGACCGAGATCAACGGATTCCTTCTTGAGGTACTTGAGCCAGGCATGCTTGTGGCGATCGGCAAAATAAAAGAAGAGACGCTTGACCTTCACGCTCGCGCAATCGTGCAGGAGCTTTTGCAGACGGTCGGGCCGAAGATTGGTGAGACCGCCAAGGAGAGCATCGACCTGCTCGAAACTCTCGTGGTTGGGCAGTTCGTCGAGCAGTTCGAAGACGGCGCGCTCGGGCGTCGAGAGCGTCAGAGGCCAGTCCCATTGCCCCCAGTTCAATTGCGTGACGTCGCCGCCGCGAAATGCCGTGACATCCGTCATCTTCCCGGTTTCGACATTCCAGCGGACGCTGCTTATGCCCTTTGCAACGGGATCGTTTTTGAAGAGCCGCCGGTCGTTGTGATAGACGAATTTGAGGTGCAGCGGCAGCTTGTGGACCCATTGTGGTGGCGGCTTTGGTCCATAGAGATGAACGCGGGTGGCCGATTGTGGAAGGTAGTGCGCATATCCTTGTAGCTCAAGCGCCGTCCGTCCTCCGACAACAAGAGGCGAATAATTAAGGATCGTCTGAAGTGAGATGACCACCTGTTGCCAGCTCAAGCCCCCGCGTGGTCGACGGAAGACGCTGCGGGTCGGCTGCTCGAGCCAACCTGATTTGACGTACTGATGCTGCAGTTGGGTCGAATAGCCTTGGGACTTGAGCCAAGCGGCGTCGACGAGCATGCCTTCCGGGAGGATGCTGGCAAGGCGGTTTAGGAGTCCCGTCTTTTGTCTATCCATACTTGATACTTGAGCATACTCTCAAACCACCGTCAAGTTTGAAAAACCTCTGGAAAATCCAGCAATTATTGACAATTAGCAAAACTTATAAACTGGGGGCGGAAGAGCTTGCGCAGCCAAAGCGCCACGCCTCTGCCAGAGCGGGAATGCCTTACGATAAGCTTCCTCGCCGTGTCGCAAGAACCGGGAGTGCGGGGGGCGGATTTGAACCAACACCCCTCAGGCTATAAGAAATCGAAAAATGCTCCCGGGCGCGTCCAGGCCAATCGAACCTGTTCGTCCTATTTGTACGCTACAATCACCCAGCAGCCATACCTGTGCACGTGATTTCTTTCTGGCTGGAGCAGCTTACGATCTTATCGCCTCAGACCGACCATGGTTCGGGGCGGAGGCATGAGCGGCAAGGACGAAAGGACTAGGACCGAGGCATTAGGGTCACCAGATAGTCGGAAAATGCCGCTTGCCACGAAGCGCCGTCGCAAGAACCGTGGCGTGCCACCGCCGGCGGCGTTCGACATCGATGCGCTGCCGGCCAGCTCCAATTTGACGGCATTGGAGGCGGCCGCCGTTATCCGGCGCACGCCCGGTGCTCTGGAGCAGTGGCGGCGTGATCCGAACCACCCGCTGAAATGGCGCTACGTCGACGGCCGCCCGCTCTATCGTGTCGATGCGGTGCGCGACTATCTGGCCAAGTGCGATAAAACCACTAAGACGCCTCGGCCGCATAATGCTCACGGAGACGCCCGAGGAGCTCGGCCTTGATCGGGTCAAGCGGATTCGTCCGCTGCAGGCGCACGATTTTGCCGACCCGTCTTGCGCCTACCAACTCCGCAATATAGTCGTGAGCCGCTTCGAACGCCATCTTGCGGATGATCCACTGTTCGTCGTGATTGTAGACCTGATCGATTCCGCTTGGCTTTTGCCCAACACACAGCCGCTGGATTTCGTTGTCATAGCCACAGCGTGACATGATGGTGCGTAAGCTGCGCCTTAGGTCATGCATGGTGAACTTGGCGACCCCCGATTCCTTGACCAGGCAGTTGACCATCTTGGTGAAGCCCGACATCTGGCCGCCGGTCTTCGGTGACGGGAAGACACAGTCGGACGTCGCGCGCTGGAAATGTTTCGCTGCTGCGAGCACCTCGTCAACGAGGTGAGTGCGCGGCACATCGTGGTGTAAACCCATCTTGGTCCAAGCCGCATCAAAGGTGACGCGGTCGTTCATGATGTGCTTTTGCCACTCGATGATGGTCGGTTCGCTTCGGCGCGCGCCGCCGAGCAAACACATCCTTGTCAGGAGCCCAAAAGTGCCGAGCTTGCCGGACGCTTGCCAGACCTTGATGATTTCTTCATCGCTCAGTGCGCGGCCCTTCGTTCGGCGTCCCACTCTCTGCGCACGAGTTTCCTTGGGCTCGCGATAGCCAGCCAGCACATTGTGGTCGACATAGCCCTCGCCGACGCACCATTCGAGGAACGTGTGGGTCTGCTTGCGCAGGTCCCTGGCCGCGCCGCGCTTGCCGGTCTTGGCGACGCGGTCGACTGCCGCCATGATTTGCCGCCGCGTCAGGTCCCCTACGCCGCTCTCGGCGTGCTGCTTGAGCCCGCGCCGCAATGCCGACATGGCTGGCTTCCAGTTGACGACCTGACGTCCGGTCAAGGACATCTGGTAGGGACCATCTTCGACGATGAGGTCCGCCAGTGTGGTGCGTTGCTTCTCGGTTGCCTGTTGTCGCTTCGCCTGGCGTTTCGCATCGTTGGGGTCCATGCCCTTGACCACCTCGCCGGCGGCGATGGTGGCAGCCTTGCGCGCGGCCTTCTCGTTATACTTGGGCCACGGGCCGAGGGTCTTGCGCTGGGTCCCCCTCACTCCCGGCTTGGTGAAGAGGTAGACCCAGGTCCGGCCGCCGGTGGCGCGCATGCGCAGGGCGAGGCCGGGCAGCTTGTCGTCGTGGAGATAATGCTGCGCCTTGCCGAGCGGCAGCGTGGCGTTGCGGATCACCGCATCGGTGAGTGTTAGCTGGTTGGTCGGCTCTGGCATGACTCTTTCCCCGCCTTTGTGCCCCGGCGTGCCCCGCGAGGGGAAAATCGCGCCCTATCAGAACCGGCTCTCCGAGCATCACCGTGTGCCCCAAAAAGGAAGGACCGAGAGACCGTAGCTCAGACCCACCCTCATTTTTGTGCCCCAAGGGAAAAATCTGAGGGGGCACAACAGGGGCACACAAAATGCAGCATGGCCGCTTATGGTTCACTGAGGCTTAAAACGACCATAAGACACTGTAATAAAACGAATTATTTCGACATAACTATGGCTAGCTGGGGCCCGCTTGGATCTACAGATTGTGGTTCACACGGGAGAGGTCCAAGGTTCGATCCCTTGTGCGCCCACCATTTATCCTAGATGTCGAGGATCGCTGAGGGCTCCCTCCTGCTGAGGGATGCAAACGTCCGATTTGCCCTCGCAAGCGGAAACCAGGCAGCCGACCGACACAGTCTGCGAGGGCCGAAAAGCCACCGAACGAACCGCACACAACGCGAGCACACCGATGAAGCTTGAGGTCGATCTGTCGAGGTAGAAGGTATGGATTTCTCAGAGTGGATAACGTTTGAAGCTGGCCGAATTATCCGCATGGGACTTGCCGCCCCCGAGGAACACCGAGCGGATTACATGCGGATTCAAATTGAGTGCGCCTTGCGCAAGGCGTTCGCTCACGGGAGAGATGGACTTACTGAGGCTGATCCACCTCGCGCGCTTGGTAGTGCCCACTCCAGGTCAAAAGCGCTTTTAAGGCGCATGAGATCAGGATGAATCGTCATCGCGCTTTGGGTTATTGTTTGAGCTGATCTCCGCGCAATCGCCAGCTTGTCGCACGAACCGTGAACCAGTTCACAGGGTGCTCTGTATGGCTTGCGCTACCTTGGAGCGTGTCGAATTGAAGCGGCAGTCGGCGAGAGGTTCTTTCCGGCGGGGTGATCCACGTCATGCGGTAAACGGAGGTTTATGTCATGTCGGATTCCAATGCGCTTTCAACCGTCGCGATTTCAAGCGTGGTCGCCCTCATTGTTTCCGGGCTCACAAGTTTTACGACTATTCACGTGACGAACAGTGAGATAGCCCAAAAGAAAGAGGAACTTCAGCTGAAACGGCGCGGCGAACGGCTGGAGAATTATCAAACGGCCATTGACCTGCTGACGGATTACGGCTGGCGAAGCGACGACCCCAAATATCGTGATGCGATCGTGCGTGAGTTTACGATCCCACTTGTACAGGCTGCCAATCGGCTGCGGGTTTATGGCAGTCCAGCCACTATTGCCGCGATGGACGAAATCCAAGGTGCATTCGGGATGTTGAATAAGGCCAAGCGGGACAGTGAACGCGCTGATGCCGAGAAAGCGATCAGCCTCGGTCTCGACCACCTCGTCATCGCTGCTCGCGAAGATGTTGGACCGAAGAAAGAGGATGACTTGAAGGATGTCCCATTCCGTCAGGGCGCCGGACCTCGAGCAAACTGAGGCAACAAAATCATACACCGACGTTTGATCTGGATAACTCGCACATCACTTGATCCTGAGCAGCCTTGCCGCGTTCAGACTGGGAACGGACGCCTCAGGCGGATGGCTGAACCGGTAGAGTGAGCTTTCTCGAACTTGTGACCAAATCTTCCAAAGCGCGATGAGATCGGGATGAATCGTCATCGCGCCTTGGATTGTTGTTCGAGCATGATCTCCGCGCAAACAGCGATCCGCTGATGTCGCGAGGGAAAACCGCTGCACGGTTTGCGTAACGCGGCCCTTCGGGGCCGGATCATGCTCTCGATGCCGCCATCAAAGATTCTTGTTGAGGTAGTCGCGAACCAGCAGCTTGTTTTGATTCGGCGTGAGACTGAAGTTGAACTTCACTGTTCCTTCGCCGTCCAGGGTCACCGATGGGGTGGCCGCGCCACCGCAGGTCAGCGTCTTGACCTTTGCGCTCAATGCTTCCTTGCCGAGAGAATCCGAACAGATATCCTCCATCGCAGCCAGGGCCGCGGTACACCACGAGACGACGTTCTGGCTGGCGATCTGCGCGGAGTCGAAGCCGCTCCAGTCGAAGCCAGTCTTCAAATGTGTGCCACAGGCGCGGTCCGTGAGTTCAGCGGCATGCCCCAGCTCAGCTTCGCGTGAAGCGTGCATCCGCCGATCTTCCAACGATTCCGCCGCCGCGATACGTACCCCAAGGCAGCTAAGCGCGAGCGTGAGTGCAAGCGCCGACCACTTCAGGCCACGGATCCTTAGTCTACGCATTGAATTTCTCCCTTGTATTCGTGCAATTGGCCTTGCGATACACCGATTGCCTGTCGGCAAGAGCCATATCACCCAAGCTTGGTCGCAAGTCGCCCTTCTCGGGTTCGAACAGCAGCAAGGCTGCCAGCGAGAACGTTTTCGGGCGAGCGATGGATTCGAACCCACGAGCCCAACCCTGGCAACACAACGAGACGGCGCGCTGTGGCCGGCGATGATGAGAACTACGCCTACGCCGCGGCCCGCTAGCGGCGACGGCAAGACACTGCTATCGACGACAGCGGCGAAGCGGCATGCGCTTGAAGGTGCAAACCGAGACTTCTAAGATATCGGCATGGTCGCGAGCCAAGAGTATGCCGACTTTTTGCGTGAGCAACTGGCCCCGCTGGGCCGGATCACAACGCGACGCATGTTCGGCAAGACCGGCGTATTCTGTGATGACGCGATGCTCGGTATGGTCACGGAGAATACGCTGTATCTCCGGATAGATTAAGAGAACCGTGCGACGTTCGCCGAAGCCAAATCCTATCCGCCGTTGAACTACAGCAAGAAGGGGACTCTCATAGACCTCGCATTCTGGCGTGCGCCGGATCGGCTGTTCGACGACCCTGACGACTTGTCCAATGGGCGCGGTCAGCGTTGGCGGCTGCGCGTCGGGCTGCGGCAAAGAGGAAGGTCTCGAGCGCAAAGAGACCAGCAACCGAACGCGCGTCTACCCGCGTCAGGCGCACCAAATAGCAGCCACTGGACCGCGGCGGTTCAGAACCCGGCCCGGCCGGTCTCTTTCTCTCCTTGCCCGGAGAGGGGGGGGCGCCGGCGGCGCATAGAAGGTGATGCGAGAAACCGAATATTGCTTATATGAGATAACAATGTTTGCTCTGACCTAATCAAGCGATTACGGTCCTCATCCCTTTTTTAGTAATGAGTTCGGGGCCTGCCAATGACTGGTTTCCAAGCCAAGCTGGAACGCTTTGAAAGCCTTGCTGACGAATGCGAGTTGATTGCCAAACGTGCGCATGGAGGCAACCGCGAGTTATACCTGCGGATGCGCGAGCACTATCGCGGCCTCGCAAATGATATGCGCGCCCTCATTGCGTCGTTCGACGTCGCCGCCTGATCGCTCGCACCTCTGCCCCCCGGCGCGCCGTCACCCAATCCGCAGACTTTCCGCAGACATTTTGCCCGAGCGCCCAGCCCTCAGCTCGTAGCTGATCCGCGCGCCCTCGGCCAGGCCCGTATAGCCGGCTTGCTCGACGGCACTGATGTGGACGAAGACGTCTGAGCTGCCGTCATCAGGCTGAATGAAACCATAGCCTTTGGTCGCGTTGAACCACTTTACTTTGCCCATTGCCAAGGTCGTATTCTCCGAATCACGAAAGTATCTCCTAAGGCTAGCCTAACAACGGACGCCTGACTGTTCGATTCCCGACGCTGGAACGGCACCGACCGTCGGCCGGGAGCGGCCAACCAATCACACTGACCGTAGGAACGTTCTGGTCCGCCGCGCGTCACTACAGGCGCAATCGATCCTGTGTGCCTTGGGGGTCGACCAATGGACAGAGCGGCCGCTTACGCCATCTCGGCCCTCCTCTTGGGAGGCGGTATCTGGATCTTTGTCGCGGGCCTGTCCTCCACCTCGCCCACCCTGTGGACTGTCGTCGCGCTAGACCATATCTTAATCGGTCTCATAAGCGCCGTCGGCCCCAGCTAACAATTTCAGTGAGGCCTCAGGATGCTCGACAAAGCGCTGCAGCTTCAGCTTCCTCATTGGCTGATGATCGCCGGCATGTTTCTGGTGATCATCGGGACTCTCGGTATGCTCTTTCCGCGTCGAAGGGAGCCGTCTTCGGAGCGGTCAGTCAATACCGATAACTAGCCTTACCGGCGCCCGGTTGCGCTCGCCCTCGTGACTGCTGGGGAAAATCTGTACTGGGTCAGCCTGTCTGCATTTTCCGAATCGGTGACCCGTGCTCGCTCTCTCCTCGCAGTTTCAAATAGCGGGGTGCGTACGCGTGGGCCATTTCGTCTCGATGCTTCTGCTTGCCATCGCACTCACCCTGACTTTGTGCTTCGGGGTGGCAGCTTGGCGCCTTTCGGCCAGCAGGGATGCCGACATAACTGCAACGATTCCACATCAGGAATACGGCTGGAGGTTGAGGCCCGAACACAACTGAACGCCCTTGCGCATGCTCGCGCTTTCGCAAACATGCGCGTCGAGCCTGAGCCTGTGGAACGCCTCCACGCGCACCTACGCGATCGACAGAATCTCGATCTCCTGATTGCCCGCCCCGACGACGTCTCCCACCGCCTTCCCGATCAGCGATTTCGCGACCGGAGCCACGAACGAGATCGACCCGGCCTTCGGATCCGCTTCATCCTCCCCGACGATGCGATAGGTCTGCACGCGGCCGTCGGCTCGGCTGAACGTCACCGTGCTGCCAAAGGCGACGGTCTCGCTCGACGCCGGATTGGGGACCAGTTGGGCCGTGCGGAGCCTTTCGGCGAGGTAGCGGACGTCGCGCAAGGGGACCGCCGACTGCCGGCGCTTTTCGTTGACGTCTTCGATGCGCTGCGCGGCCTCATAGGCCTCGCGCGCCTGCCGAAGCTGCAACTCCAAAGCCTGCAATCCCGATCGGGTCACCAGGTTGGGATGCGGCGAAATCGGGCGATCCGGCAACAATGTCTCGGACGCGGTTTCGGCACTCTCTTCTTTCGTAAAGGCAACGCTCAATCCAGGACCTCGTCGATGTTGAGAGGCGACGCAACGCCGTCGCGTCGCGCCGCCCGCGAATATGCGCTACTTCTTATCAAACGGAATGTATTGCTGATACTCCTTCGGCACCGAGCTGCGGTAGCGCGAGGGAACCGTGCCGGTGTTGATCGAATGATCTATCTCCTGCTGCCGCGTCATCTGCTTCTTCTTGGCCGGCTTCTTCTCGGTGGTCTTCTTCGAATCCGTTGACGGCGTCGTGGCGGTCGCGGCAGCCGGGGGCGTCGTTGTCGCCGGCGCGGTGGTCTCGGTCGTCGCGGCCGGCGCTGTCGTGGTTCCGGCAGGCGCAGCGGTCGTGGCTTGAGGCGGCGGTGCGGTTGCCGCAGGCGGCATGGTGGTGCCGTCGGTACTCTGAGCCAGCGCGATCGGCATCTGCAACATGAGCGCGAATGCGGCACTCGCGGCGAGCAAATATGACTTTTGCATCGAACCTCCAAAGTTCCTGATCCGAATGATGAAGGCTAATCCCGCGCGATGGGCGTGCGCAAGTCGCCGAGCATAGGCCGAAAGGGCCGCACTGTGGCCAGCCTCACACAGCAGGCATTGCCGTACCGCCTAAAGCGCGATGAGATTAGGATGAAGCGTCATCGCGCTTTAGGTTGTTGTTCTCGAGCATGATCTCCGCGCAAACGCGTTCCGCTGATGTCGCGAGGGAAAACCGCTCCACACTTTTCCGGATCATGCTCTATTGCGGCATACCGGGCCCGGTCTCCTTCAGCCGTTCCGTGAACCAGGCGGTCTGCATCTTGTCGAGCACGCCACCGACATAGATTTCCACGGTCGTTACGTTCGTCCTCGCAAGCACGAGCAGCACGCCGATCTGGTAGGCGAACCAGATATCGGGATCGGTGAGCGCCTTCAGCTTCTGCTGGTCGTGCTCGATCGCGGTGTGATTGCTCGCGTTGCGGATTTCAACGGCGATCAAATTGTTCGGGATCTCGCGCTGATGCACGACGACATCAGGATAGATCGATTTTCCCAAATGATCGTCGGTCGAGATGATCGAGCCGCGCGGCAGGTGCAGCGTGCGCTCGCCGAGGCGATCGTAGTTGCAATCGACCGACCAGCCGGAGAACTGCTTCTCCAGATAGACGGCGAAGCGGTGGGTGATCGCGCGCTCGCCGACATCCTTCGCGAACAGGAAGTCTTCGTGCGTGTAGAGATCCCGCAGCGCCGCGATCATCTTGTTCAGCTCGGTCTGCATCGTGCTCCCCGCCCCCAGGCGCTCTAGTCCTGCCGCGTTACAAGACCCTCATGGTGAGGGGCGCGGAACGCGCGTCTCCGGTCGATGCTGCGCATCGCCGGGAGAACCATGAAGGCCCGGATCTCGCCCGCGGCCATCCTTCGAGACGCCCGCTCATCGCGGGCTCCTCAAAATGAGGGGAGAGTACGTATGGCACAGTCGAAGCAATCGGAGCTTACCTCACATCACGACTTCGATCAGCCGCGGCCCCGGCTCGGCGACGGCTTCCGCAAGCGCCTTGTTGAACTCGTCGGCGTTGGTGACGGCGCGGCCCGGCACGCCCATGCCCTTCGCCAGCGCCACGAAATCGAGGGTCGGGCGATCGAGCCTGAGCATGTCGTTCGCGCGCTGGCCAGGCTCGCCGGCGCCGACGCCGTCGAACTCACCACGCAGGATCTGGTAGATGCGATTGGCGAACACGATGGTGACGATGTTCAGTCCTTCGCGCGCCTGCGTCCACAGCGACTGGATCGTGTACATCGCGCTGCCGTCGCCGACCATGCACATGACCTTGCGATCAGGACAGGCGATCGCAGCACCGATCGAGAGCGGCGTCGAGAAGCCGATCGAGCCGCCCATGTTCTGGATCCAGTCGTGTGGTGCCGCCGCCGCCGTCGGCGGGAAGAAGCCGCGCCCGGTGGTCAGGGTTTCGTCGACCAGGATCGCATTCTCCGGGATCGCGTACGCAATTGCCTGCGCGATGGTGGTGAAATTGAGCGCGCCGGTCGGCTTGACCAGCTCCTGGAGCTGCTGCGGCTTGACGTCGTGAGAGGTGGCATGCAACGCGCCGGCGAGTGCCTCGAGCGCAGCGACTGAGTTCTCGCCCCACTCGGTCATGCGATGAACCTCGCAGCCCTCGGGCTTCAAGAGGCTCGGCTTGTTCGGATAGGCGAAGAAGGCGACGGGATCGTTGGCCTCGACCAGGATGATGTGGCGGAAATCCTTCAGCAGGGGCAGCGCCTGGTCGATCACATAGGGAATGCGGTCGATCGAGAAGCGGCCGCGGCCGCGCGCCATGCGCGGGCGGAAGGTCGGGCCCATCACCTGGCATCCGGTCTTCCCGGCGATGCGCTGCGCCAGCGCCAGCCCCTGCTCGGACAGCGCGCTGCCGACCATCAGCATCAGCGTGCGGCTGCCGTCATTGCGGAGGATCTTGGCGGCGGTGTCGACCGCCTGCGGCGAATAGGACGGGCGCTGCTTCTCGGCCGGCACCTCGGCGATGCCATCGGCCTCGTTCCAGGCGGTGTCGGCGGGCAAGATCAGGGTTGCGATCTGCCCTGGCGCGCTCTTGGCGGCAGCGATCGCCGCGGCGCCGTCGGCGGCGACCGACTTGGCATCCGGCGAGGTCCGCACCCAGGACGACATCGGCCGCGCCAGGCCCTCGATGTCGGAGGTGAGCGGCGCGTTGTAGCCGATGTGGTAGCCGGCATGCTGGCCGACGATATTGACGATGCCGGAATGCGCCTTCTTGGCGTTGTGCAAGTTGGCAAGGCCGTTGGCGAGGCCGGGGCCGAGGTGCAGCAGCGTCGAGGCAGGCAGGCCCTTCATGCGGTAGTAGCCGTCGGCCGCGCCCGTCACCACGCCCTCGAACAGGCCGAGCACGCAGCGCATGCCGGGAACGCGGTCGAGCGCCGCGACGAAATGCATCTCCGACGTCCCGGGATTGGTGAAGCAGATGTCGACCCCGCCCTTGACCAGCGTCTGTACCAGGCTTTCCGCACCGTTCATCGTTTTCGCTCCCGCGGCCTCTTTTCGGATCCGTTATCGATCAACCATTGTTCGCCGTCTTCGTCAAAGCAATAGCAGACATTGCTGCCCTGCCGCGCGACGACGAGGCATCTTGGCTAATGCGTCTTTGCCGTCCTGCGAGGTTTCCGCGTTTGGCAATCGTTAAGGATTGCGCCTGCTCACGCCAGCGTGGCTTGCGAAACGCCGGCAAATATGGCCTGTGGTCGTCCATTGAATCGATTTTTTGCTGGGGGAACGAATGAACCGGTTTTTTGCCGCACCGATCGCCGCCATCGCGGTCCTGACCATCGGCGCTAGCAGCGCGTCTGCGGCGGGGATGTTCGATTTCACTGGCACCAGCTCCACCGGCTATCTCGGCGGCGGGGCGAGCCCGATCCCCCGCAGCACCGTCATGTATCCCACCAACTACGCCCCCGGCACCATCGTGATAAACACCGGCGAGCGGCGGCTCTACCTCGTGTTGTCGAACGGCCAGGCGCTGCGCTACGGTATCGGCGTCGGCCGCGACGGCTTCCGCTGGGGCGGCGTGCATCGCATCTCCGCCAAGAAGGAGTGGCCAGAGTGGACGCCGCCGGCGCAGATGATCGCCCGCCGGCCGGACCTGCCGCGCCATATGCGCGGCGGTATCGAGAACCCGCTCGGCGCCCGCGCGATGTATCTGGGATCGACGCTCTACCGCATCCACGGCTCCAACGAGCCGGAGACGATCGGACAGGCGGTCTCCTCCGGCTGCTTCCGCATGACCAACGACGACGTGACCGACCTCTATAGCCGCGTCTCGGTTGGCACCACCGTCGTCGTCCTGAACAACTAGGGTCACGCACGGCCGAGGGAACCCGATGGGCTCCCTCGAAGGTGGTCTTGTGCGCGCGGCCGTATTCCGGCAGCGTCGGCTGACAATGATCGCATCGCGCCCGCTTTCACATCTCTCGCGCGCCTGCCTGCTGGCTCTCGCCATGCTCGGCTGCGCCGACGTCGGCGCGAACGCAGGCGCGGGGGGCGAGCTGCCGGCGGTCGCATCGCGCCAGCGCAGCGAGAAGAAGAGCTTCACCGACGGGGAGATCGTCGACGGCTTCTTCAAGACGGCGTTCGGCGCCGAATATCACCTCGCCGGCCGCGTCGACCGCATCCGCAAATTCGACGCGCCGGTGCGCGTGTTCGCCGAGAGCGACGGCCGCGCCGACCGCAAGGCGCAGCTCGCCAAGGTCATCGCCGATATCGCGAGGCGTGTGCAGCATCTCGACATCGCCATGACCGACGATGCTGAAGCCGCCAATGTCCGCGTCAAGCTGGTGCGCGACCGCGACCTCTATCGCACCATCTCGACGTTCTATGGTGCGGAGAAGGCGCGCGAGATCCGCTCCTCGCTCGATCCGCAATGTCTCTCCGGCTTCCGCAAGAACGAGAAGTTCGAGATCGAGCATTCCGACGTCATCCTGACGGTCGACAATGGCGACTTCGTCTTCCTCGACTGCGCCTATGAAGAGGTGCTGCAATCGCTCGGGCCGATCAATGACACCGCGAGCGTGCCCTGGACCATGTTCAACGACAATGTGTCGATGGGCTATTTCGACGTCTATGATCAGTACATCCTCAATCTGCTCTATGACCCCCGCATCAAGGCAGGCATGACGGTGCTGGAAGTCCGCAGCGTTCTGCCCGAGGTGCTCGCCGACGTGCGGGCCTGGGTGAAGCAGGTGAACAATCTGGCGGAATGAGCGCGATTGCGCTCCAAAGCGCGCCCCCTTCTCCCGCAAGGGGAGAAGGGGGCGCACCTTGCGATTGTGGCTGCAAGTCGCTGATAGCCGAGATTTCAAGCCTTCTGCGCCTTCGTCATCAAGAACTGCTGCCGCATGACGTTGTTCGCTGGATCAAAATACTCCCCGATCAATCCTTCGAACTCGCTGCGGAAGCTGCGCAGCTTGTCGGGCTCGTCCTTGTACTGCTGCAGCAGCTTGATCAGCGGCCCGATCGTTGCCTCCATCATGCGACGGACATGCTGCGGGCTGAGCGCGGCCGGCGTCATCATGTCCATCTCGAAGGCGAGACCCTTGACCTTGCCGGCGAGGCGCTCCGCGACGACCTTGGGATCGCCCCACAATACCGGCGAGGCAGCGCCCTCGGGCGGCGGCACGTGGCGCGCGACCAGCGCGAACATCCGCCCGACGTAGAGGTGCGGCGGCCAGGTCGAGAAGGCGATCGTTCCGCCGGGCTTCAGGACGCGCAGCATCTCGCCGATCGCAATTTCGGGACGCGGCGCGAACATGTGGCCGAACTGGCTCAGCACCACGTCGAACTCGCCGTCGCCATAGGGCAGGTTTTCGGCATCGCCCTCGGTGAAATCGATGTCGAGCTGAATGAGCCCGGCATGCTCGCGGGCTCGCTCGAGCAGAACGGGAGAGAGGTCAAGCCCCCGCACCTTCGCGCCTCGGCGTGCCGCGGTAATCGCGACCACGCCGGTTCCGCAGCCGACATCGAGTAGCCTCTGGCCGGGCTTGACGCCGGCAAAGCCCACGAGCTTCGCGGCGGTCGGCGTGGTGAACGTCTCCATCGGCGTGAACAGCGACCAGGCTTCCTTCTGGATCGCCTTGAAACCTGCAAACGGGTCTTGAGCGGCCATGGAACTCTCCCTTCGTGGCATCCATCTCAATGAGGCTGGCGATCGAGGCCAGAGGTTCAACGCTGGTCTTGCGACGGATCGCCCGCGAACGCACGGCTGCGTCGTTTCACGCGATCTCACCGCGGTGTCGCCCAAGCGTCACATGCGCTTCAGCCAATCCCGATACTCGGTGCTTCCTTTCGAATAAACCCGCGCAACCTTCATTTCCGCCAGCCCGCAGATCCGCGACGAGACGTCTTCGCTTGAGTGCAGCGATGTACGACATCTGCTACAATGCCCGATGTCGGACTTGATGATGGGTTTCGCTTCGCTCTACCCGTCCTACGTCTGAAAGAAACCACGCCATGCGCATGCTTCAATTGCTGATCCTGGCGGGCGCGACGATGCTGACGGTCGCACCAGCTGCGGCGCAACGCTACGACCCGCGCTACCCGGTCTGCCTGCAGTCATGGCATCAGCGTGGCATGACCATCATCGACTGCAGCTATATCTCGATGGATCAATGCCGGGCGACGGCCTCGGGACTTGCGGCCATGTGCCTGGAGAATCCGTATTGGCAGGGACTGCCGATACGTGGTTCGCGACGGCAAGACCGCGGCTATTAGGCCGCGATGATCGGCCTACATGGAAGAGTAGCGCTACCGCGCTTCGCTCTCGCCGACGAGATGCTCGCGGAAAAACCGCGCGACGCTGGAGTTGAACTCGCGGTGAAAGCCAGTCCTGTCGAAATCCACCGGATTGTCGGTGCAGATGCGCGGGACGGCGGCTGCGAGCTCCGCCGAGCAGGGAGTGAGGAAGGCGTAGTGGCCGGCCGGCACGACGTGGACTTCGGGCGAGCCGGGAAGCTGGCTGGCGATGAGCGCGGTGAACTTCGCCACGACGCCGTAGCCGCCGAGTTCCGAGCGCCAAATCTGTAGCGGAATCTGGATGCCGCTCAGAGCTGCACGGTCGAAAGCCCATGTCGATGCGATATCGGCGAGCACGGCAACCTTGATGCGCGGATCGTGGGGCGGGCTCGGCGGCACATCGCCGCTGCGCGCGCGCTCGCAATTCTCGGTCCTGTCATCCTCCTTGCAGACGATGGTCATCCTGCGGAGGTCCGCGTTGCCGCCGACCAGCACGAGGCCGGTGTAGGCGCCGAGCGAAAAGCCGAAAAGGCCGACCCGCGCGGGATCGATGACCGCCCTGTCTTTCCAGTCGTGCAGCATGAAATCGACGAGGTGGATCATATCGACCGGACGCGACGCCCAGACGGACATCTTGTCGCGTCGCGAGGAGTCGTTGGCATTGTCGCCGGGATGATTGATGGCGGCGACGATGAAGCCCGCATCGGCCAGCGCCTCCGCCGTGTCATGATGTGCGCCGAACCACGCGCCGCGCCCGTGGGAGAAGATGACCAGCGGCAGCCTGGTCCCCGCGACAGGGCAATCCTTCGCGCCCATCAGGCCGAATTCACCCGGCACCGTGAGATTGCCGAGCGCCACGACCTTCGGCTCGCGCGCGCAAGGGTACCAGATGGCGCCCTGGAGGGCCGGATCTGAATCGAGAAGCTGGATGCCCGCGGCGCCAGCGGGAGAGGCCAGACCACTGAGGATCAAGGCACAAGCGATAGACGTCTTGAGTCCCACGGCAGCCCCCTTCATTTGCGCGGCGGAGCTGATCAGCGAACGACGACGGAATTGTGTCGGGAGTTTCTTGCACGCAGGGCGGTAGCGACGTCGGCGCTCAGACCTTCCCGGCCCCGCCACAAATCCCCTTCAGCGCCACCCACTCTTCCGTCGTCAGCAGCGGCTGGCCGCTGGCGGGGCGGTCCTCCTTCGTCATGCGAGCGAGGCGGTCTTCGGTCAGAGGGTGGCTGGCGAGAATCGTAAAGCCGCTTCCACCTTCTTTGCCGGTGATGCGGAACATCAATTCGGCCGCGGGTTTTGGCGAGCGGCCGAGCGCGTGCATCAGGTCGATTGCAAACGTGTCGGCGGCTGTCTCGGCCTCGCGCGAATAGGAGGCTTCGACCACGCTGCGCGAGGCGAAAATCACGGCGCTTGAGCCGGTGACGTCACCGAACAAGAGCCCGATCAGGAACGAGGTGCCGCCGTTGTAGATAATACCGCGCATGTTGTCGTGGTGCCTGAGATGGCCGAGCTCGTGCGCGAGCACGCCGGCGATCTCGTCGACATTCTCGGCCTTGTTGAGCAGCCCGTTCAGCAAATAGACCTTGCCGCCGGGCAGCGCGAAGGCGTTGGGCAACGTGGTCGGCAGCACCGCCGACTTCACGGTGTCATCGAGGCCGGCTGCGTCACGCAGCCGCTTCATGAGCTTTGTGAACGCCGCCTGCCCCGCCGGGTTGTCGCACATGCGGCCACCGAAAGCGGCCTTGACCTGCACCTCGGCGGCATCGCCGATCCGCCGCTCCAGCGGCTCCGGCACGAGCGGCGCAAGCCGGTCGGCCGCGAGCGGCACGCCGAAGTGGATGACCGCGAGAATCGAGACCGCCGCGGCCACCGACCAGCCGACGATCTTTGCGACGCCGCTGCGGCCCGCCTGGTGCTCGTCGAGCCGCGGGCAGCGCGCGGCGATCTCGCGCGCAAGCGGCGTCTCGCGCAGCTCGAGCCGTGCCAGAGGCGGCGCGGAGATGCAGGACAGGCGCAAGACGCCGGGCGGACTGTCGGCGCGGCGGATCTCGGCATAGGCCCAGCGCGTCGGCGTTTCGCCGTCTTCGCGGATCTCGAGCTGGTCTTCGAAGCCGAGCGTGACCTTGCGGCGCCGGCTCGAGACGCCGTCGAAATAAACGGCCGGCGTGCCGGCGTCCTGCGCAATTTCGACCTGTTCGGACAATTCGCTCACGACCTAGAAGCCCGCAACGTCGAGCCCGTCGGCAAAGCCCTCGCCCAGCGCGCTGGCGAGTTCGCCACTGGCCTTGACGTTCGCAGCCGCCTCGATGCCGTGCACATGCGTCGTCTCAAGCACCTTCACCCAGAGGTCCCGCTGGAGACAGACGCGGATCACGACGTTGAATGCAAGGGCCGTGGCAAGATAGCCGACCGCCATCGGCGCCAGCAGTGGAACGCTCGTGCCTGCGGTCGGTCCGAGCAGCTGATCGATCTCCAGGCCGGTGACCCTCATGACCAGCGCGGTGCATCCGGCGGCCCAGGATCCGAACAGCGCGATCAACAGCAGAGACCAGCCGACCACCTTCCAATACAGGCCGTAGAACGCGTCGTGCGGCAGTTTCGAGGAGAGGCTCACGCCACCGATGCGGATGCCCGCCAGCCACCAGCGCCATTCACGCGCCTTGAACTCGGCATAGACGAAAGGCGCAAGCAGCGGGATGGCAATCGCGAACGGGGTCAACAGCCACAGCCACCAGCCGCGCTTGAAAAACTCCCAGCCGGTCCCTTCGAAATCGCCGGAGAGGTCACCATAGTGGGAATGCCGCATCTTGTAGCGCTCGAGCGAGGCCTCGCGCCACGGCAAGGCAAGCCCGAGCGTCAAGTACACGAGCAGGCCCCAGAGCATGGCGCGGAGCGAATAGGCCCAGCCCGAGCCGTCCATCCAGAAACGCACGCCGCGCCACACCGTGCGGGTCAGGCGATAACGCCGCGCGCGGAAAATCGCGAACTGGCCGAAGGCGTAAAAGGTGATGAACAGCGGCGTCGAGGCAAAACCCTGCCAGCGCTCGAACTCGATGCCGACGAGAAAATAGGCGAGATAGATCGGCACCAGGATCGCGAGCGCAAACAGGAAGCCGATCAGGAGCTCCTTAGCCCGCCCGGTATATTCGGCGGCATCGCCGTCGACCGAGGTGTTCGACCAGAGATGCCGGCGGATGTCGGTGACGAGCCAGAAGCGGTAGAAGCCGAAGGTGACGAGCTCGAGCCCCGCACCCCTGGTGACCATCCGACGAAACTCGCCGCGGTGACCGGTGAAGTCGATCTGCGCCGGCGGCAACGGCGGCGGCACGGGCGGCGGAAAGGCGGTCATCTGATTCACGGCGATCAATCCAGGGTGTGCGGACCCGACACGATATAGGGCAGAGATTAGTCGGTCCCCAAGAAGGGGCGGTTCGATTTTCGCGCGGTTTCGGTTGGTTTCTCCGATACTTCCCGATCCGTTAACGTGCTCCAGATCACGCTCACGCGCAGGCAGTCTGCGCGCTCACAAATCCGGATGTGGCAAAACTCGCCCTTGCCCCGACGCACGCAACGGGTTGTAATTGCGGGACAAATGCCGCAGCGCAGAATTCAACAAAAACGCGCCCGGCTGCAAGGGAGAGCAGGTCATGCATGGGACCATCGAGGGCACGCGCGAGGACTTGCATGAGCGCGCCGCATCGCTGCCGCTCGAGCAGTTCGACCCCGGCCATCCCGAACTGTTCAGGACCGATGCGTTCTGGCCCTATTTCGATCGCCTGCGCCGCGAAGACCCCGTACATTATTGCAAGGACTCGATGTTCGGCCCGTACTGGTCGGTGACGAGGTACAACGACATCATGGAGATCGAGACCAACCATTCGGTGTTCTCCTCGGCTTCGTCCCTCGGCGGCATCACCATCCGCGACATCGATCCCGATTTGCGCCGCGAGAGCTTCATCGCCATGGACCCGCCGCGCCACGCCGCCCAGCGCAAGACGGTGGCGCCGATGTTCACGCCGACGCATCTGGACGAGCTCGCACTCAACATCCGCAATCGCTCGGCCGAGTGCCTGGACAACCTGCCTAAAGGTGAGGAATTCGACTGGGTCGACCGCGTCTCGATCGAGCTCACCACGCAGATGCTCGCGGTGCTGTTCGATTTCCCCTGGGAAGACCGCCGCAAGCTGACGCGCTGGTCGGATGTCGCGACCACCATTCCCGGCTCCGGCGGCCTCGTCACCACCGAGGACCAGCGGCAGGCCGAGCTGATGGAATGCGCGACCTACTTTTCGCGGCTGTGGAAGGAGCGCATCGCGCAGCCGCCGAGGAGCGATCTGCTCTCGATGCTGGCGCATGGCGCGGCAACGCGTGACATGGACGCCAAGAACTTCCTGGGCAACCTGATCCTGCTGATCGTCGGCGGCAACGACACCACCCGCAACACCATGTCCGGCTCGATCTACGCGCTCAGCCAGCATCCTGAGCAGTACCGGAAGCTGCGCGAAAACCCCGCGCTGCTCGACAGCTTCGTGCCTGAGGTGATCCGCTGGCAGACGCCGCTCGCCCATATGCGCCGCACGGCGCTCGCCGATTTCGAGTTTCGCGGCAAGCAAATCAAGAAGGGTGACAAGGTCGTGATGTGGTACGTCTCTGGTAACCGCGACGAGGAGGTGATCGAACGGCCCTACGAATTCATCATTGACCGCGCCCGGCCGCGCACGCATCTCTCCTTCGGCTTCGGCATCCACCGCTGCGTGGGCCTCAGGCTTGCCGAGCTGCAATTGAAGATCATTTGGGAAGAGATTTTGAAGCGCTTCGATCATATCGACGTGCTCGGTGAACCCAAGCGGGTGTATTCGAGTTTCGTGAAGGGTTACGAGACGCTCCCGGTCAGGATTGCGGCGTGATTCGCGAAAACTGGAGCCACCAACCATGAACATCCAAACTCCGGTCAGGACCGATAAGGCCGAACGCATGCGCAGGGCGCGCGAGGAGGCCTATGCGACCCCATTGAAGGATTACCATCCGGGCGCGCCGCGGCTGTTCCAGGACGACACGCTGTGGCCGTGGTTCGAGCGGCTGCGCAAGGAAGAGCCGGTGCACTACTGCACTAACGCGCCGATCGAGCCGTACTGGTCGGTCGTCAAATACAACGACATCATGCATGTCGACACCAATCACGGCATCTTCTCCTCCGACTCGACGCTCGGCGGCATCTCGATCCGCGACGTGCCGGCCGGTTACGACTGGCCGAGCTTCATCGCGATGGACCAGCCGCAGCACTCGGCGCAGCGCAAGACGGTGTCGCCGATGTTCACGCCGACGCATCTGGACGAGCTGGCGAAGTTGATCCGCCAGCGCTCGCAGACCGTGCTGGACAATTTGCCGCGCAACGAGACCTTCAATTTCGTCGAGCGCGTCTCGATCGAGCTGACGACGCAGATGCTGGCCACCCTGTTCGACTTCCCCTGGGAGGAGCGGCGCAAGCTGACACGCTGGTCGGACGTCTCCACGGCACTGCCCAAGAGCGGCATCGTCGCATCCGCCGAAGAGCGGCGGAAGGAGATGGACGAGTGCTACGCCTACATGTCCAAGCTGTGGAACGAGCGCGTCAATTCCGCGCCGCGCAACGACCTGTTGTCGCTGATGGCCCATAACGACGCCACGCGCTACATGGACCCCGACAACCTCATGGGCAACATCATCCTGCTCATCGTCGGCGGCAACGACACCACGCGCAACACCATGACCGGCTCGGTGCTGGCGCTGAACGAGAACCCCGAGCAGTACGACAAGCTCCGCGCCAATCCGGCGCTGATCGATTCCATGGTGCCGGAGGTGATCCGCTGGCAGACTCCGCTTGCGCATATGCGGCGCACGGCGCTGCAGGACACCGAGATCGGCGGCAAGGAAATCAGGAAGGGTGACCGCGTCGTGATGTGGTACGTCTCCGGCAATCGCGACGAGGAGATGTTCGAGAAGCCGAACGACTTCATCATCGACCGGCCGCGGCCGCGCACACATCTGTCCTTCGGCTTCGGCATCCACCGCTGCGTCGGCATGCGGCTTGCGGAGCTTCAGCTCAGGATCGTCTGGGAGGAGATGCTCAAACGCTTCGACCGCATCGAGGTGGTCGGCGAGCCCCGGCGGATCTATTCGAGCTTCATCAAGGGGTATGAGACGCTGCCGGTAAGGATTCCGGGGTGAGAGAGGGTTCCCGCTGTAACCACAGCGGCAATGACGGAGAAGATGCCCCGGCGCCTCGTCCAACTTGCATTGCGAGATCAGTGGCGGCAGCCCGGCTATAAAATTCCGGCATGACAGGTCGCACAAGATGCGAAGTGAGGACCGGGCGCTTCCGTTCTAAATCCCCATGAGGTTTCGGACGGAGCGATCGGTGCGTTCCGCGCCTGCGGAGAGCGAGGACGGTCAGCTCAATTTGATGTCCCAGACGCCGTCCTTACGGCAGGCGGCCACTTCCTCGCGCAGGAGCGCGGTGACGGCAACGGTCGCCGTCGAGACGGGGCGGTCGATCGGAGAGGCAACAATGAGCTCGCGCGTCATCGGCTTCGAGACGACGGCGGTTTCCAGCCGCCCGTCTGCGACCTCGCCGTGCACCGACGAAGGCGGTAGCAGGGCGAAGCCGAGGCCCTCCTCCACGAGGCTCGTGAGCACGCGAAACGAATCCGCCTCGAGCTGGACGTTGAGCTTGATCTTGCGCTGGGCGGCCGCGTGCTCGATCAGCGCCCGGAGCCCGTGCGAATGACTGGGCAGCACCAACCGCTGCCTGAGCAGCCAGCCGATCTCGACGCTCTTCTTGCGGGCGAGTCCGCAGCCGCGCGGGCCGACCGCGACGATGTTGTCACGGCCGAGGCTCTGCACGGTGAGGTGCAGATCGGCCGAGCGGCCGTAGAGGATCGCAAGATCCATCTCGCCGCGATGCAGCCATTCGACGAGATGGCCGCTGTAGCTTTCGACGATGCGCAGCGTGATGCCCGGATAGGTCTCGACGCAGCGGCGGGCGAAGCGCGCCGACAGCACGCAGCTCACGGTAGGAACCAGGCCGAGCACGACGTGGCCCGAGAGCGGGCCCTGCGCCGACTGGATGTCGTCGCGGATCTGGTCGATCTGGCGGACGATGCCGGAGGTGCGCGCGAGCAGCAGGCGGCCGGCCTCGGTCAGCACCATGCCGCGGCCGTTGCGCGTGAACAGTTCAGTGCGCAGCTCGTGTTCCAGAAGCTTGATCTGCCGGCTCAGCGCCGGCTGCGCGACCCGCAGCGTATCGCTCGCCTTGGAGAGGCTACCGAGCTCGGCGACGCAACTGAAGGTCCTGAGCTGACGGAAATCCATGCTTGCCAATCTTTGAATGCTACTCCATACGCTATAGCAAATGAGCATAGGGGGTTGGCGTTGTCCAGACAACGCCGGAGGATCGTCCTGCGTTATCCTCTCGAACGAACCCAACGGGAAACGCCATGACCCAACAAGAACAACATAACGACGATCACGCCGATATCCGCGAAGCCGTCGCAAAACTCTGCGCGCAGTTTCCCGGCGAATACTGGCGCAAGCTCGATCGCGAGATGGCCTATCCAAAAACCTTCGTCGATGCGCTCACCGAGGCAGGCTACCTCTCGGTGCTGATCCCCGAGGAATATGGCGGCGCAGGGCTGAAGCTGTCGGCGGCGGCCGCGATCCTCGAGGAGATCCAGCGCGCCGGCTGCAACGGCGGCGGCTGCCACGCCCAGATGTACACCATGGGCACCGTGCTCCGGCACGGCAGCGACGCGCAGAAAGCGAAGTATCTGCCCAAGGTCGCGACCGGCGAATTGCGCCTGCAGGCCTTCGGCGTCACCGAACCGACCAGCGGCACCGATACCTCCTCGCTCAAGACCTTCGCGCGTCGCGAGGGCGACCACTACGTCGTCAACGGCCAGAAGATCTGGACCAGCCGCGCCGAGCATTCCGACCTGATGATCCTGCTCGCGCGCACCACGCCGAAGGAGAAGGCCAAGAAGCGCACTGACGGCCTCTCGGTCTTCATCGTCGACATGCGCGAGGCCAGGGGCAAGGGCCTCGAGATCCGCCCGATCCGCACCATGATGAACCACGCCACCACCGAAGTGTTCTTTACGGACATGAAGGTGCCGGCGGAAAACCTGATCGGCGAGGAAGGCAAAGGCTTTCGCTATATCCTCTCCGGCATGAATGCCGAGCGCATCCTGATTGCCGCCGAATGCGTCGGTGACGCCAAGTGGTTCATTGCGAAGGCGTCGAACTACGCCAAGGAGCGCGCGGTGTTCGGCCGGCCGATCGGCCAGAACCAGGGCATCCAGTTCCCGATCGCAAAAGCCTACGCCTCGATGCGCGCGGCTGAATTGATGGTGAAGGAGGCGACGCGCAAATACGAGGCCGGGCTCGACTGCGGCGCGGAGGCCAACATGGCGAAAATGCTGGCGGCGGATGCGTCCTGGGAAGCGGCGAACGCCTGCATCCAGACCCATGGCGGCTTCGGCTTCGCCGAGGAGTACGACGTCGAGCGAAAATTCCGCGAGACGCGGCTCTATCAGGTCGCGCCGATCTCGACCAACCTCGTGCTGTCCTTCATCGCCGAGCATGTGCTCGGCATGCCCCGCTCTTACTGAGGTCTTGCCATGGGAGCACTTGACGGGATCAGGGTGATTGCGGTCGAGCAGGCCGTCGCAGCGCCGTTCTGCTCGTCGCGGCTTGCAGACGCCGGCGCCGAGGTGATCAAGATCGAGCGTCCCGAGGGCGATTTCGCCCGCGGCTATGACGCGGCGGCCAAAGGGCAGAGCAGCTACTTCGTCTGGCTCAACCGCGGCAAGCAATCGGCCGTGGTCGATCTTGCAACCAAGGAAGGCCGCACCGAGCTCGAAAAGCTGATCGCGAGCGCCGACGTGCTGATCCAGAACCTCAAGCCCGGCTCGATGGACAAGCTCGGCTTTTCGCGCGAGCGATTGCTGCGCGACTATCCGAAGCTGATCTCCTGCACCATCACCGGCTACGGCGACGAGGGCCCCTACGCGCATCGCAAGGCCTACGACCTGCTGATCCAGGCCGAGAGTGGCCTTGCCTCGATCACCGGAAATCCCGACGGCGCCTCGCGCGTCGGCATGTCGATCGTCGACGTCGCGACCGGCGCCACCGCCCATGCGGCGATCCTGGAGGCGCTGATCGCGCGCGGGCGCACCGGCAAGGGCGCCGACATCCGCATCTCCATGTTCGACGTGATGGCGGACTGGTGCACCGTCCCGCTGCTCAATGCGGAAGCCGGCAATCCGCCCAAGCGCATGGGCCTGCGCCATCCCTCGATCGCACCCTACGGCGTGTTCACCTCAAAAGACGGCAAGGACATTTTGATCTCGATCCAGAGCGAGCGTGAGTGGAAGACGCTGTGCGCGGAGGTGCTGGACCAGCCGAGCCTACCCGCCGATCCGCGCGTCGCCAACATGGTCGAGCGCGTGCGCAATCGCGATTTTACCGACAAGACGGTCGCACACAGCTTCGCGAAGATGACCCGTGACGAGCTGTTGAAGCGGCTGTCGGATGCCGACATCGCTTTCGCCGAGGTCAACACCATGGCTGACCTGGCGACCCATCCGCATCTGCGCCGCATCGAGGTCGATACGCCGAACGGCCGCGTCAGCTATCCCGCACCGGCGCCGATCATCGTCGGCGAGACGCGCAGCTACGGCGCTGTGCCCGCCATCGGCGAGCGGCCCGGACAGAAGAAGTAACAAGAGCGAGGCGTCATGACCGAGAAGCTCGACATCGATCATTTGCGGCAATGGATCGGCCGCACCCAGGAGGCCACCGACACCGTCACCGCGCAGCTCGTCAAGGGCCTGCGCGCAACGCTGTTCCAGGAGGTCGGCGAGCCCAGATCCGGCGATGCCGCGCCGTTCACGGTGCATTGGTGCCTGGCGCAGCCGGTGTTTCCGATGTCGATGCTCGGCCCCGACGGCCACCCCACCCGCGGCGGCTTCCTGCCGCCGGTGCCGCTGCCGCGCCGGATGTGGGCTGGCGGCGAGATCGAATTTCTCGAGCCATTGCGCGTCGGCGATGACTCGACCCGGACCTCGCGCATCGCCGACGTTACGGTGAAGACCGGCTCGACCGGCACGCTGTGCTTCGTCGCGGTCGAGCACACCATTACCTCCCCGCGCGGGGTCGCGATCCGCGAGCGGCAGGACATCGTCTATCGCGCGATGACAAGCAGCCAGCCCGGCGGCGCGAAGGCCCCGCCTCCGCCGCCCAAGGCGCAGCACCGCGAGACGCATGTCTCCGATCCCGTGCTGCTGTTCCGCTACTCCGCACTGACCTTCAACGGCCACCGCATCCACTACGACCGCGACTACGTCACCAAGGTCGAGGGCTATCCGGGCCTGATCTTCCATGGGCCATTGCAGGCAGCGCTGATCATCGAGATGGCGGCGAAGATGCGGGGCGGCAAGGCGCCGAAGAAATTCAGCTATCGCGGCGTACAGCCGCTGTTCGAGGGGACGGAGTTCTCCGTCAACGCGAATGACACCGACGCCGGCCTCGAGCTGTGGACGGCGAATGCGGAAGGACAGCCGACGATGAAGGGAACGGCGGTGTGGTGATACACTCTCCTCGTCATTGGGAGGAGCGCACCGACGAAGCAATCCAGACTATCACAGCGGTAGCAGTCTGGATTGCTTCGCTTCGCTCGCAATGACGAGCGGGGCTGGGAGCTTCAATAAACAACAAGGGACGGAAACAGTGGCGAAGAACGGAAAATCCGGCAGCAAATCCGTCTCCGTCAAGGAGGCAACGCTCGACCTGTTGCGCGGCTTCGGCATCAGGCGCGTGTTCGGCAATCCCGGCTCGACCGAGTTGCCGTTCCTCAGCGACTGGCCCGACGATATCGACTATGTGCTGGCGCTCCAGGAAGCCTCCGCCGTCGGCATGGCCGACGGCTACGCGCAGGCAACGCGCAACGCCGGCTTCGTCAATCTGCATTCGGCGGCCGGCGTCGGCAACGCGCTCGGCAACATCTACACCGCGCATCGCAACCAGACGCCGCTCGTGATCACCGCGGGCCAGCAGGCGCGCTCGATCCTGCCGTTGCAGGCGTTCCTCTATGCCGAGCGCGCGTCCGAATTCCCGCGGCCCTACGTCAAATACAGCGTCGAGCCGGCGCGCGCGGAAGACGTGCCGGCCGCGATCGCGCGCGCCTATCACACCGCGATGCAGCCTCCCTGCGGGCCCACCTTCGTCTCGATCCCGATCGACGACTGGACCCATGCGACGACGCCGGTCGAAGCGCGCAAGGTCAGCCGCGAACTCGGGCCCGAGCCGGAGGCGATGAGGGCGCTGGTCGCCGCGCTCAATTCGAGCAAGCACCCTGCCCTCGTCGTCGGCCCCGGCGTCGACCGCGCCGGCGCCGTCGATCGGATGGTACGCGTCGCGGAGAAGGCGAAGGCGAGCGTCTGGGTGAGCCCGTTCTCGGCGCGCTGCTCGTTTCCGGAGCGCCATCCGCAGTTTGCGGGCTTTCTGCATGCCTCGCCCGGCCAGCTCTCGGATGCGCTGCGCGCGCACGATCTCGTCGTCGTGATCGGCGCGCCGGTCTTCACCTTCCATGTCGAAGGCCACGCGTCGATCTTCGACGGGGGCACGCAGATATTCCAGATCACCGACGATCCGGATGCCGCCGCCGTGACGCCGGTCGGCGCCAGCATCGTCGCGACCATGAAGCCGGCGCTGAGCGCGCTGCTCGACCTGCTGCCGGAGAGCAAGCGCGCGACGCCAAAGGGCCGCACACTTCCACCAGCGCCAAAAGCGGCCGATCCGCTGCCGGTCGAGTTCCTTCTGCACTCGCTGTCCGAAGCGATGCCGGAGGGCAGCTCGTTGGTCGAGGAAGTACCCTCGCACCGGCCCGCGATGCAAAAGTTCATGCCGATGCGCGGCCAGGACAGCTTTTACACGATGTCGAGCGGCGGGCTCGGCTACTCACTGCCCGCCTCCGTCGGCATGGCGCTCGGCAAACCGACGAGCCGCACGGTGTGCCTGATCGGTGACGGCTCGGCGATGTATTCGATCCAGGCGCTATGGACTGCCGCGCAGCGCAAGCTGCCGCTCACCGCCGTCGTCATCAATAATTCCGGCTACGGCGCCATGCGCTCGTTCAGCCAGGTCATGCAGGTGCGCAACGTGCCGGGGCTGGAATTGCCCGGCATCGATTTCGTCAAGCTCGCCGAAGGCATGGGCTGCGACGCGATGCGGGTGACGAAGGCGGCGGAGCTTGGGGATGCGCTCAAGCGCGCTCTCACGTCCAACGGCACGAGCCTCGTCGAGGTCGTCGTGGACTCGGCGGTGCCGCTGCTGTACGCGAAGAATTAGGCTGCGTTTAACCCATCATCATTGCGAGGAGCGAAGCGACGAAGCAATCCAGAGTGCCACCGCGGAAGCAGTCTGGATTGCTTCGCTGCGCTCGCAATGACGAGATTGTTGAAACGGCTCGCCAGATTCTCGGTGTCATCGCCCGCCTTGTGCGCAATTGCGCACTGGAGCGGGCGATCCAGTATTCCAGAGGCCGTGACGAATACGGAAAAGCCGCGGCGTACTGGATGCCCCGCTTTCGCGGGGCATGACGGCGTCAGTTGCGGCTGCGCATCCCCCTACTTCCCGAATTCCTCCCGCATCTTGGCCTGGATCTTGGCCATGCCGCCGATCCAGCGGTCGTAGTCCTCGGTCTTCTTGCGCATGTAGCCGAGCACCTGCGCGTGCGGCAGAATCAGGAACGTCTCCTGCGCAATGCCGGCGAGCGCGTCTTTCGCGACCTGCTCGGGCGAGAGGTCGCCGTCGCCACTTTGCGGCCCCTTCGGGATCGCGCGCAGCATGTTGGTATCGACGCCCTGCGGGCAGAGGATCGAGACGCGAATGTTGTGCGCCTTGTGCGAGATCGCGAGGTTTTCGGCAAAGCCCACCGCTGCATGCTTCGTCGTCGAATAAGCGGGGCTGCCGACCTGCGAGAGCAGGCCCGCGGCCGAGATCGTGTTGAGGAAATAGCCGCCGCCGCGGGCTTTCATGCGCGGGACGAGGTGCCGCGCCGCGTACACGTGGGCCATGACGTGGATCGCCCAGCTCCGCTGCCAGGGCTCATCCGACGAGCCGCCGGCGTTTACTGATAAGGGATCGAAGCCGCCGCCGATGCCGGCGTTGGAGCAGAACAGCTCGATCGGGCCGAACTGCCGCTCCGTTTCGTAGATGACATGGGCGATGTCCTTTTCCTGGGCGACGTCGCATTTGAAGGCGGCGCCGTTCACGGTGGCCGCCACTGCGCGCGCGCCGGCGGCCTCCATATCCGCGACCACGACCTTGGCCGCGCCTGCCTGATGAAACACCTCGCACAGCGCCTTGCCGATGCCATTGGCGCCGCCGGTGACGACCACGACTTTGCCGGTCACCTGCATCCGACGTCTCCTCTTATGCCGCTTATACCGCTTCTGTTCGCGCTCAGCTCAGGACGAGATCGAGCACCGCGGTATAATGGCACGCCGCGCCGGCCAAGACAAAGCCGTGCCAGATCGCGTTCTGGAAACGCAGGCGCCGCCAGGCGTGGAAGATCACCCCGAGGGAATAGAGCGCGCCGCCCGCGACCACGAACCACAGCGCCATGGTCGGCAGCGCCTTGACCACGGCGTCGTAGAGCATCAGGCCGCTCCAGCCCATGGCGAGGTAAATACCGACGGCGACGCGGTCGAACCGGCCGGGCCAGCCGAGCTTGAGCACGATGCCGAGGATCGCCACGCACCAGACACCGACGAGCAGCGCCAGCGCGAAGGTGCTGTCCTTTAGTTCCAGGATGAACGGGGTGTAGGTCGCAGCGATGAGGAGATAGATCGCCGAGTGGTCGAAACGCCGCAATATCCATTTGGCCGGCGACACCGGCCACAGATTATAGGTCGCCGACAGCACCAGCATCGAGAGCAGGCCGGCGACGTAGATCGAGACGCCGACGATGTCGACCGCGCTGGCATTGACCGCTGCCAGCACCACCAGAACGGACGCCGCGACGATGCCCGTCAGCACGCCGATGGCATGGATGACGCCGTCGGCGATCAGCTCGGCACGGTCATAGTCCCAGCCGATGACGTCGGCTGCGGCATGGACGGAGGTCGACGCGAGTTCTTTCAGTCTAAAAACGGTCATGGCAGTCCGAAGGCGACGCTGTGGCACTCTTATGTGGGTCTTTCGTGGTCGGCGAGGCGTTCAAAGGCTGGTTCACCCGAAAACGCGGTGGAAGTATGAAGCTTGATTTTCCTCAAGCAGTTGCCACTTTTGTGACTAGTCCAATCTGCCTATTCCGCCGGCACGAGATCCCTCGCCTCCCCCATGGCATTCAGCTTCCAGGATATGGTCGAAGAGGCGCGCCTGTCGGCCCGGGCGCTGCTCGATTATGGCGAGCACTTCTTCAATCCGACCGTCCGGCTCGGCGTCACCGGCCTGTCGCGGGCCGGTAAAACCGTGTTCATCACCGCGCTGATCCATGCGCTGACGCGCGGCGGCCGCTTTCCGGTGTTCGAGGCCTTTGCCTCCGGCCGCATCGCACGTGCAAAACTCGCGCCGCAGCCAGACGATGCCGTGCCGCGCTTCGACTACGAAAACCATCTGCGCGCGCTGACCGAGGACCGGCACTGGCCGAACTCCACCGTCGACATCAGCGAGCTCCGCCTCGTCATCGACTACCAGCGCCAGAACGGCGCGGACCGTAACCTGACGCTTGATATCGTCGACTATCCCGGCGAGTGGCTGCTCGATCTGCCGCTGCTGCAAAAGAGCTACGAGCAATGGTCGGCGGAGAGTCTGGCGCTGTCGCGCGCGGCGCCGCGGGCGCATCCGGCGGCCGACTGGCACGCGCATCTGGCAACGCTCGAGCCCGAGGCAGCCGAGGACGAGCAGGCAACGCTGACCTCCGCAAGGCTGTTCACCGAATACTTGCGCGCCTGCCGCGACGAGCGCTTTGCCATGAGCCTGTTGCCGCCCGGCCGCTTCCTGATGCCCGGCAGTCTCGCCGGCTCGCCGGCGCTGACCTTTGCACCGCTTGATGTGCCCACGGGCGGACAGGCGCCGGAGGGATCGCTGTGGGCGATGATGGTACGCCGCTACGAGGCCTACAAGGACGTCGTGGTGCGCCCCTTCTTTCGCGACCACTTTGCCCGGCTCGACCGCCAGATCGTGCTGGCCGATGCGCTCGCCGCGTTCAACTCCGGCCCCGAAGCGCTGCATGACCTCGAAGCCGCGCTCGCCGGCATTCTGGATTGCTTCCGGATCGGACGCAGCACCTTCATCTCCAGCCTGTTCCGCCCGCGCATAGATCGCATCCTGTTCGCGGCGACCAAGGCCGATCATTTGCATCACTCCAGTCACGACCGTCTCGAGGCCGTGTTGCGGCGCGCGGTGTCGCGGGCTGTCGCGCGTGCTGAAAGCACCGGCGCAGAGATCGATGTGGTGGCGCTCGCCGCCGTCCGCGCGACGCGCGAGGCGCAGGTTGCGCGCGGACGCGACAGACTGCCATCCATTCTCGGCACGCCCACCGCGGGCGAAAGCGCCAATGGCGAACTTTTCGACGGCAGTACTGAAGTGGCGACTTTCCCTGGCGATCTGCCTGCCGACCCGGAAGCGCTGTTCAACGGCGCCGAATCATTCCGCGGGCTTTCGACTGCCGCTGCTGAGACGAGCGACTTCCGTTTCCTGCGCTTCCGCCCGCCAAAGCTCGAGCGCGAGGGGGCTGAGGAGCCGACGCTGCCTCACATCCGCCTTGACCGTGCCTTGCAGTTCCTGATCGGAGACAGGTTGGAATGAACGAGCGACACGAGCAGCGGCGGCCCGCGACGTTCCGCCTGGATGACCCGGGCGTCGTCGTGACCGAAGCCGATGAGCCCGGACGACTCAGCCGCGCCGCGATCCAGATCACGCCGGAGCCCGATCCCTTGGCGCTGCCCGTGCCGGTCGAGACGCCGGTCGTGGTGCGGCGCGGCTTCCCCTGGGGCACGCTGTTCTGGTCGGGCCTTGCCGGGCTGACGCTGCTCGGGGTCGGGCTTGGCGTCGTCCATCTGATCGAGGATCTCTTTGCGCGGAGCGAGAGCCTCGGCATCGTCGGTCTCGCTCTCGCCTTCGTCACCACGCTCGCACTCGCTGTCGTGGTCGGACGCGAGGCGTTCGGTCTTGCCCGGCTCGCGACCATCGAGAAGCTGCACCAGCGCGCGACAAGCGTGCTCGCCAGCGACAACCGCGCCGAGAGTCGCGTCATCGTGCAGGATCTGCTGCGCATCGCGCATCAAAACCCAAAGCTCGCACGCGCCCGCTCGACGCTGCAAAACCACGCCGGTGAGATCATCGACGGCGCCGACATGATCCGCCTCGCCGAGCGCGAGCTGATGACGCCGCTGGATGCGGAAGCGCGGCGGCTGGTGTCATCGGCCGCGCAGCGGGTTTCGATCGTCACCGCGGTGAGCCCTCGCGCGCTGATCGATGTGCTGTTCGTGTTCGTGGCCTCGCTGCGCCTGATCCGCCAGCTCGCGCGGCTCTATGGCGGCCGCCCCGGTGCGCTTGGCATGATCCGGCTCTTGCGCCACGTCATCGCCCACCTCGCCATCACCGGCGGCATGGCCGCGAGCGACAGCCTGGTGCAGCAGATGCTCGGCCACGGGATAGCAGCAAAACTGTCGCAACGCCTCGGCGAAGGCGTGCTCAACGGACTATTGACGGCGCGGCTTGGCCTCGCCGCCATCGACGTCACGCGCCCGTTGCCGTTCGCAGCACTGCCGCAGCCGAAGCTGTCGGATCTTGCGACGGATCTGCTGCGGAAAAAGGAAGACGAGGAGTAGCGCTTCGCGCCACGCGCACGCTGCACCCTCTCCCCTTGTGGGAGAGGGTGGCTCGCCGCGCAGCGGCGAGACGGGTGAGGGGTCTTTCTCCGCGAGTGCATCTCTCACGACTTGAATTCGCGGAAAGAGACCCCTCATCCGGCGCTTCGCGCCACCTTCTCCCGCAAGGGGAGAAGGGAAGAGGCCGTCGCGTCCCTAACTATGCGAGTGCGCGTCTTTCGCATTCGCCCGCCAGCACACGCCACTGGAACAGCGGCGAGTCCTTTGGCGGAGAGAGCTCAGGCGTCCAGCCGGTGAGCTTCTCCAGCGCGTAGGTGTCCATGACGAGGCCGCGCCAGCGGCGGTCGACCTGTTCGAGCGGCTCGCGAGTGACCGGCAATGCATTCCACAGCGGCAGATGATTGTCGGGCTCGCGTCCGACATAGAGGCCGGCATGCCCACTGATGCGGTCCATGCCGGGATCACGAAAATCCTGGAAGCGGCCGCGTTCGTTGATCTCGATGACCGGCACGCGGCCACGGAACAGCCAGCGCAGCATGGCGTAGGTGCGATAGTCGGTCGTCGCGATCCAGGTCGCCCCGGTCTTGTCGAGTTGCGCTTGCGCGCGCGCAGTGACCTGCTCATAGCCGGCCTCGGCGCCGATCGGATCAATCCTGCCGAGGAGATTCCAGGGCGCCACGACGTAGTAGAGAAACACCACGACGACGAAGGCGATGCCGGTCGTGACGGCCGTATCGGCCCAGAAGTTTGCCGATCGGATCATCCGCTCGGACCAGCCCTCGCGCTGCAAGCTCGCGAGATTGATGGCGGCAGCGGCGAACCCGACCGGCCACATGAACATCGGCCAGGTGTCACCGACCCGCAAGGTGAGCGATTTCCAGAGGAAGTAGAGGAACGGCACCAGCACCGCGGTCGAAAGCAGGATAGCGACCGGCTCGCGCGTGCGGTAGCCGCGCCACGCCGTCAGCGTCAGGCCGGATAGCACCACCGGCAGCATGACGAAGCCGACGAGGCCGAATTGCAGGCCGATATAATCGCCGATGGTGCGCAAGGAGACGCCGTAATTGGCGGTCGCGCGCACGCCCTGGAAGCGGAACGAGGCCCAGTCGTGCTGCGCGTTCCAGATCAGGACCGGCGAGAACACGCCAATCGCAATCAGCATGGCGAGATAGGGATAGGGGCTGCGCAGCCAGCGCCAGCGCCAATCCGGCACCAGCACGAACGCGATCACGGCGGGCAGGAACATGATGGCGGTGAACTTGGACAGCAGCGAGAGCCCCGCGAACAATCCGGCCGCGAGCCACCAGCGGCCGTCGCCGCTCTCTGTCAGCCGCACCAGCGACCAGAACATCGCGACCGCGACGGGGATCATCGCGACGTCAGGTGCGACCTTGGACATCAGCAGCCCGTAATAGAGCGCCGCCTCCGGCATCAAGAGCGCGAACACGATCGCGCGAACGTCATGCGTCATGCGTCGCACGATATCGGCGAGCAGGCACTGCGTGACGAACATCGCCACGATGCCGCCGAAGCGGACGCCGAGCTGGGTGTCGCCGAAGATCGCGGTGCCGAAGCGGATCAGCCAGGCGATGCCGGGGGGATGGTCGAGGAAGCTGAGCGCAGCTTCCCTCGACCAGGTCCAGTAATAGGCCTCGTCGGTGCGCAGCTCGAGCATCGAGGCATAGACGATGCGCAAAGCCGTCATTGCCGCGATCACCAGCGCGGCGATGATGAGGTGCCGGCGCGCGGCGCCGTCGGGCTTTGCTGTCATGTCGGGGGCTGTCGTCACGGGCGCGCTTTTCCCCGACTTGGGAGGGGGAGTCAATGCGGGGGACACGGCGCCTCATTCTCCCCTGTCGTCCCGGGCTCGCGAAGCGCAGATCCGGGACGACGACCGAGACAATGCAGCCCCATGCCGCGCAAGTGATCGGGCGAGCTGTTCTCGGCTGGAATTAAACTCTACGATGGCTGATCTACATGACGAGCTGATACAAACCGAATCATGGCGACCGTTCTTGCACGATTTTCCGAACTGTTCCGCGGCACCGGCGTTCGCCAGGTGCGACTGGTCTGCGGCGTCATCCTGTTTAGCTATGTGGTCAGCCATTTCCTCAACCATGCGCTCGGCAATATCTCCGTCGAGGCGATGCAGGCCGGCGTCTACTACCATGTCCTGTTCTGGCAGTTCCTGCCGGTCGCGATCCTGTTCTACACCGCGGCACTGGTGCATGCCGGGCTCGGCGTCTTCGCGCTCTATCAGCGCCGCCAGTTCCGCTGGAAGACGGTCGAGCCGCTCCAGCTCGTGCTGGGCCTCAGCATCCCAGCGCTGGTGATGGCGCATCTGATCGGCGTGCGGCTCGCCCACACGCTGTATGGACATGAAAAGCTCTATCCGCAGGAGCTCTACCTGTTCTTCGTCGCGTCCTCCACCCGGCTGTGGCAGATGACGATCCTGCTCATCGTCGCCTGGGTCCATGGCTGCATCGGGCTCTATTTCTGGCTGCGTATGAAGCCGTTCTTCCAGCGCGCCGCGCCCTGGCTGCTCTCCGCGGCCGTGCTGATCCCGACGCTGGCGATGCTCGGCATCTATCAGGGCGGACGCAGCGTCGCCGCCGACAGCGACGATGCGGACTGGCGCGCGGCCAATCTCACCCAGCGCCAGGTCGGCACCGTCGCGCAAGACCGCACGCTCAACCGCATCACCGGCGGGCTGACGTTCGGCTATCTCGGCCTGCTCGGCATCGTGCTGCTCGCGCGCGGCGTGCGGGGCTTGCGCGAGCGGCGCGGCGGCATGATCGCGCTGTCCTACGGCAACGGCAAGACGGTGCGCGTGCCGAAGGGCCTATCCGTGCTCGAGGCAAGCCTGCGCCACAACGTGCCGCACGCCAGCGTCTGCGGCGGCCGCGCGCGCTGCTCGACCTGCCGCATCCGCGTGATCGGCGATCACGGCATCCTCCCGGAGCCGTCGCAGCGCGAAGCCTTCGTGCTTGCGCGCGTCGGCACCACCGATCCCTCGATTCGCCTCGCCTGCCAGCTGCGGCCGACCTGCGATCTCTCCTTCTTCCAATTGTTCACGCCGCACACCGCGGCGAGCATGGAAGGTTCAGGGCCGGCGCGGATTGGCCAGGAGCGCTATCTCGTCAGCCTGTTCGTGGACATGCGCGGCTCGACCCAGCTCGCCGAGAAGCGTCTGCCCTTCGATACCGTCTTCATCGTCAACCGTTTCTTAGGAGCGGTCTCGCAGGCGGTAATCGAGAATGGCGGCCAGCCGAACCAGTTCGTCGGCGACGGCATGCTGGCGCTGTTTGGCCTCGCGGCCAATCCGCAAACCGCCTGCCGCCAGGCACTGCGCGCGGCAGGCAGCATTGCCAAGCATGTCGACGAGCTCAATGAGCTCTTGAGCCATGACCTGCGCGATCCGATCCGCTTCGGCATCGGCATTCACGGCGGCGAAGTGATCATCGGCGACATCGGCTATCGCGATCACATCGTGTTCACCGCGCTCGGCGACGCCGTCAACGTCGCGGCGCGTTTGCAGGACATGACCAAGGCGCTCGCTTGCGAAGCCATCGCCTCCGACGAAGTTCGCCGCACTGCGGGCCTTGCCGAGGACGCACTGCCGCAGCAGGAGGTCGCGATCCGCGGCCGCGACGAGCCGATGACCGTGCGCGTTATCGCCGATGCCAGGCAGCTCGGCGGCCTGGTCAACCGCGACGAGCGCGCGGCGGCCTGACGCCGCGCATTCATGCTGCGATGCAGCGTCGTGGTCACGCTGCGAAAGCACGAATTGACTTCGCACCCGCCGATGCGACAGATGATCGCGAGGCCAGCGGTGATGACCGCGACTCGACCGAAATGCTCCGGAGGGAGACGATGATCGACAGACGCGACCTGCTCAAGGGAGCGGGACTTGCCGCAGTGGCGGCCACACTGAGCTCGACCAAGGCGCTGGCGCTGGACACCGTCACGCTGCCCTTCGCCAATGGCGAGCGGCCGCTGGTGAAATATCCGCAGAAGCGGCCGATGATCGGCCTGACCAGCCGGCCTCCGCAGCTCGAGACGCCATTCGCGATCTTCAACGACGGCCCGCTCACGCCGAACAACGCGTTCTTCGTCCGCTATCATCTCTCCGACCTGCCCTACAATCTCGATCCCGACAAGTTCACGCTCGAGGTCAAGGGCAAGGTCGACAAGCCGCTCAAGCTGTCACTGAAGGACATCCGCAAGATGAAGGCGGCTGAGATCGTCGCCGTCAATCAGTGCTCGGGCAACAGCCGCGGCTTCTCCGATCCGCGCGTCGCCGGCGG
>NZ_AXAS01000040.1 GCF_000472925.1 Bradyrhizobium sp. Ec3.3
TGCACAAGGTCTCCGACTGCGCGAGGTTCTTCCCATGCAAGCCATTCGCCATGGGACGATGTAGCCTTCTCTTCAACAGAACGAGATCGGCACCTCGAAATTAGACCCGTTTCGCAGCTCAATACTTGGCCCGTGGTCTCCCCTGTGAACGCTTCACGTCGGCCCTTGCGGGACGCCGCGCATCACTCGGGGTCGGGGTGGATGGCTAGTCCTTACCCCATGGGGGACTTTCACCTCCTATTCTTTGCCAGCTTTCCTGGCGCACTCTGCTCTGGGTCATTCGCTGCGGACCTAAGGCGGCCCAACGGCACCCCACGGCCCGCAAGCCTCTGAAAGCAGACACGATCTGCGCCCTCACAAACCGAGGAGCACGATCATGCCTGACGAAAATAGCCTCTCCACCAAAGCTCGCCACACACCCTGGAATAAGGTAAGCGGATCGAGCCAAACCTCCGGTGCGCCCAAACCAAGTCTGGTCGATCCGAACCCGACTCCTGATCGAAAGACGGACCCGCGACCTTGCCCTTTTCAACCTTGCGATCGACAGCAAGTTGCGTGGTTGCGACGTCGTCGCCTTGAAGGTCGGAGATGTCGCTCCGAATGGCTATGCGGTCGATCGTGCGACCGTCCGACAGAAGAAGCCGGCAGGCCAGTCAAGTTCGAGTTGACGGATCAAACCCGGCAAGCCGTTGACGATTTCTTGAAGGAAGCCGGCAAGAGGCCAGGTGAGTATTTGTTCACTGGGCATCGTGGGCGCGATCGGGCGATGACAACCCGCCAATATGCTCGCCTCCTTACCGACTGGGTGGCAAGCATCGGGCTTGACCCGGGGGTATTTGGCACCCACTCCCTACGCCGGACCAAGGCAACGCTGATCCACCGCCGCACGGGGAACTTGCGAGCCGTGCAGCTTTTGCTCGGCCATACCAAAATCGAAAGCACAGTGCGCTATCTCGGCATCGAGGTTGACGACGCGCTCGCGATTGCCGAACAAGTTGATGTCTGAATCACCAGGGCAGAGCGGACATGCTCTACCCATCGGCTATCAGCCCCTTCGGGCCAACAGCGGAAATGATGAGCGACATATCGACGCGCGCTCCAGCCGAAATCGCATAGCTTACTAGGGTCGCTTCAGCAAGTTTTTTGCCGAGTGCACATCAAGGAGGTCGGGTCCATGAAGACCGCCGTTCTTACACTTATGGCAATGATCTTCACGTTTGTTTCGGCATTCGCACAGCAAACTACGGGCGTGCCGGGTTCACCCAGCGCAACCACAACAATTGATGGCAAATATCTTCCGCCCCAGCCCGCGCCGTTCGACGGCACGATGAGCATGGACGCGAAGGATTCCAAACCGTATTGGCCACCGACCGTAGTGCCGCGCAAGGGAGCACCCAACATTTTGCTCATCATGACCGATGACCAAGGCTACGGCGTGTCCGGCACCTTTGGAGGCGTGATCCCCACGCCGTCCATGGACCGCATCGCGAAGGCGGGGCTGCGCTACACGCAATTCCACTCCACCGCGCTCTGCTCGCCGACCCGGGCGGCACTGATCACTGGCCGCAACCACCACTCGGTAGGCTTCGGGGTGATCACCGAAATGTCCACTGGATACCCCGGATACGATTCCGTCATCGGACCAGAAAGTGCCACCATCGGCACGATCCTGAAGCAGAACGGCTATGCCACGTCATGGTTCGGCAAGAACCACAACACTCCGAGCTATCAACTGAGTTTAGCGGGGCCGTTTAACCAATGGCCGAACGGGATGGGCTTCGATTACTTCTACGGCTTCATGGGTGGCGAAACAGACCAGTGGACGCCTTTTCTCTTCCGCGATCAGACACAGGTTTTTCCGTGGGTAGGACACCCAGGCTACAATCTCACCACCGATATGGCGGACGAGGCCATCAAATACATGAAGGACCTGAATGATGCCGCGCCTGACAAGCCGTTCTTCCTCTATTACGTGCCCGGCGGCTCGCATGCGCCACACCAGCCTACCCCGGAGTGGATCAAAAAGATCAGCGACATGCACTTATTCGATCAGGGCTGGGAAAAGCTGCGCGAGACGATCTTCGCAAACCAAAAGCAGCTCGGCGTCATCCCAGCGAATGCCCAGCTTACCCCCTGGCCGGATGGACAAGCGGAATTCGGCGGGGCCAAGCTTCAGAAATGGGACACGCTTACTGCCGATGAAAAGAGACTTTTCATACGTCAGGCAGATGTCTTTGCCGCCTACACGGCCTACACCGACCATGAAATTGGCCGTGTGATCCAGGCAGTCGAGGACCTGGGCAAGCTCGACAATACGCTGATGATCTATATCAGCGGCGACAATGGCACCAGCGCCGAAGGCTCTATCCTCGGCACGCCAAACGAGATGGCCGCAATTCAAGGCGTCAACATTCCGGTCACGGAGCAGTTGAAGTTCTATGACGCCTGGGGTTCAGATCAGACCACGCCACACATGGCGGTGGGCTGGACTTGGGCGTTCGATACGCCGTTCAAGTGGACAAAGCAGGTGGCGTCGCACTTCGGCGGTACCCGACAAGGTATGGCTATCTCGTGGCCGGGCCACATCAAGGACATCGGCGGCATCCGCACGCAGTTCCACCACATGATTGACATTGTGCCGACCATCCTCGAGGCCACGGGCGTCCAGGCGTCGGTGATGGTCGACGGCGTTGCCCAAAAGCCAATCGAAGGCGTGAGCATGGCTTACACCTTCGACAATGCCAATGCGAACGCCCCGTCTACCCGCAGCACGCAGTATTTCGAAATGGTCGGCAACCGAGCCATCTACAATAACGGATGGTTGGCCGCCACAACGCCACCCTCACCACCTTGGGATTTGGGCTTCGGCAAGTTTCCCGACGTCGTCAACGGCTACACCTGGGAGCTCTACAACCTCGCCGAAGATTATTCGGAGAACAATGACCTCGCCGCCAAGATGCAAGACAAGCTGCGCGACATGCAGCAGCTCTTTCTGGTCGAGGCGACGAAATATAACGTGTTCCCGTTAGATAACAGCTTCACCGCCCGCGCAGCTACGCCGCGACCGAGCGCGACCGCCGGCCGGACCGTCTTCACCTATTCGGGTGAATCGTCCGGTCTCCCTTACAGCAGCGCTCCGGACATCGCCGGCAAGTCTTACTCGATCACCGCCGAGGTCGACATCCCGCAAGGGGGGTGCAGAGGGCATGATCAATACGCTCGGCGGCCGTGGCGGTGGCCACGGTCTCTACATGCTCAAAGGCAAGCCCATTTTTGTCTACAACTTCTTTGACGTGGAACGATTCCGTTGGGAAGGGCCAGCGGCACTCACTCCCGGCAAGCACACCATCGTGTTTGACTTCAAATACGACGGCCCTGGTTTCGGCAAGGGAGGCAGCGGCGTGCTGTCGGTAGATGGCAAGGAGGTCGCGAGCAAAACGATCGCGCACACCATTCCGTTTGTCGAGACGATTTATGAAACCTTCGACGTCGGAGTGGATACACGCACGGGGGTAGACGACAACGACTACCAACCGCCGTTCCGGTTCACCGGCAAAATCGATAAGCTGACCGTCAGGTTGACCCCTCTGAATGCTACGGAGGAACACCACCTTCAGGGGAATATCCAAGAAACCAAAAACAGGGCGCACTAGTTCTCGCCTGATCGCCTTCAAATCACGGGCCGGTTTCCTCATGGAGAGCGGCCCAGTGATGGCGTTTACCGCTGTACTCACGCCACCCTCCCGATATCCGGGCCGGAACGGGTTGTACATGGATGCTGCGCCAACGATCGCGGGTCCAGAGGCGGCACTATTGAGGGCATCTGAAAGAGCCGCCCGATTTTAACTTCGAGCCATGGCAACAGGCGAAATAGCAAGCGTCATTCCGGCGCCGCAGATTGCGGCGCTCAGCCGAAACACGATCAGGACTCCTTGATCGATTCTGGATGCGGATTCGGTCTGCTGTCGCGGGAGATTGAGCGAGAGCGTTAACGGAACCCAGACATCTCTTTGCGGATTGGTGCCAATCGGGCGCCAAAACTTGTGAAGAAGCCGTGCCGGTCCTGGTCGACTAAAGCAGAGGGGGTTGGCATCGCCGTGGGAGCACGGGCATCGACGTAGCACGGGCGATACATGGCTTGCAGCTGTTTGCCGCGAAGGAAGATCATTCTGGGGGTAAGACCGCCGCGCCTTGCAATCCATCGCCGCACTTGTGATGGATATCCCGAATAGAGCAGCTGGGTTGCCTCGGGATTGGTGACAGTTCGGCCATTACCGGTGAAATCATAAGCGGCATGGAACCCAAGTGTCGCGTTCGAGGTGACACAAATCCTGTCGTGAGGGATTGTTGAGAGGAGGATGGTGCAGGCCGAAGCGCAAAGGCCATCAATCATCACCGTTTGGCCTGAAGCGCGGAGTTCACTGTACTTCGAGAGGTACTCTCCGATCTGCCCGCCTGGGTCGTCCGCAATCCGAACCGCCGCGTGGCCTGACCCTATGCCCGCGAGCAAGAGCGCTGCCGTGAGCAGCGCAGACAGAATTTTCATTAAGTTCCCTACCCAAGTTGAAGAAGTGATGCGGACGTCCGCCGTTGCGCATCGGGCCGGAAACAATGGCCGAAGATGGTTGAGGTGTGACGTCGGGCGTCCAATAGCGGCTCTTGGTCGCCGCTTAAACTAACCGCAACGTTTGTTGCGCGGTGGATGCACGCGCACTGTTCCCTAGCGGAACCCTTGAGCACTTTGCATGAGTTACTGCGATAGACGCCGCGATCCCTCAATAAGATCAAATCGAAAAGACGTTGGCATTGCACCCGGCTCTGCGACCGCGACCTTCATTCCGCAGGTCCCGCGCATAGGCGCCCAGCAACACACGACCGTATATCGACCGAGCGAAGCTCGCGCAGAAATTGGTTGCAGGAACCCGGGTCTCAACTTTCGGCGCAGGGATTGGCACTGATGAGAAAGTGCCTGAAGGGAAGCGTTTGCACGCGGGCATCAGGTCGATGGGCACGCGAGAACAATTCCTTGGTTCTCTTGATTTAGGTCAACGAGACCTCAAAGTGCGTAACCATTTTGCGCGGTGCTTAGGGGGCCACCTATCACCTAGGAGATCTCCGATGTTGAAAATAGTAGTGGCCGGAACAACTGCACTCTTCGTTATTGCATCCCCTATTGCCAACGCCCAAAACTCGCAGACTTCGTCTTCCGCGTCTCCGGAACGGTTAAATGCAGCGGACCGCAATAACCTGACGGACATGAGGATTGATCTGGTAAAGGCGGCGTTGCAACTGACACCTGAACAGGAAAAGCTTTGGCCGCCGGTAGAGAGTGCTATCCGTGCCAGGGCGGAGGATCGGAAAGCGCGGGTAGCAAAAATCCAGGAAACAGTGGGTAGACGGGCCGACGAAAGCCGCGTCGAAGCCTTGCGCAATCGTGACCCCATCGCCTTTCTGCAACGACGCTCGGAAGCATTGGCTCAACGATCAGCCGATTTGGATAAACTCGCTGAGGCATGGCAGCCACTCTACAAAACTCTCAATCCCGAACAGAGGCAGCGCATGGCGGCCGTCGCGATCTTTGTACTCCGCGATATGAGTGATGTCGTGGAACGGCGCAGGGCGCTGCAGTCTGACGACGACGAGGACTGAAGCGAAGTCCTGCAAACCTACAATAAAGCCCGTTGGCCTGGTATGTTATGACCACTCTGCGGCGGGGGCGATCGGCGCGAGCGAAGCGTCGTTTTGCAACATCGGCCCGTCGACCCCGCCGTCGACATCTTCTATGCGTGCGCTCGGCTTTCCAGAGTCGATCGTCAGACGAGCCGACCCCGCATTCACCGCGCCCGGTCTGCCAGCACGTTCCGCTTCCTGGATCGACTTGTCGATTTTCGATGACGTGATCGATCGGTGCCGACTTTGATGAGCGCGACAAGGACTATGGGAAGGAGCTGCAAACGAAGCAGACCGCTAACTGAGGCGGCTTCTTTCATGCAGGCCGATCTGCTCCAGATGGTCGGCGATCCAACCAATCGGCCAACCGTTTGTATTCAAGCGCCATGAGCTCTAGTTCACGTCGCGTGGCGTCGGTCGATGCAAGCGCCGCCTGCGTGCGGCATAGGAGCGCAAGGGAGCGATAAGAGGAATTGGGAAGGTCGTGATGCATCGGACGATCCTAGCCACGTTTCCATGTTTGCGGAACTAAGTATGTTAGTTTCACATCCCCAACGGAGGCGCCTTAATCGTCCCAGATCAGTTCGCGGCACTTGAGCGGGAGCACACGTCTCTTTCAATCACCAACGCTCATGAGTCGCTGTCGGTGATGGAGTTACACTGTCTGAATACGATAACGCAGACAGTCATCTAAGACAGCGCCCTCAAGTTTAACTGGGGTCGACGCTGCTCTCTCGTCTCTTTTGGAAAGGGCTCTTGGGTCTTGCGGCCGAGGAAGGTATCGGGCGCTGGACAGTGCTTGAGCACTTCGACCGCTTCTCTGGCCAATTCTCGCAGCATCTCTGCGTCCTGCGCTTCCCGCTGGGACGGACGGCAAACGCCACGCCGCAATAGCATGGTTGCGCTCCTCGACTATGCAGGCGGGAGCGCAATCAGTCTCTCTGCCACCGACGCCTACGGACAGAGCCTCAGCCGGTGATGCCAGGACGATATCACCTTCAGACCATCATTCCCACGAATAAAAAGACCACACAGAACAAATTACGTGCCGACACTTCGCCTCTGGCGTGATCAGCGGACTCCCCGCTCTGACAAGCGGGCGAACTCGCCGATCCCGTTGCACCTGCTGCGGGCCCGTATGATCGAAGAACTATCGCTGCCTAGCCAGCGACCTCGATCATCCCTGTTGCGAAGGCAGATTGAACTGAAACACCGCGCCCCTTGGTTCATTCGCACCGGTCCAAAGTCGTCCTCCGTGCGCCTCGATGATCGATTGGCAGATCGACAGGCCCATGCCGGTCCCGCCCGGCTTGGTGGTGTAGAAGGGCTCGAACAGGCGATCGACCATTACCCCGTCAAGTCCGGGACCGTTGTCCCGCACGGCGACAACAACGCGACTTGAGGCACCTCCGGCCGTGCTGATCCGCAGCTCCCGTCCCCCCACGTCGAGGCAGTTCATTGCCTCGATCGCATTGAGGATCAAATTCAGAACAACTTGTTGCAGCTGGACGCGATAGCCCTCCACGCGTGGCAAGCCCGGAGCGAGGTCCGTCTGGATCAAGACACCGTGCTTGAGCAGTTCGCTCCGGGCTATGGTGATCACGTCCAGGATCGCACCATTGACGTCGATGCTCTCTTTCGGCGCCGGCGTTTTCTTGATCAACGAACGGATCCAGCCGATGATCTCGCCGCCCCGCTTGGCGTCTGCGACAATGGATGCGAGCGCCTGCCGTGCCCTTTCGAAATTCGGAGATTGAGATCCCAGCCAGTTCAGTGCGGCTTCTGCGTTGCAGAGCATCGCGGTGATCGGTTGGCTCAACTCGTGTGTCACCGAAGCCGTGACCTGGCCCATTGCCGCCGCGCGATTGGCGTGTGTCAGTTCCGCCTGCATCTCGCGGAACGTCTCGGCGGTTCGCTTGCGTTCGGTGATGTCGCGGCTCAGACAAATGATCTGTCGTCGGCCGCCTTCGCAGAATTCCCGCATGCGGACTTCGACGGGAAACACGGTGCCGTCCTTTCGGCGATAGCGGCTCTCGAGCGTCGTGATGCCGCCGGCCTTGATGCGCTCGCGGTTGATCCGCCAGGTCGCTTGATCAATCTCCAGATCGAAGAAGGACGCAGTTGCCCCAACCAGTTCGCTTCGGCTGTAGCCCAGGCTTTCGCAAGCATTTCGGTTCACGTCGAGAACGCGACCGTCTTCACTGTGAAGCATGAACGTATCTGTGGCGTGGTCCACGAAGGTCCGGAAACGGGCCTCGCTCTCGATCAGCGCCTGTTCGGCGCGCTTGCGCTCCGTGATGTGGCGCCCGACGCCGCGGTAGCCCGTGAAGCGCCCCGTTTCGTCAAAGACGGGCAGGCCGGAGACGGACACGTAGCGCTTGCCGCCATCGGGCGTCGGCCGCGCGTGCTCGAAATCCCGGAACGGAAGGTGGGCATCCAGCATCTCCCGGTGCTTGCGCCAGCCCTCTTCATCAGGCTCCAGATGCGGGACCTCCCACCGCGTCCTGCCGATCTCGGCGACCGGCGGCTCGGCCAGCGTCTCCGCGAACTCCTGGCGGATGAAGCGATGCTGCGCATCGGTTTCCCAGTACACATCGAAGGAGAATTGCACCAAGGTGCGAAAGCGCTCCTCGCTCTCGCGCAGCGCCTCCTCGTGGCGCTTGCGCTGATTCGAATCGAGCGCGACCGACGGCACTTGAACCGGATCTTGCATAATCGACTCTTGCTCGAGAGCGACGGATCAAATCGACAAATTTCTCGCACCGGATAGCGGGGCTGTCCCTCGCCCCCGGAGCGGCAGATAACCCCGACGATCGCCAACGATGCACGGCGGGTCGAACCTCGCAGTGGCCAATGATCGTTCAGGAATATGCCTTGTGACGACTATACTTACGTATACGAGGGCTTCTTTGTTGCCCACTTGCGGGACGAAATTGGTCCGGCCGCCAAACAACGCGAACTGAGCTCCGTTCCATCAACGCCTGCGTGTGAGGCGAAGCCGTGCGCTTGTGCCGGGGGTGTCGACCCATGTCCGCCGTGCCATGAGGTGACCTGGCTGCCGCGAAATTGATCTTGGTCACAGACCTGGCCCGGCCGGATCTTCCATGTTCGACAGGGTTTGGCCGACCAAACCATGGTTTAGCTTGAACAAAACCTGGTGCTTGCGGTCTCATCCGGACCGCTTGCAGCGAAGCTGATGGGAGACCCCTGTGTGGATACCGGGACTTTCTGTGTCCAAGGCATGAAACTCGCATGACAAGGCACCGGCAGACCCATAACTTTTCGCTTTGAGCGCGCACGAGGGGACAGGGGTGATTCACGCTGGCGTTAGCCCGATGGCGTTGCGTGGTGATCGGCATGGCCACGATGGCCTCGCCGGCCTCACGCCAGGCATCTCGTTTGCTTTGGTGCGACAAGCGCCGCGAGAAATGTTGCGCGTCTTACGGTGCGGCCCTACCGTCATCGCGGAGATCCATTGGCCGTCGGGAGAGGCAGGCGTCTTCCTGCGCTGCCGTATCGAACTGAGCTCAAGAGACCAGTGGCGGTTGCGGCATCGACGGCACGCCCATCAGGCCGCGAACCATCAATCATCTGCATTGGCGATCCTTGCAATGACGTTGCTGCTTGCCGTGTGCGGCTGGATCGTCGGCGGAGCCGAGGGAATGCAGCGGGCGCTGTTGGGAAGCATGCCCCGTCCCGACGAAACCGTCATCTCACGCGAGAGCATGTATCGCTGGTTCGGCGCCCGCCTGCTGTCCCCTGCCGAGGTGCCGGACCTGTTCGCCATCCTGACAGGGGTTTGCTGCCGGGCGGGCCTTACTCGATCGCCGGATCTCTATTGCCTGCCGGCACCGCGCGACATGAATGCCTATGCGCTCGGCGGACCAGAACGCAGTGCCATCGTGCTCACCGAGGGCCTGCTGCGCGGCATGACGCGCGACGAAATTGCCGGGATCCTGGCCCATGAAGTTGCTCATATCCGTAACAATGATGCCCGGACCATGAGCTGGGCGACGGCGTTGCGTCGCGCGATCGATTGGACATCGCTCGCTGGTCTTACGCTGCTGCGGAGCAGCCATCATCATCACGGTGGCATGGCATCAAGCCGGCCACTGGCGACGCTGCTGAGCGCAGCTCCAACTCTCGGTCAGCTCCTTGGATTGGCACTGTCGCGCGTCCGCGAGCTGGATGCAGATGCAACAGCGCTCGAACTGACCGGCGACTCGCGGGCGCTCATCGCCGCACTCGACAAGCTCGAGCGCCATCACACCGGCTCTGCGTCAAGGCCCACATCCGCATTCGCGCATGATCCGATGCGCTTGCTTCGCAGCCATCCCGCCACCTCCGAGCGCGTCGGCACATTACTCAACCTCGCCTATTAGAATGCGCGCAAGTTGACACCAGCGCACATCGGAAAGCTTGCTGACCAGGCAAAGAGTGCTGACGAAAATCCGCGGACTTGAAATTTTGCTGAGATTGATTGCCGCCAAAATATCGCCGCGCTTTCGCGAAACTATTTCGCCGCAAGTACGTTTTTCGCGTCTATGCTCATTGGAAAGATTGGAGAGAGGTCAGCGTAATTGCAGAGCGTCTGAGCGGACGTCGGACATAACATAACGAAATGGCTGGCCACATCGCCAGCGAGGAAAATCCGCTCCACATCTCTCAACGGCTGTCATCTTGTTGCCGCTCTAAAACATCTCACCGTTGGCGTGTCACCTTGAGGGGAAGCAACTTGCATCTCTCAAGTGGACGACGTTGCTTGCGGCTGAGATTTTCGTGCCAAGCATTTCAACTTGAATGTCCAGCGCCGTCGCACCGGCGTGACGATCCGCTATTGCCGCAGAAGGCGTCGCGCATGCGACAGCCTTCGCAAGATCCAGACTTCGCAAGACAGAGACTTGGCAAGACATTGGGCTGAGGGCACCCACCATCGCGAGGAGGCAAGCGATGACCTACTATGACACCCTGCAACAGAACCTCGGGCCTGGTTCGCCATTCGGACAATTCGGTCCGCAACAATGGGGAACCGGAGCATTTGGTTCGCAAGGCGGCCAACAGCATGGAGGAGGCGGTCTTGGATTGGGCCAGGCGGCCTACGGACAGCAATACGGACAGTTCGGCGGTCAGCCGACCTTTGGCGCGTTTGGATATGGCCCCGGCTGGGGCGGCCAAATGGGCTGGGGTCAGCAGCACTGGGGCGGACAACAGCGCCAGCTTTCGCCGCAGGACGTGAGTGAGGTCGTGCGCCAACTGGTACCGGCGCTGCCTCAAATTCTTGCGCAGGCGCAAACTCCGTTCGCAGGAATCGGCTATGCGGCCTACGGCCAGGCACCGCGGCAGCTAAGCCCGCAAGACGTGAGCGAAGTCGTGCGACAACTCCTGCCCATCGTGCCTCAGATCATGGGAATGCTGCAGAGCCAGCCGCAGATGCAGCATTCGGCCATGCATGGCGGTCTCGGTCAGGGTCAATTCGGAGGCCTCGGTCAATTCGGTCTCAGCTATCCGGGGCAGACTCAGCCTGGGCAGTTGTGGGGTGCGCAATCCGGCGCGCCGCAGTTCCAGGCGGCATTCGGCGGCCAGACGCCGTTCGGCCAGCAGCGACAACTGACGCAGCAGGACGTCGCCGACATCACCCGCCAGCTGATCGGCATCATTCCGCAGGTGATCGGTAACCTTCAGGCCTACGGTCAGCAGCGGATGATCTGACCGCACGGTATGGCGCGACCGCCGCCAGACGCGGCGGTCGCGCTCGGCCGTTGCGCACGTCCTCCGAAGGAGAACCCTCATGTCGGATTCAAACCCCTCTGCGGCAACCGCGTCGCAGCGCCACTCCTCAGACATTCAGCAGCTCGTGGGCCTGCTCGGCAATCTGATGCCGCTGCTCTTGCGCCTGCAGTCGCAAGCGTTCGAGCAGCCGTTCCGGACCATGCCCGGCAACTTCCCGATACCGAACGCGGTGCTCGATCATCAGGCCGCGGACAACATGATCGGAGACATGATCGCAGAATCGCTGCGCTCGCTCTCTGCCTATCTCGAGGCCAATGCTGCCCAGCATGCCGGCCTGGAAAACTGCGTTTCGATCGTCACCCAGGCAGCCAACAGGTTTACCGAGCGGGACTATGCGCAGGCCTTCAACCTGATCTGGCTGGCCTATCGGGCGATCGAAGCCGTCCGCGCAGCCGATCCTCGCCTTCCGTTGCTGCGACAGGCTTCGATCGATCACGCGCAATCTTCAATTCACTGAGATCAAGGAGGTGACGCCATGGCAACAGGTCCAGATGATGCGCAACCGACCTCGCGCGGCAATCGACGCAAACCAGCGCGCGCCACTCAATACATGATCGCACCGGCGGGCCCCGGCGTCAGCGCTCAAACGCTGGCCGAACAACTGAATCAGTTCGGCAATATCCTTTGGACCCATGACCAGCGCGGCATCAGCGGTCCTCCCATTGCGATCGTGCGTATGCCCGACGAAGCCGCGGCCGCCTTGCGCCGCTCCACGGGCGGCAGCCTGGTCATCGAGCCCGACAGCATTCTACGAGCTGCATCCTTCGCCGGCCCGGCCTCGTCTTTCATCCCGGCGACCGCGACAATGACCGCACTCGGGCCGGACCTGAACGTGACGATCCGGGTCCTCAGCGAAGCTGGGACGCCCGTGGAGCAGGCAATGGTGCGGCTCATCGGCGAGCAGGGGTCAGTTCAAGGGCGGACGAATGGTGATGGCAGCGTCAGTCTGACGCTGCAGGACGAAGTGCCTGAAACGATCACCGACGTATTCGTCAGCCCACGCTCCGGCCATTGGGGCCTATGGCAACGGCGGCCGTATATCGAGGCCGATGCGGTGAACACCTTCACCCTCAAGCCGTTGCCGCTGGCTGGCGGGCTGGATTGGGGCGGCGAAGCGATGCGCTTCGATCGGATTCCAAACCAGTGCCGTGGAGCTGACATCAAGATCGCCCTCATCGACAGCGGCGTGGCGACCAGCCACAAGCAATTGGCGAGGATTGATCACGGCATCGATGCCAGAGGTTGCGAAGAACGCTCGTGGTCGAAAGACGCAGCTGGCCACGGCACGCCTTGCGCAGGCATCATCAATGCCGCTCCGCAGGCCGATCACGGCATCCGCGGCTACGCTCCGGATAGCGAGTTGCATGTTTGCAAGCTTCCCACCGACGCCCGTTGTAGCGACCTGATCGCGGCTCTCGATGACTGCCTGCAAAATGGCATCGACGTGGCGTGCGTTGGCGTCGGTTGCGAGCGGGGCTCCGTGCTGGTCGAGCAGCGCATTGCGATGGCCAAGCAGCAAGGCATCGGCATCATCGCCGCTGCCGGCAACTCCGGAGCAGGCGTGCTGTTTCCGGCCTGTTCTGCCCATGTCATGGCGGTCGGCGCAGTCGGACAGATCGGCAGCTTCCCGGAAGACAGTCCGCAGGCGGCACAGGCCGCAGCGGCCACGGCGGCTTCGGGCGGGTTGTTCGTGCCGCCGTTCGCCTGCCGCGGGCCCGAGCTCGACCTGTGCGCGCCTGGTGTTGCGATTGTCGCCTGCCAGTCGCCGGATGGCTACGCGGTCTGCGACGGCAGCTCGCTTGCGGCGGCTCACGTTGCCGCGCTTGCCGCCTTGATCCTGGCTGACCACGCCGACTTCAAGGGCAGCTTCATCGCAAAGGATTATCGGCGGGTCGAACGGCTGTTCCAGATCCTGAAGGACACGGCGCAACCCATCGGTCATCCATGGCAGACCGGGGCCGGGCTGCCGGATGCGGCCCGCGCGCTTGGCGTCTGGTCCGATCAGCGGCCCCTTGCCGTGCCGCTCAATGCCGGACTGCGCGAGATGCGCAGCGCCATTCGGCAGCTCGATCGGATTCCATTCGGCGCAAGCCAGGCGATGATGTTCGAGCCGCCGCGAGGCCCGGCCAATGTGACGCGGCTTCCGCTGAATCCGGCCCCTATGGCGTTCGAGGCCGCTGGCGGGCAAACGGCAACGGTGCATGAACTCAGAACAGCGATGACGCTCGCTGGTCTGGCGTAAGGACCTGAGAGGATGACACAGGCCCGCAGTCCTAGAACGTCGCGCGCAATCCCGCATAGAAGGCGCGCGGCCTTGCCGGGCTCAGCGAGCGCGGATCGGTGAAAGGATTGCCGCCGTTGGCGAAATTAGGCAGTGCCTCCCTGTCGAAGAAGGTACCGAGCGTCGAGTAACGGTTGTCGAAGACGTTGTCGACGCGACCGTAGATCTGGAGGTTCTTGGTGACCTGGTAAGAGGTGTGGAGGTTGAACACGGCATAGGACGGCAGCTTCGGGAATTGGTTGGATTCGTCGCCGACGAAATACTGGCTTGAGACAAAGAGCGCATCGCCCCCGACCTTCCAAACGTCGGTAACAGCATATTCAACGCTGGCCTTGACGAGGTGGCTCGGCAGGCGCGGAATGTGGTTGCCCGGCAGAACCTGGATATTGCCGTCGGCGTCGGCGAACGGGCTGTTCGAGCCAAGCTGCAGCGCATCGAGGAAGCGCGCATCCAGGAACGCATAGCTCGCCTGGAATTGAATCGCATTCGATTTCAGGCTCACCTCGGCTTCGATACCCTGTCTGCGCGTCCGGCCGACGTTCTGGAAGAAGCCGAATCCCGTCAGCCCCGGAATTGGGGTCGCGAGGATGTCGTTGTAGTTGGTGGCGCGGTAGGCGCCGATCTTCCAGCCGAGCGAGCCGATGTTCAATTCCTTGGTGCCGCGGAAGCCCGCTTCCACGGTCTTGGAGACAACTTGCTGCAGTGACGGATCGGCAATCAAGAACTGCCCGATGACACACGGCCTCGTCGGATCGGCGCACCCGAGTTCAAGCGGCGTCGGCACACGGTTGGCTTCGGAATAGCCCGCATAGGCAGTCACTTCCGACGTGATCTTGTAGGTGCCGCCGACGACCGGATTGAATCGATCATAGGTATGATCGCCATTGAGCGCGGTGCCGAGCTGGTCCATCAGCGTGACACGGGCCGCATTGAACCGCCCGCCTGCCGTCACCGCAAAGCGATCGTCCACGTTGAACGTGTCGAGCGCATAAAGTCCCTGATACTGGTTGACGGTGCGAAGCGACACCGGACCGATTGATGTCGGAACTCCGGACTGGCCCAGAAATATGCCGCTGCCCGTGACGACATAGTTCGTGCCTATGGTTGCCAATTCGGCGCTACCGGTAAAGCGGGTGCTGCTGACATCATAGCTTGCGCCGATCACGAAGCGGTTCTCATGACCGAACAACTGATCGCTGTTGGTTGCCTGCCCGGATACGCCAAACGTGGTCGATCGCGTGCTGGTGCGATCGATCTCGCCGAGTATGGCATCCGGCGCAAAGGGATTGACGAGCTGAGCGCCATTCAGGCCAAAAGCGGGGGTCGTATCATTGCCAAAGCACAAGAGCGTTGGATCGGCTCCGCAGGGCTGCGTATCGGTCGGGTTTCCGTCCACGGTGTTCTGGCTGAAGCGCCGCACATGCGCCGTGCCTTCAAAGGTCCAAGTCGGCGTCGCCTCCACCTTGCCGGTCAGGTTGAGATAACCGACCTTGTTGGAAGTGGTTTGTGGCGTTGTGTAGGTCGCGCCCCAATATTGCTGGAGCAACTCGGCCGGAACAGTGCTGGGTCCGGCCAGGGAATTGTTGGCGAGGCCCATGTTGAGGTGGAATTCGTTGCCTTCAAAGCGATACCCGACATCGCCAAAAAAGCGCCGGACGTCCGACGACGAGAAATTGCGGAAGCCATTGTCGTGAATGCCTTCAAGCGCTCCGTAGACCGCCCAGTTGTTGTCGACCTGCTTGCCCCATTGTGCAGAGCCATAGATGCGACCGAATGAGCCGCCCATGACGTCGATCTCGGCGCCGTGATAGTTGAAGCCGTTCTTCATCTGCAGATCGATGGCACCACCGAGCGCATTGAGACCGAACGCGGGATTGTTGGTCACAACCAGGGCCGATCGGATCGCGGCTGTCGGGATCAGGTCCCAATTGACAGTATCGGAAAAGGCCTCGTTGATGCGCACGCCGTTCTGATAGACGGCCAAGCCCTGCGGCGTGCCGGCCAGAGGTGAAGCGACGAAGCCGCGAAACTGCACATCGGGCTGGAATGGATTGCCGGTCACCTCATTGATGCTGAGACCAGGCACGTACTGCTGCAGGGCAACGGCGATGTCCGGCGAGCGGGTGCGGCTGATCTGGTTTGAATCGACCGCATTGATGCTGGCTGGAATCTTGTCAACTTCGATGCTGCCGGAGGCGCCGGGCGAGGTCGGATAAACGTAAACCCTGGTCCGGGGACGCGTTGCCACGCGGATCGTGGGTCTCGCCCGAGGGGACGCGCGCCTGGCGCTGGTCTGCGGCGGTGCCGTCACCTCGACGGCCGGCAGGTTCTGAACGTTGGTCTCCTCGTCCTGTGCGAAAGCTGCGTCGGTACCAACTACCATTCCCGTAAAAATTGAAAGTATAACCAGCCCACGAACCCCCATGGTCGACACGTCTCCACGCGCAATGTTCCGGCTCATTTGTCCCCGCCGGTTTTGACGTGAAGGATACAGGTCAAAGAGCGAAACGCGCCAGCTACAAAAGGTCGGGCGGTATCGGCACCATATTTCCCGACGAAATCGGGAATTATTCCCGATCCTCAACTCGCCGCCGTTGGGATCAGCGCCTCCACCGTCACGCCGCCCTCGCTGGATGCGACGTTGAGCGTGCCGCCGAGCGCGAGAATCCGCTCGCGCATGCCAACGAGACCGAAGCCGAGCTTCTGGCCCTCCTCCATGCCGCGGCCGTTGTCGCAGACCCGCACGCGTGCGCAGCCGCGTCCCTCCCGCGCGACGCCGGGCAGCTCGGCCGGCTCGATCGTGACATTCACCGAGGTCGCGCGCGCGTGACGGAACACGTTGGTCAGCGCCTCCTGCACGATGCGATAGATGGTGAGATCGGCGGTCTCGCCGGTGACCCCGAGCTCGGGCGAGATCGTGGTTTCGATCCGCACGTCGGGATGCGACTCCCGCCACAGCCGCGACAGCGCTTCGAGCGCCTGCCGCAAGCCGAGCTCGGCAAGGCCCACGGGCCGCAGGCGCTCCAGAACCCGGCGGTTGAACTGCTGGAGCGCGTTGACCTGCTCCAGGATCGCACCGCCATGCTTGCGCACCGTCTCGGCACTCAGTTCGCGCGCCTCAGAGAGCTTTGCCAGCGCGCTCGCATGCGCGCGCAGCGAGAACAGATAGGGCCCGAACTCGTCGTGAAGTTCGCGGGCGATCTCCTTGCGTTCCCTGTCCTGGAGCGACACCGCGCGCTCGGCAAGGCGTCGCTTCTCCTCGACCGCCTCGCCCAACGTCGCCGCAAGGTGGTTGAGCCGGGTACAGATCGCAGCGAGCTCCGGCGCGCCGCCGGGCGCGACGCGCGCGTCATAGCGGCCGGCTTCGAGCGCGATCATGGCCTGCGAGAGGGATTCGAGCGGTTTCAGCGCGCGGCTGACGACTGTCATGGTCACCAGGAAGAGCGCCAGCGCGATCGCCGAGCCGATCTCGAGCTGGGTCACGATGCCGTCCCAGATCTCGGCGATCTCGTCATTGGGATGTGAGGTGATGACCAGCGAGCCCGGATTGCCGTGGATCGAAACGGGGACGCTGACCGCGGTCTGCTCGGGATGAACCAGGCTGACGAACCAGGCCGGCGGCGCCCGCGCATCATCATCCTCGCCGGCGCGCGGCGGCGTCAACGCGTTGCCCGCGGCATCGCGCAGCGCGATGCTGATGTGGCGCTTCCGGTTGAGGTCGTGCGCGATCTGGTTCAGCCTGGCGTCGGGATCGGGCGCCTCCTTCAGCTCGGCGACGATCATCTCGATGAACTCGCGCGCCAGCCGGATCACGCTCTGGTCCTCCGCCTGGACGCGCGGCCCCGCCTCTGCGACCTGCCGCGCGATATTGACGCCAAGCCCCAAAGCCAGCACGAGCGCCAGCAGGAGATTGATGCGCCCGCGCAAGGATAAATTTTGCCACATTGCTTTCGCCCGCTGCCCGCGAAGGTTCGTTCATCGGGAGCGTTGACATGACCAAAGCGCCCGATATCTAATCCGAACCGTACAGCAATCTCGGCCGGGTTGCATGGTCCGACGCGGGACGTTCGTTGCGAGCGTTACCGTTGCGGAGGCTCATGCGACGCAAAAACCAAAGGCGCGAATGGCTGTCGCGGGGAACGCCTATGCGCATTCTGATCGTTGACGATCATCCTATCGTCGCCTCCGGCTGCCGTGCCGTGCTGGCCGACGAAGGCGAGATCGATATTCTGGAAGCCGCCGACGCCGAAAGCGGCGAGTGCGTGTTCATCGTCGAGCGCCCCGACATCTGCGTGATCGACATCAACCTGCCGACCGTCTCGGGCTTCGAGCTGGCGCGCCGCATCCTCGATCGCGCACCTGACGCCCGCATCATCATGTTCAGCATGAACGACGATCCGGCCTTCGCCGCGCGCGCCATCGAGTGCGGCGCGAAGGGCTACGTCTCCAAGACCGGCGATCCCAACGACCTCGTCGAGGCGATCCGCGCCGTCGGCAAGGGCGAAACCTATTTGCCGAGCGCGATCGCCCGCAGCATCGCGTTCGCCGGGCCCCAGCTCGCGCAGAATCCGTTGTCGAAGCTGAACGCGCGGGAGATGGAGATCCTGCGGCTACTGAGCGCGGGCAAGAGCCTCTCGGAGATCGCCTGGCTGGTGCAATCCTCCTACAAGACGGTCGCCAACACATCGTCGATCATGCGCCAGAAGCTCGGGGTGAAGACCTCGGTCGAGCTGGTGCGACTGGCGATCGACAGCGGCGTCGCCTGACGAAGCACGCTTTCGCAAAAATTCGGTCACATACGCGTTGCAATCTTGATGTGGCGAGACGCCACGGAGTTTTTCGGCATGACGATCCAGACTGTTTCGACCAACAAATCCTACGGCGGCGTGCAGGGCGTTTATCGCCATGCGAGCAGCGCCACCAAGACCGACATGACCTTCTCGGTCTATGTGCCGCCGCACGAGGACGGCGCAAAGCTGCCGGTGGTCTGGTATCTCTCCGGCCTCACCTGCACGCATGCCAACGTCACCGAGAAGGGCGAGTTCCGCCGCGCCTGCGCCGAGCTTGGATTGATCTTCGTCGCGCCCGACACCAGCCCGCGCGGCGCTGACGTGCCCGGTGACCCCAACAACGCCTATGATTTCGGCCTCGGAGCCGGCTTCTATGTCGACGCGACGCAGGAGCCGTTCGCACGCAATTATCACATGTGGAGCTACGTCACCGACGAGTTGCCGAGGCTTGTCGCGGAGACGTTTCCGGTCGATGCCAAGCGTCAATCGGTGATGGGGCACTCGATGGGCGGCCACGGCGCGCTGACGGTCGCGCTGCGCAATCCGCACCGCTATCGCGCCGCCAGCGCCTTTGCGCCGATCGTCGCGCCCTCCCAAGTGCCCTGGGGCACCAAGGCGCTCACCGGCTATCTCGGTCCCAACAAGGACACCTGGCGCGCGCACGACACCGTCGCGCTGATCGAGGACGGCGCGAAATATTCGGGCTTTCTGGTCGACTACGGCGATGCCGATAACTTCTTGACGGAGCAGCTTCGCCCTGAGCTGCTGGAGGCCGCCTGCACGAAGGCGAATATCCCGCTGACGCTGCGGCGACAGCCCGGCTACGACCACAGCTACTACTTCATCTCGACCTTCATGAGCGATCACCTGCACTGGCACGCGGCGAGATTGACGGCGTAAGGTGGAGCATGCTGCTTTCCCTTCTCCCTTGCGGGAGAAGGTGGCGAAGCGGGTTCAGCGGTGCCGGGGGCGCGAAGAAGCTCCTCTACTCCGGCTTGCCGTAGTTCGGGGCGAGGAGGCGGTTGCGGATCAGGTAGCTCATGGCGCGGGACCAGGATTCGTCGGTATTGCCGCGCATGTCGGCGCTGGCCACCGTCACGAGATTTCCGGTGTGCACGTCGCGCAGGTAAATGTTGAGGTTGAGGATCAGGTTCGAGACCTTCTGCACCACGCCGGTGATTTCGAGATCGGCGCCCAACTGCCCCGCCAGCTTGACGTCGCAACCGCCGCAAGCCTGGAGATTGCTGTGCCGGGCCGCATCACTCACCGGCGCGATATCCACGACCTGGAACTTACCCGATTGTGCCAGTTCCTTGCGCAACTGATCGCTGATCCGCAGCATGCGCTCGTTCTCCGGCTTCGATCCGTAGAACTCCCCCGGCAGGCTGGTGTCGATCAACTCGAAATCGAACACCGCAAGTTTCGGCGGATCGGCGAATGCGGCCGTACCAGTCAACACAAATAAGCCGGCCAGCAAAAGCGCTCGCATGATCGTGACCTGCTCCCTCGTGTCGCGACGACGAAATGCGGGGTTGCAAGCTAAGCCAAATCGGTCATGTTTCAAGGCGGGAAATACCTCTACCGATACCTAAGCCGGGGAGGACGACAAGGAGGAAGCATGATCCGATGGTTGGTCGGCCTGATCGGCGTCAGTCTTGTTGGCGCTGGTCTTGCGGCGACGCAGGCGCTCGCGGCCGAGCCCACCGAGATCGGGATCGGCTATCTCGGCGTCGCCGGCACCAGATCGACCCTGTCGCTGGTCGAGCAGCCCGCCGAAAATGACGGCGTCGCCGGCGCGCGGCTTGCGGTCGAGGACAACAATACCACCGGCAAATTCCTCAACCAGCGCTTCAAGCTGGAGGAGCATCGCCTGAAGGAGGGCGAGGATCCGGTCCAGGCCGCGACCGCGCTCGCCGAGCACAACGGGTTCATTATCGCCGACCTGCCGGCGGACGGGCTTCTGAAGGTCGCCGACGGCCTGCGCGATCACGGCACGCTGCTGTTCAACGCTGGTGCGATCGACGAGCGGCTGCGCGAGACCGATTGCCGCGCCAATGTCATCCACGTGGCGCCGACGCGCGCGATGCTGGCGGATGCGCTCGGGCAATATCTGGTGTGGAAGCGCTGGTCGCGCTGGCTGCTCGTGGTCGGCTCGCATGACGAGGACAAGCTCTATGCCGATGCGCTGCGCCGCGCCGCCACGCGCTTCGGCGCCAAGATCGTGCAGGAGCGTACCTTCGAGGACACCGGCGGCGCGCGCCGCACCGATAGCGGCGTGACGCTGATCCAGCGCCAGATGCCCGTTTTTACGCAGCAGGCCCCTGCGTATGACGTGCTGGTCGCCGCCGACGAGAGCGAGGTGTTCGGTGCCTACCTGCCTTATCGTACTTGGGACCCCCGTCCTGTCGCCGGCTCCGCCGGCCTCGTTCCACGCAGCTGGGATGCGGCGCAGGACCAGTGGGGCGCCATCCAGATGCAGAACCGCTTCATGAAGCTGAATTCGCGGCGCATGACCGCGCTGGACATGCAGGCCTGGACCGCAGCGCGCATGATCGGCGAAGCGACCTCGCGCACCAATTCCGGCGACGTCAAGAAAGTCACCGACTTCATCAAAGGGCCGGATTTTTCCGTCGCCGCCTTCAAGGGCACGCGACTGACCTTGCGCGACTGGAATTTGCAGCTCCGCCAGCCGATCCTGCTGGTCGACGGCCGCATGGTGGTCTCGGTGTCGCCGCAGGAAGGTTTTTTGCACCAGGTCTCCGAGCTCGATACGCTCGGCTATGATCGCCCGGAGAGCAAATGCAAGTTGAAGTGAGCAACATGAGATGAAATCCGGCTACCGCCACAACGACGCCGCGCCCCCTCTCCCGCTTGCGGGAGAGGGTTGGGGTGAGGGTGTCTCCGCAAGAAAGAACCCCCTAGAGGAACGAGCCCTCACCCGCATCGCATCTTACGAAGCGACGCGACCTCCCCCGCAAGCGGGGGAGGTGAATCGAGCCCGTGGAGAGGGCGTTCGCATATCGCGTGGTTGGTTGCTATTGGCCCTGCTGATCTGGCCTCTCGCCGCGCCGGCACATGCGTTCATCGCCTATGTCTCGAACGAGAAGAGCAACACCGTCACGGTGATCGACACCGAGAGCTGGACGGTGACCAAGACCATCAAGGTCGGCCAGCGCCCGCGCGGCATCGAGTTCACGCGCGACGGGAAATTCGTCATGGTCGCGGTCGGTGACGACGACACCATCCAGGTGATCGACGCCAAGACGCAAGGCATCGTCGACACCCTGCCCTCCGGCCCCGACCCCGAGCTGTTCACCCAGGATGCGAGCGGCAAGGTGCTCTATGTCGCGAACGAGAACGACAACACGGTCACTGTGATCGATCTGGAGAAGCGCGCGCGGATCGGCGACATCCAGGTCGGCGTCGAGCCGGAGGGCATGACCATCAGCCCCGACGGCAAGACGCTGATCAACACGTCGGAAACGACCAACATGGCGCATTTCATCGACACGGATTCGCGCCAGATCGTCGGCAACGTGCTGGTCGACGCGCGCCCGCGCTTTGCCGAGTTCAAGCACGACAGCTCGGAGCTCTGGGTCTCCTCGGAGATCGGCGGCACCGTCTCGATCATCGATCCCAAAAAACGCGAGGTGATCGGCAAGGTCACTTTCGAGATCCCCGGCCTGCGACGCGAGGCGATCCAGCCGGTCGGCATCGGCATGACCAAGGACGACAAGACCGCCTTCATCGCGCTCGGGCCCGCCAATCGCATTGCCGTGGTCGACACCGCCACGCGCAAGGTGACGAAATATCTCCTGGTTGGACAGCGGGTCTGGCACATGGCGTTCACGCCGGATGAAAAATATCTCCTCACCACCAATGGCGTATCCAACGACGTCTCGGTCATCGACGTCGCAGCGCAGAAGGTGATCAAGACCATTCAGGTCGGCGAACTGCCCTGGGGCATTACGATCGCGCCATGACGACACCTGCACCGATCGCCGCCTCGACCGAAAGCGCGCCCCGGCTAGAGGCGGCCGCAGTGCCGGCGCTGTCGATCGACGGCATCAGCCACGCTTATGGCCCGCGCCGTGCGCTGATCGACGTCTCCTTCACGGTTCAGCCTGCGAGCTTCACGGCACTGCTCGGCCTCAACGGCGCCGGCAAGAGCACGCTGTTCTCTCTGATCACCCGCCTGTTCGGGATCCAGACCGGCTACGTCGGCATTTTCGGCCATGACATCAGCCAAAATCCCGGTGAGGCGCTGCGGCTGTTAGGGGTCGTGTTCCAACCGCGTACGCTCGACCTCGACCTGTCGCTGACGCAGAACCTGCTCTACCACGCCGCGCTCCATGGCATCAGCCGGCGCGAGGCGGCCGCGCGTAGCGCAGAGCTGCTTGGTCGCATCGGTCTTGCCGACCGCGCCGGCAACAAGGTGCGCGATCTCTCGGGCGGGCAGATGCGACGGCTCGAGATCGCGCGGGCGCTGCTGCACCGGCCGCGCCTGTTGCTGCTGGACGAGCCGACCGTCGGCCTCGACGTCAAGGCCCGCGCCGACATCATCAGCCATGTCCGCCAGCTCGTGACCGAACAAGGCATCGGCGTGCTCTGGGCCACGCATCTGTTCGACGAGATCACGGCGAGCGACGACCTCGTCGTGCTGCATCAGGGCAAGGTGCTGGCGAAGGGACCGGTCGGCCGCGTGATCGCCGAGGCCGGCGCGCAGGACGTCAATTCCGCCTTCATGCGCCTCACCGGGGCGCAGACGATGCCGGGAGGCGGCGCATGAGCAGCATCACCACGCGCGACGCCACACCACGCGGCTTCCCGCTCTCGGCCTACATGACCTGCCTCACCGGCATCGTCTGGCGCGAGGGCCTGCGCTTCCTGCACCAGCGCGAGCGCTTCGTCTCCGCGCTGGTGCGTCCGCTGGTCTGGCTGTTCATCTTCGCCGCCGGCTTTCGTCAGGTACTCGGCATCTCGATCATCCCGCCCTACGAGACCTACATCCTCTATGAGGTCTATATCGCGCCCGGGCTGATGGCGATGATCCAGCTCTTCAACGGCATGCAGTCCTCGCTCTCGATGGTCTATGACCGCGAGATGGGGAATATGCGTACGCTCCTAGTGAGCCCGCTGCCGCGCTGGTTCCTGCTGTTCTGCAAGCTGCTCGCGGGCACCGCGGTGTCGCTCTTGCAGGTCTACGCGTTCCTGGTCATCGCCTGGGCCTGGGACATCACGCCGCCGCCGCTCGGCTATCTCACGGTGCTGCCGGCGCTGGTGCTGTCGGGCCTGATGCTGGGCTCGCTGGGCATGCTGATTTCCTCCGGCATCAAGCAGCTCGAAAATTTCGCCGGCGTGATGAACTTCGTGATCTTCCCGATGTTCTTTGCCTCATCAGCCCTCTATCCGCTGTGGCGCGTGCAGGAAGGCAGCCCGTATCTCTACTATGTCTGCCAGGCCAATCCGTTCACCCACGCGGTCGAGCTGATCCGCTTTGCGCTCTATGGGCAGATCAACTGGATCTCGCTGGCGGTGGTCGCGACCTGCACAATCGTCTTCATGATCGGCGCGATCTATGCCTATGATCCGTCGCGAGGGCTGGGCCGACGCGGGCCCGCGGGAGGCGAAGGATGAGATTCCGGATCGTGACCATAGCCGTCCTGGCGGTCGCGGCATCGACCGCGGCCTCGCAGGCGGCCGATCCGCGCTATCCCGACTGGCCCTGCACGCAGGCAAAAGTCCCGGAAGTCTCGCTCGCCGCGGTCTGGGCCGGCCCGCCGCTCGACGACGTCCAGGACAAGTGGAAGGACAATGCCAAGGTGAGCGCGCTGGTCTCAAAATTATCGGCGCGCAAGACGCCACTGGATGATGCAGAGAAATCGGTGAAGGAGTTTCTGGCAAGCTCCGCCTCCGACAAGACCATGAACGCAAAGCTCCTGTTCGCCGGCCTGTTCGACACGCTCAACGCCCAGCGCTCCTCGGTGATGAACGGGCTCGAGCGGGTCAGTCGCAAGCAGCGCGAGGCCGCCGATAAGGTCCGCGACGACACCATCGAGCTCCAGAGGTTGCAGGGCGCAACGCCGCGCGACGAGGCCAAGGTCGACGCGCTGTCCAATCAGCTGATCTGGGAAACCCGCATCTTCGAGGACCGCCGCAAGGTGGTCCGCTTCGTTTGCGAGGTGCCGACGGCAATCGACCAGCGCCTGTTCGCACTCGGACGCGTGATCCAGCAGGAAATGGAATAGCGTCAGTCTCGTTGACGCCTGCGCGAACAGGGTTCCCGCTGCCCAGCGGGAATCGTGAACCTTTGCCACACTGTCGGCCGGAACCAAATCTATTTAAGATGTCTTGTCGAAATGAAACCTAGACGTCGGGAGGCCTCGATGGGAACAGCAAAACTCCTTCTCGCCAGCGCTGCGGCCATCGGCTTGCTTGCCTCGGCGGCCATCGCCGAAGACAACATGAACGGAATGATCACCAAGATCGACCGGCTCAACAGCACCATTTCGATCCAGGAGGTGCAAGGCGGCACGGTCGGCGCCAATGGCGGTGCGACGGGCCCGGTGCAGGAGTTCAAGGCCAAGGATGCAGGCATGCTCGAGAGCGTCCATGCCGGCGATCGTGTGAGCTTCTCCACCGACGCCAACGGCTCCAAAACCATCACCAAGCTGCAAAAGGCGAAGTAGCGGCGCCTCGCGCGCACCTGCTATTTGCCTTCATCCGGCCGCGGCTCCGGCGGTGTCTCTGATGTCATGAGCCTGGCGCGTTCCCAGCCGTCGGTACCCTCGGGATACCAGGCGATGTTGGCGTAGCCATAGCCGAGCGCGCGCTTGGCCGCGTTCCACGACATCCAGCAGTCGGCGAGGCAGTAGATGACCAGCAACGCCGACTTGCTGCCGTGCGAGGCGCGTTCAAGGCCGCGGCGGAAATAGTCCTCCATCGCGGGCGGCAGCGCGCCATAGCCGGTGTCCGGCAGCCAGATGCTGCCGGGGATGTCAAAGCGCGGCGTATCGCGCCAGATCGTGCCCGCGGGAAGATTCTTGGGCTTCGGCGGGCGCGGCATCACGTCGATGAAGGCGCCGCTCTTCTCGTGCCAGATCGCTTCCGCCTCCGCCGTCGTCAGCACGCGCGCGCCGGCGAGCGTCGCCGGCACCGGCGCCCGGTAGTTGTCGGTGCGATAACCCTCCGGCTCAAAGGGCTCCTGCTGCTGCGCAAGCGCCGGCGCGAGGAGCGCTGCGGCAACGAGCGCAGCGGCAAGATGCCGCCTCATGAGAACGTACTCATGGCGATTTCGTCATGGCGACTTCTTGGCAGTCTCCGCGCCGAGCGGGCGGTCGCTCTCATCGAGCAGCGGCACGCCAAAATCGACCAAAATCCTGTTGATCTCGGCCTGGTTCTCCTGGATGAGCCGGTTGAGCTGCCGCTTCCAGTTCTGGTCGGCGGGGCGCACGCCCATCCCGATGCGATAGACGAGCTTTGGCCCGGTGGTTTCCTTCACCAGCGCCGTGACATGGAGCGGCTGCGCGGCCTTCTTGGCGTAAAAGCCGGCCATCGGGCCCCACAGCACGCCGGCATCGATCTTGCCGGCATTGAGATCGTCAACCATCGCCTGCGCCGAATTGTCGAAGCGGGTGTCGATCATCAACGGATAGGGCTTTGCGTTCGCCATCAGGCCCGCGATCGCCATGTTGGTCGCCGGCGGAGTGCCCGCGATGATGCCGATGTGCTTGCCCTTCAGCCTCTCGTCCTCGAGCGTATCGACGTCCTCGAGCCCGCTGCCGGGCTTGGCGATCAGCGCATAAGAGGTTCGGTAATAGGGATTGGTGCCCTGGACGAGATCATCGCCTTGCGGAAAGCCCATGATGACGTCGCAGCGATGCGCGCCCAGCGTCATGCGCACGAAGCCGGTCGCCTGCGGGAAGAAGACGTAGTCGAGCTTCTTCTGGAGTTTTTCGGCGAAGAATTCCGCGAGCTTGTTCTCGAAGCCCTCCCCCTTCTCGTTGGAGAACGGCAGGTTGCGCGGATCGGCGCAGACGCGCAGCACTTTTGGATCGACCAATTCGAACGAAAGATCGCCGCTGTCCGTGGTCTGTGCGCGCGCGGCGCCATCAGCGACAGATATTGCAGCAATCGCCAACATCGAGAACAACCAGCGACGATGTCGTCCGGCCTCCGTCATCGCGCTTCCTCCTGTTTTCTTGATTGAATGCTATCCATGGATCACGTTACGCGCCATGGTTGGCGAAGGTTCTTGCCGACTTCGCTTGATGACTCGACTTGTTGCAGTGCAATGCCGCGCGATGTTCGGAACTGAGGCGTAAAGATGGCGCATGTCGCTCGGCTGATCGCGGTGCTTGCCCTGCTGGGACTCTCGACGCTAGCACGCGCAATCCCACCTGAATTGCCTGTGAGCGAAGTCGCCCCCGGAATTTTCGTGCACGCCGGGGCAATTGCCCTGATGAACTCCGAGAATGAGGGTGCGATCGCCAATGTCGGCTTCGTCATCGGCAAGGACGCGGTCGCGGTGATCGACACCGGCGGCAGCGTCCGCGAGGGCGCGGCACTGCTTGCCGCGGTACGGGCGCGGACCGACAAGCCGATCCGCTACGTCATCAACACCCACGGCCATCCCGACCACATCTTCGGCAATATAGCCTTCGCCCACGAGGGCACGAGCTTCGTTGGCCATGCGAAGCTCCCGCAGGCGCTTGCGACACGCGGGACGTTTTATCTGGACAATTTCCGCCGGACCATGGGCGCGGAGCTGATCGAACCCGTCAGGATCGTGCCGCCGACGCTGCTCGTCACCGACACAATGCGGCTAGACCTCGGATCGCGTAGTCTCGTATTGCGGGCGTGGCCGGCCGCACACAGCGACAACGACCTGACGGTGCTGGACGAGGCGAGCAAGACGCTGTTTGCCGGCGATCTCGTGTTCCTCGGCCATGTTCCGGTGATGGACGGCAGCATCCGCGGCTGGCTCGCTGTGCTCAGGCAGATCGAAACCTTGCCGGCGCAGCGCGTCGTTCCCGGTCACGGTCCCGTGAGCGATTGGCCCGCAGCGCTCGCCGATGAGCGCCGTTATCTCGAAACCCTGCTCGCCGACGTGCGCGCGCTCAATCAGAAGGGCGAGCCGATCAGGGCGGCTGCGGACAAGGCAGGCGCAAGCGAGCGTGGGCGCTGGCAATTGTTCGACGATTACAATGCGCGCAACGCAACCGCAGCATTTTCGGAAATTGAATGGGAGTAGCGCTCGCGCTACGCTACCGCCCTGCTTCGTCCACGCGAGAGCCGCGCGCATGATCAAACATTCGCTTCGCCTGACCTTTGCGGCCACACTGCTCGGCATGGCGCTCGCGGCAACGCCCGCGCGCACTGAAGAGGCCTATGATCCCTGGCCGGGCCTCGTGCAGGACATCTTCAACAACCGCCCGTTGAACGACGGCAACGACGTCATCGGCATCGAGATGCCTTACCGTGCGGAAGATGCGGCCATCGTGCCGGTCACGCTGCGCGCAAAGCTTTCGCCCGGCGACAACAGGCGCATCCGCGCGATCACGCTGGTGATCGACCGCAACCCGGCGCCGATGGCGGCGAGGTTCGAGCTCGGGCTGGATGCCAATGTCTCGGAGATCTCAACGCGCGTGCGGGTCAACAACTACACCGACGTCCACGCCGTCGCCGAGCTCAGCGACGGGCAGCTCTATGTGAGCAAGACCTATGTGAAAGCGTCCGGCGGCTGCTCCGCACCGGCGGCGAAGAACGCCGAGGAAGCCAAAAATCGGCTCGGCCAGATGCGCTACCGGCAATTCGCCCGCGCGGATGAAGCGCCCGCCAGCCGGATCCGGGAGGCGCAGATCATGATCGGCCATCCCAACAATTCCGGCTTGCAGATGGATCAGGTCACGCAGCTCTATATCCCTGCGTTCTTCGTCAACCAGCTCAGGCTCTGGCAGGACGACAGCCTCGTGCTCGCAGTGGAAGGCGGCATCTCGATCTCGGAGGATCCCAACATCCGCTTCACCTACGTCTCCACTGGCGCAAAACATTTTCGCGCAGAGGCGACGGATACGGACGGACACGTATTCCGGAACGAGTGGGATGTAGAGAAGCCGGGGATGTGACTTTCGATCTCCGTCATTCCGGGGCGGTCCGCAGGACCGAACCCGGAATCTCGAGATTCCACAATGCGCAATTGCGCATTGGGGTTCGATGCTTCGCATCGCCCCGGAATGACGGAGTCATCAGAAACACCTCACCTCGGCCTCGGCCTGCGCGCGCCGGAGATCGTTGACGGCTGAGGTTGCCTGCTCCGAGGTGCGAAACTGGGCGCCGAGGTTTCCACGTACCTGCGACATGCTGAGCGCGGTTTCTGCGGTGACATATCGTTCATAGGGCACGATCGAGGCGACGACATCGATCGAGCAGGAGCATTGCTCGATCGCCTGCCGGGTCTCGCCATTGGCCTTCATACAACCATAGACGTATTCGGCACGTGCCGCGGTCGGATAATCATTGGCCTCCTCGGCCGGCGCCGCCATCGCGGTGGCGGCGAGCACGGCTAGGGCGGCGACAATCGGTCGTAGCTGTCGTGCTGAGATCATGGCCGTCCTCCCGCTGGTTGCGATGGAAACTATGCTATGCCTATGGTTCTGAAAAGCACACGTCTTATGGAAATGGCCTGGAAGTGATGGGACGCCTGGTTCGAACATTGGCCGTATCGATTGCTCTCGCGCTGACGCAAGGCGGGACCAGCCACGCTGCGGACACAATCCGCCTCGCGGTGCAGAAAACCGGGACCTTCTCCTGGGAACTGGCTGCGATCCGCGACCAGGGTCTCGACAAGGCCGCCAATCTCTCGCTCGAGGTCACCGAACTCGCGAGCACCGAGGCCGGCAAAATCGCGATGCGCGCGGGCAATGCCGACATCATGCTGTCGGACTGGCTGTGGGTGTCGCGCGAGCGCGCGCTCGGCGCCAAGCTGACCTTCTATCCCTATTCGAGCGCGCTCGGCGCGGTGATGGTGCCTGCCTCTTCGCCGATCAAGACGCTTGCGGACCTGAAGGGCCGCAAGCTCGGCGTTGCCGGCGGCGCCATCGACAAGAGCTGGCTGCTGCTGCAGGCGCGGATGAAGCAGGACGGCATCGACCTCAAGTCCGACGCGAGCATCGTCTACGGCGCCCCGCCGCTGCTCGCCGCCAAGGCACTCGACGAAGAGATGGATGCGAGCCTCAATTTCTGGAATTTCTGCGCCCAGCTCGAGGCCAAGGGCTTTCGCCGCCTCGCCGGCATCGAGGAGATCTTGCCCAATCTCGGCGCCAAGGGACCGGTCGCGGCAGTCGGCTACGTCTTCGACGAAGGCTGGGCGGCGAGCCACCGTGACGTCGTGGCGCGCTTCATCGCGATGACACGCAAGGCCAAGGAGCTACTGACCACCTCGGATGCCGCATGGGAGAAGGTCGCACCGCTGACCGGCACCAGCGATCCCGCCCTGCTGCAGGCCTATCGCAACCGCTATCGCGACGGCATCCCGCACCGGAACATTGACGACGAAGAGGCCGATGCGCGCGTGCTCTATCGCGTGCTGGCCGAGGTCGGCGGCCGTGAGCTGGTCGGGCCGGCACCGGAGCTCGATCCCGGCACCTTCTATCACGCACCCGGCGGAGACTGAGGTTGCTGCGTCTCGTCTCGTTTGCCCTGTTTCTTGCGATCTGGTGGATCGCCGCGCTGTTCGTCGGCGGGGCAAAACTGCCCTCGCCGCCTGCGGTGCTCAACGTGATGATCGCGGAAGCGGCCTCCGGCGCGCTGTTCCTGCATCTCGGAGCGACGCTGGCGCGCGTCATACTGGCCTTCGTGCTGGCGATGTCGCTCGGCAGCGCGATCGGTTATCTCATGGGCCGCAACAGGCTCGCCGACCGGCTCGGCGATCCCTGGCTGATCCTGCTGCTCAACCTGCCCGCGCTAGTCGTGATCGTGCTCGCCTATATCTGGGCTGGCCTCACCGAAGCCGCAGCCATCGCGGCGATCGCGATCAACAAGCTGCCGACCGCGGTGGTCACCTTGCGAGAGGGGACGCGGGCGCTTGACCGCTCGCTGGACGAGATGGCGACGGTGTTCGCGATGTCGCGCTGGCGCACCTTCCGCCACGTCGTGCTGCCGCAGCTTGCGCCCTATGTCGCCGCCGCTGCGCGCTCCGGCCTGTCGCTGGTCTGGAAGATCGTGCTGGTCGCCGAACTCCTGGGACGGCCGAACGGCGTCGGCTTCGAGATCGGCGTCGCCTTCCAGCTGTTCGACACGCCGCGCCTGCTCGCCTATTCGCTGACCTTTGCGGCCGTCGTGCTCGTCATCGAGACCCTGCTGGTGCAGCCGTTTGAAACCCGCTCAACCCGGTGGCGGCCCCGTGCGGCTTGAAGTCGACATTTTAGGCAAGACCTTCACGAGCGCCGCGGGCGGGACGCACGAGGTGCTCGCGCCGGTCAAGTTCTCGCTCGGCGCCGGCGAGGTCGGCGTCCTGATCGGCCCGTCCGGCTGCGGCAAAAGCACGATGCTGCGCATCATCCTGGGTCTCGACCGCGATTTCCGGGGCGACATCAGGCGCCCGCCGAACGCCCGCATCGGCATGGTGTTCCAGGAGCCCCGGCTGTTGCCGTGGCGTTCGGTCGAGCAGAACGTGCGGCTGGCGGCTCCCGAGGTCGACGACGTCAAGCTTTCCGAGCTGTTCAAGATCCTCGAGCTGGAAGCGCATCGCAGCCACTATCCCGGCGAATTGTCGCTCGGGCTTGCGCGCCGCGTCGCGCTCGCCCGCGCTTTCGCCGTCGAGCCCGACCTGCTGGTGCTCGACGAACCCCTCGCCTCGCTCGACGACGCGCTGGCCGGCCGCTTGCGCGAGGAGATTGCAACGCTGGTCGCAAGCCGGCCGGTGATGACGCTCCTGGTGACGCACAGCCTGGACGATGCGGTGCGCCTCGGCGACCGCCTGTTCTTCCTGTCGCCGCGGCCGGCACGGATGCTGGCCGAGGTGCCCATCGGCATCCCCCGCGGCGCGCGGGGCGAGGCCGAGATCGCCGCGATCAAGGCCGGCCTGGTGCGGCGAACGCAGGGCGAGCGCGCCGGGCGCGACGTCTCATAGGCGGCCGCTTTGCTAAAGCGCGATAAGATCGCGCTTTAGGTAATTGTTGGAGCATGATCTTTTCGGAAAACCGCTTCCCACTTTTCCGGATCATGCTCTGGCGTGCTAAACAAGCCGGCGGCGGAGTTTGATCATGAAGCGAACGGTCGCCCTGACGATGTTCGGCCTCGCGCTTGTCGCGTCTGCGGCAAACGCGCAAGACATGATGCGCGACCTCGACCTCACCTCGCCGGCGATGACGTCGGCCGAAATGACGAGGCCGGAGGTCGAAGCCGTGCTGGCGAAAGCGAATGCGGCCGCGCCGGCCGATTTTACCGGCAAGCGGCTGTCCGGCCTTGATCTCTCGGGGCTGGACCTGTCCGGCGCCATCCTCCGCGCCGCGCGGCTCAACAAGACGAAGCTCGCTGGCGCGCGGCTGGATCGCGCGATCCTCGATCAGGCCTGGTTGCTGGAGGCGGACCTCACCGGGGCAAGCCTGAAGGGCGCCAATCTGTTCGCCTCGCAGATGGCGCGCGCGCATCTCGACGGCGCCGATCTGACCAGTGCGCGCATCGCCGCCGACCTTTCCGGTGCAAGCCTCATTGGCGCCTCCATCGCGGACGCGCAGCTCGGCGCCGATATGCGCAACCAGTCGATGGGACTGATGCGGACGGTGCTGCGCTCGGCGAAGCTTTCGGGGCTGAACGCGCGCAACGCCGACCTCTCGCGCGTCGATCTCGAATTCGCCGTACTCAAGGGCGCCGACCTCACCGGCGCCTCGCTCAAAAGCGCCCAGCTCGGCGGCGCGGATCTCAGTGGCGCGACCGTCATCGGCACCGATTTCGAGGGCGCCGATCTCGTCTCGACCAGGCTGGTCGCACCGATCGGACTTGACCGCGCGAAGAATTTCGACAAGGCAAGGAACGTCGAGCGCGTCATCAGAGAATGACGGCATGAGGAGGAGCGGCTGATGATGCGTTGGTGTCTGGCTTTGATCGTGGTGGTGGCATGCGCCGGCGAAGCTGCCGCGCAGGGCAAGGGCAAAGGCGTCCGGCTCTGGAATCTGACCTCGGAGACCATCTCCGGCTTCCAGCTCTCGCCTGCCGGCAAGACCGAATGGGGACCGAACCAGACCTTGAACGACAAGGACAAGGAGGTCGACCATGACGAGCGGCTGCGCATCACCGGCGTCGAGCCGGGCCGCTACGACGCCAAGGTCAGCTACCCCAACTCACGGAGTTGCGTCGTGCGCGATATCGAGATCAGGGCGGACGCGGTGTTCTCGATTGCCGACAAGGACCTGAAGGACTGTACCAAATAGCACGGCGGCTCAGGCGGCGGGCTTTGCTCCGCCCGCCTCCGCCTTGTCGTTGCTGTGCGGATATTCGCAGCGCCAACGCACGGCCTGCCATTTCGGATGCTCGCCGACCCATTGCGCGATATAGGGCGGCGCCGCCATGGCGCACTGCCTCGGTGACCCGCCATAGGCGAACACCAGGTGCTGCTCCTCGCAGGTGGTCGGCGAGAGCACCGCGCAGACAGTCACAATCAGATCAATCGGATTCATGCCTGAAATCCCTCATAGTCGCCAAGAGATAGCATAAAGGGCTACGCTGCACGCGGCGGGAAGTTTCAAACCGGCGTGAAATGGCGCAGGAACCGGCGGGTCAAAGCCCTCGCGCTGATAGCCGCTGGGCCCTCCACGGCGCCGCGGGACGAAACCCGCGCCTTGCCGCCAGTTGATTTCGCCAATAAGCTGGTTCCCAACAAACTGCTAACAGGCTAATGGCTCTCGCAGAAACCCGATGGCGCGGCGTTGCAGTCGCTGTGCGTTTGCTGGCGCTGGTTGCCGGCATCACGACCTTCGCCGGTCAAACCCCTCAAGCTGTTTCGCAGCCGTCGCAATCGGACAGCCCGAATGCGAGCCGCGCCGAGCCATCCCGCACTGCAAACACCGAGCAGGCCGTCGTCAAACTCACTCCCAGCCAGCAGAAGCAGATTGGACTTGAAACGGCAGTTGTGGAAGCAGCGCCGCACCCCGAGCAATTTCGCGCATACGGCGCAGTGCTGGATATCTCCCGCATCACCGAGCTGACCAACAGTTACGCCAATGCGCAGGCTCAGCTCCAGACGGCCCAGGCCCGATTCGAGGTTGCAAAGAGCGCATTCGACCGGACCAAAAATCTCGTCGACTCCGCGGCGCTTCCAAAGAAGGAAGCCGAAACCGCAGAGGGAACGTTGCGGACGGACAAGGCCGCGCTCGCGGCTGCGGAGTCACAGCTCAGGACTCTCGCCGCAACGGCGCAGCAGGAATGGGGGCCGGTGATCGGCCGCGGCATCGTCGAGCGCTCCCCCGCCGTGGTCCGGCTGATCGAACGCGATCAATTTCTCGTCCAGGTGACGCTGCCGCCGGGCGTAACCGTCATCGGGACCCCAGGGACGGCTCTCGCGCAGGCGCCGACGCGGAACGCGAATATCGATCTGCAGTATGTCTCCCCGGCGACGCGTACCGACCCGCGCATTCAGGGATTGAGCTATTTCTTCTCGGCACCTGGCGACAGCGGACTGCTGCCCGGCATGAACACCACGGTTTACGTGCCGTCAGGCAACACATACGAGGGCGTGTTCGTCGAGGATACCGCAATCGTGCGGTGGCAGGGTCGATCGTGGGTTTACCTGCGCGTCAACGCCGATGGCTTCAGACGTCATCCGATCAACACCGATCAGCCCGTATCGGATGATGACTACGTCGTCCGGGACATTCCGTCGGGTTCGGAAATCGTGATGCGAGGGGCGCAGGTCTTGCTGTCCGAGGAGGCAAAGAGCGAGCTCCGGGGCGACACCGACAATGACTGACGGCATTGGCTCAGGCAGGTCAGGGCCACAAGTCGCTCTCGTAGCTTTCGCCATTCGCTTCCGCGGCGTCGTACTGGCGCTTTCATGCGCGCTGCTCGGCTACGGACTGTTCGCACTTGGCGAAGCCAAATACGGCGTTTTCCCCGAATTCGCGCCGCCACAGGTGACTATCCAGACCGAAGCGCCTGGCCTCAGCCCGGAGCAGGTCGAGATTCTCGTGACACAGCCGATCGAAACCTCGATCAACGGCCTCGCCGGTGTCGAGAGCCTGCGCTCGTCATCGATCCAGGGCCTCTCCGTGGTCACCGTCATCTTCCAGGCGGGCAGAGACATCTACCGTGGGCGCCAGTTGGTGACCGAGCGCCTCGCAGCCGTGGCCTCGCGGCTGCCACAAGGCGTGCAGTCACCGTCGATGACGCCTTTGACGCCGCTGGCCGGTACGGTTCTGGTCATCGGCCTGACCTCCGACGAGCGCTCCCTGATGGACTTGCGCACGGTTGCGGACTGGACCGTAGCCAGGCGCCTTTTGGCCGTCCCGGGCGTGGCGCAAGTGTCCACGTACGGCAAGGATGTCAGGTCGTTGCAGGTGCAGGTTCGGCCTGACGATCTGATCCGCTTCCGGATCGGCATGAATGACGTCCTGGCTGCTGCGCGCAAGGCCACAGGAGTGCGGGGCGCCGGCTTCGTCGATACGGCCAATCAGCGCATCACGCTGCAAACCCAGGGGCAGTCTTTGACGCCCGACCAGCTTGCCCGCACGGTGCTTCTGCACGAGGGTGGCGCCAGCGTGGTGCTCGGCGACGTCGCGACCGTCGTGACCGCCCCCGAACCACCGATCGGGGCCGCCCTGATCAACGGCGCGCCCGGCATCATGCTGATGGTGAATCAGCAATACGGCGCGAATACCAGGGAAGTCACCACGCGGGCGGAAGCCGCGCTGCAGGAACTCCGCCCGGCGCTCGAAGCCGATGGGATTCAGCTCCACGCCGATCTGTTTCGTCCCGCCAACTTCATCGACACGGCGACGGAGAACGTGCTCTACGCCTTGCTCATAGGCGGGGCACTCGTGATCATCGTGCTGTTCCTGTTTCTGTTCGATTGGCGCACGTCGGTCATCAGCTGCACCGCTATTCCCCTGTCATTGATCGTGGCGGTGCTCGCCCTGCAATGGATGGGCGAAACCCTCAACACAATGACATTGGGCGGCCTTGCGATCGCCATCGGCGAAGTCGTCGATGATGCCGTGATCGGCGTCGAGAATGTGGTTCGCCGATTGCGCGAGAATCGCAGGGCAAGGGAACCCAGAGCCGAGGCCCGCGTGGTGCTCGACGCCTTCCTCGAGGTGCGCACCGCCGTTGCCTACGCAACGTTTGCGGTGCTGCTGGTGTTCTTTCCGATCCTCGCCCTGTCGGGTATCGCCGGCCGCCTCTTCGGCCCCCTCGGCATTGCCTACATCTTTGCAGTGCTTGCCTCGCTCGCGGTCGCTCTTACCGTAACGCCGGCGCTCTCGATGCTGCTGCTGACCGGGAGGGCCGACCGCCAGCGCCTGCATGAACCACCCGCCGTGCGATGGTCCCGCCGCTATTACCAGGCATTGCTGCGTCGCATCGGCCGTTTCCCGAAGCTCGTGATGACGGCGGCCGTGGTTCTGACGATCACCGCCGCGGCCATGGTGCCGTTCTTCGGCGGGACGTTCCTGCCGGACTTACGCGAGGGCCATCTCATCCTGCACGTCTCCGCGCTTCCTGGCACATCGCTCGACGAATCGCTGCGCATCGGCAAGCTGATCACGGATACGCTCAAGCAAATTCCCGGCATACGCAGCGTGGCGCAGCACACGGGCCGTGCCGAAGCCGGCATCGATACGGTGGGAACGCATTCCAGCGAGTTCGAGGTCGACCTGCAAGCCGGACTGTCCGGCCACGAGCAATCCGAGGCAGAGACGCGCATCAGGGCCGCTTTGGCCGACTTCCCCGGCATTTCCTTCTCGAGCAAGACCTACCTGACGGAGCGGGTGGAGGAAACCGTTTCGGGATTCAGCGCGGCAGTCGCCATCAACATCTACGGACCCGACCTCGACTCACTCGAGGGCGCCGCACGCGATGTCGCGCGGGAGCTCGACGAAGTCCGCGGCGCGATCGACGTGCAACAGCGATCCCCGCCGGGGATGCCGCAGGTCAATGTGACGCTCCGCCCGGCCGATCTGCAGCGCTGGGGGCTCGATGCGGTCGACGTGCTTGAATTGATCCGCACCGCCTATCAGGGCGACGTCGTCGGACAGGGCTATGAAGGCAATGCGGTGTTCAATGTCATCGTGGTCCTGGACGCGCCCGCCCGCGCTCGTATCACTCAGCTCGGGGACATGCCGCTGCGCACGCCGAGCGGAGCCTACATTCTGCTGAAGCAAATCGCCGACGTCTACGAAACCTCCGGCCGCTATCAGATCCTGCATCAGAACGCCCAGCGCGTTCAGACCGTCACGGCAAATGTCAGTGGACGCGATCTCGAATCCTTCGTCGTCGCAGTCAAGCGCAAGATGGCGCGCGAGGTCACTCTGCCACCCGGTGCACATATCGAATTTGCGGGAGCGGCCGAGGCGCAGGCGCGCTCGCGGCGCGATCTCATCGTCAACTCGCTCCTCGCCGGGACCGGCATCATCCTTCTGCTTGCGATGGTCACCGGTCATTGGCGAAACCTGCTGCTGGTGCTGATCAACATGCCTTTCGCATTCGTCGGAGGCGTGTTTGCACTGGCCCTGACCGGCGGCCTGCTCTCGCTCGGTTCGATGGTCGGCTTCGTGACCCTGTTCGGGATCACGCTACGCAACTCCATCCTGATGATCTCGCACTACGAGCACCTCGTTCTGATCGACGGCCGTGTGTGGGGGCCCGACACTGCGATCGAGGGTGCGGCGGACCGTCTTGTTCCGATCCTGATGACGTCCCTGGTGACGGGTCTGGGCCTGTTGCCGCTGGCGCTTGGCGCGGGCGAACCAGGACGAGAGATCGAGGGCCCGATGGCGATCGTCATCGTTGGAGGCCTCGTGACGTCGATGGCTCTCAATCTGCTGCTGCTGCCGACGCTTGCGCTTCGCTATGCGCGTTTCAAGGTGAGGCCTGAACTAAAAACCGGAAGCGCCGCGGTCTAGTGGATAGCTTGCGTGGCGACTGCACGAAGTCAGATCCGGGATTGGGCGCGTCGAACGCGTCGGCGTAGCCAACGCCACAAACACCACCGCGGCTCCAACGGTCTCACCGTTGAAGCCGCGGCAGGTCGTCTGGATCGTCTTACTTGCGCGAAGCGCAGGCGTACATGTTGATTTCCATGCCGACCGACACTTCCACGATCTTCGGAGCTTTCCAAGCCATTCGGGGTCTCCCAAGGTATTGAGCGCGACATCGCGCGAGCCAAAACCTAGGGCTGCATCGCCGATCACGCAAGCCTGTAATCACGCGCCGAACATTTCTTGTTCGATTCTTTGCAAACCTAGTTCTCTCTCGGGCAAAACGCCTTCACTTTTGGGCAAACGCGCACGCAGCCTTGTGCGATGCATCGGGAGACTTTCCCGAGTCCGATGCTCCGGGAGATATTCCCGACAGCGATGTCGGCTGATGTCGGCACATCCTTAACAACCCTTGTCGGCTGTTTGCGGATTGGCCTTTGCGCCTTCCGCGCGTTGTGCCGCGGTCGGCTGGCTCTGCATCTGCCGCTGCGCATCTTTCGACGACGCAGCCGTCTCACCACTGGCGCGATTCATCGTGCTGGTCGGCGGATGCCGACTCACATCATTCGCAGAGCCGTGCGACTGCGCCGAGCCGACGGTCACAGGACCCGAGCCCGCGTCCTTGTCGGTGGTCGCGTTGCCGGTGTTGCAGGGAGCTGCCATTGCATTGCCGACGCTCAAGACCAGGATCGAGCATGCGGTCAAAATGAGGCGTTTGGTGTTCATCTGATCTCCTCTCCTCCCGCAGCACTGCCCCGGAGCGATGCGGGATGTCGCGGGAGAAACAGGTCGGCGCGTCCCAGGTTCCGGGTGGCGGGAGAGAATTGATTGCGCTGTAGTCGCAACCAATGCACGGGATCTCGGAGAGATTCATGGCCATGTTCTGCAGACGATTCACGATTTCACTGCTCGTTGCGGGTCTCGCATTTCCGGCAATTGCCGGCGAGCGTCGCGATGAACGAGCCGCGCCGCGATCGGGCGCGACGGCAACCCTCACCGGCAAGGCAAGTCTCACCGGCAAGACAAATCTTACCGGCAAGGAACGACTCGGCCCGAAATGGACGGATGAACAGCGGATCGATGATTGCAACGTGCCGCCCGACAAGCGCGGCGTGAGCCTGCGTCCGATCACCTGCCCGAACGCACAGACGAATTAGACGCAAGCCTGAAGCGGCAACCAGGCACTCATCTGAGCAGCCGCAGCAGGGCGCGTCCTGCGGGCGACCTCAGTTCCTTGGCGTCGAGCGTTCCATCCTTGTCGGGATTGGCCGCGTTGAAGCGCTGCTCCACAACGGCGAGATATTCGTCGAGCGTCAGCGTTCCATCGTGATCCGGATCGGCCACTGCGAGTTCCTTTGCGGTCAACCGTCCGCGCAGCTCGCGCGCATCGAGCGTTCCGTCATGATCCGGATCGAGCTTGGCGAACACCGCGGTCGCGGCCTTCTTCACCTCGGCAAGATCGAGCGTGCCGTCATTGTCCGTGTCGAACATCTTGATGGCGTTCGGGGATGCCGACCAGGCCGGACCGCCGAGCAATGTGCATGCAACTGCGAATGCAATGGAGCGACGCGATATCATCGAAAACCTCCCGGCTCGGGCTCCCGGCGCGCCCATGGAATCGAAACAGGTTGCCTGCCGGGACCATGGTTCGAATTCTACGCGGCTCCTCGCGCACACGCAAAGCTGGCAACGACACAGGAGGCAATCTTCGTACCGCGGAATTTTCGCCGTGCACCTTGTATGCAGTGCGAAATGTCGGGCGGTTTACCAGGGGTGACTGCCGTCTGGCGTCCAACAATTCGGCAGCGCGTTTGCGACTTTCGTATTGACGCATTTTACGTTCCATCGGAGTGTTGCAATCGCAGCGTCAAAAGGCGCGCACATTGGGAGGAACGGATGAAACGCTTTGCGATGGCCGCGAGCCTCGTCATGCTTGCGTCGACGGGTGTCAATGCCCAGACCACAGAACAACTCAACAAGGGCGCGTCAGACACATCGAATGTTCTCAACTACGGGATGGGCTACAATCTTCAGCGTTTCTCGACGCTGAATCAGATCAACAAGGACACCATCAAGAACCTCGTCCCAGTCTGGAACTACAGCTTCAATGACGATCGCAGCGAGGAATCGCAGCCGCTGGTGTACCAGGGCGTGATCTACGTGACCTCGCACAACGCCACCATGGCGGTCGACGCCAAGACCGGCAAGCAGATCTGGAAGACAAAGGTCGAGTACCCCGCCGAAACACCGCGTATCGTCTGCTGCGGCATCATCAACCGCGGCGCCGCGCTGTACGACGGCAAGGTTTTCCGCACCACGCTCGACGCCAATGTGATCGCGCTCGACGCCAAGACCGGCAAGGAGCTGTGGCGCGAGAAGGCCGCCGACATCAAGGAAGGCTATTCGATGACGGTGGCCCCGCTGGTCGCCGACGGCGTCGTCATCACCGGCATCTCCGGCGCCGAGTTCGGCACCCGCGGCTTCATCGACGGCTGGGATCCCGCAACGGGCAAGCGCCTCTGGCGTACCCATTCGATCCCCTCGCCGGATGAGCCGGGCGGCGACACCTGGAAGGGCGACACCTGGAAGCTCGGTGGCGGCTCGACGTGGATTACCGGCTCCTACGATCCGGAGCTGAACACAGTCTATTGGGGCATCGGCAATCCGGGCCCGTTCAACTCGGCGGTGCGTCCGGGCGACAACCTATACACCTGCTCGGTGCTGGCGATGGATCCCAAGACCGGCAAGATCAAGTGGCACTACCAGTTCTCGCCGAACAATCCATTCGACTATGACTCGGTCGCCGAAATGGTGCTCGCAGACATGAACGTCGAGGGCAAGCCGACCAAGGTGTTGATGGACGCCAACCGCAACGGCTTCTTCTACGTGCTTGACCGCACCAACGGCAAGCTGCTCGCGGCCAATCCATACGTGAAGGTCAACTGGGCCACCGGCGTCGACATGAAGACCGGCAGGCCGATCGAGACCGATGTTGCCAAGGACGCGCGCGAGGGCAAGAAGGTCACGGTCTATCCGTCGATCCTCGGCGGCAAGAACTGGGAGCCGATGTCGTTCAATCCGCAGACCGGCCTTGCCTATGCCAACACGCTCAACTTCGGAGGCAAGTACAAGGCCGAGCCCGTCACCTTCAAGCAGGGTGAATGGTATCTCGGCATGGACCTCACCGATCCTTGGGAATTCGGCGACGGACCGCGCGGCCACCTCAAGGCGATCGATCCCCTGACCGGCAAGTCGAAGTGGGAAGCGGCGAGCGACATCCCGCGCTTCTCGGGCGTCTTGTCGACCGCGGGCGGCGTCGTGTTCTCGGGCGCGCTGACCGGTGAGTTCGAAGCCTTCGACGCCGACACCGGCAAGAAGCTCTGGCAGTTCCAGACCGGCTCCGGCATCGAGGGACAGCCGGTGACCTGGCAGCAGGACGGCGTGCAGTATGTCGCGGTGGCAAGCGGCTATGGCGGCGTCTACTCGCTGTTCTCCGGCGACGAGCGGCTCGCCAAGGTGCCGCCCGGCGGCTCCCTGTGGGTTTTCGCGATCAAGCAATAACCACGGGTTCGATGTGCTGAAAGACACTTTGATCAGGACGGCGGCGACATTCGCCGTCGTCGCGGGGCTGGCGGTTGCGTCTCTGGCAACCGCCCGCGCCGCGGATGAACCGAATGGCGATCCCGTTCAGGCGCAGCTCGACCACGGCAAGGCGACCTATGCCGAAAAATGCTCGCATTGCCACGGTCCCGGCATGATGAACTCCGGCACCATCACGCCGGACCTTCGCGCCTTCCCCGACGACAAGATGCGGTTCGTCACGACGGTGAAGAACGGCAAGAACAACAAGATGCCGCCATGGGGCGACATCCTCAGCGAGGACGAGATCACCGACCTCTGGGCCTACATTTCGAGCCGGAGACGGCCATGAGCTGTCGCCTTGGGGCGTTTGGTCTTGCCGCGATGTTTGCGGCTCTCGCGACAGTCGCTTATGCGGCTGATCCCTTGCGAATATGCCTCGACGAGGACCGGCCGCCGTTGTCCGTGCAACACCGCGGCAAGCCGGGCGCCGGCTTCGACGTGACGCTGGCGCAGGCGATCGCGCAGCGGCTCGACCGTCCGCTCCAGATCCAGTGGTTCGAAAGCAAACTGGATGAGGATTCGAGCCCGCAACTCGAGGCCAACGCGCTGCTGTCGGACGGGCGCTGTGCATTGGTTGGCAGCTACGCGCTGACCCGCGATTCCCTCGTCGTGCCCGGCATGAAGACCGCAAGGCTTCCGGATTTCGACGGCGCCAGCCGCGACGACCGCAGGCGCCGCGTCGCGCTCGGCGTGCTCGCGCCGAGCCAGCCTTACATCTATTCGCCCATGACGGTCGTGCTCGGTCCGAAGGCGCGCGATCGCAAGATCAGCGACATCGGCGATCTCGCAGGTCTCCGCCTGGTGATTGAAAGCGGATCGCTGGGCGACGCCATCTTGATGACCTTCCACAAGGGGCGGCTGATCGACGGCATCACGCATCTCGTCCCCGGCCGCGACGATCTCCTGGGCGCGCTCGACCGCGGCGACTATGATGCGACACTGCTCGATCTCGCCCGCTTCGACGCTCACCGCGCCGCCCACCCCGACACGACGATCACGGCGTCCGGCTATTATTATCCGATCGGCGCCAATCGCGGTTATGTCGGGCTTGCCAGCGATCCCGCCCTGCTCGCCGCCGTGAACAAGGCGCTCACCGACCTCATGGCAGAAGGCAAGATAGCCGAGTTCGGCAAGCAGGCCGGGCTCACCTACCTGCCGCCGCGCGAGCCTGCAATCCTCGGCGATGTCTGGAAGCAGATCATCCAGCGGTGAGGCATATCATTGCGACGGCGGCGCCTCGTTCTCCGCTGTCATGCCCCGGCTTGACCGGGGCTCCAGTATGCCGCGGCTTCTCCATATCATTCACCGCCTCTGGAATACCGGATCGCCCGGTCAAGCCGGCCGATGACAGCAAGAGTGCAGCACGGCGCTCAGCATGCGCCCCGCACTGCCCCGCGCCAAAGGCACCGCGGCCATTTCCGTGCTAAGCATTGGGGTCCCCTCGACGATCCGGTGCAATCGTGAGTTCGCCGACCAGCCCGCCCGCTGCAAGCCTGCGCGATGTCCTCTTCCGGGAGATCAAGACCAGCGAGCTCGTCAGAGCGCTAATTCTCGTCGGCCCGCTCGTGGCGGCCTATTTCCTCTTCCGTGAGGCGGCGCTGCTGAATTTGGGACTGGTCGCGGTTTCCCTGCTCATCCCCGCGCTGAAACTGCACCTCGCTCCGCGGGCAGTCGCGCTGCACTACCTCGCCATCGTCGTCACCTTCATCACCCTTTTCCTCGCCGCCCCCGTCAAGCCGCTGTTCGTGGCGCTGACGGCGCTGGCCGGCTTCCTTGCCGTGGCCGTGACGCGCCATGGAAACGCCTTGCGGACGCTGGGCAACTGGGTCTTCATCCCGGCGGTCTATCTCGCCTGCGAGGTGCGCGAGGGGGTGAGCGCGTCCGAGGCCCTGCGTCATGCCGCCGTGATCGTGGCGTCGTCCCCGATTGCCCTCGCCCTCGTCTGCGGCGTCCAGATCCATGACCTGCGGCGCCATCCCGACCACGCCCCACCCTCTTACGGACCTGCCGCGGCCGAATGGTTTCTACCGGCGGCGGCAACGGCGATGGCCGTCTTTGCGGCGGCGGCCCTGGTCGAGGCGTTACATCTGGCCCAGGGACAATGGGTGATGTGGTCGGCCGCAAGCGTCGTCGTCGGCGATCTCGCGGCGTCCACCGGGAAGCTGAAACAGCGCGCCATCGGGGCATTCGTCGGCGTCCCGCTCGGCCTGCTCGCAGGCGTCGCGCTGCCCGAGAGTCGCGCCGGCTATGCGCTCGCTGTTCTCGGCGCGACGCTCACGCTGATCGCATTCTCCCGCTATGTCGTGGGCTTCGGCTTGCGCTGCTTCTTCATCGCCCTTGCAGCGTCGTTCGCGGGCGGGGCAAGCGGAATTGCCGAGGAGCGCGTGGTCAACGTGATCACGGGCGGCACGTTCGGGCTCATTGCGGTCGGTCTGACCGAGATTGTCTGGCGGCGCGTCAGGCAGAAGGGCGGCGGGCCGTCGCAGGCTTCGTCGTGAGGCCGCGCCTAATGCTCTTCGGAAGCCACGGCACTCTGCTGCGCCTTGTGGATCGACGACGGCACGACGCCAAAGTACTTCCGGAACACGCGGCTGAAATGTGACGAACTCGAGAAGCCCCAGGAGAAGGCGACGTCGGTGATGGTCTTGCCGGCGTGGGCCTCGAGCTCCTGGCGGCAGTTCTGAAGGCGCGCCTGCCAGATGTAGTCGCTCACCGTCGTGCCGCGCTCGCTGAACAGCATGTGCAGATAGCGCTTGGAGCAGCCGAGCTCGGCGGAAATCTGGTCGATGCACAGATCCGGGTCACGCAGGTGCTCGCGGATGAAAAATTGGGCACGCACATACATCGCCTCGGGCCCGACCCGATCGAACATCGTGTCGGCCTCGCGCAGCGGCAGCAACAGGAGGTCGATCAGCGAATCGGCGACGCCGACCGCGCTGTTCGCCGAGAGCTTTGCGGCCTCGTCGAAGGTGGCGTGGACGAAGTCGTGGGCGATTCGCCCCGTGCCGGTGCGCGCCGACAGCTTGCATGCCGGCATCCGCTGGGACGGGAAGCCGCGATCGCGCAGCAGAGCCTTCGGCACGATCACCACGTCATGCCGCGTGAAAGCGGGGCTGATGATCGAGTGCGGACAGGACACGTCATAGGCGATGATGTCGCCGGGCATCAGCTCGATGTGGCGGCCTTCCTGCTCGAAATACGAGACGCCGTAGGTCTGGAAATGGATCTTGATGTAGGGGTGTTCATTGGCCTTTGCGCGGGCATGCGTGTGCGCGATGCGATGCTGGCTCACCTCGATCTGGCAGAGTTTCAGCCGAGATACCGTGGTGTAGTCGATGCGCCCTTCGAGCGCGGTCGCTTCAAGCGGATCGACGTCGAAATGCCCGCAGAGACTTGTCAGTCCGTCGACCCAGCTCTGGATCTGCCTCTTCGGCGTAAGTCCGGTCGTGCTGAGTGTGTGTATTGTGTCGGACATGATCCCAGCCACTGATTTGATTCAAATCGTGATGGGTGCCGCCAGAGGCCCCCTGTCACGATGAAGCGACGTTTACCTCAAATTAGGGCGGTCTTTGGAGCAAGCGCCAGTGCTCCGTCTGCCATCCTTGTGTTCAATCCTCCGCCTTAGTTGCAGCGCCGTCAAGGGGAACCTGAGTCGAGTCCCCGCGGCCGGGCAGCGCAGAAGATGCTGAATTCGCTACTGCAAAATCAAAAAGTTGGCCCCTTTGCGCTGTCAAGCAAATGCCCTTCTCTCTTGGGCAAGTTTCCCGTTTACGAACCGGTTACGGATTGTGCCAGGAACAACAAGAAACGGGCCGTACTGCAAGCGGACTCGTGGCTCATTACCAGGAGGAGGAAACAGCACAGCATCGTTTCTGGTCCCAATCGTGACCGCCCTGCACGAGCAGACGCTGGACCTCAGTGCCCAGCGGTACGCAATGCTTCGGAAACAATAAACGAGACCTAGGAGGAATGACTATGCGCAAGGTGCTACTGGCGACGTTTCTTGGCTCTGCCGCGGCTCTGGCCGCCGGCAGCGCTTCAGCCAATGACGAGCTGATCAAGATGTCGCAAAACCCCAAAGACTGGGTGATGCCTACGGGTGACTACGCCAACTCCCGCTATTCCAAACTCAATCAGATCAACGCACAGAACGTCGGCAAGCTGCAGGTCGCATGGACCTTCTCGACCGGCGTGCTGCGCGGCCACGAAGGCGGACCGCTCATCATCGGAAACGTGATGTACGTCCACACGCCGTTCCCGAACAAGGTCTACGCCCTTGACCTTTCCAACGAGAACAAGATCATCTGGAAGTACGAGCCGAAGCAGGATCCGAACGTCATCCCTGTGATGTGCTGCGACACGGTTAACCGCGGCTTGGCCTACGGCGACGGCAAGATCTTCCTTCATCAAGCCGACACCACGCTCGTCGCGCTCGATTCCAAGACCGGCCAAGTTGCCTGGACTGCAAAGAACGGCGATCCCACCAAGGGCGAGACCGGAACCTCGGCGCCGATGGTCATCAAGGACAAGGTGCTGGTCGGCATTTCCGGTGGTGAGTTCGGCGTGCAGGCCCACATGACGGCCTACGACATCAAGACCGGCAAGCAGGTCTGGCGTGGGTACTCGGAAGGGCCGGATGACCAGATCCTGGTCGACGACAAGACCACGGCTCTGGGCAAGCCGGTCGGCAAGGACTCCAGCCTCAAGACCTGGCAAGGCGATCAGTGGAAGATCGGCGGCGGCGCCACCTGGGGATGGATCTCCTATGATCCTGCTCTGAACCTCATCTACTACGGCTCCGGCAACCCCTCGACCTGGAACCCGAAGCAGCGTCCGGGCGACAACAAGTGGTCGATGACGATCTGGGCCCGCAATCCCGACACTGGCGTGGCCAAGTGGGTCTACCAGATGACGCCCCACGACGAGTGGGACTATGACGGCGTCAACGAGATGATCCTCTCGGATCAGCAGATCAACGGCCAGGCGCGCAAGCTGCTCACCCACTTCGACCGCAACGGTCTCGGCTACACCCTGGACCGTGAAACGGGCGAGCTGCTGGTCGCCGAGAAGTACGATCCGAAGGTGAACTGGACCTCCGGCGTCGATATGGACAAGAACTCGCCGACCTATGGCCGTCCGAAGGTTCTCGATGCTGCCTCCACGGAGAAGGGCGGAGAGGACCACAACACCAAGGGCATCTGCCCGGCCGCGCTCGGCACCAAGGACGAGCAGCCGGCAGCCTACTCGCCGGACACGCAGCTGTTCTACGTTCCGACCAACCACGTCTGCATGGACTACGAACCGTTCAAGGTCAGCTACACCGCGGGCCAGCCCTATGTGGGTGCGACGCTCTCGATGTATCCGCCGCAGGGCGAGACCAACATGGGCAACTTCATCGCCTGGGACGGCAAGACCGGCAAGATCGTGTGGTCCAACAAGGAGCAGTTCTCGGTCTGGTCGGGTGCGCTCGCAACCGGCGGCGGCGTGGTGTTCTACGGCACGCTCGAAGGCTACCTGAAGGCGGTCGACGCCAAGACCGGCAAGGAGCTCTACAAGTTCAAGACTCCTTCCGGCATCATCGGCAACGTCACGACCTATGAGAACGGCGGCAAGCAGTACGTCGCAGTGCTCTCCGGCGTGGGTGGCTGGGCCGGCATCGGTCTGGCGGCAGGCCTGACCGATCCGACCGCCGGTCTCGGCGCAGTCGGCGGCTACGCGGCACTGTCGAACTACACGGCGCTCGGCGGCACGCTGACCGTGTTCTCGCTGCCGAACTAGGCTCAACCTCGTATCGTCCCGGCGCGTGGATCAACTCCACGCGCCGGCTCGTCTCCACCGCGCGCTGTCGAGGAAAAAATCTCTTGCGTAGAATCTGCTCTGTCATAGCTGCGATGATCATCGTCGCGTCCGGAGGAATTGCACTCGCGGACGGCTCGGGCGACCCGGCCGCGGTCAAGCAAAACGAGAATGGTGAGTGGCTCGATAAGGAAGGAAACCCGACCTACAAGATCACTGAGGGATCCGTGGACTGGTACACCTATTCCGGATACCGCCGCTATCACTCGGACTGCCACGTCTGTCACGGCCCGGATGGAATGGGATCGACCTACGCTCCGGCGTTGAAGGACTCCCTGAAGACCATGAGCTACGCCGACTTCCTCGGCGTCGTCGCCTCAGGCCGGAAGAATGTCTCGACCGCGCAGGAGAACGTGATGCCGGCCTTCGGCGACAATCCGAACGTCGCTTGCTACATGGACGATCTCTACGTCTATCTGCGCGCCCGTTCCAACGAAGCCTGGGGCCGCGCGCGGCCGGGCAAGCACGAGGACAAGACTGAGGCCTACACCAAGGCCGAAGATTCCTGCATGGGCAGGAAATGAACGGTTTGGAGCTCGGCTGAGACGACTTCTCGGCGTCTCCAGGAGAGAATTTGAGGAGCTTACGATGAAGACACGTGCCGCGGTCGCTTTCGAAGCGAAAAAACCGCTTGAGATCGTCGAGGTCGATCTGGAAGGACCGAAGACCGGCGAAGTTCTGGTCGAGATCAAGGCGACCGGAATTTGCCACACCGACGCCTACACGCTCGACGGTTTCGATAGCGAAGGAATCTTCCCCTCGATCCTCGGCCACGAGGGCGCCGGCATCATCCGCGAGATCGGCGCAGGCGTCAGCTCGGTGAAGCCTGGCGATCACGTCATCCCGCTCTACACGCCCGAATGCCGGCAGTGCAAAAGCTGCCTGAGCGGGAAGACCAACCTCTGCACCGCGATCCGCGCGACGCAGGGCAAGGGCGTGATGCCCGACGGCACCAGCCGCTTCTCCTACAAGGGCAAGCCGATCTATCACTACATGGGCTGCTCGACCTTCTCGAACTTCACGGTGCTGCCGGAAATCGCAGTCGCCAAGATTCGCGAGGATGCCCCCTTCGACAAGAGCTGCTACATCGGCTGCGGCGTCACGACCGGCGTCGGCGCCGTCGTCAACACCGCCAAGGTCACGCCGGGCTCCAACGTCGTGGTGTTCGGCCTCGGCGGCATCGGTCTCAACGTGATCCAGGGCGCCAAGATGGCCGGCGCCGACAAGATCATCGGCGTCGACATCAACGACTCCAAGGAGGATTGGGGCCGCAAGTTCGGCATGACAGACTTCGTCAACCCGAAGAAAGTGACCGGCGACATCGTCCAGCATCTGGTGACGCTGACCGATGGCGGCGCCGACTACACCTTCGACTGTACCGGCAACACCACGGTGATGCGCCAGGCCCTGGAATGCTGTCATCGTGGCTGGGGAACATCGATCATCATCGGCGTCGCGGAGGCCGGCAAGGAGATCGCCACCCGCCCGTTCCAGCTCGTCACCGGGCGCAACTGGAGAGGTACCGCGTTCGGCGGCGCACGCGGCCGCACCGACGTGCCCAAGATCGTCGACTGGTACATGAACGGAAAGATCCAGATCGATCCAATGATCACCCACGTGCTGAAGCTCGAAGACATCAACAAGGGCTTCGACCTGATGCACGAGGGCAAGTCGATCCGTTCGGTCGTCGTCTACTAAAACAGAACCATCACCCAAAAGGAGGATCGTCCCATGACTGTTGCTCTCCATCCCTCGATCGACAATGGCCTCAAACAGGGCAGTGGCAGCTTTGCCGGCGGCACGCTGGTCTGCAAATGCAAGGATCACCCGGTCAAGGTCGGCATCAAGGGCGACGTGGCGCACAACCACGCCTGCGGCTGCACCAAGTGCTGGAAGCCGCAGGGCGCGACGTTCTCCGTCGTCGCCGTGGTGCCGCGCCAGAACGTCACCGTGCTCGAGAACGGCGACAAGCTGCAGATCGTCGATCCGTCGGCGGTGATCCAGCGCTGCGCCTGCAAGGCCTGCGGCACGCACATGTACGGCCGCATCGAGAACAAGGGCCACCCGTTCTACGGCCTCGACTTCATTCATCCCGAGCTGTTCCAGGAGCAGGGCTCGCAGGCGCCGCAATTTGCCGCCTTCGTCTCCTCGGTGATCGAATCGGGCGTGAAGCCGGAGCAGATGGCCGGCATCCGTTCGCGGCTGAAGGAAATCGGGCTCGAGCCCTATGACTGCCTGTCGCCGGCGCTGATGGACGCGATCGCGACCCATGTCGCGAAGGCCAGGGCTGCTTAAGTACCAAGGCTGCTTAAGTAAAAGGCCGCGTAGGTACGAGGCTGCTTAGTGGCAGCCTGAGGCAACGCGTTCAACCTTGCCGCTTCCTCTCGGCTCGCTGGTCTGAACCCAGCGAGCCGGTCGGGTCCTCCAGGATTGGGCGCAAACCGGATGGCCAGCATTGCCGCCTCATTCGCTTGTGAGGCGGCCGGTTCCCTCAGCATCGAGAGTTGTACTCACTCCGCAGAGTCGCCAGCTCGCAAAGCTCGCGTCACTGCGTTCTCCCTCCCTCGACTGAGGTCTCCTGCTTCGTCCGCGCAGTCCCGCCGGACGAAGCTTTTTTATGTCGGTCGCAATGATGCTCTGCCGCACCGCGCAACGGGCGAGCGACGGGTCGCGCCCAGCTTTTGACAAATCAGGGATGCAATCTGGTCGCGAACACAAGCGGCTGTGATGCCCGCGGTGTCCGGTTTCTGCTAGCATCACGCTCGTCACGATGCCGCGCGGAAATCATCAAACAAGAATCAACCGGGAGGTATCGAGCACATTCCAGACATCGCCCGTCGTCATCCCCTCCGCCCCGGGAGTTGCCTGGGCTTGCGGAAGCAGGGGATGCGGGCGCCGCCACACCAATCACGCGCATCGGATCATTGGCTTAAGAAGAGCGAGAAACGATCATGATCAAGATAAAAATCAACGGCCAGGAACAAAGCTGGGATGGCGACCCGGATCTTCCGCTGCTCTGGTTTCTCCGCGACGAGGTCGGGCTGACCGGCACCAAATTCGGCTGCGGCCAGGCGCTGTGTGGGGCCTGCACCGTCATCGTCGACAAGGAAGCGGTGCGCGCCTGCATCACTTCGGTCAATGACGTCGCGGGCCGCGAGGTCACGACCATCGAGGGCCTGCATCCGAACGGCGATCATCCCGTGCAGAAAGCGTGGCGCCAGGTCAACGTTCCCCAATGCGGCTTCTGCCAGGCTGGCCAGATCATGCAGGCCGCGGCGCTGCTGATGGACAATGCAAAGCCGTCGCATGACCAGATCCGCCAGGCGATGGCGGGCAACATCTGCCGCTGCGGCTGCTACCAGCGCATCGAGAACGCCGTCCATCTCGCATCGACGGGGGTGTGATCATGAATTTCATCGACAACCCAAAGAAGCTTCGCGGCTTCGAGAAGCACGTCAGAATCGAGAAGGTTTCCCGCCGCAGCATCCTGAAGGGACTGGGCGTCACCGGCGGCTTCGTGCTCGCCGCGCCCGTGATGTCGCGCCAGGCCTTCGCCTATGAGACCGGCGCCGGGAAGATGCCGCACGGCGTCGTGGTCGATCCGCGCGTGTTCGTCGCGGTCGCTCCCGACGGCATCGTCACCATCGTCGCGCACCGCTCCGAGATGGGTACCGGCGTGCGCACCAGCCTGCCGCTGATCGTCGCCGAGGAGATGGAAGCCAACTGGTCGAGGGTCAAGGTCCAGCAGGCGCATGGCGACGAGGTCATGTACGGCAACCAGGACACCGACGGCTCCCGCAGCACGCGGCACTATCTGATCCCGATGCGCCAGATCGGCGCCTCGGCGCGCATCATGCTGGAGCAGGCCGCAGCCAAGCGCTGGGGCGTGCCGGCGACGGAGGTGAAGGCGGTCAATCACGAGGTCGTTCACGGCGCCAGCGGACGCAAGCTCGGCTTCGGCGAGCTCGCCGCCGACGCGGCCAAGGAATCCTTGCCCAGCGTCGACAGCCTCAAGCTGAAGGACCCCAAGGATTTCCGTTATCTCACCAAGGGCCAGATCGGCATCGTCGACCTCCACGACATCACCACGGGGAAGGCAGGCTACGGCGCCGACGTGCGGCTGCCCGGTATGAAATACGCCGTCATCGCGCGCCCGCCGGTGACCGGTGGCAAGCTGGTCTCGTTCGACCCGGCCGACGCAATGAAGGTCTCGGGCGTCGAGAAGGTGATGGAGGTGCGCGGCTGGCCGTGGCCCTCGAAATTCCAGCCGCTCGGCGGCGTGGCCGTGATCGCCCGCAACACGGGCGCGGCGATCAAGGGACGCGATGCGCTGAAGATCGTCTGGGACGACGGGCCGAACGGCAAGTACGAGTCGGTCGCCTACCGCAAGGAGCTCGAGGAAGCTGCACGCAAGCCCGGTCTCGTCGTGCGCAAGGAGGGCGATGCGGATGCCGCGCTCAAGAGCGCCGACAAGGTGATCGTCGGCGAGTACTACGTCCCTCACCTCGCCCATGTCAGCATGGAGCCGCCGGTGGCGGTTGCCGACGTCAAGGGCGACAAGGCTGAGATCTGGGCGCCGGTGCAGAGTCCGGGTGGCACCCGCGAGGACGTCGCCAAGACGCTCGGCATCCCCGAGCAGAACGTCACCGTGAACGTGACGCTGCTCGGTGGCGGCTTTGGCCGCAAGTCGAAATGCGACTATGCGCTCGAAGCCGCCCTGCTCTCCAAGGAGCTCGGCGCGCCCGTGAAGGTGCAGTGGACGCGGGAGGACGACCTCCACAACGGCTTCCTGCACACCGTCTCGGTCGAGCGCATCGAGGCGGGTCTCGACAAGAGCGGCAAGGTGATCGCCTGGCGCCACCGCAGCGTCGCTCCCAGCATCGCCTCGACGTTTGCGGCGGGAACCGTGCATCAGGCCTCGTTCGAGCTCGGCATGGGCCTCGTCGACATGCCCTTCGAGATCGCCAACGTCTCCTGCGAGAATCCGGAAGCGGCCGCCCGTACCAGGATCGGCTGGTTCCGCTCGGTCTCCAACATCCCGCGCGCCTTCGCGGTGCAGTCGATGGTCGGCGAGATCGCGCAGGCCATCGGCCGCGATCAGAAGGACATGCTGCTCGAGCTGATCGGTTCGCCCCGCATCGTCAAGCTCACTTCGGTGAAGGACCTCTGGAACTATGGCGAGCCCTATGACAGCTACCCGATCGACACCGCGCGCCTGCGCAAGGTGGTCGAGCTGGTGGCCGACAAGGGCGAATGGGGCCGCCAGGTGCCGAAGGGCCATGGGCTCGGCATCGCCGCGCATCGCAGCTTCGTCAGCTACATCGCGACGATCGTGGAAGTGGCCGTCGACGATAAGGGCAAGCTGACGATCCCGCGGGTCGACACCGCCATCGACTGCGGCACCTTCGTCAATCCCGAGCGCATCCAGTCCCAGATCGAGGGCGCTGCGATCATGGGCCTGAGCCTCGCCAAATATGGCGAGATCACCTTCAAGGACGGCAAGGTCCAGCAGAAGAACTATGACGATTTCCCGGTGATCCGGATGGACGAATCTCCGCTGCTGACCAACGTCCATATCGTGCCGCCGGGGCCCGACACGCCCCCGAGCGGCGTCGGCGAGCCCGGCGTGCCGCCATTCGCGCCGGCGCTGATCAACGCGATCTTCGCCGCGACCGGCAAGCGCATCCGCTCACTTCCGATCGGCAAGCAGTTGGAAGCCTGAGCACAAGCAGAAATGCGGCGGACGTTACCGTCCGCCGCATTGCTACTCCCCCCTGGCCGCGCCGCTTCCTTCGATCCGCCTCCAGGAACTTCTTCAGCGAGCTACTTCTTCAGCGCGAAGACCCAGATCACACCGCCCTGCGGCACGTTGGCTTCGATGCCGATGTTGTTGGTCGCGAGCGCATCCTGGATGCGTTGCGCATCGACGCCCCAGCCGGACTGAATCGCGACATATTGCGTGCCATCGACCTCGTAGGAGATCGGCATGCCCATGATGCCGGAGTTGGTCTTCTGCTGCCATAGCTGCTCGCCGGTCTTGGCGTTGAAGGCGCGGAAATAGCGGTCGTTGGTACCGCCGGCGAAGACGAGATCGCCTGCGGTCGCCGTCACCGAGCCAAACAGCTGCGACTTCGGGAAGTCGTGCTGCCACACCTTCTTGCCGGTCGCGGGATCCCAGGCCTGGAGCTCGCCGAAATGATCAGCACCGGGCTTCGCCTTCAGGCCGATGTCTTCCGGCTTGGTGCCGAGCCAGAGCTCGCCGGGCTTGAGCGCCACCTTCTCGCCAGTGAAGCCGCCGCAGAAGTTTTCGTTGGCGGGAACGTAGACGAGGCCGGTCTTCTGGCTGTAGGCCGCCGAAGGCCAGTCCTTGCCGCCCCACAACGACGGGCAGAACTCGACGCGTTTGCCAATCACGGGCTTATGCGCGGGATCGACGATCGGCCGGCCGCTCTCGGCATCGATGCCTTTCCAGACGTCGGTGGAGACGAACGGCCAGCCCGCGACATAGTTGATCTTGGTCGGCGTGCGCTCGAGCACCCAGAAGATCGCATCACGTCCCGGATGGATCAGGCTCTTGATCGAGCGGCCGTCGCGTTGCAGATCGACCAGCATCGGCGCGTCGACCTCGTCCCAGTCCCAGGAGTCATTCTGGTGATACTGGTGATAGGTCTTGATCTTGCCGTTGGCAGGATCGAGCGCGATCACCGACGAGGTGTAGAGATTGTCGCCGGGATGACTGTCGCCGGGCCATGGTGCAGCGTTGCCGACGCCCCAGTAGATCGTCTTCAAGTCCTTGTCGTAGGTGCCGGTCATCCAAGCCGAGCCGCCGCCGGTCTTCCAGTCGTCGCCCTGCCAGGTGTCGTGACCGGGCTCGCCCTCGCCTGGAATGGTGAAGGTGCGCCACAACTCCTTGCCGTCCTTGGCATCGAAGGCGGCGACGTAGCCGCGCACGCCGAGCTCGCCGCCGGAGCCGCCGACGATGACCTTGCCGTCGACGACGAGCGGCATCAGGGTCATGTACTGGCCCTTCTTGTAGTCCTGCACCTTCGTATCCCAGACCACCTTGCCGGTCTTGGCATCGAGCGCGACAACGTGGTCGTCGGTGGTGGCGAGATAGAGCTTGTCCTCCCACAGACCAACGCCGCGGCTGGTCGGATGGAGCTGGAACAGGTCGTCCGGCAATTGCCGCTTGTAGCGCCAGTATTCGTCGCCGGTCTTGGCGTTCAGCGCGATCACCTGCCCCATCGGCGTCGCCACGAACATCACGCCGTTGTTGACAATCGGTGGCGCCTCATGGCCTTCGATCACGCCGGTGGCGAAGGTCCAGACCGGTGTGAGATCCTTGACGTTGCCGGCGTTGATCTGGTCGAGCGGGCTAAAGCCCTGCCCATCATAAGTGCGGCGATACAGCATCCAGTTGCCGGGTTCCGGATTTTCCAGACGCTGCGAGGTGACTGGCGTGTAACTCTCGATCGGACCGGCGCCCGCGGAGGTCGAGACGATGCAGGTGAAGGCGACGAAGCCGGACAACAACCATTGTTTTCTGGTCATGGACGTTTCCCCTTTTGAATTCTTGCTGCTTGAATTCTTGAAGTTTGTTTGTCTCCTCGCCCGCACGCCTGCGGGCGCGACCGCTTCTGGCGCGCGGGTGCGACCCGCGGCTGATCACCCTGGCTGCTGGCCACCTACCTTTCCGATGAAATTGCCGGCGACGCTGAGCGCGCCGTCAGTGAGTGCCAGCGGCAACGCTGCAAGCCGTCGCGGCGCCGGCCCGAACACGACCTGCGCGCCCTGTCGCGGATCGTATTCGGAGTTGTGGCACATGCACTTGAACACCTCCTTGTCGCCGACATCGCTCTTGACCCAGACGGTGACGGGACAGCCGGCATGGGCGCAGATCGCCGAATAGGCGACGATGCCATCCTGAGCACGCGCGCGCGTCTGATCGTCGAGCTCGGCGGGATCGAGCCGGATGATCAGGATCTCGTTGAGGCGCGAGGCGCTACGCACCACTGATGTCTTGGGATCCTTCGGCCAAGCGTGCACTGGCGGGCCACCAAGCGGCAAGTCGGCGATCGTGACGAGCTTGCCTTCCTGATCGCCTTCGGAGAACACCAGCACATCGCCCTTCTGCGGCCGCTCGTCGGCGCCGGGCGGATCCTCGCCCGCGGCGGCATGTCCGGAACCTGCAAAGCAGGCCGTGGTGGCGATTGCACCGATCAAAAGCGTTCGTCGCGTCTGCGCCGCGCAGACGCAGGCATCAGATTCCGCTGTGTTGTCGGAGGATGGACATGACGTGCTGTGCGTTGAATGCGCCATGTACGCTAGCAGGCGCTGGGACTCTGCCAAAAAGAAGGCGAAGAATTTGCGCCGCAGTGCATCATTCGCATGATGCTCGCTTTGATTGAATGCGAAAGTGCGCATTCACCGGCGTTTTTGCGATCGCAACGTCAAGATGCGCGACGGGGCATGATCATTTTGCAGATCAGATCGAACATGTTGGAATTGGTGCGACGCGCCATCGCATGGCGCATTGCAGATTCAATTCAAGGTGTCTGCACGTTTGTCAGGCAGGCATATCGTATTCAAGAGCGCAGCATGTGACGCGGCGTGAACATGCGTCCGCTTTGCGTCGCTGCCGCCATTTCAAAGCTGTCGGCAATGCGGCGTGCCTTGTCGATGAACAGAGCCGCTGCGGCCGGCGGGCAGACCTCGCGCGCAGTCTGCTCGAACAGATCGAGCCAGCGATCGAAATGATCGCCGATTAGGCTGAGCGGAAGATGCGCCCGCATCGGCTGGCCGTGATAACGGCCGGTGGTCAGCACCACCGACGACCAGAAATCGCGCAGCTTGGAAAGATGCTCATCCCAGTTCTTCACGATGGCGAACACCGGACCAAGCAACGCGTCCTCGCGCACGCGGCCATAAAACCTCGTGACGAGTTCCCCGATCATCGCCTCGTTGATCCCGGTTCGCTCCATCACGTCCTGGGCCAGCAGGCTGCGCCGCTCCGCCGCCGCTTTGCGATCGATCGTCATTCGGTCAGGCATCTCGCTCTCAGTATCCATTCGCGTTGTTCCAAGTCCTCGTGTTCCAGGCGCCTCAGCGCGCCACGAACCGGTCGGAGGTCGACAGCACCGTCCCTCCCGTTTCGTCGCGGGCGGTGAAAACCACATCGGCGTCCTTCGGACTCGCCGAGGTCAGGGTGACCCGTAGCGATTCCGAGCCGTCAGGCTCGACGGTGATGGGAGTTCCATCGTCGTGACCGACGATGCTCAGGCTGGCATCTATGCCTTTTATCGCCAAAGTGTAGTGGTGGGCGACGTTCGCCTTGTTGAGAAGCTTGACGGTGTAGGCATTTCTGACCGAGCCGTCGGACAAGGTCACGGCCAGGGGATCGCGGTCGTGCAGCACCGCTATAGCGCCCGTCGCCTTGGTTGCCAACAATCCGACCAGGCCGGCCGCCAATCCGACGCTGACGACCGTGAGCGCGATGGTTTTCGGGCGCAGCAAGCGTGAGACGCGGGCCTCGCCGCGATGGCCGCGCTCGATATTGCGCCAGCTTTCATAATCGATCAGGCCGCGAGGGCGATCCAGCCTGGTCATGACGCTATCGCAGGCATCGACACACAGCCCGCAATTGATGCAGGCGAAATTCGGCCCCTCGCGAATGTCGATCCCGATCGGACAGACATTGACGCACAGGCCGCAATCGACGCAGTCGCCGGCTGCCTCGCCGCGCGCGCGAAGTTCCGTGGCCTTCTTGGCCGACATGCGCTGCTCGCCCCGGTAGTCGCGATAATTGACCGTGAAGGCTTCCGGATCCCAAATCGCGCCCTGCAGCCGCGGCCAGGGGCACATGAAGGTGCAGACCTGCTCGCGCGCGAATCCCGCAAGGCCGTAGGTGGTCCCGGTGAAGACAGCGATCCAGGTCAGAGCCGTCGCGGAGACGTCACCGCCGGCAAACGCGCGAACGAGGCCGGGCGCATCCGTGAAATAGAAGATCAGCGTCCCACCCGTCATCAGTGAGATCAGTAGCCAGGCGCTGTGCTTGATGCCGATCCGGAGCGCCCGCGCGGCGGTCAGCGGAGTGTTCATGTCCTTCAGCCGCTCGCGCCGGTCGCCTTCAACCAGGCGTTCGACCAGGAGGAACAGGTCGGTCCAAACCGTTTGCGGACAGGCAAAGCCGCACCACACCCGTCCTGCAAGCGCGTTCGCGAGGATCAGGATGACCGAGGCGAGGATCAGCAGACCCGTGACGAGATAGAGGTCCTGCGGCCAGATCTCGATGAAGAACGCATAGAGCCGGCCATGCGCGAAGTCGAGCAGCACGGCCTGGTCGGGCGCGTTCGGCCCGCGGTCCCAGCGCAGGAACGGCGTGACGTAATAGATCGACAGCGTCAGGACGAGGATGGCCCACTTGATCCGCCGTATGCGTCCTGAAACGGCTTGCGGCACCACGCGCGATGTTGCCATTGCGGCTCTCTTGCGCGTGTCCACCCTGGCCACACCCGCTTTGGCGCGCGTGCGAGAGTGATCGATTTCAATGACAGTCATCGCGGTCCGCAGTCCCGATTTCGCTGGAGCAAGGCGACGGTAAGCGGATAGCGGCACGCCCTCTTTGTCGAGGCACAAACTTCGGAACGAAAGTGCAGATTTCGAGAATGGAACTGGCGGTCGTTCGAGCTGCCGGCCGCCAGTTACGGAAATGAGTTAGCCGCTTCGGCGATCGCGGCCTCAAGCTCCATCAGGCGCCGTAGGTGTAGAAGCCCTGGCCGGTCTTGCGGCCGAGATGGCCGGCATCGACCATTTCCTTGAGCAAGGGCGCCGGACGGTATTTCGGGTCGTTGAAACCTTTGTAGAAGACCTCCATCACCGACAGCATGGTGTCGAGCCCGACGAGATCGGCGAGCGCCAGCGGCCCGATCGGGTGGTTGCAGCCGAGCTTCATGCCGGCGTCGATTTCCTCGGCGGTCGCGATCCCCTCCTGGAGCGCGAAGATCGCCTCGTTGATCATCGGGCAGAGGATGCGGTTGACGGCGAAGCCCGGGCTGTTCTTGGCCGTGATCGCGACCTTGCCGACGCGCTGGGCGAAATCGAGCGCCTTCGCGTGGGTGTCGTCGGAGGTCTGCAAGCCGCGGATCAGCTCCAGCAGTTGCATCACCGGCACCGGGTTGAAGAAATGCATGCCGATGAAGCGATCGGGGCGATCGGTCGCGGCGGCGAGCTTGGTGATCGATATCGACGAGGTGTTGGTGGCGATCAGCGTGCGCGGCGACAGCGTCGCGCAGAGGTCCTTGAGGATCTTGACCTTGAGCTCCTCGTTCTCGGTGGCGGCCTCGATCACGAGGTCGCAGTCGGCGAGCTTGGCACGGTCGGTCGTGCCGGTGATGCGCTTGAGCGTCGCCTCGCGATCGGCCGCCGACATCTTCTCTTTCTTGACCAGGCGCTCGAGGCTGCCGCCGACGGTCGCAATCCCGCGGCTCACCGCCGCATCCGAGATATCGACCATCACGACGGAAAGCCCGGCCGCGGCACAGATCTGGGCGATGCCGTTCCCCATGGTGCCGGCCCCGATGATACCAACGGTTTGGATCATTGCTTCAAATCCTTCTCATCTTTCGGGCATGTAAACCGCCCTTCTGCCTGAACCAGGGACACCTCGCCTGTGGCGGACGGCCCGGTCCTGATAGGTTCTTCCTTAAAGCATCCATGGCGGGAATAAAGCCGCCTCTTCGGTCGCGGATGGCGCAATCTGGCATTCTCGCGGCCTGGCTGGCCCAAGCTACGCGCCTCGTGCGGCCCTCAGACGTGCCGAGGGCGGCCCGGGCAACGAGACATTGAGCTGCGGCCTCTCCGCTTAATCCATTGGGACTAGCATGAAGTAACGGCTGTCGGCGGGCGCAACGCGAGTTCATGGTCTGTCGCCCGGACGCGTCCGACGGAGAAGCGGCCGAGCGTGCATAGCCGAGCGCAGCATCAGGACGAGGCCGAGCGCAAAGGTCAGGCGACCTCTACCCGGATGCAGCGCCAAACGCAGAGGGGAGATAGCCTATGCGCAGCGCCCGAATCCAGATGGCCGCAGCCCTGCTCGCGACATTTGCTCTGACAAGCGCGCACGCCATGAACATGAAGCAGTCGGTCGGCGGGCGCGCGGCCAAGCCGGCGCCGCACCGGCTGGTGATCCAGGTCGACCAGAACGACCCTGGCGTGATGAATCTGGCGCTCAACAACGCCACCAACGTGCTCGAATACTATCGCAAGAAGGGCGAAGACGCCGACGTCGAGATCGTCGCCTTCGGTCCTGGACTCCATATGCTGCGTGCCGACACGACGCCGGTCGCCGAACGCATCCACGCCATGAAGGACCTCGCCTTTCCGGGCAAGGTGCGCTTTGCCGCCTGTGGCGTCACCCGGGAGGGCATGGAGAAGAAGGAGGGCAAGCCGCTCGAGCTCGTGCCCGAGGCTTCCATGGTCCCGTCGGGCGTCGTCCACATGATGGAACTGCAGGAGAAGGGGTGGAGCTACGTGCGGCCCTGAAGGGGGACGCGACAGGAGGATCGTGATGGTGCGCAGACTGCTGCTCGCGCTGATATTGCCGCTGCTCGTCGTGTCACTGCGCACGCCTCCGGCTGCCGCTCAGGATGCCGGCACCGCGCAGCGGTCCCGGGGCGTGGCCGCGCACGTAGCCCGCCCGGCGCAGGCGAGCCGGCCGCGAAGCGGAGAGCAGGAGATGAGAGACCGCGTCAATGCAGGCACGGTCGGGCTCGCCGCCGGTCTGCTGGAAGGCGCGCCGCTCCGTTTCGCTACCGAAATCTCGCGCGTCGTCAACGAGGGCGGGAAGGTGCACGTGCTTCCGGTCGTCACGCGCGGGCCGACCGAGAACGTCAACGACCTGCTCTATCTCAAGGGAATCGACATCGCGATCATCAACAGCGACTCGCTCGACGAATACCGCGCGCAGGTCCCCGAGGTCGGAAAGCGTATCGTGCACGTGATGAACCTGTTTCCGTCCGAGCTGCACGTTTTCGTGCGCCCCGAGATCAACTCGCTCGCCGAGCTCGCCGGCAAGAAGGTGAACTTCAACACGCAAGGCACCGCCGCCGCCTATTCCGGTCCGCTCATCTTCAGCCGTCTCGGCATCGAGGTGGAGAAGACTTTCCTGCCCCATCCGGTCGCGCTGGAACAGATGCTGCGGGGCGAGATGGCTGGCGTCGTGTTCGTCACCTCCAAGCCGGTGGATGCTTTCGTGAAGCGCAAATGGGGCGAAGGCTTCAAGTTCCTGCCGGTGCCGTACGGCCCGAAACTCTCCGACTACTACGTCCAGGCCCGGCTGACCCCGGCGGACTATCCCGCGCTGGTGCCTGCGGGCAAGGACGTCGAAACCATCGCGGTACCGACGGTCCTCGTTGCCTATAACTGGAATCCGGGCACTCCACGCTACGACAGCGTCACAGCCTTCGTGAACGAGCTGTTCGGCAAGCTCGACCAGTTGCGCGCGTCGGGCTTCGACCCGAAGTGGAAGGATGCCGATCCCGCCGCCACCGTCCCCGGTCTGCAACGCCTAAAGGCGGCGGAGAGCTGGAAAGATGGCCAAGTGGCGAACCGGTCGGGGGCGCCGTGAGACGGGCGGCGGTGGTCCTCGTCGCGAGCCTGGCGCTCGCGGAAGCTCGCGCTCAACCAGCATCCGACTCCACCAGGAACCTGGAGGACTGCTTCGCCCTGACGCGCGCGGCCGAAGCCGCTTGCGACCAGCCAGGTGGCAGCACCACCATGCGTCTCGAATGCCGGCTGAAGGCGCACAGCGCCGAGAAGGCGTGTGTCGACCACCTGATCGCGCATCTGGGCAAAGGCAAGCCACAGAATGATGAGCCCGCAGAACTCTCTACCCAGACGCTGCGGGAGCGATCCCGGCCGGCGCCGGAAAAAACACCGCCCCGGCGCGACAATGCGACCACAGAAGCGCAAGCCGGAAAGGGCTGGGTGATGGGCGAGACCACCTCTCCGGTCGACTTCTCGCCGCTTCTCGTCGCCAAGCTGTACGCGCTTCCTCCCGTCGCGGCCAATGCCCCCGAGATTCTCCTCCTGCGCTGCCGCAAGCAGCGGACCGAGATGTCCCTCAGTGTCAACGGTGCGTGGCGGGCATCGCGCGATGGTGTCGTCGAGGTCACGATCTCCGTCGACGAACCGACGACGGCGCGACTGCGCTGGCCACTCTCAACCGACGGCCGCACGGCTTCCATGCCGGAGGACGCAACCGAAGCGGTACGCACGCTCCGCGGAGGACGAACGTCGATCTCCGTGACCGACGGCGCGGGCCACAACACCAGCTCGATCTTTGATCTCGCCGGCATCGATGCCGTCCGCTCAAGGCTCGCAAGCACCTGCCACTGGCCGAATGCAGCGGCTCAATCAGGCGCGCGATGACGGCTCGTTGACAGTGCTCCTTGGGCGAATTCGTGCTCTCGCCTAGTGGATGATCTGGTTGAGAAAGCCCTTCGCCCGCTCCGTGCGAGGCGAGCTGAAGAAACTCGCAGGCTCCCCCTCCTCGACGATGCTGCCCTGGTCCATGAACACGACGCGGTCGGCGACCTCGCGCGCAAAGCCGATTTCGTGGGTCACGCACACCATGGTCATGCCTTCGCCTGCGAGCTGCACCATCGTGTCCAGCACCTCCTTGACCATCTCGGGATCGAGCGCGGAGGTCGGCTCGTCGAACAGCATAATCTTCGGCTGCATGCACAGCGCGCGGGCGATGGCGACGCGCTGCTGCTGGCCGCCCGAGAGCTGCGCGGGATATTTGTCCGCCTGACCGTGAATGCGAACCTTCCTGAGCAAGCCCATCGCACGCTCGTGCGCTTCGGGACGCGAGAGTCCTCGCACCTTCATCGGCGCCAGCATGCAGTTCTCGACGACCGAGAGGTGCGGGAACAGATTAAAGCTCTGGAACACCATGCCGACCTCGCAGCGAACGCTGTTGATGTCGGCCATGCGGTTCACCAGCTCCACGCCGTCGACCACGATCCGGCCGCCGTCATGCTTCTCGATGTGGTTGATGCAGCGGATCAGGGTCGACTTGCCGGAGCCGGAGGGGCCGCACAGAACGATCTTCTCGCCCTTCGCGACCGTGAGATGGACATCATTCAGCGCGGTAAAGCCGCCGAACCGCTTCACCAGATTCTCCACGACGACGATCGCAGAAGAATGATTGCTCGGGTTCACCGCGCCTTCCTGTCGCATCTTCGTGTTCCTCTCAGTTTTCAAAGCCGCTTCGCTACCGGTGCGCGCCGCCGAGCGCGTATCGCCGCCGGAGCGATGCGACACACTGCGACGCTGCCGAACTGATGGCGAGATAGACGACCGCCACCACGAGATACATCTCGACGAGCCGGCCGTTGAGCTGCGCGAGCTTCGAGGCCGCGCCGAGGAGATCGGTCAGCGAGAGCACGTAAACCAGCGAAGTGTCCTGGAACAGGATGATGGTCTGGCTCAGGATGATCGGGCTCGCGACCCGGATCACCTGCGGCAGGATCACGCATCGATAGGTATCGAAGGTGGAAAGCGCGAGCGCCTGGCAGGCTTCGAACTGGCCCTTGTTCACCGCGCGCAATCCGACGCGGATGATCTCGGAATAATAGGCCGCCTCGAACAGGCCGAAAGTGATGAAGGCCGTCCAGGTGGCGCCGATCGGGACCGGACGGCCGTTGCCTGAGAGGTGCCCAAGCACGATCGGCACCAGGAAGAAGAACCAGAACAGCACGAGGATCAACGGAATCGAGCGGACCAATGCGATATAGCTGCGCACGATCTGGCTGACGACGGGCACCTCGAAATGCTGCACGAGGGCGAAGCAGGTCCCCAGCATCATGCCGATGACGAAGGCTGCGGCAGTCAGCGCGAGGGAGAACAACAGTCCCGACCAGAGATAAGGCCAGGCCTGAAGGAGGACCGAGAAATCGAGGCTGTTCATTTCACGACCTCCATTCCGTGGGGCAAGGCGGTGCCAGACTGCACGTCGTCCGCCAAGATCGGCTCGACCGCATCCTTCGCGGGCGTGGAGCCCGGGATGCGCACGGCCTTGTCGATGAGCATCATCGATTGATAGGCGATGAGCGCGAGCACGAGATAGATCAGCGTCGCCGCACCGAAGGCGGTGAAGGTCTGGAATGTCGCTTCGCTGATCTGCCGCGCCTGCGCGGTCAACTCCATCAGGCCGATCGTGAGCGCCACGGACGTATTCTTGTAGATGCCCATGACCTCGCTGGTCAGGCTCGGCACGATAAGCCGCAGCGCCTGCGGGACGATGACGTGGCGATAGGTCAGGAGGGGAGAGAGCCCCAGCGCATTGGCCGCCTCGGTCTGGCCCTTCGGCAAGGCCTCGATGCCCGCGCGCACCTGCTCGGCAATGCGCGCGGCGGTGTAGAGACCGAGGCACACCAGCGCCGGGAAGAACGATCCCCAGGGCGGCGGGATCTGCTTGATGGCGTCGCCGAGGCGGCTGGGGAGGATCTCCGGCAACACGAAGTACCAGAGAAACATCTGCACCAGCACCGGGATGTTCCGGAATATCTCGACATAGAGCCGTGCGAGCGCCGTCACGAGCCGGTTCTGCACGGTACGGCCGATCCCGACGATGACGCCGACGGCGAAGGCGATCCACCAGCCGAAGAAGGCCAGCGCCAATGTCCAGCCGAGGCCGGCGAGAAGCCAGTCGATATAGCGCTGGCCATCCGCCGTCTGTTCAAAAAGCACTCCGAACATCGCAAACCTCAGAGTTAACGGTGCGAGCGAAGGCGGTCAGTCGACCGCGTCGCTGGGCCTCGCGATCCGCTCCATCAGCGTATCAGTGAGCGGAAAAGCGAGGTTCTCACCCTTGGGCGGGATCGGCCTGGTGAACCATTTCGTGTAGGTCTTCTCGAACTGGCCCGACGCCATCTGTTTTGACAGAACGTCGTCGACGAGTGCCTTGAAGCCGGCATCGCCTTTCGCGAACATCAGCCCATAGTAGATTCTCGCATAGCCTTCGGGAAGGAAGATCAGCGCGTCCGGCTTAGGCGCTGCGGCCTTGAGGCCTGCGAGAAGGATGTCGTCTTCCATGAAGGCTGCGGCACGTCCCGTATTCAACATCAGGAATGATTCCGCGTGATCCTTGGCCTGGACGATGTTGAGGCCGAGCTGCTCTTTGGCGTTTACGCCTTGCGCGAAGCCGATCGCGTTGGAGCCCTGCGTGACGACGATGGTCTTGCCCTTGAGATCGCTGGCGGTCTTCAGGCCGCTGTCCGCCTTGACCAGCCAGCGTGGCTGACTGACGAAAGTCGTCACCGAGAATGATACCTGCTCCTGCCGCTTCTTGTCGTTCGCCGTACTGCCGCATTCGATATCGACGGTGCCGCTCTGAATCAGCGGAATCCGGTTGGACGAGTTCACCGGCGTGTAGTTGACGGTGAGATTGGGCAGGTTCAGCTCCGTCTTGATGCGCTCGACGATGGCGGCGCAGAGATCCTGCGAGAAGCCGATCGGCTTTTGATCGGGACCGAGGTAAGAGAACGGGATCGAGGTCTCGCGGTAGCCGATCGTGATCGCACCGCCGGACTTGATCTTGGACAGCGTCGGGCTGTCAGCGGCGGCCGACGGCTCGACCATTGCGATGACGGCCACAAGGCCCGACAGGGCCCCCAGCATCCGTGCAAAATTCCTCATGTCCTGCACCCTCCTCTCATATCTCTGGCCCTGGCGGCCTTCTAGGCAGCCTTGGATGATGTCTTCACGCCGCGCCGGCGGATGAGCTCGATCAAGCGATCGACATCCGCTGATTTGTTGAACATGCCGAACGACACGCGAATGCCGTCCCGTTCCGGCGACACACGCACGCCGTTCTCTTCGAAGTAGCCAAGCCATTCGGCCGCAGGCAGCGCGACGACGTAGATGTGCGGCGCACGGTGCTTCCGGTCGCGCGGACCGACGAGCCGGATATCGAGCGCATCGAGCTCTGCGATGAGATGATCGCCGAGATCGAAGCAGTGGTTCTGGATGTTCCCGACGCCGATCTGCGCGATCAGGTCGAGCGAGGCGCCAAGCGCGTGGATCGCCGGAAGGTTGAAGTTGCCGAGTTCGAAGCGACGGGCGCTCGGAGCCGGCGCGAGCCTATCAGGGCGGGCGATGAGATCGGCCGGGATCTCCGCAAGGCTTGCGGCAGCGAGATAAGCGGGCTCGAGCTCCGCTTGCGCACTGTCCCAATAAAGGAGCCCAAGCCCCTGGGGAACGAGCAGGCCCTTGTGACTGCCCGACCCGATGAAGCTCGCGCGGATGGCCTTTGCATCGATCGGCACCACGCCGATCGCCTGCATCACGTCGACGATGAAATGGAGCCCCTTTTCCGCGCACAGCGCGCCGACGCTGTCGACATCGAAGCGGTGGCCGGCGTGAAAGGTCACATGGGACATCGAGATCGCGCGGGTGTTCGCATCGATGTGGGAACGAAAGCTCGCCGCATCGACGACATCGGTCATCGGTACGAACCGTACCTCGACGCCCTGCCGTTGCAGGTTGAGGAAGGCGTATGCGTTGTTCGGGTGATCGCCGTGAACCATCAGGACATTGTCACCCGCCCGCAGCCGCAGGGCGTTCGCGGCAATATTCATGCTTTCCGAGGTGTTCTTGGTGAAGGCGATCTCGTCGGCGGACACGCCGAGGAAGCGCGCGACCTTCGCACGCGTCTGCTCGACGCGGTCGAGCCACACGCTCTTTGGGCCGGCCGTCTCGAGGCTCTCGCGGAGAAAGAGGTCGATTGCCGCCTTCACGGGGCGCGCGAGTGGCGCCTGAAATCCGGAGTCGAGATAGGTCATCCGCTCGGCAGCCGGGAATTCCTTCCGCACGGCATCGACGTCGTAATGACCTGACATCCCACTCTCCTGTTCGGCGCGTTGCCTGTCGGGCCCGGTTTGCGTTGCACAAATCCTGTTCACCGACTGGCGGAGCCAACGATATGAGCAGCAAGGGAGAACCGTCCAATATATTTTTCATATTTCAGTAGTTTTAGTTCCGAAAACTGATAATTTATTGCCGCGACTTGAGGAGACGCGAATGGCGGAGCCAGCCAAGACCGAAGGACCACTTGATCGCGCCTTTGCGATCGTCGGGCACATCGCCAGTCAAACCAAAGCCGTATCGGTCGCCGAGATCGCCCAGGCGCTTGGCCTTCCGCTTCCGACCGCCCATCGGTTGATCGGAAACCTTGAGGAACGCGGCCTGGTTCAGAAGGCGCTCGGGACCAAGCGCTACGTCGTGGGCAATCAGCTCGTCACCCTGGCCGCCAAGGTCATTGGCGCAGCATTCCGCACCGCGCGCCGGCATGCCGTGCTGCGCGCGGTCGCCGGGGAAATCGGCGAGCAATGCGAGATCGGCGTCGTGCGCGACAACATGGTGGCTTATGTCGACAGCGTCCGCGTCTCGCAACCACAGGGACTCCAATTCAATCCGGGCGAAGCGGCGCCGCTGCACTGCACGTCGACAGGCAAGATCTATATGAGCCGCCTGTCGGAGAAAGCGCGCGAGAAGCTGTGCCGCGCGCTCACGCTGACGAAATTTACGGACACGACGATCGCAGACTACGACACCCTGCTGGGTGTGCTCGCGGAGACGCGCGCACGCGGCTGGGCCAAAACCAACGAGGAGTACGTCAAGGGCGTGGTTGGATGCGCCGTCCCCATCCTGTCGCCCGACCGTGAGCTGATCGCGTGCCTGGGCGTCTCCGTCCCGGCGGCCCGCGTGAGCTTCGCCGAACTCGACCGTTTCATCGCCCCGCTTCAGAAGGCCGCCGCGCTCCTGTCGGAAACGATCCTGCAGGACGATGATGATGGTGGATGAGAGCGAGGGCCACGGCCAATCTACTTCGCAATCCGCTCCACCACGTCCCGCACCAGGCCGACCAACAGCTCGAGCTTGTATCCGGTCATCGGCAGCGGCCTTGCCCCTGATGTCGCGAGCTGCGCTGCTTGTGCGATAACTTCCGCGTTTGCCGGCTTTCCCTCCAATGCGACCTGGCACGCCGTCAGCCGCAGCGGCACCGGGGCGACCCCGCCAGCGGCAATGCGGACATGCTGGAAGATGCCGCCGGATACCACTGCGCGCGCGCAGACTTCGACCAGCGGCCATTCCGCATAGCTGCGGCTGATGGCACGCTGGTAGCAGGCGCGCTCGGAGGCGAGCGGCGCGGGAAGTGAGATGGCCTCGATCTTTTCGCCCGGCTCGAGCGCATGGTCCGCGGCGCCGTTGGTACCGTCGCCAACGAAATCAGGCAACGACAATCGGCTGCGCCGGTCTGTCGTGATCGTCGCGTCATAGACGAGCAGCGCCATCGCCATGGTCGACGGATGTGGGGCCACGCAAGGTCCGAGGTCGAATGCGGCGTGATAAAGATGATTGCCCGATCGCGCCGGGCAATCGGAGCCGCCCTTCTTGAGACAGCCGATCTGCGGATTGCGGAAATACCAACAGCGCGAACGCTGAGCGAGGTTGCCGCCGAGCGTTGCCAGATGCCGGATCTGCGGCGTGGCGAGGCCTTGCGCGGCAGCGGCGATGCCTGGATAGGCATCCTGGATACGTACATCGGACGCAATCGCCGCGATCGTGGTGAATGCGCCGATGCGGGCCGAGCCGTCCGCAGCCCAGTCGATCCCGATCGTGCCTGACGTCACGGGGAGATCGACGATCGGCCCACGCGACACGCCGCTGCGGCGGCGCTCGGACAGATCCGTGCCGGCGGCGCGGAATTCGGGTGCGCTGCCCGCCGATATTGCTGACGAGGCGTTCATGCCGCAGTCCTCCCCTTCAAGGCGGCGACGATGCGGTCGGGCCGGATCGGAATTTCGGCGAGGCGAACGCCGATCGCATTAAAAATCGCGTTCGCGACGGCAGGCGATGTCGGCACCGTCGCCACCTCACCGAGGCCGACGCTGTTGCCGAGTACATGATCGAAACCAGCCTCGTCAAAATGCACGTCGATCTCGGGCGTATCCGCGATGCCGGGGATGCGATAATCCTCCATGCCGGCGGTCAGGACGTCGCCGCTGAGCGGATCGACCTCGCGGGCCTCGTAGAGCGCGTAGCCGAGCCCCTGGATCACCGCACCGCAGGCCTGGCTGTGCGCGAGCGGAGGCGCCGCGATCTTCCCGACCGCTATTCCCGTGTGCACCTTGAGCACGCGCACGTGGCCGAGCCAGGCATCAACCTCGACTTCAATCACCTGCACCGAGCTCGGCACGCCCGCGCCGATGACGATGTTGGAGTTGCGCCGCATCATCCAGCCGAACACGACGCCGAGAAGCCCGAGGTCCTTCAGCGGCGAGCGGATGCCGGGCGCCGTGTTCTTCCCATCCTCGCCACGCGTCTCCGAGATAGCGATATCTGCCGAGCGCGCGATCAGCTCGCGCCATGGCGCATTCGAGCCCGGCGCGGGCTTGCGCGTGGCTTGCTCGAGGAGCGCGGCTTTCAGCTTCTGGATCGCCGTCAGCGTCGGCGGCAGCACCGAGGCGGTGACGCGGCTGCCACCGGAGCCGGGGCCTTCGGGGAGCGACGAGTCGCCGATGCGCACCTCGACCTCATCAGCCTCGAGATCGAATTCGCGAGCGACCGTATCAGCCAGAACGCTGCGGGTACCGGTCCCGATATCCTGTGTCGCTGTCGATGCAACGATGCGGCCGCCCTTGACCGCGACCTCGACCTTGACCTTGGGCTGCCAGAGATAGAGCCAGTAACCGGTCGCCACACCAACACCGCGGCGATAGCGACCGCTCCCGGCCGACGTCCGATTGCGCCAGGTGTCGAGGCTCAAGGCCCAGTCATAGAGCCTTTGCCTATTGGGATCCGGGTCCCAGCGCTTGCGCAAGGCAATCGGATCGACGGCGAGCCGCAGCGCGGCCTCGTCGACCGCCTGCTCTACTGCAAATGCCATCGGCGGACCGCCGGGGCCGCGGAACGCCGCGCCCGGCGGCAGATTGCTGATGACGTCGAAATCCCTGAGGTCCTTGGCTTCGGCCGGATACATCAGCCGCGCCAGACCCGCGATCGTCGAGTTGGTCGCGGCGCCCGTATCGGCGTGCGCCGTGACGGAGAGCGCCTTCAACTCACCCCGATCAGAGGGCAACAGCGCGACCTTCACCTCCGCGGCCGGACGATAGCCGGCAACCGACAATTCTTCATGACGGTCATAGACAACTCTTACCGGCGCATTCGCCGCGCGTGCGAGTTCGACCGCGGCAATCGTCTCGGCGCCGATGCTCGCCTTCGAGCCGAAACCGCCGCCGACATGATCGGCGATCACGCGGACGCGCGCAGGATCGAGCTTGAAGCGCTTGGCGATCTGCTCCTTCAGATGGACCACCCACTGCGACGAGGCGTGCACCGTCAACTCCTCGCCATCGAAACGCGCCACCGCGGCATGCGGCTCGAGACAGGCATGCTGCTGCGTGCCGGTACGGAATGTTCCCTCGACGAGAAGACTGTTGCTCGCCTGCCGCGCCTCGTCCACCCAGTTGCGCGCCCTTTTGGCACGCCTGGCAAACACCGAGGTCGGCCCGCGAACGTTCCGCTTCCATGGCGCGGGCCCGCCGGCCGCTTCCGAAACATTGCCCGCTCTCTTGCGGCTCGCCCGGTCGAACACCACGGGCGCATCATCTTTCCGCGCCGCATCGAGCCCGATCACCGCGGGTAGCGGTTCGCTGGTCGGCTTGATCGCGGCGAGCGCCGCGAGCGCTGTCTTGCGGTCCTTCGCTGCGACCGCCGCGATTGGCTCGCCGACATAGCGCACGATGCGATCGTCGGAAAGCAGCGACACAGCGGTGACGCCGTCAAGCGCACGCGCGGGGGCCAGGTCGAGCACCGTGATGCGCGCATGCGCGTCACGCGAACGCAGAATCACGCCCTCGAGCTGACCGTCATGCCTGATATCTACGGTATACCTTGCCGCGCCCGTCACCTTGTCGCGCGCCTCGATGCGTGGACTTGCGAAATGACCGCCGTCGAAGCGGCCGGCACAGGCATCCGCCACGGCGCGAAAGATCGCATCATAGGCGCCGCAACGGCAGAGATGGCCTGACAGCGCCGCACCGATCTCCTCGCGCGAGGGCACGGCCGTCCCCTTCGCCGCGCGCCAGCGATCGCAGAACGCAGCCGCCTCCAAGATGAAGCCGGGCGTGCAGAAACCGCATTGCAAGGCGTCATGCGCCATGAACGCCTTCTGCACCGGGTGCAGCTCCTGTGCGCCAATGCCTTCCACCGTCGTCACGGATTTTCCAGCGGCGGCACGCGCCGGCATCAGGCAACTCGCGATCGGGACGCCGTCGACGAGCACCGTGCAGGCGCCGCAGACGCCGCCACCGCAGACGAGCTTGGTGCCGGTGAGACCGAGCTGATCGCGCACGACATCGATGAGCAGCGCATCGGGATCCTCAGGCAGAGGCTCGACGCGGCCGTTGATGATCATCGTATTCATGGACGTGCTCCGGCTTTGCTGCGTGAGGATCGTTCTCTGGTCCCGGCCTTGCTCGCGGGCGGCTCCTGCGACTTCGGCACAGCGCCGGCGCAGAGCGTCCGCACCATCATCGCCATGTCCTTCAGGAAGGCCTCTGCCGGCTGCATCGCCGGATGCTGCGACTTCGATCCGTGTACGGCCATCTCGACGAGCCGCGCGAACTCGGCCGCCGACAGGCCCTGCGGCAGCGCAAGCTTCTGCTTGCGCGCAACCCGCGCGATCGTGGCGACCAGTCGCTCGGCATAAAGCGCTGCGTATTTCTGATAGAGGTCACGTCCATGCACGAGGTGCTCGGAATACAGCTCCTCGATATGCGGCGAGCCGTCGAAGGATCCGATCATGGCCCGCATCCGCGCCGTCATGCCGGCGACGAGAATGTCGGCGAAGCTGCGGCCCGCCTTCTCCGCCCCGCTGATTGCCGTCTCCTCGGCGGCAATGGCCGTCTCGTGCACGCGCTCGATGACGGCGCGGAACAGCGTTTCCTTGGATTCAAAATGATGATAGAGCGCCTGCCGCGTCAGGCCGGCGGCCTCGGCCACCTGCTCGATCGAGGAGCGGCGAAAGCCGTGGCGGCGAAACACCAGCATGGTCGCGTCGAGAATGCGCGTCTTCGGTCCCATTTGTCGATTTTGACAAAATATGAAGAACTGTCAAATCGCGATTTGGTGAGCCCGGCGTCGCACCATTGCGATCGGGCAAGCTGCAGGCACAGCCTTCCTCGCGCTTTCCGCGACTTGCGGTTCGCCAGGCGCGTATCACAGCCGCAGGATCTTGCCCGGGTTCATGATGTTCTTCGGATCGAGCGCCCGCTTGATCGTGCGCATGACGTCGAGCTCGATCTTCGAGCGGTAATGCGCGAGTTCGTCGATCTTCTCGATGCCGATGCCGTGCTCCGCCGAGATCGAGCCGGCCATGGAGGCGATGATGTCGTTCACGCTCCGGGTGATCGCGGCGGAATATTGTGTGAGCGTCTCGCGATCCATGCCCTTCGGCCCCATGAAGGAGAAATGCAGATTGCCGTCCCCGATATGGCCGAGCGGATAGGGGCGGATCGTCGGAAGGATGTCGAGGACGGCCTTGAGACCCTTGTCAATGAGTTCAGGAATTCTGGAGATCGCGACCGACACGTCGTAGCTGAGACCAGGTCCTTCGGCACGCGCGGCCTCGGCCACGCTTTCGCGAATGCGCCACATGTTGCGCGACTGCGCCTCTGTCTGGGCGATCACCGCATCGAGCAGGCGGCCCGCCTCCAACTGATCCGCCAAGAACTGCTCCATCTTCTCCGACATGCCCGCACTGCCGTCCAGCCGCGGCCGGGATGACGACCATTCGAGCAGGAGATACCATGCCGTGTCCGCCTTGAGCGGGTCCTGCGTGCCTGAGATGTGGCGCAGCACCATGTCGGTGCATGCGCGGCTCATGAGCTCGCAGGAGCCGACATTGTCGTCGGAGGCGACGTATGCTTCCGAGAGGATCTCGATGGCGGCCTGCGGATCGCGGATCGCCAGCCATGCCGTGCATACGTCCTTCGGGGCCGGCCACACCTTCAGCACCGCCTTGGTGATGATGCCGAGCGTGCCTTCGGCGCCCATGAAAAGATGCTTGAGGTCGTAGCCGGTATTGTCCTTCTTGAGCGCGCGCAGCCCGTCCCAGACGTCGCCGTTCGGCAACACCACCTCGAGGCCCAGAACCAGGTTGCGCGCATTGCCATAGCGCAGCACCTGCACGCCGCCTGCATTGGTGGAGAGATTACCCCCGATCATGCATGAGCCCTGCGACCCGAGGCTGAGCGGAAAGAAGCGGTCGTGGCGCGCGGCCGTCTCCTGGAGCGTCTCGAGGATGCAGCCCGCCTCCACGGTCATGGAATAACCGACCGGATCGACGTTCAGCACGTGATTCATCCGGCCGAGCGACAGCAGGATGCCGCGGTGGGTTGGCCACGGCGTGGCCCCGCCCATCAAGCCGGTGTTGCCGCCCTGCGGCACGATGGCAATGCCGTTGTCGTGGCAGAGCTTCACGACCTCGGAGACCTCGGCCGTATTGGCCGGACGCACGACCGCGGCGGCCTGCCCGACCAGCGCCCCCCGCCACTCGGTCACGAAGGGCTGCTTGTCGTGCTCGTCGAGGATCAGGCCCTTGTCACCCACGATCTTCCGCAAGGCGTCGAGGATGGGCGCCGTCACGGGCGCGCCAGGAACGGACGGATCGGTGGGAAGGACTGCAACCGGCATGTGTTCCTCTCTTGACGGCTCGGCTTGTGCGCCCGCCTTCGTTCTTGTTGTCGGTCGTTTTCGACCTTGGGTGCTGACCCTAGCATGGAGCCTTCGCTTGCAGGAACGTGCTGACCTCCGACGTTTGTGCAGATCAGGTTCGAGCTTCGAACACGAGCGGGCTTTCGCTCACGATCCCCATACCCTACTGTGATCCGATCAGCCCCTAGGTCAGAGATCATGAGCCGCTTCTGGAATCCCGTCGTCCACACCTTGTCGCCCTACGTACCGGGCGAGCAGCCGAAGCAGGACGGCGTCGTCAAGCTCAACACCAACGAGAATCCCTATCCGCCCTCGCCGCGCGTGCTCGCGGTGGTCGCATCGGCCGCGGAGCGGCTCCGCCTCTATCCCGATCCACGCGCATCGCAGCTGCGCGAGGCGATCGCCGCCCACTACAAGGTCGCGCCCGAAGAGGTGTTCGTCGGCAATGGCTCGGACGAGGTGTTGGCCCATACCTTCCAGGCGCTTTTGAAGCACGACGCACCGCTTCTGTTTCCCGACGTCACCTACAGCTTCTACCCCGTCTATTGCGGCCTCTATGGGGTCGCTCACGAGGAGGTGCCGCTCGATGCCGCAATGCGGGTGCACATTACCGACTACCGGCGGCCATGCAGCGCGATCCTTCTCTGCAATCCGAACGCACCGACCGGCATCGCGCTTCCGCGCGATACGATCGCGGCGCTGCTCACCGAGCATCCGGATCAACTCGTGGTGATCGACGAAGCCTATGTCGATTTCGGCGCCGAGAGCGCCGTGCCGCTTGTCGCACGCCACGACAATCTGCTTGTCATCCAGACCTTCTCGAAATCGCGGGCGCTCGCCGGCCTGCGGGTCGGCTTTGCGATCGGGCAGCGGCCGCTGATCGAGGCGCTTGAGCGGGTGAAGGACAGTTTCAACTCCTACCCCATCGATTGCCTCGCCCTCGCGGGCGCCACTGCCGCCATCGCGGACGACGCGTGGTTTGAGCAGACGCGTGCACGCATCATGGCGAACCGCGAAACGCTGACGCGGGACCTCTCTGGGCTCGGCTTCGAGGTGCTGCCATCGCAGGCCAACTTCGTCTTCGCGCGTCATCGGAGCCAAGGCGGCGCCGATCTCGCCGCTGCGCTCCGGCAACGCGGCGTCCTGGTCCGGCATTTCAAAAAGCCGCGCATCGAGAACTTCCTGCGCATCACGGTCGGCACGGAGGAGCAGTGCGGCCGGCTGATTGACGTGCTGCGCGGCTTGATCTGATCACGCGCTGGTTCGGGCCCCCTCACGCTGCAGCGCGAACGGCCTTCCAGAGCGCGAGCACCTCCTCGCGCGCGATGTTGCGGGTGATGAACACGATGCGCGAGCGGCGGTCGGCGTCGGGCCATTTGGCGAGCGCCACCGGCGGATGGAAGACGTGGTGCACGCCGTGGACTGCGACCGGCGTCGACTCGCCGCGGAGGTTGAGAATCCCCTTGACGCGCAGGAGATCCTCGCCGCGCCCGGAGCGCAGATGCGCAAGCCAGTTCGAGGCCGCCATCCAGTCGAGTGGCTCGTCGAAAGCGAGCATGAAGCTGCCGATCGATGCATCGTGATGGTGATGGTGATGGCCATGATCGTGGTCGTGGCCGAGGTGCGCGTGCTTCGCCTTGCGAGGCGTCACAAAGGCCTGCTCATTGAGCCAGCGCGCGACGTCGACCGTCTTCTTCTCGGGATCAATGAGGCCGGCGCCAAACAACCGCGCCGGATCGATCTTGCCATGCGCCACGCGTTCGATTCCGGCACCGGGGTTGAGCCGGCACAGGCGCGTTTCCAGCGCTGTGGTGTCGCCGGCCAGATCAGACTTGGTGATCAGCAGCCGGTCGGCGAGCGCGACCTGTTTCACCGCCTCGTACTGGCGGTCGAGTTGCAGCTCGGCGTTGACGGCATCCACCGTGGTCACGACGACATCGAGCCGCAGGAAATGCGAGATCAGCGGATTGTTCAGGAGTAGCTGCACGGTCGGCGCGGGATCGGCAAGACCCGTGGTCTCGATGAGGATACGGTGGAACGGCGGCACCTCGCTGCGGTCGCGCCGTACAAGGAGCCCGCGCAGCGTCTCCTCGAGGTCGCTGCGGACGGTGCAGCAGATGCAGCCGCTCGCGAGCACGGCCACCTCGCCATCGACACGCTCGACGAGGAGATGGTCCAGGCTGACTTCACCGTATTCGTTGATGATGACCGCGCTGTCCTTCATGTCGCCGTGGCGCAGCAAGTGATTGAGCAGCGTCGTCTTGCCGCTGCCGAGAAAGCCGGTGATCAACGACACCGGTAGCCGCTCGGCGGATTTGTCGCTCTCGAACAGGCTCATCAGCGTCCCTCACCTTTTGGCCGTCTTATTTTTGTCGCTGGACAACAACCTAACGTAGGAGGAGCATGCCGAAAACAATTTAGAGCCCGGCTTCTCTGGGCCACAACCTGGGAGAGTAAAATGCCTAATGAAATCAAGGGCGAAGAACAGCAAGGCGGAATGAGCACGACCGATCGTCGGACCTTGCTCCGCACGGCAGGCCTCGCCGGCGCCGCAGGGGCAGCGCTCGCGGGCACGATGCATGGCAAGTTCTCGCTCGCGCCGGTTAGCGAAGCCCAGGCGCAGACTCCCATCTCCATGCCCAAGGGAACAGACAAGCCATGGTGGCCCTCGAAATGGGGCCCGGAAGACGAGGCTGGCGCTTCCAACCACATCACACCGGAAAAAGTTCTCGACGCGGCGAAATGGATCAAGGACGGCAAGATCTACAAGATCGGCCGCGTCTACGAAGGCGGCATGCCGCTGTTCGGTCCGCGCGCCTTCACGCTGCGCATCCCCGGCGGGCCGACCGGTGGTCCGTTCGGCGACAACAAGCTCGTCTATCACGACGAGTTTCTCTCCACCGAGATCGGCCAGACCGGCACGCAGTTCGACGGCCTCGGCCACATCGGCATCCAGCTCGGCAAGGACGGCGACAAGAGCGAGATGCGGTTCTACAACGGTCACACCGCGGCGGAGATCAGCGACGCTTACGGCCTGAAGAGGCTCGGCGTCGAGAAGCTCAAGCCGCTGTTCACCCGTGCCCATCTGATCGACATGGTCGCGCTCAAGGGCGGGATGATGGATGCCGGCCAGGAGATCACCTCGGCCGACATCAAGGCGGCGCTGGCCAAGCAGAACATGTCGGAGAGCGACATCAAGCCGGGCGATGCGATCATGTTCCACACCGGGTGGGGTTCGCTCTGGATGAAGAACAATGATCGCTTCAACAGCGGCGAGCCGGGCATCGGGCTGGACGCTGCGCGATGGGTGATCGAAAAGGACCTCGCGCTCACCGCGGCCGACACCTGGGCGGTCGAAGTGGTGCCCAATCCCGACAAGTCGCTCGCCTTCGTGGTGCATGCCGAGCTGCAAACCAAGCACGGCATCCACAACCACGAGAACCTGATCTTCGACGAACTGATCGCCGACAAGAAGTACCAGTTCGTCTATTGCTTCGCCCCGGCCCCCATCAAGGGAGCCACGGGCAGCAATGGTTGCCCGATCGCGATCACGTGATGATGGCGCACCAGCGCGCGGGCGGAAGCACCGCCCGCGTGCGCTCTGGCTCCTGCCATCAGCCGCTACGGATCAGCGTGCCCGAGAGCGGATTCCACACGGTATTGCCGCTACGGTCCGTTGCCTTCATAGCGACATACAGACGATGATGTTCGACGCGAGACGTGGATACGCCCGAATGCTGGCGCCGTGACGCGAAAGGAATTGTCTGCTTCAACTTAAAAAAGTGAGGAACGAAGGAACTCCAGCCGTCCGCACTGACAGCGTTCACGCTGCCACGATATCTTCCGGTCGCATCTGATTCGCATTGGCGGTTTGTTGTGGCTGCGCCAGCTCATTCGAGCTGGCCGTGCATTCCCTGAAATGCTCCTGCAGGGCAGCGTCTGCGGCATGCTCCCAGTATTCCGCCTCAGCGAGCAGCTTCCAGCTTCCGTCAGGACGATATGCAGCGCTCTGTCGGCAGAGCGAGGCCATTGCACGCAGGCGGCGCACGGTTTCCATTCCCTTCCTCCCCTTTCTTGCCGGTCTACTTTCTTGACGTGTTTTCCCACAGCTTAATTTCTATTTCTGCATCTGTGCCATCATGATTATGATTCAGAACTATTTTTTCGCTCCTCGATTAACCCATCAGGCGAATGGACGCCGCGCTTGTTGCGATCCAGTTTCGGTTCCCCTTCACATCGATTTCGAATGCTGCTCTCGCCGTCTCTGTCTCCGTGTTAATACGACCTCCGATCGGGGCCATCATGAACCGACGCCGGCTTTTTCTCGGATTTGTCCTTGCCGCTGCGCTCGCGGCGGTTACCCCGGCTACTGCGTCGCCCGATGGCAAGCGGGTTGCGCTAGTGATCGGAAACGGCGCCTACAAGAGCGTGCCGGCGCTGCCCAACCCACCCAACGATGCCGGCGACGTCGCAGCCGCGCTCAGGCGTCTCGGCTTCACGGTCACCCTCATCGCTAACGGTTCGTTCGACGAGATGCGGCGCGGCCTGATCGCCCTCGGCCGCGATGCAGCGGACGCCGACATGGCGGCGGTCTATTTCGCCGGCCACGGTATGGAAATCAGCGGCGAGAACTGGCTGATCCCGGTCGATGCGGAACTGAAGAAGGACACCGACGCGGCGAACGAGGCAATCAGCCTGCGCAGCGTGATGTTGCAGGTATCGAGCACAACGAGCCTCGGCCTCGTCGTCCTCGACGCCTGCCGCAACAATCCTTTCGCGGCGAAGATGCAGCGCTCGCTGGCGCTACGCGCGGCGGCAACGAGCGGCCTCGGCCGCATCGAGCCGGGCGGCAACGTGCTGGTCGCCTATGCCGCGCGCGACGGCACGACCGCGCTCGACGGCGACGGCGGTAATAGCCCGTTCACCACGGCGCTGTTGCACAACATCGAGACGCCGGGCGTCGAGATCACCTTCATGTTCCGCAACGTACGCGACGACGTCATGGAGGCCACACGCAACGAGCAGCAGCCCTTCGTCTACGGCTCGCTCTCGCGACGGGCGATCTATCTCGCGGGCGCGCCGTCTGCGACCGAGCAAGGGGCCACGAAACAGGCAAATGCCGCACCATCGGCCGCGGCAGCGCCGGCGCCCGTTGCATCGGTCATCGACCCTGCGCTGGTCGGCACCTGGGAGATCATGGTGCCGAACGACCGCGGCATGTCGCGCTGGACATGGCGCATCATGGGCGATGGCACCTACACGTTCCACGCCGAAGGGAGGCGCGCCGCGCCGGCGCATGAAGGCACGATTGCCGCCATGAACGGCCATTGGTCGCTGCACGCCTTGAAAGGCCTCTCGGGTTACGCCGACGCCGGCTCCTATGAGGTCGGCGACGCCACCGCCGTCATCACCGGCAAGCTCGGGACCGGCTACTGGAAGCGCAGCCTGCAGTGAAGGCGCGCGGCCCGCGCGTCGAAACCCCACGCGCATCTCGTCCCTCGACGCACATAGTTAGCAGAGCGTAACGGCACCAATGTTGCGGAATTTTGCGGCGGAAACGGCCGCCTGCCGCAGCTACTATCCTTAACGCCATCTCAACCGCGCGCCACGCCAGTAGAAATGCGCAGTTACGCGTGACCTCCGATGGTTCCTGCGCGGAACCCGTCTAACCCGCCCTTTACCCGTCCTATGCAAGATCGCGCACGTTTTAAGGGACTTTGACGGGACACTTTCGCGGAATCTGGGGCTCGTTTGTCAATGCCTGTTGCTGATTTGAAATCTCACCTTGCGGCGGCGGTGCGGCTGTTTCGCGTACCGGCCGACAACCCCGACCTGACGCGCGCCCAGTTCGATGCCTTCTCGAAGCAAATTCCGCTGCTCTACTTCATCCTGATCACCAATACGCTCGCAGTGGCCTATACCTATGTGCCGCTCGCCCCGGCCTGGCTGACCATGGTGGTGCCCTCGGTGCTGACCGTGCTCGCGGCGGTGCGGACGTTCTGGTGGCTGCGCCAGCGCCATTTCGTGCGCAGCGATGCGGATATCCTGCGCAACCTGCGCGCTACCAACTGGCTCACGGTTCCGATCGCCGTGGGATTCACCGCGTGGTCCTTCGCGCTCTACCCATACGGCGATCCCTTCGCCAAGAGCCATGTCGCATTCTACATGGCGGTGACCGTGATCGGCTGCATCTTCTCACTGATGCACCTGCGCTCTGCCGCCCTGATCGTCACACTGCTCGTCGATATTCCCTACGTCATCTTCTACTTCGCGACGGGCGAACCGACGCTGATGGCGATAGCGGTCAACGACCTCCTGGTGTCGGGCGCGTTGATAACGGTGCTGTTCATCTATTACCGCGACTTCGCCGACCTCGTCGCATCCCGCAAATCGCTGCTCGCGCAACAGGCGGCGACGCAGGCTCTCTCAGACGAGAATTTCCGCCTCGCCAATCTCGATTCGCTGACCGAGCTGCCGAACCGCCGCCGCTTCTTCGCCGAGCTCGCCAACGCCTTCGGCGATGCCGAGCGCCGGCAGATCCGACTCGCGGTCGGCATCATCGACCTCGACGGCTTCAAGCCGATCAACGACAACTACGGCCATACCGTCGGCGACCGCGTGCTGATCGAAGCGGGCCGTCGCATCCGCGAGGTCTGCGAAGGTTTTGGCGCACATCACGTCGAGTTCGCACGGCTCGGCGGCGACGAATTCGGTCTCGTGGTGAGTGGCGATCCCAGCGACGAGGATCTCGCGGAGATCGGCGCACGCATCGGCGACCGCGTCAAGCTGCCCTATCAACTCGACACGGCGCATACCGGACTCTCCTGCTCGATCGGGTTTGCACTGTATCCGCGCTCGGCGACGGATGCGGAAGCCCTCTACGAATGCGCCGACTATGCGCTTTACCACGCCAAACGCCACGCGCGCGGCCGAACCGTGATCTTCTCGAGTGAGCTGGAAGCGGAGATCCGCAGCCGCGGCGTCATCGAGAACCTGTTGCGCACCGCCGACTTCGATGCGGAGATGGAACTCGTCTTCCAGCCGATCGTCGATGCCATGAGCGAGCGCACCGCCGGCTTCGAGGCGCTGGCGCGCTGGCACTCACCGCGACTTGGCCTCGTCTCGCCGGCCGACTTCATCCCCGCCGCCGAGCGCATCGGCCTGATCCGCAGCCTGACGCAGGCGCTGCTGGTTCGCGCGCTCGCGGCAGCCAAGACCTGGCCCGACGACATCAGCCTGTCGTTCAACCTCTCGGCCCACGACATCTGCTCGTCCGACGGCATCCTGCCGCTGATCGCGGTGATCGAGAAGAGCGGCGTGCCGCCGCGGCGGATCGATTTCGAGATCACGGAGACCGCGGTCACCTTCGATTTCGTCCGGGCGCAGCAGTCGATCGCGACGCTCAAGGCGATGGGCTGCGGCATCTCGCTGGACGATTTCGGCACCGGCTATTCCTCGCTCAGCCACGTGCATCGCCTGCCGCTCGACAAGCTCAAGATCGATCGCAGCTTCGTCGCCGACGTCAACGACAACCCCGTGAGCCACAAGATCATCAAATCGCTGACGGGCCTGTGCGCGGACATGGAGATCGCGTGCGTCGTCGAAGGCGTCGAGACGCGCGCGCAGCTCGAGAGTCTCCGTCGCCTCGGCTGCGACTATATCCAGGGCTACTATTTCGCAAAGCCAATGCGAAAAGACGCGGTGTCGGGCCATCTCACTGAGGAGCGACAGCGCCTCGGCGACGACGTCGCGCGCGCGAGCGCCTGAGCTCTCTTCGCCGGCAGCGTCAGCGCGGCTTCAAAAGATCGCGCGCAACGATCAGTTTCTGGACCTCGGTCGCGCCCTCGTAGATCCGCAGCGCGCGGATTTCGCGGTAGAGGCTCTCGACGATTTCGCCCTTGCGCACACCGCGTCCGCCAAACATCTGCAAGGCGCGGTCGATGACGCGCTGCGCGGTCTCGGTCGCGGTCAGCTTTGCCATCGCAGCTTCACGGGTGGTTGGAAGCCTCTGAACGTCGCGGCGCCAGGCCGCGCGGTAGGTCAGAAGCGCTGCGGCGTCGGTGTCGGTCGCCATGTCGCCGAGCGCGGCCTGGGTCAACTGGAGATCGCCGAGCGTTGCACCGAACATGTGCCGGCTCTGCGCATGCGACAACGCCTCATCGAGCGCGCGCCGCGCAAAACCCAGGGCCGCGGCGGCGACCGAGGCGCGGAAGATGTCGAGCGTCTGCATGGCGAGCTTGAAGCCGCCACCGGGCGCACCAAGCCGACGGCTCGCCGGGATCCGGCAGTTCGTAAAGCGCAACGTCGCCAACGGATGCGGCGCGATGACGTCGATGCGCTCCGCAATGCCAAAGCCGGAATCACTGGGAAAGACGACGAAGGCCGAAATGCCGCGAGCGCCCGGCGCCTCCCCGGTTCGCGCGAACAGCGTGTAGACGTCGGCGATGCCGCCGTTCGATATCCAGGTCTTCTCGCCGTCGATGACGTAGTCGTCTCCGTCGGCGCGCGCTGCGCAGGACATGGCCGCAACGTCCGACCCCGCCTCCTTCTCCGACAGTGCGAAGGCCGACAGCCATTCGCCCGATCGAACCTTTGGCAGCACGGCCTGGCGCAGCTCCGCCGAGCCGCCGAGCGCGATCGCGCCGGAGCCGAGCCCCTGCATGGCGAAAGCGAAATCGGCAAGACCATCGGCATAGGCGAGCGACTCGCGCGACAGGCAGATCGAGCGGGAGTCGATCGTTGCCGCGTCGCCATCGGGCGCGGCAACGGCGCAATCGAGCAGCCCCGCCTCGCCCATCGCGCGCACGAGCCTCCGGCAAGCGCCGTCGACGTCGTCGTGGTCGATTTGGCCAAGGGTCCCCGACCGCACGAAACGGTCAAGGCCGTCGCCGATCGCATGATGGCGTGGCTCGAAAAACGGCCAGTCCAGCCATTCACGCCTGATCACGTTGCCAACGGGGCTCATTTTGAGATCTCCTGCGCGGCCACTGCTGCGGCACGGGCGAGATTGGTTTCATATTGGCCCTTGGCGGACAGATATTGCTTGGGCCAGGTGATCTCGGTGATGCCGATGCGGGCGGCTTCGTGCAGCGTCCAGGCGGGATCTGCCAGGTGTGGCCGCGCAATGGCGCAGAGATCGGCGCGGCCCGCGGCGAGGATCGAGTTGGCGTGATCGGCCTCGGAGATTGCACCGACCGCGATGGTCTCAATGCCAACCTCGTTGCGGATCAAATCGGCGAACGGCGTCTGGTAAAGGCGTCCATAGATCGGCCTGTCATCCTTCCAGACCTGGCCCGATGAACAATCAATGACGTCCGCGCCCGCTTCCTTGAACAGCGCGGAGAAGATCGCCGCATCGGCCGGCGTGTTGCCGCCTTCGGTCCAGTCATGGCAGGACAGCCGCACCGATGTGGGACGATCGGAAGGCCACACGGCGCGCATCGCACTGAACACCTCCAGCGGAAAGCGCGCACGATTGTCGTGACTGCCGCCGTATTCGTCGGTCCGCCGGTTGGTCAGCGGCGACAGGAAGCTCGACAGCAGATAGCCGTGCGCGCAATGGAGCTCCAGCCACTCGACGCCGGCCGCGGCCGCGCGACGCGTTGCCGCAACGAAATCGTCGCGCACGCGATCCATGTCGCCGCGATCCATCTCCCGCGGCACCTGACTGTGGGGTAGGTAGGGCAGCGAGGACGCGGATATCAGCGGCCAATTACCTGACGCCAGCGGCTCGTCGATGCCCTCCCATGCGAGCCTGGTCGATCCCTTCCGTCCGGAATGGCCAAGCTGAATGCCGACTTTGGCGTGTCCGAGGCCATGGATCAGATCGACGAGGCGGCGCCACTGCGCCGCTTGCGCGTCGCTCCAGAGGCCAAGGCAACCCGGGGTGATCCGCGCATCGGGCGAGACGCAGGTCATCTCGGCAAAGATCAGCCCTGCACCGCCCATGGCGCGCGCGCCGAGATGGGCAATGTGGAAGTCGTTGATGAGCCCATCCTTTGCCGAATACATCGCCATCGGCGAGACCATGATGCGGTTCGCAAGGCTAAGCCCCCGCACACGGTGCGGCGTCAGCATCGGCGGCGGCACGCGCTCGCCGTCCTTGACGGCGATGCCTGACCGCGCGGCAAACCAGCGCTCAAAGCCTTCCAGCCAGGCGCGATCGCGCAGGCGAAGGTTCTCGTGGCTGATGCGCTGCGAGCGCGTCAGCATCGAATAGAAGAATTGCGGCGGCTCGAGCGTATCGGCATAGCGCCGGCCGACCACCTCGAACCATTCCATGGCGTTGCGCGCCGCGTTCTGGATGCGGGCGACGTCAACGCGCCGCACCTCCTCGTAGGCTTCCAGCACGGTTTCGATCTCGTCGCGGCTGTGGCCGTGGCGATCGAACTGGTTGGCGAGCTCGATAGCGTCGTCGAGCGCGAGCTTGGTGCCCGAGCCGATCGCGAAATGCGCGGTGTGCGCGGCATCGCCCATCAGCACGACATGCGACCGGCCGTTGAACACGCTCCATTTGCCGCAGATCAGACGGCTGAAATTGAGCCAGGCCGAGCCGCGCAGATGGCGGGCGTTGGTCAAGAGCTTCGCACCGTCCAGCGTCTCGGCGAAGAGCTTTTCGCAGAATTCGATCGAACCCTGCTGGTCGAGGTCGCCAAGCCCATGGCCGTTGTAGGCTTCTTCCGTGGTCTCGACGATGAAGGTCGAGGTTTCACTATCGAACTTGTAGATATGCGCCTGGAACCAGCCGTGTTCGGTCCTGCGGAAGTCGAACGTGAAGGCGTCGAACGCCTTCTTGGTACCCAGCCAAATATAACGGTTCGGCCGGATCACCATGTCAGGCCGGAACTGTTCGGCGTAGCGGGCACGGATCCTGGAATTGACGCCGTCGGAAGCGACGATCAGGTCGGCGTCGGGGAATTCGAGATCGGACTCGACGTCGCGCTCGAAGACGAGCTCGACGCCCAGCGCCTCGCAACGCCGCTGCAGGATGTTGAGCAGGTGCTTGCGTCCGATGCCGATGAAGCCATGGCCGGTCGTGCGCTGACGCGTCCCCTTGAAGACGAGCTCGATGTCGTCCCAGTGATTGAAGGCGTCCTCGATCTCGGCCGCGCTTTCGGGATCGGCGATCCGCATCGCCTGCATCATGGCGTCGGAGAACACCACGCCCCAGCCGAACGTGTCGTAGGGCTTGTTGCGCTCGACGACGGTGACGACGTGCTCCGGGTTACGGCGCTTCATCAGGAGGCCCAGATAGAGCCCGGCCGGTCCGCCGCCGATACAGACTATGCGCATGATCCCTCGCTTTCGCGCGCCGCGCCGTGTGGAGAGCTGCAAACTCTTTCAAACCCGGGATGCAAATTATTTTAAGTATAAAATATTTCGTCGGACCACGAGTTGTCAAGGCGCCAGGGACCTGCAGCCCGCACATGCCTGCGGCCGGCCGAAAAGCGGTGGTTTGTTAATGGCTTGGATTGTCCCGGCGATGCCGATGGTAAATCGCAGCCCATGGCGCAGAGAAGCGACTATCTCGACAAACTGGTCACGCTCCCGGTGTTTCACCACGCGCCGATGCTCGCGCTCGGCGCCGACAAAGCGCCGAGCGGGAGCTGTTCGAGCCGGAACCCGCATGAACGTGCCCGGTGTCGGCTGCGGCAGGGCCGCGATCCTGCCCTACCTGCCGCAGGTCAACTATGCGGGCATCGACCTCAACGAGAAGCACATCGCCTTTGTCCGCCAGCGTTATGGCGAGGCCCGCCGCTTCATCGTCGAGCCCCGGATTTTCAACGATCAATTGCACATTCCGGCTGCCTTTTCGCACGCGATGTCCCCTGCGCGCCGAAACCGGACATGAACGTCACTTCGTCATTGACTCGCGTGATGCATCTGCAGCTCCGCAATTCGATTGTCGGCGCGGCGAAGCCGCCGACAAAGCTCGCGGTTGATATTCTGCATCACCATCACATACGCGTAGATGTCAGCCTTGTAGTACGCGTAGAGTTGTCGAGCCGAGAGCTCGTACAGCAGGGTTGGGCTCTGCGCGACGATGGTCGCTGATCGGTTCTGCATCTCGATAAGCGTCATTTCGCCAAAAAAGTCACCCGGTCCAAGACTCGCCATGCGAATTATGCGCCCCGAGCCCCCGAGCTTGCTCACCACGAGTTCGCCGGAGTGAACAACGAACATTGAGCGGCCCGGTTCTCCTTCCGCCACCACAGTGGCACCGACGTCGAAGTGGCGCTCGACCAGCATTGAGACCAAGAGATCGCAACTCGCGTCTGCGAGTCCACCGAAGAAGGGTGTGGCAAGCAAAAACGCTTTCAGATCGGGCGAGCTGACAGCCATCGAGAAAATATACTCCCGCTCCCAGCGGTGGCAAGCGGGCCACACCCGACGGGACATCTTAGCAATAATTATCGCGCGGGAGCGTGGGGCCGCCGATCAAGCAGGCAGACCAGCCTGATCATTGTGTGAGTGGCAGAGTAATTCTCCCCACTTATGGCGCTTGAAATTCCACTTTTCGTGACGACCGACCGTCCACGGCATGCCCAGGATGGTCGGCCGGCGCCGAGACGTTGACGCTGCTGCCGCAGGCCGGAGGGAGGGCGCAGTGATAAAATTGGGGAACTTGTCACGATCCTGGATTTGCATCGCCATGGTCTGTCGGTGAGCGCCCTCGCCCAGCAACTTGCTGTCGATCGAAAGACGGTCGGGGCCTACATCGCCGGAGGCCTGGAGCCGCCGGTTTACAAAAAGGCGGCACCAAGGTGTTCTCGATGGTGCTCGGCTACTCACTGGCTGATCTGGGCGCTGCAAATGGTCCTTCGCTGTCATCTCCGGACATGGAGATCGCTTAATGTGCGGGCGCTCTCTTCGCCCGTGTCAAAGGCGAGCTCGAATGGAAGCCAATATGCCTGTCGTCGTGTCGATGATGGTTACGGCCTGCTCAATCTTGCCTTGGCCCAACGGATATTTGGTACACCGCTCGGATATCTGAACTAACCGTCTTCTTTCGCTGATCAGGATCGTGCTGCTCGTGTCGACGGCAAACTTGACGATATCCCGCATTGGATTTTTGTCGCCAAAGTCGGTCAGATCTTTCTCCATCGTGATCAGATACTCGTAGCTTGCCAGTTCGTCGGAGATCTGAAGAAGTTCCCGGATAGTCGAGTTGACACAGTCAGCGTCCCCGCTGGAAACATCGGGGCGCTTTACGGTCGCGACAAGGTCATTCATGAGGTTGGCAAAGAGCGGCCTAAGGCTCTCCGCCTGCCTGAAATCGCTCTCGGACAGGACGCCCGCACAGCACACACTGGGTAGGAACAGCCCAAGCCCCAAGCTTGCCGCCAGCATCTTTCGGTGCGCTCGCGCCGGGAACGAAACTCTCGTGGTGCCGATCAGCCCGTGCATCCCGCTTGGTCCTTCCCCTGCCCCCTTATTGTTAGATGGTTGTTTCTGTGCAAAGATCGGGCATCGTCGACTTCAGTTCACACTTGCTTTGCGTGCAGACATGTCGGCGTCTGAACCGCTCCCAAAGCCGGAGCATAGGAGCATGACCGACGGGCCGCAACGGGCGTTTCGCGCCGCGGCCCTTGACCGGGCTGCGTCTCCCGAGCAGCTCGATCATCTCGTTGTTATCACCAAGCCCGCTGACTGGATTCTTGCCTTTGTGCTGTGCGTTGCACTTGTGGCGGCCGTGCTGTGGGGCATTTTCGGGCGCGTGCCCACTCGCGTCTCGGGCGAAGGAATCCTGATCGGCAGTGGCGGTAAGGTCGTCGACGCCGTATCCGCCGCTGCCGGACGGCTGCAGTCGGTCGCAGTCACGGTGGGCGATCACGTCAACAAGGACCAACCCATCGCCCAGATCGTTCAAACCGAGATCCAGCAAAAGCACAACGCGGCCACCGAGGTCTTTCATGAACGCCAGCGGGAGCACGCCGATCGGGTGTCGAAAGCTGAAAGCGAGCTCGCCGCCAAGAGCCAAAACTTTGCAAAACTTGAAATCGCCCTGCAACAGGTGATCAAGGCAACGAGCCAGCGTATCGAGTATCTCACGGTCGACGTCAAAAACCTGGAGGATTTGCTGGCCAAGGGATACACGACGCGGCGCAATCTGGAAGAGCGACGCCAGGAGCTGACCGATGCGCAACAGCGCCGTACTGACGCTCAAAACGAGATTTTAAAGTTGCGGTCGCAGAAGACGGATCTGGAAACGGAGCGCGGGCGCGAAATTCAGCAGTCGGAGTTTTCCCTCAACGAGGCCCGGCGGCAAATGAATGCCGCCGCGGAACAGCTGAGCCAGAACACCCAAGTGATCAGCCCGATGGACGGACGGGTTTTGGAAGTGAAGATTTCGCCCGGTTCGGTGCTAGCCATCGGCACACCGGTGATTGCGATCGAAAGCGAAGGCGCCAAGCTCCAAGCCGTCGTCTATGTTCCCGCCGAACGGGGCAAACAGGTCAAGCCTGGCATGCAGGTGCAACTCGAGCCGAGCACGGTGAAGCGCGAGGAATTTGGCATGATGCTGGGCAACGTGGTCAGCATCTCTGATTTCCCGATGACGCCTCAAGGCATGGCCGCGCTGCTGCATAACGAAAGCCTGGTTTCACGTTTCTCGCGCGACGGTGCACCTTACGCCGCGATGGTTACGCTCGATGAAGACGCCTCCACTGCAACCGGATATCGATGGGCCGTTGGCGAGGGGCCGAACATTCATCTCACGAGCGGAACGTTGGCGCGGGCCGAGATCACAACGCGCCGGCGGCGCCCCCTCGATCTGGTGATACCCCTGCTAAAGCACCTCACGGGAATTGATGGATAAGCCTTCTCCAAACCAGCCAACCAGCGAGCGCGGCCGGCCCAAATCTTACGTCAGCCGCATGGCGAGCTGGTTGCCGCGCCGACGTACCCGGCGGACACCCATCCTACTGCAGATGGAAGCCGTCGAATGCGGTGCGGCAGCGCTTGGCATCATTCTCGGTTATTACGGTGCGTGGATTCCGTTGGAGGAGCTTCGTGTCGCGTGCGGCGTATCGCGCGACGGCAGCAAGGCCAGCAACATCATCAGAGCGGCGCGCCGATACGGGCTGACGGCGAAGGGCTACAGCGTCGAACCTCCGGCACTTGCCGAGATTCCAACGCCTTGCATCATTCACTGGAACTTCAACCATTTCGTGGTCCTGGAAGGAATTGATAGGAAGCACGCCTACATAAATGACCCCGCGAGCGGGCGTCGGCGGATCGATCTGGTCGAGCTTGACCTCGCCTTCACCGGCGTTGTCCTGGCGTTTGAACGGGGCGAAAAATTCGAGAAGGTTGGCAGCAAACCAAAGGGCATAAGCCTGCTCATGCGGGAACTGCGCCAATCAAAGGAGGCGGTGGTCCTGCTGGTCGTTGTCAGCGTGGCCGCGGTCCTGCCCAATATTGTTGCCGCAGGATTCTCAAAAATCTTTGTTGATGAAATTTTGATCCAGCACACGCGCAGCTGGCTTGCGCCGCTCCTGATCGGCATGGCGCTGACGGCTGCCTTGCGGGCCATTCTGACCATCACACGCCAATCGCTGCTATTGCGGCTGCAGACCAAGCTCGCCGTCGTGATGACCAGCCGCTTTCTGTGGCGCCTCATGACGCTGCCGCTGGAATTCTTCACCCAACGCCACGCCGGCGACATTGCAAGCCGTATTGCAGCCAACGAACAGATCGCCCGGCTGCTTTCAAGCGGCATTGCCGCCAATGCACTCAGCCTGATGTCGGTGGTCTTGTTCGCCGCCGCCATGGCCGTCTACGACGTTGGCCTGACCGCGCTTTGCGTCGCAATCTCTTTGATAAATGTTCTTCTCCTGCGGCTCGTCGCTTCACGCCGCCAGGAACTGAGCTATCGGCTGGCGCTCGATCAGGGAAAGCTGCTCGGGGCGACCGTGAGCATGGTGCGGACTATCGAAACCATCAAAGCAAGTGGATTGGAAGACGACGCCTTCGGCCGGTGGGCCGGTCTTCAAGCCAAAACCCTCAACGCCGAACAGAGGATCGGCGCCTCCGCCATCATATTGGACATGGTCCCGACCCTGCTCTCGGGCCTCATGGTCGCAGCGATTCTTGGTGTCGGAGGCTTGCGGGTCATTCAGGGCTCCCTGACACTGGGGAGCCTCGTGGCCTTCCAATCCCTAGCATTGAGTTTCTCCGAGCCTTTCGTCAACCTCGTGAACTATTTCGGCGGCCTGCAAACCATCAAGGGAGCGCTCGAACGGCTCGAGGATGTCTACCGATACCCGCTAGCGCCGCAACCGCCAACACAGGCGGGTGCCTTGCCGCCGAAGCTTACCGGCCGACTCGAACTTCACAACATCAGCTTCGGCTATTCGGTGCTCGAACCGCCGCTTCTGGCGGATCTTTCGCTGGTGATCCCTGCCGGTTCACGCGTGGCACTCGTTGGCGTGTCGGGCAGCGGAAAATCAACCCTCGGCAAACTGATCTGCGGATTGTACAAACCCTGGTCCGGCGAGATTCGTTTTGATGGATGTAGGCTGACGGATGTCCCTGCGGACGTTTTTGCGAACTCCGTCGCCTATGTCGACCAGGACGTCTTTCTGTTCGAGGGAACCGCGCGTGACAATTTGACGCTCTGGGATTCAACAACCGATGAGCGCCACCTCCTGACGGCGGCCAAGGACGCACTGATTCACCAAGACCTTGCGAGCAGACCAGGCAACTATGACTGCCACGTCAATGAAGGCGGCACGAACTTCAGCGGCGGTCAGCGTCAGCGCATCGAAATCGCCCGAGCTCTGGTTTGCAATCCTTCGATCCTTGTCTTGGACGAAGCGACGGCTGCACTTGATCCGATCACAGAAAAATCCATCGACGACAACTTGCGGCGCCGAGGCTGCAGCTGCATCATCATCGCCCACCGCCTGAGCACGATACGCGATTGCGACGAAATCATCGTGCTCGAACGCGGTCGCATCGTTGAGCGCGGCACGCATGAAGAGCTTCTTGCGCTTCAGGCCTCCTATGCCAATCTGGTGGCGCGCGAATGACGGATCGATTTGTCAGCGAGAATTTCGTTGGGCATCAACGCGAGGTGCCGATCGGTCTGTTGCACCGGACTGCGCTCGACGCGCGTCGCCCGATGCTTCTCAGCGACCACGAACACGTTCTTCAAGTGGCAGCCGGTCACGTCGATTTGTTTGCAGTTCAGCCGACAGGCACGCGCCAGCATTTATTTCGTGTCGAAAACGACGAATGTATTCTGGACCTGCACAATGCCTGCGAAACCTCGGGCAGCCGACTGCAAATCATCGCCGTCGGCCCCCCTGGCACTGCGCTTTTGGAGGTGCCGCGCAGTGCAGCGTCCTTTGGTCCTGTGTCTGGCTGGATTACCCAGTTGGCGACGTTCATGGTCCGCTCGGCGGCAAACGAAGCCATTTCCGAGCTGGTGAGCGGTGAGGCGATTGAACTGCACCCGGGCGAGCGCCGTCGCGGTCCGATGCGGGACCTCTTGTGGGCGCACCTCGAAACCGGGACAGCAAAGGTCATGAACCTCGGCTCGAGCTTCACTCCCGGGCAGCCACCCTTCCCTTTGACCGGTGGGATGTGGGTGGAAGCCGGCGAGCACGGCTGCAAATTGCGTCTCGACCCGAACCCGCCAGATGCCCTGGTTCTCTGGTCCGCGATTGATCGATTCCAGGTGGCAGTTATTGCCCATCTCGAGCGCAGCCTGGCAGAGGGCGTCATTCGAGAGCGGGAACGCCTGGTCCGCCGCCGCGAACTCACTGTGTCGCAAACGCTCGACTCGTTTGAGCGGCTCTCTGATGTCGTGGTCAGAAAAGCCGATCGTGCGCAATCCGAATGGGACCCGGCAGACCCGCTGCTTTGCAGTTACCGCGTTGTCGGAGAAGAACTGGGAATACCGGTTACGCTTTCGCAGCGCGCTCAACCCACAAGACAGGGCTTCAGCGAAATTCTGGAGATCGCTCGCACAGCCCAATTGCGGATCCGCCGTGTGCTCCTGCGCGATGTCTGGTGGAAGACCGATGCTGGACCACTCCTCGGTTGGCACGGAGACGAACGCAGTCCAGTGGCTCTGGTCCGCAGTCGGGGGAACACCTACACGATGTTGGACCCAAAGGTTGGAAGACGCCGCTCGGTCGATCGCTCCGTTGCCGGCGAGCTCAAACCGGAGGCCATCACTTTCTATCCAGCGTTGCCGTCCCGCCCGCTCCAATATCGCGATCTGCTTACCTTTGCGATGCGAGGCGTTTCCGGCAGCATCACGCGCATCGCGTTGGCTGTTATGGTAATCGGGCTACTGTCGCTGATGCCGCCACTGATCACCAATGTCCTGGTCAATTCGGTTATCCCGCGCACCGAGATCGATCAGCTCGTTGTTTGTGCGCTTGCGCTGACGGTCACCGCTGTGGCGATCGCCAGTCTGCAGATGATGCAAGGACGGGTCACGTTGAGGCTGGAAGGTCTGCTCGACTATAAGCTGCAGGCCGCGCTGATCGACCGACTGCTCCGCCTACCCACCTCTCTGTTTCGCGAATATACAAGCGGCGATTTGGTCGATCGCGCCATGGGCATCGACGCCACTCGCCGGATCTTCACCGGACGTGTGCTGGGCGGCTTTACGGCCTCGTTCTTTTCTCTCTTCAGCATTGGGCTGATGCTCTACTATGACCTCCGACTGGGCAGCATTGCACTGCTGCTCACGATGATCAGAGCGGCTGCAATTCTTGCCACGAGCGCCGTGCGACTCTACTACGAAACCAAGCAATTCAACCTGCAAGGCAAGGCCAGCGGCTTTGTGCTGCAATTGATTGCGGGAGTCGGCAAGCTGCGCGTGGCAGGCGCAACGGCGCGCGCGTTAGCGCGATGGTCGCAACAATTTGCCGTACAGAGGCGCTATTTCATCGCCTCGCAGCAAGCGGCCAACGCGCTGAGCACCTTTGATACCGCCTTTCCGATGCTGGCGACATTGAGCATCTTTGCGCTTGCCTCCTACACAAACAGCCACGTCCTGCTCGATCTCGGCGCTTTTCTCGGCTTTCTGGCAGCGTTCGGACAGGCCACGGCCGCGATCGGCAGTTGGGCCTCGAGCGTCAGCGAATCACTGGTGGCGATTCCTCACCTCAGCCGACTGAAGCCCGTGATTTCCACCCCTGCCGAGATCTCAGAGGAACGGCGATCGCCCGGAGAGCTATCCGGAGAGATCGAACTTTCCGGCATCGTCTTCCGCTATATGCAAGGCGGGCCGAAGGTCCTGGATGACATCAGCCTAAACATTGCGACGGGTGACTACGTCGCGGTCGTCGGTCCCTCAGGTAGCGGGAAATCGTCGCTCTTTCGTTTGCTGCTCGGTTTTGAGCGGGCGGAAGCCGGCACGGTGTTTTACGACGGCAAGGCGCTCAACACGCTCGACATCAGCGCCGTGCGCCGGCAGCTTGGGGTGGTGCTGCAAGATACCAAGCTCGCAACCGGAAGCCTTTACGAAAACATTTGCGGCGGCGTTGATTTGCCGCTGGAGAAGGCGTGGGAGGCCGCCCGCCTGGCGGCGCTGGATGCCGACATCGCGCAGATGCCGATGGGAATGCATACGCTGGTTGCGGAAGGGGTGACTACGCTGTCGGGCGGTCAGCGGCAGCGACTATTGATCGCCCGGGCTCTTGCGCGCTCACCACGGATTCTTCTGTTTGATGAGGCAACCAGTGCGCTCGACAACCAAACCCAAAGCATCATCGGCACCTCGCTGGAACGATTGAGCATCACGCGGATTGTGATTGCGCATCGCCTCAGCACCGTGCGCAATGCAGATCGTATTGTCATGCTCTTGCGCGGCAAAGTCGTGCAAACTGGAAGCTACGCAGAGCTCATGAGCGTTCCGGGTCCGTTTGCGGATTTTGCCAAGCGGCAGTTGCTTGAACCCGGTCATCGCTAGTCTATCGGCGGGGCGGGCGATGATCCTGAGGCATCATGTGCAGCATCACAGTCCTACGACTGGGATTGTAGCGAACGAAAGCGCGTTTTTGCGAGAGCACTCAATTGCAAAGTAGTTTCCAGAGTTCTGACGCCAAGATCAATTGTGTGGCGCTCTCTGGGCATCGACACCGTGTCGAGACCTCTTGCCGTAGTTCATTGCGCGAGGGTTCTTGTGTCCATGAGAATTCTCGATTGAAATGAGTACCCGCACACCCCTCGGGAGCAGCCCGTGGAGTGTGCGGGCATTGCCGACTTAGCTGATGGATCCAGCCTGGACCCCGGTGTTCGACTGAGGGCCGGCCNCCTGGACAACGGAGCCGCCGATAGCAACACCGGTCTGGTTGAGCGAGTTGTTCTGAAGAAGAGTCTGGGTCAACGTCGGGATCGAGATCGAAGCAACGTTGACAGTACC
>NZ_AXAS01000041.1 GCF_000472925.1 Bradyrhizobium sp. Ec3.3
CGTGATCTTCCGGAGGCGTTCGGGGATTGGAACAGCGTGTTCCGGCGCTTCAGTCGATGGAGCCGTAAGGGTGTCTGGTGGCGGATCTTCGAGGCGATGTCTGATGATCCGGACTTCGAATATCTGATCGTCGATTCCACCATCGTCCGGGCGCATCAGCACGCCGCCGGCGCGAAAAAAGGGGGTCTGAAGATCAAGCGATCGGGCGCTCGCGCGGTGGCTTAAGCACCAAGATACATATGGCCGTTCGAGGTTTGGGATGTCCCGTGCGGTTCACGCTTACCGCAGGCCAGAAGGGCGATGCACCGCAAGCCGCCACATTGATCGAGGGATTGCCCGCCGAGGTCGTCATGGCCGATACGGCCTATGACGCGGATCACTTGCGCCAGGCCATCGCAGCCAAGGGCGCGCTCGCCGTCATCCCAAACAACCCGTCACGTGCGCTCAAGCATCCGCTCGACAAGCATTTCTATGCCCAGCGCCATCCCGTCGAATGCTGCTTCAGCAAGCTCAAGCAGTTCCGCCGTGTCGCAACCCGCTTCGAAAAGACTGCCCGAAACTACCTTGCCATCGTCACCATCGCAGCCACCGTGCTTTGGCTGCGATAAGTGTCCACACGACCTAGGCCGCCTTTGCCGCCGCCCCATGCGCGTGCTTGTCGACGGCGTCGATGATTTGCGGCCAGAAGCGCATTGGTAGTGCGTGACCCATGCCGTCGATCATCAGAAGTGTTGCGTTGGGTATCGATGCCGCGGTGTCCTTGCCGCCTTCGGGGCGCACCAGCGGATCCACCGTGCCGTGGATGACCAGCGTCGGCGTCTTCACGCTGTGCAAGCGCTCCTTGCGGCTGCCGGAGGCGAGCACGGCGCGCAACTGCCGCCCGACGCCGGCCGGATTCAGCCCGCGTGCGAATACGCGTTCGGCGCGGCCGGGATCGAGCGCCTCTTCCTCCGGAAAATGGCCGGCGCGCAGCACCTTCCAGGTCTCGCCATAGCGCACGATGAATTCCTCCTTGCTGCGCGGTGGCGGCGCCATCAGCATGGCAGCCGCCTCGCGCGTCGGCGGCGGCACGCGCGGATTGCCCGTCGTCGACATGATCGAGGTGAGCGAGCGCACGCGCTGCGGAAACGACAGCGTGATTTCCTGCGCGATCATGCCCCCCATCGAGGCGCCGACGAGATGCGTCGACTTGATTCCGAGCGCATCCATCAGTCCGACCGTGTCCCTGGCCATGTCGATCAGCTTGTATGTGGCGGCCACCGGAATCTTCAGGAAGCGCAGCTTCAACAGCTCTAACGGCGTCAGCCGCTTGCCGCCGGTCAGATGGCTGGACTTGCCGATGTCGCGATTGTCGAAGCGGATCACGCGAAAGCCGCGGGCGGCGAGCTGTTCGCAGAACGCGTCGTCCCAGTGGATCATCTGGGCGCCTAACCCCATGATCAGCAGCAGAGGCTCGGCGTTGTCGTTGCCGAAAATCTCGTAGCAGATGTCGATGCCGTTGGCGCGGACGATCTGCGGCGGCTGATGAGCGGAAGCATTCACGGGCCCGTTCCCCCTTGCTGGCAGTCAGCGTTGTATCGCACGGTTTGCCGCCGCAAAGAAGCCGCGTGCGCGACATCAGGCCGCCGCTCGTGGGTTGACCCGCCCGTCACAACGGTGTGGTATGGCGGGAAAAGAAGGGCAAGAGCCCTCGAGCTGGAGGACGCCGATGACCGACAAGATCAACGATCCGGTCGCCTTGTGGCAGAAGATGATTGGCGAGATGGAGAAAGGCTTCAACTCGTTTGCTACCAATGCGATGGAGACACCCGAATTCTCGCAGGCCATGAACCGGGCCGGCGGCGTTGCTGCGGGTGCTCAGAAGCAGTTCGGCGATGTCATGGAGAAGTATCTTCTCTCGATGAATCTGCCGAGCCGCGAGCAGATGACCGGCATTGCCGAACGGCTGCAATCCATCGAGGGCCAGCTAGGCGAGATCAAGTCCATGCTCAGCCAGATGTCGGCCTCGTCAGGCACGTCGCCAGCAGGCGCAGCGCCCCGGCCGCCGCGCACGAAGCGCCCGCCGCCCGAGAGCGGAGAGTCGAAATGAACGCGCCGACGGGACTTGATTTCGCATCGATCCCGGAGCGCATCCAGTCCGAGGTGCAGCGTGCCATCATGCGCAGCATCAAGGGCGTCGAATATTTCTCGACCTCAGGGCCCACGCTCGGGTCGACGCCGAAGGACGTGCTGCATTCGCGCGGCACGATGAGCCTCTATCACTACCGCCCGATGTCGGAGGAGATCTACCGCGTTCCAGTGCTGATCGTGATGGCCACCACCAACCGCGGCTACATCCTCGATCTCGTGCCGGGCCAGAGTTTTATCGAGTTCCTTTTGAAGCGCGGCTACGACGTCTACATGCTGGACTGGACCGCGCCGCGGCCGGAGGAGAAGAGCCTGGCGATGGAGGACTATGTCCTCGACTTCATCCCGGATTGCGTTCGCCGCGTGCAACAGGATTCCGGCGAGCAGGACGTCTCCGTGATCGGTTATTGCTTCGGCGGCGTGCTGTCGCTGCTCTACGGCTCGATCTTTCGGGATGGGCCGATGAAAAATCTGATCTGCTTCACCACGCCGATCGATTTTCGCGAGATGAAGCTGTTCTCGAATTTTTCCGACCGCCGCTATTTCGACGTCGACCGGCTCGTCGACAGCGTCGGCAACGTTCCGCCCGAGATGATTCTCTCCTCCTTCGAGATGCTGCGCCCCGCCTCGCGCACGGTGAGCCAGATCCAGCTCTGGGAGAACATCTGGAACGACGAGTTCGTCAAATCCTACCGGATGTTCGACCGCTGGGCGACCGACACGCTGCCGCTCGCCGGCGAATATTTCCGCGCCATCACCAAGGACCTGATGTGGGACAACAAGCTCTTCAATGACACCATGTCGGTGGGGGGACGCGCGGCAAAGCTCGAAGACATCAAGGTGCCGATCCTGCATGCGGTCGCTGAGCACGATCACATCGTGCCATATGACGCCGCAAAGCATCTGATCACGAAGATCGGGTCCGAGGACAAGGAAGAGGTGATGCTGAAGGGCGGCCACGTCTCGCTCGTCGCCGGCGCCAACGCGATCAAACGGCTGTGGCCGAAACTGGATACCTGGCTGGGGAAGAGATCGACATGAGTGAAGCGCGTTCCTATCCGCGTCGCGTCAAGACGGATGCTGGAGACGTCGAGATGCGCCTGATGTCCCCGGCAGATGAATCCGCCGTGCTCACCTTCGGCAAGGAGCTGCCGACGCATGATCTCCTGTTCCTGCCGCGCAACATCAGCGAGCCGAAGGTGCTGTCGGCCTGGGTCAAGGAGATCGAGCGCGGCGCGATTCAGAGCCTGCTCGCGGTGAAGGACAGCAAGGTCGTCGGTTGCGGCACGCTGGTGCGCGATCCCCATTCCTGGTCGCCCCATGTCGGCGAGATCCGGATGGTGGTGTCGCAGGACGTCCGCGGGAAGGGGGTCGGGCGGGCGTTGTCGCAGGAGACCTTTGCGCTCGCCCTCGGTGCCGGCCTCGAAAAGCTCTCGGTCCAGATGACGGTTGACCAGCAGGCGGCGATCGCCCTGTTCGAGAGCCTCGGCTTCAAGGCCGAGGCGCTGCTGCGCGACCACGTCCGGGACGTCGACGGCAAGACCCATGACATCGTCGTGCTCGGGCACAACATCGCGCAGGTCCAGGCCCAGATGGAGGCCTACGGGCTGCCAAGCGCCGTCGAGCACTAAGAGCGCCGTCCAGCCCTTAGGCAGGCAGCAAGGCCCTGCATCAGCTCCCGAAATGGCCAAGGAGGCATCATGATGCCTCCCATTAAGGCTGTTCACGATTTCGTGATATCGCAGTGCAACAGGAATGTTGCGACGCACAATTAACTGTGTCATATAAGCCGTGCCCCGGGCCAATCCGGACGGGGTGAGCCCATAGCTCAGACAATTGAGGATGGAGAGACCCCATGACGACCGAAACCAACACCGCTTTCGAGGGCTTCAAGGACGCGTTCAAGAACATCCAGAACCTGGAAGTTCCCGAGGCTGCCCGCGAATTCGTCAAGAAGACTGCCAACACCGCCAAGGATCGTGCTGCCGAAGTTTTCGCTGGCTCCGAGCGGGTGACCGCCGCCATCGAGAACGCGGTTGCTGAGTCCGTCACCGAGGCCGGCAAGATCAGCCGCAACATCCAGCAGGCGATCTACGAGGACGCCGAGGCGTTCTTCTCCGGCATCGACAAGCTCGCTTCGGCCAAGTCGGTCAGCGAAGCCGTCGAGATCCAGTCCAGCCTGCTCCGTTCGCGCGGCGAAGCGTTCGTCTCGCGCGCCAAGGCGACCACCGACTATCTCGGCAAGCTCGCCGCCAACGGCGCGAAGTCCGCTCAGGACAATTTCGCGAAGGTCTACAACAAGACCGCCTGATGTGTGCGCTCGCGTCGACAAACTGAATTTGAGGCCCGCTTCGGCGGGCCTTGTTTTTTGTACTACTGTCATTGCGAGGAGCGAAGCGACGAAGCTATCCAGAGTCTTTCCGCGGGAAGATTCTGGATTGCTTCGCTTCGCTCGCAATGACGGAGTACTGTGATGTAGTCATGACTCTATCAGGCACCTTCTCCTTCGATGCCCCCGGCGACGCCGAACGCGCGGCCGAGCTGCGCCGCGTCAAGGCGCTGGCGACGTTCGTGCTGGCCTCGACGCTCGCGCTGTTCGTGGTCGCGAAATGGCTGCTCAACGTGCACCCCGTATTCGGCTTCATCGCGGCCTTCGCGGAAGCCGCGACGATCGGTGGCCTTGCCGACTGGTACGCCGTGGTCGCGCTGTTCAAGCGGCCTCTCGGCCTGCCAATTCCGCACACCGCGATCATCCAGAGCAACCAGGCTCGCATCGCCGACAAGCTCGGCGAATTCATCCAGGTGCATTTCCTCGAGGCGGGTCCGGTCGAGGCGAAGCTGAAGGAGATCGACTTCGGCTCCTTCGTCGCCGACTGGCTGCGTGACCGCAAGCGCAGCGACGACCTCGCGCGCTTTGCGTTGCGGCTGTTGCCGGAGGCTTTCTCCGCAACGGAAAGCTCGGGCCTGATGACCTTCATCATCCGCCGCATGTCTTCGCAACTGCAGGCCATCGACCTCGCGCCGCTCGCGGCCGGCACGCTGCGCGGCTTCGTTGCGGAGGGGCGGCACCAGGGGCTGTTCGACGATCTCCTGCGCGTCATGCACGACACGCTGACGGGGAAGGAGACAATGGCGATGATCCGCGAGAAGGTGCGCGCGGAATTGCCGACCCTGCTCAGGCTCTATCGCGCCGACAAGTTTCTGGTGAACAAGATCGTGGCATCTGCGAGCGCCTTCTTCGAGGAGGTGCGCAGCGATCCCAAGCATCCGTTTCGCGGCGAGTTCGATCGCATGGTGCTGACCTTCGTCGACCGGCTCGGCACCGACCAGACCTATATTGACCGCATCGACGGTCTGAAGCGGGATCTCTTGGCGCGGCCCGAGCTTGCGGATCTTGCGCGCACGGTGTGGGCCAACACGCGCGCCTTCATCGAACGTAGCGCCTCCGGCGAGACCCAGGTACTTCAGCATCATCTCGCCGGCATGTTCGTCGCGGCGGGAGAGGCGCTCGCCGGCGACACTGAGCTGCGCGGCGAGATCAACAAGGGCCTGGTCACGGTGCTGCGCAGCTTCGTCGCCGACCAGAAGAGCGGCGTCTCGACCTTCATCTCCGACCAGGTCAAGTCGTGGAATATGACGCAGTTGATTTCGCTGATCGAAATCAACATCGGCCGCGACCTGCAATACATCCGCTTCAACGGCTCGCTGATCGGCGGGCTCGCAGGCCTTGCGCTCTACTCCGCAGAATTCCTGCTCCGGCTGCTGTGACTTTTGCGTCACGGCCGTTAGCATTAACGCGCGGACCTATTGTCGCTCCCGTTTGTACCGGCTTGAATGTCGGGAACCGGCCGCCTAGCTGATTCATGTTGCGCTGCGGAACGATCAAGAAGCCGGCGTCTTGCAATTCATGCCCATCGACCGGCATCGCGGCCGGTGCCTTCAGAGGAAACGTTGATGACCGCTACTGCCCAGACGCTGCGCCCGCCGTCCCGCACCCTGATGTTTCTGGAGGGGCGGGCGATCCACGAACTCGGCGCCTTCCTCGGCGCGCTGCCACTGCTCAGCCTCGCGCCGCGCGGCGACGGCCACCCGGTGCTGGTGTTGCCCGGCCTTGTTGCGTCGGACGCCTCGACGCGGCCGCTGCGCTCGTTCCTCAAGGGCAAGGGCTATGCCGTCAGCGGCTGGCGCCAGGGCCGCAACTATGGCCTGCGTCTGGGCGTCCAGGATGCGATGGTCGATCTCGTCCAGGGGCTCAACGATACCCATGGTCGCAAGATCAGCCTGGTCGGCTGGAGCTTAGGGGGTCTCTACGCGCGCCAGCTTGCCAAGATGATGCCGGAGCGCGTGCGTCAGGTGATCACGCTAGGCAGCCCCTTTGCCGGCGATCCGCGCTCGACCAATGCCTGGCGCGTCTATGAATGGGCGAGCGGTCGTAAAGCCGACGAAGTCGATCCGCGCTTCGGCGGCGAGCTCTCCGTCCCGCCGCCGGTGCCGACCACCGCGATCTTCAGCCGCACCGACGGCGTCTGCGCCTGGCAGGGCTGCATGGAGAAGACGGGCGCGCAGACCGAGAGCATCGAGGTCGAGAGCAGCCATTGCGGCATGGGACATCACCCCGCCGCCGTTTACGCGGTGGCTGATCGTCTGGCGCAGAAGGAGGGCCAGTGGCAGCCCTTCGATCGCGGCGGCTGGCGCAGCCTGGTTTACCCCGATCCGCATCGCTGAGCGGGCCTGTATGGTTCGAGACGCGCGGCGCTGCCGCGCTCCTCACCATGAGGGCTTGAGACCTGAATCCTCGCGATAGCTGTTCGACCTCATCCTGAGGAGGCGCGAAGCGCCGTCTCGAAGGATCGAGCCCGGCTTTGGCATTAGCGCAAATCGCGCTATGCCTCTCGCATGGCGCATCCGCTTTCCCGCATCATCGACCAGCTCAAGCGCGAGCCGTCGCGCACCGGCTCCATCGTCATCACCGTGTTCGGCGATGCCATCGTGCCGCGCGGCGGCTCGGTGTGGCTCGGCACGCTGCTCGAATTCTTTGCAGGTCTCGACATCGACAGCGGCGTCGTTCGCACTGCGATGTCGCGGCTTGCCGCCGACGGCTGGCTCACGCGCGAAAAGGTCGGACGCAACAGCTTTTATCGCCTCGCCGAAAAGGGGCGCCAGACCTTCGAGGCCGCGACGCGCCACATCTACGATCCGCCGCCATCCGACTGGACCGGCCGCTTCGAGCTGCTGCTGATCGGCAACGGCGAGGACCGCGACGCCTCGCGTGAGGCGCTGCGCAATGCCGGCTTCGGCAGTCCGCTGCCGGGCGTGTGGGTCGCGCCATCGGGCGTGCCGGTGCCTGACGAGGCTGCCGGTGCGATCCGCCTCGAGGTCTCGGCCGAGGATGACAGCGGCCGCCGCCTGCTCAGCGCGAGCTGGCCGCTCGATCGTACGGCCGATGCCTATCTGAAATTCATGAAGATGTTCGAGCCGCTGCGCACCGCGATTGCGCGCGGCACTGACCTCTCTGACGCCGACGCCTTCACCGCGCGCATGCTCTTGATCCACTATTATCGCCGCGTGGTGCTGCGCGATCCGCTGCTGCCGGGCGAATTGCTGCCGGCGGACTGGCCGGGCAGGGCGGCTCGCGAGCTCTGCGGCGAGATCTATCGCGCGCTCCTGGTCCGGTCGGAACAATGGCTTGATGACCACGGAACCAATGAAAAGGGGACGCTCCCCGCGGCGCGGAAGCTGCTGGAACGGAGGTTCGGCGCCTAAAGCGCGGTGCGATTGGGATAAATCGTCATCGCGCTTCAGGTTATTGTTTGCGCATGATCTCCGCGCAAACGTGTTCCGCGTTTGTCGCGAGGGAAAACCGCTTCGCACTTTTCCGGATCATGCATTGGATTTTATGTTACAGAAATATCTTGCATGATCTAATTTTTGTTATATATTGCCTCCCAATAAATCGGGAGGATGCGCATGTACACCCAGGCGCTGAACACGGCCGAGGCCGACGATCGCGGCCTCGAGGATGCCGCCAAGGCTGCGCAATTCCAGGCGCGGATCGATGCCGAGGAGCGCATCGAGCCGAACGACTGGATGCCTGCGGCCTACCGCAAGACGCTTACCCGGCAGATCTCCCAGCACGCCCATTCCGAAATCGTCGGCATGCTGCCCGAAGGCAACTGGATCACCCGCGCGCCGACGCTGCGGCGTAAGGCGGCGTTGCTCGCAAAAGTGCAGGACGAATGCGGCCACGGGCTCTATCTCTATGCCGCTGCCGAGACGCTCGGCTCCTCGCGCGAGGAGCTGGTCGATGCGATGCTCGCCGGCAAGGCCAAGTACTCCTCGATCTTCAACTATCCGACGCTGACCTGGGCGGACATTGGTACCATCGGCTGGCTGGTCGACGGCGCTGCGATCATGAACCAGATCCCGCTGTGCCGCTGCTCGTATGGTCCCTACGCGCGCGCGATGATCCGCGTCTGCAAGGAGGAGTCCTTCCACCAGCGCCAGGGCTACGAGATCATGCTGACGCTGTGCCGCGGCTCGGACGAGCAGAAGGCGATGGCGCAGGACGCATTGAACCGCTGGTGGTGGCCGGTGCTGATGATGTTCGGCCCGCCCGATGCAGCAAGCCAGCACAGCGACACCTCGACGAGATGGAAGATTAAGCGCTTCTCCAATGACGAGCTGCGGCAGAAGTTCGTCGATGCCACGGTGCCGCAGGCCCAATATCTCGGGCTGACCATTCCCGATCCCGCCATGACGCAGGATGCCGACGGACACTGGCGCTACAGCGAGATCGACTGGACCGAATTCAAGCAGGTGCTCGCCGGCAACGGCCCCTGCAACCGCGACCGCATCGCCGCGCGCCGCAAGGCGCATGACGACGGCGCCTGGGTGCGCGAGGCGGCAGCTAGCTATGCAGCGAAACGCCAGCACCGCCAGACCGCGCAAGCTGCGGAGTAGGGAGATCACGATGGCCACGCCGAACACACCGCTGTGGGAAGTCTTCATTCGTAGCCGCAACGGGCTCGCGCACAAGCATGTCGGCTCGCTGCATGCGAGCGATGCCACCATGGCGCTGCAAGCCGCGCGCGACATCTACACCCGTCGCGGCGAGGGCCTGTCGATTTGGGTGGTGCCGTCCACTGCCATTACGGCGAGCGATCCCGCCGAGAAGGGCATGATGTTCGAGCCTGCGGAATCCAAGATCTACCGGCATCCGACGTTTTACGAGGTGCCGGAAGAAGTCGGGCACATGTAGCTCTCTCAACCCTCATGGTGAGGAGCCGCGAAGCGGCGTCTCCGGAAGATGCTTCGCATCGCCGGGCGAACCATGAAGGCCCGTGACGCGCGGCCCATCCTTCGAGACGGCGCTTCGCGCCTCGTCAGGATGAGGTTGGAACAAGTGGCAAGGTGGATTGAACAGATGCCAGTCGCCAACATCCAGGTCTCCGAGACACCGCTCGTGCTCTACACGCTGCGCCGCGCCGACGATGCGCTGATCCTCGGCCATAGGCTGTCGGAATGGTGCGGGCACGCGCCGATGCTGGAAGAGGATATGGCGCTCTCCAACATCGCGCTTGACCTCATCGGCCAGGCCCGCGAGCTCTACACCTATGCGGCCAAGGTTGAAGGCAAGGACAATGACGAGGACAAGTTCGCTTACTTGCGCGATGTTCGCCAGTACCGCAACCTGCTGCTGGTCGAGCAGCCGAACGGCGATTTCGCCCAGACCCTGGTGCGGCAGTTCTTCTATTCCGCCTTCGCCGATCTCTACTGGCGGGCGATGATGACCTCGCGCGACGCAACGCTCGCAGCCATTGCCGCCAAGTCCGAGAAGGAAAGCGCCTATCATTTGCGCCATGCCTCGGAGTGGATCATCCGGCTCGGTGACGGCACCGAGGAGAGCCACGCGCGTGCGCAAGGAGCGATCGATCATCTCTGGTCCTTCACCAGCGAGATGTTTGCCGTCGACGACGGCGAGCGAACCTTGATCGATGTGGGCATCGCGATCGATCCCGCAACGTTGCGCGACCGTTGGCTGACGACGCTCGCCAATGTCGCCAGCGAGGCGACGCTCTCGCTGCCGCAAAACAACTGGATGCAGCAGGGCGGCCGCGCCGGCCGGCACAGCGAGCATCTCGGCCATCTCCTCAGCGAGCTGCAATCGATGCAGCGCACCTTCCCGGGGCTGACATGGTGACGGCGCTCGACAGCAAGAGCGATCTGCGCCAGCGCGCATGGGACGCGGCGGCAAGCGTGGTCGATCCGGAGATTCCGGTATTGACCATTGCCGATCTCGGCGTGCTGCGTGATGTTGCGCTTCGCGGCGATCACGTCGAGGTCGCGATCACCCCGACCTATTCAGGCTGCCCCGCGATGAACATGATCGCGCTCGAGATCGAACTGGCGCTGGAACGCGCCGGCTTCCATCGCCCAAAAGTGCGCACCGTGCTGTCGCCCGCCTGGACCACCGACTGGATGAGCGAGGAGGGCCGCCAAAAGCTCCGCGCCTACGGCATCGCGCCGCCGCAAGCCTCTGGTTCGCGCCGCGCGCTGTTCGGCGAGCAGGCGGTCGCATGCCCGCAATGCGGCTCGGAGAATACCGAGCTGTTGTCCGAATTCGGCTCGACCTCCTGCAAGGCGCTCTGGCGCTGCAAGTCGTGCCGCGAACCGTTCGACTACTTCAAGTGTCATTGACCATGTCCGCAGCCGCACCACGTTTTCATCGTCTCGCCGTCAACGACCTCCGCCGCGAGGCCTCCGACGCGGTGTCGATGACCTTCGCCATTCCGGGCGAGCTCGCCAGCGACTATGCCTTCACGCCCGGCCAGTATCTGACGCTCCGCACCATGCTCGAAGGCGAGGAGGTGCGCCGCTCCTATTCGATCTGCTCGGGTCCTGACGACGGCGAGCTTCGCATCGCCGTGAAGAAGGTCGACGGCGGCGCGTTTTCGAATTGGGCGGCCGACGAATTGAAGTGCGGCGATGAGCTCGACGTGATGACGCCGACCGGCCGCTTCGGTGCGATCCCGCAAGGCGACACCGCGCGTGTCCATGTCGGCTTTGCCGCAGGCTCCGGCATCACGCCGATCCTGTCGATCGTCAAGGGCGTGCTGGCGCGCGAGCCCAAGAGCCGCTTCTTCCTGTTCTACGGCAACCGGGCGACCGACAACATCATGTTCCTGGAGGCGCTCGAGGAACTCAAGGACCGCTTCATCGATCGCCTCTCGATCTTCCACGTCATCTCGGGCGAGGAGCAGGATATCCCGATCCTGCATGGCCGGCTCGACGGCGAGAGGGTGAGGGTGCTGCTGCGCTCGCTGGTCTCGGCCGCAAGCGTCGATCACGTCTTCGTCTGCGGTCCGTCTGGCATGAGCGAGGAGATCGAGGCGACCTGCCGCGACCTCGGCATTGCGGATGATCGCATTCACGTCGAACGTTTCGTGTCCGAGTTCGGCGGCAAGCCGCGTCCGAAGAAGGCGGTCGCAGCCGATGCGCCGCCGAAGGCCATCGCGTCGCTGATCATCGACGGCAAGCGCCGCGATGTTCCGGTCGCCGAGGACGAAGCGATCCTCGATGCCGCGCTGCGCGCCGGCGTCGATCTGCCCTTCGCCTGCAAGGGCGGCATGTGCTCGACCTGCCGCGCCAAGCTGGTCGAGGGCGAGGCGCCGATGGACATCAACTATTCGCTGGAGCCCTGGGAGCTGAAGGCGGGGTTCGTACTGACCTGCCAGGCAAAACCCTCGTCCGAGCGGGTCGTGGTCGACTACGACCATGTCTGAGGGGCTGCATCAGAACCTGATGATGCAAATGCGTCGCATTATTTGACAGTCTTGAGCGATCGGCAGAACATCGCGCGCAAAAGAACAGGTGGGAGACGCAAGTGAATGTCAAAGCAGCCCTGTCACCGGAAGACATCGCCCGCGCCTGCGCCGATGCGATGTGGGCGGAGGACGACGCCTCGAAAGATCTCGGCATGGAGATCGTCGAGATCGGCCCGGGCTTTGCGACGCTGGCGATGACGGTGCGGCCGGACATGGTCAACGGCCAGCGCATTGCCCATGGTGGCTTCATCTTCACGCTTGCCGATTCCGCCTTCGCGTTCGCCTGCAACTCGCACAATGAACGCGTGGTCGCGGCGCAGGGGCAGATCACTTTCATCAAGCCAGGCAGGCTTGGCGATCGTCTCGTCGCAAGAGCACGCGAAGTCGCCCGCAGCGGCCGTTCCGGCATCTATGACGTGCGCGTCACCGCCGGCGACATCGTCATCGCCGAATTCCGTGGGCATTCGCGTGTCATTCGCGGCACGTGGCTGCCGACGCAAGATCAGTGAGCACAAGAACAAACAAATGATGTGGGGAAGCGAGGATGGCTCTGACCAGGCTGAAGGCAGGTGGAAACGCCTATAGTGCCGAGATGGACGCGCACGAGCGCGCCTCGCGCGACGAGATCATGGCGTTGCAGACGCAGCGCCTGGGCTGGTCGCTGAAGCACGCCTACGACAACGTCGCGCATTATCGCAAGGCCTTCGACAAGGCCGGCGTGCATCCGTCCGATTTCAAAGAGCTGTCCGATCTCGCAAAGTTTCCGTTTACGGTGAAGACGGATCTGCGCGACAACTATCCTTTCAACATGTTCGCGGTCCCCCGCGAAAAACTCGTACGCGTGCATGCCTCCTCCGGCACGACGGGCAAGCCGATCGTCGTCGGCTACACGAGGGCCGATATCGACACCTGGTCAGAGGTGATGGCGCGCTCGATCCGTGCCGCTGGTGGCCGCACCGGCATGATCATCCACAACGCTTATGGCTATGGCCTCTTCACCGGCGGCCTCGGCGTCCATTACGGCGCGGAGAAGCTCGGCTGCACGGTGGTGCCGATTTCCGGCGGCATGACCGAGCGGCAGGTGCAGCTTATCAACGATTTCCGACCTGACATCATCACGGTGACGCCGAGCTACATCTTGGCGATCCTCGACGAGTTCAAGCGCCAGAAGCTTGATCCGCGCCAATGCTCGCTCAAGGTCGGGATTTTTGGCGCCGAGCCCTGGACCAACGCGATGCGCGGCGAGATCGAAGAGGCCTTCGACATGGATGCGACCGACATCTATGGCCTGTCCGAAGTGATCGGTCCGGGCGTCGCGCAGGAATGCATCGAGACCAAGGACGGTCTGCACATCTGGGAGGATCACTTCTACCCCGAGGTGATCGATCCCGAGACCGGCGCCGTGCTGCCCGACGGCGAAAAGGGCGAGCTGGTCTTCACCTCCCTCACCAAGGAAGCCTTCCCGGTGATCCGCTATCGCACCCGCGATCTCACGCGCCTCCTGCCCGGCACAGCGCGGCCGGGGATGCGGCGGATGGAGAAGGTGACGGGGCGTTCGGACGACATGATCATCCTGCGCGGCGTCAACCTGTTCCCGACCCAGATCGAGGAGGTGCTGCTCGCGACCGAGTGGTGCGGAGGCCACTTCATCATGGAACTGACCCGCGAGGGCCGGATGGATGAGCTGACCATCATCGCGGAGGCGCGCCCCGAAAGCTGGGACGGCCGCGGGCTCGTCGACCACGCCGAGCGTATATCGACTCACATCAAGAACACCATCGGCATCACCGCCAAGGTGCGGGCGGTCGCGCCGGCTACGCTGGAGCGATCGCTCGGCAAGGCGAAGCGCCTCTTCGACAAGCGTCCGAAGGATTGACTTGACCGGCCCCAAAGGCGACAAGGCCCGCGAGAAATCGTGGGTCTTTCGATGTCGGCAACCGATAGCAAAACCGTCGAAGCGCGCTGCGTGCGCCTCAATGCCAAGGCCGAGAATGCAGCGGCGCTTGCGCCTCGCGTCGAGCATCACGCGCTCGCCCGTGGTGCCAACGACGTCCTGATCGAAGTGAAGGCCGCCGCCGTCAACCCGTCCGACGTGAAGGCTGCGACCGGCTTGATGCCCTATGCCGTGTTTCCGCGAACGCCCGGCCGTGATTATGCCGGCGTCGTCATCGACGGCCCGGCCGGCACGATCGGCCGCGAGGTGCTCGGCTCCTCTGGCGACCTCGGCATCCGCCGCGACGGCACCCACGCCACCCATCTTGTCGTCGAGCTTGATGCCGTGGTGGAAAAGCCCAAGGCGCTGTCCTGGGAGGAAGCCGCCGGCATCGGCGTGCCCTTCGTCACCGCAATGGAAGGTTTTCGTCGCGCTGGCCTGCCGAAGCAGGGCGAGACCGTGCTGGTGATGGGCGTTAACGGCAAGGTCGGCCAGGCCGCCGTGCAGATCGCGACCTGGCAGGGCGCGCGCGTGATCGGCGTGGTGCGCAAGGCGGAGGCCTATGAAGGCCATACCAACGCGCCCGTCGAGGTGATCGACTCTTCCGCCACCGATGTCGCCGCGCGCGTACGCGAAGCGACCGGCGGCAAGGGGGCGGACATCGTCTTCAACACGGTCGGCGATCCCTACTTCCAGGCCGCGCACAAGTCGCTCGCCTTGCGTGGCCGCCAGATCCTCATCGCGGCGATCGACCGCATCGTGCAGTTCAACATCCTGGAATTTTACCGTGGCCAGCACACCTATGTCGGCATCGACACGCTCGGCCTGTCATCGACCGCGACGGGAGGAGTGCTGCGCGATCTCGGTCCGGGCTTTGCCAGCGGACAGCTGAAGCCGTTTCCGATTAAGGAAGGCGCGATCTATGCGCTTGAGCGTGCCAAAGAGGCTTACGCCGCCGTTGCGGGTTCCTCGCGCGATCGCGTGATCCTGAAGCCGTAACGATGGCATCGTCGACCCAACTCGTCATCCTCGCTGGCGTCGCCATCGGCCTCGTCTACGGCGCCGTCGGCCTGCTCAGCGATTTCTGCCTGATGAGCAGCATGCGCGGGTACCTCGCGGACGGCGACGGCCGGCTGGTCCGCACCTACGCGCTGGCGATCGCAGTCGCGATCGCGGCGAGCCAGTTCCTTGCCGGAAGCGGCACGGTCGATCTCGGCAAGTCGATCTATCTGCAACAGACCTTCTCGGCGCCGGTGCTGTTCCTTGGCGGGCTCCTGTTCGGCTACGGCATGGTGCTGTCGAACGGCTGTGGCTCGCGCGCGCTGGTGCTGCTCGGCCGCGGCAATCTTCGCTCCTTCGTCGTCGTGATCGTGCTGGCGATCGCCGCCCAGATGACGCTGAAAGGCCTGATCGCGCCGGCGCGCATCGCGCTGGTGCAGGCCTCGCAGACCACCGTGGGCGCGAATTCGCTGCCGGCGCTGTTGTCTGCTTTCGGGCTCGGCGATGCTGCCTCGCGAACGCTCGGTGCTGCCGTGCTCGCGGCCGCGCTGGCGCTGTTCGCCTTTGCCCACGCGGCGTTCCGCTGCTCGCCGGGCCAGATTGCGGCAGGCGCCATCGTCGGTCTCCTGATCGCGGGCGGCTGGTACGTCACCGGCTTCCTCGGCGCTGACGATTTCAACCCAGTGCCGGTGACCTCGCTGACCTTCATCGCGCCGATTGCGGACGCGCTGCAATACGCCATGCTCTCGACCGGCCTGACGCTCAATTTCGGCATCGCCACGGTCGCCGGCGTGTTCGCCGGCAGCCTCGTCACTGCGCTGGCGACGGGGCGCTTCCAGCTCGAAGGCTATTCATCGCCGCGCCACATGCTGCGCTCGGCGGGTGGCGCGGCGCTGATGGGCATCGGCGGCGTCATGGCCTTCGGCTGCTCGATCGGGCAGGGGCTCACTGGCCTCTCGACACTGGCGCTGGCCTCGTTCGTCGCGGTCGCCGGCATTTTGCTCGGCACCGCCGCCGGTCTACGCGGCGCGCTCCGCGTTCAGCCTCTCAAGGTCGCCTGACTGCGCAGGGGACGATTGGCGAGTGTCGCAAGGCCGATGCCGGCAACGATCAGCGTAGCCGCGACGGCAAGGCTGATGTCGATGGGCTCGCCGAGCAGGATGGCGGCACTGGCAATGCCGACGATTGGCGTCGCCGTGGTGCCGAGCGACGTCGTCAGGGCCGAGATGCTCTTGTTGACCATCGACATCGCCCAATAGGCCAGCGCGGTCCCGATCAGGCCCGAATACAGGAACAGCAGCACGAGCCGCGATGACCATTCCACGTGCGGCAGGCCGTCCGTTATCGTTGCCGTGATCGACAACACCACCGTTGCCACGAGCACTTGCCAGATCAGGAGCTGGAGCGGCGAGGCGATCCAATCATGCGATCGGAGATAGATGATGTTCGCCGCCCAGCACATGGCGGCCAGGATCACCATGCCGGCGCCGATCAGGACATTGATATTGGTCCAGTCGATTGAGGAGGGGTTCAGGATCACGGCAAGCCCGGCCAGGCCCAGCATTGCTCCGCCGACTTTCGGCGCGCTCAATGTGTCCTTCCCGAGCAGGGGTGCCGCGAGCGCGACCCAGAGCGGTGTCGTATAGCCGAGCACGATGCCCTTGCTGGCGGGAATGAAGCGCAGGCCGGCGGCGGCCAGTGTCGAGAACAGCGTCATATGCAAAAGCGCCACGCTCAGGATCACGGGGACGTCGTGTCGATTCGGAATCACCAGATTGTTGTTCGCGCGCAGGATCACGAACAGGCCGACGAGCGCGATCCAGCTCCGGATCGCCGCGCTCCACAGCGGGGGGACGAACTGCACCAGCTGCTTCGTCACCGACCAGTTCACGCCCCAGGCCAGCACGACGATCAGGAACAGGCCGATGGCTGCGCGTGGTGACAGGGAGGCGTTCATTGCAAGATCCTTGAAGCGGCGCAGCCCGGCAGATAGCATCGCAATTGGCACTTAAAAAAGTGCCAGATTGGAAAGAACTAAGGTGCCAGTTTCCGATGCAATGATCTCCGGGCTTATCACGCTGGAGCGATCCGGCGAGGCAGGGCTGGTAGTGCAATTGACCGGCCAGCTCAGGCGCCTGATCGCGAGCGGTCGGATCGGCAAGGATCGTGTGCTGCCGTCGAGCCGCCGGCTTGCGAGCGATCTCGGCGTGTCCCGCAACACCGTCAGCTTCGCGTTCGAGCAGCTCGCCGCTGAGGGCTACCTCGCGATGTCGCACGGGCGGCGTCCGGTGGTGATGGTCGATGGCGGCGAACGGACCGAGGGAGCAGGCACCGCCGTATCGCGCGTGCAGCCCGGAAAGCCCCGGCTCTCGCCCTGGGCCTCCAAGTTGCGCGAGACGGACTGGCCGATGTCTTATCTCGCGTCGTTGCGACCGCTAAGGCCCGGCCACGCCGACGCCCGGGAGTTTCCGAACGAGATCTGGGCACGTTGCCTGCGCCGCAGCGCCGTGCAGTCGGCGAGGCGCGAGATCGGAGCGGTCAACCGGCCACGCCTGCGGGAGGCTTTGGCGCAGTATCTTGCGACCAGCAGGGGCGTTCGCGCAGCGGCGGCGCAGGTGATGATCCTGCCGAGCGCGCAGGCCGCGCTGACCTTGATTGCCGCCACGCTTATCACGCCCGGTGACGAGGTCTGGGTGGAGGATCCAGGCTATCCGGGTGCCACGGCCGCCTTCCGCGCTTCCGGCGCACGCGTGGTCGGCATGGGGCTGGATGAGCAGGGCATGCAGCGGGTAGCTGGAACGGTCGCGCCAAGGCTCATCTTCATGACGCCATCGCACCAGCACCCGACGGGGCGATTGATGTCGCTTGTCCGCCGCACCGAATTTCTCGCTGCAAGCCGGCCGGGCAAGACCTGGATTATCGAAGACGACTACGACGGCGAATTCCACTACGACAGCCGGCCGGTGCCCTCCTTGCAGGGGCTCGATGCCCACGGCCGCGTGTTCTATGTCGGCACCTTTTCGAAGGTGATGACCTCGGACATCCGCCTCGGATATCTCGTCACGCCGCCGGCCCTGTGCGACACGTTGGAGATCGCGCAGCGGCACATGGGACTGATCGCGGCCAGTCACATCCAGGAAGCGCTGGCCGAGTTCATCATCGATGGACACTTCCTCGCACACCTTCGCCGGATGCGCCGCCTCTACCACGCGCGCCGCGATCACCTCGTCGGCGAGATGGAACGCCGTCTGGGTGGCGTTCTTGAGGTCGAGACGCCCTCGGGCGGCATCCAACTCGTTGCACGCCTCAAGCGCGGCGGCGCAGACCGGGCAGCGGTCAAGCGGCTGGTTGAGGCTGGAGTCGAGACGCGGGCGTTATCGACCCTGTCGCTCGGCCGGCCGCGCGATCATGGCTTGCTGCTCGGCTTTGCGGCCTGGCGCGAGAGCGAGATCAGCACGGCCGTGCGGACGATGGCGTCTTGCTTCTAGCGCGGTCGCTCAGTCCGCAGGCTTCGTCACGATCCGGATCTCCGACGTCAGCGTCCGGTGCACCGGGCACTTGTCGGCGATCTCCATCAGCTTCTTGCGCTGCTCGGCATCGAGTGTGCCGTCCATCGCGATCACGCGGTCGATCTGGTCGAGCATGCCGTCGCGGGTCTCGCATTCTTCGCAATCTTTCGCGTAGATCTTGGCGTGCTTCAGCGTCACCGTGACGCGATCGAGCGGCAGCGATTTGCGGTCGGCATAGAGCCGCATGGTCATGGACGTGCAGGCGCCAAGGCCAGCGAGCAGGAAATCATAGGGGCCGGGGCCGGCATCCTCGCCGCCGGCCGCGACCGGCTCGTCGGCCACCAGCCGATGCGGCCCGACGGAGATCAACTGGTTGAACTTGCTCTTGCGGGTCTCCTGTACGATGACCTGGCGCGGCGCCTCGGGGAGGCCTGCCACTTTCGCCGGTCTTGCAGCTTCGACATAGCGGCTCGCCCAGGCCGCGATCACGTCGGCGACATAAACGGCATCGCTCGCCTTGCTGAGCAGATGATCGGCGTGGTCGAGCGAGACGAAGCTCTTCGGATGTTTCGCCGAGACGAAGATCTTCGTCGCATTGTCGATGCCGACGGTGTCGTCGACGGGCGAATGCATCACCAGCAGCGCCTTGTGCAAGCCCGTGATATCCTTCATCAACTCGTGCTCGACGATGTCGTCGAGGAATTCGCGCTTGATGCGGAAGGGCCGCCCTGCGAGCGACACCTCGACCTCGCCCTGCGTACGGATGTCGTTCAGATGTTCCCTGAATAGCCCGGTGACGTGCGCTGGGTCGGATGGCGCAGCAATCGTCACCACCGCCTTGGGCTCCGGAATCTTTCCGGCTGCCGCCAGGATCGCAGCGCCACCCAGGCTATGGCCGATCAGGATCGCTGGCGCCTTTCGTGTTGCGCGCAGATGATCGGCGGCGTGCACGAGATCGGCAACGTTGGAGGAGAAGGTGGAGTTGGCGAAGTCGCCTTCGCTCGAGCCAAGCCCGGTGAAATCGAAGCGCAGCACGGCGATGCCTTTTGCTGCGAGAGCGACCGCGATCCGGCGTGCGGCCAGCACGTCCTTGCCGCAGGTGAAGCAGTGCGCAAACAGCGCGTAAGCCGCAGGTTCACCCTCCGGCAACTCCAGCGCGGCCGCCAGCAGATGGCCGCCTTCGCCTGTGAATTGAAAGCGCTCCATCGGCATGGGTATCTCCTCGACGTTGGCGTCCACCTCTCCCAACGGGAGAGGTGGGAATGTCAGTCCCCGGAATAGCGTTCTTCAGTCCAGGGATCGCCGCGGTTATGATAGCCACGGACTTCCCAATAGCCGGGCGCATCCTCGGTCAGAAACTCGATCGCCTGAAGCCATTTGGCGCTCTTCCAGAAATAAAGATGCGGCACGATGAGCCGCACTGGACCGCCATGTTCCTCGGACAGCGGCTCGCCCGACCAGCTATGGGCGAGCAGGGCGTCCTCAGCGGCGAAATCCTCCAGCGACAGATTGGTGGTGTAGCCGTCATAGGAATGCAGCACGACGAAGCGCGCATCATCGCGCGGCTGGCAGGCCGCCAGCAGCTCGCGCGTCGCAAGCCCCTCCCACTGGTTGTCGTAGCGCGACCAGGTCGTCACGCAATGGATGTCGGAGGTGAATTGCGCCTGCTTCTGCGCCGTGAATTCCGCAAACGTCCAGAACACCGGGTTTTCGACCGCGCCATAGACGTCGAGCCGCCAGCGTTCCGGCGAGATTTCCGGTGTGAGGCCCAGATCGAGCACGGGCCAGTCCTTGGTGAGATGCTGTCCGGGCGGCAGGCGCTGATCTTCCGGGCGTGCGATCCTGCCGGTGAGGAAGCGGCCCTCGCGCGCCCATTTCTCCTTGGTCCGCGTCAGCTTGCTTTCGGGCGGCGGCTCGTTCTCGTCAGCCATGATCTACTCGTGGCAATGTCTACTCGTGACATCTACTCGTAACGATGTCTACTCGTGACGATGCATCGCGGAGGCATGCTTGGTGTCGCGCATCGTAGCATAGATGATCAGCGAGAGGCAGATGATGCCGCTGAGATAGTAATAGAACCACTCCTCGTGCCCGATGGTCTTGAAGTAGAGTGCGATCGCCGGCGCCGTGCCGCCGAACAGGGAGACCGTGATCGCATAGGGTAGCCCCACGCCGAGCGCGCGGACATTGGTCGGGAACAGCTCGGCCTTCACCACCGCGTTGATCGAGGTGTAGCCGGCGACGAACAGCCAGGCGCAGCAGATCAGCACGAATGCCATGAAGGGCGATTTCGTCTCCTTCAGCGTCATCAGCAGCGGGACGGTTGCGAGCGTGCCGGCGACGCCGAAGAAGATCAGCAGCGGCTTGCGTCCGATTTTGTCGGAGATCGCGCCATAGATCGGTTGCAGGATGGTCGCGAAGATCAACGTGCCGAAGATCACGAAGGTGGTCTGGTCCTCGGTGAGCCCGACCGAGAGCTTGACGAAGGTCTGCATGTAGGTGGTGAAGGTGTAGAATGCCGCGGTACCGCCCGCGGTCAGTCCCACCACCAGCAACAGCTCCCGCGGATATTTCAGGAGGTTTGCGATGGAGCCGGTCGGCTTCACCACCTTCTTGGCTTCCTCGAACGCCTCGGTCTCATGCAGGCCGCGCCGCATCACCGCGGCGAAGATCGCCAGCATTGCACCGATCGCAAACGGAATGCGCCAGCCCCAGGCCTTCAGCTCCTCGGGCGTGAGGAACACCTTTTGCAAGAGCAACAGCACGATGATCGCGGTGAGCTGTCCGCCGATCAGGGTGACGTACTGAAAGCTCGAATAGAAGCCGCGATGCCTGGGATCGGCGACCTCGCTCAAATAGGTGGCGCTGGCGCCATATTCGCCGCCGAGACTTAAGCCCTCGATCACGCGCGCGACCGCAAGGATGGCCGGGGCGGCAAGACCGATCGAGGCATAGGTCGGCGTCACCGCGATGATCAGCGAGCCGAAGCACATGAAGACGACGGAGAGCGTCAGCGATATCCGGCGTCCGAAATGATCGGCGAGATAGCCGAAGAACCAGCCTCCCAGGGGGCGCATCAGGAAGGTCGCCGCGAACACGACGGCGACGTTCAGTTGCTGGACGACAGGATCGTCGCCGGGGAAGAACGCCGGCGCGAAATACAGCGCGAACGCCGTATAGGCGTAGAAATCGTACCATTCGACGAGATTGCCGATCGAGCCGATGAAGATCGCCTTGATGCGGCGTTCGGCGTCGGCAATGTCGAATCGCTCGGAGGCCGGCTCGATTGCTTGGTCTGTCATCACCGGCCTCCCAGAACATTTTCTGTCTGGAGGCTACATGGCCTTTCCGAGCAGAAATGGCAACTGGCGGGGGCCGCGCACGGTCCCTTGCGACCAGGTCACGGTGCCGGCCGGGTTGAGCCGGAAGTCCGGGATTCGCTTCAACCATTCCTCAATTGCGACCTGCATCTCCATCCGCGCCAGGTTGGAACCGACGCAGCGGTGGATGCCGAGGCCGAAGGCGGCATGGCGGTTCTCCCGGCGATCGAGCACGACCCTGTCGGCATCGGGGAACATTTTGGGGTCGCGGTTGGCGGCGGGGAAGGACAGCAGCACCATGTTGCCCGGCTTGACCGGACAGCCGGCGATGGTCGTCTCCTTCATCACCTCGCGCGCCATCGTCACTGGCGAATAGGCGCGCAAGAGTTCCTCGACAGCGATCGGCATCAGCTCGGGCTCGGCGATCAGGCGCTCGCGGTCTGCAGGCGTCTTTGCAAGGTGCCAGAGCGAGGAGCCGATCGCACTCCAGGTGGTGTCGATGCCGGCGATCAGGAGCAGCCGCAGCGAGCCGTAGATGTGGGAGTCATCGAGCGGCTGCCCGTTCTTGTCACGGGCGTTGAGGAGATAGGAGATCAGGTCGTCGCCCGGCGCCTTCTTGCGCGCTTCGACATGGCCGGCGAAATAGTTGGTCATCTCCTCGGCCGCCTGCTTCAGCATCATCTCGTTCTTGATGCTCAGCTCGAGGATCATGTGGATCCACTTGATGAAGAGGTCGCCGTCGCTCTCGGGGATGCCGAGCATGTGAGCGATCGCGCGCACCGGGATGTGCTTGGTGTATCGCGCGGCGGCGTCGACCTTGCCATCGGCGATGAATTCGTCGATCAGCTCGTTGCAGATGGCGCGGACGCGCGGCTCGAGCTTCTTCATCGCATCCGGCGTGAACGGCGGCAGCAGCAATTGCTTGGCCGGCTTGTGGTCCGGCGGATCGGAGGTGATCGGCGGCGCCGCGTTCTTGGCGACTTCGGGCCGTTCATCGCGAACGATGATGCGACGCGAGGAGAAGCTTTCGGTGTCGTTGGCGATCTGCCGCACCGCTTCGTAGGTCGTCGGCAAATAGCAGCCGAGAAAGCGCTCGGTGTGCACGACAGGGCTTGCGGCACGCATCTGGTCCCAGATCGGGAAGGGATCTTCCGTCCAGCGCGGATCGGTGTGATCAAAATCGTGGAGCCAATCGGTGACGGGCGGATGGGCGGCGGGTTGGCTGACGTCGGACATCTCTGGATCCTTGGGGCTTGTGTTCACGGAAGAACGCAGGAACGTGCGGCGCACTACTCCTCGGTCACTTCGATTGCGATTTCCGGACAGTTGGATTTGGCAAGCCAGGCCTTGTCTTCAAGGCCGGCCGGCACGGTGCCGTCGCCGACCTCATGCGCATTGCCGTATTCGTCAAGCTCGAACAGTTCCGGCGCCAGCGCCTTGCAGCGTGCGTGCCCCTGACACTTTTCGGGATCGACGTGAACCCTCAGTCGTTCTGCCATCTAAGCTCCCTCGGTGATGCGCATGCAGACCCCATGCGGGGCCGGGCGCGTTCCTCAATTGATTTTTGTCCGCGGCGTTCACCGCGAGGTTAAGTTATAGTATATTACATTGCGGACGGGCTTTCCCTGTCAAGCGCAAACTTATAGGTTTCCGCTCAACATGCCGACGCAACTCGCCCGCAAGCCGCAAAACGCCTATCACCATGGCGATCTTCGTGATGCCCTGATCAAGGCCGCCTTGCGCGAGGCCGAGCAGGGCGGGGCGGAGGCGATCAGCATCAAGGCACTGGCGAAGGAACTCGGCGTGTCGCAACCTGCGCCGTATCGTCATTTCGCCGACCGCGAGGCGCTGCTCGCCGCGGTGACGGCGGAAGCCTTCCGGCAATTCACCGCTGTGCTGCGCGAGGCCATGGCGAAGCCATCGAAGCAGTCGAGGCTTTCGCGGCTCGCCCAGGCCACGCTGGATTTCGGCCTGCGCCGCAACGGCATCTACCGGCTGATGTTCGCCTCGCGCACCGTCTCCTGTGCGGACGCGGGGAGCGAGTTGCACGCGGCAACCAACGAGACCTTCGCGCTCGTGATCGAGGCGCTGGAGGCGCCGGCCGTCGGCTATTTGCGCGAGCGCCATGCGCTGAAGATCTGGGCCGCGCTGCACGGCGTGGTGATGTTGGCCGAGCAGGGCATGCTCACCGGCCGGTCGGCGCATACCACGCGCGAGGAGCTGGTCGAGGATTTCGTCGCCGAGACCAAGCTCGCGCTGGAGGTCGCGATCAAGGGAGTGCGCCGCGGCAAAGCCGACTAGCGCGTCGCCGACAACAGCTTCATCAGTTTCAGCACGGCGCTGTCAGGCGTCGTCACCACCGGCTTGCCGGTCGCATCCGCAACCAGCGGCGCGGTGGACGCGATGCTGAATTGGGCGAGCGCGATCACGTCGCAGTCGCGCAGGTCTTTTGAGGCTTCCGCAATCAGGCGGTCGTGCGTGGCGCGGTCGCCGCGATCGAGCGCGGCGAGCGCGCCTTCGGCGAGCTTCGGTACGATCTCGACAGAGGCGGGAAACTCCGGCGGCATCGATTGCAACGTCGGCGGGAAGGTTGAGAGCAGGCCGATGCGCCGGCCCATCGTCACCGCCTGCTCGATCATTGCTTCATTCGGTTTCAGGACCGGCTTCGGCGCATGCGCGCGCGCAACCGCCTCGATGCAGGGCCCGAAGGCCGAGCAGGTGAACAGGATCGCGTCAGCCGCGGTCGCGACGGTATAATCCCCGAGCGCAAGGAACCGGTCGGTCATGGCGTCGGTGAGCGCGCCGTCGCGCGCCAGATCCGCCGACAGGCTGTCGTCGAGCAGGTTCATCAGTCGCGCCTCCGGCCAAAGACGCGCAAAGGCCGACTCGATCGGCGCGATGGAATGCTTGAGGGCGTGGATCAGGGTGATGCGCATGAGGTTTCGTTGCTGCCTTCTCATCCCTCTCCCCGTTCTTACGGGGAGAGGGTTGGGGTGAGGGGCTCTATCCATACGAAAAGGTGAGAGATGGACTCGCGGAAGCGCCCCTCACCCGACCGCTACGCGGTCGACCTCTCCCCGTAAGAACGGGGCGAGGCAAAATTCTTTACTTGAACGGAATGGCGTACATCAAGCCGCCCTTGCTCCAGAGGCCGTTGAGGCCGCGCTCGAGCTTCAGCGGGCTGCCTTTGCCGACGTTGCGCTCGTAGATCTCGCCGTAGTTGCCGGTCGCCTTGATCGCCGTGACCAGCCACTTGTTGTCCAGCCCAAGCCGCGAGCCGAGATCGCCGGAGGTACCTAACAGCCGCTGCACCGCGGGCGTCTGCGACTTTGCCATCTCCTCGACATTGGCCTGCGTCACGCCGAGCTCTTCCGCCTCGATCAGCCCGTAATGCAGCCAGGTGATGATGTCGCTCCAGACTTCGTCGCCATTGCGGGTAAAGGGTCCGAGCGGTTCCTTGCTGATGGTCTGCGGTAGCACGACATAGTCGGCCGGGTTTGGCGCGGCGGTCGTGACCGCGCCGGCCAGTGCCGAGGCATCCTGGGTCATGGCATCGCAGCGGCCGCCGAAGAAGGTCTGGTACATGGTGTCGACGCGGTCGAACACCAGCGGCTTCCAGTCGATGCCGTTGGCGCGGCCGTAATCGCCGAGCGTCACCTCATGGGTGGTGCCCTGCGCGACGCAGACGGTGGCGCCCTTGAGATCCTTCAGCTCCTTCACGCCGAGGTCCTTTTTCACGACAAAGCCCTGGCCGTCGTAGAAGTTGATCGGTCCCTGCCGCAAGCCCAGCGTGACACCGCGCAAATAGGTCTGCGTCGAGTTGCGGTAAAGCACGTCGATCTCGCCCGATTGCAGCGCGGTGAAGCGGTTCTGCGCGGTCAGCGCGACATAGCGCACCTTGTTGGGATCCCCTAACACGCCGGCGGCGAGCGCGCGGCAGTAGTCGACGTCGAGGCCCTTGTAATTGCCCTGCGAGTCCGGCGCGGAGAAGCCGGCAAAGCCGGCGCTGACGCCGCACACCAGCGTGCCGCGGCTCTTCACCGTGTCCAGCGTCGCAGCCGACGCCACGCTGCCCGAAGCCGCAAGCAAGCCCGCCGCGATAATCACGTTCCTCATCATGCTACTCTCCCCTCACTGATTGACACTACGCAAGACGTTGTCGACGGCCGTGCCGAGCTTGTCGACAATCAGGTCGATCTCGCCCGCCGAGGCGATGTAGGGCGGCGCCAGCAACACATGGTCGCCGCGGACGCCATCCACGGTGCCGCCGCCGGGATAGCAGCCGAGCCCCTCGGCGAAGGTGGCGGCCTTGATCTTCTGATGCAGCTTGAGCGCCGGATCGAACGAGGTGCGCGTCGCGCGATCGGCGACGAGCTCGATCGCCCAGAACAGGCCGCGGCCCCTGATATCGCCGACATGGCGGTGATTGCCAAAGCGCTCGGTCAGCCGCTGCTCGAGCTGACGTCCGCGCTCCCTGACCTGGTCGAGCAGGGCGTCCTCGCGGATCACCTCCTGCACGGCGAGTGCCGCGGCGCAGGCGAGGGGATGGGCGAGATAAGTGTGGCCGTGCTGAAACGCACCGCTTCCGGCGCGGATCGTGTCGACGATCTTGCCGCTTGCGAGCATCGCGCCGATCGGCTGATAGCCGCCGCCAAGACCCTTGGCGATCGCCTGGATGTCGGGCGCGATGCCTTCCTGCTGCCAGGCATGCGTGGTGCCGGTGCGGCCCATGCCGCACATGACTTCGTCGAGGATGAGCAGCGCGCCATGGCGGTTGCAGATCTCGCGCACCGCCTTGAAGTAGCCATCCGGCGCAGTGACGGCACCGGCGGTGGCGCCGACGACCGGCTCGGCAAGGAAGGCTGCGACGGTGTCGGGACCGAGCCGCTGGAACTCGGCTTCGAGCTCGGCGGCCAGCCGTGCCACGAACGCTGCATCGGACTCGTTGTCGTGCTTCTCGTGATAGGCAAAGGCCGGCGTCACATGGCTGAAGGCGCCGGACAGCAGCGGCGCATAGGGTTCGCGGCGCCAGGCGTTGCCGCCGGCGGCGAGTGCGCCGAGCGTGTTGCCGTGATAGCTCTGGCGCCGCGCGATGAAGTGTTGCCGTTGCGGCTCGCCGCGCTCGATGAAGTATTGCCGCGCGAGCTTGATGCTGGCTTCGATCGCTTCCGATCCGCCGCTGACGAAATAGGCGTAGGCGAGCCCGCCGGGCTCATGGCCGACCAGCGTCTCGGCCAGCCGCTCCGCCGCCTCGGAAGAGAAGAACGCGGTGTGCGCATAGGCCAGTGTCGAGGCCTGCTTCGCCAGCGCCGCGATCACGCGCGGATGCTGATGGCCGAGGCAGGAGACCGCGGCGCCTCCGGAGGCGTCGATCACGCGCCGTCCGTCCTCGGCGAAGAGGTAAACGCCTTCGCCGCCGATTGCCTTCGGCGGCGTCTCGCGCAAGGAACGGTGCAGCACGTGGCTCGTGCGGGTGCCCATGGCTCAACCTTTCTCTGATACGTAGATGGAGGTAGCGGTCAATCGCGCCTCGGTGTCCTGGAGGCGCTTCTTCGCAGCCGCGCCGCCGAGCGAGAACGTCACCGCGGCGAGCGACTGCGCGATCGCGATCGCGCCGGTGAGGCTCGGGAAGAATCCGGGCGAAGACGCAGCTTCAAACAGCAGCACATGGTCCGCGCCTTCGGCCATCGGCGCGGCAACGCTGTCCGCGATCGAGATCAGCGTCGCGCCGGCGCGATAGGCGGCTTGCGCCACCCGGACGCTTGCGCCCGTGTAGGGCGTGAAGCCGATCACGACGACCGCTTCGCCGGCACGGAAGGCGCCGATGTCGAGATCGTCAGGGCCGGAGCCGCCGACGATCTGCACCTCACCCGCGCGGAACAGCCGCAGCTCATAGTTCAGGAGCTCCGCAACACTGCGGCAGCTTCGGAAGCCGGCAATCCAGATGCGCTTGGCGTCGTGCAATGCCTTTGCGGCATCGGCCACGGAGGAGGCCGAGATCCGCGGCAGGCCCAAAGCTTCCGCTTCGAGCTTGTCGCTGATCAGCGCGACGTCGGAATTCGGACCGTGGCGGCGCCCTTTGGCGCGGCCCGAGAAGGGCGAGGTCTGCGACGGCCGTCGCGCTTCGGTCAGCGCCGCGCGCAACGCGTCCCAGCCGGAATAGCCGATCGCCTTGGCAAGCCGCGTGAACGCGGCAGGGTCGGCGCCCGCTTCGGCCGCGAGATCGCGCATCGAGCGGGTGGTGGCGTCGTAGTCATTGGCCGCGACAAAACGTCCGACCTCCTGCAGCCGCATCGGGAGCGATGGCAGTGCGCTGCAGAGTTCGCTCAGGGGTGAGGATTTCGCTGGCTCGGCCATGAAACATTTGTTGCATATATCGCCGATTGGTGCAACAGTTGATGCGCGCCAACGAGGCGCATGGCCGGAAATCGCTGCTTTCAAAGCGCTTTGAGGATTTTTGTGCTGTGACGACCGATAGCCCCAGACCACCGCCGCGCCGGACATTCTCGCTCGCGCTGGGAGGCCCGCAGCTCAAGGGCCTGCTATGGCAGATCCTCGTCGTCGGCATTGCCCTCGCCATCATCGCCTTCCTCTGGTCCAACACCGTTCACAATCTCTCGGCGCGCCGCATCTCCACCGGCTTTGCGTTCCTCGGCCGCGAGGCCGGCATGCCGATCGCCGACAGCCTGCTCGCCTACAGCCCGAAGGACACCTACTTCTGGGCGTTCGTCGTCGGTGTCGCCAACACCTTGCGCGTCGCCGTCATCGGCATCGTGCTCGCGACGATCCTGGGAACGCTGATTGGCATCTCGCGCCTATCGGCCAACTGGCTGCTGTCGCGGCTCGCTGCCGTCTATGTCGAAGTGCTGCGCGACATCCCGCTGCTGTTGCAGCTCCTGTTCTGGTACGTGCTGATGCAGGCGCTACCGGCCGCGCGCGCTGCATGGCGGCCGATCGAGGGTGTCTTCCTGTCCAATCGCGGTCTGATTCTGCCGTCGATCCCGATCGGCGAGGGGCAGCTTTGGGTACTCGGCACCGCCCTTGCCGGCGCGGTCGTGTTTTACGTCATAAGGCGGGCTCTGATCGCGCAGCAGATGCTCGACGGCAGGCCTCGGCCGGCCTGGCCTTTTGCGCTCGGCCTCATCGTCGCGCTGCCGGCGCTGTTGTCGTGGCAGCTCGGTGTGCGCTGGACCATCGCCTGGCCCGAGCTGCGCGGCTTCAACTTCGTCGGCGGGTTGACGCTCGCGCCGGAATATTTTGCGCTGCTGATCGCGCTCGTGACCTACACTTCGGCCTTCATCGCCGAGATCGTGCGCAGCGGCATTCAGTCGGTGTCGCGGGGACAGTGGGACGCCGCCAACGCGCTCGGCCTGCGCCGCAGCTTCATGCTGCGGCAGATCATCCTGCCGCAGGCGCTGCGCGTCATCGTGCCGCCGATGACGAGCCAGTATCTCAACCTCACCAAGAACTCCTCGCTCGCGGTTGCGATCGGCTACCAGGACGTGGTCTCGATCGCCAACACCACGCTGAACCAGACCGGGCAGGCGATCGAGGCGATTGCGCTGATCATGGCGGTGTTCCTGACCATCAGCCTGTCGATCAGCTTCTTCATGAACTGGTACAACGCGCGCATCGCGCTGGTGGAGCGCTGACGATGACGGCGATCACTGACGTTCCGCGCACTGTCCGCCGGCCGCAATCCGGCAACCGCGTGCTGCGCTGGGTGCGCGCCAACCTGTTCTCCTCAATCCCGAATGTGATCATCACGCTCGTGCTCTTCGCAGTGCTCGCCAAGGGCGTGATCAGCTTCGTGCAATGGGGCATTGCGAACGCGGTCTGGCTGACGCCTCCGAATGACTCCAGTGCTTGCCGCGCGGCGCGCGGCGTCGGCGCCTGCTGGGCCGTCATCCCCGAAAAGTACCGCTTCATCCTGTTCGGCACCTATCCGTTCGACGAGCAGTGGCGGCCGGCGCTCGCGGTCCTGCTCTTCATCGCGCTGTTCTACGTCTCGACCCGCCGCGCGTGGTGGCGGCGCGAGCTCGTCTATGTCTGGATCGCCGCGCTCGCGCTAATCAGCGTGTTGATGTGGGGCGGCGTCTTCGGGCTGTCCTTCGTCTCGCAGGACCGCTGGGGCGGATTGCCGGTGACGCTGATCCTGGCGACCTTTGGCCTCGCCTTCGGCTTCCCGCTCGGTATCCTGGTGGCGCTCGGCCGACGCTCCAAATTGCCGGCGATCCGCTCGCTCTGCGTGCTCTATGTCGAACTGATCCGCGGCGTGCCGCTGGTGAGCCTCTTGTTCATGGCAAGCGTGATGTTTCCGCTATTCATGCCCGGCGGCTTCAACATCGACAAGCTGCTCCGCGCGCAGATCGCAATCATCCTGTTCGCCGGCGCCTATCTTGCCGAAGTGATCCGCGGCGGTCTCCAGGCCGTGCCGCGCGGGCAATATGAGGCCGCCGACGCGCTCGGGCTATCCTACTGGCGCAAGCAGCGGCTGATCATCCTGCCGCAGGCCATCCGCCACGTCATCCCGCCGCTGGTCAATACCTTCATCGCCTTCTTCAAGGACACCAGCCTCGTCCTGATCATCGGCATCTTCGACCTGCTGACGACAGCCAAGACCGCAATCATCGATCCCGCCTGGCAGCAGTTTTCGGTCGAGGTCTACATCTTCATCGCCGCGATCTATTTCGCCTTCTGCTTCGCGATGTCGCGCTATAGCCGAAGCCTCGAGGCGCAGACGACGGGACGATGACGTTGGTCGCAACCTGCCGAAAGTTTGCGCTTGCGTAGATTGCTGATCTAAAGTTGTAATACCAGAGATTGAGCTACAGTCGATTTGGCGAGGCCGTCATGCGCGTGGCCGTTTCGCAACAATACATCGTCACTTTGATCGTCGCCGCCGTCATCGGCGTGTCGCCGCTTGCTGCCGAGCCCGCGGGGTTGCGCAGCTATCAGGCCCCGATCGGTGAGAGTTCGATTTCAGGGATTTCGTCAGGCGCATTCATGGCTGTGCAGTTCGGCACGGCCTGGTCGTCGGTCATCAAGGGCGTCGGCGTGGTTGCGGGCGGCCCTTATTGGTGCGCCAAGGCGGACGCGTTCGATGCCGTCACAGGGTACTGGGGGCCGATCTGGCGGGCCACGGGTGCCTGCATGAAAGGGCCCGCGACGGATCTGCATACGAGCGATTTCACGGCAAAGGCCGATGCGAAGGCAGCGGCGGGCGAGATCGATCCGCTCAGCAATGTGAAGAGGCAGAAGATCTATCTCTTTCACGGCTACAATGACGCGGTCGTCGACAAGGCGGCGACCGACGCGACCGCCGATTTCTATCGGCACTATATGGGTGATGCCAATCGCGGCAACCTGTTCTACCAGACCGCGCTAGGCGCGGGCCACTCGTTCGTCGTGACCAGACAGGACGCTCCTGGTCTCAACGACTGCAAGGGCAACGCCGAGCCCTATATCGACCAATGCGGCTACGATCAGGCTGGCATCATCCTGCAGCACATCTACGGCCGCTTGAATCGGCCCAATCCCGCGCAGCTTGCGGGCTCGGTGAAGAGCTTTGATCAATCCGTCTATACCGGGCCGGATGTGCCCGACGCGCTGAGCATGGGCGACACCGGTTACGTGTTCGTGCCTCAGGATTGCGAGCAGGGCGCCCCGTGTCGCGTCCACGTCGCGCTCCACGGATGTAAGCAGGATGTCGGCGACATCGGCCGCCGGTTCGTCGACGAGGCCGGCTACAATGCGTGGGCCGATACCAATCACCTGATCGTCCTCTATCCGCAGACGAAGGCCAGCCCATATCTGCCAGGCAATCCGCAGGCGTGCTGGGATTGGTGGAGCTATGTCGACCATGAAGACAGCTACGTGACGAAGTCCGGATCGCAGATCAGGGCGATCAAAGCCATGCTGGACGCACTCACGGCGGGCAGCCCGGCGTCGGACGACGCGACCGCGTCATCCCTGTCCGCACCTCAGTGGGTCACGGCGATCGATGCGTCGGACACCGGCATCGACCTCGCTTGGTTGCCGGTGGACGGCGTGACTGCCTATCGGGTTTGGCGTGCGGGGACCGATGGTGCGTTCCAGAGGATTGGCGAGGTGACGGGCGCGAGCTTTGCAGATTCCGGCCTTACACCGCAGACGACATACCGCTGGCGCGTCTCCGCCGTTCGGAACGGAACGGAAGGGCCTGCCTCCGAGGACGCGATCGGCACAACGCAGTCGCCGCCTCCTCGCTGCAACGATCCCGGCTCCTGCCCGATCGCCAAATAGCCAGGCAGCACCGCGTCGACCCGCGAAACGAGGCTTTACTTCTTTACCCTCGGATCGATCGGCGTCGTCCCACGCACGCCCAGAATATCCTCCAGCACCTTCGCACCCGCGATCACCTCGGCATCGCCGCGGGGAGTGGCAACCACCTGCACGCCGACCGGCAGTCCGGATGCGGTGAAGCCGCAGGGCAGCGACAGGGACGGGCAGCAGGCGAGCGTGATGGCGGAGACGATGCCGAGCCACTCGATGTAATTGTCGAACCGCTTGCCGTCGCATTCGGCGACATAGCGGTTCTCGATCGGGAACGGCGGTACGATCGTCGTGGGCGTGAGCAGGAGGTCGTAGGTTTTGAAGAACTCAACCGCACGCGCCGTCATCGCAAGGCGTTGCGCCTCCGCGCGCGCGATCTCGTCGACCGTGAGTCTGAGCCCTTCCTCGATGTTCCAGATCACTTCGGGCTTCAACAGATCGCGCTTTTCGCGCAGGAGCCTGGCCTTGCTCATGGCGAAGTCGAGCGCACGCAGCACGTGGAAGCATTCAAGCGCCTCGCGCCAGTCCGGGTGCGCCTCTTCCACGATTACGTCGGCTTCCGCAAAGTGCTCCGCCGCCTTACGCGTGATCGCCTTGACCTCGGGGTCGACGGGCGTGATGCCGAGGTCGGGCGAATAGGCGATGCGCTTCGGCTTCTTGCCCGAGCGGGCCGCGGAGAGGAACGAGGTCGCCGGCGCCGGCAGCGACAGCGGATCGGCCGCATATTCGCCGCTCATGGCGTCGAGCAGCAGCGCAAGGTCCTCGACGTTGCGCGCCATCGGCCCCTGCTGGCCGAGATTGCGGTCGACGCCGGCCGCGGGCGTATGCGCGACGCGGCCGATGCTTGGCCGCATGCCGACGATGCCGCAAAAGCTCGCCGGGCTGCGCAGGCTGCCGCCCATATCGGAGCCGTGCGCGAGCCAAGCCGTGCCGGTCGCAAGTGCCACCGCCGCGCCGCCGGATGAGCCGGCCGCCGACTTCGACGTGTCCCAGGGATTGAGTGTCGCGCCGAACACCTCGTTGAACGTGTTGGCGCCGGCGCCGAATTCCGGCGTGTTGGATTTTGCGTAGACGACCGCGCCATTGCCTTCGAGATGTTCGACCAGAAGGTCCGATCGCACAGGGATGTTGTCCTTGAAGATCGGCGAGCCCTGCGTGTTCAGCACGCCGGCAACGTCGGTCAGATCCTTGATCGGCACCGGCAGGCCGGCGAGCAGCCCGCGCTCGGCGATCGGCTTCTGCATCAGTGCGGTGGCGCTTTTCCGCGCGCGATCGAAGCACAGAATCGGCAGCGCATTGACCTTGCCGTCGACCTCCGCGATGCGCTTCTCCAGCGCGTCGAGAAGATCAAGTGGCGTGACGTCGCCCGAACGCAGTTTGTCGACCACGGCGCAGGCAGTTTCGCGGATCAGGTCTTGGGCTGACAATTAGGATTCTCCTGTTGTTACCAAGTGCGCCGTCATTGCGAGGAGCGAAGCGACGAAGCAATCCAGACTTTCACCGTGGAGACATTTCTGGATAGCTTCGCTTCGCTCGCAATGACGGGAAAACTCAACCCCAACCCGCGCTGATCCCGCCATCCACCGTATAAATGACGCCCGACGTATAACCGGAACGGTCCGAGGCCAGGAACGCGATCAGATCGCCGATCTCGCGCGCATGCGCGGGCCGGCCGAGCGGCAGGCTTTTCTGGAATTCCTTGTAACGGTTCTCGTCGCCAAACTGGTGCTTTGCGCGGGTCTTGAGCAGCGTGACGTGGCGGTCGGTCCCGACCGGGCCGGGATTGATGCCGACCACGCGGATGTTGTCGGCGAGGCTCTTGCCCCCGAGCGCACGTGTGAAGGCCATCAGCGCCGCATTGCCGGCGCTGCCGCAGATGTAGTTGGCGTCGAATTTCTCGCCGGCCGCGCCGATGTCGTTGACGATCACGCCGCCGCCGCGCGTCTTCATCTGGGCGTAGATCATGCGCGTGAGATTGATGTAGCCGAACACTTTCAATTCCCAGGCGTGACGCCAGGTCGCTTCGTCGATCTTGTCGATGGAGCCGCCGGGAATGTCGCCGGCATTGTTGACGAGGATGTCGATCCCGGCGGCTTCCTTGGCGAGCCGCGCGACGTCTTCAGCTTTGCGCAAGTCAACGACGCTCGTCGCCGCATCGATCTGATGCGCCGAGCGCAAACGGTCAGCCAGCGTCTTGAGGTGGTCGCCGCTGCGGGCGGCGAGCAGGAGGTGGCAGCCTTCCTCGGCGAACGCCTCGGCAGCGGCCGCGCCGATGCCTTTGGACGCGCCGGTGATCAGGACGCGCTTGCCACGCAGATGCAGGTCCATGTGGATTCTCGCTGACGTCGGGGAACAGGATGAAATCAGTAGGCGGTCGCCCGTGCCATGGTCAACATTGCAGTGCAGCGTTGCGCTGCTGGCGAGTTTGGTCCATTGCAGGCCTATCAACCAGGGCTCATGGTCGGCCCGGCCAGATCAAGCCAGGACAATTTCCAAAGAAAGCTTCCAGGACAACCAGAATGAGCAAGAAACAATACCGGATCGCGGTGATCCCCGGCGACGGCATCGGCAAGGAAGTGATGCCCGAGGGGCTGCGCGTGCTGGAGGCGGCCGCGAAGAAACACGGCGTCTCCGTGCAGTTCGATCATTTCGACTTCTCGTCCTGCGACTATTACGAGAAGCACGGCCAGATGATGCCTGACGACTGGAAGGAGAAGATCGGCAAGCATGACGCGATCTACTTCGGGGCGGTCGGCTGGCCGGCAAAAATTCCGGATCACGTCTCTCTGTGGGGGTCGCTGATCAAGTTCCGCCGCGAGTTCGACCAGTATGTGAACCTGCGCCCGGTCCGGCTGATGCCCGGCGTGCCGTCGCCGCTTGCGAACCGCAAGCCCGGCGATATCGATTTCTGGGTGGTGCGTGAGAACACCGAAGGCGAATATTCGTCCGTCGGCGGCCGCATGTTCCCGGATACCGACCGCGAATTCGTCACGCAGCAGACCGTGATGACCCGCGTCGGCGTCGACCGTATCCTGAAATTCGCCTTCGAGCTCGCGCAGTCGCGGCCGAAGAAGCACCTGACCTCGGCGACCAAGTCCAACGGCATCTCGATCACCATGCCCTATTGGGACGAGCGCGTGGAGGCGATGGCGAAGAAGTTTCCGGGCGTGAAGTGGGACAAGTACCACATCGACATCTTGACGGCGAACTTCGTGCTGCATCCGGACTGGTTCGACGTCGTGGTCGGCTCCAACCTGTTCGGCGACATCCTCTCCGATCTCGGCCCCGCCTGCACCGGCACCATCGGCATCGCGCCGTCGGGCAACATCAACCCCGAACGCAATTTCCCGTCGGTGTTCGAGCCCGTGCACGGCTCGGCGCCCGATATCGCGGGGCAGGGCATTGCCAATCCGATCGGCATGATCTGGTCGGGCGCGATGATGTTCGAGCATCTCGGCGAGAAGGAAGCCGGCAAGTCGATCGTCGACGCCATCGAGCGCACGCTCGCCGAACGCACGTTGCGCACGAAAGACCTCGGCGGCAACGCCGACACGACCGCCTGCGGCAAGGCGGTCGCGGAGATGGTGGATTAGGCCTCGGTGCGCAGGGTGGGTTAGCTGAAGACTAACCCACCCCTTATGCGGCACAAAAGCGGTGGGTTACGCTTCGCTAACCCACCTTACGATTGCTTCGTCGCGATTTCTTTCGGCGTGCCTCGAACCCGACATCAACGGGCTTCGACAGAGAAGCGGATGACCAAGCCGCGGCGCAACTCTCACCGAAACCCAACCGTGAAACTCCGATGAAAAGTCCTGCTGTCTTTGTCTTGTTTCTGGCGCTGACGCCGACCACAGTCTGCCTGGCCCAGACCGCGCAGAAGCAGGCCTGCAATGTGAACATCGATGTTACCGATACCGACCCCAAGGGCACCAATGTAAGGGCAACTCCGGGCGGAAATGCCATCGCGTTGCTGAAGAACACCACGAGTGACGGCTGGATCGGCGTGCATGTCACCGGCCAGTTCGGTGACTGGTACGAGATCGACCGCGCCAATCTGATCGACGCCGATCAGCCATCAGGCGGCAAGGTCATTTTCCAGGGAAAGGGGTATCTGCACAAAAGTGTGGTGGGCATCAGCGGTCTGCAAAACGGCGGCGTAGTCTATCGCAATCACGATATCCGAACTGACCTGGTCGATTCTCACGTCTCCGGGGATCAGCGTGTCGACATGTTGGGCTGCTGGGGCGAATTTCTCAAGGTTCAGGTCAAGAAGGGCATCGGCTGGACCACGGCGATCTGCACCAACATGAACACGACCTGCAACTGACCATCAGGGCAGCTGCATCGAGCTGGGGCGGAAGGCGTACCCACCACCTATGTGGCCAGAAAAGCGGTGGGTTACACCCAGCGAACTGCGCTTCGCGCAGTGGCAAGGCTAACCCACCCTACGAGTTTCTAGTCCGCGGCGACGACAACGCCCGTCTCTCAAGACGCAACGCCGGCGATCGCCAGCACGGTGTGCATCAATACGTTGGCGCCAGCGGTGCAGTCTGCCTGCGTCGCGTCTTCCAGCTCGTTGTGGCTGATGCCGTCCTTGCAGGGTACGAACACCATCGCCGCCGGCATCACGGTGTTGAGGTTGCAGGCATCGTGACCGGCACCGGAGGTGATGCGGCGGCTGGAATAGCCGAGCGTATTGGCGGCATTCTCGACGGCCGCAATGAGCTTGGGATCAAAATGCGTCGGCACCTTGCGCCAGACCAGATCAAGCTTCACCTCGACCTTGCGCCGCGCGGCGATCTCGGCAATGGCCGCGCGCAGGTTGCGATCGAGCGCGTCCATGATCGCGGCATCTGCGCTGCGGCAATCGATGGTGAAGGCGATCTCGCCGGGGATCACGTTGCGCGAGGGATTTGCGATCACGGCCTCGCCGATGGTGCCGACGGCTTTCGGCCCGTGCCTCTTCGCGATGGCCTCCATCGCCAGCACGATTTCGGACAAGGTCGCCAGTGCGTCGCGGCGCAGCGGCATCGGCGTCGAGCCGGCATGGCTTTCGAAGCCGGTGATATGGCCGTCATACCACAGCACGCCCTGGCCGGAGTCGACGACGCCGATGGTCTTGGCTTCGGCCTCCAGGATCGGTCCCTGCTCGATATGCAGCTCGACGAAGCAGCCGAGCTTCTGGAAGCCGACAGGCTTGTCGCCGCGATAGCCGATCGTATCGAGCGCCTGGCCGACCGTGACGTCCTCGGCGTCCTTGCGCGACAGGATATCGTCGGTGGTGAAATCGCCGACATAGGCGGCGGACGCCATCATCGCGGGCGCAAAGCGCGAGCCTTCCTCGTTGGTCCAGTTCACGACGCAGATCGGCGCCTCGGTCTCGATGCCGGCGTCGTTCAGCGTGCGGATCACCTCGAGCGCGCCGAGCGTCCCCAGAATGCCGTCATACTTGCCGCCGGTCGGCTGCGTATCAAGATGCGAGCCGATGCCGACGGGCAGCTTCGACAGGTCACGGCCCCTCCGCAAGCCGAACATCGAGCCGAGCGCGTCGATGTGCACCTCGAGGCCGGCATCCTCGCACGCATTGCGGAACCAGTCGCGCACCTGCTTGTCCTCGGCGCTCAGTGTCAGCCGCCGCACGCCGCCCTTCTGCGTCGCGCCGAATTGCGCGGTCTCGTGGATGGAGCCCCAGAGGCGGGCGGAATCGATTTGCAGATTGGTGGCGGCTCGGCTCATGCGTCTATTTCCATTCCTGTCAGGCCCAATTTCAATGACGCGCCGTCATCTCCGCGTCAACCGCGAGACTCTTTTGCGCGATCTGCCGCGCGAGATCGGCGACGCGCTCGACGGCGATGACGTCGGGCGAGGCGAGCCAGCTTGCCGTGAAGGTCAGCGGCGTGATGTTGAGGTCGGTATCGAGCAGCTGCAACCGTCCGTCGGCGAGCTCGTTCTCGACGATCGCGGCGGGGATCACCGCGATGCCAAGTCCCTCGACCGCCATGTGGATGACGGTCGCGAGCGACGCGGAGGCATGCAGACGGATCGGGGGCAGCTCGGGCCGGTCGAAGACCTCGCGCACGGCCTCATACGGTCTGGTCTTGCGCGGGAAGGTGATGATCGGAAAGCGCGCAAGGTCCTGCCTGGTGACCGGACCGTGGCCGAGCCCGAGCGAAGGGCTTGCGAGAAAGCCGATCGGATATTCCGTCAGCACGCGGTTATGCACGCCGGAAGCCGATAGCGGTCCGACCACGAAGGCAAGCTCGATCTCCTGTGCCAAGAGGCGCGCTGTGAGGTTCGGCGTGATGTCGACCTCGATCTCGAGCGACAGGTTCGGGTAGATCTCGTTCACGCTCTTGACGAGCCGCGGCAGCCAGGTGTGCACGATGGTCTCGGCGACACCCAGCCGCATCACGCCGCGCATCGCCGACGCGTTGCCGATCTCGGCCATCATCGCCGCGCGCAGGCCGATCAGCTTTTCCGCATAGACCATCATCTGCCGGCCGCTCGGCGTCGGCGAGGCGATCCGATGATCGCGGTTGAGGAGCTTGACGCCCATCTCGCGCTCGAGCTGGGCAATGCGCTGGGAGATCGCCGGTTGGGTGGTGTTGAGCCGTTGCGCGGCCCCGCGGAAGCTGCCGAGCTTCACAACCCAGAGGAAGGTTTCGATCGACCTGAAGTCCAGCATTGGACGGAGTTTTCCAATCGATAAATGGAATTTATCGATCTATATTAGAAAGGAAGATTAGACTTTATAGCACGGCTGGTGTTGGCTGTCCTTGTCGAGATTATAGGCAGGTCGATCAAATGACTGTTTTGGTGGCAGCGCAGCAAACTGAAACAAACAACGCCCTTCCGAGCCGTCAGGCGCGGCTCGCTTATCGCAGCGGACAGGTCGGCTCGACGGCCGGCGTTGCCCCCGGCTTCGTGCAGGGCAATCTGGCGATCCTGCCCGAGAAATACGCCAGCGCCTTTCACCGCTTCTGCCAGCTCAATCCAAAACCGTGCCCGATCATCGGCATGTCCGACGTCGGCAGTCCGTACATCCCCGCGCTTGGCGCCGATCTCGACATCCGCAGCGACGTGCCGCGCTATCGCGTGTGGCGCGACGGTGAGGTCGTGGAAGAGCCGACCGACATCACGAAACACTGGCGCGACGACCTCGTGACCTTCGTGCTCGGCTGCTCGTTCTCCTTTGAAGAGGCGCTGCTCGACGAGGGCATGCCGATCCGCCACATCGAGCACAATGTGCGCGTGCCGATGTACCGCACCAACATCGCGTGCGGCGCCTCGGGACCGTTCGCGGGCCCAATGGTGGTGTCGATGCGTCCATTCAAGCCGGCCGATGCGATCCGCGCGGTGCAGATCACCTCGCGCTACCCCGCCGTGCACGGCGCGCCCGTGCATCTCGGCCATCCGCACCTGATCGGCATCAAGGACATCGCCAAGCCCGACTACGGCGATCCCGTGCCGGTCGCCGATGACGAGATCCCGGTGTTCTGGGCATGCGGCGTCACGCCGCAGTCCGTCATCAATGCCGCGAAGCTGCCGTTCGCGATCACGCATTCGCCGGGGCTGATGCTGGTGACGGACCTGAAGAACAAGAACATGGCCGTGATTTAATGGGCAGCGTATGCTGCTTCTTCGGGCTTTACCGTACACACCAATCGCTCCATCGATAGCCGCAAATAAGAGGGAAATTTGCTAATGACGATCACGCGCCGCGACGTTCTGCTCGGAGCTACTGCTACCGCAACTGCTGCACTCATGCCGCTCGCAGCTCGCGCGCAGACCTCGGAAGTGGTGATCGGCCTGACCTATCCCTTGTCGGGCGCCAACGCCCAGATCGGCGTCGATGCGCAGCGCGCATTCGAGACTGCGGTCGACATCATCAACAAGGACTTCGAACTTGACCTGCCGCTAGCCAAGGGTGAAGGACTGCCGGGCCTCGGCGGCGCCAAGATCCGCCTGGTCTTCGCCGATCACCAGGGCGATCCGCAGAAGGGCCGCGCCGAGGCCGAACGCCTGATCACGCAGGAAAAGGTCTGTGCGGTGCTCGGCACCTATCAGAGCGCTGTCGCGGTCACCGTCAGCCAGATCTGCGAACGTTACCAGATACCGTTCATGTCGGCCGACAACTCCTCGCCCAGCCTGCATCGCCGCGGCCTGAAATACTATTTCCGTGCCTCGCCGCACGACGAGATGTTCTCGGCGGCAATGTTCGATTTCCTTGATGCGATGAAGAGGAAGGGGACCAAGATCGAGTCGCTGGCCCTGTTCCACGAGGACACGATCTTTGGCACTGACTCGTCGAATGCGCAGCTCAAGCTTGCCGCCGAGCGCGGCTACAAGGTCGCCGCCGACATCAAGTATCGTGCCAATTCGCCGTCGCTGTCGGCCGAAGTGCAGCAACTGAAGGCTGCCAACGCCGACGTGCTGATGCCCTCGAGCTACACCACCGACGGCATCCTTCTGATCAAGACCATGGGTGAGCTCGGCTACAAGCCGAACTCCATCGTGGCGCAGGCCGCCGGCTTCTCCGAGAAGGCGTTCTATGACGCGGTCGGCGACAAGGTCGAGGGTGTGATCACCCGCGGCAGCTTCTCGCTCGATCTCGCCGCCAAGCGGCCGATGGTCGGCAAGATCAACGACATGTTCAAGGCGAAGTCCGGCAAGGATCTCAACGACAACACCTCGCGGGAATTCATGACCATGATCATCATGGCGGACGCCATCAATCGCGCCAAGTCCACCGACGGCGAGAAGATCCGCGACGCCCTGGCGGCAACCGAGATGCCGGGCGAGCAGACCATCATGCCCTGGAAGCGCGTCAAGTTCGACGAGATGGGCCAGAACAACGATGCCGACCCCGTGCTTCTGCAGTATGTCGGCGGCAAGTTCGTCACCATCTCGCCGGCGCAGGCCGCGGTGGCCGAACCGATCTGGCCGATGAAGTAAACAGGCCGCAGGGCAGGGTGGGGGACCAAGCACTGTGACAACCGAGACCATTATCCAAAGTCTTGCGAGCGGCCTCCTGATGGGGCTGCTCTATGGATTGATCGCGGTCGGGCTCGCCCTGATCTTCGGTCTGATGGACGTCGTGAACTTCGCCCATGGCGAGTTCCTGATGATCGCGATGTACGCGACCTTCTTCCTGTTCGCGTTCTTCGCGATCGACCCCTTGCTCTCGGCGCCGCTGGTCGCCGCGGCCTTGTTCGTGTTCGGGGCCCTGATCTATCTCTTGATCGTGCGCTTTGCGATGCGCGCCAAGGCCAATGCCGGCATGGTGCAGATCTTCGCGACCTTTGGCCTGGCGATCGTGATGCGCGGATTGGCGCAGCTCCTCTTTACGCCGGACTATCGCAGCGTTACGCACTCCTGGCTCGGCGGCAAGACGGTGTCGATCGCCGGCATCTTCCTGCCGGAGCCGCAGCTCGTTGGCGCCCTGGTGTCGATCGCGGCGTTCGCCGGGCTCTATTTCTTCATCAACCGTACCGATTTCGGCCGCGCGCTGGAGGCGACTCGTGAAGACCCCGGCGCGGTCGCGCTCGTTGGGATCGACAAGAACCGCGTGTTCGCGCTCGGCTGGGGCCTCGGGGCGGCCCTGGTCGGTCTGTCCGGCGCCATCATGGCGGTCTTCTTCTATATTTATCCCGACGTCGGCGCGTCCTTTGCGCTGATCGCCTATGTCACGGTGGCCCTCGGCGGCTTCGGCAGCGTGTTCGGCGCCTTCGCCGGCGGTATCGTCGTCGGTTTGGTCGAAGCAACGACCGCGCTGGTGCTGCCGCCATCGCTGAAATCGGTCGGCATCTACGCCGTCTATCTCCTCGTGGTCTTCATCCGGCCGCGCGGCCTGTTCGGGTCGATGTGATGGACAAGGATTTTTCCTCGCGGCGCCGCCGCGACCTGATCATAGCCGCCGTGTTGGCGGCGATCGCGGCACTGGTGCCGCTGTTCGTGAAGGACGTCTACGTCCAGAACATCATGATCCTGACGCTGATGTACGCAGCGTTATCGCAGAGCTGGAATATCCTCTCCGGCTATTGCGGACAGATTTCGCTGGGCCACGCCCTTTATTTCGGGTTGGGTGCCTACACCACCGCGCTTCTCTTCATGAAGTTCGGAGTGCCGCCGTGGTTCGGGATGATCGCCGGCGGTTTGATCTCCGCAGCGATCGCGATGGCGCTCGGCTATCCCTGTTTCCGGCTCGGCGGCCACTATTTCGCCATCGCCACCATCGTGATCGCCGAGATCGCGCTGCTGTTGATCCAGAACTGGGACTGGGCGGGCGCAGCGCTCGGCATCGACATTCCCGTGCGCGGCGACAGCTGGCTGAAGTTCCAGTTCACGCGAAGCAAGCTGCCGTACTTCTATTTTGCCCTCGTGCTCGCCTGTGTCGCGTGGTTCGTCACCTGGTGGCTGGAAGATTCCAAATGGGGCTTTTGGTGGCGTGCGGTGAAGGACAATCCGCAGGCCGCCGAGAGTCTGGGCGTCGACGTGTTCAATTCCAAGATGGGCGCCGCGGCCGTCTCGGCCTTCCTTGTCGCAGTCGGCGGCAGCTTCTATGCGCAGTTCGTCTCCTATATCGATCCTGAAAGCGTGATGGGCTTCCAGTTCTCGCTGCTCATGGCGCTGCCGGCGGTGCTGGGCGGGATCGGCACTCTCTGGGGACCCGCGCTCGGCGCGGTCATCCTGATCCCGCTGACGGAATTGACGCGCTCCTATATCGGCGGCTCCGGCCGCGGCGTCGACCTCATCGTCTATGGCTCACTGATCATCCTGATCTCGCTGGCGCTGCCGCGAGGGCTGGTGAGCCTGTTCTCCTCGCGCAAGGGAGCCGCACGATGACCGCGCTCCTTGAAACCCGCGGCGTCTGGCAGCGCTTCGGCGGCCTCGTCGCCAACTCCGACGTCTCGATCTCGGTCGGCCGCGGCGAGATCGTCGGGCTGATCGGACCCAACGGCGCAGGCAAGTCGACGCTGTTCAATCTCATCGCCGGCGTCCTGCCGCCGACGCAAGGCTCGATCTGGTTCGATGGCGAGGATGTCACGCGCATGCCCGCGGCCGAGCGCTGCCAGCGCGGCGTCGGGCGCACCTTCCAGGTCGTCAAGAGCTTCGAGACCATGACGGTCGTCGACAACGTCATCGTCGGCGCGCTGGTGCGCAACACCGTGATGCGCGAGGCGCGTCGCAAGGCGCATGAGGTATTGGAGTTCACCGGCCTTGCCGCGCGCGCAGGCGTGCTTGCAAGCGACCTCGTGCCGGCCGAGAAGCGGCGCCTTGAAGTGGCGCGCGCGCTTGCGACCGAGCCAAAGCTCTTGCTGCTCGACGAAGTCCTCACCGGCCTCACGCCGACGGAAGCGCAGACCGGCGTCGCGCTGGTGCGCAAGGTGCGGGATGCCGGCATCACCGTGCTGATGGTCGAGCACGTCATGGAGATCGTGATGCCGCTCGTCGACCGCGCCATCGTGCTCGACCTCGGCAAGGTGCTGGTCGAGGGCAAGCCCGCTGACGTCGTCCGCGATCCCAAGGTGATCAGCGCATATCTGGGAGATCGTCATGCTCAGAGTGCATGAAGTCACGACCGCCTATCAGGGGCTGGTTGCGATCTCCTCCGTGTCGATCGATGTCGAGAAGGGCGAGATCGTCTGCGTTGCCGGCGCCAACGGCGCCGGTAAGTCGACGCTGCTGAAATCCATCGCTGGTGCCGAGCGTCCGCGCTCCGGCACCGTCACCTTCGACGGCAAGCGGCTCGACGGCATGGCGCAGCATCACATCACGGCCACCGGCATCGCCTATGTGCCGGAGAACCGCCGCCTGTTCCCGCGTCTGTCGGTGCGCGACAATCTTCGCCTCGGCAGCTATCTTTACCGCGGCGAAGCGAACCGCGAAGGGCCGCTCGACCTCGTCTTCAACCTGTTCCCGCGTCTGTCCGAACGTCTCGAACAGCGCGCCGAGACGCTCTCCGGTGGCGAGCAGCAGATGCTCGCGATCGGCCGCGCCCTGATGACGCGTCCGCGGCTGCTGATGCTCGACGAGCCCTCGCAAGGCATCATGCCAAAGCTCGTCGACGAGATCTTTCAGGCCGTCAAACGCATCCGCGACGCCGGCATGACCGTGCTGATCGTCGAGCAGCGCATGGCCGAGTGCCTGGAGATTGCCGACCGCGCCTACATCCTGCAAACCGGCCGCGTGCTGATGCAGGGCCCGTCCGCCGAGATCAAGGGCAACCCGGACGTGCGCAAGGCGTATCTGGGGCTGTAGTGCCACACTCTCGTTGTCATCGCCCGCGAAGGCGGGCGATCCAGTATTCCAGGGACAGCGATGGGATACGGAGAAGCCGCGGCGTACTGGATTCCCCGCTTTCGCGTGGAATGACAGCGGTGGGCGAGGCGACACCATCGCGCTCACCGAGCTGCGACGGTTACCGCGGTTTCGCTCCGGCCGCCGCAATCAGCATGCGTTCGACGATCCCGTCGAACTCGCTTTTTCCAATCGGATCGGTTGCGGCAAGCTCGTCGTATGTTTTCGTGTTGGGAAGCCACCAGCCGTGACGCAGTCCCGCCTCATGGAGAACACGGGCTGCCGCCTCGATCTTACTGGGTGCAGGTCGTGCCGGGTCGCTCATCCCCCGTGCGCATGCTCCGGCAGCGTCAGCCCGAACACCTTCACGAGATCCTTGACCTGCTCCGGCGACAGATGGCGCGGGTTCAGTCCGCGCAGCAGCAGATAGAGTTTCGCCGTCTCCTCCAGCTCCTCCGTCGCGAACACGGCGGCTTCCAGCGTGTCGCCGGCGACGACCGGGCCGTGATTGGCGAGCAGCACGGAGGAATATTTCCCCGCCAGCCCCTTGATTGCGTCTGCCACCGCGGGATCGCCGGGGCGGTAATAGGGCACGAGCGCGGTGGCGCCGCATTTCATCAGGTAATAGGCCGTCATCGGCGGCAGCGCGGCGCGCGGGTCGATCTCGGGCAGCATCGAGAGCGCAACCGAATGGGTCGAATGCAGATGCACGATGGCCCGCGCTGCGCCCCGCGTCTCGTAGAGCGCGGTGTGCAGCGGAACCTCCTTGGTCGGCGCATCGCCCGAGACGAGCCGGCCGGAGGGATCGAGCCGCGACAGCCGCGCGGGATCAAGGAAGCCGAGCGAGGCGTTGGTCGGCGTCACCAGCCAGCCGCCGTCCTCGAGCTTCACGCTGATGTTGCCGGAGGAGCCCGGCGTCAGGCCGCGCTCGAACAGCGAGCGGCCGAAGCGGCAGATATCCTCGCGTAGTTTGCTGTCATTGCTCATGAAAGGGGCGCCCTGTTGGCCTCGTTGTCTCACGCTTTGGCAGCGCGGCCAAGCCGTGATATGCGGTTCAAGAGGCCGCCGAGACCGGCCATTGAGGAACGTTCCAGGGGACCAATCGCATGTCGTCAGCCTCGCAAAAATCGCGTATCGCCGTCATCGGGCTCGGCTCGATGGGCTTTGGCATGGCCACTTCGCTGAAACGGGCGGGATTTGCCGTCACCGGTTGCGATGTCTCGGCCGACGCGGTCGCGCGCTTCGTCAAGGACGGCGGCGCGGGCGCGAAGACGCCAGCGGAGGCGGCTCGGGAGGCGGATGTGGTCGTCAGCGTCGTCGTCAACGCGGCGCAGACCGAGGCGATCCTGTTCGGCCAAAACGGCGCGGCCGAGACCATGCCGAAGGATAGCGTGTTCATCTCCTCGGCCACCATGGACCCCGACGTCGCCCGGCGCCTCGCAAAGCAGCTCGAGGCGACCGGCCGGCACTACCTGGATGCGCCGATTTCCGGTGGCGCGCAGCGCGCCGCGCAGGGAGAGCTGACCATCCTCGCCTCGGGCAGCCCTGCTGCGTTCGCCAAGGCGCGCCCCGCGCTCGATGCCATGGCGGCAAAGCTCTACGAGCTCGGCGATGCCGCGGGCCAGGGCGCGGCCTTCAAGATGATCAACCAGCTCCTCGCCGGCGTGCACATCGCCGCCGCCTCGGAAGCGATCGCCTTTGCCGCCAAGCAGGGTCTCGACATCCGGAAGGTCTACGAGGTGATTACGGCCTCCGCCGGCAACTCCTGGATGTTCGAGAACCGCATGCCGCACGTGCTCGACGGCGACTACACCCCGCGCAGCGCGGTCGAGATTTTCGTGAAGGACCTCGGCATCATCCAGGACATGGCGCGCTCGGCAAAATTCCCGGTGCCGGTCTCGGCCGCGGCGCTCCAGATGTTCCTCATGACCGCCGCCGCTGGCATGGGTCGCGACGACGATGCGTCGGTGGCCCGGATGTATGCGCAGGTCACCGGTGTGAAGTTGCCAGGCGATAAATAACAAGAGGATTCCGATGCCCCGTTTTGCCGCCAACCTCTCGATGATGTTCACCGAGGTGCCGTTCCTCGACCGCTTCGATGCCGCCGCACAGGCCGGCTTCACCGCCGTCGAATTCCTGTTTCCCTATGAGCACCCGGCCGAAGCGGTCGGCGAGCGGTTGAAGCGCAACGGGTTGACGCAGGCGCTGTTCAACCTGCCGCCCGGCAACTGGGACGCCGGCGAGAAGGGCTTTGCGGCGCTGCCTTCGCGCTTCGCCGATCTCAAGCAGAGCCTGGAGACGGCGTTGCCTTACGCGAAAGCCACCGGCGTCAAGCGGCTGCACCTGATGGCCGGCATGGCCAACCGTGGCGATCGCGTCGCGATCGAGGCGTTCTACAAGTCGGTGGCGTGGGCGGCCGAATTCTTCGCGCCGCACGGCATCGACATCGTGATCGAGCCGATCAACCCGCGCAACGTCCCCGGCTATTTCCTCAACGATTTCGGCTTCGCACGCGACGTGGTCGAGGAACTGAGGATCCCCAACCTCAGGCTCCAGTTCGACATTTATCACTGCCAGATCATCCATGGCGACGTCACCATGCGCCTGCGTGAGATGATGCCGATCATCGGCCATATCCAGATCGCTAGCATTCCCTCGCGCAATGAGCCCGACGGCGAGGAACTCAACTATCCTTTCCTGTTCGCCGAGCTCGACCGTCTCGGCTATGCCGGCTTCGTCGGCTGCGAATACAATCCGCGCGGCAAGACCACCGATGGTCTCGCCTGGTTCAAGCCTTACGCCGGAGCAAAGTCGTGACACTTGCGTTGGGTTGCATCGCCGACGACTATACCGGCGCCTCGGATCTCGCCAACACGCTGACGCGCGCGGGCCTACGCACCGTGCAGACCATCGGCGTTCCCGCGGACGACCTCGCACTGCCCGAGGTCGACGCGGTCGTGGTGTCCTTGAAGAGCCGCTCGATCGAGGCGGGACTTGCGGTGACGCGCTCGCGCGCGGCGGACAAATGGCTGCGCAGCCGCGGCGCAAGCCACGTGCTGTTCAAGATCTGCTCGACCTTCGATTCCACCAACGCCGGCAATATCGGCCCGGTGATGGACGCGCTGCGCGACGACTGCGGCGAGGCGATCGTGCTGGTGACGCCGGCTTTCCCCGAAACCGGTCGCACCGTCTACCAGGGCAATTTGTTCGTCGGCACTGTTCCGCTCAACGAGAGCCCGCTGAAAGACCATCCGCTCAACCCGATGCACGATTCCAACCTGGTGCGGGTGCTGGCGCGGCAGAGCAGGACGAAGGTTGGTCTCGTCAATCTCGCTGCCGTGACGCGCGGCGCGGACGCCGTGCGTGCGCAACTCACTGAGCTCTCGGCCAAGGGCTTGGGCGCCGCGATCATCGACGCCGTGTTCGACCGCGACCTCGAGACCATCGGCCTCGTCGCCGCGGGGCATCGGCTGTCGGTCGGAGCTTCCGGCATCGGCCTTGGGCTGGCGCGCGCGCTGGTCTCTGCGGGAAGGGTGAGTCCGAATGTCGCAGCCGCCGAAGTAGGTACGCCGGTCGGCGGACCGGCGGCGTGTCTCGCCGGAAGCTGCTCGCAGGCGACCCTTCAGCAGATCGCGAATGCCGAACGTGTCATGCCGGTGTTGCATCTCGAACCCGAGCAAATTGTCGCAGGCGGTGGCGAAGCGCAGCACGCGCTGGCCTGGGCACGGCCGCGGCTCGCTGATGGTCCGGTGCTGATCGCCTCGAGCGCCACGCCGGAGGCGGTCGCAGCAGTGCAGGCGCGTCACGGCCGTGATGCTGCCGGTCACGCCATCGAGCAGGCCATGGCCGATATCGCCGAAGGATTGGTGCAGTCGGGCGTTCGGCGTCTGGTCGTTGCCGGCGGCGAAACATCGGGCGCCGTCGTCGACCGCTTGAAGATTCCGGGCTTCCTCGTCGGCGCGGAGATCGCTGCCGGAGTCCCGGTGTTGCGCGCTGTGGGCGCAAACGAAGGCGGCATGCTGCTTGCCCTTAAATCAGGCAATTTCGGCGGGCCGGAGTTTTTCTCCGATGCGCTTGGGCTCATGCGTTGAGCGCAGGGCTCTCTTAGTCCTCTGTTTATTTCTTTCGGGTTCCGTACTCGTACGGAGTCCGTAGTTAACATCTGCTCAGGTCGTTTGTTGTTGGATGTGGGCCGCACTCCTTTTGGTTGCAGCTATTCCTGACGCGCGGTCGTGGCTCGAACGCCGCGATCCAAGACAAGAGACCCAGCAATGCTCGCGAGAATTTCCATTCGTGCCAAGATCATCAGCGTCGTGGCCTTCCTTCTGGCCGCGATGACCGGCATGGGTGTGCTTGCCGTCATGAAGATGCGGGCGATCAACGCCAACACCGTCGATATCGCCACGAGCTGGATGCCGAGCGTTCGGGTGCTCGGCGAGCTCCGCGCCAACGTCCTCACTTATCGCACCATGGTACGCGGTCATCTGTTGGCCGAAACGATCGAGGAAAAGCTTGCGGCAGAAAAGACGGTCGGGGACGTGATCGAGGCACTGGCCAAGTCCCGCAAGGAATACGAGCCGATGATCACCTCGCCGGAGGAGCGAGCACTGTACACCGAATGGTCCAAGCTCTGGGACGACTACAAGAGGGGTACGGACGATGTCATGGCGCTGTCGCGCAGGGATATCGGCAAGATCCCGCACGATGCGCGTGAGCTGAACGCCAAGATCGTTGGCAAGCTCGGCCTGCAATCGGACGAGGTGCTGAAAAAGGATATCGAGCTCAACACCAAAGGCGGCAACCAGGCCGCTCAGGATGCCGCCGACAGCTATTCCTTCGCCTTCATGCTGGTATCCGTCATTCTCGGCGTCGCGCTCGTCATCGGCATCGGCCTCAGCTTCTACATGATCCGCGATGTCTCCAGCGGCATCAATTCCATCGTCGAGCCGATGCAGGCGCTGGGCAAGGGCGACCTGAGCGCGGAAGTGCCGCATCGGGGAGAGAAGACCGAGATCGGCGCCATGGCCGACGCGCTCCAGGTCTTCAAGGAAGCGCTGGTCGCCAAGAAGGCGGCTGACGAAGCCGCCGCGCGCGATGCCGAGGTCAAGATCGAGCGCGGCCGCCGTGTCGACAACATCACCCGCGAATTCGAATCCATGATCGGCGAGATCGTGCAGACAGTCTCGTCGGCCTCGACCCAGCTCGAAGCGTCCGCCTCGACGCTGACGGCGACCGCCGATCGCTCCCAGCAGATGGCGACCACGGTCGCCGCCGCTTCGGAAGAAGCCTCCACCAACGTGCAGTCGGTGGCCTCAGCCACCGAGGAGATGGCCTCGTCGGTCGGCGAGATCAGCCGTCAGGTCCAGGAATCGGCGCGGATGGCGGGCGACGCCGTCGGCCAGGCCCGCACCACCAGCGAACGCGTCAGCGAGCTCTCCAAGGCCGCCTCCCGCATCGGCGACGTCGTCGAGCTGATCAACACCATCGCCGGCCAGACCAACCTTCTGGCGCTGAATGCGACCATCGAGGCGGCGCGTGCGGGCGAAGCCGGACGCGGCTTCGCAGTGGTGGCCTCCGAAGTGAAGGCGCTCGCCGAGCAGACGGCGAAGGCGACCGGCGAGATCGGCCAGCAGATCACCGGCATCCAGGCCGCCACCAACGAATCCGTGGGTGCGATCAGGGAAATCTCCTCGACCATCGAACGCCTCTCCGAGATATCCTCGGCCATTGCAGCGGCGGTGGAAGAGCAGGGCGCCGCGACCCAGGAGATCGCCCGCAACGTGCAGCAGGCGGCGCAGGGCACCCAGCAGGTCTCCTCCAACATCACCGACGTGCAGCGCGGCGCGACCGAGACCGGCACGGCCTCCTCGCAGGTGCTGTCGGCGGCGCGGATGCTGTCGAACGACTCGAGTCGCCTGAAGACCGAGGTCAGCAAATTCCTGACCAACGTTCGCGCGGCGTGATCTGCCTACCTCTCGTGCCCCGGACGCAGCGCAGCACGTTAGTGGTGCGCTGCTGAGCCGGGGCCTAGCCGTTCACCGCGCTCACGCAATGGGTCCCGGCTCTGCGGAGCGGCACTTCGCGCCGCACCGCGTCCGGGACACGAGAGCTTAACCCACCCGCCACTCCGGCACGCCGTCCTCCGCCATCGTGATCTGGCCGAGCGAGCCGACCGGCGTGCGCTCCATATCGAGCAGATGTGCCAGCGTCGCGCCGTCGCTCGCCGGAATGCGCGCCAGCGTGCGCCGCTCGTCTTCCGTGCGCAGCATGACGACGCCGTGCTCGATGTTGCCATTGCGGCCGTAGATCACCGTAAAGCTCTCGACCTTGCCCGCGCCTGAAGCCTCGGTCACGAACTCCGGCACCACGCGCTTGTTGCGGTCGGCATCAAGCTGCACGCTCGTGTCCTGCGCCAGCGCCGCGCGCGGCGGTGTTTTCGAGAGCACGAGGGCGTGGTGCTTGGTGACAAAGCCGCCCTGACCGTAGAGCAGGCCGAGTTTCGCGCCATTGCGCAACGTCCGCACCATCGCGCAGGCCGCATGCGTCATGTAGGTGTTGAGCGGCGCGCCGAAGAAGGTGAGGCCGCCGGTCACGGTCGGCTGCACGTCGGGCCCGAGGCCCAGCGTCCGCCGCGCCATCTTGGGCACGCAAGGAAAGCAACTGTAGAGCTCGATCGCGTCGAACGCTTTGCCGTCGCCGCCGGCGAGATCGATCACCGCCTTCAGCACCGCATTCTGCGGATGGCTCTCATAGAACTGGTCGCGCAGGAGATAGTCGCGCGGCTCCTCGGCCGAGGCGCCGCCGAGCGGATAGACCAGCCGGTCCTCGGCAATGCCGGCCGCGCGCGCCTTGGCAAGACTGGTGAGCAGCAGCGCGCCGCCCATGTTGACCATGGGGTTGGCGACCATGAGTTTCGTGTAGGGCCAGGCGATCAGGCGGTTGTCCGCGGTCGGTGTCGTGATCTCGTCCGGCGCAAAGCGCCGCTTCAGCCAGGCGTTGGGATTTTGCGCGGTGGTCTCCGAATAGCGCGACCACAGCGTGCCTGATTCCGCCATCGCCTCGCGCGGCGTCTGGCCCCAATGGGCCGAGGATGCGGCCTCGTAGAAGGGATAGACGGTGACTGGGCGGAACACGCCGAGCTTCACGGCGAGCGGCTTCTGGAACGCCGCGCCGCGCTTCGGCTCCTCGACGTCATGCGCAAACGGCGTCCATGGCAATTTTGCGTCGGCGCGCTCTGCCTTGGTCGCGGTCGACTGCGCTTCCGCGCCGCAGATGGCGGCGACGCTGCATTCGCCGCGCGCGATGCGCTGAGCGGCGTGATGCAGATACCGGATCGGGCTCTCGCCGCCGACCGGTCCGTAATAGCAATGCGAAGGCGCGATGCCGAGCCGCTGCGCCAGCAGCGTTTCGGGATCGCGATAGCGCCAGCTCAGGAAGTTGACGACGTCGAGCGATTGCATCTCGCCGAGCAGTTTTGCGCCGGCATCTTCTTCGGCGTGCCGCAGCGCCTGTTCCAGCAGATCGAGCGGCTCGAGGCCCTCGGCGATCTCCTTGGGCCGGTCGACGATCTCGCCGACGCCGACGATGACGGGAATGCGGTCTGGGGGGATGCTGGTCTTGTCTGTCATAACTTCAATTCACGATTTAAGTTGTTTCGTCATTGCGAGGAGCGAAGCGACGAAGCAATCCAGAGTGTCTCCGCGGAAAGACCCTGGATTGCTTCGCTTCGCTCGCAATGACGATGGATGCTACTCCGCCACCAGCGCATTCATGTGCTCGACGGCTTCGGCGAACTCTTCCTTGAACTCCTGCACCACCGCGCCTGCCGACTTCACGCTGTCGACGAGACCGACGCCCTGGCCGACAAAGTAGCTGACGAGGTCGCGCGCCCGCGCATTGCCGGCTGCGGCCGCGCGGTCGATCGAGTTGAAGGCGTCGCGGCTGACGATGCTTTGCAGCGGCATTGGCAGCGCGCCCGGGCTGTCCGGTGCGCGGTCCCATGCATCGGTCCAGACTGAGCGGAGTTGCCGCGCGGGTTTTCCCGTGCGGCCCTTCGAGCGCACCGCGTCGCGCGACGAGGCCGCGATCATCTTCTCTCGAAAAATCTCCGTGGTCTCCGACTCGGTCGTGGCAAGCCACACCGAGCCGGTCCACGCGCCGGCCGCGCCCATCGCCATGCAGGCGGCCATCTGCCGTCCCGTCATGATGCCACCGGCCGCCAGCACCGGTACGTCGCGGATCGGCTTCACAGCTTTGATCACTTCCGGCACCAGCACCATGGTCGAGACCTCGCCGCAATGCCCTCCGGCCTCGGTGCCCTGTGCAACCAGGATGTCGACACCGGCCGCGACATGGCGCAGCGCGTGCTCCTTGGCGCCGACCAGTGCGGCCACCGGCACGCCGTGCGCCTTGCCCATCTCGATCATCGATTTCGGTGGCACGCCCAGCGCATTGGCGATCAGCCGGATCGGATGACGGAAGGAGACCTCCAAGAGCTCCAGCGCCGTCTTGGCGTCGAACGGCTGCGGCCGGTTGTCGGCGACGGAGGTGCTGGTCAGCTCGATGTCGTACTTCTTCAGGAGGTTGCGCGTGTAGTCGCGATGTGCCTGCGGAATGCGCGCTTCCAGGCTCTTCCAGGTGACGTCCTTCTCGCCCGCCGTCGAGATATTTTCGGGGATCAGCACGTCGACGCCATAGGGCTTGCCGTCGACATGGTCGTCGATCCATTTCAGCTCACGCTCGAGGGTATCAGGTGTATGCACGGTGGCGCCCAGCACGCCAAAACCGCCGGCGCGGCTCACGACGGCCACGACGTCGCGGCAATGGCTGAAGGCGAACAGGGGGAACTCGATTCCCAGCATCTCGCAGATCGGCGATTTCATCTGTCCCTCCCGGCGCTGGCTCCGTGTTGCCCTTGCGTTGGCGAAACGCTAGCCCGGCCTTGCCGCCATGCAAAGCCGGTTCGCCCTGGGTTTCTTGCGCGCAGGCGCCAGACGGGCGGCTATGCCCGGCCATGACGAAACGGGGAGGGCGCCCATCTGCCAATGCAACCCGGCGCTCTTGCCAATCTCTCCGCTATCGCTAGCTAACTCCCCACGCGCCTTCCGCGCTGGAGTCCTTTGCATGACCGACGCACCCGCCTACGAGCCGCCCAAAGTCTGGACCTGGAATAAGCCGAGTGGCGGGCAGTTTGCCAGCATCAACCGGCCGATCGCAGGCCCGACGCACGACAAGGAGCTGCCGGTCGGCCGCCATCCGCTCCAGCTCTATTCGCTGGCGACCCCGAACGGTGTCAAGGTGACCGTGATGCTGGAGGAGCTCCTGGCGCTCGGCCACAAGGGCGCGGAATACGACGCCTGGCTGATCAATATCGGCAAGGGCGACCAGTTCGGCAGCGGCTTCGTCGCCATCAATCCGAACTCGAAGATCCCCGCGCTGCTGGACCGCTCCGGCCCCGAGCCGATCCGCGTCTTCGAGTCCGGCTCGATCCTCGTCTACCTCGCCGAGAAATTCGGCGCCTTCCTGCCCAAGGATATCAAGACGCGCACCGAGGCGATGTCCTGGCTGTTCTGGCAGATGGGCAGCGCGCCCTATCTCGGCGGCGGCTTCGGGCATTTCTACGCCTATGCGCCGACCAAGATCGAATACGCCATCGACCGCTTCGCGATGGAAACCAAGCGCCAGCTCGACGTGCTCGACCGGCGGCTTGCGGAGAGCGAGTACCTTGCCGGCGGTGAGTACACGATCGCCGACATCGCGGTGTGGCCCTGGTACGGCGCGCTCGCCAAGGGGCTGGTCTATGGCGCGGGCGAATTCCTGTCCGTGCAGGACTACAAGAACGTGCAGCGCTGGACCGATCAGATCGCCAAGCGCCCGGCCGTGAAGCGCGGCCGCATGGTCAACCGCGTCTCCGGCGATCCCGCGAGCCAACTGCACGAGCGCCACGACGCATCGGATTTCGAGACCAGGACGCAGGACAAGCTTCAGGCGGCGGCCGCGTCGTAAGTCCATCCGCGAGCTGTAGGGTGGGCAAAGGCGCGCAGCGCCGTGCCCACTATCTTTCAAAGATTGCGACGGAAGAGGTGGGCACGCTTCGCTTTGCCCACCCTACGACGGCCGTACCTTTACGGCATGCTCAGCTCATGCCGTCCCACCACCATCCAGTGCACCTCGTCGGGGCCATCCGCAAAGCGCAGGTGACGGACGTCCTGGTACATCTCGGCGAGCGGCGTCCATTGCGAGATGCCGGTGGCGCCGTGCATCTGGATCGCCTGGTCGATGATGGTGCAGGCGCGCTCCGGCACCATGGCCTTGACCATGGAGACCCAGACGCGCGCCTCCTTGTTGCCCAGCACGTCCATGGCCTTTGCGGCCTTCAGCACCATCAGCCGCATCGCCTCGATCTCGCAGCGCGCCTGCGCGATGATCTGAAGGTTGCCGCCGAGATGGGCGATTTTCTTGCCGAAGGCTTCGCGGGTGAGGCCACGCTGCACCATCATGTCGAGCGCCTTCTCGGCCTTGCCGATGGTACGCATGCAGTGATGGATGCGCCCTGGTCCGAGGCGGAGCTGCGAGATCTCGAAGCCGCGGCCTTCACCGAGCAGGATGTTGTCTTTGGGCACGCGCACATTGTTGAAGCGCATGTGCATGTGTCCGCGCGGCGCATGGTCCTGTCCGAACACGTGCATCGGTCCCAGGATTTCGACGCCGGGCGTGTCCTTCGGCACCAGGATCTGCGACTGCTGCTTGCTCGGCGGCGCATCCGGATTGGTCTTGACCATCACGATCATGATCTTGCAGCGGGGATCGCCGAGACCCGAGATGTAATACTTCTCGCCGTTGATCACCCATTCGTCGCCGACGAGCTTTGCCGTCGTCGAGATATTCTTGGCGTCGGATGAAGCGACATTCGGCTCTGTCATCGCATAGGCCGAGCGGATCTCGCCATTCAACAGCGGCTTCAGCCACTTCTCCTTCTGCGCCTTGGTGCCGACGCGCTCCAGCACCTCCATGTTGCCGGTGTCGGGCGCCGAGCAGTTCATGGTTTCCGAGGCAAGCGGGCTCTTGCCGAGTTCGACGGCGATATAGGCGTAGTCGAGGTTCTTCAGGCCCTGGCCGGTGTCGTCGTCGGGCAGGAAGAAGTTCCACAGGCCTTCCTCCTTCGCCTTGTTCTTGGCCTTCTCCAGCACCTCGAGCTGACCCGGCGTAAAGCTCCAGCGGTCGTCTTTCTTCTGGCCGTGCTTGATGAACTCCACCGTCATCGGCTCGACGGTCTCGCGGATGAACTTCTTCACATGGTCATAGAGCAGCCGGACCTGGTCCGACATGCGCAGATCATTGAGCTCGTCGCCGGGATTGAGCGTGTAGTTGGTGGTGCGGGGCACATAGGCGTGTTTCATTCTTGTTCCTCCCGATTGAGTGAGCTGCGATTGCCGCGACAATAGACGCGGCAAGCCGAAAGCGCGAGCGTGGTTTTTTGAAAGACGCGCTCTGCCACGCCGCGGAATTTATCAGCGTGGATCAAACGATGTTTAAAACGCTTGAGGCGCGCGTGGACCACACTCTCGCTGTCATCGCCCGCCTTGTGCGCAATTGCGCACTGGGGCGGGCGATCCGGTATTCCAGAGGCAGCGATGGGATACGGAGAGGCCGCGGCGTACTGGATTCCCCGCTTGCCGCCTACACTGAAGCTTCGGCGGGCCTAAGATCTCATGCCCCCGCGAAGCCTTGGCGTAGCCGGGTCTCGGGGAATGACAGTGTGATGTGTGGCGAGTTCACACCACCCGGTGCATCGCGCAGATCTTGTTGCCGTCGGGATCGCGCAGGTACGCGAGGTAGAGCTTGGCTCCCGATCCCTCGCGAATGCCGGGCGGATCCTCGATCGGCATTCCGCCGGCCGCGACGCCGGCTGCATGCCATTTGTCGACCTGCTCGGGCGAATTGCAGGCGAAACCGATCGTGCCCCCGTTCGCGGCGGTCGCCGGCTCGCCGTTGATCGGCTCGCTGACGGAGAAAATGCCGGTCCTGGTGATGTAGAAGATGCGATGGCCATCGACCCGCGCCGGCCGCACCTCGAGTGTCGCCAGCAGCTTGTCGTAGAACGCCTTGGCCTTGTCCAGATCGTTGGTGCCTATCATCACGTGCGAGAACATGGTTCTTCCTCCCCCGGTTATTGTGGCTCAAAACGCCGTATAGCCGCCGTCGATTACGAACGTATCTGCGGTGTGATAGGACGACGCCTTGCTCATCAGGTACACGGCGATGCCGCCGAAATCGGATGGCTCGCCGAAGCGCCGCTGCGGAATCCGCGGCATGACGTTGGCGACGAATTTCTCGTTGGCCATAATGCCGGCGGTCATGTCGCTCTTGATCCAGCCGGGCAGGATCGCATTGGCGGTGACGCCATGGCGTGCCAGCTCGACGCCGAGCGCACGCACCAGCGCGTTGATGGCGGCCTTGGTCGCGGCGTAATGTTCGTTGCGCGCTGTACCGAAGATCGAGGCGAGGCTCGAGGTAGCAACCAGCCGGCCGAAGGGATCGCCGGCATTGGCACGGTCGGTCATGTGCCTGGCTGCTGCCTGGAAGGCGTGGAACACGCCGTCGAGATTGGTCGAAAACATCGTGCGCCATTCCTCTTCAGTGCGCTCGACGAAGGAGCGCCGGCCGCCGCCGCCGATGCCGGCATTGGCGAAGCAGCCGTCGACCCGGCCGAAGGTGTCGAGCGTCGCCTTCATCGCCGCATTCACCGACGCAGGATCGGTGACATCGCAGACGCGGGCATCGACCTTGCCGGGCGAGCCGGCCATGTTGGCGGCGGCGGCCTTGCTCTTCTCGGCATTGCGGCCCCAGATCGAGACGTTGCAGCCTTGCGCGGCGAGCGCCTGTGCGATGCCGAGCCCGATACCGCCATTGCCACCGGTGATCACGGCGACGCGGCCGGTGAGATCGAAAATGGTCATGGGTGTTTCCCCGCTGTTTTTGGCATCACGCGCATCAGCCTGTGCGCACAAGATTGTCCGCTATGTCCCGATCACCATGGACAAGCCGCCGGCAAAAATCAAATATGCGCTCCGACGAAAGGCAATTCCGGTCTGCGGAACATCGCGGCCGCAACGACGAGGAAACCATGCTGTTCAAACACGTCACGCTCGATTTCGACGGGCCGGTCGCCATTCTCAAGCTCGATCACCAGGAGGTCATGAACGCCGTCTCGGTGGACATGCTGGGCGGGCTTGCGGAGGCGCTCGACGAGATCGAGGAGCGGAAGGGCGAGATCCGCTGCGTGATGCTGACCGGAGCGGGGCGCGCGTTCTGCACAGGCGCCAATTTGCAGGGCCGCAACAACCAGTCGAAGAAGACCAAGGCCGGCCTGACACTCGAGACCGGCTTTCACCCGTTCCTGCGGCGGATCCGCAATCTGCATTGTCCGATCGTCACCGCGGTCAACGGGCCGGCTGCCGGTGCCGGCATGAGCTTCGCGCTGCTCGGCGACATGATCTTGTGCGCGCGCTCGGCCTATTTCCTGCAGGCCTTCCGCCGCATTGGCCTCGTGCCCGATTGCGGCTCGACCTGGCTGTTGCCGCGCCTCGTCGGCAAGGCGCGCTCGATCGAGCTGTCGCTGATGGGCGAGCGGCTGCCGGCGGAGAAGGCGTTGGAATGGGGCCTCGTCAACCGCGTCCACGACGACGGCGCGCTGATGGAGGAGGCGATGAAGCTCGCGCATGAACTTGCTAATGGGCCGACGGTCGCGCTGTCGCTGATCCGCAAGCTCTATTGGGACAGCCCGGAAAACTCCTTCGAGGAGCAGCTCAATCTCGAATTCCAGTGCCAGCTTCGCGCGGGCGACACCGAGGACTTCCGTGAAGGCGTCGGCGCCTTCCTCGAGAAGCGGCCGGCCAAGTTCAGAGGCAAATGATCGAGGCGGAGCTTTCGCGCAGCGTCGCACGCTGGTGCCCGGGCGCAACCGGCATCACCGGCGCCGCAAAACTGTCCGGCGGTGCCAACCAGGAAAGCTGGCGCTTCGACATTCTGCATCCCAATGGGATCGTCGGCGCGATCTTGCGTCGTGCGGCGAAGGACTATCGCGTGGCGTCGTCGCGTGCGGCAGGCTTCGCCGCCGAGGCCAGGCTGATGCAGCTCGCATACGAAGCGGGAGTGCCGTCGCCACGCGTGCTGCATGTCTTGACGGCGGAGGACGATCTCGGCACCGGGTTCATCATGCAGCGGGTCGAAGGCGAGACGATTGCGCGCAAGATCTTGCGGGACGATGAGTTCGCCGCGGCGCGCCTGCTGCTGGCGCGCCAGATCGGCGGCATCCTCGCCGGCCTGCACAAGCTGCCGCAAGCCGAGCTGCCAGAGCTTCGCAGCATGACCGCAAGGAAGGAGCTCGACGAGTTGGAGCGCGACTATCGCAGCTTCGACTGGCCGAAACCCGTGTTCGAACTGGCGCTGCGCTGGCTGCGTGACCACGATCCCGGTCCGTCCGACGAGGTGACGCTGGTGCACGGCGATTTCCGCAACGGCAATCTCATCATCGGCGCGGATGGCGTGCGCGCGGTGCTGGACTGGGAGCTCGCCCATCTCGGCGATCCGATGGAGGATCTCGGCTGGATCTGCGTCAACTCCTGGCGTTTCGGCGAGATCGACAAGCCCGTCGGCGGCTTTGGCTCACGCGAGGAAATGTTCGCTGGTTACGAGGCCGCTGGCCGCAAGGTCGATGCGGCGCGCGTGAAATTCTGGGAAGTCATGGGCACGCTGCGCTGGGGTTTGATGTGCGGCGCCATGATGAAGCGGTTTCGCGCTGGCCCCGATCATTCGATGGAGCGCGCCATGATCGGCCGCCGCGCCTCCGAAACCGAAATCGACCTGTTGCGCCTCCTGGCGCCGCGAGGGAGCTGACCATGCAGGACGAGCCCACGCCCATCGAACTGACCAAGGCTGTCGCCGACTTCCTGCGCAGCGACATCACGCCCCTGATCACCGGCCACCAGGCGTTCAAGCTGCGCGTGGCCATCAACGCCCTCGATCTTGTGACGCGGCAGTTGGCGCTGGAGGAGGAAAGCGATGCGAAGGAGGTGGCGCGGCTGCGCGCGCTGCTTGGTATGGACGGCTCCGTGACCGAGCTCAACCGCGCGCTCGCGGAGCGCATCGCGAAGGGCGAGGCGGATCTCGCAACGCCGGGCCTCGCCGGGCATCTCTGGCAGACCACGATGGACAAGCTCGCGGTGGATCAGCCGAACTACGCGTCTTACAAGCGGGAGCTGTCGAGGGGTGGGTAGGTGGTTCCCATTCTCCGTCATTGCGAGCGCAGCGAAGCAATCCAGAATCTTTCCGCGGTGACAGTCTGGATTGCTTCGCTGCGCTCGCAATGACGGCGTTGGGACAGTCGCGCCACTCTCTCCGCTGTCATTCCGGGGCTCGCGCCTGTCGGCGCGTCCCGGAATGACGAAGGGGGAGAGACCCTACCGCCCCAGCCACTTCGGCGGCCGCTTCTCGGAAAACGCCTTGGGTCCCTCGATGTAGTCCTGCGAGGCGACCATCGCTTTCACGGCCGGGTACTCCCGCTGCTCCTCGATCGCCTGCTCAAGCGAGACACCGAGTCCCTTCTGGATGGTCTGCTTCGATGCGCGGATCGACATTGGCGAGTTCTTGGTGATCATCTCCGCCCAGCGCAGCGCGGCGTTGAGCGCCTCGCCCTGCGGAACCACCTCGTTGACGAAGCCGAGCTCGAGACCTTCCTTGGCGCTGACGTGACGCGCGGTGAGGATCATGCCCATGGCTCGCTTCAATCCGATCTGGCGCGGCAGGCGATGCAGGCCGCCGGCGAGCGCGGCAAGGCCGACCCGCGGCTCGGGCAGCGCGAAGGTTGCGTTTTCAGAGGCGATGATCAGGTCGCAGGCGAGCGCGATCTCGAAGCCGCCGCCCATGGCGACGCCGTTGACGGCGGCGATGATCGGCTTGTCGCAGTCGGAGCGCGAAGTGAGCCCGGCAAAGCCGCCCTTGTCCCAGCCGCGTTTTCCTCCGGCTGCCTGCCATTTCAGGTCGTTGCCGGCGCAGAACGCCTTGTCGCCGGCGCCGGTGACGATCGCGATCCACTGTTCGGGATCGGCGGAGAAATCGTCAAACACCTTGTTGAGCTCGAAATGCGCGTCGGTGTGCAGCGCGTTGTAGACCTCGGGACGCGAGAGCGTGACGATGGTGATTGGACCCTTGCGTTCCACTTTGGAAAATTTCAGCTCCATGGTCGCTCCCGCATCTTCTGTTGGAAGGAATTGATCCCCATACTAACGCGCGTCCGAATGTGAGCACCATCCAATTGCGCAAGCGCGCGTTGCGTAAGTCGCGCCTCTCGGCTTGCTTGACTTGCCCACGCTCTTCTCACCTTAATTGCAGCAAGCAACAACGCGCGTAGCGCCTTAACGCAAAATCAACAAGACTGATCCGGGAGAGACTACCGTGGATTTCTCATTGCCTGCCGATCTCGTCGCCTATCTCGAAGAGCTCGACCGTTTCATCGAACGCGAGATCAAGCCGATGGAGAAGGCCGACGACAACATCCGCTTCTTCGACCATCGCCGCGAATGGGCGCGCACCGATTTCGAGAATGGCGGCCTGCCGCGGCATGAATGGGAAGCGCTGCTGCGCAAGGCAAAGGACGCCGCGGATGCCGCCGGTCATCTGCGCTTTGCCGTGGCGAGGCAATATGGCGGCAAGGACGGCTCAAATCTCTGGATGGCTGTGATCCGCGAGCATTTCGCCGCAAAAGGCCTCGGCCTGCACAACGATCTTCAGAACGAGCATTCCATCGTCGGCAATTTCCCCGTCGTGACCATGCTGGACCGCTACGGCCGCGACGACCAGAAGGCGATGATCGACGGCTCGATCAGGGGGAAGTATCGCATCACCTTCGGCCTGACCGAGCCGCATCACGGCTCTGACGCAACGCATATGGAGACGCGCGCGGTGCCGGCGACGCGCGACAACGTCAAGGGCTGGATCATCAACGGCGAGAAGATGTGGACGACAGGGATGCACGTCGCCACCCACTGTGCGCTGTTTGCGCGCACGAGCGGCAATGATGGCGATGCGCGCGGCATCACCTGTTTTTTGGTGCCGGCGAACAGCGATGGCGTCAAGGTCGAAGAATATATGTGGACCTTCAACATGCCGACCGACCATCCGCGTGTCAGCTTCACCGACGTGTTCGTGCCTGAGGATGCGCTGTTCGGCGAGGTCGGCCGGGGACTCTCGCTCGCGCAATGTTTTGTCCACCAGAACCGCATCCGGCAGGCGGCAAGCTCGCTTGGTGCTGCCGTCTACTGCATCAACGAGAGCGTGAAATATGCGCGCGAGCGAAAGCCGTTCGGCAAGGCGCTCGCGGAGAACCAGGCGATCCAGTTCCCGCTGGTCGAGCTTGCCACCCAAGCCGAGATGCTGCGCCTGTTGATCCGCAAGACCGCCTGGGAGATGGACAAGCTCACCGAGGAGCAGATCGAGCGCACGCTCTCCGACCGCGTCTCGATGTGCAACTACTGGGCAAACCGCCTGTGCTGCGAAGCCGCCGACCGCGCCATGCAGGTCCATGGCGGCATGGGCTATTCACGCCACAAGCCCTTTGAGCACATCTACCGCCACCACCGCCGCTACCGCATCACCGAAGGCAGCGAGGAAATCCAGATGCGGAAGGTGGCGGGGTTTTTGTTCGGGTACATGGGTCCGGGGAAGCATTGAGACTTGCGGATAGCGCCGCGCGTTGAGTGGCGCTTAGTGCGACGTCTCTCACCCCGAGTCGTCCCGGGGCGCGCGAAGCGCGAGCCCGGTATCCATACCCCCAGGGAGAAATCGTGGCGCGAGATCGGAGTTAAGAGTCTTCGAACTCAATCCTGTGGTTATGGGGTCAAGCCCATTCTCCCCGGGATTTTTGGCAGGTTCCGTCGCTGGGCCCCAATAGGCCCTTGTTTCACGACGGCCCTCGGTTGCATTGGCTGAAACTAACTGGACGCCAAGACCGTTCTGGAGCTCAAGCTTACAAGCGCCTTCAACTCTGACAGCGAACTGAAGAATGTAATTCTAGTCGTGTTTCGATCCTTCGCGTTTTTACACAGTCAGGGTCATTTGCTGCGGACCTAAAGCCCTACGGCACCCAACCGCCGCAAGCCTCTGAAAGCAGACACGATCTGCGCGTCACAATGCATGCTCGATGCCCTCACAAACCGAGGAGTACGATCATGCCAGACGAAGACAGCCTCTCCACCAAAGCTCGCCGCATCCCCTGGAACAAGGGCAAGCTGATCGGCGCCAAACCTCCGCTGCGGCCAAACCAAGTCTGGTCGATCCGAACCCGGCTCCTGATCGAAAGACGGCCCCGCGACCTTGCCCTTTTCAACCTTGCGATCGACAGCAAGTTGCGTGGTTGCGACGTCGTCGCCTTGAGGGTCGAAGATGTCGCTCCGAATGGCTATGCGGTCGATCGTGCGACCGTCCGGCAGAAGAAGACCGGGAGACCGGTCAAGTTCGAGTTGACGGATCAAACCCGGCAAGCCGTTGACGACTTCTTGAAGGAAGCCGGCAAGAGGCCAGGTGAGTATTTGTTCACTGGGCGCCGTGGCCGCGATCGGGCGATGACAACCCGCCAATATGCTCGCCTTCTTGCCGATTGGGTGGCAAGCATCGGGCTTGACCCGAGGGTGTTTGGTACCCACTCGCTGCGCCGGACCAAGGCAACGCTGATCTACCGCCGCACAGGGAATTTGCGAGCCGTGCAGCTCTTGCTCGGCCACACCAAGATCGAAAGCACGGTCCGCTATCTCGGCATCGAGGTTGACGACGCGCTCGCGATCGCCGAACAAGTTGATGTCAGAAACACTAGGCAGAGCGGACATGCTCTGCCCGTGGGCCATCAGCCGCTTCGGGCCATGTCCGGACTCATGCGTCGCGAGAAATCGCGTGCTATTCGATCATTTCGTCGGCACGGCCGAGCAGCTTCGGTGGCGGATTGAGGTGGGACGGGATTTTGGCCACTTTGGGAGACTGTTATTCAGGTAGTCCGGCCGCCCGCAGGGCCTGAACCCAGCTCGCGAAATGTTCCGGTCGACCAAATGTAGCCCAATCCTTTAGATTGGAGAGGCGCTGCTTTGGATGGAGCTGTAGTAGATGCTCGATTGCTTTCTTTGCTTGCTCCAGTCGTCCTGCCATCGCATAGCTTGCAGCCGAGACACGGATTGCCACCACAAAATCTGGCTCCTCTAGCAATCCTCTCTCGGCCCAGTTGCACGCTTCGTCGTAGCGACCTGCAAGGAAGTGAGAAAACGCAATCCCACATAGCCCTCTAGATGTGAGCGGATCGAGCGGGCTCAATCGCATCGCTTGTGCTAAGCGCTGGATTGCCTCGTCGGGCTCGCCGCGCCAAGCACTCACCCATCCGCCGTGATACCACGCCCAGGCTAAGCTCGGATTGAGTAGGGCAGCCCGGTCAATGCAGGCGGCAGCCTCTTCAAGATCACCTAAATGCGCAAGCGCAAACCCGCCAGTGCAAAGTGCAAATGCGTCATCCCTGCCCAATTTGATCGCCCGGCGCCCCAGGCGTTCCATTTCGACACGCTCTTGGATTTCGTTGGTCCTCCAACCGTTCGCCTTCCGCCAAGTGTAACACCGTGCTGCCATGCCAAAGGCCGAGGCAAAAGCCGGATCGAGCTCGATTGCCCGGTAGAACTGTCCCAGCGCGACGCTAACGGCCTCGCCTGTCCCCTGGTAAAAGCTCGCCATGCCGCGCAAATAGTGGTCGTAAGCGTTCAGGTTCTCAGTCGGCTTTCGCTGGGCGCGCTCGATCTCGGCCAGGACAACTTTCGGCGCAACCGCTCCCACGACGCTCGTGGTTATCTTGTCCTGAAGATCAAAAATGTCCTCCAATCCCCCCTCGAACCGATCCGCCCAAAGGTGTGCCCCGGTGGCGGCGTCGATCAGCTGCCCGGTGATGCGCAGCCGATTTGCCGCCTTGCGAACGCTCCCTTCCAGCATGTAGCGTACACCAAGCTCGCGCCCAACCTGCTTTACGTCGACGGCGCGCCCCTTGTAGGTGAAGGTCGAGTTGCGGGCGATGACGAACAGCGCCTTGAAATGGGACAGCGCTGTGATGATGTCATCGACCATTCCATCGGCAAAGTAATCCTGCTCCGGATCGCCGCTCATGTTGGTGAATGGCATGACAGCAATGGAGGGTTTGTCGGGTAGCGGTAGCAGGGATGCGGACGTCCGGCTTGCAGGAACTTCGACAAGACGTGCCCGATAGGCATGCACTGGACGAGCTATATTTTTTAGCTGCTGATTTCCCATGTCTTCGAAAGAAACGTCGAGCTTCCCTGAAACTTGCCGGTAAACGTCATCGGACACGCAAATGCCGCCGGGCTCCGCGATGCCTTCCAGCCTTGCTGCGATATTCACGCCGTCCCCTAAGATGTCGTCGCCATCGATCAACACGTCGCTCAAGTTGATGCCCATGCGGAACAACATGCGTCGCTCCTCCGGTACATCCCTATTGCGCTCTCTCATGAGTTTCTGGACTGCGACGGCGCAATCGACGGCGGCAACGATCGATGGGAACTCCAAGAGCACACCGTCCCCGGTCGTCTTGACGATTCTGCCGCTGAAGCTGGCCACGATCGGATCGACCGCTGCGCGATGCTCGTGCAGCGTCCTCGCTGTACCGGCTTCATCAAGACCCATAAGCCGGCTGTAGCCGGCGACGTCAGCCGCCAGGATGGCCGTGAGCCGTCGCTGAACGCGCTCCGAAGCCAAATTGCCACCTCTGGGTTGCCGAAGGGCACCATAGCTCCGTCCGCATTTGTTCGCCATGGCCGCTCGTCCCCTCGGTGGGGGTGCGGCATCTCGACGGCCGGAGGAAACTGCCTGCCCGAGCCTCTGTTCGTCGTGTCCGCTGCCGTTCGATGTCTGCTCTTCTCCCCGAAAGCGACCTACTTACTGCGCGGCAGCAAAATGACGCGAAGGGCCAATAACAGACCATCGGCCCCCACGATCACGCGGTACCTGCGGGCACCTCTCGCCGCCTTGTCGCTGTCGATGCGGAATACTCGCCCGAGGAGAGCAACCCCACGAGCTCGCCTGGAAGGGGCGGGATCGAACCCGACTTACGGCCGTCGGAAGTGCTGGTGTGATCTCGCCAGGGAGGCCGCTCGGGTAGATGTGCCGTTCTGGTCACAGTCTGCGCAGAAAACGGCGTGCGCGCCTGTTCGCCTTATTCGATGACTTTTTGTGCGGAACATTGGTCGCGCGCTCGACTTTCAACTACCGCCGAGCCCCGCAGTGTAGCCTGGAGCTGGACGCGGAATTGAAGGCGAAGAGGAGATCATCGTGACGAGGGTAGCAAAGCTTCTTGCAGTAACTGCAATACCGGCATTGTTGATTGCGACGTCCGGGCCGCTGCTCGCTGGTGGCGGTGGCGGTGGCGGTGGCGGCGGTGGTGGCGGCGGTGGTGGCGGTGGCGGTGGCGGCGGCGGTGGTGGCGGTGGTGGCGGCGGTGCCGGAGCGGGAGCAGGTGGCGGGGTAGGAGCTGGCGGTGTGGGTGGGGGACATGGCGGCGGCGTGGGACATGGTGGCGTTGGTGGTGTCGGCCACGGCAGTTCGGCATCGACCGCTGCCCCAGGGCACGCGATGCAATCACTGTCCTCGAGCACGCAGTCGCATGGTGCGCATCACGGCGCATCAAGCCTTAGCCTGGGACACGCGATACAAGCGGCATTTTCAGCGGTGTTTTCAGGCTCGCACTCGCATAGCGGGCATCACAGTTCATCAAACCATGCCGGGCATCCCGGCGCATCGGGGTTCAGCCCAGGGCATCAGATGCAAGCCGCATCCTCAAGCTCGTCCTCCGGGCATCCTGGCGCATCCGGCTTCAGCCCGGGGCATGAGATGCAGGCGGCGGCTCCGAATCCTTAAGCCGGCCACGACCAGCAGTTTGCATCGAGCTTCGCGCTCCGAGGCAGGACATCGCAGCCGTCCGACCAGTTGGTCTGAAGTAGTCAGATCGACACTCAACAATGTCGCTTGTGGGTCATTCTCGACCGATTCCGCCTATCATGACCGACATCCGATGTCCGCTTCGCCCCGCTTGCGACCGAACCGGCGTGGCACTGCAATATGTCGCGCTCGGCCAGAATCAGAAGTTGACCGAAGACAAAAAGCCGCCTTGTCAGCCGCCTTACTTCGCTGGGATCACCGATTGTAGGGTTACGTTGAGGCCCGGCCTCAACAGATAGTCTGGGTTCGGAAACTCCACAGCGATCTGGGTCGTCTGCGTTGCTACATCGAACTCGTAGCTCCCCGCGGCGAGACGTCCCCTGTGTGGATACTTGTCGCTGTTTGGCAGGACGATGCCGAACTCACGCCGCTCGGCAATCTGCTCAATGCTCGGGACCGTTTCGCCGCGCTGAAAATACATGGCGGCAGGCGCCTGGCCGACCACATGGATCGGATCCAATTGGACGATGGTGGCGAGACGACTCTGATCGCGCGCCTCCTTGGTGATGTACGCTCCTTCCTTGACCAAGGGACGACTGATGATACCAGAGATTGGCGCGTAAAGCTTCGTTTGCTGCAAGACCAGTTCGGCAAGCTGCAGGTTGGCGCGCGCTTGGTCGGCCTTGGCCGCGGCGAGATCCCGCTGTGCTTCCACTTCCAGCAATTGGATTTGGGAGTTAACGTTGCGGGTCCGGAGGGTCTGCGCGTTCTTCAGCTTCACCTCGACGAGGCGCAATTGCGCCTCCGCCTCTTTCAGGCTTGCCTGGGCCACGGCGACAGATAGTTCTTTGTCCTTTGACGCGAACTCGAACAGAAGATCGCCGTTCTTGACCAGTTGTCCGGCTGTGAAGTTGATCTTGAGCAGAAGTCCATCGATTCGGGGCGCCACTTCCGCTTCGCGCGCCGCAGCCACCGTTCCCTTGTACTCAAGGACGTCAGGCGCGGCCGGTTGCTGCGCGGCGGCCGCCTGGATCATCAGGCAAGCCACAGCGAATGTCGGGATGATCCGCAGACGGAGCGATCTCAGGCTGTCGATCTCAATTGCGCTCATTGCAGCCTCCTGTGAAGTTACTCGTATTTAGCGTACGCCGTGGGTCGTGGGCCCGGTGGCTCGCATCCGCTTGCGCCACAGTTGGTAGGGAACGACAGCAATCTCGCTCACGATGACGGCGAATAGAACGCCGATTGGGGCCAGCGGTTGATCCATGAGACCCGCGACGACGATCGCGACGCCGGGATGACGCGATACCGTCGCAAACGCGAGTACGGTGCGGTCGTCCTCGGCGGGCCCGCCGAGAAGATGACCGACGGCAAGTCCAATCAGCGTCATAAGGATGATTGCCGTCAATGTGCCTTCCCGGATGACCAGGCCCAGGCGCGACCAAACGACAGCCAAGAGGCCGACATTGCAGACAGCGAGCACGATCGAACTCACCGTCTGGATTACGGAGTTCCACCGCGCCGCCGCCGGCCACCACTGTGCGATTGCAAGTCCGATGCCGAGCGGCAGCAGTACGGAACTGATAACCACTTCTGCGACTGAGAGCGGATTGACATGCACGTCTCCGCCGAAGATCACTTGTATCAGCTCGACGGTGAGCGGCGTGAGGACCACCGACAGCACGATGCTCGCGAAAAAAAGCCCTCTCGCGTAGACAGCATTTCCGGGCGCCACAAGTGGCAGCATACCCTGCGAGAACAGAGACCCCACCGGCGCGACAGCAAGCGTAACGAGCGCGAGGGTAACCGCAGGATGCAGCGAGAACATTTTGCAGATCAGTACGGCGGTGACCGGCGCCAGCACGTTCATGGCGAGCAGGGACCGCGGGAGAAGTGAAGGTCTGTTGAAGAGATTTCGCAAATCCGCGGGCGCGACACGCATGCCCACTGCCAGCACAGCGAGAAAGATGCTGGCCGTTAATGCAAGCCCTATGAACGCCAAGACGCTCACCCGCTTCTCTCCTACACCACTGCGTTCTGCCGGGACGCCTCCCGAAACCACTGGGCGCTCAGCTTTGGGATCCGCGCCAACGTGTCGAAGTCGACGTAGATCAGCCCGAACCGCTTGCCGAAGCCGTCAATCCACTCGAAATTGTCCTGCGCGCTCCAAAGGAAGTACCCGTCCACCGGCACGCCTTCCGACGTCGCTCGCTGGAGCTGCCCGAGGCAGGCGCGCAGGAACATCACCCGGTCCGAGTCGTACACCCTGCCGTCCTTGGCGACGACGTCCGACGCCCCACAGCCGTTCTCAGTGATGAAGATGGACCGCGCGCCCCAGATCTTCTGCATGTGACGCGGCGCCCAGTACATGACCTCCGGGTCGAGGACGTGCCACGACGACTGCATCTTTGGATGGGAGGCGTTAAGCGGGATTTCCCGGTAGCCGGGCGGCTCGTCGGACGGCTCTACGTACCAACGGGGCTTGTAGACGTTGATGCCGACGAAATCGAGCGGCGAGGCGATCGTCTTCAGCTCCTCCTCAGTGAACTTGGGAGTCCCGCCGCCCGCCTCGGCCAGATACGCTTCGGTGTACCGCCCCTCGAGCATGACCGTCATGAAGCCGGCGTTGCGCTCGCGCGTGACCATCTCCGCCGCCTTGACGTACGCGGGCGCGTCGATGACCGGGACCGCGACGCTGATGTTTTCCGCGAAGCCGACCTTTGTGCCGGCCGGCGAGTGGGCCCGGATCGCCTGGACAGCGAGGCCGTGCCCGAGCACGGCGTGATGCCGGACCTGCTTCAATTCGGAATCGGAGATAGTGAGCCCAGGCGCACCGCCGAGGCGGACCTTCTTCCCGCCGCCAACGTCGACGTCGATTACCTGGTAGCCGGCCTCTACGAACGAGCGAAACTCGTTGATCGTGAAATAGTGCTTCACGCGGTCGCCTAGTTGCGCGGCCATGTAGCCAGCGTAGTCAGCGAATACTTTCGCCGTCTGTTTGGATCGCCAGCCGCCGTACTTGTCTTGCAGCGTCTGCGGCAGGTCCCAGTGGTAGAGCGTGGCGAACGGCTCGATTCCCGCGCCGAGCAGCTCGTCGACGAGGCGGATGTAGAAGTCGAGCCCCTTCTGGTTGGGCTGGCCGGTGCCTTCAGGGAAGATCCGCGGCCAGGCGATCGAGAACCGGTACGCCTTGGCGCCGATCGACTTCATCAGCGCTACGTCTTCCTTGTACCGGTGGTAGTGATCGTTCGCGACGTCGCCGTTGTCGTCGTTCTTGATGTTGCCGGGCCCGTGCGCGAACGTGTCCCAGATCGACATGCCCTTGCCGTCCTTGTTCCATGCTCCCTCGATCTGGTACGACGACGTGCCCACGCCCCAGTAGAACCCCTCAGGGAAGCGGCGGCCGACGGAAGCGGGCGACTTGGCTGCCATGGCGTTCATTGACAGACCCTCCATTTTTCCAAGCTATCCCGAGGTGATCAAACGGTTCTCTTACGAGTCCACCATCGTGACAGAGCGAGCGCTCCTCGCCTTCGTGACCCGCAGCTTTCCGATTCTGGTGAGCTTGGCACTGGACGGTAATGTCGTTCAAACTGCCCGCGCTCATCTCTACCGAACGGCTCGATGACGACGTCGCCTGAGAATCCAGTGGGGGCCAGCAGGCTCATCTCCTCGTGGACGGCGGTGCTGCTCGCTCCTCGCTCTTTCAATATCCGGCACCGGCCAGCTTCGGCCGAAATATGCGTGCGTAGGCGCGTAGAGGCGAAAGTGCGGGACCAACATGTCCGACAGATAAATAGGGTGCCGCACAGCGGTTTTTGACCTAGATCAAGGGTAGTCCGCGTCAGGTCTCCATAAGTTCTTCACGGCTGTCGCGGTAACGCTGTGATATCATTCAGCGTTAAGGCGTGCTTTGGCTACGCTCCGCACTTGGCCTAATGAAATGTCGAAAATCCGAAGGGCCAGGCCTCCGTTGCACGAGCGGACAGTGAGGGCACGCCGGCCGTGTGGGCGATCAAGGGAGGAATGGGCAATGATTGCGCACTTCACCCGGCGCGAGGTCGCAAAGCTCGCCGGCTAAGCAGCGTTTGCGATGTCAGCGACGGCTTCCGCCGTCGTACAAACAACCGCGCCGAGGCCAGCCATGTCATCACCCGATGAGCGCGCGCGCGAAACGGAACAGAAGATGACCGATGACGAGCGGTTCTCACTCATCATCAGCCTCGTCGGAGCCGTTCCTTCCATTGGTGTCCCCCGGGACAGGCGCATTCCTGAAGCCGTCATGAACATGAGCGCAGGTTATACGCCCGGCGTACCGCGGCTGGGTATTCCGGCGTTGCAGTCGAGCGACGCGAGCATGGGCGTCACCAACCCTGGCTATCGGCCCGACGATAACGGCGCGACCGCTTTCCCGGCATCCATCGTAGTCGGCTCGAGCTTCAATCCGCAGCTCGCACGTGATGGCGGCGCCGCAATCGGCCGCGAGGCGCGGATGCGAGGCTTCAACATCATGCTCGCCGGCGGGATCAACCTCGCTCGCGATATCCGCAATGGCCGGAACTTCGAATATTACTCCGAGGATCCATGGGTGAGCGCAGTACTCGGCGCTGAAGCCGTGAACGGCATTCAGGGTGAGGGTGTCATCTCGACTCTCAAGCACTTCACGCTGAACTGCAACGAGACCAACCGCCACTGGCTCGATGCAGTTATCGATCCCGTCGCGCATCGCGAGTCCGATCTGCTCGCCTTCCAGATCGCGATCGAGCGCTCGCAGCCCGGCTCGATCATGAGCGGGTACAACAAGGTCAACGGCTTTTACCTCAGCGGAAACCACCACTTGCTGAATGAAGTGCTCAAAGGCGCCTGGGGCTACAGGGGCTACGTGATGTCGGATTGGGGCGCGGTGCCCGAATGGGATTACGCGCTCAACGGACTCGACCAGGAATCCGGGATCCAGATGGATGTCAAGCAGTGGGGCGCCGAGGCGTTCACCGACCGGCTGAGGAAAGCTTACGCCGAGGGGAAACTGCCGAAGGAGCGCCTCTCCGATATGGTGCGCCGCATCCTGCGCTCAGCCTATGCGGTGGGCATCGACAAGTGGGGCGCGACGCCCGCAGTCGACATGGTCAAGCACAACGAGATCGCGCTTGAAATCGCCCGGCAGGGCATCGTCTTGCTGAAGAACGACGGCGTGCTGCCGCTCGCCACGGACAGGCCGCTGAAGATCGGCGTTGTCGGCGGCTATGCGCAATTGGGCGTGCCAAGTGGCACTGGTTCAGGGGCTGTTCTTCCGGTAGGCGGCTTTGCAGCAACCGTGAACATCGGAGGCGCACACGGCGTGATGGGAAACATACGCAACCTGTTCCTCCTGCCATCGTCGCCGCTCGCCGAGCTAAAGAAGCTGTTGCCGCAGGCTCAGATCGAGTTCGACGGCGGCTACACGCCGGCAGAGTCGGCCTTGCTGGCGGGGCGATCCGACGTGGTCATCGCGTTCGGGATTCGGGTTGAGGGCGAAGCGTTCGACCTGCCCGACCTTTCCTTGCCGTGGGGCCAGGACGCGATGATCGATGCGGTCGCGACCGCCAACCCCAACACCATAGTTGTGCTGGAAACCGGCAACCCGGTGTCCATGCCGTGGCGCGACAAGGTCAAGGCTATCATTCAGGCCTGGTATCCCGGGCAGGCGGGCGGGCAGGCCATTGCCGAGGTGTTGATCGGCAAGGTCAACCCGTCGGGAAGGCTGCCGATCACCTTCCCGGCGAGCCTTGCCCAAACGCCGCGGCCGGAGCTGTCCGGCATCGCGACTCCCTGGGGAACGCCAACGACGATCCGCTACGACGAGGGCGCGGAGGTTGGCTATCGCTGGTACGCGCAGAAAGGCGTCGCGCCGCTCTACGCTTTCGGCCACGGTCTGAGCTATACGACGTTCTCCTATGGCGATTTGAATGTGAGTGGCGGCGAAACCGTCACTGCCATGTTGACGGTGACCAATACGGGTCAACATGAAGGCGCCGATGTGCCGCAGGTCTATCTGACCGAAGCTGCGGGCTACAAAGGCATGCGGCTCCTCGGGTTCGACCGTGTCGTCCTTAAGCCAGGCGAATCGAAGCGCGTGACCGTCACCGCCGATCCGCGCCTCCTCGCCCGCTTCGATGACAGTGCCGGCCGCTGGCGCATCGCCGCGGGCAGCTATCGTATTGCAGTCGGCAAATCAGTCGAAGACCTACCGCTGAACGCCGACACCCAATTAGATACGCGGCTGTTTGGGTCGTGACGCGAAACGGCTGGCGTCTAACTGGGTGAAGCCCCTTGAGTCCGCTCCGGGTCATGAGCGTCGAACTCTGAAATAGATGTCGGCCTGTCGATTTCCGCTATGCCCCGTTAGCGACCAATGGTGCGTGGCGGTGCAATATGTAGCGAAGGGCCATGAACGGAAGCGGAGACCGTAGCCGCAGCCGGGGTTTACTTCTTGGAACCAACCGCCCGGTCGCCACCGCCCAGCGTCGTCTCGACAGCTTGCATTAGCGGCATGTCACGGTGTGACCTGCAATACTCCTCCACTTTATCTGCATTCCGTTCTAGTGCCCGAGTATCAACAACGGTGTTGTTACGCTTGCCGGAATAGAAACCATCCAACCAAGCGATAATGGTCCTAAAGTCGGTCACTTGGTCGAGAACGTATTGGTTGCAAGTGATCTTTGATACGTCGATGGTTACCTGCGCTACAGCGGCAGAGACAACGAGCAATCCAAACATTGACCCAAGCAGAAGGGACTTTAGCTTCAACATTGTCCTCTCCAAACAGATTAGATGCAGGTTGTTCGCGGGCAGAAATGAAGCTGACTGGGGCGTGTACTCATCTGTGGACGCCCCGCGAGATGCAAGCGATTTTTGAAGAAGATCGGCACGTAGTCGGATGCTGCCATCTGTCCGGCCTCTGATGGTACAGCGATGAAGCTGCGGGCCCGTATGGGAGTTCGCAGACCGGAACCAAATCATAAATGCGTGCTCTAGGCACGATGAGTACGCCTGGTTCTTCCGGCCTCGTCTCGCCGACTGTTGCGCCATACCCTCCTTCGACCGACTACATCTCCGACGACCTCAGGTCCGCCAGGATCACGCCTTGGCTGGGACCGGAGCCCTGTAATTCTCCTGCTTGACAAGTAGCGCCCAGACGATCCGCGCCATCTTGTTGGCGAGCGCGACCGTTACCAGCATGCGCGGTTTGCGAGCCAGCATCTGTTCGAGCCAAGAACCCCTCGGCGCACCGCGTTTGCTTGCTTGCTTTACGACGGCGCTACTGCCGATGATGAGCAGGCGTCTGAGCGTGCGTTCGCCCATTTTGGATGTTGCGCCGAGCTTCTGCTTGCCGCCTGTCGATCTTTGAAGAGGCGTGAGGCCCAGCCAGGCGGCAAAGTCGCGGCCCTTGGCAAAGGTCTCGGCTGGCGGTGCTAAGGCGGCGATCGCGGTGGCGGAGATTGGGCCGATACCGGGAACGGTCATCAGCCTGCGCGATACTTCATCCTCTCGTGCACGCCGTGCGATTTCTTTGTCGAGATCCGCGATCTTGCTACTGAGGCCGGTGAGTAGGTCTAACATCACTCGGAACATGGCGCGGGCCGCTCCGGGAAGCGAGTTGACCATCTCTTCTTCCTCGATCAGGTCGGCGAGCATCGCCACATGCGACGGCCCCTTGGGCGCGACCCAACCATATTCAGTGAGGTGTCCGCGAATCGCGTTGATCAGCTGGGTTCGCTGCCGACTAACAGATCACGGGTTCTAAACACCAGGCCGGCCGCCTGCTGCTCTTCGCTCTTAACGGCCACGAACCGCATGCTCGGCCGCTGGGCCGCTTCGCAGATCGCCTCGGCATCGATCGCGTCATTCTTTTGCCGCTTCACGAACGGCTTTACATAGGCGGGCGGGATCAGCCGAACTTCATGGCCAAGCTGGGCGAGCTGACGAGCCCAGTGATGTGCTCCACCACATGCCTCCAACGCTACCGTGCAACTCGGCTGGGTCGCGAAGAAATCCAGCAGCTTTCCTCGGCTGATCCGTTTGCTGAACATTGCTCGACCTCGCCCATCTGCTCCGTGCGCGTGAAAAACATGCTTGGCGATATCCAGACCGATTATGATAACCTCTGACACGGACGCCTCCCTTAAGTGGTGCTCAACACGTCCACTTTGGCACATCGATGCCGTCGGGCGGGGCGTCCACCCCATCATAAACCAACGCAGGCGGGTCAGCGACTGGCCGCTTCGAACCCCAACTACGCAAAATAGTCCCCGTCCCGTCGAGTTCGTTCCGGCTCGGCGGTTTTTAGCAAGAAAACTCCGAGAACGGGCTAGTTATTTCTTGTAACCCACATAGTAGACGCCAATTTGAGCGCCCGAGCTATCCGTCATCGGCTCGTAGCCCGTTACGTACGGTGTTCCCAGAATAGGCACTTCGCCATAATACGCTTTGCCTGCTTTGATCGACTCGAGCGCGTGTCCTGCCAGCACGGTGCCCACCGCTCGACCGCTGCCGTCGGGCTTCGGTACACTCGTGGAGACGCGGATGTATTCGTCTCCACTTTTCGCGAACAGAGTGGCCGTCATCCCTTTGCCGTCTTCCTTTCCAATTGCGTCAACAATATCGAAATTGTTATTGACCTTGGTCGTGCCGAAATACAGGGCAGGAGCTTCCTTGCCGCCGACCGCGTCTTTGCCCTCGAGCTTTGGCGCTCCCAGTTTCGCTGTCATGGACTTGAGGGTCTCCATGGATTTTGTGACCCTCGGGTCTGCCTGAGCGTGCCCGATGCTAGGAGCCATCACAGACGCTGCCATGAAGCCAGCGGCTAGAATGCCGGCGAAAAGAGTCTTCCGATTCATTGTGACCTCCTTGTGCAAAGCGATGGGACAGCGCCCATCGCTAACAGAAACTAAAAATCGTAATTTGAGATGTGTTTGCCTGCCGACGGCACGATGGCTGCCTGTGTCGCACCACCGGGAATTCGGCGTTTCCCGTCGGCAGCCGCAAACAAGATTATACCCGCTCGATGGTCACCAAAAAGAACTTTTGACGGCACACTCTGGTTGCGGACCGATGAGGACGCTAGGTTGCGCAGCAGCAATTCGTCGTGCCGAATGTCTGAAGAGGGTCGACATGCGAAAAACTCAACGCGAGCAAATGTCTTCCGGGTTACCCCTGAGAGCGGACACTGCGCGACGCAATCGGCATGTCGCAAAGGGGCCGACTGTGTTGCAAAACTCAAAAATACCGCCTCAACAAAATTCTCGCAAAAGTGAGTTCATCGCCAGTCTTGGTTAGAGGCACCTTCTAAAAACGAATAGGAGGACCGCTGAGCGAACCCGCCTAAGTTGACGTGGTCCCCCGAGTCCGGAAACTTAGCCGTTAGAAAGTTGGCTCTCTCCTAGCAGAAGAGTTTTGCAACACAATCGGCCAACAAGCGACATCGCGGCATAGGGCCCACCATCAAAGTTCCGACCAGGGTTGGACGTGTAAGCGAGGTAAATGCCGCCTGAAGATCGGGGCAGCGTCATTCATCGTGGCGGCTGTGATTGGATTAGTCGTTGCTTCTGCCATTTACGTGAGAAGTCGCGCGCCATAGCGCCGAAGTAGGCGCCCATTGCCGGGATGGATTTCGCTCTACTGGTCAGGCAGCAGCGCCCAACTGCACCTGAAATTCTTCGAAGGCTGAGATCGCGTCCGCCGCGTACATGAGCGACGGCCCGCCGCCCATATAGATGGTCATGCCGAGGGTTTCCTCCACCTCCTGACGGGTGGTGCCGAGCCTGACCAGCGCTTCCATGTGAAAGCCGATGCAGCCGTCGCAGCGCGTCGCAATCGCGATCGCAAGCGCGATCAGTTCTTTGGTCTTCTTGTCCAGGGCACCGTCGCGGCCAGCTGCCTGCGCGAGCGCCGAGAAGACCTTCATGGTATCGGGGATGTCCTGGCGCAGTTTTCGCAAATCGCCAGAAATGCGTTTGGTGATGTCGATGTAATTTTTCTCCATGAATGCACTCCTCACTTGCTTGATGGCGGCTGGAGCAATGGCTGCTCAAACAGCAGACGAAACCGCCAAGCCCAAAAAATAGGATTGAGCAGCGCAGCCGAAATTGAACGGCGAAGCCGTCGTCCGCTAGGGGGCAGTATCGCACATAGTGCATTTTGCCTGCTGCCAGGGAACCTCGAACCTCTGCGCGCGCGGCACAGCAAGGATATCAGCGGGAGGAAGCGCGCTCACTGCACAAGCCGAGCGCGCAGTCGTGTAAATTCGGCATCGCTGATCGACCCTGCCTGTTTCAGCCGACCGAGCTTTTCGATTTCATCTGCGACGCTGAACCCAACTGCGCTCCTGAGTTCGTCGCGTGCCTGCCGCACTTGTTGCACGTTACGCTCCGCCATGCCTCTTCCCTGAAAGATCAAGTACGCAAGCACGAAAATGTATGGAAATACGATCCATCCTATCACCCACATTGCCTTGACCCAGCCTGAGATGTCGTGGCGTCGGAATAGATCGGAAGCAACAGTAATAAGCAGCCAGAACCACACGATGAGGAAGAATATCGTGAGGGCGTCCAGCAGGAAATTTCGATAGGTGAAGCCCTCCTGAAAGAACAGCATTGCGATCCCCCTTTGCCTGCCATTGAGTGCAAGAGACCAGCCGACCGCTAATATTATTTAAGGCCGCTGCCCGCTTTTGATTTAGATCAACGCTGTCGGGATTGGGGCATTCTCGACTGAGCCAGCCGGTCCTGCCTGTTGTTTGATGTCCGCCTTTGCCTGAAAGCGACCTGATTTGTTACGCGCTCGCGAAGGAACGCGAAGGGCCAGAAGGCGACATGAGCCTTGCTCAGCGATCTTCAGTGGAGGGCCCACAGATATGCGAGAGTTGCAGCAAGGCCGAGCATGGTTCTGACGGCATGCAGCCGTCCCCACGACTCGAGCAGGGCGCGCGATGTTGGACCCGCGTCGGTCTCCGCGATAGCCTTCAGCCTGTGATTTGTCGGCATAATGCCGATAAGGGTATAGGGCCAGTTCGCGAATATGAGCACCGCGCCAACGATCTATCGCCAATCCCCGGTGATCCACGCCGCGAGCAAACCGAGTGCTGCTGAGATGGCGGCCAGGCTCGCTTGCATCGTGTAGCCGGCGTCGTAGCTGGGCTTCCATAGCTTGAGCAGATTCTTGTCGTCCAGCGCCAAGCGCGCTGGGTGCTCAGCGAAATTGACGTAGAAGGCCGCCCCCGCAAATGCGGCGGCAAGAATGAGTGCCAGCTGACCGGCAAGCATGGAACCACTCCTTCCAAGTGCGTGGATCCCGCCCGTTACATTATCTGAGCAACGACTAAATCCATCGCCGTACGCGCGCGGCATAATCCAGATAGGTCTCCCCGAATCGCGCTTGTAGATGCCTTTCCTCCCGCTCGATAGCGAGCTTTTGCACTGCGAATGCGGCGAGGATCGCTAGGAGCAAAAACCACACAATGCCCGAGACCAGTCCAATCCCCAGTACAAGCATCGTGCCGGCGAGGTAGAGCGGATTGCGCGTAAAGGAGAAGGGGCCATCCGTGACGAGGTGATCCGTACCGCGATCCGGCCTCACAGTCGTTCCCGCCCGGCGCATTGCGCGGATGGCTGAAATGTTCAGGGCGACGAATGCCGCTATCATCAGCCAGCCGAGCACAAAGAGGATACCTGACAGCGGCTGCCCGATCCATGGGAGTGGATAGAATACGTTCGACAAGACGCTGATGGCGATCGCCGCCAAAAAGATGATCGGCGGCCAAGGCAGACTGTTCGGCCGTGCCGTCACATCGTTCATTGCGTTCCTTCCTCAACCTGGCGCTGCCTGGTGGTGCAAAGGGCCGCCCTGATCCTGGCCAAATCGCTCACTATCGCAAGACGTCTAGTGCTTTGGCGCAATAACAAAGACGCTAGTAATCGGGTCCACCAGATCGATTTCGGCTGCCTTGGCCGCATCCACGTTTCGGCGTCGGCCGCGCGGCAGCTTCGGGTCATTCACGACCGATCCCGCGGATCATGCCCAGCATGCGACGTCCGCTTCCCTCCGGAAGCAACTGAATTGTCGCATCGACGCGAAATGCAGCGATGGGCCGCTTCCGGACTCATGCATCGCAGCAAATTGCGCCTCACTCGATCACCTCGTCGGCGCGAGCAAGAAGCGAGGGCGGGATGGTCAGGCCGAGTTCTTCAGCAGTCTTCAGGTTGATCACGAATTCAAACTTGGTCGGTTGCTCGACCGGCAGATCAGCTGGCTTGGTGCCCTTCAAGATCTTGTCTACATAGGCTGCCGCTCGCCGATAGATCTGCGCGTAGTTGGGCCCGTAAGCCATGAGGCCACCCACCGCGACATGGTCCCTCAGCCCGTACATCGAGGGCAGATGACGCTTGTTCGCAAGGTCTACGATCCGTGTTTGGTGAAATGCGAGCATCGGGTCCGGCAACACCAGCAGCGCGCCTGCGCCCCAGTCGCTCATCGCCGCGAAGGCGCCGTCGAATTCATCGAGACCTCGCACCCCGCGGGTTTGAAGCTCGACCGCCAATGCCCGCGCAGCGTCCTCCGCCGCTCGCAATATTTGTCCCTGGAAGACGACGTTGCTAGGGTTCCAGAGGACCGCGACACGAGACAGGTTGGGGATAGCCTCCTTCAGCAGCGCCAGCGATTTGCCGATGACCTCGGCGGTCATCGCGGCGGTACCCGTGATGTTGGCGCCAGGCCGGGCAAGGCTTGCGACGAGCCCGGACCCTACCGGATCGCCAACGCTGACTATGACAATAGGGATTGTGCTGGTCGCGTCCTTGGCGGCGATAGACGCTTGCGTCACCACCGAAACAATGACGTCAACCTTGAGTCGGACCAGCTCTGCCGCAAGCACGGCGAGACGGTCGAATTTCCCGTCCGCGAAGCGATAGACGATGGCGATGTTCTTTCCGTCGACATAGCCAAGCTCGCGCAGCCCTTCCTGAAATGCGTCGTGGCGGGCCAAGGGGCCAGGGGCGAAAGAGCCCGGCGACAGGTACCCGATCACGGGGAGCTTCCCCGCCTGCTGCGCGTGCGCCGCGAGCGGCCACGCCGCCGCGCCGCCCAGTGTGAATACGAATTCTCGCCGTCGGATGTGGATTGCCATGCGATCCCTCCCGGCGGAGGTCGTGTGCATGCCAAGCGGACGATACCACGCTTGAGCGACAGAGCGAACAATGCTTTTGCACTGCGAAACTCTTGAGCCGCCCATGTCTCAATTGGGTCTTGGCTGTGTGAAAAGGCCAAGACGCTTAAGCCCGATAGAACAAGTTATTCGTCCAAGACCGCTCTAGCGCTCAAGCTCGCAAGCGATTTCAACTTAGATGACGAACTGCAGAATGTAATTCTAGCCGTGTTTCGATCCTTCGCGTTTTTACACAGCCAGGGTCACGAGCGTCGTGTTCTGCAAAAGACGGCTGCATGCCAACTTCCGCTATGCCCCGTTAGCGACCTGCTTGGTGTCGCGATGCAATATGTCGCGACGGGCCAAAACCGGACCTCAGGTGAGGTGCGCTAATATTGGGATCTCTATCGACGCTCGCCCTACGCGAGTATACTTGGCGCGACGGGCAGATGGGCGACGTGGAGACCTCTGATGTCATCCCTCAAAGGCAAGACGCTGTTTATCTCGGGTGCGAGCCGCGGCATTGGGCTTGCGATCGCGCTGCGTGCGGCTCGCGACGGCGCCAATGTCGCGATCGCCGCGAAGACCGCGGAGCCGCATCCGAAGCTCAAGGGCACCATCTTTACGGCCGCCGACGAGGTGCGCGCGGCCGGCGGCAAGGCGCTGCCGGTCATCTGCGATATTCGCGACGAGGCCCAGGTGATCGCGACTGTTGACAAGACCGTCTCCGAATTCGGCGGCATCGATATCTGCGTCAACAACGCCAGCGCCATCAGCCTGACCGACTCCCAGGCAACCGACATGAAGCGGTTCGACCTGATGATGGGCATCAATACCCGCGGCACTTTCATGGTGTCGAAATACTGTATCCCGCACCTGAAGAAAGCGGTAAACCCGCACATCCTGATGTTGTCGCCGCCACTCGACATGAAGGCGAAATGGTTCGAGCGCTCGACCGCCTATACCATGGCGAAGTTCGGGATGAGCATGTGCGTGCTGGGGCTATCGGCCGAGCTGAAGAGCGCGGGCGTTGCAGTCAACGCGCTATGGCCGCGCACTGCGATCGCGACTACGGCGGTCGGCAATCTCCTTGGTGGTGACGCGATGATGCGCGCGAGCCGCACGCCCGAGATCATGGGCGATGCGGCTCATGTCATCCTCACGAAGCCGTCGCGCGAGTTCACCGGGCAGTTCTGGATCGATGACAAGCTGCTCTATGCCAGCGGAGTACGTGACTTCGAGCGCTATCGCGTCGATCCCTCTGTCCCGCTGGCGCTGGACTTCTTTGTGCCCGACGACGACGTGCCGCCCCCCGGGGTCACGGTCGTGCCCCTGCGCTAGCAGGCAGTGCGAGCGGCCATCGTGGTTCACGCATTTGGGGGCTAGGCGCCCGGAGCCTTGCGGGAATGCACTTTGGTGCGGCAACAATTGGCGCTCAGGGTCATTCTCGACCGAGTCAGCCGGTCTTGCCTGCCATTGGATGTCCGCTTCGACTTGAAAGCGACCAAGCTTGCGCGGCGGCGCAATATGTCGCGAAGGGCCAACTGCGGACTCATGCAGCGCAACGGGCGCAATCGTGGTTCGATCACCTTGGTGTAATCGCCAGTTGATGCGAGGGATCGAATACAAATCGCCCGCCCTTCAGGAAGCCGACTGCCAAGGTTCACCCCCCGGTTCTGATATCGCCTAATCCGCTTTCGACACTTCTGCGGCGGTTCGCTTGCGCTCGCCTCTCTCCACCGTGCCTGCCCGAATCTTGTCCCGACGTTTCCGCAACTTTCACCACCACCGCGTTTGACCGCAGCAGCTTGCAGTGCCTCGGGATCGGCACCTCATTGCCGAACCCGAAGGGCCCTCCTTCATCTCTCGTACAGTTGCGCATCGCCGGTATTCATGGCGATGCTCGTGAAACAGCCAACGCGGACCTTATTCGATCCTGGCTATTCAAAGCGCAATGCCGCAATCGGATCGAGCCGCGCAGCCTTCTGCGCCGGATAGAGTCCGAACGAAATGCCGACAAACCCTGCGAATGCACAAGCCAGCATGATGACCCACGGGCTGATGAGAACGGGCCAACCGGCATTCCATGCGATCGCGACGGCGGCGACGGCTCCCAGCATTGCTCCTGCGATCCCTCCGATCAATGAAAGTATCAAGGCTTCAATCAGGAACTGCCATCGGATATCACGGCGACTGGCGCCGACCGCCATGCGCAACCCGATTTCGCGGGTCCGTTCGGTCACCGAGACCAGCATGATGTTCATGATGCTGATGCCGCCGACGACCAGCGAAACCGCTGCCACTGCGATCAGCAGGATCCCGAGAGTCCGTATCGCAGCGCCACGTGCGGTCAGCAGGTCCGCTGGATTCTCGATCCTAAAATCGCTGGGAGCATCGCCGCGAATATGATGGCGCTGTCGGAGCAGGTCCTCGATGTTGCGTTCGATTTCGGGCCTGTCGCTCGCATCGGACATCTTGATCGAGATGAAATCCAGGGCTTCGCGGGTAGTGCCATGCACGGCACCGAGGACGCGGCTCTTTGCGGTCGAAAGAGGAATGAATACGACGTCGTCCTGACTGCGCCCGGCTGCGCCCAATCCTTTTTTGTCGAGAACGCCGATGACCGTGAAAGGCACGTTGCCAATTCGAAACACCTCTCCAACCCTCGCACGCCCATCAAATAGCTCATCGATGACCACCGACCCCACGATCGCGACTTTGGCGCCGGAGGTGGTCTCGTCGCCCGTAAATGATCGCCCCTCGGTCACTTGCCATTCGCGGGCGACCAGATAATCGGTATTAATTCCAGCCACCAGCGTCACCCAGTTCTTATTGAGGGCGACGAGCGGCATCGACCGCGACAGCAGGGGGGCGGCAACCTGCACGTCTACCAGTTCGCGGCGGATCGCCGCGGCGTCCTCTTCGGTGAGGGTAGGCTGTGTTCCAGACTCAAGCCTTGCTCCGCCAGCATTGTGCGCTCCGGGCAAGACCAGCAGGAGGTTGGCTCCCAAGGTGCGGATCTTTTCCGAGACCTCAGCTTGTGCACCCGCTCCCACCGACACCATGCAAACCACGGCCGCGACGCCAACGATGATTCCAAGTGCGGTCAAGGCGCTGCGCAGCTTGTTTGCGCGAAGCGCGCGTGCCGCAATGCGCAGATCTTCCACGGGGCTCATGAAGGAGGACCCACGCCGATGGCGCTTGATGGCGCGCGTTCGCACGCTGCTCCATCGTCGTCGATAATTCGTCCATCATGCATGGTGATCCGTCGCTGCGCACGACCGGCAACCTCAATGGCGTGCGTTACCACGATGAGGGTGCGACCGTCGCGATGCAGGTCGTCGAACAGAGACAGGATCTCCTCGCTCGTGGTGCTGTCCAGTGAACCCGTCGGCTCGTCAGCGAGGATAACGGCCGGATCGTTGACCATCGCGCGGGCGATCACAACCCGCTGCTGTTCTCCTCCTGAAAGTTGGCTCGGCCAACGATGGCTACGGTCGGCCAAACCCACACGCGCGAGTGCGTCCATCGCCGTACCGCGGCGTCTCAGGCGCGGCACGGAAGCGTAGACGAGAGGCAACTCGACATTTTCCAGCGCGGTCGCCCGCGGCAGAAGCGCCGGCAATTGGAACACGAAGCCGATGTCTCGGCTCCTGATGGTCGCCCGCGCCGCCTCGCTCAGTTGCGCGACGTCGCGTCCTTTCAAGGCGTACTCGCCCGAATCCGGCCGATCCAACAGACCGAGGAGGTTCATGAGGGTAGACTTCCCCGAACCCGAGCGGCCGCGGATCGCGACGAACTCGCCAACCGCAATCGAGAGCGATACGTTGGACACCGCAGCGATAACAACCTCTCCGGATAAGTATTGCTTCGAGAGACCAACGGTCCGGACCAGCGGCGGCATCCTAAAACTCCGATCTCAGAATCCGAGGCGAACCCCGAAGTAGCGCCTCGGGGTCTGCGTACTGGCAACCCCGATGATCAGCTGCCGGCCCTCGGCCAGCTGGCCTTCCAGGAGTTCGGCACCATTGTCGTCTGTCGCGCCCAGCTTGACAGCGATCGGACTGGGTTGCCCGTCGTCGCCAATCGCCCAGACCGTCGCGAGTGCCTTTGAGGAAGCCGCTTCGGTCTGACTCCGGCGAGCGGATCGAGAGCCGGCCTCCGCCGGCTGGAAACGCAGCGCCTGGCCGGGAATTTTGAGCACCTCTCCCGTATCACTCACCACGATCCGAAGTTGTGCGGTCATACCCGGCAACAGCAGGAGCTCCGGATTTGGTGCGGAAACAATGGTCGTATAGGTGACGACGTTTTGCACGACGTCGGGAGACTTGCGGATCTGCAGAACCCGGCCGCTGAAGGTTCGATCAGGGAAAGAGTCCACTGTGAACTTGGCCGTCTGGCCCACTTTCAATTGCCCGACATCGGCCTCGTCAATCTTGCCATGCACCTCCATCTCACGCAGATCGTTCGCGATCTTGAACAACGTCTTGGCTTCGAGGCTGACTGCAACAGTTTGTCCTGGATTGACATCCCGATTGATGATGATTCCGTCGATCGGCGCGCGAAGCACGGTACGATCAAGGTCGAGCTGTGCCTGATCGAGGGCCGCCTGCTTCTGCTCGACAACAGCCTGTGCATTCTCGAGATTGGCCTCGGCCATCAGCCGTTCTGCTTCCGCGATCGCAATGGCCTCGATCTTCATCTGGATCTGATCAAGGGAGGCGCGCAGGTCGGCGGCTCCCGCATCACGCAGGGCCCGCGCCTGGGTTAACTCGCGCTCGGTTCCGGCTCCGGTACGCGCCAATGCCACCTTTCGCAGGAACTCCCTCTCGACCTCGTCCTGCCGCGCCTTATTCGCGGTGGATTGCTCCTCTGCCAGTTTTTCAGCCGTCTGCGCATTCGCGACGGCGACCTTCGCTCGTTCAAGTGCCGCCTTTTGTACCTCGGCAGTCGCGTTCGCCACTTTAAGGGCCGCTTTCGCTTCATTGACGCGAGCGGCAAAGATTTCTGGATCGATTTGCGCAATCGGCTGCCCAGCCGTTACAGCATCGTTGAAACTAACGAACACTTGCGCGATTCGTCCCGACAGTTGCGAGCTGACATCGACGCTTACGACCGCCTCGATGGTGCCGCTCGCCTTGACCAAAGTAGCGATGCTGCCGCGTTCGACTGGGGCGGTGAGGAAGGTCGGGACCGAGGATTCGTGGCTATGGCTATAGGTGTAACCCAGCCCGACTATGAACCCGCAAAACAGAGCGGCAACGGCGAAACGCATGTGTGGCTATCATCCTGATCACTAACCGCTTGGAGTAATCCCAAGAAGCGGATTGGTTCATTCAAGCCGAACATGTCCGCTAGACAGAGAAAGCTGAATGCCTCCCAACGCCGGTCGATCCCGGGAAACAGTTCTCGAAGACCCCGGCGACCAATTGAGCCGACGGGGCCCCGCACTCAATGCCGAAACAGCCTCGCCCCCTATGCATTCTGCGGTGGGTCGTGACCTGCAAGTAAGCGACGTCCTACTCAGAGGCCGTTGGCACGGCACCGCGGCCCGCCGCCTCCCGTGTCGGGCGGTGCCGCGCTTACGGCATTTGCTGGAAGCAAGCGTTGTCGTACTGGGAGTTGGCTTTTGGATTGGCCCCTGAGTTTCCTGCGCCGGATCCAGCGTACACTTTGCTTGGCGTAGGGTTGCCTAGAGTAGGGAACGGGGAGTTGGTGTTGAGGCTGTCGACCTGACCCGGAGGACTAGCTTGCGCGCCACCGCACGATGCAACACCGGCACCACCTGTACCATTCTGGCCTTTGGTCCCTAATACCCTATGGGCGTCCGTGGCGAAGACCGCCCCAGCCGAGGAAACCAGCAGGCAGGCGCCGATAATAAGCGAAGTTGTCGGGTGTTTCATCTGGACACTCCCTTTCAAGGCTATGTTGCGCATTGGAAAAATCGCGCAGAGAGTTCCGACAGATAGTTCCAGCATATTTATTGATCGTCCGCTGGTGGGACGTAGTTGCCGATAGCAAACACCAGACGGGCGCATATCATCCGGAAACGATCCAAATTTTTTTGGATCACGTCTTCTCCGGCGTTTTAAAATGACAACGGTGACAGATTCTGACAGCGAAGTTAGCGTCACCATGTGGCACCTCACCAGAGCGCAGTGGCGATGCCAGGTCCTGCAAGCCAATGGTGAGAATAGCACATCGCGCTACGGCAGGCTGTGCTACGCTGCGGGTTTTCAAACCGCCCCGTGTCTGTTCAGGGTCAATCGCGTCGGTGTTCGTTAAGGCCGCACGGCCGTCAATGTCCGCTTCGCGCCGAAGCGACCAAAATACTGCGTCGCCGCGAAATGACGCGAAGGGGCCCAAGAGGAGACATTGGATCAAAGCGGACGCACTACTCGTCGGCGTGACTAGCCGACTTCATTTCGCGGCCCTGCTGCATGACCTGCTCTAGACTGTAGCTCGCCGAATTTTGCAGCGGCGGGAAATTGATGTAGGTCTCAATGACACCTTGAATGACATGATGCGGCGAGCGGCCCTCATGGGCCGCCCGCATTTCACTTCACGAGCATCCAGGCTACTGGCTGGGGTGCTGCGTTCCGTTCCTGATCTGCTCGGTGACCTGTTCCAGGTTCCAGCTCTCCGGGCTCTGAAGGGGGGGGAACTGCTTGTAGCTCTCGAGCTCCTTGAGCCACAGCTGCTGGCCGAGGGGCAGCATGTTCCAGTCGTAGATGTAAGCCGTGACCGGCCCGGCGATCGCACCGGCGAACGAGTTGGGCGCCGTCTTGTTCCACGTGCCCGAGGCCACGGCCTCCTCGAATGGATCGCGCTTGAGGTTCGTCGTGGTGGCCATGAACTGGGTCTGGACGCCGGGGAACGCGAAGCCCGTTGGAGTTTCGGGCGCGATCGCGAAATACATCTTCCAGTTCTTGTAGCGCACGGCGGACGGGCGCGGGCCCGAATAGTAGAAGAAGACGTCGCGCGCGGAGTTCGCCGACTTGCCGGTCAGATAGTCGAGCTGGTTGACGCCGTCCAGCTTCGTCTTGACGATGCCCGGGTAGCTGCCCTTCATGATCTGATCATTCAGCGCGTTGCCCTTCGGCCCGCCCCCGATTTCGACGAGCGTCGGCAGCCAGTCGAGCGACGCGAAGATGTCGTCGTAGACCGTACCCGGCTTGATTTGACCTGGCCAGCGGATGACCGCCGGCGCGCGCATGCCGCCCTCCCACGTGTTCATCTTCGAGCCCTTGAACGGCGTGGTACCGCCGTCGGGGTAAGTGAAGACTTCAGCGCCGTTGTCGGTAGTGAACACCACAACCGTGTTGTCGAGCTGGCCCATGTCCTCCAGCTTTTTCAGCACGTAGCCGATGTTGTCGTCCATTTGCTTCATGCCGGCTTCGTTGACACCCCAGTCCTTGCGGCCGCGCTCACCGACCATGGCCATGTACTTGTCCGACAGCACGGTCGTGATGTGCATGCGCGCCGGGTTGTACCAGACGAAGAACGGCGTGTTCGTCTTCCTAGGGTCGTTTCGGTCGAGGAAGTCGATCACCTTGGACGAGATTTCCTCGTCCACTGTCTTCGACCGCTCGAGCGTCAGCGGCCCCTGGTCCTGACAGGTCTGATTGTTCGACGTGCCATCCGAGGACTTGCACCAGAGCACGTTGCGCGGTGGGGTCAGGCAGGTCGTGGTCCTGGGATCGACAGCCCCTGGAACGTCGGGCAAGCCGGGGATCGGCGTATTCTTGCACGGCGGCGCAAGCGTCTGCTCCGTCGGGGTACTGTTGATGTCGGGGAAGCTCACCTGCTGCATCGCATCAAGGTGGTACAAGTAGCCCCAAAATTCCTGGAAGCCGTGCGCCGTGGGCAGCGCGTCGGTATGGTCACCGAGATGGTTCTTGCCGAACTCGCCGGTGTTATAGCCAAGATCCCGCAGGAACTTGGCGAGCGCCGGGGTTCCGGGCCGCAGGTAGGACGGGCTCCCCGGGAGCTGAGGCGGGATCATGCCCGTGCGCAGCGGATTCATGCCGGTGAAGAAGGCATTGCGCCCCGCCGTGCAGCTCTGCTCGGCGTAGTAGGTCATGAACATGCCGCCTTCGCGGCCGATGCGGTCGATGTTGGGCGTCTCACCGACCATCAAGCCGCGATGGTAGATGCGTGGTTGCATCCAGCCGATGTCGTCGCCCATGATGAAGAGGATGTTGGGTTTCGCTCCCGGCTGGGCTGAGGCCGGAACGCTTGCCATTGTCGTGGCGGTACACAGCACGACAAGAGCACCCCAGATTGTTCTGAACATGCTCATGATTACACTCCTACATCTCGGCTGCTGAGGCTTGGGCGTCCGAGCCTGGTCATGAGCCAGAGACAGAATGTCACGTCGTCATGTTGATCTAGATCAATCAGGGGCCGCTAGGTCGACCAGGCCGGGGAGAGCAGCTTTTGGGCGCGAAGCGGACATTCGATCGGGCCCACAAGTTTGAGAAGTGCCAATATCAGGATTTGTGAAATACCCCTCGTCTTCGTCTTGCGACGAACAAGGTCGCAAGTGGCGAGCGTGTCAACATCACTGCCTATTTCTACCATTTTTTCCTGCCGTGCTTTTTAGGGCACGGTCAAGCGTGCCCAGTTGTGGTCGAATGTCGCAGTAAAGGAGATGTGAGTTTTCGTTTCGAGGGGCCCAGTCATGAGGAACCTGTTTCTCCGAGGTGCCGCACTTATTGCACTCAGCGTAAACGTTGCAGCTAACGCAGCCGACATGGCTGTGAAGGCACCGCCCATCCCCGAACCGCCCTATAATTGGTCAGGAGGCTACGTCGGCGCTAATTTCGGTGGAGCATGGACCAACGGCAATCTGAATATTCCAAACAACAATTTTTACGGCGGTCTCACCGAGTTCATTGCTGGCGTTCAGGCGGGCTACAACGTTCAGGCCGGGCACTTTTTGTTCGGCGTCGAGGGTGATTTCGACGGCGCGACGTTCGGCCATCCAGCACTGCCGACCCCAACACTTGGCTCAGTTAGTCAGAATTGGATCGGGACAATCGCTGGCCGCGTAGGCCTCGTGGAGGATCGTTGGCTCGTCTATGGAAAGGCGGGCGGCGGCTGGGTAAACAGCAACGCAACATTGAGCTTTCCGGGCGTCAGTTGGACCGGATCAAACACAAGCTCGGGTTGGCTTGCAGGCGTGGGCGTGGAATACGGCTTCAAATCGCATTGGACGATCAAGGTCGAGTACGACTATCTTGCACTCTCAAACTGGACTTCGGCGACCTTCCCGCAAATCCAGTTGAACCGCGACCTTCAAATGGTCAAGTTCGGTGCGAACTACAAGTTCGAGAGCGGCCTTCCCGATGCGGTCGAGCAGACCAGAACCGGCTATTCTCGCGAACCCTCCGAAGACGAAGACCTGGCCAAAAAATCACAGAACCCAATCGCCGACATGGTCAGCGTTCCGTTCCAAAGCAACACGAATTTCAACGCCGGACCCTTCAACCGCACCCAAGAAGTGCTCAACATTCAGCCCGTCGTGCCGTTGCACATCAACGCAGACTGGAACCTGATCGCGCGCACCATCATGCCCGTTATCAGCCAACCCAGCCCAATATTTAACAGCAATACGAATGGAATTGGCGATATCACTCAGGAGTTCTTTTTTTCACCCACCCATCCGGGTCCACTGATTTGGGGCCTCGGTCCAGTCTTTACGATTCCATCCGCGACCGATCCTATCCTTGGACAGGGAAAAGTGCTGCTCGGTCCTACGGCCGTCGCGTTAGTAACGCCGGGACATTGGGTGATTGGCGTGTTGGTCAACAATCAGTGGTCAATCGGCGGGAATCCGCTGCGGCCGCCCGTGAATGAATTTCTCGCGCAGCCGTTTATCAACTACAACATGGCCCACGGCTGGTATCTCACGTCGTCGCCAGTCATCACAGCGAATTGGCTGGCGCCATCGGATCAGCGGTGGACCGTTCCAATCGGTGGCGGCTTTGGCCGCATATTCAAAATAGGCGACCAGCCGGTGAGCGCAAACATAGCCGGTTATTACAACGTCGTTCGTCCAACCGGCGCGCCAAACTGGCAATTGCGCGCTGAGCTCTCACTGCTATTTCCGGAGAGATAGCTAAGCGGACGACACGCAGGTTTCCTCCCGCCCCCTCCATCGCGGGATGACTGCTAATGGCATGGTCCGGCCGTGCTCCAGCCCCGCCAGTGATCGAAGCTGGTTCGGGGCACCGAAAAGGAGCATGCCATGTCTCAGAAATCTAGCAGCGCAATTGCCGTGGTTGGTATCGATATCGGCAAGAACTCGTTTCACGTCGTAGGGCACGATCGGCGTGGTGCGATCGTACTCCGGCAAAAATGGTCGCGTGGCCAGGTCGAGGCGCGACTTGCCAACCTGGCGCCGTGCCTGATCGGGATGGAGGCTTGCGTCGGCGCGCATCATCTCAGCCGCAAGCTACAGGGACTCGGCCACAATGCCCGGCTGATGC
>NZ_AXAS01000042.1 GCF_000472925.1 Bradyrhizobium sp. Ec3.3
TAGACCTATTGCGCTTCCCTCAATTCAACAACGGGCGGCTCTGGGCTCGGGAATACGGCGATCCGGAAGATTCCAAGATGTTCCCGATCCTGCGCAGCTATTCACCCTACCATAACATCCAGCCAGGCCGCCGATACCCGGCCATACTGATCGGGACGGCAGAAACTGACGATCGCGTCGCGCCCATGCACAGCTTGAAGTTCGCCGCGCGCCTGCAAGCGTTGGCCGCCACCGATAAGCCGGTGTTGCTCGAGGTGCAGATGAAGGCCGGGCATGGGGCGGGGACAAGGCGGTCCTCGGTCGCGAATGAGGCTGCGGATCGGCTCGCCTTTTCGCTCAAGAATCTCTACATGCGCCTGCCACCAGGCTTCGGTCGTCCTTAGTCTTACTGCGTGTGCGCCGGGAGGCCGGCAAGGAGTAGATGGTGAGAGTCCACTACGATGAAGGAGTAGCGTCCCACATCGGCCCCGAGCCGTGCGGCAGCGTCCGTGAGGGCGCTGGCGAAGCGTCGGCAGGGGAGCATGCAGGCCAGCCATTGAGCCGCGAAAGAAGATTATTCCGGGAGCCGACGCTGTACTCAGAGCGGAAGGCGACGCGGACGGGTGCGATAACGCGAGCACCTGGACGTCCCGGCGTGGTCGCAGACCCTGGCATGTATGGACGTTCCTTGCGCGGAAACCGGGAGCTCTCGAGGCTGACCGGGGGACGGTTCGGCCGCCCCGGCCCGCACCGGGAGGCCGTGCTTCGACAGAGCCAGGATGGCTGCATTGGTCTCCTCGCGGCGCAAATAGCCCTCATACTGGAGGCGCTCGGCGGCTGTGAGCAGCTTGGGATCGATCGTGGTCGCACCGATGACGGCGCGTATCTGGCGCATCGATTTGCGGACGGCATCGAGAAAGCCCGACTGGCGCTCTCCATTAGATGCCAACGATCTGCGACCTGAACAGCGTGCGGCAGGGCCTTTGCTGCCGCTTCGCCATATCCTCCACCACGGTCACGGGCGACGATCGCGATCGTGGGATGCGCAGCGAGCCAGGCTTGGGCGGTCGCGGGCGCCCGGTCCGGCAGCAGCGTGACGATCCGGCGCCTCTCCAGGTTGCAGATGATGCTGGCGTACCGGTGATTGCGCCGCCAGGCCCAATCGTCAATGCCGATGACCCTGAGCGGGTCAGCTGGGGGACGGCTACGGCGTCGCACTACGCGCAGGAGCGTGTCTTTGCTCACCGGCAGCATTAGCCGTTTTGCGAAGCCGGCTGCCGGTCGGCCACCAAGCGCCAGACCGAGATGATGGACGATAGAGTCCAACCTCGCCGTCCTTCGCGCCGACGGCGCCAGAACCTCCTCGGCGAAACGCTCAGTGAAGATTTGGCGCCCGCACAAGACTGCGTCGCAGCGGAAGCGGCGGGCGATCACCAAGAGCTCTACGACCCGCCCTGCGAGCGGCAGATCGGTCACGCGTCGCCGATACCGGCTATGAACACGTCGAGAACTATACCGCACGATGGACACAGACCAACGCTTCCGGACGCCCGGACCGCAATAACGGCCTTATCACCTTCGTAGTACGCACTCTCTACAACAAACCCACGCGGCACCAGACTGGAGCGGTGGAGTGCTTGCTGCATGGCGCTGATTCTCCCCCAACCAAAGCGCCAGACATCTCTCAAACTGCATCAAAAGTGAGTCAGAGCCAAATTTGAACGCCGATTGACAGTTGACCCCGTTGCACCGCGCGACCTCGGAAATGCTCGTCTCCGGATCGGCGCGCTCGACCACGATCCGCGCCTTCTCCGCATCGCTCCAACTGCGCCGTCACCTCTCCCCCGTGATCACATCGATCCGCTGATAGGAGTCGGCATCATGCCTGTCTTGATGTCTGTCTTGATGCATGGAATGAGTGTCCCTCGCGTTGTCTAATCCAAGCGCGAGTCTCGCTCATCCCGTCCCCCTAAACCAGGTGGAGTCGTCGTACCGCTATCCAATCAATCGCATCCCAAGCAGAAAATCAGGAGAATCGAGTCAAGAGAGCAATCTGCGCTGCTCTGCCCGCTGGACCTTCGCCGTGACAACCCGCCTCATCACCATCGCTACTACCATCACCGAGTGTTGCAGCACGTCGAAGACCAGCCCTCGTTCTTCAAGCAAGGTTTCACCGCGTGCAGCGAGCTCGTCAAACGCGCTCGCACAAACATGTTTTGCCGGCCTTCCGCTTTCGGTCTCCGCCGCTCCCAAGGAGGGGGCCTATCACTTTTGGCAGGAGACTGTGGGGACTCAGGTCAAATACCATAAAAATAAAGGGCAACACCGAAGGATAACAACACCGAAGAATAAGATGACGAGATGTACCAAGTACCAGTTGATGAATTGCGCACGACGTCCAGTGCAGCTGTCGGAATAACCCTCAAGGAGGCCGCTTACATATTAGACCAAGCGCAACATCGTCCTTTGTTACCTACGGAGCTTAGTGAGTTCATTGGTGCGATCAACACGCCCGATTTTGAGAAGATTAAGGCGGTGGTTCTTGACTGTTCTGCCAGTATCAGGACGCGGAAGTATGGTCGCTCTGTTACCACACTGTCTCCCGTGGAGGTCACCAATCGATGTGCATCCAACTGCGATTTTTGCGGCTGGCGCGCCGACAATACGCAAATGGGCCGTCTAACTATTGATGAGGAAATCGTTGATATTCAAGCTCGATATTTGCTTGAGAAGGGCATAGAGGATATCGAACTAGTTGGTGGCGACGACATTCGATTTGTCCGTGATGCTCTTCCAGTTCTCCTGCGGAGGCTGAGATCGCTTGCCCCTCCAACTAGTGCTCGTCAGCTGTTGTTTTGCACAATGGCACTTACGGAAACGCAATATCAGACGCTGGCTGCCTGCGGCGCTGACGGAATGATAATGTGGCAAGAGACATACGATGAGGCTGTGTATAATCAAAATATTTCGCGCGGGCCAAAAGCGTACGGAATCGACGATGATTTCCGTATTGTGAAGAATGGTAATGGTTTCTTATTCAGGCTGCAGAGTCAGGATCGAGCAGCCAGAGCTGGTCTAAATCTTTCAGTAGGAGCAATGCTCGGTCTAAACAAAGACGTTGCGTTTGACGTGTTGGCGACCGTGCACCACGCAAGGTATCTTTGCACGACGTATGCCCCCGTGAGGCCGTTGATTATCGGCATGCCCACTTGGAATAAAATAACAACGCCTGAGACAGATAATCGTCCCGAGCAACTCTTAGACATAGAGGAATGTTTCTCATTCTTCGCTGCACTTTACCTCCTGGCCTTATCGGATCTAAACGTCTGGGTATTCCCCACCTGTCGTGTTTCGATGGCGTCTCATATCGAGGCGGTAAAAGTCGCAGGCGCTTATACTTCCACAGAAGTAAGAACAGGGCCGGGAGGATATTTGGTTAACGCATTGCGGAATGTAGAGCCCAAAGTACGCCAAACTATAATCGACAATATGCACGGTGAATTCGGCAACGAAAAGATCAGTGCAAATGCTCTGGTGAAGCGCCTCGATAGTTTTGAGCAATTCCAACATTATTACTATCCTCACGAGGAGTTTACGCGTGCGCTAGCCGTTGCGGGGATCAGTCTCACAAGGCGTGATGGTGCGGTCGAGCTACCTGCTGTTTAATGGGTTGCGACCAACTGTGGAGCCTGAAGGGGGAGGTTCTCTGTCTGACACGCGGCGTTGCCTCAACGTGGTCGGCGGGCTCCTGAGTTTTCTCCATCAATGGATCGTGGCGCAGCGTCTCATGGTCGTTGAGGTCCTCGTAGCCGAGAGCGATGGCGAATATCCGTTGCCCCACCAGCGTCGCCACCGAATGTTCGACGTGGGCCTGGAATCGCCGATCGACAAAGCATGATGTTGCGCAGCATGCGGATCTCGGCGGCCAGTAAAAAGGCCACTCCGACATAAAGTGGACTGGAGCATGCGAAACTTCTCTTCGCCGGATTCCACTCAATGGGCTGTTCGCAACATTGGCGTTAGCCGCGGCGAATTACCATGCTGTATCTCACCAATGACCTTGAAGCCGTGGCGCTGGTAAAAGGGAATATTTTCCGGGTTTGAGCTTTCGAGATAGGCGGCAGTGCCCTCCGAATCACATCGCCTGAGAGCGTGTTTCATCAGCAATGTGCCAAGCCCCTGTCCGACCCAGTTCGGATCGGTAGCAATGAGAGGCAGATACCAATGTGGCTCGGGTGGATGATGTTCGGTCATTCCAAGCCGAAGCTGCGCCATATCTTCGCTGATCTCCGGACGTAGGGAGTGAGCCATAATTGCGTCGAGTGCCACCTCATTTTGCTGCACGCCGGGCGGCAGCCAGAGCGCCGCGGCGTGCCCCCCTCCCGTCACGTATGCCGTGCCATGTTCGAATGCTCGTCCGCCGCAGGCCTCAACGAACTGAGGCATGCTCGTAAGATATTGGTCTGGAGCAGGCCAGCTCCATCGAGCCAACGGATCTGCGGCAAAGCCGAGCACCAGTGTCCAGACGGTGGTCGCCTGCATTTTTGCGTGCGCAGATTTGATGTCCGTCTCCGCTGTCATGATGTCTGTTCCAAGTCTCAATCTGGGCGTCAGAGTTGCAAAGCTAGAACGGACGACGAGTCCCTTTGAACGTGCGCAGAAGAGCGCACCAATGGAGGTTTCGTCGACTGCATCTAGTTTCTGTTTCAAGCTCTTCTTTTTTCTCAGACGGTCGCGTTAACGATCCTTGGGGACCAAGCTCGTCAGCGGGTTAACCTTCTGCATCTTCTTGCCGAGCTTAGGTGCTTCCTGGGTCTAGGAGCGTCATCACACCCTTCCTAAGGCAGGCTGGCTTGTCCGCGTCGAGCGTCGGCAGCCTGCAACCGCCGCTCGTAGCGAGCGACACAGGGACTTTTTCTAGTTTGCGATGAGAGGAAATCGCGGGTCTACGCTCGGTAGGACAGCTGCGCCTGAATCGTGTTCCCGATTTTGTCGCCGGGCAGTTAGCAAGCCTCGCACGTTGAGGCCGTAGATCGGCAATCGCCTGATGTGATAACATCTGGACTCCCGTGCGCTGTTCTAGATGGGGTCTCTCGTTCAAAACGCATGCCAACTGCGGGCCTCGGTGAGCCTATCCTTTGAATGTTCGAGCACAGACATTTTCGGCATAAGTGGCGCTTGATCAAGAATTAGCTATTCTGATCCTTTATCGACGTCGTGCTGGCCATGGCGGAGCCTCCAGGGGCGGCATAAGAGCTATCGCCGAAAGTTGGTGACGGTGGGAATCGGGAAGGCGGCACATCATGGGGGTGCTTGACGCCTCCAACTTCTCCACCGAAAGGAGCGATATGCCGTGTCCAAAGATAACATCATCCAGCTGGTTCAGCCAGGAAACGTCGACGACCAGCTCACCTAAATCTTGCGCAACGGGGCGCGTGCCCTGTTGGCGCAGGCGGTCGAGGCCGGGGTCGCAGACTTTCTCGGCAAGCGTGCCGATTTCAAGACTGAGGACGGCCACCGGCGCGTCGTCCGCCACTGTCCCGCGGTAAGCAATGCGGCGACCAAGGCGATCCGAGAGGAAATCCGCAATTGGCAACTTCGTTGTCGTGTTGACAGGTGGATATGACCCAGCCGGTCCCGAGTCCGCGCTGCTTACGTTGAGCCGCCGCATGGCGACCAAACTCAATCAGGCGGGTCTTGGCCGTATGGAGCGTTAGCTCGAACTCCTCCAGTCTCGCGCGCATCGCATCGAGGAAACGACGTGCGTCATCCTCGCGCTCAAAGCCGGCCACTACATCGTCCGCGTGGCGCACGATGATCATGTCGCCGGAGGCCTCGCGCTGTCGCCAGCGCTTGGCCCACAGGTCGAGAGCGTGGAGAGTAGGCCGAAGGAATTGCACCTTCGGCCTCTCGCAGAACGGTGCGTGAGCCTCTCGACTCACACCGCTCCCATCAGACAAACGCGCCGATACCTCCAAAGCGCCAGTGTGCGAACAAAGACGGGTTCTGCTTTGCAATTCTTTGCATAAGCATGCTTGCCCGCACTTTGTGGCCACTCAGCCGCCTGTATTTTCGCATGATCCAGGCACGGATCGTGTAGTCTACCGACGCTTCGCCGACACCCTCGCGGAGGCCTGCGCACGGCTCGGGGCCGATGTGGTTCGCTACAACTTCATCGCAATGGACTTTCACCATCTACTCCTTGCCGGTCTCCCGGCGCACCCAAAGTAGTGCTAACGCAGGTTGGATTGATCTGTATCTACGATGACCGGTGATCGCGCCCGTCAGGTGGAGACAAATGCCGATCTGGCTTCCTTTACGGATCCGGAGATAAACCTGTGTACCTCCTGGATGCGCCGCGTCTCGTGCGTGTCGGGATGAGACGTTATCCAATAGTTTCGAACGAAACGAACCTCTGGTAGCAAGCGTCTCAACTCGGGATATCGCTGCGCCGCATAGTCGTGAAGAATGCCAACGCCGTGCCCAGCCCGGACGGCCTCCATTTGTGCGACCACGCTTCCGCATTCGTATCGACGCGACATCAGCCGACCGAGAACAGAGGCGTAGTCCAGAGCGCGACTGTAAGCAAAATCCTCGACATGCGTTACGAACAAGCGGCCGGCCAATTCGGCCTGGCTGGCGATGGGTCCCTCGCGTTCGAGGTAGCTCTCTGCGGCGTAGACGCTCAGCGTGTAGTCCGTCAGCTTCGACAGGATAAGTCGCCCCTGCTTGGGACGATCCAACGTAATCGCGATGTCCGCCTCGCGCCGGGACAGCGAAAATGTTCGGGGCAACGGAACGAGCTGAAGCACCAGCTTTGAATGACTCGCGGCGAGCGCTCCGAGACGATCCGCGAGAAAGTAGTTTCCCAGGCCGTCAGGGGCGCCGACGCGCACGGTGCCAGTGATCGCCTCCGTGGCTCCTCCAATGCTGGAGCCAACTCTGAGGAACTCGCTCTCGGCGCGCTCGGCGGCAGCGACCAGCGCTTCCCCTGCTGAGGTCAGAGTGCAGCCGGTTGTGTGTCGTTCGATCAGCCTGGCGTTCAGGCTTCGCTCGAGCGCCGTAAGCTGTCGCGCAACGGTCGCATGATTGAGCCGTAGGCTTTTCGACGCTTTCAGGATCTGTCCCGCTCTTGCGACTTCCAGAAATATCCGAACCCGTTCCCAATCCATCGACTACAACTTCCGCACAACGGAGCCGCGAATTCGGCTGTTGAGGTGCGATTTTATGCGCTCCATACCCGCACGATCAAGCTTCGTTTGGAGAAATAAGACCATGCAGACGACTATTGCGAATTTTATCAATGGTGAGTTCGTGCCAAGCCAGGGCCCCCGCACCACGGCCGTTTACAATCCGGCCACCGGCGAACAATCGGGAATTCTGGGGCTAGCATCAGCACAAGATGTTCGATCCGCGGTGATCGCTGCTGGGAAGGCATTCCCGGTTTGGGCGAATACACCTCCTCTACGACGCGCTCGCATCCTCAACCGCTTCCTTCGGATTCTAGAGGACCGCATCGACGAGCTCGCGCAGATCATTACCGCGGAGCACGGCAAAGTCCTTTCAGACGCCAAGGGCGAGATTCAGCGCGGCATGGAGGTGGTGGAGTTCGCAACCGGTGCACCGCAGCTTCTCAAGGGCGAGGTCACAGAGAACGTCGGAACGCGCGTTGACAGCCACTCGCTCCGTCAGCCACTCGGTGTGGTCGCCGGGATCACGCCGTTCAATTTCCCGGCCATGGTTCCGATGTGGATGTTCCCGGTCGCCCTCGCCTGCGGCAACACCTTCATCCTCAAACCCTCCGAGCGCGATCCTTCCGCGTCCCTAGTCCTCGCGCAGTGGCTGAAGGAAGCTGGACTTCCCGACGGCGTCTTCAATGTCGTCCAAGGTGACAAGGAAGCCGTGGACGCGCTCTTGTCTGATCCCGATATCGTTGCCGTCAGCTTCGTCGGCTCGACCCCAATCGCGCGCTACATCTACGAGACGGCGACCCAGCACGGAAAGCGATGCCAGGCACTTGGCGGCGCAAAGAACCACATGATCGTCATGCCAGATGCCGACATAGATCAGGCCGTCGACGCGCTGATGGGGGCGGCTTATGGCTCCGCCGGTGAGCGCTGCATGGCAATCTCGGTGGCAGTGCCCATCGGCGACACCACCGCCGACAGATTGATTGAAAAGCTGGCGCCAAAGGTCCGCGCGCTGAATATCGGACCGGGAACGGATCCCGACGCCGAGATGGGACCTCTGGTGACTAAGCAGCACCTCGACAAGGTCCGCGGATACATTGATGCAGGCGTCGGTGAAGGTGCAAAGCTTGTCGTCGATGGCCGGGATTTTCGGCGTCAGGGGTATGAAAAGGGATACTTCATCGGCGGATCACTCTTCGATAACGTCACGACCAGCATGAAAATCTACAAAGAGGAGATCTTTGGACCTGTGCTCGCCATCGCGCGCGCCAAATCATATGACGAAGCAGCCGAGATGATCAACGAGCACGAGTTCGGCAACGGCACTGCCATCTTCACGCGAGACGGCGATGCGGCCCGAGAATTCGCGCATCAGATTCAGGTGGGCATGGTCGGCATTAACGTGCCAATCCCTGTGCCAATGGCATTTCATTCCTTCGGTGGCTGGAAGGCATCTCTCTTCGGCGATCATCACATGCATGGTCCCGAGGGGGTGCGCTTCTATACCAAGCTCAAGACGATCACCACGCGGTGGCCGACCGGCATTCGATCGGGTGCCGAATTCGTTATGCCGACGATGAGTTGATCTAACAGCAGGCGAAGATCGCATCGGTCTTCGCCTTCGCCTTTCGGGCGAGTGGTGAGGGATTCTCTCTACACAAACCTCAGGGAAGCTCAGCGCGCATCTTCGCGGCAAACTCGCCATATGTCCCGGCAGGCTCGTCGAGTACTTTACCGCGCAGCAAGCTTAATGTTGATCCGTCGGGCGATGCCGTTCGACCAGGTCGATCCGCATGCTGGAATTTGAAGCCAGTCGAAGCCTTGATTTCATCGAGATCGTATCCGGGGTGAATGCTGTCGAGAATGAACCCCGGATGCGACTTGTCGAAGCGAAAGAGGCCCTTGCCTGTTAGCAGTGCGATCGGCCCCCCACTTCTAGAGACCCCCCTTTCGCTCACGCCGGGCGCGCTCACAAAATCAACTTTGTCGACGAGAACGCGCGGCGAATGTTCCTCGCGGAAGAGTATGACCCGAGGAACGACAGAATACGGATATGCCGACCCGAAAGATCCGGGCCAGCGCACGTCCGACTGCGGATAGCCGCCCGCGCCCACGAGATTGACGTTACCGACCCCATCGATTTGGCCACCGCCAAGGAAAAACGCATCAATGCGTCCCTGCGCTGCGCAATCGAACAACTCGGCCGAGCCATTGGTGAAGAAGTTGTGTTCAACGGATCCCAGTACCGAAATGCGGGGGACAGGCTCTCCCTTGGCAGCCTTCATTGCGCGCAGGAGCATGGCCCCAGCGGCAGGGATCGGCGACGAGGCGCCTACGGCTACATGCTTGACGCCGTCCAATAGCTGCGCGATGGCGTAGATCAAGATCTCGCGGGAAAGGATGGCAGTCACGATACTGCCTCCACGCCGACCTCGGCCATGTATCTGAAAAATCCCTCGGCTGTCCGCGCTGCCTGCGCATAGCGATTGAGCTCGGCCACGTCCGGGGGATATTCGCCCCATAAGCCGTATGGCCAAGCGCCCCGTGGAGCTTGTCCGACAGCCCCAATGTAGAGGGCTGGCAACACGCCTGCCGCCGTCAGCTCATCCGCCAGTAGATTCTCCTCCACGATGCGCTCAACTGTGACTAATGTAATAGTTGACGCATAGGCCATGGCCGCGAGCTCGCGACGACGACCGATCCAGACGTTCCCGAAACGGTCAGCCATCGGAGCGTGAAAGATAGCTACGTCTGGCTTGATGGCTGGGATCAGGACGATGGGATCTCCGGCATCAGCAAGCGGATTGTCGAGGACGCGCCAGTCTTTCCGGTGCCGAAGGAGGTCCGTTCCGATCAACCCTCGCATTGGCAAGAATGGAATGCCTTTCTGCGCGGCCATCAGGCCGGCATGAATTGCAGGACAGGTCGCGTCCTTTAGGCGAATCGAGCCGTCCCTTACGGCGGCATTGAATCGAGGCGCGCCGCCCGCCTCCCCCAACGAGACCGCGCTCGTCTCGACCGTCCCGACCAAACCAGCTCCGATGAGTTGATCAACTTGCAGGCCTCCAGTCGGCACACAGACAAGATGAAGGTCACTCGCACCACGCCTGATCATTTCGCGCGTCATGGCCATCGATACGCCGGCGTAGTCTACTGGCAGCGCGATGGTCATTCCGCGCTCGATGCACTTCGCCAATGCACCAAGAGAGCTCGCCAAAGATGCCTCCGCTTGCTTCACAGTAGGGAACGTTCGTACGGGACTTTGTCGGCGAGCGACCAATCGTCGGCCGGGGTCACCCAAGGTCACCCCAATGCAGCGCACTGATTGCAATCAGCGCCGAGCGAGGCGGCGCTGATCACTGCGTTGAACGGCGAGCACCCGCAATGATCTGCGCAGACTTTCGAAATAGCTCGAGCTTCTACGCGCGCGACGCCATCGACCCTTGCAGTCTGGCCAGCTTGTATTCGCTCTCGTGGCTGCCTGGCTTCAAAAGGCTCCGCTCCTGAAGTAGGCTCTGGGCGAGTGGAAGCTTGTTCGCGCGAAGAGCCGCCTCAAGAAGATATTGATCGAAGATGTCGCGCTGGGCGTGACTTGCACCGATCGGGCCGGTGACGTGACGCAGCGGCAGAATTCTGTCCACGACATCGTCATATCGACCTTGCTCGAATGCAATGATACTCTCGCAGAGCGGAACGCCGAGCTTACGGATAACGCCGCTTGCGTAGCGAGCCTCGTCGCCGGCATATTTCTTCATCGACTCGATTACCTCGTGGGCCAGCTCGAAGCGACGCTCATGCGCCAAAGACATCACACAATGAACATCGGTAAAGATTAGCGCGTGATCATCGATGTGCGTCTCGGCGTGATCGGCGAGAGCCCCCCAGCGGTTCCCGACATCGACACCACAGAATTCGAGCCGAGCTAGAAGAGACGCGGCGTTCTGAATATCGAGATAGAAGTCGGATTTGTCGCCTTTGATGGCCTCATCATAGAGCTGCAGCGCGCCATCGAGGCGTCCCGCGTCGATATTGAACAACGCCTTGTGCCACCACAGGTGACGCCGAAACGGATTTCTATCGTTCCACTGGTCGAGAGGATGATTGAGCCATTTCAGCCCCTCGCCATGACGACTTTGCATCTCCAGCACGTGCGCGACGGCATGCAATGCCCATAAGTCGTCTGGGCAGATCTCGACGGCCTCGCGTCCACAACGTTCGGCGTTCGCGTATTCACCGTTCTCCTCAAAGCCAAACGCAAGCATGCCCAGAACGTTACCGTAGCCGGGCATGTCTTTGCTCCAACTCGCCAGCACGGATGCGGGAACCGCGCGCAGTGCGCGGGTTTGTCCCATCCAGAAGCAGTTGAAGTGATGAAGCCGCAAGGCGAGAAGGTCGTGGGGGTGCTCGAAAAGAATTTGCTCCCAGCAGGTATTTGCGGCCATAAGGTCGCCAGCAATCCAGAGGCCCAACGCTTCGACATGGCGTCGCTCGCGGCTGTTTGCATTGCCTAGGGTCGATTGAGCATCCTTGAAAGCAGCACGCGCCTTGTCCATGACCAAGAACGTGCCGAAGACCATGAAGAAATAGCCACGCAAGCAATGCGCCAGGCAGAACTGCGGATCGGCATCCAACGCTTCCTTTGTCAGGGGCATTGCTGTTGTCCGGTACTCGAGAAAGCTCTTGACCGCCCGATTGTAGGAAGTCACGGCGGCCTCGTTCTGGCTGCTAAGTTCCAAACCTCGATCGTCGAACATAGGACCTCTAACTCAGTCGTTTCTGTTGAAGATAGTCGCTGCCAACGTTTGAGGCCCTTCCCGTCTCGGGCGCGACAGGCGCGAAGCGGAAGAGATTCTCACAATCAAGCGGTTGCGCGCTTCCGAATTAGCCCGGAGACGGCCCTACGAAGCTATTGCTTGTGTGCACAATCGCCCGCACGTAGCGCGCAAATCTGCACTTCGCTGCCTGTTCTTGGGATTGCATTTGCGACGCCCACTCGGTTGCGCTTGGAGCGCCCCTATTTCGCGCCATTTGGCAACTTAAGCAAACGAGATAAATTCACGCGACAGTTCAAAAATAGTGAAGTCAAGGTCGCGGCCGGCCACCGTGCAGAGGTAAGGCCGCTCGGCGGCATCGCTGCTCTCTCGTCCGACAGCATTCGCCATTGAAACGAGCAGCCTGAGAGCTCATTCGGTGTACTCCAACCGGAAGCCTACACGGAGGCAGCGTGGCCATGGCCAATCATTTGTGCGATCGCCTCGCTCGAATATCCAAGAACCTCAGACAAGACTTGGCGAGTGTGTTCACCCAGCGCCGGAGCGGGGGACTGCTTCCCAGCGTTCACATTGATTGGGAGAGTTCGTGGCATTCTTACTGAGCCCAAGATCGGGTCGTCGACAGCGTTCAAATCTCTGGCGCTCAGATGTTCGTTGCTGGCCATATCCTCAATAGATTGGATCGGCCCGACGCCAAGCGATTTCGATTCGAAAGCTGCGATAACGGTCGTCCGATCTCTTTCCCCGATCCAGGTCGCGACCTGGGTCTCAATCTCGTCGCGATGAGCGGTGCGTTGCGAGAGGGTAGCGAATCTAGCGTCGGAAGCCCAGTCAGGACGGCCGACCAATGCTGCGCAGCGCGCGAATTGTTCGTCATTCTGAACGGAAAGACATATCCATTTGTCGTCCGCAGTCCTGAAATGCCCCGTTGGTGCCCCTCCAAGACTGTGATTGCCGTCTCGCTGCCAAGCCTCTCCAGTAGCCTCATAGTAGGAAATGAGTGGCGCAATCATTCGGAACGCCACGTCATAGAGCGCGACATCGACCGGCGACATCGGCTTCATTCCGCCATTTCGTTGATAGAGCGCCAACACCGCGCCGAACGCGCCAAGTACTCCCGTCATGAAGTCGCAGACCGGTACGGCACCACCTGCCCTCATGGGCGGTCCATCGCGCTCACCTGTCAAGTTGCTTAGCCCGCAAAACCCCTGCGCGACCGGATCGTACCCGCCCCGCTTCGAATTTGGCCCAACTCGGCCGAACGCAGAGACATGCACGACGATCAATCTCGGATTCAACGACTGGAGCGCTTCGTCGTTGAGTCCAATTTTGTCTAGTACGCCTGGCCGCAGGCTATCGATGAGCACGTCGCCGGTCTTCAGGAGATCCCGCAAGATAGCAAGGCCACCGTCGCGGGTGATGTCCAGCACGACGGACTTCTTGCTCCGGCTGTTTACCTGCCAAAATGCGCTGATTCCATTGACCATGGGGCCAAACTGCCGAAGTACGTCGCCTCGTCCTGGTCGCTCGATCTTGATTACTTCTGCTCCGTTGTCAGCAAGCAACGTACCCACGAAAGGTCCAGCTATGAGCTCTCCTAGCTCAATCACACGCGTCCCGGCGAGCGGCTTTGCGAAGGAAGTCGTCATGATGGAAGTGCCCCACTTACAATAGTACGTCGATTACACGACGCTTTCGAAAAAGAGCCCGGCATGTACATTTGCACACGCCGGGCTCGAGTAGCGGGGCCTGCGAGCCCCTGATCCGACCGGGAGGACGGCCGAAAAACGTATCTCCGCTTTCGAACGAGCGGCGCGCACCGTCATGAGCCCTCATCCTAGGCGGACGAGGCTCGTAAGCCTCATCCGGCGAGATGGTCGATCGGACGGCGCCCAGCCCGCTGACGGGCATCCTATTCAGCAGCATCGCGGCCTTGGCTTCGCTCGACGTGGGCATAACCGTCACGTGTCTGCGGTATCTTCATGCCAAGCACGCGCGAGGCCACCAAAGTTCTGAGCACTTGAGCGGTCCCGCCGGCTATGGTGAACATGCGAGCATCTCTCACCGCGCGTTCCATGGGATAATTGCGCGAGTATCCCCGAGCGCCGAAGAGCTGCAATGCCTGGTTGGTGACGTTGTTGGCGGTCTCGGAAGCGATGATCTTCGCTTGGGCGGCCAAGAGAGGGTCCGGAAATGGATTCGCACTCAAAGCAGCTTGATGCAACGACAGGCGCGCTGCATTCACGGCTACGGCCATGTCGGCCACCATCCATTGCAATCCTTGAAATTCCGCTATCGGACGACCAAACTGCTCACGCTCCTTCACGAAAGCAAGAGACTTTTCGAATGCGCCTTGCGCGATGCCGAGCGCCACGGTGCCTGCGCCAACGCGCTGGCTGTTATAGGCGTCAATGAGATCAGCGAAGCCACGACGAAGCCCCCGCGGCGGCAGGACGAGCATATCGTCCTTGACCTCCAGATCTTCGAAAATGATCTCTGTTTCCGGAATTCCGCGAAGGCCCATCGCCGGCTCGCGCTTGCCGACCTTCAAACCCGGGGTCCCAGCGACGGCCAAGAACCCTCCGATCCCCTGCTCCGCTCCCCGTTCGTCGAAAATACGGGCAAAGATCAAGTGCAGCTTGGACACACCACCGCCAGTAATCCAGTGCTTCTTGCCATTGATGACATAGGTGCCGCCACGCTTGTCTGCACGCGTTGTCATCTCGGTAGCGGCCGAACCGGCATTCGGTTCGGTAATGCAGATCGCGGGCTTGTCGCCGGCGAGCACCAACTCCGCCGCCATCCGCTTCTGCTTTTCGGTACCGTACTGCATAACGGCCGAGATCGCGCCCATGTTGGCTTCGACCGTAATACGCCCGGTAGCACCGCAGACGCGGGCCATTTCCTCGATGATGAGGGCGGCCTCAAAGAAGCTACCGCCGCGACCGCCATACTCCTTAGGCACCGTGTACCCCATGAACCCAGCTTCGGTCAGCGCCTTCACGTTGTCGTAGGGATAGGCCTCCGTTCGGTCTACCTCCGCAGCCTTTTCGGCGAATTTGGACTCTGCAAGCTCGCGCGCAGCGGCTTTCAGCTTCTGTTGCTCAGGCGAGAGCTTCATATCCATAGGGGTGAATCCTCTTCGGGTGCGGGACGGTCAGCCGTTTTCACTCCGCGAACTATCGAAAGGCAAACGAATATTTTGCGAGCCGGACTTCAAAATATGTTAAGTTGGCCGTCATGAGCATCAGACAGCTTCGCACACTCGTGGCCATTGCAGACGGCGGCAGCTTTAACGCGGCAGCCCAGCGGCTCTATATGACCCAGTCGGCGGTCAGCATGCAGATGAAAGCCTTGGAAGTCGACATGAGAGCCAAGCTTTTCGATCGGACCATCAGACCGCCGGTTCTCAATAGCAACGGCTGGCGCCTTGTCGACGAAGCTAGACAGATTATCGAACGCTACGATGCTCTTCGGCTACTTGCATCGACTCCTTCGACGGGCCTTACGGGTTCGTTGCGGCTTGGCGTTATTCCCTCCGTTGCGACGCACCTTCTTCCTCAAACGCTATCAAAATTGCGGAACGAGCACGCGAGCTTGAGAATTCAAATTCAAAGCGGTCTGTCTCCCGAACTTGCCTTTAAGGTTGAGGAAAAGCGCTTGGATGTTGCGATCGTTACGGAGCTAGAACGTCTGGATCCATCAATCGCCTTTGAGCAGATATCGGAAGAAGAACTTAAGGTTGTCATTCACAAGGATTTGGCCCGCGGCTCGATCGGGGAACTGCTGCGAACATATCCGTTCGTTCGCTTCAATCCTGCCATGGGAGTTGGACGGGTAATCGATTCGACGTTGCGCGCACGTCGAATTCTGGTGAACGATTTTATGGAGTTCGACTCCATCGAGACAATGATCAGCATTGTGAAGCTCAAGCTCGGCGTGACCATTATTCCCGTCGGCTTGTTTTCTCCTGACCTCAACGCCCTCAAGTCGATTTCTTTCGATCCGCCCGTTCATAGACGAATCGGGATTCTGGCTCGCCGTGGGACGATTGATGCTCCTACCGTTCGCGCAGTCGCTGACGCATTCAAGTCATTCATAACGGCGCCCCGCTCCACGCCCCGCAAACGTAAGCGATAGCCAGAGCGGCGTAGTGGCTATTCGACTTGAACACCCGCTCCCTTGATAATGGGAGTCCAACGGTCAATCTCCCGCCTAACCAGGTCTCTGAAGGCTGCTGGTCCCTTATCGTTTGGAGCGGGGGCGTCGGCACCGAGGTCAGCAAGTCGTTGCTGCGTCATCGGATCATCCAACGTTTTCGCCAGAGCTTCGTCCCCGGCGCTACTTGGGAGGGATGCACCCGCTTGGCGTGCTTCCGAACCGCTCGCGATAGCGGGTCGAAAAATGCGCCTGATTGCTGAAGCCACACATGAAGGCGACCTGGCCGATATTGACCCGGCCGACGCCATCCCGGTTGCCAACCACCAGCAGCCGGTGCGCCTCCAGTAGCCGCATTTCCATAAGCTCCCGCCGGAATGTCGTATCATTGAGTTGGAATATCTTCTGCAGGTATCGCAGCGAGATCTTGTGAGTCTTGGCCACCAGGTCGGCTGACAGATCCGGATCGTGAATATGGCGCTTCATGAAGCCGCGAATGCGATCGAAAAGCACGCTCGCCAGTGGTTGCCGAACCAGGTCGAGATTGCCGCGCTCATCGCCCAATTCGAGCATAAGGCAGATCATTTCGATGACCGCATCCTGCAGCCGAACCGTATCCTCGCAGTTCTGGACCTTCAGGAGCTGAAATCCGAGCTGGCTGACGATTGGGACCAGATGCGGATTGGCGATGTTCAGACGCGCGCACCGCGCATCGATATTCTTGACGCGATATTTCAAGGCATCGCGTTGAATCTTGACAGTGATGTTCTCGGACCCGTCGGGAACGTCGATAACGTAGTCGTCGGCCGAGTTGACCAGAAATACGTCGCCGGGTCCGACAAGGCCCGTCCGGCCCCGCTGTTCGAATTGCATCTGCTGGCGAACCGGAAACAGAAATGCGAAATCCTCGGACCGGTCGATCTTGGCGGCGTGCTTGCGCCGGATCACCCGCTGCGCATCGGCACGAAAGTTCGAAATCCCCAACGATTCAAACTGCCAATTGACCAGACTGCCGTTCAAGGGCGCGTCGCCGGAACGCTTGATGTCGAGCCGAAAGTAGACCTCGGCCATCGCCTGCCGCCACGACTCCAAGGTCTTTGGAGCAGTCAAACCGGCTGTCGAGAACGTTTGGATTTGCCCCATCTAGACCACCCTGAGTTTCCTTAGGACCGTCCACTACTGGTCAGCTTAGCGAAGGCACGAAATATGCCAAGGGGCCATGAAATGCTGCATCGCAGCGAGGTCGAACTGATCCGCTACCAATAAGAAAGTACGCTTTGGGAAACACAACTGTGCGTCCCCGAAAAAGACAGCGGGGTCAGACCGTCTCTAGTCTTCCGATCCAGCGAACATGCACAGGCGGCATGTTGCGCTGGACCTCACCGACAGGGGACTTTCGATGAGTAGCGATCTGACTCGCAGAAGGGTACTTCAGGCAATTCCGAGCGGCGTTGCGGCTTCCGTCATCGCTGCTCCCTACGTCTCAACGCCGACCAAGGCGGCGACGTCCGATCCGATCCTGCTCGGCGTTCCGACAGCACAGACGTCGAAGGCCGGGGTCGCCGATCACCTCGACTATCTCAACGGTACTAATCTCGCGATCGAGGAAATCAACGCTGCGGGCGGCGTGCACGGTCGCATGATCAAGGCGGTGGTGGTCGACATCGATCCACTCTCACCCGAAAGCGGGCAGGTCGCGATCAACCGGCTGATCGATGCCAAGGTACACGCCATATCGTGCGCGTTCACGCTGACTGCCGTGCCGGCCATGGAAGCGTCGGTCGCCTACAAGGCGCCGATTCTGTGGGGCACGACGCAACGCAACCTGACGGAGCTTGTGGCGAAGAACCCAGAAAAATACAGCCACGTGTTCCAGTCGGATCCGTCTGAAGCGCACTATGGCTGGACGTTTCCGATCTTCCTGAAGACGATGAAGGATTCAGGCGGCTGGAAACCACTGAATAACGGCGTCCACATTGTGCAAGAGCAGATCGCATACAACCAGACGATCTCGAAGTGCCTGCAGGAGGCATTGCCGAAGAGCGAATTCAAGCTCGCGGGCATCACCAACATTCAGTATCCGGTGCAGGATTGGGGACCGGTCATCGAAGAGATCAAGAGGATCGGCGCCGGTGCCGTGATGATCGATCACTGGGTCGCCGTCGAGTACGCGGCGTTCGTCAAACAATTCCAAGCCAATCCCCTCAAAGGTGCGCTGGTGTACCTTCAGTACGGTCCCTCGCAGCCGGAATTCCTCGAGCTTGGCGGACCTGCATGCGAAGGTTTCGTCTGGAGTACGGTGCAAGGCGTCTATGCCGACAAGCAAGGAATGGAGTTCCGCAACAAGTACAAGAAGAAATTTCCCGGCATCATGGGCGTAGCCTACACCGGCATCAGCTACGACAGCACCTACTATTTTAAGCTTGCCTGGGAAGCCGTCGGCGATCCGAACAAATTCAAGGAGGTGGCCGACTGGATCCGCACCCATCCTTATCGCGGCGTGTGCGGCATGATGAACATGAACAACCCGTTCCAGGAATGCTCTCACTTCCCGGACGATGGTCATCCGGTTACCGCAACCAAGCTGGAGGACGGCATAGCGCAGCTCTACTTCCAGGTGCAGGACCAGGAGCACAAGATCATCTACCCGAACGAGCTTGCCGAATCGAAGCTGCGCCCCGCGCCCTGGTGGTGAGGACTGCGATGCTGCAGGAGCCTGACGATGCTCTCTTTGCCTGCCGGGAAATCGACCTCGACCTGGGGGGCAGACAGATCTTGCTGGGCATCTCGCTATCGGTTCAGCGTGGCGAGGTGCTCGGGATCATAGGGCCGAACGGCGCCGGCAAGACCAGTCTGTTCGAGGTGCTGTCCGGCCGCCTGGCGCCCAAGTCAGGTCAGGTTTTCTTCAACGGCAAGGACATCACGAAACTTGCGTTACATCAGCGGGCGCGGCTCGGCATCGGGCGAAGCTATCAGACACCAGTCGTCCCCGAAGCGCTGACGGTCGCGCAGGTATTCAAGGCGGCACGGCAAGCCTATCACCCCTTCCTCGTGCCGGATCAGGCCGAATGGGGAGCCAATCTGGCGGAATTTCATGTCGCCGGCACCATGATCGCCGAGCAGCTCGATACGCTGGATCGTCGAAAGCTGCTGTTGTCCTGTCTCTTGATGAGGCGTCCGAAACTGCTGCTGATGGACGAGCCGGCGGCCGGCCTGATCAATTCCGAAATCGACGAACTGGATGAGGTTTTGCGGGTCCTTGCCAAGGAGCTGAACATCGCGATCCTGGTTGTCGAACATCGAATGGAGCTGCTTGAAACGATCGCCGACCGCATCATCGTGATGGATGCGGGAGAGATCGTCTCGCAGGGAACACTGACCGATGTTCTTGCCGACCCCAAGGTGCGCGCGGCGTATTTCGAGCGCAGCGCCGAGGAGATCGACGCATGAACAAGCCGGAGCATGCTGTGCAGCGCCGAATAGTCCTCGACGTCAATGGTCTGTCGGCGGGCTGGGGCCCGGTGCGCGTCATTCACGATCTCGACCTGAAGGTTTCCTCCGGCGAACGCGTCGGCATTGTCGGCCTGAACGGACATGGTAAGTCGACGCTTTTTCAAGCCATCGCCGGGCTGACTGGCTGGCAGCGAGGATCGATCCTCCTTGAAGGACATCAAGTGGGGCGCACACGCAGTCAGGGTCCGGGCCGCTATACCCACCTTGTGGTCAGGCGTGGCCTCGCGCTGATTCCGCAGGGCGACGAGATCTTCCATGGCCTCACGGTTGAGGAACATCTGGACAGTGGCGCATTTACGCGCCGCGCGTGGTCGGAACGCTCCGAGCGGAAAAAGAAAGTGCTCGCGATCTTTCAGCCGCTCCAGAAACTCATGAAGGTGCCGGTCGGGCGGTTATCGGGCGGCGAACGGCGAATGGTCGCGATCGGACGCGGGTTGATGGCAGACGCAAGCCTGTTCCTCGTCGACGAGCCATCGCTCGGCCTTGCTCCCAAGATCGGCAAGGCGGTGATCGAAGCGCTATTGGCGGTTGAACTCGGCGATTCGGCGATGGTGATCGCCGAGCAAAACGTCGGCCTGCTGGAAGGACGGGTCGATCGCATCATCGGCATGCACGCAGGCAAACTAAAGGGCGAAGCTTCCGTCCTGCTACCCCACGCATAGGATCTCACGATGGATTTCGGTTTGGTCATAACAAACGCAATCACGCTCGCGTGTATCTACGGCACTCTCGCAATCGGACTTTCCATCACCTGGTCAAGTCTTGGGCTTGTCAACATGGCCTATGGCTTCATCTTCGCGCTTTCCGGCTACGGAGCATGGCTTGCCAGCCTCTACATTTCATCGTCGGCGCCAGTAATCTTCGCCGCCGGCATCCTGACCGGCGCGTTGGGCGGCATCGTCGTTTGTCTGTGCGCCTTCATTCCGATCCACGACAAACCGAGTTTTCCCATTCGCGGCCTCACCGCGGCGCTTGCGATCAGTCTCGCCGGCAACGAACTATTGATGTGGATATTCGGCCCCCGCGCGAAATCACTGCCGCAGCTGTTCGGCTTCTGGAAAGTCAACATATTCGGCGTGGTCGTCACGTCCGACAAAGCCGGCACCGTCGTCTCGGCGCTGTTTCTTCTGACACTGGTCCTGCTGTGGATGCGCTCCAGCCGTCGAGGATTGGAGATCCGCGCCATGATGATGAACCCGCACGCGGCGTCCATCGTGGGAATCGGCGTCCGCAGCACCAGCATCTATGTGATGATCATGACGGGCGGACTTGCCGGGCTTGCCGCCGTGGTGCTTGCGCAAACCTACTGGATTTCGCCCTTTAGCGGCATCACGCCCATGATCAAGGGCCTCAGCATTGCCCTTGTCGGCGGGCTAGGAAGCGTGCCCGGAGCGGTCGCCGGCGCTTTGCTGCTCGGCGTCAACGAGGCTCTCACCGCCGCTTTGCTCGGTGGCCAATACGTTCTCATCACCCAGTTCCTCTTGATCATTCTCATCCTGATCCTGCGCCCGCGCGGCATCGCCGGCATCCTGGACAGAGCGCGCGAGGCTTAAGACGTGTCAGAGACCGCTCCGATCTGGATCGACCCGCTCGGCGACTACGAGACCAAGGTTGACGCGCGCTCGGCGCCCACCAACGCGTTTCTTCCGCCGCAAGTGCCGTGGGACGAGACCACCTCGTTCAAGGCAAAGCTGCATCGGATCGGTCGGCTCAGATACTACTACAAATGGCCGGGACATGGCTCGAGGCTGTGGTGGCGCACACGGTACTGGCCGACGCGCAGGCGCGTGCTTGACATTCGCGGTGAATACAATCGCAAGACCAGCCGGCGGGAAAAGACGATCGTCGACAAGCGGCCGATCTGGTGGGCGATGGCGTTCGCGCTGTTTGCGGTCCTTCCCTTCATCCTTCCGCAGGATACATGGAACACGGTGCTCACGGCGGCAGCACTGATGTGCATCTACGGCTCGATCAACCTCGCCTGGATGCTGATCATCGGCACAGCGGGCATATTTTCCCTTGCCAGTTACGCCGTCGTCGGCGCGGCCGCCTACGCAACGACCTATGCCGCCATTCAACTCGGATTGCCGTGGTGGTCGTTGCCGCTGCTCGGCAGCGTGATCGGCCTGGTGTTCGGCGTGGTTATCGCACTTCCGGCGCTTAAACTCGACGGGCTTTATTATGCGCTGCTGACCCTCGGCATCGTCGAATTGTGCCGCGTCTACGTGATTCAGTCTGGTGAATTGGGTTCGGCCACCGGAGGCCTGTTCGGCGCGCCGAGCTATGTGCCGGATTGGCTATCGCCGCCGCTGCGGCAGATGACGCTCTACTACGCATCCTTCGCCCTGATGATCATCGCGTTGTTCGTCTACCGTTTCGTCGACGGCAAAAGACTGGGGCGGCTCTTGAAAATGGCGCCCGAGAAGAAGGAGGCGTTCGCCGAAGCTTGCGGCATCGACTTCTATCGCGCCCGCATCAACGTGTTTCTGATCTCCTCGACCTTCCTAGGCTTTACCGGCGGCTTCTACGCAATTCATTTTGGTGGCGCATCGCCCAATCTTTTTTCGTTCGACACCGTGCTGCTTTCTCTTTCGATGCTGGTCATTGGCGGTATTGGTCGATCCGAAGGCGCGGTGCTGGGCACAGTCATCGTGGTGTTCATCGATCGCGTGATGATCGGCATCGGTCCGCTGCGCTACGTCCTGATTGGCGCGATCATGCTTGGCGTCGTCCTGTTCCTTCGTGGCGGGATTTTCGGAATCAAAACCCAATTCCGGATCTGGCGCGCCAAGAAGCAAAGCGAAAACCGTTCGTCGAGGGCAGAAAAAGGTGGAGAGATGTTGCCGGAAGAAGCAACCGAGACCGATAACAAGGACGAAATCTACCGGCGCCGTTTCGACAAGGCCCAGCGAGATTTCCTGAAGTGTCTGGTCACCGACACGGTGATCGAAGAACATCGAACGCGTCCGCTTGGTCAGCACAGCGAAGCCCTCGAGCGGCTGCTCATCTATTTCCGCGGTCAAACCCAGGTCGACAAATACGCGATCATGGTGCTGGAGGATTTCAAGGCCTACCGGATCGTCGGTCTCTCGGGGCGCCGCGGCACGCCGCCGCGCGTTGTCGAAGATCGCACCTATCCGAACGCCAACGAAGCGTATCACGCGCTCTTCCTGCGTCGCGTTCAGGATTTGATGGAATCCTAAAGTTACTGAAGGCGAGATCCCGATCCATGGCTGAACTGAAAATATTTGGTTACGCAGACAAGATATCCGTAAAACCGGGAGACACCATCTCGTTCTTCGTTCATGCGGACGGCACGAATGCGGCGCAAGCGCAACTGGTTCGGCTGATTCATGGCGACGCCCACCCTTCCGGCCCGGGCTATATCGAAGAGGAGGTATCCTCGCCGATCAACGGCACCTGGAGGGTGCGAAAGCAATTCACTCAGGTCGGCTCTTTCTTAACTGTCGACGATCCGCAGCGCCGGCTCGCGCTGGACGGCCCTTTCACGCTCTGTGCGTTCGTGTATCCGAACAAGCCCGGACATTCGACGCGCAATTGCCTGCTGGGTCGATGGGATGCCTTTAACAACAAGGGATACGGTATCTGGATCAACGGCGACGGCGTCATCGAATTCGGGTACGGCGACGGGAAGGAGGTCGACTACCTGGTGACCGAAGTCCCGCTGCTCAAGAACAACTGGTATTTCATTGCAGCCTCATATGATCCGAAAACCGGACGGGCAACGATCCATCAGGAGAGCTCAGCCAATCGATACAACAGCCTGCTCGGCAAGGTAGCGGGCCTCGATTTTCGCTCTCGCGTCCGCGAGAGCCTGCGGTTTCGGCCCGACAATCCGCCGGACGTACCCTTCATCGTCGGGGGCGCCCGGGACTTTCACGAATTGCGCGGCCATTTCGTCACCCAGTGCTTTAACGGCAAGATCGACCGCCCCGCCGTCTTCAATCGCGTGTTGACGCAGGCCGAGCTCGACGCCTATCGCACGAGGCTTGAATATCCGAGCGATGCAGTCGTCGCGCTCTGGGATACGTCGAAGGGGTACACCGACAAGGGCATTGGCGACGACGTCGTTGACATCGGTCCGCACGGATTGACGGCACGCGGATACAATCGCCCTGTTCGCGGACAGACCGGATTCAATTGGAACGGCCACAATGACTGCTTCCGCCTCGCGCCGTCCGAGTTCGGTGGCATCGAGTTCCACGCCGATGCCATGATCGATTGCAATTGGGAAAAGACAAAGGAGTTTGTCGTTTCGGATTTGAAGAGTGGCGCATACGCGATCCGGCTCCGCCTTGGTGACGGGAAGGGGCTGCGCGAGGAATACATCGTCTTCTTTGTGCGGCCAAGGCAGCCGAAAGCTCCGATTGCGTTCCTGGCTCCGACGGGCAGCTACCTTGCCTACGCCAACGAACATTTGAGCTTCGACGCACAAATCATGCAGCCGCTGGCCGGACAATCGCCGATCGTTTCAGAGATCGACATCGAACTCTACCAGACCCGCGAATTCGGTCTGTCGTGTTACGACTCGCATGATGATGGCGCGGGCGTCTGCTACAGCTCCTACCGTCGTCCGATCCTCAACATGCGCCCGAAAACGCGAATAGCGGGCATGGGAATCACGTGGCAGTTTCCCGCCGATCTTTCGATCATCGCCTGGCTGGAGCACAAGGGTTACGACTACGACATTCTGACCGAGGAAGACGTTCATCGTGAAGGGCTCGGCGCCCTCACGCCGTATCGCCTCGTGCTTACCGGGACCCACCCGGAATACATCTCCGAACAGATCCTGGACGCAACCGAGGATTTCGTCGCCTGGGGCGGACGGCTGATTTATATGGGCGGCAACGGCTATTATTGGAACGTCGCTTACCGCAAGGATGAGCCGTGGTGCCTGGAAGTGCGCAAACTCAATTCCGGAATGCGGGCATGGCAGGCCCGCCCTGGCGAATATCATCTTGCGACTTCCGGCCAGAAGAGCGGACTCTGGAAGGATCTCGGGCGACCGCCACAAAAGGTTGTCGGCGTCGGTATCATATCGGAAGGTTTTGATTCCTGCCGCCCATTTCGACGGATGCCGGATAGCTGGCATCGTCGCGTCGATTGGATGTTCGAAGGCATTGAAGGCGAAATCCTTGGCGATTTCGGGCTTGCGCACGGTGCGGCCGGCGGCATCGAGATCGATCGCTACGATCTCTCTTTGGGGACGCCGCCACACTCTCTCATCGTGGCGTCTTCGGGCGGCCACACAGACAATTACCAAACGGTCGTGGAGGAGGTTCTCTATCCCTACCCGGGGCTCATGGGCACCTACGACTATCGCATCCGCGCCGACATGGTTTTCTTCACATCGACAAACGGAGGTGCCGTGTTCTCAACCGGGTCGATCGCCTTCGGCCAAGCCCTGCCCTACGCCAACTTCGACAACAACATCTCGCGGCTGTTGTCGAACGTCGTCGACGCGTTTGCAAAAGATGGTCCATTGCCTGCTTCAATGTGGACTCTGGAGGAGAAGCAATGGAGGTAGCGTCAGATATCCTACTTGCGCGGCCTTCAATCGCTCATTTGAGAAGCTGAGGTTCAGACTGGCTCCGGAGCGCAGTCCAGCTGGAGCAGCTCAAGCGCTACCATTGAGCTATTCGCGGTGTCGGCCTGCACTTTTTGAGGTTATTTCGAAGTTTGGCAGACCCTGGCCGACATCAGCGCCCAAGCTATCACCGTGCGAAGATCGGGCTTGGCTGAGATGTATCGGTCCTCCTGATCAATACCGAGGGCGCGACTGATTCAGTGTTCTATGAGGGACTCGTACGCGGTCGCCCCGCGCCGGAATTCACTTCAAGAGCAATAAAATCTTCGACAAGCTGACAGTCGGCAGGACAACGCGGTATCCGCTCCTAACTATCCCTTTACTCCAGAACCGCCTCTCCAGGCCGCCAGTTACACCCCGCCGTTGCAGACGTATCAATGCGATCTCGGACATTTCGACCAATAGTGGGCAGCGCATCGTTACGATCTTGATCGAGGCCTACGACGTGGATGTCCTCGCCACCGCACTATCTCTGGAGGCGTTCCGACGTCGGCGCGCTCGCGGGCCGAAGCATGTATGCCATGGCGCTTCCCACCAGTGCGCGCACGCCAACCCGCAAGGCGGTTTCATCGATGGCGAACTCCGGTGCATGATAGGGAGCTCCAGCACGATCTGAAAAGGGCGAGGCGTTCAATATCCAGAACACCACCGGAATGTTCCATCCAAACGAGCCGAAATCTTCGGAGCCCATGGTAGGACGAATCTCGCTGGTCTTGCCGAGACCTGTTGCCGCTTCGAGCGCCGGGATCACAGCCTTGGTTGCGGCAGGATCGCTCACCAGAACCTCGTAGCCAGAGCTACTCTCGATGGTCACCTCGGCAGTGACTCCATAGCTCTCGGCAATCCTTTGGGCCTTAAGACGAACGCTCTCCTGAGCAATCTTTCGATTTCCTATCGAAAGCGAGCGGATGGTACCCGCGATCTCCGCAGTCTCCGGCAGGATATTGAAGCGATTCCCGCCCTGTAGTTGGCCTACCGTCACCACAATCGGTCCATCCAACGGGTTGGTCTGATTGCTGACGATATTTTGCAGGCCAAGGTGATCTCAGCAGCGGCTAGTACCGCGTCACAGAGGTTTTGACACTTTGAGCTCGGCCTGATTTGGCGATAGGTTTTGGGTAGGTACGGCCCATTTTGTTCGCGGGCTTTCTCGGTTGTGAACATCTATTTTGTCCGGGGCGCGTTCCGCTATGGCGCAACTCTCAGGATGAGAGCGTGTCACCTTGATCGTCGCCGTCCACAATGCGTTGATCGAGGGTATTTGCGGACCAGAAACGCTGATCTCATTCTCCACGATGAGATCCAGCTGGCGCGCTTGGGGCCGTAGTGGAACGAGACCTTCACCCTGTGCCAAAGGCTGTACACATCCAAGATCACGAACACGCTCGCGGTGCCCTTGTGCCGGTACTCACAGTCGTAGTGCTCGATCTGCCCCGATTTGGGTCTGATCGGCAGGCGCACTTTGCCGATCAGTAAGCATGAACTCCAATCGAGGGGAGCGTCACTTCTGCAATAACCGCTACTTTCTGCCCCCGTCAGCTTCTCGAAAGCTAACCATCGTAGTTTGAGAATGTTGGATCTCTCGGTGGCGATTCTGCCTTGAGCATCATGCAACAGCTCGAACGGATATTCATCCGAGCTACGTCAAACAGCTCGGAATAGTTTGTTTCTCGCGGGTCAGATGAGGATAGAAATGGGCGGCTGCATCTCTCGGCTGAGCGGAAGTCATGACACCTCTCAGCACGATCAATACGTTCAGGAGACCGAATTTGCCGCTCACGTCCGGTCCTTACGGCCAAGCCAGTCTCGATCCATTCAACGCCAGTCGCCAGGGTCATCTCGCCCCACCGACGACGGGACTACATCGAGCGCTGACGAGGCCCCACGCATTGGCGAGAAGCTCCAATTGCTCTCCCAAACGCTGCAGCGTGCGAGGCAAGCGCAACTTTCATCTGGCCTGATGGAATACGGTCAGCAGGTCGCTTCCTATTTGTCTGCCAACAAACAGCCTGACGACCAACTCCTGTCGTTGGACATTGACAATTTTCATCAATTGGCGGCCAGCTATAACCAGCGCTCCTCGGACCTTAACCTTAGGCACATAGATTCGCCCGCCCAGTTTCTCGCTGCGCTGGTCCACCAGTCCTCAGATTGCGCCTGGCGCGCTGTCGTGCGACTGAAGGACGGTGAAATGCACCACGTTTCCGCCGATGTTCGGATGCGCGCGGGTGCAGCTCCGACCATCATCGTGATGGAGCCAGCCAACCTTTATACGTTCATAACTTTCTATTTTGGACTGCGGCAGCAATCGATACAACAGCTTGGAACGGAGCCGAAGTGGGCCTTTATCGATGTCGGTGCCCAGAAGTCTGCTGCAGACTGCGTAATGTTTAGTATGCAGTTTGCGCTAGCCGCATACAGGCATGCGCAAACCTTCGACCAGTGGCATGACAACCTTTATCGGCATGGAACGATAGCGGACAATAGTGGCGATCGCAGCGCCTACATGCCTTCGCCCGACGCCATGCTGGAGTATGCCCAAATCAACCTATTCCACGGGGAGAGGTTTCTTCCGGCATTGTTTTATAAGCACTCGCACTCCAGCGGAGCAATTGAAGACGTCGCAGCTCATCAACCCCGCATTAAAGAAATAGACTTGAGCACTAGCAGGCGAGCCCCAAAAACGGAGCCATTGAGCGAACGCCTCGAAGCCTTTGCCGTTAGACGGGACTCCCACCGGTATAGCGCATCTATAGAGACGTCGAGAGCAACAAAAATCCGCACCGCGTTGGACGGGATGCTGCCCGATAGCCCAACATAGGCCGCGGGGAATTACTCTCGATAGGTCTGCGCTGGAGAACTCATTCTCGGCTGGGCAGGGGCTCACCGTCTCGCACGACAGGATCTCATGCGCGGTCAGTTTGACCATTTGCCTGCCAGCAGTTCCAACGGGAGCGGCCGGCTTGGAGGATTCGAGCAGGCGTTTGTCACCAGCAGCGCTTCTTCCTTGCCCGTGAGACCCCCGGGCCGAAAGCGAGATGCAGGACTATACTATTTTCGCGTCAGCCCCCTTGGTTCACCAAGTCAGCCCCCTTGGTTCACCAAATGGTGCTGATGCTGGAACGAACTGGCGTCATCAGAAGGCAGCCGAGGACAGCTCGCAGCATCGAGGCCCTCATTGATTCCAAAAGCCTCCTGGAGCCAATCTGACTGCCCTGGACGCAACCCGTCAAAATCACTGTGCAGAGCCACTAGCTAGGGTCGGATCCTTAGAGAGCCAAGGCATTGCGCCGTGCCCACCTTTGCCTTTGAGGGAAATCCTGAAGATGTCGATGCTGGCCATGAGGCTACCCTGTCGGTAGCCGATCGTTCCCGATGGCGCAGCGGCACTAATATGCTGCCCCATCACGACATCGACCTTGGGGTCGTCGAGTGCGCCGGCCTCGACCATGGCAGATGCCCCGCTAGGCGTTGGCCCGGGCCCCAGTTCTTCAGCCGGCTGCAGGCATGAGCGACCGGCGTCGGCTTGCCGAGGTAGTCGCCCCGGGCGGTGGACTTGAAGGGCACATCGCTACGCTCCTCGACTGGCAGCGCATCCATGTCAGCGCGCAACGCAACCACCGGGCCTGGCTTGCCACCGCGCAACACTGCTTTGATGCCGGTCTTCGCGATACCAGTCTGCATCTCGATGCCCGGCATCTTCGCGAGGGCCTCCGCAATGTATGCCGCAGGGTGCACCTCCTGGTACGAAAGCTCGGCGTGCTGATGAATATGGCGTCGCCATTGGATCACCTGGGCCTCGGATGCATCGGCGAAGGCCAGTGCCTGCTGCGCCAGTGCAGAAGAGGCCGCGGACGCATGCTGGCTCGCAGCACTGCTACTCAGAAGGCTAGGCCGCAGCGAGTGCGAAAAGTCGATGTCGAGGTTTCATGGATGCCCGAGGGATAAGGACGTTCAATCTCCATCGATACTCTAAGGGGAGCCGAATATAAGAAAAGACAAACTTCGAGGCACCGGTATGAATTTCCTCTATCACCTCGTTTACACCTTTGGGGAGATGCGCATAAAAGAACCCTCTATGCAGATGAGCCTCCGCCAGCTGCGGGCCTTCAAAACTGTGGCAGAAGCCGGTAGCGTCCGCGAGGCTGCGCGCATACTCCAGCTGACACAGCCGGCCATCACGCATGCGGTGCGCGAGCTTGAGCGCGGCATTAGTACAACGCTATTCTTACGCAGCAGCACGGGCGTGCGCTTGACCGAGATAGGTGCGGCACTACTCCGTCGCGCTCACCTGGTTCTCGCCGAAGTGCAGCGCACGCACGATGAGATCACTCAGCTGCGTGACGGCACAGGAGGGCAGCTATGCGTTTCGGTCAGCTCGTCAGCGGCAACCTACGCATTGGCGCCGACGGTGAGTGCGTTCAGGAAGTTGCGACCGGGCGTCGCGATCGAGCTTCACGAATTGACCTGGGTTGCGACGGATGAGCGCTGGAGGAGCGGCTTCTTTGATTTTGCGGTGGTCAGCGAGGTAGGCGATGCAGCCGACGAGTGGGAGCGCGAGCTTTTGTTTCAGATGCCGCTCGCCATTATCGTGCGCGCCAAGCATCCACTCGTTCGAGCACGCTCGATCCTCCGCCTCGCGGACAGCATGTGGGTCGTACCCACTTATGGGCCCGAGGTGCTGAGACGTGTCTTTGAGGCTAGCAAGGGAACGCCGCCTCGGGACATCATGGTTTGCCAAACACTGGCTGTGCTGTTGCCACTGGTACGGCAGGCAGACGCGGTAGGAATCGTGTCGGGTTGGTTGTTTCGCAACCGAGCGGCGGCACGGGGGTTAACTCCGCTCGGGAATACCCAGCAGCTACCGAAGGCCCGCGTATCAATCGTGATGCGCGATTCGTCTTTGCTGACACCTGCAGCACGCTTATTCAGAGAATGTCTCAAGGAATCGGCGGCATCCATCGGTGCCTGAGAGCGCTGCGGCTCTTGGCGGGTATCCAGTGGGTACAATATGCGCATCGAACCGACCGAACCCTGCCTGTATCCCGGCTCTCTACAGCAACTTCCGTTATTCTGCATTGCGGCTCGCGATAAGGTAAGAACGAAACATAATCATGAGCTGTCTTTCGGCCTCGGCGCGCGCGGCAGCGGACATGACCCGTTCGCAGAAAGCCGGCACCGTTCCGTAAATCACTGCTGTGATGGTTTGGGCAATCACGTGCGGATCGACAAAAATGGCTATCGCGAGTGGCGGACAGCGTCGCCTCGATCGATCTTTCACTGCGCCGCATGTCTGGCATTGGCACGATGACGGCCCGCGCATTCAAGGCGGCCATCGACAATCCGAAGCGCTTCACTTCGTCGACCAAAGTCGGTCCGTACCTCGGGCTGACGCCGCGCCAATATCAGCCTGGCGAGAGCGAATGGATTGGCGGTAGGAGGCCTCTTCATATCGGGCTTCGAGAAACCGGTGCACGGGGCTGACACGGCCGTCGCCGAATCCAGAGCTAGAAACGACCTAGGCGGTCGTTGGCGCAAAGGAGTGTCATTCGCCTGCAATATTGCAGGCGAATGACATTCTGTGTTTTCACGCGGCTTGTCAGACTTGGTTTCAGCCGCCGTCAACGCAGAGTTCGGTGCCTGTTAGACAGGACGAGTCATCGACGGTCAGGGATCGTTCTCTCCGATCAGCTCGCCTTCGAGCGGAGAGCGCTCCTTTGTAGATATATGATCCCAAAAAGGATCAGGCCGAAGACGATTGGATGAATCCAGTCGTGATGAAAGACCGTCAACTGCAGGACGAAGGCTGCGATATCGATCGGCACCAGCAGCAGTAGGGCGGCCCACGGAGAGAAACGCGGCACTAGAACACCAACCCCACCGATAACCTCCAAAGCCCCAGTGAAATACATAAACCAGAGGCCCAGATGGTTGAAATCTTCAATCATCATGGGCGTTGCCACCAGTTTCATCGCACCGGTAGCAATGAAAACAAAGGCCATGAGGCCACGCAGAACCCAAAGACTGGTTTTCCCGGGTTTCAGCACAGAGTCTTCAGACATACGATCACACGCCTATTCTAATGAGCGATGGTCAAATCCATTCCGCAAGGTCATCAGCCTAGAGCGGATGACCTTGTCGTGCTTGGTCGCAGGAACTATCAGACTTGGTTCCAGCCGCCGTCGACGCAGAGTTCGCTGCCTGTCAGATAGGATGAGTCATCGGAGGCCAGGAACAGGACGGCCTTTGCGATCTCATCGACGGTGCCGCTGCGGTGCATCGGAATTTGGGCATGCACTTGGGTCTTGGTCTGCTGGATCATCTCCTCACTCACACCCGATTTGCGCGCTTGGTCAGTGTCGATGTAGCCGGGCGCCATGGCGTTCACTCGTATGCCCTTATCGATGAGTTCCGCCGTGAGCGAGCGTGCCAGCGAGCGAACGGCAGCTTTGCCCGCCGAATAGACGCTGACATAGGGCATGCCCTTCGTGCTCAGGGTCGTGGTGTTGAGGACGATCGAGCCGCCGGACGTCATGAGCGGCAGGAGCTTCTGGACCGTGAAGTACGTTCCCTTGAAGGTACAGGCGATCGTGAAATCGAATTCTTCCTCCGACATATGTTCAAACATGTTCGGTCGCGCCGCACCGGCGTTCGCGAAGATGATGTCGACACGGCCGTGCTTTCTCTCGACAAACGCACGCAGTGCTTCAATGTCCGCCATCTTCGAAATATCGCAGCCGATCGCGTCGGCGCCGTTTCCGATGCCCTGCGCCGCGGCATCGAGCCTCGCCTGATCGCGCCCGGTGATGATGACCTTCGCGCCCTCGCGTGCGAACAGCTTGGCTGTCGCCAGTCCCATTCCATCGCTGCCGCCGGTGATGACAGCGACCTTACCGCCTAGTTTTCCCATATTTCGTCTCCTATTTCGTCCTTTGGCGTGCCCGATGTGAACTGCACCATTTATGGAGCTTGATTTGTTTTCCTACATTTCTGGCGCTCCTTTTGCCTTGGACAGACAGAATAGCACTCGCCTAATTTCCTATGTCGGCATACAGAAATGGATGGCGTGGACCAACCCGATCTGGTCGAACCGGCGCGAGCAGCAGCTTTTGCTCGTTCTAAAGGTTGCGAAGTGATCGAGGCCGAGCGTGTGACATCGAATCGCAGATCGGCGCCAGAATTCGGCATGTTCTCTTGTGAACGCGCAGCAATTCTGCGTGGCCGGGCAGCATTGGTCCTACGTCCGTAGCTCACGATCAAATAGTTAGCGCTTCACCGACAGCGATCGCTTTCCGAGAAGCCGTGGCAACGGTGGCCTACCTCGCGACAGAGATGACTTGGAAGCCATGAACAAGCTGATGTGTCCTGATACGCAAACGATCTCGTCCGCTCCATTTTCACCCCTCAAAAATACCACCTTTCGCGCAATCTGGCTCGCTTTCGCTCCGCGATCATGTCGCGCGAAAGCATGGCCGCGTCGAGATCCTCTTTGCAAATGCCGGAAGCGTTTTTTAGGCCTCATGCGCGAGCGCCCTCGCGTCCGGAGTCGCATCGGCGCTCGCCGGCGGCCCCTGTTGCGCAACCTTCAAGATACTTCGCGCTGGAGATGATCGAGCCGACGAAAGACCCAATGGTCCGACGCTTTCATCGTGGAGGGGTCTTGGTCGCGAGAATGGGCGGCTAGGGGGCGAGCTCTTTTTGCTTCAGCATTTTCGCCTTGTCGGTCCCGAGCCAGCTGCGAGTTCACCGATATCCTCGGACCGGGCAGCGAGCCGTTCCAGTCCCATCCGGACTGGAAGCGCGCCCCCTGCGAGGCCCCGAGCGCTGTATCCAAGAGGCGCAGTCCGAATGCTGGTCAAGGGCGAACTATAATCCATGAGAATACACCTACAAAAATATCGACTTTGATACGCATAGGAGACTCCAATAACTCGATCAGAAAATTAAGAATGGAGAGGAACTTGGCCAACAAGATTGGGAAAAGCATGCTTGCTGTATTGGCAGCTTCGGCGTTTTGGCTCGCATTACCAGAGAGAGTTAACGCGGCATCGCTCCGGGTTGGGGTAAGCGCCGCTGATATCGCAACGCTCGATCCTGCGAGGGCGAGCAACACCCAGGACATGACGATCGTATCCTGGGTTTTCAATGGCCTTGTCCGCTTCGTTCCCGGCGGCGCCGACCCGACCAAGATCGAACCCGATCTGGCGGAGAGCTGGACAAGCTCTGATGACGGCCTAGTCTGGACGTTCAAGCTTCGCAAGGATGTCAAATTCCACGGCGAGTATGGGACGTTGACAGCTGACGATGTCGTCTTCTCCTTGCAGCGTGCGAAGAACCCCGAAACCTCGTCCTACTCGAGCGACTATGCCGCCTTCAAGTCGATCGAGGCGATTGATCCCTTGACCGTGCGTATCATGCTGAGCGAGCCCGTTGCTGGCTTCTTGGGCCTCGTGGCCAACTACCATGGCGGAAACATTGTCAGCAAAAAAGCCGTCGAAGCGCTCGGCGCCAAATTCAAGGCAAACCCGATCGGGACGGGCCCGTTCATGTTCGACAAGGCTGTTACGCAGCAGTCAGTCTATCTCAAAGCATTCCCTGGCTATTTCCGGGGTGCCCCAAAAATCAACGACATCAGAATCGATCTTATTCCTTCGGATTCAAGCCGTGAACTTGCCTTCAGATCAGGCGAGCTCGACCTGATTTTCGGTAAGCGCGAGCAGCGCTGGGTCGATCAGGCGAAAGCCTGGGATAATGTCGCGGTCGATATTTTCGTCCCGGGCGAATATCGCACCGTCTTCATAAACATGGCCCGCAAGCCTTTGGATAACGTCAAGGTCCGTGAAGCGATCGCTCACGCGATCAATGTCGACCAGATCGTCCAGTTCGTTGGCGCAGGGGTAGCCGTGAAGGGCTGCTCGGTCGTGCCGAACGACTATCTCGGCGAAGACTGCACCTGGAGCTACAAATACGACCCTGAAGCTTCGAAAAAGCTGCTGGCGGAGGCCGGCTTCAAGAACGGCTTCACCTTGTCGGCGGTCGTCTCATCCAACTCCGCTCAGCAACCCATCATGGAGGTTATTCAGGCCCAGTTGGCAGAAGCGGGGATCAACCTGCAAATGCAGATCGTCGATCATCCGACCTATCACGAACAAATTCGCAAGGATCTGAGCGATGTGGTCTTTTATGGCGCTGCCCGATTTCCCGTCGCAGACAGCTATCTGAGCCAATTTTACCACTCGGGTGCGTCGATCGGAAAACCCACCGCGATGACGAACTTCGCACATTGCGACGCCGGCGATGCCGATATCGCGGCCGCGCGAAAAGCCACGACGGACGAGGAGCGATTGAAACTTTGGTCCGCGGCTCAGAAGAAAATCTACGACCAGGTGTGCGGCGTGCCCCTGTTCAGCCTGATGCAGGTCTGGGTCCATAGCAAAGCCCTGAACTACGGTTACGAACTCAAGGGCTCCTTGAACCTGGCGCCCCCGATTACCGAGCAAACAACGATCAACCGCTGAACGGTTTTCCCCGCCTGACCTTACCGGAGGCAGTTCCGATTATTGTTCAAGGTCGGCGGGCTTTCTCTATGCTGTGAGTTTTGGCGTCTTTGCTGCGGCATGTACTTCTGCAGCGAAGTCAGCGACCAGATCGCTGTTTCTCGCACGGATCGGACAGATAAGCACGTACTCGAAGTCGATGACCGGCGTAAACGGCCTTGATATAATCCGACCGGCAACGTGCTCCAGGGCCAAAGGGTCGGCCACGGTCACGCCCAATCCGGCCGCGACGAGCTCGGCGACATTCGGGGCGGTCGTTGCCTCGATGGCGATGTTTGGCCTCAGGCCGAACCTTTCAAAGGCGGCATCGACCTTGCTGCGCATCGTTCCCGTCGGCGCGAATGCGATGAAGGGTTCATCCTTGAGATCGATCGGAGACAGCTCTGACAGATCGGAAAGCCTGTGTCCCTGGGGCAGCGCCACTACGGCCGGCGGACATTTTACGCGTTCGACCTGAACGGACGAATGTTCGAGGCCGCTGATTACGAGAGCCAGATCGACACGACGAAGCAGGACGGCTTCCGTGAGAAACTGGGAGCTGCGAGCTTCGATGGAAACAAAAACATCCCGATGCCGCTCCTTGAATCCTGCGACCACGCGGGTGATGAATGGGCCCGACAATGCCGGCATGGCGCCGATCAGCAGGTGACCGTGCTCCTCGCGCCGGATTGCGTCCACGGCGCGAGCCAATTGGCGCACGCCGCCGAAGATGCGCTCGACCTCTTCGTACAGACGCATTCCCCGCCCGGTCGGCACCAGACGGCCACTCTCACGCTCGAACAGCTGCAGCCCCGTATCAGCTTCCAGATCCTGGATGAGCTTACTTGCTGCCGGCTGCGAGATTCTCAGGAGTTCAGCAGCGCGGCTGACGGTGCCACTTTCGACGACAGCCATGAGTGCCTCGAGTTGCCTCAGGCTCGGATCCCTCATTGGTTATAACCCCGGCGAATACGCCATCGAACTAAACGACTTTGACTTTCTACACTCGCTTCCTAGGCTCGACAATAACCAATGGAGATGAGGGTGGACGCGGACGTTATCGTTGTTGGGGGAGCCGTTGTTGGAGCCGCCCTCGCCTATGGATGCGCCAAGCAGGGACAAGAAGTCATCGTCCTTGATGGACACGATCAGGACATGCGCGCGGCACGCGCTAATTTTGGTCTTGTTTGGGTTCAGGGAAAGGGATCGAACGCCCCCGCATACCATCAGCTGAGCCGTCAGAGTGCGGACCTTTGGCCGGGCTTTCTTCGCGAGTTGACCGAAACGATCGGGATGCAGGTCGACTATTCCCGACCTGGCGGCATGATTTATTGCTTGAGCGAGGCTGAATACGAAACTCGCGAGGCGCTCAACAAGCGGACGCACAACTATGTGCCGCGGAACGACACGCGAATGGTCGATCGCCGCGAGCTCGAACGAATGATGCCGGCTGTCGGCTTCGGTCCGGAGGTTGTCGGCGCCAGTTATTGTGAGGCCGATGGTCACGTAAACCCATTGCAGCTTCTGGCAGCCCTGCAGCGCGGCATAGTCGCCGCAGGTGGAAAGATGCTTTTTCGCAACACCGTGGAATCGATCGAGCCCGGACCGAGAGGATTTACCGTGAAAGCGGCCCTTGGCACCTATGCCGCGCCGCGCGTTGTGGTTGCCGCAGGTCTCGCGACGCCTGCCCTGACCGACCCTATCGGCTTTAAAATCCCGCTGCGCTCCGAGCGCGGTCAGCTTCTCGTCACCGAACGGCTTCAGCCATTCCTGCCTTATCCCGGCAGTGGCTTGCGGCAGACGGCCGACGGTACCGTCATGATCGGCGCGACAAAGGAAGACGCCACCGATCGGGGCGTAACCGTTGCATCAGCGACGACGCTCGCCCTTCGGGCGACACGAATTATTCCGGCACTGGCGTCGGCGCAGCTGGTCCGTCAATGGAGCGGCTTTCGCGTCATGCCTCCCGACGGTTGTCCGATCTACGCCGAATCCGCAGCCCATCCCGGTCTCTTTGCTGCCGCCTGCCACTCAGGAGTGACGCTTGCGGCGGTTCACGCTGCGATCGTCGCTCCAGCAATGCTTGAAGGAAGGCTGTCGACCGACCTGGCCGCTTTTTCAAATGGAAGATTCGATGTTCAAAAGTGTGCGTGAACAGCTCGGCAAACGGTCCGACATGATCGTGCTCGTGAATGGTGTGGAGACGCCCGCCTGGGACGGCGAGACGGTTGCCAGCGTGCTTCTACGCGTTCCCGGTGCGGGCCGTAGGTCGCCGGTCAGCGGGACGCCAAGGCTGCCTTACTGTCAAATGGGCGTTTGCTTCGAGTGTCTGGCGATCGTGGACGGAATTGCTTCCACTCAAGGATGTCTCGTTCCGGTCCGACCTGGGATGCGAATTGAAAGCCAGCGCGGTCCGCGAGAGATCTCACGATGAGTTACGATGTCGCGATCGTCGGCGCGGGTCCCGCCGGTATGAGCGCTGCTATTCGCCTGCGCGAGTTTGGCGCTTCCGTGGTTGTTATCGACGAACAACCTTCGCCGGGCGGACAGATATTCAGGGGGATCGAGCGGAATGCCAGCAGTCCCGTTTTCCCGGCGCTCGGCAAAGACTATCAGAAGGGACAGGCACTTGCGGCTGCCTTTCGGGTGTCCGGCGCGGAATACCTGCCGTCGACACAGGTCTGGCAAATCGAAGACGGTTGGAATCTTTATCTGACTGCCGAGGGCAAAGCCCAGCGTATCGCAGCTCGCGCAGTATTGCTTGCCAACGGCGCCCAGGAACGACCAGTGCCGTTCGCAGGCTGGACCCTACCGGGCGTGATGACCGTAGGGGCGGCGCAAATCCTTCTCAAGTCTGGAGGGATGTTGCCTGAGGGCAAGGTCTGGATTGCCGGAGCAGGCCCCTTGCCGCTTCTCTATGCAACCCAGCTCCTCAACCTCGGTGGTCGCATTGCCGGTTTTCTCGACACCTCGACACCTCCCCGCCTGTCCGCCTTGCGCCGTCTCCCCGGGGCCTGGCGTGACTTTGGCGGCTTGCTCAAAGGCCTACGGTGGCTTCGCGGGATCAAGCGCAGCGGCATAATAGTGCGGGGATTCTCAGACTTGCGAGCCGAAGGCAACGAGCACCTCGAGCATCTGACCTGGGAGATGGAGGGAAAACGCCATCGTGTCGAAGCGGACGTGCTGTTGGTTCACGAGGGTGTCGTGCCGCGCATCCACGAAACGCTGGCGCTGGGCTGTGCCCATCACTGGAATGACGAACAGGGATATCTGGCGGCGAAGGTCGACCGGTGGGGAGAAAGTAGTCGCAAGAGTCTTTTCGTGGCCGGTGATGCGAGCGGAATCGGCGGCTGGCTGGCCGCAACCATTTCCGGAGAGATCGCAGCACTCGGCATCGCAGGCCGGCTCGGGATTTCCTCCGAAACAGACAGGCTTCGAAAGAGGGCGCATCTCGATCGGCGCCGTAAGCGAGCGCTCGCCTTGCGGCCGTTCCTCGATGCCATGTATCCCCCTCCGCGGAACCGGCTCCCCGACGATGTCATCGCGTGTCGCTGTGAGGAAGTCACAGCCGGCGCTATTCGTGCCGCCGCACGCAACAGCCCCGCCGATCCCAGCGCGGTGAAGGCTGCGACACGTTGCGGAATGGGTCCGTGCCAAGGGCGCCAGTGCGGCTATACGGTTCAGGCGCTGCTCGCAGAGGTCCATGGTCTTCCGGTCAGCGAGGTCCGTTTCTTCCACATCAGACCGCCGTTGAAACCGGTCACTCTTGGAGAGATCGCATCGTTGGAAAAAGCGGATCGCGCGACATGAGCGCCGACGTCCTGATCATCGGAGGCGGCCTGCACGGCCTTTCTGCGGCGCTTCAGGCCGCACGTCGAGGTGCGGCTGTGCAACTCGTCGAGAGACATTTTCTCGGACGGCACGCTTCGGGCGCAACAGCCGCCGGTGTGCGCACCCTCGGTCGCGACGGTGCCGAATTGCCTCTGAGCCTCGAGGCTGCCAGGGACTGGCATGACATGGAGGGTCTCGTCGGCGACGACTGTGGCTTCGTCGCCTGCGGCCAATTGCAAGTTGCCGAAGACGAGCTGTCGCTGACGAAGATTGAGATGCGTATCAAGCGGCTCCAAGCCATGGGCCATTTCCATGAGCAGATGGTCGGCCCCGATGAGATACGAAGCCTTCTGCCAGGTATATCAGCCCATTGCCTGGGTGGTGCATGGGTGTCCAGCGATGGCTCGGCCGATCCGCATCGAACCATCAGGGCTTTTCGAGACGCAGCCATCCGGGCCGGCGTAGATATCATAGAAGAATGCCTCGTGACGGCCTTGACCCGATCCGCAACCGGTTGGCGAGCCGAGACGTCACGTGGCGTCTTCGAGGCTGAGATAGTCGTCAACGCGGCGGGTGCCTGGGCGGATCATGTTTCTCACCTTGCAGGTGATCCGCTACAGCATGAGATCCGCACCTCTATGATGGTGGTAACGGAACGTTCCGCCTCCAGAATCAAGCCCGTCGTTGGATCATTCGGCAAGAAGCTGTCGTTGAAACAGACCTCTCAGGGGACTTTTCTCATTGGAGGTGGCTCTCAAGGAAAACTGGCAGCGGATCGGCAATCGGCCACCGTCGACGTCGTCGCGCTGGCAGCATCAATGCAAGCGGCGGTCCGCGTATTTCCCGAACTGGAAGGCGTGCGGATCGTCAGAACATGGGTGGGCATGGAAGCGATGACTTCCGACCACCGTCCAGTCATCGGCTTTTCGCAGCAGGTCGAGGGCTTAATACATGTCTTCGGCTTTTCCGGACATGGATTTCAGCTCGTTCCATCCGTCGGACGGGTCGTCGCTGACCTGATCTGTCAGGGTCACACCAATCACGATCTCGACGCTTTCTGCGTAAGCCGCGTCTCCATTGAAAGGGTTGCCGCATGATAGGTTATGCGATCCGAAGACTTGCGCTCGCGATCCCCACATTGATCGCCATGCTCACCATGGTCTTTGTTCTGGTGCGCCTGGTTCCCGGCGACGCCGCCGTTGCCATGCTCGGTGACCGAGCAAGCAATGCGGCGCTTCAGGCGCTGAGGACGCAGCTAGGCCTCGACCAACCAATCGGGGTCCAATACCTGCATTTTCTGACGGACATGCTGACCGGAAATTTCGGTCGCTCGATGGTGAGCGGTCGCACAGTGCTCGAAGAGGTCGCCCTCGTTCTTCCTTATACGCTTGAACTCACCGCAGCAGCGATGCTGATCGGCACGCTACTCGGCATTCCATTAGGCGTGATAGCCGCCGTCCGTCGAGACCAATGGCCCGATTATGTCAGCCGCATTCTATCTCTTGTAGGCCTTTCCTTCCCCGGCTTCGTCTCGGCGATCCTGATGCTTTTGGCGTTTGCGGTCTGGCTGCATTGGCTACCCGTCATGAGCCGCGCCACCAACGACCCCATCGATCATCTTCGGAATCTATTGCTCCCCGCCCTGAACCTGGGGCTGATCATGACCGCTTATATCGCGCGCGTAACACGCTCCTCGATGCTCGACGTCATGGGCGAAGACTATATTCGGACGGCCCGTGCAAAAGGTGTTCGCCCACGAAGCCTCATTTTGCGGCATGCTCTTGGCAACGCTCTCATTCCCATCGTGACGGTGGTGGGCCTCTATTTCGGGACCCTCATCGGCAATTCTGTGCTCACCGAGATCGTTTTCACTCGTCCGGGGCTCGGCAAGCTCATCCTGGGTGCTCTGCAATCCCGTGATTACACGATGCTTCAAGGACTGATGGTGGTCTTTGCAACCTTCGTCATCATCGTGAACACGGTCACCGATCTCATCTACGCCCTTGTCGATCCCAGAGTGGGTCTTGCCCAATGACCGACGCTACTGTTTCTCAGGCCGCACCGAAGCGGCAGCCGAACCCGGTCCTGACGGCATTCCGTCGCAACCGCTTTTCGTGGGTCGGCATCGGCCTTCTGACGCTGATCATTCTGCTCGCCGTTTTCGCGCCGCTCGTCTCACCCTTCGATCCGTTGAAGCAGAATATTCTTCATCGACTAAGCCCGCCGTCCGCCCAGTTCTGGCTGGGAACGGACAGCTACGGACGCGATGTGCTCTCGCGGCTGCTCTACGGAGCACGCATATCGCTATCGATCGGTTTCTTTTCCGTACTGGTCGCAATGGTGGTCGGGTCAGCATTCGGGATCCTGGCGGGCTATATCGGCGGTGTGTTCGATCAGATCGTGATGGGTATCGTCGACGTGATGCTGTCGTTTCCGACGCTGCTGTTGGGTCTGATGGTCGCGGCAATGCTCGGCGCCAGCTTCGAAAATCTGATCATTGCGATTGCCATCACGGAAACCGCTCCATTTGCCCGTGTGGCGCGAGCTCCGACGATCGCCGTGAAGCGGCGCGAATTCGTCGAGGCGGGTCGCTCGCTTGGCTTTTCGCCGTCCCTGATCATGGGGGTTCATATCCTTCCGAACATCCTGTCCGACATTGTCGTTGTCGCTTCGCTGTGGATGGCGTCCGCCATTCGCACCGAAGCGTCATTGGCGTTCATCGGGCTCGGCGTTCGACCGCCTACCGCGACATGGGGTGGCATGATCCGTGAGGGTTTCGAGAACATCCTGAGTGCCTGGTGGCTGGTTGTCTTTCCCTCGCTGGCCATCCTCCTGACCGTGCTCGCCCTGAACATTCTTGGTGACGCGCTGCGCGATGCGATCGACCCGAAAACAAGGAGCGCGCAATGACGTCGCCCATTCAAGAGGCCGCCGCCGGGCAAATTGCGGTATCCGCGGCCCCTGTCCTTTCCGTTCGCGATCTCACGACCTCGTTCAAGGTCGATGATGGCTGGAAAACCGTCATCCGCAATATTTCGTTCGACATCGCGCCACGAGAGACGATGGCGATCGTCGGTGAATCAGGTTCGGGTAAATCGGTTACGTCCCTCTCGATCATGCGCTTGCTGGCGCCCCGATCGAGCCGCGTGGACGGCAAAGTTCTACTGTCCGGAAGAAATTTGTTGTCTCTTCCGGAAGAGGATATGCGCCAGATCCGCGGCAACGAGATTTCGATGATCTTCCAGGAGCCGATGACCTCGCTCAACCCGATCATTCCCATCGGCAAGCAGATCGCTGAAGCACTCACTGTCCATAAGGATATTTCCAAAGCTGACGCCAGAGCCGAAGTCCTCAGGCTGCTTGAAAAGGTTCGGATTCCGAACGCCAAGGGTCGATACGACGAATATCCGCATCAGTTTTCCGGAGGCATGCGCCAGCGCGTGATGATCGCGATGGCGCTCGCGTCGAAGCCGAAACTCTTGATCGCCGACGAACCGACGACAGCGCTGGATGTGACCATCCAAGGCCAGATTCTCGACCTGATCAAGACCCTACAGGAAGAGGAAGGAACGTCGGTCCTCTTCATTACCCACGATATGGGTGTCGTGGCGGAATTGGCTGACAGAACCATCGTCATGTTTCGTGGAGATGCGGTCGAAACCGGCGCGACGGCCGACATCTTCCACCGTGGGAAGCATCCATACACTCGCGCGCTGCTTTCGGCCGTACCGCGCCTCGGTTCGATGGGCGATCGGAAGCTGCCGCTGCGCTTCCCGATACTGGACACGAAGACTGGCGAACAACAGGCGCTTCCCGACGTCGCCGATACAGTCGCCAGAGGCAGGGCGCCGATCCTCGACGTCAAAGACCTGACGATGCGCTTCAATATCCGCTCCGGGCTGTTCAGCCGCAGAGTTGGGGCGGTACATGCCGTTGAAAACGTGTCTTTCAACCTGTTCGAGGGCGAGACGCTGTCGCTGGTAGGGGAGTCGGGATGCGGCAAATCCACCGCCGGCAGATCAATTACGCGACTGGTGAAGCCAACCGGCGGAAGTGTCGTGGTTGATGGTCAGGACGTGATGAAGCTTGACCATTCCGCACTTCGCAAGATGCGACGCTCGATCCAGATGGTGTTTCAGGATCCGTATGCCTCGCTCAACCCGCGTCTGAGCATCGGATCGGCGCTGGTCGAGCCGTTTATTCAACATCGGCTTGGCGCGGGCGTACAAGCTCGCGACAAGGCGGCAGTCTTGATGGAAAAGGTCGGGTTGTCGCCAGACATGATGCGGCGTTATCCTCATGAATTCTCCGGCGGGCAACGTCAGCGGATCGCGATCGCCCGAGCGCTCATGCTGGACCCGAAAGTCATCGTTGCCGATGAAGCGGTGTCGGCGCTCGATGTGTCGATCAAGGCGCAGGTCTGCAATCTGTTGCTCGATTTGCAGCAAAGCCTCAATTTGGCCTTCCTCTTCATCTCCCACGACATGGCCGTTGTTGAGCGGGTGAGCCACCGTGTTGCGGTCATGTATCTCGGCGAGATCGTTGAAATCGGACCGCGCGCGGCTGTGTTCGAAGATCCGCAACATGCCTACACGAAAAGGCTCATGTCGGCGGTACCAGTGCCGGACCCTGCGCGGCGCAGGATCCGACGGGGCATCGCCGGTGACGAACTAAGGAGCCCGGTCCGACCGATCGGATATGAACCACCCGCAAGGCAGTACCGGGAGGTGTCGGAAGGTCATCTGGTCAGGGTGAACGGAGCCGATTGAGGTCCCCCTGTTCTACGCGTCGTGTCGAATGCGGCCGCGTGCTTGGAAGTTCGTGTCAAACGAACGCGACCGAATTTCACGCAAGCTCAAGAAGGTGGCGTATGGTCGGCGCCATACTAAACTCCGGCGCAGTCTCCCTGTCGGGGCAGCAGCTCAAACGTTGCACGGGGGTTGCCCCCCGCTTGACCCGCGGTGGAAAACTTCTGATCTCAATAACCAAGGGCGATGCCATCCCGACGGGAGTCAGCCCCACCTCTGAGAAGTCCGCGTTTGCGGTCGATCCATATCGCCTGGGCTGTTCCGAGTGGATTTGACGCTCGCGTAGGAAGGTGCCCCAACGCACGAAGCCCCTCGACGATCTTAGCCGGAACGGTCGCTTCGACCTCCAGTACGTCGCCGCGTGCGAAGATACGCGGTTGGTCGATCGCTTCCTGCACCGACATTTTGTGATCGAGTAGGTTCGACAGGACCTGGATCTGTCCAATGGGCTGGAAATGCCCTCCTGTCACGCCGAACGACAAGACGCATTCGCCGCCTCGCGTCAGCATGGCAGGCAGTATGGTGTGCATTGGTCGCTTGCCACCCGCGAGGACGTTGGGATGGCCGGGGTCGAGCACAAAGCCGAAGCCGCGGTTGTGCAGCAGGACGCCGCATTCGGGTGCCACGATGCCGCTGCCGAAATCGTCGAAGACAGAGTTGATAAATGAAACCGCGGTGCGATCTCTATCTACGACGGAGAGGAACACGGTATCTTTGTGTTCCGGCATTGTGATCGGCGTGATGTCAGTCAGCCGACCGCTCAATGATATCCGGCGAGAAAGGATGTCGGCACGGGCTGATGAGGTCATGCGCTCGACTGGCACATGCCCGCTGTCGGGATCGGCGACGAAGGCGTCGCGCTCCGCATAGCCAATGCGCGCGATCTCGGCCAAGAGATGGTAGCGCTCCACCGATACGGGAGCGAAGCCCGCGACGTTATGACGGTCGAGCAGACTTGCCATGGCTAGAGCAGCAACGCCTGAGCCATTCGGCGGACATTCCCACAGCTCCAAACCACGGTAGGACGCGGATATTGGCCGCTCGTAGCGCGGCCGGAAGGCAGCAAAATCCTCGACGGTATGAAAACCACCGAGCGAGCGCAGAGCCTTTACGATGCTCTCCGCAATCCATCCCTCGTAAAACACGTCGGCCCCCTTTGCGGCGACATCCCTAAGGGTGCGGGCCAGCATAGGCTGCGTGTGCAAATCGCCCGGGGCCGGCGTTTCACCGTGGGGGAGAAAGACCGCAGTCGTAGCAGCCAGACGAGAGAGCTTCGGCATCTGCCCCGCCCAGTCCCTCGCCAACCGCTCAGCGACAGGATAACCGTTTTCCGCAGCGGCGATGGCAGGTGAAAGGAGACGCGCGAGATCAAGCGTTCCGTGATCCTCGGCCAATCGGGCCCACGTTCGCAAGGCACCTGGAACAGTAACCGCGTGCGCACTCTCGGGGTCGAGTGTCGTTACGCCGGCTTCTGCGAGCCGTTCGACACTCGCGGCCGACGGCGCCGCTCCGGATCCGTTCAGCGCGATGATCGGTTGCCCTTCCCGCTTCAGCAGAACAAAGCAATCCCCACCCACGCCGGTCTGGGTTGGCTCAATGACAGCAAGCATAGCTCCGGCCGCCACGGCTGCATCTATGGCGTTGCCGCCTTCGCGCAGCACGTCGATTGCGGCCAGCGTGGCCAGCGGGTGCGGGGTCGCGGCCATTCCGTTGACGCCGAATGCTTCGGAACGTCCCGGCGATTGGAAATCTCTCATGTTAGTCAGACCTTCGGGAGGATGGGACGCCGGTTGGCTCCCAACCCTTCACGTCCAAAAAAGGGCCGGGGCACGAGCCCCGGCAAGTTTGGGAGGTAAGAAGTCGAACGCAGTCTCAGGAAACTGAGCTTGGTCTCAATTCAATGCCTAAAACCGCGCTCGCCAAACAGCGGATAGCTCCAGCTTCGCCGCGAGAATGTTTTCACGGAGGATCGGCTGCATTTGATCTTTCAATAGGCTAGCGCACTGCCAACAGAGCCTACCCGTAGTGCGTTTGATGGTCAGAAACGCGTCGAAATGCGCTCCTATTCTGCAAGAATGTTGCAGAATAGGGTCGGATTTCGCAAAGCCGCCACCTTGTGAGATGCCGTTCGATCATGAAGATGCAGGGATCGAGCGTGCATCTTCCGCACGAAAGCCTGCCCGACCCGCTCGATCGCATGTTCCCAAGGACTATCTTATCGCTATAGCAACATATCCACGCATAGCGATCGTGACCTAAAGCGCGATGGAATTGGCGAAGGCGCCGTTGAAGGCTCCAACCGCTGAGCGTACGGCGCCGACGATCGCGATGTCCCTATCATCTATCATGAGAATTCCTCCCGAATATCGACGCCGCTGCGCTATTTCTTCTTTTGCGGCGGCAGGTCGGTGCAATGGCCCTCGAAGACCTCGGCCGCCATGCCGATGGATTCGCCGAGCGTCGGATGCGGATGAATGGTCTTGCCGATATCGGACGGCTCGCAACCCATCTCGACCGCGAGGCAGATCTCGCTGATGAGATCGCCCGCATGCGTTCCGACGATCCCGCCGCCGATCACGCGGTGCGTGGCCGTGTCGAACAAGAGCTTGGTGAAGCCCTCGTCACGGCCGTTGGCGATGGCACGGCCGGAAGCGGCCCACGGGAAGACCGACTTGCCGAACTTGATGCCCTCGGCCTTGCACTGGTCCTCGGTCTTGCCGGCCCAGGCGACCTCGGGATCGGTATAGGCGACCGACGGAATCTGCCGCGCGTCGAAATAGGATTTTTCGCCGTGGGCGACTTCCGCCGCGACATGGGCTTCGTGCACGGCCTTGTGCGCGAGCATCGGCTGCCCCACGATATCGCCGATCGCGAAGATATGCGGCACGTTCGTGCGCATCCGCTTGTCGACGTCGATGAAGCCGCGATCGGTCACGGCAACGTCGGCCTTGTCGGCGCCGATCTTCTTGCCGTTCGGACTGCGGCCGACGGCCACGAGAACGAGATCATAGACTTGCGGCCCTGAAGGCGCCTGCTCGCCCTCGAAGGTCACTTCGATGCCGGCTTCGGTCGCCTTGGCGCCCACCGTCTTGGTCTTCAACATGACCTTGTCGAAGCGCTTTGCGTTCATCTTCTCCCAGACCTTGACGAGGTCCCGGTCGGCGCCCTGCATCAGTCCGTCGAGCATTTCGACGACGTCGATGCGGGTGCCGAGCGTCGAATAAACCGTCGCCATCTCGAGCCCGATGATGCCGCCGCCGATCACCAACATGCGCTTGGGGATCGACTTGAGCTGGAGTGCACCGGTCGAATCGACGATGCGAGGATCTTCAGGCAGGAACGGCAGCTTCACGGCCTGACTGCCGGCGGCGATGATCGCCTTGGCGAACTTGATCGTTTTCTTGCCGCCTGCGGCTGCGACCTCGAGGTGATGCGGATCGAGGAACGTGCCGACGCCGGTCACCACCTCCACCTTGCGCGCCTTCGCCATGCCGGCAAGGCCACCCGTCAGCTTCTTGACCACGCCGTCCTTGAAGCCGCGCAGCTTGCCGAGGTCGACCTGCGGCGGACCGAAGCAAATGCCATGATCAGGCAGATGCTTGACCTCGTCGATTACCGACGCCGTATGCAACAGCGCCTTGCTCGGGATGCAGCCGACATTGAGACAGACGCCGCCGAGCGTGTCGTAACGCTCGACCAGCACGGTCTTCATGCCGAGATCGGCGGCGCGGAAGGCCGCCGAATAGCCGCCCGGGCCAGCGCCCAGCACCAGCATGTCGCATTCGATATCCGCCTTGCCGGAGTAGGATGATGCAGAGGGCGCGGCAACGGGCGGTGGAGCGGCGCGAGCCGGCGCTGCGGGAGCGGGCTTGGGTGCAGCCACCTCTCCCGCGGCTTCCAGCACGAGGATTGCCGTTCCCTCGCTGACTTTATCGCCCACCTTGACCTTCACGTCCTTGACCACGCCGGCGTGCGAGGACGGAATCTCCATCGACGCCTTGTCGGACTCGACCATGATCAGGCTGGTGTCGACCGCGACGGTCTCGCCCGCCTTCACCAACACCTCGATCACGGCAACATCCTTGAAGTCGCCGATATCAGGGACCTTCACTTCGATCTGCTGAGCCATGCTGCCCCTCCCGATTTCAGAACAGCACGCGCCGCAAATCGGCGAGCACGTTGGCGAAGTAGACGTTGAAGCGTGCGGCCGCCGCACCGTCGATGACGCGATGATCCCAGGACAGCGACAGCGGCAGGGTCAGACGCGAGGTCCAGGTCTTGCCGTCAGCCGAATGCTGCTTCCAGTAGCCCTTGCACACGCCAATGATCGCGACTTCCGGCGCGTTGATGATCGGCGTGAAGTAGATGCCGCCGATGCCGCCGAGCGAGGAGATCGAGAAGGTCCCACCTTGCATCTGGTCGGGCTTGATCTTGCCCTCGCGCGCGAGCTTGGCGAGCTCGTTCATCTCCTTGGCGATCTCCGGAATCGACTTCTTGTCGGCATCGCGGATCACCGGCACCATCAACCCGTTCGGCGTGTCCGCGGCAAACCCGATGTGCCAGTAGTTCTTGTAGACGAGCGTGTCGCCGTCGAGACTGGCGTTGAACTCCGGAAATTTCTTCAGCGTCGCGACGGCCGCCTTCACCATGAACGGCAGGAGCGAGAGCTTCACGCCGCTCTTCTCCAGCTCCTTGTTCATCTTGACGCGGAACTGTTCGAGTTCAGTGATATCGGCCTCGTCATGGGTCGTGACGTGCGGAATGACCACCCAGTTGCGGTGCAGGTTCGCCGCCGAAATCTTCTTGATGCGGCCGAGCTCTTTGCGTTCGACCGGACCGTATTTGGCAAAGTCGACCTTGGGCCAGGGCAGAAGGTCGATGCCACCGACGCCGCCGCCGCTTGCGGCTGCGGCTTGCGGCTTCGCCGGCGCGGCTCCGCCTTTGCCGAAGGCCTCGACGTCCTCGCGCAGGATGCGATCGTGATTGCCCGAGCCCTTCACCTTGCGGAGATCGACTCCCAGTTCGCGCGCGAGCTTGCGCACAGCCGGACCTGCATAGGCGAGTGCGAATGCCCTCTCGTCGACTGAGCCGGCAGGCGCGGCGGCGAGAGCAGCGGCGGGCGCAGGCGCCGATGCCGGCGCAGGAGCGCTCGTGGCCACGGCACCCTCGCTGGTCGCAAGCACGAGGATGATCGAGCCTTCGCTGACCTTGTCGCCGGTCTTGACCTTCACCTCGCGGACCGTGCCCGACAGCGGCGCCGGCACTTCCATCGTCGCCTTGTCGGACTCGAGCGCAATCAGCGGATCCTCGGCCTTCACGCTGTCGCCCGGCTTGACGAAGATCTCGATGACCGGAACGTCCTTGAAGTCGCCGATATCGGGAACGCGCACCTCGGCAAGGCCAGCGGGAGCGCTGACCGGCGATGGCGGCGCGCTGACGACGGGGCGCTTGTCGGATTGCTCCGCACCGGCGCCCTCGAACTGCACGATGACAGCGCCTTCGCTGACCTTGTCGCCGACCTTGACGACGACCGCCTTCACCACGCCCTCCCGCGGCGAGGGCACTTCCATGGTCGCCTTGTCGGATTCCAGCGCGAGGAGCGGATCCTCCGCCTTCACCTTGTCGCCCGGCTTGACGAATATCTCGATCACCGGGACTTCCTTGAAGTCACCGATATCGGGAACCTTGATGTCAATCACACCACTCATCACTCTGCCCTCGGCTCCGCTGATTAAACGGTCCAGGGCGCGGCGCGCCCGGTGTCGATCTGATATTTGGCGATGGCCTCGGCCACGACCGCCGGCTTGATGGCGCCCTCATCGGCGAGCGCCTTGAGTGCAGCGACGGCGACGTAGTGCCGGTCGACCTCGAAGAACTTGCGGAGCTTCACGCGATAGTCGCTGCGCCCGAACCCGTCCGTGCCGAGCACCACATAGCGGCGTCCGGCCGCCTGGACATGCTCGCGGATCTGGTCGGCGTAGTTGCGCATGTAGTCGGTGGAAGCGATAACCGGCCCTGCATGACCTTCGAGCTGCGCTTCGACCCAGCTCTTGCGTCGCGGCTCGGTCGGATGCAGCAGATTCCATCGTTCCGCCGCCATGCCGTCCCGACGTAGCTCGTTGAAGCTCGTCGCGCTCCAGACGTCGGCGGTGACGCCGAAATCGGCCTTGAGCAGGCCAGCCGCTGCGATCACCTCGCGCAGGATCGTGCCGGAGCCGACGATCTGGACGCGCAGTTCCTTCTTCGCCGCCTCGCCGCCGTCCTTGAGCAGGTAAAGCCCCTTGAGAATTCCCTCCTCGGCGCCCTTGCCGGCATCGGCCAGCGCAGGATGCGGATAATTCTCGTTCATCAGGGTGATGTAGTAGTAGACGTCCTCTTGCGCCTCGTACATGCGGCGCATGCCTTCGCGCACGATCGTCACGACCTCATAGGCGAAGGTCGGATCGTAGGACACGCAGTTCGGAATGGTCGCCGCGAGGACGTGGCTGTGGCCGTCCTCGTGCTGCAAGCCTTCGCCGTTGAGCGTGGTGCGGCCGGCCGTGCCGCCGAGCAGGAAGCCACGCGCGCGCATGTCGCCGGCAAGCCAGGCGAGATCGCCGACGCGCTGAAGCCCGAACATCGAATAGTAGATGTAGAACGGGATCATCGGCACGTTGTTCGTGCTGTACGAGGTCGCCGCGACGATCCAGCTCGACATCGCGCCGCCTTCGTTGATGCCCTCCTGGAAGACCTGTCCGCTTCTGTCCTCGCGGTAATACATCAGCTGATCGGCATCCTGGGGACGGTAGAGCTGGCCCACCGACGAATAGATACCGAGCTGGCGGAACATGCCCTCCATGCCGAAGGTGCGGGATTCGTCCGGCACGATCGGCACGATGTGCTTGCCGATGACCTTGTCGCGCACGAGCGAGCCGAGCATCTGCACGAAGGCCATCGTGGTCGAGATCTCGCGCTCGCCAGTGCTCTCGAGCAGGCGCTGGAAGGTCGAGAGCGGCGGAATTTGCAGGGACTCGGACTTGCACCGACGCTGCGGCAGGCTGCCGCCGAGCTTCTCGCGCTGCGCCCGGAAATATTTCATCTCGGGGCTGTCGTCCGGCAGGCGAATGAAGGGGACCTTGGCGAGGTCCTCGTCGGCAACCGGCACCTGGAAGCGATCGCGAAAGCCGCGCAGCGCATCCTGCGTCATCTTCTTGGCCTGGTGGGCGATCATCTGGCCTTCGCCAGATTCGCCCATGCCAAAACCCTTGACGGTCTTCGGCAGGATGACCGTGGGCTGTCCCTTGTGATTCACGGCGGCGGTGTAGGCCGCAAAGACCTTCTCCGGATCGTGGCCGCCGCGCGCGAGCTGCCAGATCTCGTCGTCACTCATATCGGCGACGAGCTGCTTGGTTTCCTCGTACTTGCCGAAGAAGTGCTCGCGAATGTAGGCGCCGCTCTTGCTCTTGAAGTCCTGGTATTCGCCGTCGACGCATTCGTCCATGAGCTGGAGCAGCCGCCCGCTCTTGTCCTTTTCCAGCAGGCGATCCCAACCCGAGCCCCACAGCACCTTGATGACGTTCCACCCGGCGCCGCGGAAGACGCTTTCGAGCTCCTGGACGATCTTGCCGTTGCCGCGAACGGGCCCATCGAGACGCTGGAGGTTGCAGTTGATGACGAAGATCAAATTGTCGAGCTTCTCGCGGCCGGCGAGCGAGATCGCGCCGAGCGATTCCGGCTCGTCGGTTTCGCCGTCGCCCATGAAGGCCCAGACCTTGCGGTTCGCCGTCTCGGCCAGGTTGCGATTCTGGAGATATTTCAGGAACCGCGCCTGATAGATCGCCATCAACGGCCCGAGGCCCATCGACACCGTGGGGAACTGCCAGAAGTCCGGCATCAGCCAGGGATGCGGATAGCTCGACAGGCCCGTGCCGCCGGTCTCCTGCCGGAAGCTGAGGAGCTGCTCCTCGCTCAGCCGTCCTTCGAGAAAGGCGCGCGCATAGATGCCGGGCGAGCTGTGTCCCTGCACAAGGATCAGGTCGCCGCCGTGACCCTCGGTCGGCGCATGCCAGAAATGGCCGAAGCCGATGTCGTAGAGCGTTGCGGCCGATTGGAAGCTCGCGATATGGCCGCCGAGCTCCGAGCTCTCGTTGTTGGCACGCAGCACGATCGCGAGCGCATTCCAGCGGATGATCGAGCGCAGCTTGTGCTCGATGGCACGGTCGCCCGGCAGTGGCGGCTGCTGGCTCAGCGGGATCGTGTTGCAGTAGGGCGTCGTCAGCGTCTGCTGAATGCCGAGCCCACCGCTGCGCGCGGCGGCAATGACGGCGTTGACGACGAATTCGGCGCGCTCGCTGCCGCGGTGACCACGGATCGCCGACAGTGCATCCAGCCACTCCCGGGTTTCGAGGACGTCCTCGTCTTGCTGGTCGGCCATAACATCCTTCCCCATTCTGGTCGTATTGTTTCAGCTTCAGGATTTCGATCCCAGATCAAGCTGCCAGCTGTTAGCAACTTCGCAATCTAGGCGGGTGGGCATATTTTCCCGTCAGCCTGTTCGTTGGGCTCCATTGAACGGCGACGGTGTCGAACGCATTACTCGCCGGCCAGTTGGGGCGCCACATCCAAGAGGATATTGGCGCCCGCCACGAGGTCGCTCTCAGGCGTGAACTCCTTCGGGTTGTGGCCGATACCGGCGATGTTTGGCACAAAGATCATTGCCGTCGGCGCAATGCGCGCGATCATCTGAGCATCGTGCCCCGCGCCCGGAGGTCATGCGGCGCCTGGCCAGCCCACGGTCTTTGGCGGACTGCTCGATCAGCTTCACGATACGCTCGTCGAACTTGAGAGGTTGGTCAGGGTTCGCATCGGCGTGGCGCTAATCTCACGCAGAGTAAGCACACGCGCAGCCCGGTCGGCAGCGGCGCGACCAAGCGTCTCGGCGTCCCGCGGCTGGCCATGCATGGGCAGGGTATTCGGCAGGTAGGGGTCAGCCATCGGGACTTCCTCTCTCCCAGCGGCAAACCTTATGGCAAAGGAGGCGAGAAATGCGCTAAAAGATGCCACCTAAAATGCAACTTTATCTTGTCTAGGCCCGCCCAGGTGATTTGTCTGATCGGCCTGCGCAATTGCTTGCTATTCAAGGGGCATTGTCTCGCTGCTCATAATCTCCGTGATGCCAAGGCTCTTGGCGTCCGCGCCGTCCAACCGCTTACCAGGTTGCAGGTTGGCTGATGACGAGCATATTGCTTCATCCGACGGAGCCGATCATGAAGGCGCCGCAATAATGCAATTCGCGTAGGCGACTCGCTCTGCTGCGGGACGGGAGGCGCAATCTCGCCTTCCTAATGGAGGGACGGATGAGCAAGAAGTCAACGATCGGCCGCGTCGCCTTGGGGCACCTTCTCACGGCCCCCGTTTTGAGGCTAATAGGGCCCCGAGAACCGCCCCGATCACGTGCTCGCTCATCCGGCCGGGTAGGCCTCGTTATCCGGTTCTTGTCCATCAGGCCGCGGCTTTGCTCCACGCTTTCTCCAGACGCTTCCTCGCGGTCACGCCCTTGCGCTTCGCTAATCCTTCGCCGTCATCAGGCTGGATAGACTTCCGGCTCCAAGCGTCATTCGTGCTCGGCACACACACAAAAAAGCCCCGATGTGAGCCGGGGCTTTTGCATTGCTTGCTGCAGCAATCAACCCGCGGCCTTCGCCTCGCGGCGGCGTGCGGTGAGAATGTACTCGGTGTAGCCGTTCGGCTGCTCGCGGCCCTTGAAGATCAGGTCGCAGGCGGCCTTGAAGGCGACGCCGTCGAACGCGGGTGCCATCGGCTTGTAGATCGCGTCCCCGGCATTCTGCTTGTCGACGACGACGGCCATGCGCTTCAGCGACTCCATCACCTGCGCCTCGGTGATCACGCCCTGGTGCAGCCAGTTGGCGAGATGCTGGCTGGAGATACGCAAGGTGGCGCGGTCTTCCATCATGCCGACATCGTGGATGTCGGGCACCTTGGAGCAGCCGACGCCCTGGTCGATCCAGCGCACGACGTAGCCCAAAATGCCCTGGCAGTTGTTGTCGATCTCCTGCTTGACGTCGTCAGGCGCCCAGTTCGACTTCGACACCGGAATGGTGAGGATGTCGGACAGCTTTCCGCGCGGGCCGCCCTTGGTGAGCTCCTGCTGGCGGGCGATGACGTTGACCTGGTGGTAGTGCAGCGCGTGCAGCGTCGCCGCGGTCGGCGAGGGCACCCAGGCCGTGGTGGCGCCGGCCTGCGGATGGGCGAGCTTCTGGACCAGCATGTCCGCCATCTTGTCGGGCGCCGCCCACATGCCCTTGCCGATCTGGGCATGGCCGGGCAGGCCGTCGATCAGGCCCGTGTCGACGTTCCAGTCCTCATAGGCCTTGATCCAGGCCTGCGCCTTCATCTCGTTCTTGCGGATCATGGGACCCGCTTCCATCGAGGTGTGGATCTCGTCGCCGGTGCGGTCGAGGAAGCCGGTGTTGATGAACATGATGCGCTTGGAGGCGCGCTGGATGCAGGCCTTGAGGTTGACGGTGGTGCGCCGCTCCTCTTCCATGATGCCGACCTTGAGCGTGTTCTCGGGCAGCGAGAGCATCTTCTCGACGCGATCGAAGATCTCGCAGGTGAACGACACCTCGTCCGGGCCGTGCATCTTCGGCTTGACGATATAGGCCGATCCGGTGCGGCTGTTCCTGACCTTGGAATTGCCCTTGAGGTCGTGGATTGCGAGCAAGCCCGAGACGGCGGCGTCGAGCAGGCCTTCGGGGACTTCCTCGCCGGCCTCGTCCAGCACCGCATCGGTGAACATGTGGTGACCGCAATTGCGCATCAGCAGCAGGCTGCGGCCGTGCAGCTTGACGTCGCCCTTGCCGTCCGGCGTCTTGTAGCTGCGGTCGGCGTTGAGCGCGCGCGTCAGCGTCTTGCCACCTTTTTCGAAGTCCGCCGACAGCGTGCCGTTCATCAGGCCGAGCGTGTTGCGGTAGACCTGAACCTTGTCCTCGGCATCGACCGCGGCGACCGAGTCTTCCATGTCGAGAATGGTCGAGACGGCGGCTTCCATGATCATGTCGGCGACGCCGGCCGGATCGTCCTTGCCGATCGCGCTGTTGCGGTTGATCGTCACCTCGACATGCAGGCCGTTGTTGACGAGCAGCACTGCGGACGGAGCGGACGCATCGCCCTCGAAGCCGGCGAACTGCGCGGCGTTCTTCAGCGCCGTCGCATTGCCGCTCTTCAGCTTCACCGCGAGCTGGCCGGCGACCACGCTGTAGGCGGTGACGTCGGTGTGGCTTCCGGTGGCGAGCGGCGCGGCCGCATCGAGGAAGGCCTTTGCCTTGGCGATCACCTTGTCGCCGCGCGCCTTGTTGTAACCCTTGCCGCCCTCGGACGGATCATGCGGGATCGCGTCGGTGCCGTAGAACGCGTCGTAGAGCGAGCCCCAGCGCGCGTTCGCGGCATTGAGCGCATAGCGGGCGTTGGTCAGGGGCACGACAAGCTGCGGGCCGCAGATCTTGCCGATTTCGTCATCGACATTGGCAGTCTCGACCTTCTGCGTCGCCGGCTCGGGGACGAGATAGCCGACCTCTTTCAGGAAGGCGGTATAGGCATTGAGGTCGAACGGTTTGCCCTTGTTGGCGCGGTGCCAGTCGTCGATCTTGGCTTGCAGCGCGTCGCGCACACGTAGCAGGGCGCGGTTCTTCGGTCCCAAATCTCTGACGATGGCGGCGAGCCCGGCCCAGAACGCGTCCGGCGCGATCCCCGTCTGCGGGGCGGCCTTCTTTTCGATGAAGTCGAACAGGACGGGGGCGATCTTCAATCCATGGGCGTCGACGCGTTTCATGATGGGCTTTCTTGTTGGAAATGGTGTTTTTGGCCGCTTTCGGTCCGAAAGCAGCAAATTGCACCCGCATGCGACCCCATCCTGTAGCAATGCCGCAGAATGGGGCAGCACGTCACACAGCCGCCTTGTGAGATGTTGTCGGATCATCAAACGGGTGCGGGTCTATTTGGCCTCGTAGCGTGAAGCCGCTTGTCGATCGAGCGGACCAGGCTGGTCGCGGAAATCGCGTCGTCGATCCGCGGACCAAGGCCTGGTTCGTCGAGCGCTATTGCGCTGTTTGATTGATCCGCTGCTTGTCCTCGAAAACGGCCATGGCAGCATCGACACCTCCGCCGCGATGAGGCGCGCCGGCAGCGGTAAGGCCCATCTCCACTCCGGACAGCGCGCCGAGCAGGCTGAGCTCGTTGCACTCGCCGAGATGACCGATGCGGAAGACCTTGCCGACGACCTTGCCCAAGCCAGAACCAAGCGAGACGTTGTACTTCTCGAGCGTGATCTTGCGGAAGCGATCGGCGTCATGGCCCGGGGGCATCAACACCCCGGTCAGAACGGGCGACTGCTCGGCCGGATTTTGACAGAGCACTTCAAGGCCCCACGCTTCGACCGCGGCGCGACACGCCGTCGCGAGACGCTTGTGTCGAGCGAAGACGTTGTCGAACCCCTCCTCTTTCAGCATCTCGAGCGCTTCTTTCAGCCCGTAAAGCAAGTTGGTGGCGGGAGTGTACGGAAAGAACCCGGCATTGTTGTGCTTCAGCATCTCCTGCCAGTCCCAAAAGGACCGGGGCATCTTGTTGTCCTTCGACGCAGTCAACGCCTTTTCAGAAATCGCGTTGAAGCCCAATCCAGGAGGAAGCATCAATCCCTTCTGAGATCCGGAGACCGTCACGTCGACCTTCCATTCATCGTGGCGGTAGTCGACCGACGCCAGCGAGGAGATGGTATCGACCATGAACAAGGCGGGATGCTTCGCTGCATCGATGGACTTGCGTATCTCGGCGATTCGGCTGGTCGCTCCCGTGGAGGTCTCGTTATGCACGACCATCACGGCTTTGATGCTGTGCGATTTGTCCTCCAGCAGTTTTGCTTCGATTGCTGCTGGCTCGGCGCCATGGCGCCAGTCGCCGGGAACGAAGTCGACCTCAACACCGAAACGCGTAGCGATCTGCTTCCAAAGCGTTGCGAAATGCCCCGTCTCGACCATGAGAACCTTGTCGCCCGGCGACAAGGTATTGACGATGGCAGCTTCCCAGGCGCCGGTGCCGGATGAGGGGAAAATAATGACGGGCTGCTTCGTCTTGAACACGTCCTTGCAGCCCTCGAGCACGCGATTCCCCAACTCGGCGAATTCGGCGCTCCGATGATCGATGATGGGCATCGCGATCGCGCGCAGGATGCGGTCGGGTATCGGGCTAGGTCCGGGAATCTGCAAAAAGTGGCGACCCTGCATGATGATTTCCTCCAAACGGGGCTAGAGCGCTGACTAGCGGTATGTCACCCACTTTTTGCATTCATTTATTGGGAAGTCAATCTATATTAAGAATTCAAAAATTGACTATGCGACCTCGACAACTTCTCCCGGCGGGCCTACCGATACGAGATGACAGACACCGCACTTGAACCGCCCGAAGATCAGGCAACCTCAGCAGCCCACGGGGATGACAAAGGCCCCGGCTCATTGCACGACGAGCTGCTTGGCAAGCTTCGGGATTTCATCGTCGAGGGCAATCTTGCCGACGGAGCACGCGTTCCCGAACGAGCCCTATGCGAGCTGTTCAACATTTCGCGGACTCCCCTGCGCGAGGCCCTGAAGGTGCTGGCCGCCGAAGGCCTGATCGAACTGCTTCCCAATCGCGGCGCACGCATCCGCGCCTTGAGCCCCGACGACATCCGGGACCTCTTCGACCTCATGGGAGGGCTCGAGGCGCTCGCAGGGCGACTGGCCTGCGAGCGCATAACGGACGAAGAAATCGCCGAAATCGAGCAGATTCACCACGATATGTACCGCCATTACCTTCGGCGCGACATGCACGAATACTTCCGGAGCAATCAGGCCATCCACCAAAAGATCCTGGCGGCCGCTCGAAATCCCAGCCTAACGGCGACCTACGCCAACCTGTCTGGCCGGATCCGGCGGGTACGCTACACGGCCAATCTGGCTAGAGATCGCGATCGCTGGGGCGAAGCCATGCGTGAACATGAGGCCGTTCTGGACGCGCTCCGCCGCCGGTCCGGGGGCGAATTGGCCAACATTCTGTTCGCTCACCTCAGAAACAAGCGAAAGGCCGCGCAAGGCCAGACCTAGGACGCCCTCCTCTTCCACCCGCTCACCACCGCTACTGCGGCTGCCGAGTACTATGTCGGCATCTTTTCGAACTTATACTTCAATATTGCATTCAAAATTCTTTCGCTCTAGTGTCCCGCGAACACGCCGGCTGATCGGAAGCTGGCGCCTTGCATAGAAACCGAGCGAGGAGCGCAGGTGGGGACCGAAGCCCGACGGTGGGCACTCCTGTCGGCGATCCACCCCATTCTTCCGTCTCCGGGGCGCTCCAGGATTGAAGGCACGCCATGAATCAGACCGCATTCGCAGGCCGCTACCGCTACGACGTCGACTTTGAAAGGCGGCTGGTTCGAGCGATGGAGGGCGAGGTCCGCTTCGATGCATTCACCCGCGGACGGTATGCGACAGACGCCTCGATCTATCAGATCATCCCCCAAGGCGTCGCTTTTCCAAAAACCGAGACAGACATCGCCGCGGCACTGACAATTGCTGCCGAACACGGCGTCCCCGTGATCGCACGTGGCGGCGGCACTTCTCAGAATGGCCAACCGATCGGTAATGGCCTCGTGCTCGACCTGAGCCGCTACTTCAATGCGATCCGCGAATACGATCCCGCGGGCCGCTCGATCTCAGTCGCTCCCGGGATCGTTCTCGAGGCACTCAACACCTTCGTCAAGAAAGACGGCCTGTTCTTCCCAGTCGAGCCATCGACGGCGAGCCGCTGCACGATCGGCGGGATGACAGGCAACAATTCTTCCGGTGCCCGCTCGCTCAGATACGGCAAGACCGTCGACAATGTCATCGCACTCAAGGCCATGTTCAATGATGGCGAATCCTTCACGCTAAGTGATCGACCGATCGGCGATAACTCATCTTCGCGCACCCGCGATTTGATGAACCGGATGCTTGCGCTGGCAGAGCGCCATAGATCCGAGATCGAGACTATCTTTCCGAAGGTCCAGCGTCGCGTCGGCGGCTATAGTCTCGATGAATTGCTGGCGGTGCGGCCCAACCTCTCGCACCTGCTTGTCGGCTCGGAAGGCACCCTTGCAATCACGACGGAAGCGACACTGCTTCTCTCGCCGCTGCCCCGGCATCGCGTAATGGGCGTCTGCCATTTTCCGAACTTTCGTGCTGCCATGGAGACAACCCAACATCTCGTCGCGCTCAATCCCGTGGCGGTCGAGCTGGTCGACAACAATGTTCTGGTTCTCGGCGCGGACATCCCGCTCTTCATCCGCACTCTCAACGATATCACGAGAGGAAAGCCGAACTGCCTGCTCCTGGTCGAGTTTGCTGGGGATGATCTTTCCCAACTGAAAAGCTACCTGAAACGCCTGGATCAATGCATGGCCGACCATGGCTTTGCGGACGCTGTGGTCGAGGTCGTCGAACCAGACCGACAGAAGCGAGTCTGGGAAGTTCGAGAAGCCTGTCTGAACATCATGATGTCGATGAAGGGGGACGGAAAACCCGTCTCGTTCATCGAAGATTGTGCCGTTCCTCTGGAGCACCTGGCCGATTACACGGATGCGGTGACGGCCCTGTTCGAGAAGCACGGAACGCGCGGAACCTGGTATGCCCACGCGTCCGTCGGCTGCCTCCATGTGCGTCCCATCCTGAACATAAAGACCGAAGAGGGCGTCAAGGCGATGCGAGCCATCGCCGAAGAAGCGTGCGACCTTGTGAGACGATTCAAAGGGTCGTTCTCAGGCGAACACGGAGATGGCATCTCCCGCTCAGATTTCATCGAGCCGATGTTTGGCGGATCGCTCACACGCGCCTTCGAGGAGGTCAAGGACGCGTTCGACCCCGGAAACCGGCTCAATCCGGGCAAGATCATCCGACCCTATCACATGGACGATCGCAGCTTGATGCGCTTTCCGCCGGAGTATCGCGCCTCCGTTCCCGCGAAGACGGCACTCGACTGGTCCGAATGGGGCGGCTTCGGCGGCGCCGTCGAAATGTGCAACAACAACGGTACATGCCGGAAGATGGCGGGAGGCACGATGTGTCCGTCCTGGCGCGTCACGCGGCAAGAGCAACACCTCACCCGAGGCCGGGCAAATACGTTGCGGCTCGCGATCTCCGGACAACTCGGTCAGGATGCCCTAACCTCTCCAGAGATGAAGGAAACGCTCGACCTTTGCGTCTCCTGCAAGGGTTGCAAGCGTGACTGCCCCACGGGCGTCGATATGGCGCGGATGAAAATCGAATTCCTACACCACTACCATGGTCGACACGGCCTGCCGCTTAAGGAGCGACTGATCGCATATTTGCCGCGCTATGCACCACTTGCTGCAAAGCTCGCCCCTCTCATGAATTTGCGTGACCGTATACCCGGCCTGGCGTGGGTAACTGAACGCTGGCTCGGGTTTTCGGCGCGACGTACGTTGCCTGTGTGGCGTTCCCCCTGGCGCGACAAGCGTCGTCAAGCTTCGCCATCGGATGTCGTGGGAGACGGACGCGACGTGGTGCTCTTCGGCGACACCTTCAACCGGTACTTCGAACGCGAAAACCTGGAAGCGGCTGAGAAGGTACTACAGGCCGGCGGATACCGGATGCATCATGTCGCGGCAAAGGATGGCGGGCGGCCGTTGTGCTGCGGACGAACCTTCCTTTCGGCAGGCCTTGTAGAGGAGGCCCGCCTGGAAGCTAGGCGGACTGCGGAAGCCCTTGTGCCATTCGTATCCAGGGGAGCGAAGATCGTCGGGCTCGAACCCTCGTGTCTGATGACGTTCCGTGACGAGTTTGCCGCCCTCCTGCCGAAGGCAGAAGTTGCGCCATTGGCGAGAGCGGCAAGGCTGCTCGAGGAATTGCTGGCCGACGATCTCGTCGCAGGTGCTACAACCTTGTCTTTCCGGGACCAAGGAGGGCGGACCGTGCATCTGCACGGTCATTGTCATCAAAAGGCGTTCGACGCGATGGGAGCGGTGGAAAAGACGTTGCGGGCTGTCCCAGGACTCGACGTCAAGCCTATCGAGTCCAGTTGTTGTGGCATGTCCGGCGCATTCGGTTACGGAGCAGCCACGATCGACATCTCGATGGCGATGGGCGAGTTGTCCCTTTTCCCCGCCGTCCGCCAGGCAGCCCCTGAAGATCTCGTCGTCGCGGACGGCACAAGTTGTCGCCATCAGATCTGGGACGGAGCCGCCCGAGAAGCCGTTCACGTCGCGCGCGTGCTGGCAATGGCGCTCGACGATTGATCGAAGTGGGCGATCTACGTCGTCGTCTTGTCGGTGGGCAACTTTAAGCCCATCGACGCCTTGACGCGATCCATGACCACCATGGTCTTGAAATGCTTGACGTTGTGATTTTCGAAGAACAACCGCTTGGTAAGTTCTTCGTAATCTCTCATCGAAGCAATGCTGATCACCAACATGAAATCCATGTCGCCAGTAATGTAGTAGCATTGCTGGACTTCGGGAGTTGCTTTGAATGCCTTCTTGGCAGCCTCGAGCAGATCAAGACGCTCGTTTTCTATGTGGACTTCCACGAGAAGTGTGATCGGTAGTCCCACAGTTTCTGGATCAAGGATGGCGACGTTGCTTTGGATGACGCCACCCTTCTGAAGCCTGCTGATCCGGCGTTGAACAGCGGCAGCGGAGAGATTGACCATGTCTCCGACAGTGCGTTGCGGAGTCGTGTTGTCGCGCTGAAGAATTTCGAGGATTGCTAGATCATATTGATCGAGGTCATCCACCCCGAGCTTCTTCGGCATCAACGCCTCCATCGTCCAGTAAGCCTCTCAAGCTAAAAGCTTTTTTGAGCCCGCGCGCAATATGTTTTCGACGAGAATCCCCTCATCTCGGTCCTCTCGCCGCTCCCCTTTCGTTTGATAACCCCGACCTGAGCTGCGGCACGCCCCCGAAATGGCGCTCCGAGCGGTTTCGAGTGAACCACCACATTTCGTTCGGCCGATGCCGAGAAAACGAGGGAAGATTGCATTCGGCAGCTTGAATCCGAGCGCACAACTCGGCGGCGCCGCAATACTGATCACGTCTGAATATGCACATTCTTGAGGCACAAGAACCGCGACGCAGGGAGCGGCGGCCTGAGGTCGAAGTCGGCGATTCTTCCTTTCCGGAGTTCTGATGTCTAACGTTGCCCAACCGACCATGAGGGAAGCTGCGGTCGCCGCCGCGCGAAACTATGTCGTGGACGGCGGCTTTACGGCCGAGATGGCCCCTCGCATTGCTATCCGCAGCGAAAGCCCGCGAGAAGACTGCCGCGACGACAACCTTCACTACTTGAACAAGGAAATGCGTCCGCTCCTGGAGCGGATGGGTTTTTCATGCCAAGTCCTCGAGAACCCGATCGCACCGCGTCTACCGGCTATGTATGCCGAGCGGATCGAAGATCCGAGACGCCCCACCATTCTGATCTACGGCCACGGCGACGTTCTGTGGGGCATGAGTGGCGACTGGAAGGACGGCCGCGATCCCTGGATACTGGATGAAGCCGGAGGACGCATCTACGGCCGAGGCACTGCGGACAACAAGGGTCAGCACTCAATCAACCTGGCTGCCTTGCGCATCGTGCTGGACAAACGCGGTCAGCTTGGGTTCAACACCAAAGTGCTCATCGAGATGGGCGAAGAGACCGGCTCGCTCGGGCTGGCCGAACTCGCAAGAAACTACCGCGATCTGCTCAAGTCAGACTGTCTTATCGCTTCCGACGGCCCCCGTTTGGCAGCAGGTGCTCCGACCTTGTTTCTCGGCGGTCGAGGCAGCGTTGGTTTTCGTCTGACCTGCGAGATCCGTGAAGGAGCATATCATTCCGGAAACTGGGGTGGCCTGCTCGTCAATCCCGGCATCAGGCTTGCCCATGCGATCGCCACTATTACCGATCCGACCGGCCGCATCGCGATCCCAGAATGGACTCCGAAGCGCATGCCGCCCGAGGTCGGCGCAGCCCTGAAAAAAATCGTCCTCGAAACAGGCCCCGATGACCCGGCGATTGACGACAACTGGGGTGAGCCGGGCTTGGCAGGCGCGGAACAGGTCTATGGCTGGTGCAATTTCGAGGTCCTGGCCTTCCTTTGCGGCCGGCCTGATGCGCCCGTCAATGCCGTGCCAGGGACCGCTCAAGCAACATGTCAACTGCGCTACGTCGTTGGCGTCGATCCTGAGAAGGTGCTTCCCGCATTGCGCGCTCATCTGGATGCGCGAGGGTTCTCCGACGTGAAATTCGAGGAAATCAAGGAAGACTTCTATCTTGCGACCCGGACCAGCCTCGACAACCGCTGGGTTCAGTTCGCTCTCTCGTCGATGAAAACGACGCTCGGTCGCGAAGCATCTTTGTTGCCTAACTTTGGCGGATCGCTGCCAAACGAGGTATTTGCCGAGATCATCGGCATGCCGACCCTTTGGATCCCGCACTCCTATCCTTCCTGCTCCCAGCACGCACCGGACGAGCACATGCTCGTCAGCGTGGCGGAGGAAGGAATGCAAATCATGACGGGCCTGTTCTGGGATCTCGGAGAGGCTGCGATCCAAGACGGGCAACCAGTCGCATCGGCGGCGGCCTGAAGCCAGCTGGTCCCAGCCAGACCTAATCGGTGATGCCGCAAGGCGTCGCCCAAGACAACAAAAACAAAGCATCATCCAAACAGGAAGGATCGACTATGGAGACGTTCGGAAACTCTCACACGCGCGCTGGCAGGCCGCATTCAAAGCTGGCGGTCACACTTGGTGCCGCAGTCCTGGTAGCTGCGATGGCAATCGCTCCGTTTAGCGCCCAGGCGCAAACCCAGAGCGGCCAGGGTGGCTCTGCGTCAGACAAGGTCGACACCCTCGGAGCCATCAAGGCTCGCGGATACTTCATCTGCGGCGTGGCAGGCGATCGGCCAGGCTTCAGCTTCCCGGACGGCAAAGGCGTGATGCAAGGGCTGGATGCGGACATCTGCCGCTCAGTCGCAGCCGCGATCTTCGGTGATCCGGAAAAGATTCGCTTCACCTCCCTCACCAGCTTGACGCGCTTTCCTGCACTCCAATCCGGCGAAGTCGACATGCTGGCTCGCTTCACCACGTGGACGCTCACTCGCGAAGCCAGCCTGGGTCTCGACGTCGCCTCTGTCTATTTCTACGATGGCCAGGGTTTCATGGCGAAGAAAAGCCTTGGCGTAAAGAGCGCGCTGGAGCTCGATGGTGCTACCGTCTGCGTGACGCAGGGCTCGACAAGCGAAGCCAACATGGTCGACTTCTTCCGCGCCCACAATCTCGCACTGAAGCCTATCGTCATCGAAAAGATCGAACAGGTCCGCGATGCGTTGGCAAACAACCGATGTGACGCCTATACGAACGATTCCACGCTACTCGGCTCCCTGAAACTTTCGATGGGCCCGGCCGGCGACGAATACATTCTTCTTCCCGACGTCATATCAAAGGAGCCCCTCGGAACCTTCGTCCGCAAGGGCGACCAACGGTTCTTCGACATAGTTCGCTGGACCTACATCGCCATGCTGACCGCCGAGGAGAACGGCATCACCAAGACCAATATCGACACCTTCCGGAAGACACGCGATCCACAGAATCAGCGTTTCATGGGAGAGACTGGCGATCTAGGCGCCGCCCTTGGGCTGGATGCGCAATGGGCCGTCAACGTAATCAAGGCCGTCGGCAATACCGCCGAGCTGTGGGACCGCACCATCGCCGGCCTGGGCATTCAGCGCGGCGTAAACCGCCTCGCGAAGGATGGTGGTCTTCAATACGCTCCCCCGATGCGGTGATACCGCTCGCGAGCGGCAGCGAGAGGAAGGCCTTCCGGCGATCCTCTCGTCTTCCCCTCGGGAGAAGCACCCTCAATTTGACTCACTCATTGCAGTTCGTGGCAGAGCGACATGACGGCACTCAACAACGACATACAAGCGCACAATCGTCGGGCAACAATGCTGGGCTCGTTTGTTTCAAACGTCGCCGTTCGTAGATTCATCTGGCAAGCGCTCGCCGCGCTTGCCCTGTTTGGAAGCGTCTTCTGGCTCGCTGCCAATCTCCACCACAATCTTGCAGCGCGCAACATCGCATCAGGTTTCGGCTTCCTTACTCGCGAAGCGGGTTTGCCTATAGCCGAACACTTGATCGCTTACACGCCGGCAGATAGCTATTTCCGCGCACTTCTCGTAGGGACCCTGAATACGCTTTCGGTCGCGTTCTGGAGCATCATCCTTGCGACCATTCTCGGCACCGCAATCGGCGTCGCGCGCACTTCGAAGAATTGGCTGCTCGCCAAGCTTTCTTCCATTTACGTCGATCTATTCCGGGACGTCCCGCTCCTGCTCCAGCTCTTTCTCTGGTACACCATCCTTCAGAAACTTCCGCCCGTGCGGCAAGCTCTAAATCCCGTCGCCGGTGTTTTTCTGTCAAATCGCGGATTGAGCTTTCCCGTTGTGGATTGGCAAGCCGCGCATGGTTGGACACTGCTCGCCTTTGTTCTCTGCCTCCTGGCAACGACGCTGTACGCGAAGCGAGCGTCGCGCAAGCAACTGGAGGAAGGGCGCGCAAAGTCGTTCTGGCCGGTAGCCATCATCCTTTTGGTCATCATCCCGCTCGTCGTCGGGTTCTCGCTCGGCGCATCGACTAACCTTGATATGCCTCAGCCAAAGGGCTTCAACATTCGCGGCGGCGTCACCGTTTCTCCGGAATTCTTCGCGCTTCTCGTAGGTCTGGTCATCTACAATGCTGCGTTCATCGCCGAAATCGTCCGATCGGGGCTCGAATCGGTGGGCCGAGGGCAGCACGAAGCGGCTCGCGCCCTCGGGCTCCATCCGAAAAACATTCTGACTTGGATCGTATTTCCGCAGGCCCTGCGCGTCATTGTTCCTCCGTTGACGAGCCAGTATCTGAATGTGACCAAAGGCTCCTCCCTCGCCGTCGCGATCGGCTACCAGGACATTGTGTCCGTCGCAACGACCTCGATGAATCAGACCGGCCAGTCCATCGAGCTCGTGGGCGTCATCATGGGCGTCTATCTGACGATCAGTCTTTCGATCAGTCTTCTGATGAACATCTACAACGCCCGCGTGGCGCTGGTGGAGCGCTGACCATGACCGCTTTGGTTGAACATATCGTCAATCCGACGCTCATTGAAGCGCGCGAACGCCCGGAATTGATCGGTGGCGGTTTCTTCGCTTGGGCGCGAGAGAAACTCTTCTACTCGTGGCTTTCCTCGCTCACGACATTGGTCTTGCTGGCGGCCATGGCGAAGGTCGGAATCTCGCTGTTCCAATGGGCTTTTTTGGACGCCGTGTGGAGTGTTCCAGCCGGTCCACAGGGCCCCATTACCGATAGTTGTAGAGCGCTGGGAAGTGGAGCTTGCTGGGCAGTCATCAGAGAGAAGTACCGCTTCATCCTGTTCGGTACATACCCCTTCGAGCAGCATTGGCGGCCGGCGATCGTCATTGCCCTTTTCGTTGGATTGTTTGTCGTGTCTGCGATGAAGCGGTTCTGGCGCATCGAACTCGCAGCACTGTGGGGCCTCATGCTCCTCCTGATCGGCTTGCTCATGTGGGGCGGCATATTCGGGCTCACATTCGTTTCCCAGGCGAACTGGGGCGGCCTGGCACTTACGCTCATCATTGCGACCATCGGGGTGGCGATTGCGTTTCCGTTGTCGGTCTTGGTGGCCCTTGGCCGACGCTCGGACCTTCCATTCATCAAATGGCTCTGCGTGGCCTATGTCGAAGTCATTCGCGGCGTCCCTCTGATCACCCTTCTTTTCATGGCAAGTGTCATGTTTCCGCTGTTGATGCCCGAAGGCGTCAATCTCGACAAACTTGTGCGAGCCCAGATCGCCATCATCCTCTTCTTCGCTGCGTATCTGGCGGAAGTCGTGCGCGGCGGCCTGCAAGCGCTTCCGAAGGGGCAGTACGAGGCCGCATATGTATTGGGGCTTTCCTATTGGCAGACTTCAAGACGGATTGTGCTTCCGCAAGCCTTGCGGACCGTCATTCCGCCGCTCGTCAACAACTTCATTGGATTCTTCAAGGACACCTCTCTGGTCCTGATCATCGGCCTATACGACCTTCTGCACTCGGCACAGGTCGCCGTCGCCGAGCCGGCCTGGCAGGGATTTGGCGTGGAGACTTACATCTTTGCCGGCCTGATCTACTTTGCCTTCTGCTTCGCAATGTCGAGATACAGCCAATGGCTGGAATTCGGCCTCAACATGCTTAGACACCGCTGATCATTGATCACCCAAAAGGCATCTTGATCGTCATCCACGTGCAAGAGCCAGATACGAGGAAAGGGACTTCAAGTGATCCAACCAATGATCGCCGAGACTGATCCGACAACGAAGGCAACTGCCGTTTCGATACAGAAGGTCAACAAGTGGTACGGCAGCCTGCACGTACTTCGTGACGTCGATCTCGATGTGGCGGCCGGCGAACGAGTCGTGATCTGCGGGCCTTCAGGCTCGGGGAAGTCCACGCTTATCCGCTGTATCAACAATCTTGAGGAACATCAGCAGGGCAAGATCGTCGTCGACGGCATACAGGTCGACCACAACATCGCCCATCTGGACGCCATTCGCCGGGAAGTCGGGATGGTGTTCCAAAGCTTCAATTTATTCCCGCATCTGACCGTTCTCGAAAACTGCACGCTTGCACCTATGCTCGTGCGAGGCGTCGCTCGCCCAGACGCGGAAGCTCAGGCGAGGGCATACCTGGAGCGTGTCCGTATTCCGGATCAGGCCAATAAGTTCCCCGGCCAACTCTCGGGCGGACAGCAACAGCGCGTCGCCATCGCCCGAGCTCTGTGCATGAAACCCAAGATCATGCTGTTCGACGAACCGACCTCTGCGCTCGACCCTGAAATGGTCAAGGAGGTGCTCGACACGATGGTGTCGCTCGCCAAGGACGGAATGACGATGATCTGCGTCACGCACGAGATGGGATTCGCGCGCGAAGTCGCCGATCGCGTCGTGTTCATGGACCACGGGCAAATCGTCGAGTCAGGCAGCCCGCATTCCGTATTTGGTCAGCCGAGGACGGATCGCCTGAAGCTGTTCTTGGGGCAAGTTCTCAGAGAGCACTAGCCTTCTGACGTGGCAACTCGGCCAGATCTAATGACACGAGGGGCGCAGCTGCTTGACGTGGCCAGTCTGGAGTCGACCTCTTGGTCGCCATGACTCGTGCGATTGGCGCAAGTGCACCTGCTCGAGCGTATCAACGAACCAGGTGCAACAGGTCGAGACCGCGCCTCCGCCGCGTTGCCGCTACAGACGCCTGTCGCGAAGGACGAGACCTTCCTTGTGGTGAGCCGCAGATGGCGGACTTGCGCGTCGAAAGCGACCGAATTGACAACGTTTGCAGCGCTTGGGAGCCGAAATGAGCGATTGGGGTATACAAAAGGCCGCCCTGGGGGAGCGCCTCGCGGCCGGCCAACAGCACGCCAGGGGGAAGGTCGTCCCGATCCCCAGCCTTCCCGCATTCCTGAAGGCCGTGATCCGGTCAGGCGACCGGGTGTGCCTGGAGGGCGACAACCAGAAGCAGGCCGACATCCTCGCCTCGGCCCTCGCGAACCTCGATCCCCGCCACGTCCACGACCTGCACATGGTGCAATCAGGCGTGGTCCTGCCCTCGCATCTCGACATCTTCGAGAAGGGCATCGCGCGGCGGCTCGACTTCTCCTATTCGGGCCCGCAATCGGCGCGCATCGCGCGCATGCTGTTCGGCGGCAAGATCGAGCTCGGCGCCGTCCATACCTATCTCGAGCTGTTCGCGCGCTACTTCATCGACCTCACGCCGAACGTCGCGCTGATCGCCGCAGTCAGCGCCGACAAGGACGGCAACCTCTATACCGGGCCGAACACCGAGGACACGCCGACCGTCGTCGAGGCAACCAGCTACAAGAACGGCCTCGTCGTGGCGCAGGTCACCGAGATCGTCGACAAGGTGCCGCGTGTCGACATCCCGGGCGACCTCGTGCATTTCGTGGTCGAGGCGGGTCGCCCCTTCTACGTCGAGCCGCTGTTCACCCGCGACCCCGCCGCTATCACCGAGACCCAGATCCTGACGGCGATGCTCGCCATCAAGGGCATCTACGCGCCCTACGGCGTGCGTCGGCTCAATCACGGCATCGGCTTCAACACCGCCGCGATCGAGCTGCTGCTGCCGACCTATGGCGAGAAGCTCGGCCTCAAGGGCAAGGTCTGCACGCACTTTGCGCTCAACCCGCATCCGACCATCATCCCGGCGATCGAAGCCGGCTGGGTCGAGCAGATCCACTGTTTCGGATCGGAAGTCGGCATGGAGGATTACGTCGCCGCGCGCTCCGACGTGTTCTTCACCGGCCCCGACGGCTCGCTGCGCTCGAACCGGGCGTTCTGCCAGACCGCGGGCCTCTATGCCTGCGACATGTTCATCGGATCGACGCTCCAGATCGACCTGGAAGGCCACAGCTCGACAGTAACAACCAGCCGCATCGCCGGCTTCGGCGGCGCGCCCAATATGGGCTCCGATCCGCGCGGCCGCCGCCATCCGAGCGAGCCCTGGCTCAAGGCCGGCGCCGAGGCTGATCCTGACTCCAACGCAGCGCTGCGCCGCGGCCGCAAGCTGGTGGTGCAGATCGGCGAGACCTTTGGCGAGCGCAACACGCCTTTGTTCGTCGAGCGGCTCGACGCGCTCGATCTGGCGCAGGAGCTCAAGCTCGATCTGGCGCCTGTCATGGTCTACTCCGACGACGTCACCCACATCGTCACCGAGGAAGGCATCGCCAACCTCCTGATGTGTCGCAGCAAGGACGAGCGCGAGCAGGCCATCCGCGGCGTTGCCGGCTACACCGACATCGGCCGCGCGCGCGATGCGAAGCTGGTCGACCAGCTCAGGCAACGCGGCGTGATCCGGCGTCCCGAAGATCTCGGCATCGATCCGCTCGACGCCGACCGGCGCCTGCTCGCGGCCCGCTCGATCAAGGACATCATGCTGGCCTCCGGCGGTCTCTACCGCCCGCCCAGCCGCTTCCGCAACTGGTGAGGAGTTTTGCATGGAAAAGCTCAGCTTCAGACTGACTGCACCGAACCGCGCCGGCGGCACCCGCGCGCAGACGATCGTCGGCGTCGTCGCCTCCGGCAATCTCGAAGTGCTGCTGGAACGCAGCCTCCCGGCCGGTACCTGCACGATCGACATCGCAACCGCGGCCCACGGCTTCGGCGCCGTGTGGGACGCCGTGGTCCGCGATTTCGTCGCGCGCCGCGCCGCGGGGGGCTTGCGCATCTCCATCAATGATGGCGGCGCCCGGCCCGACACGGTCGCGCTGCGATTGGCCCAGGGCGTCCGCAAGATCGAGGAGCCGGAACGATGACAGCCGCCACCGCCAATGATGTCCCGCTGAGCTGGTACGAGGCGAGCGCCCGGCAGCGCATCGACGCGCTAGTCGATGCCGGCAGCTTCTGTGAGTTCATCGGCCCGGAGCTGCGCGAGATCAGCCCGCATCTTGCGATCTTCAACCTGCCGGAGCAGTTCGACGACGGCATCGTTATCGGCCGCGGCCGGCTCGACGGCGCGCCGGTCCTCGTCGCCGCGCAGGAAGGCCGCTTCATGGGTGGCGCCTTCGGCGAAGTCCATGGCGCAAAGCTCACCGGCCTCTTGCGCGCCGCCCGCGCGCTCAAGCAGGACGTGGTGATCCTGTTCGACACCGGCGGCGTGCGGCTGCAGGAAGCCAATGCCGGCGAGCTCGCGATCGCGGAGATCATGCGCGCGGTGATCGAGGCGCGGCACAGCGGCATCAACGTCGTCGGCCTGATCGGCGGGCGCGCCGGATGCTATGGCGGCGGTAGCCTGATCGCCGGCACCTGCTCGCGCCTCATCATCTCCGAGCAGGGACGGCTCAGCGTCAGCGGCCCCGAGGTGATTGAGACCAACAAGGGCATCGAGGAATTCGACTCGCGCGACCGCGCCCTGGTCTGGCGCACCATGGGCGGCAAGCACCGCTATCTCATCGGCGGCGCCGACATTTTCGTCGACGACCAGGCGCTGGCGTTCCGCGAGGCGGCGATCGCTACGCTGGCGATCAGGAGCAGGTTCGATCCGAACGTCCTCCAAGCGGAGCAGAAGCGGCTCGAGCGCCGGCTGCACCGTTTCGGTGACGTCGAGGACGCCATCGAGATCTGGGAGGTTCTCGGCATAGACCAGCCGACGGGGATCCCCGCGCTTCCGACCGGCGCCTTCCTTCGCGCCGCTAACAAAAGGGAGAACGCCGATGACGCTCGATGACATCCTGGCCAGCCTCTTTCCAAACGGCAGCGATGTCGAGACCGTCGGCCCCATGATCGCGGGAAAGGCCCTTCTGCCCGACGGACGGCTAATCCACGTACTCGGCATCACCCAGGGACAGCCGCTCGGCGTCGAAGAAGCCATTGCGCTTGCTGAGCGCGTGATTGAAATCATCGCGACGAGAGATCGGACACCGATCCTGCTCCTGGTCGATTCCGCCAGCCAGCGCATGAGCAAGCGCGACGAGCTGCTTGGCCTCAGCGAATATCTGTCGCATCTCGCCAAGGCGCTGCTGGTGGCCGAAGCCGAAGGACACCGCACCATCGGCCTGCTCTATGGCGGCAGCGCCGCCGGCGCATTCATCGCCACCGCGCTTACCACCGGCACGCTGGTGGCGCTGCCCGGCGCGCATCCCGCGGTGATGGATCTGCCGTCGATGGCACGGGTGACCAAGCTTCCGATCGACGTCCTCAAGGCCAAGGCGGAGGCGACGCCGGTGTTCGCGCCCGGGCTCGACAACATGGTGCGAACGGGCGGCGTCCACGTCGTCTGGGACGATGCTGTGCCGCTGGCGCCGCAGCTTGCCGCCGTGCTGCAGCGGCCCCAGGGACAAGATGATCGCGGCCGGCTCGGCGCCGAGCGCGGCGGACGGCAAAAGGCCGCCGAGCTCGCCGAGCGCGTTGCGCGCGCCGCCGCCTCACCCCAGGATGCACGACGTGCCTGAGCCCCTCGCGCGCCACAGCATGGTGAAGGCCTCGGCGGCGGGATGGGCCGCGGTGATGAACCGCTATCCCGATCTTGCCAGCGAGCCGATCGTCGCGGGCTGGGCGCATGCGGGACGGCCACTCGTCGTTCGTCGGCCGGCCTGCAGCGATACCGCAGGCCTCGTTCCGGTCGGCCTGCCGCTGCCGCCGAGCCATGGCAAGCGGCGCATTGCGGTCTCGCTCGCGACTACCGATATTGTCGCGTCCGCGCCGCCTCCCTTGCTGGCCGACGCCGCCAGTGCGGCGCCCGCGGCCTGGCACGCGACGATCGAGAAGCTGCTTGAGCTTCTGCCCGAGACCCGTACCTATGGCAGCCTGGCGTGGCAGCATCTCACTGGCCTGCCCTATCTTTCTGACAGCTCGGACCTCGACCTGCTCTGGCCGCTGTCGTCAGCCGATCAAGTTGGAACTCTGTTGTCGGACCTCGCGCGGATCGCAAAGCAGGCGCCAATGCGGCTGGACGGTGAGATCACAGGTCCCGCCGGCGGGGTTCAATGGCGCGAGCTGACCGGCGCTGACGCGGACGAAGTCCTCGTGAAGGGCGAGAGAGGCGTCACCACGACGACGCGCGCGGCCTTTCTCGCGGGTCTCGTGTCATGACCATCGCGCTCAGGTGGCAATCACGGCCGGACCGCGCGCTTCATGCGGAGCAGCTCGGTCATCTCGCATCGCTCTGCCTGAAGCTCGAAGTCGAGACCTATCCGAAGCCGGGGCTCGTCAGCCATGTCGACAACGGCGCGCATCGCGACATGGACGCCGCGCTATTGTGCCTGAGCGCCGAGACTCTGATGCCGTTCTTCGGCGAGCTCGCCGCTGCAGGCGCCGAGGGCGCCGGCATGAAGCGGCTGCGCGCGATCGGCGTTGCCGCGGAGCGCGCGATGCTGGCTGCAACAGATGGCGTCAACACGCATCGCGGCGCGATCTTCGGGCTGGGTCTGCTCTGCGCTGCGGCCGGATACCGGAATGCCGTCGGCTTTCGCAAGTCGCTCGGACGGCTGGTTTCGGAGCGCTGGGGCGACGACATCCTGTCGGGACCGGTCTCGCTGCGCAGCCATGGCGCGGTCGCCTCGCGGCGCTACAGCGCAGGCGGCGCCAGGGCGGAAGCCGCCGACGGTTTTCCGTCAGTCTACGACATCGCCCTGCCCGCGCTGCATGAAGCGCGCAAGCTCGCACCCCAAGACGAGGACGCCGCGCGCGTCCAGACCTGCATGAGGCTGATCGCCGAGGTCACCGACACCAATCTCCTGCATCGGGGCGGAGCGGAAGGATTGCGCTTCGCGCAAGAGAGCGCTTCCGGATTTCTCGGCGCCGGCGGCATCGGATCGCGGGATTGGCACCGACGCGCGGCCGACATTCACCAGGCGTTCGTGTCCCGCAATCTCAGTCCCGGCGGCTCCGCGGACCTGCTCGCGATGGCGCTGTTCGTCGATCGGCTGGAAGTCTGATGCTGGCCCTGCTCTGCGGCGGACAAGGTACGCTCTCGGACACGATCTTTGATCTTGTTGCGGACCAGCCCGCTGCGGACTCGATTTTCGCCGCGGCGACCACTCTTCTCGGCGAGGATCCCCGGGACTTCGTCAGGACGCGGGCCGCGGACGAACTGTCCGTCAATCGCTCCAGCCAGATCCTGACCGTGACATCGACACTCGCGATCCACGCCTGCATCGCCGACCTGCTGACCGAAGAGACCGCGGTCACCGGCTATAGTGTCGGCGAGATGGCGGCCTGGAGCATCGCGGGAATCTGGAGCGCGGACGAAGCGTTGCGGCTCACTGGTATTCGAGCGCGCTTGATGCGAGAGACCGCGGGCCCCGATGGCCGCCTGGGTTACGTCCGCGGGTTTGAGCCGGCTACGCTTGAACCGCTGCTTGCAAAGCACCGCTGCGAAATCGCGATCAAAAATCCCGACCTGCTTGTCGTGATCGGAGGCGCGGAACGGGATGTCATTGCGCTCTGCGAGGAGGCCGCCAACGACGGCGCGCGCACCGGCCTGCTCGCCGTCGAGATCGCGTCACACACGACGAGGCTCGCGCAGGCCTGCAAACCGCTGCAACAGGCGCTCGATACCAGCAGGCACGCGGCCATCGCAGGCCAGCGCGTCCTGCTTGCCGGCGGCGACGGCGAACGCATCTTCCAGGTCGCCGCGGCCACCGCGAAACTGGCAAACCAGGTCGCCCATCCCATCGACTGGGCGGCAACGCTGGAGGCGCTCGCGGAACTGGGCGTCACCGAAGTGCTGGACCTCGGCCCCGGCCATGCGCTGGCCGAGATGATGCGAGCATCTCAGCCGTCCATCCGCTGCTACGCCGCCGACGGATTTCGCACCATCAGCGGCCTACGCAACTGGGTTGCCGCCAGATAGCCGAAAGCACCATCGCGAGCTACCCCAAACGCGGATAGTTCACATCGTGTTGCCGGACGACGCTTCGGACTCCGAGCTATTCGTCGACTGTCAAATTGACCTGTGTTTTGGGGAGGTCCAGTCTGAATTCGCCTTCTCTGCTTCAACTACTGGACAATAGCGCTAACAAGCTCACGATCCGCCCGTAGATGTGCGCTTGACGGTTTCCGACGGATAGGCACCGAACGCCGCACGGTATTGTGAGGCGAAGCGGCCCCTATGCGTAAAGCCCCACTTCAAAGCGACCTCGTACACGGGCAGCTGGTTCACAGGGCTCGATAGTTCCGCATGCACAGCGTCCAGCCGGATTCGCCGTAAGTAAGCAGCAGGCGTTGTATCGCAAAACCTTCGGAATCCGAGCTGCAAGGAGCGCTCGCTCACGCCGATGGCGTCCGCTATGTCGATCATCGTCAGCGGCAAATGAAGATTATCGTGCATGTGCTCGATTGCCTGCTGGATGTGCCGTGGTGTCGGGTCGGGCGCCCGCCGGTCCAGCTGACTGCTCAGTCGGTGGGGTACATGTTCGAAGACAAGCCGTAGGGTCGCTTCAGTTAGCAGCGCCATAGCTTTTGGCGAACGCTTCATGATCTGTGGATCATTCGTGCCTTGGACGATCGTGCGGGCAAACTGATGCAGGGCCCGTCCAGCGCCGGTCGAAAGATCGACAGTCGGAGCGAGGTCCAGGTTCATCAAGGCAGCCTTGCCAAACATTGCGTTCAACACCTTGGCGACCAATCTTGCCTCGAACTTCAGCATTACGTTCGAATAGCTCCCGTCAGCAGATGTCCTGACCTTGTGATCCCGTAGCGTCGGAAGCGCGACGAGAGCGACGGTTGACGTCGTCCGTTGCACAGATTTGACACCAACGACCATGTCAGCCGCGCCAGTGCCGAGAAAGCCGATCGCAAGATCTTCTTGAATAGCCGCGCATGAGAAGGACCAGTCGCCAGAGAATCGAGTCCTCATGACGCTGAAGTCTGGTCCCACGACTACCTCAGAGCGCCAACGGAATTCGGCAGCTCCCTTTGGCGGTGAGGCTCTGACCATGGGCAAGATCGGCTCGAAGGAGGCGAGCAAAGTCTCGAAGTCGGAGCCCGATAGGGCGGGAGCTACGTAGAATGTGTTGTCCGGCAATGGGGTGCCTCAAAGGGCTTGATCCGCGCGATAACTATACAGAATAATCATCCGACATTGGCCCCTGGCACGAGGATTTCCGCCCATTTGCCAAAGACCATTCAGTTGGCGCTATTTGGAATTACCGCCCGCAGCGTTTCTTGATGCTGGAGTTATGCTGGATGTTTCGGGCCAGGATCGACAATACCGAAGCCGCAGACCTCCTTCGAGGTCCGTATTCCGAAGCCATGGTCCGGATCACGCAACCGGGTCACGATAGGTAGGCTTTGATTTAGTCTTGCCGGCTCTATTTGGCGCATCCCTTCGGAATCAAACTCGCCCGGAGACGGAATATCGATGGTTGCGGGTAGTGCTGAGCCCTCTGGGAGGGCTTGTGAACCAGTCTTCTCTACGAATTGAGGTAGGATCGATGAATTAGAACGATCGCAAACTTGCGCATTGGGACCAAGCTTGCACTGACCTCCGCGCTCAGCATTCTGCTCATCGCGGGAATGATCTTCGCACAGATGCAGGGCCACGGCGCGGTCCGCCGAAGCAGCGACGTTGTCGATCAACAGTCGACTCTCGAGCGCGGCGCCATTGCGGCGAGGTCCGCGATCCGGAGTATGCAAGTCTCCGTCCGCGACATCTTGCTTGCAAGCAGCTCCGAGGAACTTCGAGCAGCGCAGGGAGATCTCGCCGTTAGGCAAAAATCGGTCGGGAAATTTATCGAAGAGATCCTGGAGCTGTCGAAGTCAACGGAAAACCAGGCGCGAATCGAACGAATGAAGGTTCTGGTTGGCGGCTTCGTCACGCTCAGCGATGAAATCACGGCATTGAGAAAAGACATCATCGCAACCGAAGCGACGCGTAGTGCAAGCGGCGAGCTGCCGCCCGATGCGGCCGCGCGTGTCGCCAAGCTCACGGCCGAATCAAAGCGCATCGTCAAGGAGTCCATGCTGCCGATCGCTACGGAATTGCTGACCACCAGCGAGAAGGTCGTCGAATTTAGTAAGCGTAGGGTAGACGAGGAGAAAGCCGCTGCCCAGGAGGCAATATCATCAAGCGAACGGACGTCGCTGGTGATCGGCCTTGTCGTGGCTCTCGCCTTGATCGGAGCATGCGTATTCTCGGTATTCACAATTGCCCGGCCTATAGTGGCGTTGGCGGGCGCGATGAAAGAGCTCGCCGACGGCAATTTCGATGTGGTTTTGCCTGGCCTCGGCCGCGGCGACGAGATCGGTGGCGTCGCACAGGCGGTAGAGAACTTCAAGGTGAAGGCCGAGCAGAAGGCGCGCGAAGAAGCGGAAGCGAAGGCCACGCAGGACCGGCTTGTCGCTGAACGCAGGAAAGCCGATATGATGAAGCTGGCGGATGAATTCGAGCGAGCGGTTGGCGGCATCGTCAACACCGTATCGACAGCGTCCACCCAGCTCGAAGCGTCCGCCGGAACGTTGACATCGACGGCGGGCCGCGCCCAGGAAATGGCGACGACGGTTGCGGCGGCATCCGAGGAGGCCTCGGCAAACGTGCAGTCGGTCGCGAGCGCGACGGAAGAGCTGTCGTCTTCGGTCAACGAAATCGGCCGTCAGGTGCAGGACTCGGCGCGCATGGCAGGCGATGCCGTCAGTCAGGCTCGTACAACAACCGATCAGGTAGGCGAGCTGTCGAAGGCTGCGGCCCGCATTGGGGATGTTGTTGACCTGATCAATACGATTGCCGGTCAGACCAACCTGCTGGCGCTGAACGCGACCATCGAGGCCGCCCGCGCGGGCGAGGCCGGCCGCGGCTTCGCCGTCGTGGCCTCCGAAGTCAAGGCGCTCGCGGAGCAGACCGCTAAGGCAACCGGTGAGATCAGTCACCAAATCAACAGCATTCAGGCTGCGACCGGGGATTCGGTCAGGGCCATCAAGGAGATCAGTGGCACGATTGAAAGGCTCTCGGAAATATCCTCGACCATCGCGGCCGCGGTCGAGGAACAAGGTGCTGCGACGCAGGAAATCTCGCGCAATGTGCAGCAGGCAGCGCTCGGTACGCAGCAGGTCTCGTCCAATATCATCGAGGTGCAGCGCGGAGCGAACGAGACCGGCTCCGCCTCCTCTCAAGTCCTGTCGGCCGCGCGGTCACTGTCGGGCGATAGCGCCCGCCTCAGGGACGAGGTCGGAAGATTCCTGAGCACGGTCAGGGCTGCCTAGCTCATTGATCTATCTCAGTCCGTCCTCGACGCGATTTCACGAACAGCATCGAGCAGGATGTTGGCGCCGGCGACAAGGTCGACGTCGTTGGTGAACTCTTTCGGATTGTGGCTAATTCCGCCGATGCTGGGAACAAAGATCATGGCAGCTGGAGCAATCCTTGCAATCATCTGGGCATCATGACCGGCCCCCGAGGTCATGCGCTTCGAGGCGAGCCCGCGATCTTTCGCCGCCTTTTCAATCAACTCCACGATTCCGGCGTCAAACTTCACCGGCTCAAAGCGAGCGAGGCGTTCGACCGAAACCCGCACATTTTCTTCCTGCGCGATGGCGTCGAGGAAAGTGGCAAGCGCCAGTTCCTCCGCCTTCAGGCGATCCTCGTCAGGATCGCGCAGGTCGATGGTGAAGGCCGCCCGCGACGGAATGACGTTGATCGCGTTCGGCTCAAAACTCATGCGACCAACTGTGGCAACGGTTGGCGTGTTGGACGCCTTCGCGCGATCGCGCAGGAAAGCTATCACCCGGGCCGCTGCATACCCAGCGTCCCGGCGCATTGAGATCGGCGTGGTACCCGCGTGATTGGCATCCCCTTCGATTGTCACCTTCTGCCAGGAGATGCCCTGCAGATTCTCCACTGCGCCAACTGGTGTGTTTTCGCGCTCAAGAACCGGCCCTTGCTCGATGTGGAGCTCGATATAAGCATGCGGCTTCAGGAAGCCCGGTTCCTCGGAACCCGCATAGCCAATACGCTTGAGCTCGTCACCGAGCACGGTGCCATCGGTCCCGATCGTGGCGAGCGCCTCGTCCGTTCCCAGGCCGCCGGCATAGACCAAAGAGCCCATCATGTCCGGTGCGTAGCGGACGCCCTCCTCGTTGGTGAAAGCCGCGACGGCAATCGGCCGAGCCGGAATAAAACCTTCCGATTTCAACGTTTCGATAACTTCCAGCCCCGACAGCACACCATAGCACCCGTCATAGATACCGGCATCGATAACGGTGTCGATGTGCGATCCGAGGAGAAGTGGCTCTTTCCCCTTCGCGCCCTCGGGCGCCCAGATACCGAAGATATTGCCGATCCTGTCAACGACGACGTCCAGGTCAGCATCTTTCAGCCAGGATACGAAACGGTCACGCCCTTGCTTTTCGGAGTCGGACGCGGCGAGCCTGACAAGTCTGCTCGTATCATCACGTCCAATTCGGCCAAGCTCTCGGATACGGCCAATAAGACGATCCGAATTTATCGAGTGGTTTCCGAGCACGATCACACAACCTCCACGAGATTAGAACGTTCACATAAAGCGACTGAGGAATTGCCGCGCTCGGTCGCTCTCCGGGATGCTTTGCGACGCAAGTTCTAGGGCGTGTACTCATCAGGGTGCGTTTGATGTCTGCTTGCCCTGAAACAGCCCAGCCAACGCGGGTATCGCCGGAGGTCCAAAGTCGGCCAAACCGCGCCGATCACCTCGGAGATACGGCTCAAGGATCAAGAGCACCATCCGCTCCCGGGGCCCCTCTCATTGACGCTCGAAGTCGAACGACGATTTCGCCTGTTCGCTTACCGACATTGACGATGGCATCGAGAGCCTGCCGGACTTGTTCCAGATCTGGCGGTTGAGCACTCAGCCAGTTTAACCCGGCCTGTGCATTCATCTCCGTCGCAGTGAGCACATTAACGATGGCACTATAGGTGCGCACAGATTCCGCCGATTGGACCCCGTTTGCAGCCGTGCCAATCGCATCGAGTATGGAGTCGGGTTGGGACCGGATGACACGGCCGTTGTCGGTCTTGAAGACAGCGGCGTCCATGTGCTCCGCGACGAAATGTTGAAGCTCTGGTTGGACCGACCGGCCCTTGCCGGCCACGATGGACCGACTCGGCATCGACTTGCTGGACATAGCGCGCGCCTCCGTGGGCATATGATCAGACAACTGCGTCTCTATGAGTACACGCCCTAGCTGGAGGGCAATCGGCGCCGCACGATCGCGGCATGAAAGCCTGTTCCGCCCAAAAGGGCGCCATCGTTGAAATCATAGGTCGGGTTGTGCAATGGTGCGCTGGCTTCACCGTTGCCTACGAAAGCGAAGCAGCCCGGCACATGCTTGAGGAATTGCGCGAAATCCTCAGAGGCCGTGATTGGCGCGTCGGCGGCAATGGTCGCGTCTTCACCGAACACTGAGGCCGCAGCAATCAAACACTCATGGGCAAATGCTCATCATTGGTCAGCGGCACAAATTCTCGCCTGTAGTCGACCTCCACGGAGACATTGTGCGCGAGCGCCGTACCTTCAGCGATGATCCGCATCTGCTTCTCGATGCTGGCGCTAACCTCGGGCCTGAAGCTGCGCGCATCTCCGAGAATGCGAGCAAGACCCGGCAGAGCGTTGCGTGTGCCATCGCTGATCAGCTCCGTCACCGACACCACTGCCACGTCCGTCGGATCAATCCGCCGGGACACAATGGTCTGGAGATTTGTCACCAGCGCACAAGCCGCGACGAGGGTCTCGTTGCCTGTGTGCGGCCGAGAGGCATGACCGCCGATGCCTCGCAGCGTGATCGCGAATATGTCTTCCGCCGACATTATCGCGCCGCTGCGCGTGCGGAATTCGCCAACGGGATTGCCGGGCATGTTGTGGAGGCCGTAAATTTCCTCGAATGGAAAGCGCTCCATCAGGCCGTCACGGAGCATGGCAAGCGCGCCTTGACCCCACTCCTCCGCAGGCTGAAACACAAAGCGCACGGTTCCGTCAAATCCCCCTTCTTCGGCCAAAAGCTTGGCTGCGCCGAGAAGCATCGAGGTATGGCCATCATGGCCACAAGCATGCATGACACCAGGATTGGTCGACTTGTAGGTTGCAGCGCCTTGCTCCGGGATACGCAACGCGTCCATATCGGCACGCAGCGCGATGGAGCGGTTACCGGTGCCCCGCTTCAGCGTCCCGACCACGCCGGTGCCACCGACGCCTTCGACGACCTCGTCCAACCCGAATTCACGCAGCTTGGCGGCCACGAATGCAGCCGTGCGTCGCTCTTCGAAACCAAATTCCGGATGCTGGTGAAGATCGTGCCTCCACGCTGTCATCTCACGCTGCAACGCCGATAGCTCAACCATCATCGCGCCTCCTCAGCAATTTCGCGCCGCGACCTCTGCAGGGGAAACGCCGACGAGCGCATGATAAAGCTTCGGATCGGTGGCACCTTCCGTGTTGATGAGGAAGACCCGTGCGTCTGACCCAAGATCGGCCTGTTCGCGCAGCTCCTTGCTGGAGGCGACCTGAATCAACCCGGCCAATCCGGCGCCGCCGCTCTCACCGGAGACGATGGCTGGGTCGCCGGAAAGCGGAGAGGCAAGGCGCTTCATCACGGCGATCGCCTCATCGTCGTCAACCGTCATGAAAGCGTCGGCCGTTCGCGAGAGAATTCGCCATGCAACAAGCGAAGGTTCGTAGCATTCGAGCATTGCCATGACGGTCGACTCACTGTCAGGTACCTTTATGGCGCGACCGACCCGGGCACTCTCAAACAGACACGCGGCTCGTGAGGGATCGACGACGACGAAGAAGGGCCGCTTGTCTCCGAGAAGGATGGAGAGATGACCAGCGATCGCTGCGGCGATACCACCCACGCCAGCCTGAACGAAAACATGTGTAGGAAGCTCCGGCAGCTCCCGCAAGGCTTCGCTCAAAAGTGCGGTGTAGCCCTGCATAACGAACCCGGGGATTCGCTCATAGCCAGGCCAAGAGGTGTCGGATACCGTTATCCAACCCTTCTCTTTCGCGACGCGGGAAGCACAGGCGACGGATTCGTCGTAGTTTCCGTTAACCCGGATGATCTCCGCACCAAAGCGCGCGATCGCCGCGATACGTTCGGCGCTGACGCCGGCATGGACAAATATCGCACACTTGGCGCCGACTAGCTGAGCGCCCTGTGCGACCGATCGCCCGTGGTTCCCGTCGGTCGCACAGGAGACGGTCATACGGCTCGCCACGGCCTTGACTTCGGATGTCTGCAGTTCACCGACGTCAACCTGCCGACCGAGTTGCCGCGACGCCTCTTCGAGGACGAGCCTGATCACTGCGTAAGAACCGCCTAGCGCTTTGAAGCTGCCAAGCCCGAGACGGTGCCCCTCATCCTTGATGTGGATCGCTGCTACGCCGAGTTCATGTGCAAGTGCCGGTAAAGCGACGAGTGGCGTCGGTGCGTGGCCATCGCGATACTTCAGAAACCGTTCCACTTCGCGCGCAGCCTCGATGCCCAGTATCTCGGCATCTGCGTGGTCAAGCTGCGCCCCATGGTCGACGTGGCGATTGATATTGAACATCTCGACAAGCTCTATCTAGTTGACCCCACTATTCGAATTGAATGATGTTGCATATGCATTGGTCATTTTGCTCAATTTTTGGGTCTGGGTTGCAATCTTGCCTCTAAATGAGTGACTGGAACGAGCGAAATTTCAATGAACGGCGAGGCGTTCGGGGATGGATGCCCCCCACAGGCCCCAATCGCATGGCCAGCCGTTCTGAATCCCCAAAAAAGGACCGGGGCACAAGCCCCGGCAAGTTTGGGAGACAATGTAGTGAAAAGGGGCGGAAAGCTGCCGAACTTTTTCACTGTTCCAAAAGAGCTTGACAATCGTCTATCGAAAGCCGTCGAGTCTTACCTGCCCCCCGACTTAGTATCAGGCGCGTGCCGCAGTGCCTCTCAAGTCCACCCGAAGCACTACCGAGCGAACTGAGTGCTCTCGTAGGCAGTCGTGCCGCTCTTCAATCCGCCAACCCTGAGAGCGATGCCAGATTGCCACCGTCGTAGATCTTCGTAAGCAATTAGGCTTCTCGCGAGGTATGCTAACGCCCCTTCCAATTCGGCTTTCGTTTCTCTGCGAAGGCCTGCGGACCTTCTACCGCATCGGCGGACGCAAGCATCGCCTTCATGGCCGGGTATTCCCATTCCTCCGAAATTCCCTCGGAAATGGAGCGTGACAGCCCTCGGAGAACCGCTTCCTTGGTGGCCCGCACCGACATTGGGCTACAGGCCAGGATCTCGCTGGCCCAGCGTCTTGCCGCCTCCAGAACATCGCCGCTCACCACTTCATTGACGAGACCCAGCGAGAACGCTTCCTCAGCCTTAACCCGGCGCCCTGTCAGCATCATGCCCATCGCTCGCGTCAGGCCGATCTCACGAGGTAGCCGCTGAATTCCCCCGGCCAGCGCGGCCAGGCCGACTCGCGGCTCCGGCAGGGCGAACACGGCGTTCTCTGAGGCGACCACGATGTCGCAGGCAAGCGCGATCTCAAATCCGCCCCCCATCGCGATTCCGTTGACCGCTGCGATCACCGGCTTGGCCAGGTCAAAGCGCTTCGTCAGACCACCGAAACCCTTGGGTGGGGTGGCAAGTCCCCCGCCAGCGGCTTGCTGTTTGAGATCATGCCCTGCGCAGAAGGCCTTCGGCCCGGCTCCCGTGATGATTGCGACCCACTGCTCGTCGTCGGCGGCAAATTTGTCGAAGACGTCTTCAAGTTCGGCGTGGCAAACGGCGTTCAAGGCGTTATGCGCCTCGGGCCTATCGATCGTGACGATTGTGCACCGGCCCTCACGAGCTACGTTGACATGTTGGTACGTCATTACGGCCTCGCCTTTCGAAGTGGAGTGTGCTGGATGGCAAGCGGGAGATGGACAGCTGATGTCCAGGACGATCGGTTTGCAGACAATCGAGGTTCGGCAAATTGGCTGTGAACGCAGAGTGTCTCGGCGCACTCGCGATCAAAACCCCCTAGTAGTCGCGAATTCCGACAAGTCGGCACGATCCGCGCGCAGACTGTTGATAGGATGTGCTGGATCCTTGTAACCGAGAGCCATACCGCAAAAGAGCATCAGATGGGGAGGCAGGTCGATGAATTCCGCAACGGTCTTGTGCCATAGCGCCCAGGCTTCTTGCGGGCAGGTGCTCAACCCCTTCTCCAATGCGACCAACATGACGGATTGCATGTACATGCCGAGATCGGCCCATTGCCCAGGCTCCATCTGGCGATCGATGGCGAAAAACAGACCAACGGGCGCACCGAAGAAGCTGAAGTTCTTTGCAAGCTGATTGAGACGCGCAGCTTTGTCTTCGCGCGGAATCCCGATCGTGCGATAGAGATCCTCGCCGTTCTTGAATCGCCGGCTTCTATATGGCTCCTTCAATTCCGGCGGATAGATATTGTATTCCGGCTGCTCACCTGCCGGATTGATCTTTATCCGCTCGGCCATCAGCGCCTTGAACCGCGCGAGTTCCTGGCCGCCTAGCGCCCAAACGTGCCACGGCTGTAGATTGCCCCCGGAAGGTGAGCGACTCGCCGCAACCAAAATATCTTGGACAATCTCACCGGGGACCGGGAAGTCCAGGAATGCCCGCACGGAGGTCCGCGAATTCAATGCGTCCGAAACTTTCATAAAGATTTTCTCCGAAGACCGCTGTCATCCGATCCGGACGACCATCTTTCCTAAAGCTGAGCGTGTCGTCATCGCTTTGAACGCTTCGTGGAATTCCTCGAACGCAAAGACCCTTCCCACCACAGGAGCAAGTGTCTTTTCGCTCAACCAAGTGAACAATTGGGCGATGACTAGATCTCGCACATCCGGCTCACGACGACCAATTTGCGCGAGGTCAACACCCAGCAGCGCGCCCCCCTTCAGAAGCGGTAGATTGAACCGCAGTGCCGGAATCGTCCCGGACGCAAAGCCGATCACCAGGTGTCGTCCGTTCCAGGCGATCGAACGGAAGGCCTGCAAGCTCAGATCTCCGCCGATGGGATCATAGATCACGTCCGCCCCGTGACCGCCGGTGAGTTCTTTAAGTTCGTCGCGCCACCCTTCACGCGTGTAGTCTAAGCCCACATCTGCGCCATGACTGATCGCAAATTGTCGTTTCTCCTCAGTCGAAGCCGCCGCAATGACGCGGGCTCCCAGCAACTTTCCAACCTGGACAGCAGCTATTCCAACCCCACCAGCGGCTCCCAAAACCAGAAGAGTCTCGCCTCTTTGTAGCTTTCCCCGAGCGCTGAGCGCGTACAGCGCAGTCAGGTAATTGGCGAAGAACGAGGCGCCGACCTCCGGCTCTATGCCCTTCGGCGTGAAGAAAAGGTCCTCGGCTGGCACGCAAATATACTCGGCAAGGCCACCATTTCTGACCATCCCGATGACCGGCTTGCCGGGCGCGAAGCCCTTAACATCTTCCGCCGCCTCTTCGACGACGCCCGCAAACTCCGACCCCGGCGTAAACGGCAAGGGGTCCTTGGTCTGATACAAGCCCTGTACTTTCAAGCCGTCAACGAAACCGACGGCGGCTGCTTGAATTCGAACGCGGACCATTCCCGGTGCCAATTCAGGCTTGGCCACTTCCTTGATGACGATATTTTCGATGCGATCGTAATTTTCGACCAGGACTGCTTTCATGACATCCTCTTGAGCGGGGCGCCGACCTGGATTGGCCGTCGTGTTTGCGCGATTAAGTTCAGAGATCTCCAAATCTAGAGGGCTCGAGAGATCACTTCCTTCATCATTTCACTGGTTCCACCGTAGATGCGCTGCACGCGTGCGTCGGCATACATCCGTGCAATAAGGTACTCGTTCATGAAGCCGTATCCGCCGTGCAGCTGCAAACACTCGTCGATGACCTTACCCTGTTGCTCCGATGCCCAGAGTTTGGCCATCGAGGCCGTTGCAGCATCGAGCGTGCCGGAAACCAACGCCTCGACGCACTCATCAACAAAGCTGCGCGTAACCTTCGTGATCGTCGCCAACTCGGCCAATCTGTATTTTGTGTTTTGGAATTCGGCGATCGACTTTCCGAACGCCTTGCGCTCGCGGACAAAGGCAAGCGTGGCATCGAGAGCGCCCTCCATTGCCGCCACTGCCATGACGCCGATAATCGTGCGCTCATAGGGCAGGTCGGACATCAACTGATAGAAGCCGCGACCTTCCACTCCACCGAGCAGATTTGTGGCTGGCACGACGACCTCGTCGAAGAACAGTTCGGAAGTGTCCTGGGCCTTCAGTCCGAGCTTATCGAGCAAGCGGCCGACCCTAAAGCCGGGAGCTTTTGCCGTCTCGACCAGAATGATGGACATTCCGCTCGCTCGCTCGGCCGGATTGGTCTTCGCGACGACGAGCACCAAGCCGGCAAGGAGACCGTTGGAAATGAAGGTCTTTGAGCCGTTGATCACATAGCTTTCACCGCGCTTTTCGGCCCGTGTCCGAATAGATTGGAGATCTGAGCCGGCCCCCGGCTCAGTCATCGCAATGGCTCCGACGAGCTCTCCGCTCGCTAGGCGCGGCAGATATTCGCGCTTTTGCTCCTCGGTCCCGTGATTCAGCAGATAGTGGGCTACAATCGTGTGAACCGACGGGTTCATTCCCGTCAGGCCGCGGCGCGCCATGGCGTCGTAAAAGATCGCTTCGTGTCGGAAATCGCCTCCGCCGCCGCCATACTCGGTTGGGATGTCCGAACAGAGAAGCCCGAGCGCGCCGGCCTTAAGCCAGAGTTCGTGGCCGACATTTCCTCGCTCGCGGGCCTCTTCGTCTAACGGCGCCATTTCCCTGTCGACGAAGCGGGTGACCGTTTCGCGATACATCTCGAGGTCGGAATCGAGCCAGGAGGGTCGATAGTTGATCATGCGCCTTACTCGTCGTTGCTACGAAAGCAACAATCGCTTTCGCTTCTAGCTGGGTTCCGCATTATTCATCCGAACGTAGTCGATCGAACGCGCCGCGCAGGACTGTCGACAAAGCCTCAAATTCATATGGTCTGTCGAAGGCATGCGCGGCGGTTCTCTGCTTGAGGTATCTATTCCGTGTCCCCGTTGATCACGTCTCCGAAGAGCTCCCACTTTTCGCCGCTAAAGCGCATCAGCCGAAGTTGGCTGATCGGAGCAAAGTCGGTCGGCGAGGTGTTCACGTAGATTCCCGGCAAGAGCGCCTCGGTCCGCCAGTCCTTCAGGTTCGCAGCTTGCTTCATGACGTTCTCGCGCGTGAGGTCATCAGCACATTGCTTCAAGGTCTGGGCCAGCGTCTCCGCAAGAGCGTAGCCGGTGATGAGCAAGATATCGCGCTTGTTGCCTTCGGGATAATACTTGCTCAGAAAGCCCTGAAACTCCTTCATTCCGGGATCATTGTCCCACTGCGGATCCGCTGGATCCTTCAAGTAGGTGGCGGAGATGATGCCTTGCGCGTTCTCGAAGCCGGCAGGTTTGATCACGCTGCCGACCGACGCCGAGACGTTGCTAAGGATATGCAGGGGCTTCCAGTCGACTTCAGCGATCTTCTTGATCGCTTGGGCCGCAAATTTAGGAGAGCTGATATCGACCAGGGTGTCGGCACCCGTCGCCTTGAGCTTGACGATGTGACTGTCGATCGTCGGCTCTGACGTCTCGTAGCTTTCCTCAGCGACGATCTGAGCACCGAGCTTGTCCTTGAGACCCTTCAGGTAATCCTTTCCGAGATCATCGTTTTGATAGAAAACGGCGACTTTGGCGTTTGGCTTTTCCTTGAGGATGTACTTCGCGTAGGCGCGAGCCTCGCTCTGGTAGGAGGGTTGCCAGCCTGTGGTCCAAGGGAAGTTCTTCGGGTCGTTGAACTTGGTCGCCCCCGCCGCCACGAACAGCTGCGGGACCTTCTTGGAGTTGAGGTATTTCTGGATAGCCGTGTTGTTGGCTGTGCCAAGCGGATCGAACATGAGCAGAACTTCATCGCTCTCCACCAGCTTGCGCGTCTGCTCGACGGCCTTGGGAGGCGAGTACGCATCGTCATAGCTGATAAAGTTGACTTTGCGTCCGTTGATGCCGCCCTTGTCGTTGATCATCTTGAAATATGCGGCCTCCACCTGGCCGATGACGCCGTAGGCAGATCCCGGACCACTGTACGGCATGAGATTACCGACTTTGATCTCGGTGTCGGTGGCTCCGGTATCATATTTTTTCTGGGCGAGCGCCGTGCCCGAGGCGAGCGCGATTGCTGCTGTCGCCAGAGCGGTCGTCCCTATAATCCTTGCAATCATATGGTCTCTCCTTGTTGAGTTTCACTTCTATTTTAGTTTGGCGATCCGGCCTTGGCTTAGGATCGCGACCTGCCTTGCGCCATGCGGCACAAGGTAGATGACGAGGAACAGGAGCACGCCGAACACGGCGCCGGAGAGGCCCTTGGAGATGCCTTCCGCGATGTTCGGCACGAAGATGATGAAGGCCGCGCCGACGATCGAGCCGGGCAGCCAGCCGACCCCGCCGACGACCATGCCGAGGAACAGCTGGATCGCGAGCGTGATGGTGAAGCTGTCGGGCGCGACGAACTGCACCGCGATGGCGCTTAAGCCCCCGGCGACGCCGGTGATGGCGGCGGAGACGCCGAAAGCCAGCGTCTTGTACAGCGCGACGTTGACGCCCATGGCGGACGCCGCGATCTCGTTGTCGCGGATCGCCATGAAGGCGCGGCCCGAGCGGGAGCGCAGCAGGTTCACCGAGAAGATGTAGATCGCGAGCACGACGACGAGCGTGAAGTAGTACAGCCACATGTCCTGGGACATCGGCAGGCCGAACGGCGCGTCAGGCTTGGTGACGATCAGGCCCTGCACGCCGCCGGTCCACTTCTCGAGGAAGTTCAGCTTGAGCAGCTGCGGCATCGCGGTGGCGAGCGCGAAGGTCGCAAGCGCGAGGTACACGCCGGACAGCCGCAGCGCCGGCTGGCCGAACAGGAAGCCCGCGCCGAAGCACAGCACGCCCGCAACCGGCAGGCAGAGGAAGTAAGGAACGTTGAACTGCTCCATCATGACAGCAGTGACGTAGGCGCCGATGCCGTAGAACGCGCTCTGGCCGAGCGAGAACTGGCCGCTCCCGCCGGTGAGAATGTTCAGCGCCAGCACTGCGAGCCCGTAGATCAGCAGCATCGTCAACTGGAAGATGATGAAGTTCTTGGCGAACAGCGGAACGATCAGGAGCACTGCGAGCACCACCAGCGAGGTGGTCGTGCTCAGCGTCATGGCCCGCTTCGGAACGGCCTCGACCGCCTCGTGGCCTTCGGCAACGACTTCTTCTGCTGCGCTCATGATCAAACTCGCTTGACGATGTGCCGGCCGAACAGGCCAGCGGGTTTGACGACCAGGACGGAAATGATCAGCGCGAGCGCGATCGGGAGTTTGAGCTCGTTGCCGACGCCGGGGATGTAGGTGCCGGCGAGGTTCTCGAAGATGCCGACCAGGAAGCCGCCGACCACGGCGCCGAACGGGCTCGTCAGCCCGCCGAGCACGGCGGCGGCGAACCCGTAGATCAGCACGCCGCCCATCATGTTGGGCTCGAGGAACACGACCGGTGCGATCAGCATGCCGGCGATCGAGCCGATCGCGGTCGCCATGCCCCAGCCGAGCGCGATCATCCAGCTGGTGTTGATGCCGACGAGGCGGGCCGATTCAGGCACCGAGGCCGCGGCCCGCATCGCAAGGCCGATGCGGGTGTATTGGAAGAAGAAGTAGAGGCCGAGCAGCAGCAGCACGGTGACGCCGATCATGCCGGCCTGGTGGGTCGAGATCAGCTGGCTGCCCAGGAACGGCGAGGAGCCGAACGGCGTCGGGTACTGCTTGATGGTGAAGTCCCAGATCAGGCCGGCCGAGGAGTTGATGATCGCGAACAGGGCGATGAAGCCGGCGACGTTGGTCAGCACCGGCGCCTTGGCAAGCGGCTTGAACAGGATGCGCTCGATCGCGATGCCGGCGACGAAGGAAAAGGCCAGCGTGAGCACGAAGGCAGCCCAATAGGACACGCCCCATTGCATCAGCTGCCAGGAGATGAAGGTCGAGAACATCGCCATCTCGCCTTGCGCGAAGTTGAGATGGTCGATCGCCTGGTAGATCATGACCACGGCGAGCGCCATGCAGGCATAGATCGCGCCCGTGGCGATGCCGGCCAGGACCTGGTTGGTGAAAAGCTCCATCGTCCCGGCTCCCTCAGTAACCCAGATAGGATTTGCGGATGTCCTCGTTGTTCGCGATGTCCTTGGCGTTACCCGACATCACGATGCGGCCGGTCTCGATCACATAGGCCTGGTCGGCGAGCTCGAGCGCGAGCTGGGCGTTCTGCTCGACCACCAGGATCGTGACCTTGTCTTCGCGGTTGATCTTGCCGAGGATNNNGAANAGGTCGCGNACGACCAGCGGNGCNAGNCCGAAGGACGGCTCGTCCAGCAGCATCAGNCGCGGCCGCAGCATCAGNGCNCGGGCAACCGCGAGCATCTGCTGCTCGCCNCCCGAGAGCGTGCCGGCCTGCTGGGTGTGCCGCTGCTTNAGNACCGGNAAATGCGCATACATGCGCTCGATGTCGGNGACNATGCCNGCATTGTCCTTGCGGGTGATGGCTCCGAGTTGAAGATTTTCCTCCACCGTCATGTTGGTGAAGGTGCCGCGGCCCTGCGGCACATGCGCGATGCCGAAGCGCACGATGTTCTCGGTCGA
>NZ_AXAS01000043.1 GCF_000472925.1 Bradyrhizobium sp. Ec3.3
AGCTTGGCCTCGACCACTTCGAAGGGAGATCCTGGACGGGCTTACACCGACACGCCTTGATGACCATGATCGCCTACGCCTTCCTCCAATCCCGCCGCCTTAAAGCAGCGGGACGAAAAAAAAAGAATCGCGGGACCACCGCCACAGCCGAGCATGCCGGCCGTCAGGCAAGCCATCCTCGAGCTCTTCGCTCAGCCTCCACCCCGGCGATGCCCGCACTGTGAGAAACTCCTCGTCGACCCAGGCAAAACTAAACTGCCAGAGTAGTGCTAGCCTACCAGGCTCGGCAGATCGAGCCCGTTTGCGCGGGCGCAGTGGATCGCTGTCTCGTAGCCTGCATCGGCATGACGCATGACGCCGCTCGCCGGATCATTCCACAGCACGCGTTCGAGGCGGCGGGCTGCCTCCGCCGTGCCGTCGGCGACGATCACCATGCCGGCGTGCTGCGAATAGCCGATGCCGACGCCGCCGCCGTGATGCAGCGACACCCAGGTCGCCCCGCTGGCGCAATTCAAGAGCGCATTGAGCAGCGGCCAGTCCGATACCGCGTCCGACCCGTCGCGCATCGCCTCGGTCTCGCGGTTAGGACTTGCCACCGAGCCGCTGTCGAGATGATCGCGGCCGATCACGATCGGCGCCTTCACTTCGCCGCGCGCGACCATCTCGTTGAAGGCAAGGCCAAGCCGATGACGATCGCCGAGGCCGACCCAGCAGATCCGCGCCGGCAGCCCCTGGAACTTGATGCGCGCCTTCGCCATGTCGAGCCAGTTGTGCAGGTGCTTGTCGTGCGGCATCAGCTCCTTCACGCGAGCATCGGTGCGGAAGATATCCTCGGGATCGCCAGACAGCGCCGCCCAGCGGAACGGCCCAACGCCGCGGCAGAACAGCGGGCGGATATAGGCCGGCACGAAGCCCGGGAAATCGAACGCGTTGTTCAGCCCCATGTCCTTCGCCATCTGGCGGATGTTGTTGCCGTAGTCGAGCGTCGGAATGCCCTGCGCGTGAAAATCCAGCATCGCCCTGACGTGGTCGACCATGGAGGATTTTGCCGCGAGCTCCACCGCCTTGGGATCGTCCTTACGCCTGGCTTCCCACTCCTCAAGCGTCCATCCCTTCGGCAAATAGCCGTTGATCGGATCATGGGCGCTGGTCTGGTCGGTCACGATGTCGGGCTTGACGCCGCGGCGGACGAGCTCGGGGAAGATATCGGCGGCGTTGCCGAGCAAGCCGACCGAGACCGGCTTCCTGGTCCGCGCTGCCTCCGCCATGATCGCGAGCGCTTCGTCCAGCGAGCTCGCCTGACGATCGAGGTAGCCGGTGCGCAGGCGCATCTCGATGCGGCTCGGCTGGCACTCGATCGCGAGCAGCGAAGCACCAGCCATCGTCGCTGCCAGCGGTTGCGCGCCGCCCATGCCGCCGAGGCCCGCCGTCAAAATCCATTTGCCTGCAAGGCTGCCGCCGTAATGGCGCCGCCCGACCTCGACGAAAGTCTCGTAGGTCCCCTGCACGATCCCCTGGCTGCCAATATAGATCCACGAGCCTGCCGTCATCTGGCCGAACATCATCAGGCCGGCCTTGTCGAGCGCGTTGAAGTGATCGAGCGTCGCCCAGTGCGGCACGAGATTGGAGTTCGCGATCAGCACCCGCGGCGCATCCGCATGGGTGCGGAAGATGCCGACCGGCTTGCCGGACTGCACGAGCAGCGTCTGATCGCCTTCGAGCTTGCGCAGCGAAGTAACTATCCGGTCAAAACTCTCCCAGTCGCGCGCCGCGCGACCGATCCCGCCATAGACGACGAGCTCGCCGGGCCGCTCGGCGACATCAGGATCGAGATTGTTCATGAGCATGCGGAGCGGCGCTTCCGTCAGCCAGCTCCTGGCGCTGATGTCGGAGCCGTGAGGCGCGCGGATCGTGCGTTCATTGTCCAGTCGGCGGTTCATGGGGCGACCTCTGAGGCAAGCGATGGAAACGGATCTTTCGCGAGCGCCGCGCTCGCAATGCGCGGCAGCGCGCCGGCCTCGACCAGCGCCTTGGCCCTGGCGAGGTCGTCGGCCATGTAGCGGTCGGGCCCGAGTGCCGGCACCTCCTCGCGCAACGCGGCGATGACGGCCGCAAGCGCGGGGCTGGTCAGGTGTGGCAGGCGCAACGTGATGCCTTGCGCAGCGACCAACAGCTCGATGCCGAGAATGGAGGCGAGATTATCCGCCATATCGGAGAGCCGCCGTGCGGCGTGCGCGGCCATCGACACGTGGTCTTCCTGGTTGGCGCTGGTCGGCGTTGAATCGATCGAGCATGGCGCGGCGCGCTGCTTGTTCTCGGCGTAGAGCGCCGCCGCGGTGACTTCGGCGATCATGAAGCCGGAGTTGAGGCCTGGATCCGGTGTCAGGAATGGCGGCAGGCCGAAATTCAGCGCGGGATCGACCAGCGTTGCGATACGCCGCTCGCTGATCGCGCCGATCTCCGACAGCGCGAGCGCGATTCCGTCGGCGGAAAAGGCAACCGGCTCGGCGTGGAAATTGCCGCCCGATACGATCTCGCCGGTCTCGACCAGCACCAGCGGGTTGTCCGTGACGGAATTGGCCTCGATCATCAACGTGCGCGCGGCCTGCGCCAGCACGTCGAGCGCGGCGCCCGCGACTTGCGGCTGGCAGCGCAGGCAATAGGGATCCTGCACCCGCTCGTCGCCTTCAAGGTGCGACTGGCGGATATCGCTGCCGTCGAGCAAGGCCGTCAACGTCGCGCCGGCGGCGATCTGTCCGGGATGGCCGCGCAACGCGTGGATCTCGGAGCGAAACGGCACCGTCGAGGCCATCGCCGCATCGACCGACAGAGCGCCCGTCACGAGCGATGCACATGCCAGCGCATGCGCGCGCAACAGGCCGGAGATCGCATAGGCCGTGGAAAATTGCGTGCCGTTGATGAGCGCGAGGCCTTCCTTGGGACCAAGCGTCAATGGCGCGAGACCAGCGCAGGCCAGGCCCTCACGGCCCGGCATGATCGTTCCGCCAACCAGCGCCTGCCCCTCGCCGATCATGACCGCGGCCATGTGCGCGAGCGGCGCCAGGTCGCCGGAGGCGCCGACCGACCCCTGCTGCGGCACCAGCGGGCAGATGCCGCGCGCCAGCATCGCTTCGAGCTGCGCGATGACCTCGCGCCGCACCCCTGATGCGCCGCGCCCCAGCGAGATGATCTTCAGCGCCATCATCAAGCGCACCACCGGCTCCGGCGTCGGCGGTCCCACGCCGCAGCAATGCGACACGATCAGATTGTGCTGAAGCGTCGCGGTCTGGTCCGGCGAGATGCGCTTCGAGGCCAGCTTTCCGAACCCGGTGTTGATGCCATAGGCCGGTGCAGGCGCTTGCGCGGCCGCGATCACGATCGCCGAGGCAGCATCGACCGCAGGCCAGAACGAGGGATCGAGCACCACGGTCGCGCCCGCCAGCACCTGCGCGAGATCGCCGAGGCTGACGCGGCCGGGTGTGACCACGATCGGTGTCGCCGCGCCGCTCACTGGCCTCTCCAGATACGGCGATGCAGCGGATTGAACCCGATCCGGTAGACAAGCTCGGCCGGCCGCTTGACATCCCAGATCGCGAGGTCGCACCATTTGCCGGCCTCCAACGTGCCGGTCTCGGAAAGCATGCCAAGCGCGCGCGCCCCTTCGCGCGTCACGCCGGCGAGGCATTCGACGACCGTCATCCGGAACAGCGTCGCGCCCATGTTCATCGTGAGCAGAAGCGAGGTGAGCGGCGAGCTGCCGGGATTGCAGTCGGTTGCCAATGCGATCCTGACGCCATGCTTGCGGAACAGCTCGAGGGGCGGCTTCTGCGTTTCGCGGATGAAATAGAAGGCGCCGGGCAGCAGCACCGCCACCGTTCCCGCCTGCGCCATCGCTGCGACCCCGGCCTCATCGGTGTGCTCGAGATGATCGGCGGAAAGCGCCGAGAATTTTGCGGCGAGCGCTGCGCCGCCGAGATTGGAGAGTTGGTCGGCGTGCAGCTTCACCGGCAAGCCGAGCGCCCTCGCCGCCGCGAACACGCGCGCCGTCTGCTCGGCCGAAAACGCAATGCCTTCCATGAAGGCATCGACGGCGTCGGCAAACCCGGACTCCGCCACCGCCGGCAGCATCTCGCGGCAGACCAGGTCAATGTAGCGATCCTTGTCGTCGCCGGCTTCAACTGGAAGCGCGTGCGCGCCGAGGAAGCTGGTGCGGATCGCAACCGGCCGGACGCGCGCGAGCGCACGCGCGGCACCGAGTTGCCGCAGCTCGGTGTCCGTATCGAGCCCATAGCCGGACTTGATCTCCAGCGTTGTCACGCCCTCGCCGATCAGCGCGTCGAGCCTCGGCAGCGCACTCGCAACGAGCTCCGCCTCGCTCGCGGCCCGCGTTGCTGCAACCGTCGAGACGATGCCACCGCCGGCGCGCGCGATCTCTTCGTAGCTGGCGCCCTTGAGCCGCAGCTCGAATTCGTGCGCGCGGTTACCGCCGTAAACCAGATGCGTGTGGCAGTCGACGAGACCGGGCGTGATCCACCGCCCCGCGCAATCGATCCACTCCACCACATCGGCATCCGCCGGAAAATCGGAGTGTGCGCCTGCAAAGACGATGCGGCCATCGCGCGCCGCGATCACGCCATGCGGGATCTCGCCGAGATCGGGCAGATCATCCCGCATCGTGGCGAGGTGGGCATTGTGCCAGATCCGATCGAAGCGCTCTGCCATGCAGGTAATCCTTCGCTGCCGGACGCTTGACTTATATGTCTAGACATATAATCGTGGCGCGGTTCTGTCCAGCCGGCAGGAAACATGACACGACTGCATTTCGCATCCGCGCTGCTGCCCTCGGGCTGGGCCGACGACGTGCAGGTCGTCGTCACCGACGGCGCCATCGCCGAGGTGACAGCCGGCGTCGCGCCGGCAGCCGGAGCCGAGCGCCATCAACTCGCCATTCCCGGACTAGCGAGCCTGCACAGCCACGCGTTCCAGCGCGGTATGGCCGGGCTCGCCGAGACGCGCGGCAACACGGCCGATACATTCTGGACCTGGCGCGAGACGATGTATCGTTTTGCGCTCACGATGACGCCCGACGACGTCGAGAGCGTCGCCACCTTGCTCTATGTCGAGATGCAGGAGCAGGGTTTTACCCGCGTCGGCGAGTTTCATTATCTGCATCACGATCATGATGGCGCGCCCTACGCCAACCCGGCGGAGATGGCGATGCGCATCGCGCAGGCCGCCGAGACTGCTGGCATCGGTCTCACGTTGCTGCCGAGCTTTTATGCGCACGGCACGTTCGGCGGCGCCGCGCCGCATGCCGGCCAGCGCCGTTTCATCTGCTCGGTCGATCAGTTTGCAAAATTACTTGCTGCTTCGCGCGAGGCCGTCACCAAGCTACCCGGCGCCAATATCGGCATCGCGCCGCACAGCCTGCGCGCCGTGACGCCGGACCAGCTGGCCGCGATCGTTCCGCTTGCCGACGGCGGTCCGATTCATATCCACGCTGCGGAACAAACCAAAGAAGTCGAGGATTGCCTCGCCTGGTCCGGCAGGCGCCCCGTGGAATGGCTGCTCGAACACGCGCCTGTCGATCAGCGCTGGTGCCTGATTCACGCGACCCACACGACGCCGATGGAAGTCGCTTCGCTCGCGAAGACAGGCGCTGTCGCGGGCCTCTGCCCCGTCACCGAAGCAAGCCTCGGCGACGGCATTTTTCCCGCGCGTGAATTCCTCGATGCCGGCGGCCGCTTCGGCATCGGCACCGACTGCAATGTGCTGGTCGGCATTGCGGACGAGTTGCGCCAGCTCGAATATGGTCAGCGGCTCAAGCACCGCGAGCGCAACGTGTTGTCGAACGGGCCCGGTGTCTCGACCGGACGCGCCCTGCTCGACGGCGCATTGGCCGGTGGCGGCCAGGCGCTCGCGCAACCCGTCGTGGGCCTCAAGGCCGGCGCGCGCGCCGACATCGTCACCCTCGACACCACCCATCCCTCGCTCGCCGGCCGCAGTGGCGACGCCGTTCTCGACGGCTGGATCTTTGCGGCGGGCACGAGCGCGATCGATTGCGTCTGGGCCGGCGGCAGGAAGGTCGTCGAGGGCGGGCAACATATGCTTCGCCGCTCAGCGCGGGAACGCTTCAACACGACGGTGCGGAGGCTCATCGCATGAGCCTCGCAACCGACAAGCTCGACGACAAGCCGACGCTGTACAAGCAGATCCGGCGCGATATCGAGACCAGGATCTTGACGGGCGAGTGGCCACCGGGCCATCGCATCCCGTTCGAGCATCAATTGATGGCGTGCTATCGCTGCTCGCGCATGACGGTGAACAAGGCGCTGTCGGAGCTTGCGCAGGCCGACCTGATCGAGCGGCGCCGGCGCGCCGGCTCGTTCGTCCGCCGTCCGCAGCATCTGTCCGCAGTGCTCAAGATCGCCGACATTCGCGCAGAGATTACCGCGCTTGGCCGCAGCTACGGATATCAGCTCGTTCAATGCGCACGCCGCGCCGCAAGTGCCGCGGATCGCGCCCGCCTCGGAGTGCGAAAGGCCGGCAAGGTGATCGCGATCACCTGCCGCCACAGCGCCGACAACGTGCCGTTCGCGCTCGAGGACAGGCTGATCGATCTCGAGGCGGTGCCGGAAGCGGCACACGCCGACTTTGCGGCCGAGCCGCCCGGCTCGTGGCTGCTTCATCATGTCCCGTGGACAGAAGCCGAGCATACGATCAGCGCCGTCGTTGCGGATGATCGCACCGCGGACGCGCTCGGCATCGCCGTCGGCGCGCCCTGCCTGGTGATCGACCGCTACACCTGGCGCAGCGCGCGGACGCTGACCGCGGTGCGGCTGCACTATCCCGGCGAGTCCCACCGTCTCGTCGCCCGCTTCAAGGGAGGTTGAGCGGCGATGTCGCAAGCGGCACAATTCATGCAGCAAGAGACCAATGTGAAGAGATCACTCGGGTTCAATTCATCGATCGGCAAGAGGACAACAAACATGCGTAATACAAAAGCATTCGCAGCCATCATTGCTCTCGCAGCGGCAACGCCGGCGCTCGCCGATGACGTCAAGGTCGGCATTGGCATCTCCGGCTGGACCGGCTTTGCGCCGCTGACGCTCGCCAAGGAGGCTGGCATCTTCAAGAAGAACGGCCTCGACGTCACGATCAAGAAGATCCCGCAGAAGGATCGCCACCTCGCCATCGCCTCCGGCGACGTCCAGTGCGCCGCAACGACGGTCGAGACCTGGATCTCCTGGAACGCCAACGGCGTCGCGACCAAGCAGATCTTCCAGCTCGACAAGAGCTACGGCGCTGACGGCATGGCCGTGCGCAACGATCTCGCGGCGATCAAGGACCTGAAGGGCAAGACGGTCGCGGCTTCCGCGCCGGGCACCTCGCCCTACTTCGCGCTCGCATGGATGCTCAAGAAGAACGGCCTGTCGGTGAAGGACGTCACGGTCGTGAACCTGGAGCCGGCCGCGGCCGCGCAGGCCTTCGTCTCCGGCCAGAACGATGCCGCGATGACCTACGAGCCCTACCTCTCGACGGTGCGCGCCGCGCCCGACAAGGGCAAGATCATCGCCACCACGCTCGACTATCCGATGGTGATGGACACGTTCGGCTGCACGCCGAAATTCCTGAGCGAGAATCCCAAGGCCGCCCAGGCGCTGGCAGACAGCTATTTCGAGGCGCTCGACATGATCGCGAAGGATCAGGCCAAGGCCTACGAGATCATGGGCGCCGACGTGAAGCAGACCGGCGAGCAGTTCGGCAACTCGGCAAAGTACCTGCGCTGGCAGGACAAGGCCGCGAACCAGAAGTTCTTCGGCGGCGAGTTCCTGGCGTTCAACAAGGACGCCGCGGACTTGCTGCTCGAGATCGGCATCATCAAGGCGGCGCCGAAGGTCGAGGATCTCTTCGACGCGAGCTTCATCAAGTAGCCGCGGCTAACGCCTGGTCGGTCCGCTTCGCGCGAAGCGGACCGACCCTGGATCTCGTTCTCGTCTGGAAACCTCGCCCGTGATGCGTCCCCTCGATCCCGTGACTGCGAAGCAACGTACAGCTTACGGCCTCGCGTTCTTCGTGCTGTTCGTTGCCTTGTGGTCCTGGGCGACCTTCGGCGGCCATGTATCGAAAACCTTCCTCGCGAACCCGCTGACCATGGTGCAGGAAGGCTTTGAGCTCCTGACCCGACACGGCTTCCTGTTCGACATCGGGATGACGGTCTGGCGCGTGGTCGGCGGTTTTGCGCTTGCCGCCGTCATTGCCGTGCCGCTCGGCGTGCTGATGGGCGCCTACAAGCCGATCGAAGCTTTCCTTGAACCCTTCGTGTCCTTCGCGCGATACCTGCCGGCCTCCGCCTTCATTCCGCTCCTCATCCTGTGGGCCGGCATCGGCGAGTTGCAAAAGCTGCTCGTCATCTTCATCGGCTCGGTGTTTCAGGTCATCCTGATGGTGGCCGTGACCGTCGGCGCCACACGGCGCGACCTGGTCGAGGCGGCCTATACGTTAGGGGCCAGCGACCGCGGCATCATCCGCCGCGTGTTGCTGCCCTCCTCCGCCCCCGAGATCGCCGAAATCCTGCGGCTGGTGCTGGGCTGGGCGTGGACCTACGTCATCGTCGCCGAGCTGATCGGCTCATCGTCAGGCATCGGCCACATGATCACCGACAGCCAGGCTCTGCTCAACACCGGCCAGATCATCTTCGGCATCATCGTCATCGGCTTGATCGGCCTCGTCTCCGACTTCCTGTTCAAGGCGTTCAATGCGTGGCTGTTTCCGTGGAAACTCGCATGACCAAGCTCAGGATCGATCAGGTATCGCGAACCTTTCCTGCGCGGGCCGGCCATGCGCCGACCAAGGCGCTCGAGCCGACCAGCCTGGACGTCGGCGACAACGACTTCGTCACCATCCTCGGTCCGTCCGGCTGCGGCAAATCCACCCTGCTCCGCATCGTCGCCGGTCTTGACCGGCCGACCAGCGGCCGCGTCCTGCTCGACGGGCGCGAGGTGGGCGGTCCCGGCGCGGATCGCGGCATGGTGTTTCAGTCCTACACGCTGTTCCCCTGGCTCACCGTGCGCGAGAACATCGCCTTCGGCCTGCGCGAGCGCGGAGTTTCGCAAGCTGAGTGCGGCAAGATCGCGGACGCCTTCATCCGCCAGGTGGGACTGTCCGGCTTTGAAAAACACTGGCCGAAGCAATTGTCCGGCGGCATGCAGCAGCGCACCGCGATCGCGCGCGCGCTCGCCAATGATCCAAAGATCCTGCTGCTCGACGAGCCCTTCGGCGCGCTCGATAACCAGACCCGCGCCTTGATGCAGGAGATGCTGCTCGGGATCTGGGAGCGCGATCAGAAGACGGTGCTGTTCGTGACCCACGACATCGAGGAAGCGATCTTTCTCGGCAGCCGCGTCATCGTCATGAGCGCACGGCCCGGCCGCATCAAGGCCGAGATTGCCGTCGACCTGCCGCATCCGCGCTCCTACAAGATCAAGACCACGCCAGAGTTCGTCCGTCTCAAGGAGCGCCTCGTCGAGGAGATCCGCACCGAGGCGTTGAAGGTGGCTGAACATGTCTGACAATCGTTCTGTCGCCAACGGCGAGCGCGTGCTCGCCGATCTCAATGCGCTCCGCGCCATCGGCGCCTACAAGACCGGCGTGCACAAGCCTACGTTTTCAGAGCCGCACAGGCAGTCGCTTGAATGGCTGGTCGAAAAACTTCCCGAGGCGGGCCTCACCGGCGCGATCGACGGTATCGGCAACATCCTCGGCACGAGCACACGGGCGGGACCGAAACTGCTGGCCGGATCGCATCTCGAAAGCCAGAACTATGCCGGCTGGCTCGATGGTCCGCTGGGGGTGGTCTATGCGCTGGAGGCCGCGCGCGTCATCAATTCCGATCCGTCGCTGCGCGGCGCCGTCGAAGTCGCGGCTTGGTGCGACGAGGAAGGGCATTTCGGTCACTTCCTGGGCTCGCGGTCCTATGTCGGCGGCGTGAGCGAAGCCGACATCGACGCAGCGCGCGACCGCACCACCGGGCAGAGCATGCGCGAGGCGTTATCCGATGCGGGCCTTGCCGGCCGCCCTCGCATCGCGGCTGAACCGGGACGTCACATCGGATATCTGGAGGCCCATATCGAGCAAGGCGATGCGCTCGAAACGAGCGGCCTTGCGATCGGCGTGGTCACCTCGATCGTGGGCATCTGGCAGTACCGCATCAATTTCGTCGGCGAGCAGAACCACGCGGGCACGACCCGTATGGCTTCGCGCAAGGACGCGGGCCTGGCGCTGGCCAAATTCTGCGTGGCGATCGACGCACGGTTTCCCGCCGTGGCCGGGCCGCGCACGGTCTGGACGACGGGCCGCATCACGCTCGATCCGGGCGCACCGAGCATCATTCCCGGCGGCGCCGAGATGCTGTTCCAGATCCGCGACGACGATCCGGCCGTGATCGCCCGGCTGGAGGGCCTCCTGCGAACGATGATCGATGAGGCCAACGCGCACGGCCCCTGTCAAGTCACCCTGGAGCGGCTACGCACCGGCGTGCCCGCCAAAATGCATCCGCCCTTCCAGGCGGCCATTGAAGCTGCGAGCAAGGCCTTTGCGAACGGACGCTCCGTCCGCATGCCCAGCGGCGCCGGCCACGACGCCCAGGTTCTCGCAACCATCATGCCTGCGGCGATGCTGTTCGTGCCCTCGATCGGCGGCATCAGCCATCACTGGACCGAGAACACGGCTGACGCTGATATCGTCACCGGCGCCCAAGTGTTCGTGGACGCCTGCCGGCGCATTCTCGCGGGATGAGCGTGGCACCGCTTTTCGGTTAGATGATTTGCCTGAAGGCGAATTTTGCGACAATCTACGATCTTACGCTGCGCCTCTTCTGCTTTCCCGGCTCCCGAGGGGAGCGATGGCGCCTTCGCACCGTCCGTTCTCTTTTTGCAGCGACCCGCCGCGCCGCCGCCACCGCCAGTCGCGCCCACGTGAGAAGCTCGTCGGGTTCGTCGAACAACCGTTCCGGCGCGCGCCAAAAGGAGAGATCGATGGTTTCGCCTCTCTTCTCGTAGTTGAGAGGTGGAAAGGTTTCGGCTTCCTTGAAGGTCGCCCGGTTATGCTCATCCACCCGAAAGTAGAGCGTGTTGTCTCTCACCATGCCGAGCATGAACCCGTCGCAGAACACACCCGTCTTTCCGAACATGCGGCGCATTGTGATGCGTCCGAGAGATGCGAGCTGCTCGCGCAGAAACTCCGTAAAGCTTTCGCTGGCAACCATGCTCGATCTCACGCAGTCCAGCTCGAGGCCTCAATCATCGCGTCCAGAACCCTTGCGAGGGAATACGGAACGCGTGATTGAAGCGCGAGGACGCGTTTTGCCACGCGATGATCATCGTAAGCTCTGCAATGGTGTCGTCGTCGTAATGCCGTTGGAGGCGCGCGAACAGCTCGTCGTCAACGTCGCAGCGCGTCTCCGTAATCGCGTCAGCGTACTCGAGCGCCACCCTTTCCGCTTCGCTGAAAAGCGGGCTCCTCGCGTAGTCGTTGAGAGCGTCGATCTTGTCTGTCGAGACACCCAGCCTGCTGGCTTTTGCCGCATGAGCGTCCTGACAGTACTCGCAGCCGTTCGACCAGGCGACGCGTCGGTTCACCAGCGCTCGAAGCGTATCAAGCCCGCGCGCTGCTTCTTCCTGAAGGGCCGCCCACATCTTCTTGGCGGCGCGGAGGTAAGGCGGGTGGCGCGCGTAGAAGAGATAGGGATAGAGCGGTGCGCCCCAAAGCTTGCGTTGCTCCTCGAGCGTTTCGCGCAGGTCGTCCGGACAGGTCTCAACGTCGACCGGCGGAATGCGTGTTTTTCCGTCCTGCATGGTCACCTCCTTTGCGCGGTCTGCCCCGCCATACCTTGAGGCACGGCTCAATCGTCATTGATCGCAAACGATAAATCGGCTTCAATATGTGATGATTTCTCACAAATTGGCCGTGACCATGCCGCGCCCCCTTCCGCCCCTCAATGCGCTGCCGAGTTTTGAGGCCGCGGCGCGCCACCTGAGTTTTTCCAGAGCGGCCGACGAGTTGCGCGTTACCCACGGGGCCGTGAGTCGAGCAGTCCGCAATCTCGAGGATCATCTTGGCGTGCAACTGATGATACGGGCGACCCGCTCGGTGCGGCTCACCCCAATTGGCGCATCCTATGCAGCCGAAATTCGCAGCGCCCTGGAGCACCTCGCGTCGGCGACCTCGGCCGCCGCCGGAAAATCCTCTGGAATAGTCAGCGTCAGCACTATCGACTCATTCGCTGCCAGATGGCTCATGCCCAGGATGTTTCGTTTCCGGCAGATCCACGGCGATATCGACGTGCGAGTGGCGACGTCGGAACGGCTCGCTGATTTTGTCACCGACGGAATCGACATCGCCATTCGCTGTGGCGGCGGCCAATATCCGGGTCTGACAACCGAACTGTTGATGAAGGAAGATCATTTTCCGGTCTGCAGCCCGAAACTGCTCAAAGGCCGGTGTCCGTTGCGCAGCCCGGCCGACCTCGCTCGTCACACACTCCTCCATGACGTCTTCACCGTCGACTGGGCCATCTGGCTGCATAGTGGCGGAATCGACAATGTCGATCCGCATCGAGGCCCGAGGTTTCTGTCGTCCGACCACGCGATCCAAGCCGCAATTCGGGGCGAGGGAGTCGTGCTTGGCCGCAGCGCCCTGGTCGGGGATGACCTTGCAGCAGGCCGGTTGGTGCGGCCGTTCGACCTGAGTCTGCCGGCAGGCTTCGCCTACTACGTCGTCTGTCCGCCGCGTGCCTTGCAACGGCCCAACGTGAAGGCGTTCCGCGACTGGCTCATAGCTGAGGCACGCTCAAACAAGCCCTGAATGGGCGGCCGCGATCAAGGTCGTCTCATCTTCTGTGTTCGCCAAGTGTGGTGCAGAGGGCGCCGTCTTCCCGAGAATCAGATCTGCCGCTTTTTCCGCGATCATGATGGTCGGCGCGTTCGTGTTGGATGAGGTGATGCGCGGCATCACGGAAGCGTCGCAAATCCGCAGGCCATCGAGTCCACGAAGTCTCAGCGACGGATCGACCACCGCTAGCTGGTCGACACCCATCCGGCAGGTACCCACGGGATGGTGGTCGGTTTTGCAGGACCTGAATGCGTAGTCGGCGAGAGCATCTTCGCTCGTTGCCGCGATGCCAGGCATTCGCTCGACCATGACAAACGGCTCGAGCGCGGGTTGCCGGAGAATCTCGCGGGCCATCTTCAGCCCCTCGATTGCTGCCGAGCGATCACGCGCATCAGACCAGTAGTTCGGATCAATCATAGGCATCGCGGAAGGATCGCCGCTTGCGAGCCGCACGGTGCCACGCGAGGTGGGCCGCAGGAATGCCGAATTGAGCGTGACGCCTGCATGCTTGAGCTTCTCCACGCCCGCCTCGATTCCCGAGCCGAGCCCGAGATGGAATTGCACGTCCGGCCATTCCAGCGCTCTTGCCGCCGGGTCGGCGTACCAGAAGCCCCCGGTCTCAAACAGGGTGGACGCGACCGGTCCACGCTTGAACAGCAGATATTCCAGCCCCGCCCAGATCGTGCGGTGCAGCTTCGCATAGCTGTCGTAGGTAAAGTCGCCCTTGCACTCCGCAATCGCATAGAGGTCGAGATGGTCCTGAAGATTCTCGCCCACACCAGGCAAATCGTGGATCGGCCTGACACCGACTGAATTCAGATGATCGGCCGGACCGATCCCCGATAGCAGCAGAAGACGAGGCGATCCGATGGCGCCGGACGCAAGGATGATCTCCCGCTCGGCCCGAACGATCTCCCGCTCCCCTCCGCGCACCGACTCGATTCCGACAGCACGCCCGTTCTCGACCACGATCCGCGTGCTGTAGGCGCCGGTCAGGACGGTGAGGTTCGGTCGGCCGCGGATCGGCTTCAGATAGGCGGTGGCGGTCGAGCAGCGCCGCGCATCCCGCACCGTCACCTGATAGTGCCCAACGCCCTCCTGCCGCGCACCGTTGAAATCAGGATTGTAGGGCATTCCGTATTCCTGCCCGGCTCGCAGAAAAGCTTCGCTGATCGGCAAAGGGTTGACGGGCACCGAGACGCCCAGCGGACCACCGCGCGCATGGTAGGCGTCGACGAAGCGCTGGTTGTCTTCGGCGCGCTTGAAGTAAGGCAAGACATCCGCGTAGCCCCAACCTGTCGCACCATCCGCCGCCCAGCCATCATAGTCGCGGACATTTCCACGGGTGTAGACCTGCGCGTTGATGCTGGAGCCACCCCCGAGCACCTTCGCCTGGGTATAGCGCAGCACCCGACCGCTCAGGTGGCGCTGGGGCACCGTCGAGTATCCCCAGGAGGCGATGCCCTTGGTCATCTTGGCAAAACCCGCCGGCATGCTGAACAGCGGGTTGTTGTCGCTGCCGCCGGCCTCGAGCAGGAGCACCCTGATCGACGCATCGACGCTCAGGCGGCTCGCGAGCACGCAGCCGGCGGAGCCGGCGCCGACGATGATGTAATCGTAAGCCGTCATCTCATGTCCCCATGAGTTCGAAGATCGGTCCTCGCGACATGATCCGCGACGCGCAACGCCTGGGCGGCGATCGTCAGTGACGGGTTCACCGCCGCCGACGTCGGCAGGAACGACGCATCGACAACGAACAGATTGAGGTGATCAAAGGCGCGGCAGAACGGATCGAGCGGTGATGTCGCGGGATCGAGGCCGATGCGCACCGTCCCGCACTGATGCGAGGGCGTGCGTCGGTCGAACGCCTTTGACAGCACGATCGGATAGCCCGCAGCACGCAACCGTTCCTTCAATGCCGCCACAAGCGCCAGATGGGTCGTCCAGTTCGAACGCTGCCAATCGAGCCGGATGTTCGCACCGTCGACCGTCACACGGCTCTCGGCGCTCGGCAGATCCTCGCTCATCGCGTACCAGTCGACCGCATGCCGGCTCATGAGCCCAAGCGCCAATTCCGGTGCGAGCGGCATGCTGGCTTTCAGAATCGGCGCTGTGACACGTCCAAGCAACTGGACGTTGCCGAGCGGCGGTCCGCCGTGCCCATCATCGAGATAGAAATCGTTGATGCCGATCGTCTTCTGGTAGATCGAGTCGTTGACGACACGCGGGTCGATCGCCAGCACGGCCGAGGAATTGTGGTTCATGAAATAACGGCCAACTGCATCGGAACGGTTCGCAATGCCGGCCTGTGACGAGCGCAGCAGCAGCGCGGCCGAATTGACGGCTCCCGCCGCGAGCACAACGATCTCGGCACAGATCATCCTCCGCTCACCAGCCTGGATGACCTCGACGCCGGCAATGCGTTTGCCGTCCGGCTCGGCGACAAGCCGCTCGACCTGTGCATCTTCACGCAGTTCGACATTGTCGTGAGCGAGCGCACAGGCAAGCCCGCAGGACTCGGCATCCATCTTGCCGTGCCCGGCGTCCGGGAATGCATCCCAGGGCGTCCTGGCGCGCTTGAGCCATGTCTCGATGTCGATGCCGAGGGGCAGTGAAAACGGGTTGAGCCCGGTCTTCTTGAGCCGCTGTCGTACCGCGGCGATCGCCGGCTCATCCGGCACCGGGCCGAACGGATAAGGCAGGGAGTGAAAAGGCTCCGAGGAATCGTCGCCGAGCGCGCCGCGCACGTTGTAGAGCTGCTCCGCGCGGGTATACCACGGCTCCAGTTCGCCATAGCTGAACGGCCAGCCCGGCGTCGTTCCGTCGCGGTGCGCGACAGGCGCGAAGTCCTCCGCGCGGTAGCGGATCAGCACCGCCCCGTAAAGCTTAGTATTGCCGCCGACATAGTAGTAATTGCCGGGGTTGAAGGCCTTCCCTGTCCCATCGAGCCAGGACTCCTGCGGCCGGAACACCCCGCGCTGAAAGATCGCCCTCGCATCCCGCGCAGCCTCACAGTCGCGCAAACGCTGGCCGCGCTCGAGGATCACGATCCTTGCGCCTGTAGGCGCCAGGCCCGCGGCAAAGGTCGCACCGCCCATGCCCGATCCGATGACGAGGACATCGGCTGTCTCCGTGATCTTCATGCAGCTCTCGCAGCGCTCGATCAGATGCGGCGCGTGGTCGCTGGGTCGAACAGCACCGCCTTGTCGAGATTGAACGCGAAGGTGTGCGGTTGTCCGAGCCGGACGTCAGCATCGGCGCGCATGCGGGCGGTCACCTCCTTGCCCGCGACCCGGATGACGACATAGGTGTCCGATCCAGCGGGCTCGATGATCTCCACGCTCGCATCGAACCGGATAACCGATCTGGCGTTGCGGTCCATGCTCTCGTCATCGTTCACGGCCTCGGGACGAATGCCGAAGATCACCTTGGCACCGTCCTTCAACCCGGCAGGATCGGCACTCGCCGGCACTGGCAACATGATCGATGACCCATCCTTGCGCGCGAGCGCGATCCGCTGCTGGCCATCTGCCTGCACGACCGTGCCCTCGAGCAGGTTCATCGCCGGTGATCCCATGAAGTCCGCGACGAACATGTTGGCGGGACGATTATAGATCTCGCTCGGACTTCCCACCTGCTGCAGTTCGCCATTCTTCAGTACGGCGATCTTTGTCGCCAGCGTCATGGCCTCGATCTGATCGTGCGTGACATAAACGATCGTCGTGCCGGTCGTCTGGTGCAGACGCTTGATCTCTACCCGCATGTCGACACGCAGCTTGGCATCGAGGTTCGACAACGGCTCGTCGAACAGAAAGACACTGGGTCGTCTGACGAGCGCCCGTCCCATGGCGACCCGCTGTCTTTGTCCGCCGGAGAGCTGGCTCGGCCGGCGCGACAAGAGATGTTCGATCTGCAAGGTCTTTGCGACCGAAGCGACCGCCTGGTCGCGCTCCGCTCTCGGAACACCCCGCATCTCCATGCCGAACCCGATGTTCTCGGCGACCGACATGTTCGGGTAGAGCGCATAAGACTGGAACACCATTGCGATGTCCCGCTTCGACGGGTGCAGATCATTGACGACAGCGCCGCCGATGCGGATCTCGCCCGAAGAGATCCCCTCCAGGCCCGCAATGGTGTTGAGCAGGGTCGACTTGCCGCAGCCGGACGGACCGACCAGCACCAGAAAGCCGCCCTTCTCGAGCGTGATATCGATCCCCTTCAGAACCTCGATCGTCCCGAAGCGCTTGCGAAGCGAGTTGATCTCGAGCGTGGCCATCTCATCATCCCTTTACGGCGCCAGCCATCAGGCCGCGGACAAAATATCGACCGGCAATGACATAGACGAGCAGCGTCGGCGCGGCGGCAATGATCGCGGCCGCCATGTTGACGTTGTATTCGACCACACCCGTCGAGGTGTTGACGAGATTGTTGAGCGCGACCGTCATCGGCGCGGTATCGCCGGCCGCAAAGGTCGAACCGAACAGGAAATCGTTCCAGATATTCGTGAACTGATAGATCACGGTGACGATGATGATCGGCGTGGAGTTCGGCAGCAGTATGCGGCGGAAGATCTGGAAGAAGCTCGCACCGTCGATCATGGCGGCCTTGATGAGCTCGGACGGAAACGCCGCGTAATAGTTGCGGAAAAACAGGGTCGTGAATCCCAGTCCATAGATGACGTGCACGATCACCAGATTGACCGTCGCGTTGCCGAGACCGAACGACCAGCCGGTCAAGTCAGCGAGGTTGACTCCGATGCGGCCGAGCATACCGAGGATCACGGCCATCGGAATGATGACCGACTGGAAAGGGATGAAGCAGGCAAACAGCATCATCCCGAACACGAGCTTGTGGCCGGGAAAGCTCCACTTGGTCAGGACGTAGCCGTTCAATGCACCGAGCAAAGTCGAGATGAGCACTGCCGGAACGACCATCTTCACCGAGTTGAAGAAATAGCCGCTGATCCCGCGCGTCTCCGACACGCCGATGCGCGCCTCGCCCCACGCCATGGACCATGGCGCGAATGTCAGGTGCCGCGGGAGAGCGAACATGTTGCCGCCGGTGACCTCATCCAGCGGCTTGAGCGACGTCATCACCATGACCAGGAGCGGCACGAGATAGACGAGCGCGAACAGAAACAACAGGCCATAGATGACGATCCGTGTCGTCCGAGAGTGGCCCGGACCGCGGCGCGACGGCGTTGACGTGACCAGGTCGGCGGCGCTCATCGGCTCTGCTCCCTGGTTTCGGAGTAGATGTAGGGAACCATGATCGCCGCGATCGTCATCAGCATGATCACTGCGCTGGCCGATCCAACCGCCATCTGGTTGCGGGTGAACGTATAGGAGTACATGAACGTCGACGGCAGCTCCGCCGCCCCGCCAGGGTTCTTGCCGGTCACCGACAGCACGAGGTCATAGGACTTGATCGCCATGTGGGCCAGCACGATCAGCGCCGAGAAGAAGACCGGGCGTATGATCGGAATGACGATGCGGCGGTAGGTCTGGTAGGTCGAGGCGCCGTCGATCTGTGCCGCCTTGAGGATTTCGCCGTCGACACCGCGAAGCCCGGCGAGAAACATCGCCATGACGAAGCCCGAACTCTGCCAGATGCCGGCGATCGCGACGCAATAGATCATCATCTGCGGATCGACGACCCAATCGAAATGGAAGCTGGTCCATCCCCACTCGTGCAAGGCGTTTTCGAGCCCGATGCGCGGATCGAGAAACAGCTTCCAGGCTGTGCCCGTCACGATGAATGACAGCGCCAACGGATAGAGATAGATCGGCCGCAAAATGCCTTCGCCGCGAATCTTCTGATCAAGCAGGATCGCCAGCAGCAAGCCGAGGAAAAGGCAGAAGAAGATGTAGAGGCCGCCGAACAGCCCCATGTTGACGAGCGCGGTGTACCAGTTCGACGGCGGATCGGTCTCGAAGGTCCAGTTCCACAGCCTCACGTAGTTGGTAAAGCCGACGAGGTTTGTGGTCGGAAACGCCTTCGAACTCGTGAACGACAGAAACAGGGTCCAGAGATTGAAGCCGTAGACGAAGACCAGCACGAGCAGGAATGACGGCGCCAGCACAAGCCGTGGCAGCCAGTCCTGGAACCACCCGCGTAAAGACGGGCCGAGCTTCCGCCGGGCCATTGCGGTTGCCGCCTCGCGTTCGGTCATCGCGGTCATGATGATCCTCCGAAAGCCACGCTCCGTCGCCGCGACGAGCCCTGGAGGGCGAGGCAGGCGTAGCAATGACTTCGATTTCGATAGCCTCTCCCGTTTACAGAGCAGCGCAAACAGGAGAGGAGCCGTCGAGCCACTACTTGGCGGCGTTGATTGCCTTCACCAGCTCTGTCACAGCGATATCCGACGTCTTGATCCCGCCGTGCATGAACTTCGTCACGACATCGTAGTACGCCGTGGCGATGGCCGGCGGCTGAGCGTAGTTCTGGGCGAGCGAGCCGAAGAACGTTCCCTTTGCGTTGGCCGTCTTGACGTCGGCGATGCCCTTTTTGCCGCAGATGTCGAAGGCAGCGTCGGAAACGTCCGTTCTCGCCGGGACGGAGCCCTTGATGACGTTGAACGCCGACTGGACGTCGGGGTTCATCGTCACCTGCGCGAGTGCAAGCTGCGCCGCCTGGCGATCCGCCGGCACCTTGAAGAAGGCGAACATGTCGGAGTTGTAGAACACTGACCCGTCCGTGCCCGGGAAGCGGTAGCAAAGGTAGTCCTTCCCAGCCTCTTTGTGCGCTGCCGCGAACTCGCCCTTGGCCCAGTCGCCCATCACCTGCACGAGCGCGTCACCCTTGATCACCATGGCGGTCGCGAGATTCCAATCGCGTCCGGTGTAGTTTGGGTCGACATAGTCACGCAGCTTGGCGAGGTTGTCGAACGCCTTCTTCATCGTGTCGGACTTGAGCGCGCCCTCGTCGAGGTCCACGAAAGCTTTCTTGTAGAACTCGGTGCCGCCGGTCGAGGCGACGATCGAATCGAACATCGTCGCTTCCTGCCAGGGCTGACCGCCGAGCGCGAGCGGAATAACGCCGCCCTTCTTTGCCTTGTCGAGCAGCGCGACAAACTCGTCGAAGTTCTTCGGCTCCGTACCGCCGATCTTCTCCATCACGGCCTTATTTAGCCAGATCCAGTTGACGGAATGAATGTTGATCGGAACGGCCCCCCACTTGCCGTTGGTCTTGGCAAACTTCTGCAGTGCGACGGGTACGACCTTGTCCCAGCCGTCCTTGTCCGCAAGCGACGAAATGTCGGCGAGCGAGCCCTGTTCGGCGTACTCCAGCGCGTAGTAGCCGAGGATCTGCGATGCCGTCGGCGGATTACCCGCGGCGACATTGGCCTTCAGCGTGGTCATCGCCGCACCCCCACCGCCGCCGGCGACCGGCACGTCCTTCCAGGCATATCCCTGCTTGGCGACGGCCTGCTTGATGACGTCGAGCGCAGCCGCTTCGCCACCCGACGTCCACCAATGCAGCATCTGCACTTCCTTGATGTCCGCCGCGTGCCCCAGCGTCCCATAGCTGATGGTGACGGCAGTCAAAGCCGTCGAGATCAGAAATGCGCGGAACTTCATGCGCGTGTCCCTTCCCTTTTTTGGTCGTTTCCTGCCGGAAGCGGTCCGGCACCGTTTCGAGAGGCCTGTTCGGCTCTTGAATTTCATTATCGTTGTCGTCCGCGGTTGCCGCCGAACCCACTCGAAGCGGCCCGCCTTCAACGCTCCTTTCCTAGTGTCCAACAAAACGAGGGGCGCGCTTGCCTTTGAAGGCAGCAACACCCTCGGCGAGATCATCGGTCGTGGCGGTGAGCGCGCCGGCAAGCCCTTCGATGGGGGCGTCACTGTCCTCCCCTTCGGCCGCATTGATCATGGCCTTGACGATCTGCACGGCGAGCGGACCGCGCGCGGCAACGTCGGACGCCAGGCTTTCGGCGCGGGTCAGTGCCTGGCCGCCGTCGGTTACCTCGTCGACGAGCCCGAGCTCGCAGCCTTCTTCGGCGGTGAACAGCCGGCCCGTGAGCGCCATGCGGCGCACCACGGAGGCGCCGAAGCGGCGAACCAGGCGCTGCGTTCCCGACCAGCCCGGCGCCATGCCCAATCCCGTCTCCGGAAGTCCGAGCTTGATGCCGCGCTCGGCGATGCGCACGTCCGCCACCGCGGCGAGCTCCAGTCCGCCGCCGAATGCGTGGCCGGTGAGCGCCGCAATGAGCGGCACGCGCAGGCGCGCCAGCGCCTCGAACGCGCGATGGCCCGCACGCGTCCAATCGCGCCACATGTCGAGCGCCGGCAAGCCGCCCCAGGCCGCAATATCGCCGCCGGCGCAAAATGCCTTGCCTTCGCCGAACAGGATCGCCACGCGGGTCTCGCGCGAGGCCTCGATGGCCCGCGCCGCCTCACCGAGCGCCTCGACCATGTCGCGATCGAGCGCATTGAGCTTGTCGGGGCGCTTGAGGCCGAGACGGGCGATCGATCCCTGGAAGGTCAATTCGACAAACGGGCTCAAGCTGCCCTCCGCAATTCGAGGCCAATCGGTTCGGGGCGGAACAGCACGGCCGGCATCAACTTGAGATTGCCCGCCACTCGCAATGGGAATTCGGATTGTGCAAGCACGTCGCGCTGCAAGTCAACACCGGGCGCGATCTCGACGACGGTGACGCCCTCGGGCTCGAGCCTCAGGACGCAGCGTTCGGTGACGTAGACGATCTCCTGCCCCTGCGCGACCGCCCGCCTTCCCGAGAAGGACACCTGCTCGACCTCGTTGACGAGTTTCCTGACCTTGCCTTCCCTGGCAATCCGCAATGAGCCGTCGGCGATCTCGAGGCCTGCGCCCGCGGTGAAGTAACCGGAGAACACGATGCGCTTGGCTCGCGCCGTGATGTCGACAAAGCCGCCAGCCCCGGCCGTCACATGGGGACGGAGGCCGAGCTTCGAAACGTTGACCGAGCCCGAGCGGTCGATCTGCAGAAACGAGAGCAGCGACATGTCGAAGCCACCGCCCTGGAAATAGGTGAATTGATGCGGCGACTGAACGATGGCCTCGGCATTGGCGGCGCAGCCGAACTGGAAATCGAGCAGCGGAACGCCGCCGATGGCGCCCTGCTCGATCACCCAGGTGACCGCACCGTGCCGGCCTTCCTCGATCAGAATACGCGGGACGTTGGCCGAAATGCCGAATCCGATGTTGACGGCGTCGCCGTCGCGAAGCTCCATCGCGACGCGACGCGCAATGGCTTTGCCGACGTCGAATTTTGGCGTCTCGAACGAGGCGATTGGTCGAAAGATCTCACCGGAAATCGCGGGCTCATACGGTGTGTTCGTGGTCTGGAGCTGGTCCGGGGCCACGACGATCGCGTCGACGAGCACGCCGGGCACGACGACGTCATGAGGACGCAAGGTGCCGGCAGCCGCGAGGCGCTTGACCTGCGCGATCACGAGGCCGCCATTGTTGCGCACGCTCAGCGCCTGATCGAGCGGCCCGAGAATGCCGCCCTCGTGCTCATAGGAGAGGTTGCCGCGCTCGTCCGCGGTGGTAGCGCGAATAATCGCGACCTGCGGAACGATGCTCGGGAAGAACAGCCAGTCCTCGCCGGCGAAGTTCACGCGACTGACGATCGGCTCGGCAGCAGCCTTGCCGTTCATCGCACAGCCTTCACGCATCGGGTCGACGAAGGTGTCCATGCCGACCTTGGTCAGCACACCCGGGCGCTTCGCGGCGGCTTCACGATGCATGTCGAACAGGATTCCCGACGGCACATTGTAGGCGGGAATGGTGTCCCCCGAGATCATCTCCCAGATCGCAGGGGGAGCGGCGGAAGAAGGGCCGGATGGATAAGAGCCGGCCAGGACCTTCCTGAGGCATCCAGGCTTTGCGATGTGATCGATGCCCTTGACACCCCACATGTCGCCGGCAGCGATCGGATGCAGCGTCGTCAGGTTGCGCGGGTGGCCTTCCGCATCAAATCTTGCGCCGATGGCGGCGAGCACGACATCCGGGCAGCCCAGCCCGGACGACGAAGAGACCGTCACGACGGCGCCGTCGGGTATCAGATGGGCCGCCTCCGAAGCACTCAAGACCTTCGTTCGTGCCATATCCGCCTCAGGTCGTCAGATCGATGGGCGTCTCGTGCCCCGTTTGCGCCGCTTCGCGCGTCGACAACGCGACGCTCAACGACTTGATTCCGTCCTCGCCCGTAGCCGACGGTGCCCCACGACCGGCAACAGCATCGCCGAACAAGCGCACCGCCCGCAGATAGAGATCCTCGTGCGCAATCGAGAGCGGCTTCTCGCCGTCCTTGCTCCGCAGCAGAACCTCGCCTTTGGGCTGCTGGGTCATGCAGTCGGTCCCGATCAGCGATCCGTCTTCGCCATGGACCTCGAAGCCGGTCACCGCGTATCTGGTCGTGAAGGCGTCGTGGAACTGGGCAATCAGCCCGCTTTCGAAGCGGACAACCCCCATGACGCCGTCTTCGAGCCCTGCCTGGCCCATGCCGGCCCGCGACGTCATCGCGGTTACGGCGACAGGATCGTCGTCGAGCACGAAACGCATGGTGTCGGCGTCATGAACGGTGATGTCGAGCACCACGCCGCCACCCGCCTGAGGCCGCTCGATCCGCCAGCCCTGCAGGTGCGGCGGAAGATAGACCGCATGAAACACGCGGGCGAACAGGGGCTTGCCGATGTGGCCCGCCTTGATCGCAGCATGCATTGCGCGATGGGTGGCCGCGTTGCGCAAATGGTGGTTCGTCCCCATTTGCACCCCTGCCGCCTTGCAGGCCGCGACCATTCGCCTTGCATCCGCCAGGTTCAATGCGAGCGGCTTCTCGCACAGCACGTGCTTGCCGGCCGCAGCTGCGGCCAGCGTTTGCGAACAATGATGCTCGTTCGTTGTCGAGATGTAGACCGCATCGATACCGCTTCCGAGCAACGCGTCGAGGTCTGTTGTTGCAGTCGCGATCCCGTTCTCGCCGGCAAATCGCTGCGCGCGCTCCGGATCGCTGCTCATCACAGCCACCACCTCGCCGCCCGCTCCACGGATGGACCCGATCATCCACTCGCGCGCGATCGTACTTGCACCGATCAATCCCCAACGCAGGCCACTCAAGATGCGATCCTCCGTTTGAATGTCGCCCCACAACTCTCCCGAACGACCAACCGCGCTTCGCCCACGTAACTCTCGAGACGACGCTCGCCCTCGTTGATCTGCCTCAGCAGCATCTGCGCGGCGCGTTCTCCGAGACTGCCGGCGTCAACCGACACGGTGGTCAGAGCGGGAGAGACATGACGGGCCTCGGCGGTATCATCGAAACCGACGATGGCAACATCCCGCCCGACGGTCAGCCCCTGTCGTGCGATCGCCAGCATCGCGCCGATGGCCACGACGTCGTTGAAGCAAACCACTGCCGTTGGTCGCCTTTCCGACGACAGCAGGCGCTTCATGGCATCGAAGCCGCCATCCTTCGTCGGCATGCTCTCGATGATCCGTGCGGGCTCGACGACAAGTCGCGCCTGCTCCATAGCGCGCGCAAACCCGGCGACACGGTCCTGGAAAACGACCATCCGGCCAACGCCGCCGACGAAGGCGATATCGCGATGGCCGAGCTCGATCAGATGCTCGGTCGCCCGCGCTGCACCGGCCAGATTGTCGGAAACCACCAGCGAGGCTCGGGTTCCGATGATCCGCCGGATCGCAAGCACGATGGGCAGACGCGCCTCGAGCCGCGAGATTTCCGCCACGTCGGTGTCGAGCGCCGGACAAAGGATCAGGCCGGCGGCGCCATGCTCCCGCATCGAGCGGACCACCTCGGCCTGCCGGACGACGCTCTCGGCGGTATTGGCGATGAATGGAACAAAGCCGGAGTTTTGCAGGGCGCGCTCGATGCCAATGGCAAGCTCCGCGAAAAACGGGTTCGACAGATCATTGATGACCATTCCGACGATGTCGGCCCTCGCGCGGCGCAAGCTCGCGGCACCGCGGTTGTAGACATAGCCGAGAGCGTCCATCGCCCCCGCCACGCGCTGGCGCGTCTCCTCTCTGACGAGAGGACTTCTCTTGAGCACGAGCGACACCGTCGACTTCGACACGCCCGCCGACTTGGCAATGTCGAGGATCGTCACTGCACGAGATTTACGCCCCGCACGCGCCATGCCCTCTGCGAACCTCCGCATCTTTTGGAACGTTCCAATACTCCTATTCCAACCAAGACACAAGACCTCAAAAATGCGGCAAATGCGGAAAAATGGCCTCGAACGCCAGAACCTTCATATTATAGAACGTTCCAAATTCAGGAGATGCCCGTTTGCTTGGGCTCGAGCGCATGGAGGGAAACCGATATGAACGATCAGCGACGACCTGGCGCCCTGGTGACGGGAGCGGGGCGCGGCATCGGCCGCGCAATCGCGCTCGCGCTATCGAGAGCCGGCTTCTCGATCATCGTGAATGATCTTCCCGGCTCGGAAGATGTTGACGAGACGGTAGCAGCCATCCGCGAAATAGGCGGGGATGCAAAGGCCATCAGCCTCGATATTTCGCAGGTCGAGCAGCACCATCAATTCGTGGACGAAGCCTGGAATGCCTTTGGCGGCATCGAATGCCTCGTCAACAATGCCGGTGTTTCCGTGACCGTCCGCGATGATCTCTTGAAGATGACGCAGGAGAGCTATGACCGCGTCATGAGGATCAACCTGCGCGGTCCCCTCTTCCTGACCCAGGAGGTCGCACGGCGAATGATCGGCGCGCAATCACAGCACTTTCGCAGCATCATTACGATTTCGTCGATCAATGCCGAATTCGCCTCGACTGACCGCGGCGAGTACTGCGTCTCCAAGACGGGACTGTCCATGATGGCCCGGCTTTTCGCTATCCGGCTCGCCGATCACGGCATCGGGTCCTACGAGCTTCGGCCAGGGATCATCCGAACGCAAATGACTGCCGTCGCGAAGGACAAGTACGACCGGCTCATTGGCGAGGGCCTCACGCCCATCAAGCGCTGGGGAGAGCCGGAGGATATCGGAAAAGCCGTTGCCACCCTGGCGACAGGCCAACTCGGCTATTCGACGGGAGACGTCATCCACGTCGATGGCGGTCTGGCGCTGCGGAAGCTCTGACGGCGAAAGCAAGGCCCCTCGCCTACACAATTCCCGCCGACGTCCCGGCGATGGCGGGACGCTCCATTGCCTTTTGCGCCCGATAACCGGATGCGCGATAGGTCGCGATCGGCGCGATCGCGCCGCCGGCGCGCAGGCGGGCGATGGCGAGCAGCGGCGAGACGTCGGTCGTGAAAACGCGCTTCAATTCGAGATGCGCGCCGAGCGCGTCATTCGCCTCTTGCGCCGCTTCGAGCGCCGCGCGATCGACGATGAGGGCCTGCGCATAGGCGCGCTGCAACTCGGTCGCCGATTGCATCAGGCTCTCGATAGGATCGGTCACGTTATGCGACTGGTCGATCATATACGCTGGCGCGAAGCCGTCCGCCTTGCGGCGCTCGGCGTCGATCAGCTCGTTGAAGACGAGAAACAGCCTGAACGGCTCGACCGAGCCGGTGTCGAGATCGTCGTCGCCATATTTTGAATCGTTGAAATGGAAGCCTGCGAGCTTCCCGAAGCGAACGAGCCGGGCGACGATCTGCTCGATATTCACGTTCGGCGCATGATGGCCGAGGTCGACGAGACAATAGGCCTTGGGGCCGAGCTCCTGCGCGACGGCAAAACTCGTGCCCCAATCCGAGATCACGGTCGAGTAGAACGCCGGCTCGTAAAGCTTGTGCTCGAGGAACACCCGCCAGTCGGCGGGCAGCGCCGCGACGACCTCGCGCATCGCATCAACATAGCGGTCGAGCGCCTTGGTCAGATTCGATTGGCCGGCAAAGTTCGAGCCATCGGCGATCCAGACGGTCAGCGCATTCGAGCCGAGCTTGCGGCCGATCTCGATGCATTCGATGTTGTGTGCGACCGCCTGAGCGCGCACGCGCGCATCGGTATGCGACAACGAACCGAACTTGTATGAAAGCTCCTGCCCCGGCTGATCCTGGAACGTGTTGGAATTGACCGCATCGAAGGCAAGGCCGCGCGTCGCAGCCTTCTCGCGCAAGGCGACATAGTCATCGACCTTGTCCCACGGAATGTGCGGCGAGATGGTCGGAGTGGCCCGCGTCAATCGCTGGATCACGGCGCAATCGTCGATCTTCTCGAAGACGTTGCGTGGCTCACCCGGCCCCGGAAAGCGAGCGAAACGCGTGCCACCTGTGCCGACGCCCCAGGTCGGAATGGCGACGCCGAAGGCCATGACCTTCTGCACCAGGGCCTCCGCGTCGATCCCCTGCCGCGCCAGTGCACGCTTCAGGGCGTCGTAGTCTTCAGTGGTGGCGTCTTCGAGCCGCGCGTTGTGGTCGGCGATGAAATCCGCGCTGATCGAGAACGGCGTGCTCATCGCGTGAAGGCCTGCGCGTTGCCGGCGTCGACATTGAGGATGTTGCCGGTTGATTTGGCCGAAAGGTCGGACGCGAAGAAGTAGATACCCTCGGCGATATCCTCGGGGAAAACCGACAGTTTGAGCATCGAGCGCTGGCGGTAGACTTCCTCGAGCTGATCTTCGGTGACCTTGTTGGACGCCGCACGCTGCTGACGCCACTCGCCTTCCCAGATCTTCGAGCCGCGCAGCACCGCGTCCGGATTGACCGTATTGACCCGGATGCCATGTGCCGCGCCTTCCAGCGCCAGGCAGCGGGCGAGATGGATCTCCGACGCCTTGGCTGCGCAATAGGCCGAAGCGCCTGCCGAAGCGGCAAGGCCGTTCTTCGATGCGACGAAGATGATGGCGCCGCCGATGTTCTGACGCTGCATCAGCCGGAACGCCTCACGCGAGACGAGGAAATAACCCGTGGCGAGAATGTCCATGTTCTTCTGCCAGAGCCCAAGACTCGTGTCCTCGACAGGCGAAGCCGAAGCGATCCCCGCGTTCGAGACGACGATGTCGACACCGCCAAAGGCGCGCGCGGTCTCTTCGAACGAGGCGACCACCGCCGCCTCGTCGGTTACATCGAGCTTGACACCGATCGCCGCGTCGCGACCATGGCGTTTCGTGATCGCCGCAACGCGCTCGTTCAGCGCCTTCTCGTCGATATCGGCAATGACAAGGCACGCGCCTTCGCCGAGCAGCCGCTGCGCGGTCGCCCCGCCAATGCCGCCGGCGCCGCCAGTCACATAGGCGATCCGCCCGGCGAGCGATTTCGGCTTTGGCATGCGCTGGAGCTTGGCCTCTTCCAGCAGCCAATATTCGATGTTGAAGGCCTCCTGTTCGGCAAGGCCGACATAGGCACTGACGCCCGAGGCGCCACGCATGACGTTTATTGCGTTGACATAGAACTCGGCCGCAACGCGCGCCGTTGCCTTGTCCTTGGCAAACGTGAACATACCGATGCCCGGAATGAGATACACAATCGCGTTGGGATCGCGCATGGCCGGCGAATCCGAACGTTTGCAGCGCCCGTAATAGGCGGCGTAGTCGTGCCGGTAAGCGGCGAGAACGTCGTCGAGGCCGGCGATCACCTCGTCGAGATTGTCGCGCACGGAATCGTAGGGCAGCAACAGCGGTCGGATCTTGGTGCGAAGAAAGTGATCCGGACAGGAGGTGCCGAGCGGCGCCAGCTTCGTCAGCGCGCTCGAGTTGACGAACTCCAGCACCTCCGGAGCATCGGTGAAATGGCCGATCTTGCGCTCGTCGGTGGAGATCTTGCCGCGGATCAGCGGCATCAGCCTGGCCGCGATCGCGCGGCGCTTCTCCGGCGAGGCCGTTTGGACCTTGGCGCCGCCGAAAGCCGGCTTCTGCTCATGCGCAGCAAGCCAATCGGCAGCCTGTTGAATCACGCGCAAGGTCATCTCGTAACAGGCTTTCGACGTCTCGGCCCAGGTGAACAGCCCGTGCCCGCCGAGGACCACGCCGACATAGTCGGGATGGCGCGCAGCCATCTCGCCGAGCTTCAGGCCGAGATCGAAGCCGGGCCGCTGCCACGGCAGGAACCCGAGCTTGCCGCCGAAAACCTCGCGGGTCAAACGCTCGGCGTCGACTGAGGCGGCAATGGCGATGACCGCGTCGGCATGGACATGATCGACATGCCGGTGCGGCACGAAGGCGTGCAAGGGTGTATCGATCGAGCTCGCACGCGGATTGAGATCGAAGGTGCAGTGATTGAATAAGGCGACCATCTCGTCCTCATGGGCGAGGCCGCGATAGATGCCTTTCAAGCTCTCGAGCTTGTCGAGGTACAGCGTCGAAAAGCCGTCGCGCTTCATCGAGCCGATGTCGCCGCCTGAGCCTTTGACCCAGAGCACGCGTACGCTCTCGCGCGTCAGCGGATCTTTCATCTCGATCTTGGCTGAGGTGTTGCCGCCGCCGAAATTGGTGATGCGCAGATCGGCCCCGAGCAGGTTCGAGCGGTACAGCAACTGACCTGCCTCATCGAGCCCGGCGGCGAGCGCGTCGTCCCATAGGTTTGGCAGGGGCGTGGCCGCGACCTCGCTCATTAGGCGTTCTCCCTGTGCTTTACCTTGATGCAGCTTATGTCAGCCATTCAATCACGGTCAATCATCCACGCTCACCATCGCGACGCAATATGATTGATGCAGCGCGATATTGAGCGAACTTGACGGTTCGCAGTTGACCAATGGTCGAGAGCATGACCTATTTGCGGGCAAAAGGGAGGGCGACGTGCACGAGCGGGAACGCTGGCAGGTCATCAAGGCACTCTTGCGTGAGCGGTCGCTGGTGCGCATCGCCGACGCTTGTCGCGCGACCGGCGTCTCCGAAGCTTCCATACGGCGCGATTTCGCCAGACTCGCTGAGCAAGGTGTCGCGATCAGGGTGCACGGCGGACTAGAAGCCCTGCCGGAAACCGCCAGCGCACCGGGCGACGTCCTCTCCCTTGCCACCCGCTCCTTCGACGTCAGCCAGACGCTCAATATTGACGCCAAGCGCGCCATTGCGAAGGCGGCAGTCGCACTCTGCGCCGACGGCGAGACGATCATCATCAATGGCGGCACGACCACGTACCAGATGGGCGAGTATCTGCGCGAGCGCCGCCTGAAGGTGTTGACCAATTCCTATCTGCTCGCCGACGCGCTGATCCACACGTCGAAATGCCGCGTCGCCTTGCCGGGCGGCGAGGTCTATCGTGAGCAGGGCATGATCGTCTCGCCCTTTGAAGAGGATGCGATCCAGCACTATTCGGCGACGCGGATGTTCATGAGCGCGATTTCAATCGGCCCGCTCGGGGTGATCGAGGGTGATCCCCTGCTCGCCCGCGCCGAGTCGAAACTGCTGAAGCGTGCCGACAAGCTGATCGTGCTGGCCGATTCCTCGAAATTCGTCTCGCGCGGCAGCCTAGTCGTCTGCCCGCTCTCGCGCATCGATACGCTGATCACCGATTCCGGCGCGCCAGACGACGCACTCGACATGCTGCGCGGGCACGGTGTCCGCGTCGTTGCCGTCGATGCAGGCGCTCAAACCAATGCGGCGGCGTGACCATGACAACGGACGCGCATAGTGAAACTCCCGGAACGCCGCTTCTGTCGGTACGCTCGATCGAGAAATCCTTTCCAGGCGTGCGGGCGCTGTCCGGCGTCTCGTTCGACGCCGCCAGGGGAGAAGTCCACGCCTTGCTCGGTGAGAACGGCGCCGGCAAGTCGACGCTGATCAAGATCGTTTCCGGCGTGTTCCCGCCCGATCGCGGCGAGGTACTCGTGGACGGCAAGCCGGTCGACCTAGCGCGTCCGGACGATGCAAGGCGCGCCGGCATCGCCACGATCTATCAAGAGCTGCTGCTGTTTCCGGAGCTTACCGTCGCCGAGAATATCTTCATGGGGCATGCGCCGCGCGCCGGCCTCGGCCGGATCGACTGGCGGGCGATGCACGAGAAGACGAATGCGCTGCTCGCTTCGCTCGAGATTCATGACCTGCAGGCCGACCGAGTCGTCGGTTCCCTCAGCGTCGGCAATCGCCAGCGCGTCGAAATCCTGCGCGCGCTGTCGCAGGACGCGCGCATCCTGATCATGGACGAGCCGACCGCGGCCCTGACCGAGTACGACGTGACGCGGCTGTTCGATATCGTTCGCAAGCTGAAAGCCCGCGGCGTCGCCGTGATCTATATCAGCCACCGGCTCGACGAAATCTTCGCCATCGCCGATCGTGTCACCGTGCTGCGCGATGGCGCGCATGTCGCGACCAAGCGCGTCGCCGACACGGACGCGGCCGAGCTCGTGCAATTGATGGTCGGCCGCAGGATCGAAAGCCTGTTCCCGAAGATCACGGTTCCGATCGGCAAGCCGGTGCTGGAGGTGAAAGACCTCGAACGACGGCCGCTGACAAGGAGCGTATCGCTCACGGTGCGCGCCGGCGAGATCGTCGGCCTTGCCGGCCTCGTCGGCTCGGGTCGCAGCGAGCTGGCGCAAACCATTTTCGGCGTCACGCCGGCCGATAGCGGCGAAATCCGGATCGCCGGACGGAAGGTCGATATCCGCTCGCCGGCACAGGCGCGGTCCCTGGGCCTCGCCTATGTCCCCGAGGATCGCGGCACACAGGGCCTGGTGCGGCCGATGAGTGTGCGCGAGAACTTCAGCCTCGCCGCGCTTGGCAAGGTCGCATTCGGCGGCTTCATCGATCGCGGCGCCGAGCGCAAGCTTGCCGACGACGGCGTCAAGCGCTTTGCGGTCAAGACGAGCTCGCTCGAGCAGATCGCGGGCAAGCTCTCCGGCGGCAATCAGCAGAAGATCGTGCTCGGCAAATGGCTCGCCAATGAGCCGAAGCTATTGATCCTCGATGAGCCGACGCGCGGCATCGATGTGGGCGCCAAGGCGGAAATCCATCGGCTGATGGGCGAGCTTGCGGCCCAGGGGCTCGCCATCCTGATGATTTCGAGCGAGCTGCCAGAAGTGCTCGGCATGAGCGACCGCGTGCTCGTGATGCGCGAAGGCCGTATCGTTGCCGAATTTTCGCGCGAAGAAGCAACCCAGGAAACGATCGGCGCAGCGATGATGGGCAGTCATGACAACGCGGAGAAAGCGGCATGACGACGTTGACCTTGGCCGGAACCGAGGCTGATCCGCGGCGGCGGCTGAAGGTGCTTGCCTCGCAGGAGGCTTTGCTCGCGATCGCGGTGATCGGCCTCGCCATCGCCGTTGGCCTTTACAATCCGCGCTTTCTGGCGGCGCGCAATCTTTCCGACGTGCTGCTCGGCAACGCCTATATCGCAGTCGCAGCAGTCGGCATGTCGATGGTGATCGTCTCCGGCAACATCGATATTTCCGTCGGCGCGCTGATCGGCGTCCTGGCGACGATCAGCGGCACTCTGGCGGTGAACGGCGCGCCGATCGTGGTCGCCTGGCTGGCGGCGCTCGTTGCCGGCGTCCTCGTAATGGCCTTGCAGGGGGCCATCATCGCCTACCTGCGCATTCCGGCGATCGTGGTTACGCTCGGCATGCTGTCGATCCTCAAAGGCGGCCTGATCAGCGTCACCGGGGGCAAATGGATCACCGACCTGCCCGACAGTTTCCATCTCGCCGATATCGAACTCTTCGGTGTGCTGCCGTTCCCGGTTTTTCTCATGATCCTGGTGACGATCCTGGCGGCCTTATGGATGCGCTATTCGGCCTCAGGCCGCGCCATCTACGCCGTGGGCGGCAACGCCGAAGCGGCGCGGCTCTGCGGCATTTCGCAGCCGCGCACGATCGTCATGGTCTTCGCGCTGCACGGATTCTTTGCCGGGGCGGCCGCCCTGCTCTATGCGACGCAGCTGCGCGTCATCCAGTCGACCGTGCCGCCCAATCTCGAGCTGACGATCATCACCGCGTCGGTCGTCGGAGGCGTCAGCATCCTCGGCGGCGTCGGCACGGTGATCGGCTCGACCCTTGCCGCCGTACTGATCGCCGAGATCGCGAGCGCGCTGGTCTTCATCGACGTCTCGCCCTACTGGATCCGCGCGGTCCAGGGCGTGCTCATCCTCGTGACCGTGATCGCCGACATTCTGCGGCGCCGGCGCATGGCCGGAGCATGAGCGCCATGAGCGAAATCCCTCTTCCCCAGACCGCCAAGCGCGTCGTCCCCTGGTGGCTGCTGCGCCACGAGACCATGCTCGCGGTGATCCTTCTCCTTGCGTTGATCGTGCTCGGCGGCTTGAACAGCCGCTTCCTCACGCTCGACAATCTGCTCAATCAAGGCAGGCTGACGACCGAGGTCGGGCTGATTGCGCTGCCGATGACCTTCATCATCATCACCGGGGGCATCGATCTCTCGGTCGGCTCGATCGTCGGGCTCTGCGCCATCTTGCTCGGCTATTCGTGGAAGAATTTCGGCTTTCCCTTGCCGCTGGCGATCTGCTTCTCGTTGCTCGTCGGTGCCGCGGCAGGTCTTCTCAACGGGATCGTCATCACCAGGGTGAAAGTACCGCCACTGATCATGACGATCGCGACGCTCGCGCTCTATCGCGGCCTCGCCGAGGGGATCAGCCAGGCGCGTTCGGTGCGCGGCTACCCGGAATGGTTCTACTTCATCGGACAGGAAAACCTTTTCGGCGTGCCGGCGCAGCTCTGGCTCCTGCTGATCGCGATCGTGGTCTCGGCAATCGTTCTTGACCGCACCACTTTCGGCCGGACTCTCTATGCGATCGGCAACAACGAGACCGCCGCGCGCTTTTCCGGTTTGCCGGTCGATCGCGTCAAGCTGATCATCTACACGCTATCGGGCCTCATGGCCGGCCTTTCCGCTTGTGTTCTCGTCTCACGCGTGACCACGACCCGCTCGGACATGGGGATCGGCTATGAGCTCGACGTGATCGCGGCGGTGGTGCTCGGCGGCACCAGCATATTCGGAGGCGTCGGCACGATCTGGGGCACGGTCGTTGGCCTGGCGATGATCCAGCTCTTGAAGAACGGACTGGCCCTGACCGGCGTCAAGGGCGATGCGACGATCGTGGTCATCGGCGCAGTGCTCATCCTTTCAACTCTTGTGGCGAGTTCGCTCCAACGGCGCCGCGACGGCGTTTGATGGAGTGTCTGACCGCGAAAACAGCGGCTTAAACATGGGAGGACAACAAGATGAAGCTCGGATTAGCCTTTGCATTTCTCAGCGCGACGCTTCTGGCCGGAACGGCCTCGGCAGCGGACAAGAGATGGGACGGCGCGGACGACCTGCCGGTCAATCCGCTTGCCTGTGCGGCTGGCGAGGCCAACGCCGCGCCAGCGGCCAAGCCTTATGACGGCGGCCGGCCAACCAATGCGGCCGACAAGGCCGGCAAACCGATCACGCTGGTTGACGTGCCGAAGCTGATCGGCATCGGCTATTTCAACGCGACGTCGAAAGGCATGCAGGAGGCCGCCAAGGCGCTCGGCAATGTCACGGTGAAGACCGACGGCCCGACCGAAGCCAAGATCGACGAACAGATCAAGTTCATCGACAATTACATCACCAGCGGCGTCGACGGCATTCTCTTCGCCGCCAACGATCCGGTGGCGATCGCGCCGGTGCTTAAGAAGGCCCTGTCGAAAGGCATCCATGTCGTCGGTTACGACGCCAACTCGACGCCGGACGCGCGCGAATGGTTCGTCAACCAGGCCGAGTTCAACGGCATCGCCAAGTCGATGATCGACTCGATGGCCAACGAGGCCGGCGAAGATAAGAGCTTCGCGATCGTCACCTCGACGTTCACGACGCCGAACCAGGCACGCTGGATCGCCGAGATGTGGGCCTATGCGCAGAAGTGTCACCCCAAGCTGAAATGGCTGGAGACAGTCGAAGCGCAGGAGGACAACAACCTGTCCTTCAACCAGGCGACGACGCTGATCAACAAGCATGGCGACAAGCTTGCTGGCCTGTTCGGCATGACTTCGGTCGCGACGCCGGCTTCGGCGGAGGCCGTGACCAAGGCCAAGCTCTGCGGCAAGGTGGCGGTGGTCGGCCTTGCCACGCCGAATGCGATGAAGCCTTATGTCAACGCGGACTGCGTCAAGTCGGTCGTGCTGTGGAATCCGGTCGATCTCGGCTATGCCGCGACCTACGTGATGCGTGCCGTCGTCGACGGTACCCTGAAGCCCGGCGCGACCTCGGTGGATGCGGGCAAGCTCGGCAAGCTGAACGTGGTCAATGGCAGCGAGATCCTGCTTGGCTCGCCCTTCATCTTCACCAAGCAGAACATCAAGGACTTCGATTTTTGACCTAGGCTCGTCGCCCGGCCGCCGCAGAACGCGGCCGGGCGACGCACTTTGGGCCTCGTTGTCATCGCCGTGACAAGCCGGCCATGACACGCGTGACGTTGCTTGTTGAGATGTAGCTTGACGATGAGCCAGACGGTCGCAGTCCTCGACATCGGCAAGACCAATGTAAAGCTTGCCTTGTTCGGTGACGGCCGACTTCTCTGGGAAAAGTCGGCGCCCAACTGCATTCGGCCGGGCCCGCCCTATCCGCACGAAGATGTTGAGAGCGCGTGGAACTTCTTTCTCGATGCGCTTCGTGAGGCCGCACGCACGCATCAGATCAGTGCGATCGTTCCGACCGCGCATGGCGCAGCCGGCGCCTTGATCGGCGAGAGCGCGCTCGCCGCTCCGGTCATGGACTACGAATTCACGGGCGTAGAAGTGATCGAGCCCGACTATGCCAGCCTGCGGCCGCCCTTTTCGGAGAGCCTGTCGCCGAGACTGCCAGCCGGTCTCAATCTCGGCCGGCAGCTCGCCTATCAGAAGTGGCGCTGTCCGGACCTCTTTGCCGATGCGAGGTATTTCGTTGGCTACCCGCAATATTGGACCTGGCGCCTGAGCGGCATCGCTGTCTCTGAAATCACGACCCTCGGCGCCCATACCGACCTCTGGGCGCCGCGGCAGGGACAGATCTCGAGCCTCGTCAAAGCTCTCAGCGTCGACCACTTGCTGCCGCCGCTCCGCCGCGCCTTCGATCCGCTCGGTCCGATTCAGCCTGAAATCGCCGCCCTGACCGGGCTCGCGCCTGAAACGCGAGTCTTTTGCGGTATCCACGATTCCAACGCTTCACTTCTGCCCTACCTCGTCTCGCGCCAGGCGCCGTTCACCGTGTTGTCGACCGGGACCTGGGTGATCCTGATGAGCGTGGGCCTTTCACTCGATCAGCTCGATCCTCGCGACGACACGCTCGCCAACGTCGACGCGCTCGGCCGCCCCATCGCCTGCGGGCGCTTCATGGGCGGGCGTGAATACGCCGTCATCGCGGGCGGCGGCAATCCTGATCTTGACGCGATCGAGCGCGTCGTCGCCTCGGGCGCGATGGCTCTGCCCTGCTTCTCCGGCCATGGCGGACCTTATGCGACGACCAAAGGCGTGATCCGCGGCGAAGTTGCAGCGCGCGATCGAACCGCGCTTGCGACGCTCTATTGCGCCCTGGTCAGCGATCTGATGCTGACGCGCATGGGAGCAATAGGCGGCGATCTCATCGTCGAAGGGACCTTCGCCGGCAATCTTCCATTCTGTCAGACCCTCGGCGCGTTACGACCGACGCAGCGCGTCTTTGCAGCGGAAGACGCCGCAGGCACGGCGCGCGGTGCCGCAATGCTTGCTCAATGGCCGCCTTCCTACCCCATCGCGGCGCCGATGCCCGTCGACGCAGCTGCGATCGCCGGCCTTGACGCCTATCGTGGCGTTTGGACGGCGCAGATCGGCCTGATCGATCGCTAACCCCGATCGCTGCATTTGGCCTCTCGTGCCTTGATCTTCGCCTGGCGTAGCAGTTGGAATCGGTCGATGGGCCAATTGGCGGCCGCGCCGAAACCGGCCAAGCACTTGTCGCCGCCCTCGAAAAGGCCGGCGTCGAGTTCATTCCGGAGGATGGGAGCGGTGCTGGCGTGCGATTGGCGAGGCGCAGCAGGCAATCGAAGTAAATTTCTTCTCCAGGTCGGGCAAATCAGTGATTTGTCAGGTGCTAGCCCGATCGTCGAAAGGGGAACCGGCCTCGCCCGCTTCCACCGCGCCCCGAAAATGTCGCGAAATACTGGATGTGTTGCATAGCATTCAGGCGGACCAATGGGACAGGCACCGGGTTACCGGCCGGAGATCGACGGGCTGCGCGCCGTTGCCGTATCGGCCGTTGTCTTCTTTCACGCCTATCCAGAGTACGTCCCCGGTGGGTTCATCGGAGTTGACGTCTTCTTTGTGATCTCTGGATATCTCATCTCCGGAATTATCTTCGATGAAGTCGCGCAAGGGTCATTCACGGTCACGCAGTTCTACACGCGGCGCGTACGACGGCTTTTCCCCGCCCTTATCCTTGTTATGTCGACGGTTCTGTTGGCATCATGGTTTATATTGTTGCCGGATTCCTTTGTTCGCCTTGGAGCGCAAGTTGCCGCGAGCTCAGTATTCGCCGCGAACTTCTATTTTTGGTTTCAGTCAGGATATTTCAGCCCGGACACGCATACATTCCCGCTGCTCCACCTTTGGTCGCTTGGGGTAGAGGAGCAGTTCTACATCCTGTGGCCCCTCGCTGTATCGCTCCTTGCGGCCCCACGTCGATGGTGGACCGCGATATTGCTCGTCGGTGCGCTATCCTTCGGGGTTTCGGTCCTCCTCGATCACCATCGCGATCTGGATTTTTACTCTCCGATCACTAGAGCGTGGGAATTGATGGCCGGGGCCATCCTTGCGTGGCGCGAACGGCACGCGCCCCTCGCGCGCGTTGCCAATCCAGATGCTGTGGTTGCAATTGGGCTGGCCTTAGTGGTGGCGAGTTCTCTCTTGATCGATCAGAAGGCGGACTATCCGAGTTGGCGCGCAGCTTTGCCGGTCGCTGGGTCGATGCTGGTCATCGCGGGTGGCGCAAGAAGTCGTTTGGCTGCTCTCATGCTCTCTAATCGTGCCACGGTGCTTACCGGCAAGATAAGCTATCCGTTGTACCTGTGGCATTGGCCCGTCTTGGTGCTGTCTGCTGCCGTGAAGTTCCTGCCACTGACCTTGCTAGAGCGCGGCTTGGCCGTTGTTGCTTCCTATGCCCTCGCTTGGGCTACATTTGCCCTCATTGAGACGCCAATCCGTTTCGGAGCGTTGAGCAACAAGAGAATTGGTCTGCTGGCCGGCGGCATGCTGGCGACAGCAATTGCCGGATTCGTCGTAATCCAATCCGACGGTTTCTCCGGCCGCTTTCCACCTGAGTTGAGAGCGGCTGCAGCGGAGCGGCCAATCGCATGGCGACTCGGCCGATGTCTGCTGGACTTGGGATCTCAAACAGAGTTCGCCGATGAATGCTTCGAGCACGTTCGCCCGCTCTTATCCGTATGGGGTGATTCCACAGCTGGATCGCTGATGCCCGGGCTCCGAGTTCTCCAGTCGCGTCAGCCGTCCGGACTTGTTCAAGTTACCGCCAGCTCTTGTATGCCGCTCCTGAGCGGTCCGATTTCTGTCGCCTGCGCGGAAAACAATGAGCGTGTGAGACAAATCCTCAGCTCTATTCGACCCGACGTCGTCCTGCTGCACGCAAATGGCCCTCTCGACGTAAGCACGAGGACAGGCTGGAGCAACACGCTGGCTGCATTGAAACTGATCGGTCCAAGAATAATTGTATTAGGCCCGGTACCATCGTGGAAGCGCGGTTTACCGGAGCAGGCCCTAAGCTACTACATCACGCGCAGACAGTTACTGCCCGCACGATCTAGCAGTTTTGTGAACAACCTTTGGGATGACGAACAGGCCCGCATGTTCTTCACACAACAAGGTGCCGAATACATTTCGGCTTGGCAGGTATTTTGCAATGCCGATGGATGTCTCACACGTTTAAACGACCATTCTCCTGCGGCCATAGACAGCGTGCACCTCACTGAGGACGGCTCGATATTCCTCATCGATTCAATCGAGGGCAAGCTCCTCAAGGCCTTGCGACCAAGAGACAAGTGATGTCGCTCCTTCAAGGCTCAATGCGACGCTCCGCATGTCTCGCATCTCCTTATCCCCTCCCCAACTCCCCAAATCCAGGCCGGATCGAACCGATGTAAGGACGATCGGGTGGGCGAAGCCAAGATCGAGAAGGCCCCACACTGCCCATTCTGGCTGATGATGCAGCAGCCGCGCTGAGCCCCTTTTTCGCCGCCTGCGCAGGGCCTCGAATACCCCCAGCAAAACACCCCTTTAGTCGAGGTCGAACAGTTGCGTCGCCTGATTTCCACCGGCTCCTCCTTCGAGAAGACCGCCGGCTACAGCGGCGCCGTGATCGACAGCGACTTCGCCGCCAGCACCACCGGTTACGACTACCCGACCATGACGAGATGCCAGTAACGACCGCAGACCAAGGCGGCCGGCTCGTCGCTTACGGCGAGCCAGGTCTGGCGCGGTTGTCCGGTATCGAGATCTACCGGCGCCCCTGGGCGCCTATGGCCGCGCATCAGACTCCGGCCGATTCTGCACACCAAGGGCAGCCTTGATCTGGCTCAATGGTCTGCTCCCGCTCAGGCGCCTGCTTCGAGATGGGCGGGAGCCGGAGGCGCAACATGACGCGCGACCGAACACGGATGATCCATTTGCTGTCCTGGATACTGGCCGCGGGCGGCTTGGTGGTCCTCATATCTGTTTTGTGGTGAGCCGGGGCAGCCCTTCGATCGTCTGATCATGGTTGGCCGAGGCACAAACGAACCTACAAGTCGGTTCTGCCAGATCTTCATGGGCCTGATACTCGCCCTGATATGGGCGCCCATACTCTGGTTCATGGTGAACCTGTTTCTAGCATTCCCTAAAGGATAGCCCGCCAGCGGCTGGCGGTTTCGCTTCCTGCGCGATTGGTGCGGGCTCGCAACGGTGCATTGTTTGCGCTCGGCCGCCGCGGCAGTGGCCTCGCGTGCTTGGACCAAAGGGCCCCGAAAGGACACGCTCCCAGGCTGGAATGCGAGGCTCCCCGCAAGGGACACAGCCGACAGATGCTCCCGGTGACCGGCCGGACACGGCGACGACCTGACCGCCACCCATGACACCTTCACGCAGTGGATTTTGTGTTTCTCGGATATGGACTGCCCGGGAACGAATGTTCACTTTTGGACTTAAGCCCTCAGTTGAAGGCGTTGAGCAATGGCCGAAAAGGACCAGGACCAGTTGCCTCTCAGCAGACACAGGATCAGAAGCCCAAGGATCGCCTCAGATTGCGATTCTTTGAGCTTAGAAGGAACGAGACCTTCGGAAGCAGATTGTAAATACGTTACCTGATCCCCGAGTGTCAGGGACCCGCGTGAATGGCCCCAGCTTTCCCCCCTGAGCTGGGGCCTGTTCTTTACTGTCCACCATGCCCGCAAATGAGAAGCGAAACTTCTGTAACGGTGAGGCTCTCAACAAAATCTGCTGCGTTATTACAATTCCCTCGTGCACCGGGGATCTAATTTTGATGCTCCCTCCGTGCAGTCACATAGCCGTTTTCGCGATGTTCGATCTCACGCACCTTGCGGGCATATGTCAGGTATTTGTTGATTAGATCATAGTCGTTGGGATTAAAACGGATTTGCTTTTCCATTGCGGCGAGATCTTCGCGCAGCGCGGCAGCGTCCAACATCGTAGTCCCTCCTTCGCAATGTACAAACGACGCCAATGGGAGCGGAGCTCTTGCTGCTAACTTGCCTAAGGAAGCGCTTCACCGCGAGTGACAAGCTCTGTCCTATGTCACCTGCACGTTTTAAGGAAGCCCGCCATTCGCGACGGGCTCAAGGCTGAGGGAGAAAGCGCCATGAAGGACGCCACAAGAGCCTACGACGAGTCGCGCGAATGCGGTGTGTCGCGATCGACACTGTGGACAACAAAGCACTGCTGTCATCTACCGACATACCGCGTAGACACACGCGGCCGTGCGCGTCCTTAACCTTCATCCCTTACGGATTCGTGTTGTCGCGCAACTGCAGTTCCAGGTACGTCTCTCGTCGCCGAGCGGGATGGTCTGATGCTCGACCTGCGTACTCGCGCGGTTAGGGGCCGATAGAGGTTGGCGGCGGAAGCTCGTCACGCTACGCGATGCTGGCGAGTACATCGCCGCGCTGCCGAAGGCGGTGCATGATCGGCCAGAATGGCAGGCCGCCATGGAGGCGCTGATCCTGGTCGCAGAGCGAGCCAGCCCGACGATGTTCGCCCGCATCGGCATCATGCGCGCCTTGAACCGTGGGAGGGTGGCTCGATGTCGCGCCAGACCTCGCAGCTACGAACACTTGGACCGTCGTCGACACGAAGCGATTTCCGTTTGGGAGCAGCGAACGCCCATAAGATGTTGAGCTAACTGTGTTGCGCAGCAACGCCGCCGTTCATGTCACAATTCCCGCATTGATTTATGTCAACAGTGGTGCACGCACCACAAGTAAGAAGGGGCTAAAATACAACCCCCACTTGGGTGTCGCCGCGATCACCCTGCTCTGCTTTTGCGATCCGAAGCCAATTCCACGGATGCTGGCGCACTTATTGTCCGACAGGTAACGGCCTCTGTTTTTTTCAGGGGAGGATAGCAGTGGCGTGGAGTAGAGTATTTGATTTTACCGAACCGTCGGCGTGCTCCGCAGTCATTCGGTCTGCACAACTCGAACTGATCCCGACCGTGAGGGGACGTTTCCATGCCGAGATCACACAGATCGGCATGAACAGGCTCCTGGTTCATCGGTTCCATGTGTCCCTTCCTCAGGTCAACACTGTCGCGGTCAAGCCCGGGCGTAGATCGATCGGCTTTCTTTCCGAACCCGGTTCGTCACGATTCCTGCACTGTGGCGTCGAGATTTTGCCTGGCGACATCATACTGAACCGGTCCGATGTCGTACATCAACGATCCGACGCTAACCTTCACTACGGAACAATGTCTCTTCCGATTGATGATCTGGATGCTGCTGCTGAGACAATAATCGGCCGTGAGTTTCCGAAAACGCGGCAAACGCAAATCGTTCGCCCACATTCTGCACTGACGGTTCGACTGTTAAAGTTGCACAAGAGCGTCGGGCAGCTTGCTCATGATAATCCGGATATTCTTGAGTTGCCGCAAGTGCTTCGGTCGTTAGAGCATGAGCTCATTCACCTCATGGTGAGGTGCCTCGCCGAAGGCGCTGCCGTCGAGCCAAGCGCCGGGGGCCGTCGCCACGAGATCATCGTGGCGCAGTTTGAGGAATTCTTGGAAGCAAATCCCAGCCGGCCGCTTTATCTCGTCGAAATTTGCGCGGCGATCGGTGTTGCCGAGAGATCGCTTCGCGCCTCCTGCAAAGAGCATCTCGGCATGGGCCCAATCCGCTATCTCACCTTGCGCCGAATGCACCTCGTGCGGCGGGCGCTCCTGAGTTCAGATCCGTGGAAGGCGACTGTTACGCAGATCGTTACGGACCATGGCTTTTGGGAACTCGGACGTTTTTCGGTTGCCTACAATCTGCTGTTCGGAGAGACACCCTCGCATACACTGCGCCGTCCTGCGGAGCAGCCGGAAGTCCATCACGATCGTCCCTCATCGCTGGCAGTCACACACTTGCCGGTCGCTTGAGCCAGATACAGGGACCCCGGAAATGCCGTAGCCGGACCGGACTGCGATCGGCCTCAATCGTCCGCCTTCCCTTGCGGCGGAACAAGCGTCGGAGCGGCTAGAGCAGCCTCATCGAGCGCCTGGACGGGCACAGAAACGACGTTGGGCATTCCCCATGCCGTAGAGATTCGTATTTGGCGGGAAGCCCACACCAAAGTTTGCGTGAACACATTGCTGATGACCGCAGCGACGCGGCCGTCGCAATCGACCACCGGCGCTCCTGAAGCGCCGTGATCGATGACGAAGCGATTCTCGCCTTCATAGATTTCCAGGAGCGCCATGCTGTCGAGCTTCCCGCCATCTCCCAATCGAACGAACCGCCCTTCTACGAGGTGCGGGCGGCCGGCCGGATAGGCGAACGTCATGACCTGCTCCTCCGGCACGAGCGGCTTGCTCCGGATCGCAAAGCTCCGCGCGGTGGAAACGGGCTGTTGGAGTTCGATCACGGCCAGTTTTTCTGCGGCGTCTCCCGCCAGGCGCTGGATGCGCGCCCCGATCAACTGGGCGCCATCTTCGTCCCTGATCTCGAGCGGCCTCCACTCCTCTGTCGAGAGCTTCATCGCTCCGGCGACATGTTCGGCGGTGACGATCGTCGCCGGGGACAGGAACCAACCAGTGCCCCGGATGCCGACCACGTTGGGATGCGCGTCGCGCTCCGCGTCATCCCAATACCGCATGATGCTGACGGTCGAGTGTGCAAGCTGCGCGGGATCAATGCACGCTGCACTGACCCGAGTGCTTGCAAGAACAATGAAAAGAAAAAGCAGCCGCCAAGCGGTATGTCGATGCATCGCAATGTCCCCTGTTCCCCAGACTGAGGGGAAGATGAACTCTGCGACGGGGCAATAGGAAAGATCGACTTATCCAGAAGGGCTCTCCGGAATCCGGGACGTTTCGCGCCGCACTGTCACGCATTTGTCACAGATGCTCCTGCTGGAATACAACAAGGAAGAATGGATTTTGGGGCCGCCTATGCGGAGAGCTTAGCCGGGCCAATGCCGCGGCAAACCGAACGTGACGCTGGCGGAGAGCGCGGTATCTCCATAAACCCGGCACATAGCTGCAACTCTAGCTTTAATCTCCGTTCAGTTTCGCGCTTTCTTTCTTGCTTGCTCCCTTCAAATTTGTCACGGGCGTTGTGCTTGCGCCTCATCTGAAGACAAACGGCGCGCAGCCTGACGAGATCACAGCTTGCCGGAATTGCATATTCGTCACATTCCACCCGCCGGACCGAACTTCCGAACCTGCATAGCCGAAGGCGGTCAGTTGCCTGATACTCCTGCGTGCGGTGAGACCCGTAATTCAACTGGTCGCAAGAACTGTCCGCCGGTCCAACGGGACGGGACACATGGCAGAGACTTGCATACTTACCTTTGGCGATCCCGATAGTTACTCAGCCGGATTCGCCGATGCATGTATCAATCTCACGATAACAGGTGCCGGCGATTTCAAGGCACGGCTGACACGGCTGAAATTGAAGGATCTGGAAGTCTCTCTGTGTTGCGAGAACCTTCCGCGCTTTGCCTGTGTCTCGCTACCCCCGGAGCGAACGTTCATGTCGTTTCCAGTGGATGCGGAATCTCTCATATCCGACGGATTTGCTTTGCGTAGCGGCGACGTCGTTTTGCACGGTCGTGGCCAACCCACGCATCAACAAACCAACGGCGCATGCCAATGGGGTTTGATCGCGCTATCTCCTGGGGTACTTGGGAGTTGCAGCAAGGCATTGACGGGTCGGACGATTACGCCGCCGCACACAAGCAAGATACTCCGCCCGGCGCCGGCGGAGGCATTGAGATTCCAGCGTCTTTTTGCGAAAGCCTGCCGCCTTGCGGAAAGGCAAAAACTGGCTCCCGAGGCGGCAAGAGCGCTGGAGCGGGAACTACTTCACGCGACGATCAATTGCCTGGCCGCCAACGAGACGGGCGACAATCCCAAGACTAGACTCCATCACGGCGCAGTGATCGCTCGTTTCGAAGAAGCGATAAGCAAACGCTTCGACCAAAAGCTAAGCATGTCCGCGCTTTGTGCAGAGATCGGCGTGCCAGAGCGAACACTGCGCATGTGCTGCACTGAATTTTTTGGCGTAAGCCCCACGCGATATCTCTTATTGCGACGATTGAACAAGGCTCGCGCCGCGTTGCGACGTGCCGATCCTTCGACAACGAGCGTGTCGGAAGTCGCCCGAAATCATCAGTTCCTCGAACTTGGGCGGTTCGCGGTGACGTATCGCATCACCTTCGGTGAATCGCCTTCGGTCACACTGCAACAGACTCCGCAAAGTTAGGCCCAAGCTGCCGAAATCGCATAGCGCACCCACGGCGCTTCGGCGAATTTTCCAGTCGCGAGAGCGTCGACCGAATGCGCGGGGCACGATCCCCCATGGATAAAGAGCAGGCGCGGTCGGCGGGTGGAGGTGGGCGAAGGCTGCGGCCCGCGCTTCAGCTTCAGCAGCCCGACATCAAGGGAAGCAACCATGAGCATGTTCAGAACAATCTGGGGCGCTCTTGTCGTGTTGTGTACCACCACGACAATGGCGAGCATTCCTGCCTCCGCCCAGCAGGGACAAAAGCCCAACATCCTCTTCATCATGGGCGACGACATCGGATGGATGCAGCCGAGCATCTATCACCGCGGGTTGATGGTTGGCGAGACGCCGAACATCGATCGCATCGGTAACGAAGGTGCGATGTTCGTGGACTACGTCGCCATGCAGAGCTGCACCTCCGGTCGCAACGCGTTCTTCACCGGCATGTATCCGCTGCGCACCGGCATGATCCCGCCGCAGCTCCCGGGGAGCCCGTCCTACCTGCGGCCCGGCACGCCTGCGCTCGCCCAGTTCCTGCTCGATCTCGGCTACAACACGGGCGAGTTCGGCAAGAACCATCTCGGCGACCACACCGAGGCCCTGCCGACCGCGCACGGCTTCCAGGAATACTGGGGCTATCTGTACCACCTCGATGCGATGCAGCAGGTCAGTTTCCCTGACATCAACAAGACTCCGCTCCAACAGACGGTTGCGCCGCCGTGCAAGAACACGCCGATTCCCGGCGTGCCGGAAGTGCCCGGCGCAGTCGATCCCAAGACCACGCTGTGTCTGACGCCCCCGCGCAACGTCCTCTGGTGCAAATCTCCGGACGGCACGGCCAAGAGCCAGATGTGCAGCGATGAGGGCCCGTTGACGCTCGACCGCTCGAGGACGGTGGACGAGGAGATCTCGGAGAAGGTCGTCGACTTCCTCGACCGCAACGATCCGAAGAAGACCAATAAGCCCTTCTTCGTCTGGTACAACCCGGCGCGCATGCACGTCGTCACCGTACTGCCGCCGAAGTACGAGGCCATGGTGGGCGAGCGCGGCGGTAAGGACTGGGGCGTCAACGAAGCCGGCATGAAGCAGATGGACGACAACATCGGTGTCGTGCTCAAGAAACTGGACGACATGGGCCAGGCCGACAATACCATCGTTGTGTTCACCACCGACAACGGCGCCGAGGCGATCTCCTTCCCGGACGGCGGCGTGACACCGTTCAAGGGCCAGAAGGGCGAAGCCTGGGAAGGCGGCTACCGCGCACCGATGGTGATCAAGTGGCCAGGCGTCATCAAGCCGGGCACGGTGAAGAACCAGCTCTTCGCGGCGCTCGACTGGGTGCCCACCTTGGTCAATATTGCCGGTGGACCCAAGGGCGACGAGTTGAAGCAGCAGATCGAGGCAGGGAAGTACCCCGGCATCGTCAAGACGACCCTCGACGGCTTCGACCAGCGCGACTACCTCGAAGGCAAGTCGGACAAGTCGGCTCGAGACCACTTCTTCTATTTCTCGGGCGCGACGCCGTCCGCGGTGCGCTACAAGAACTGGAAGATGTACTACACCATGTCGCAGCCCGGGCCGGCCGGCTGGATCATGCCGCTCATCCCGTTCCACTTCACGCTCGTCCAGAACATCAAGCGCGATCCGTTCGAGCAGGCGGTCGGCATCGACCAGAAGACGGCGATGAGCTTGGGCGGTGCGCTCGGCTCCCCGGCGACCGCCTTCCAGTACGATTGGAACATGCTGCCAATCGGTCAGCGGCTGTGGCTGGCGCACCTGACGAGTTACGAGAAGTTCCCGCCGCTACAGGCGCCGGAGAGCTACAACCTCAGTCAGGTGCTGGACGAGGTCAAGAAGGCCAATGCCAGTGGAGCGAGCGACTAGCTGCGCAAAGCGCCATGATGTGATCGGGCGCGCCCCGACCGAGCCCGATCACGACCACTGAAGTGATGAAGCTTTCCAGAGTGATGCGAGCTCTATTGGATCAGGAATCCAATAGAGCTCGCAGAACTGTGGGCCGGCTGCGAGCCGGGTTTGGAGGATTGATCATGTGCAATCCGAAAAACACATTCCTCAGGTTGCTCGCGGTTCTTGTAGCTGCAACCTCAATCCTTGCACCGGCATCTGCACAGCAGCCGCAGAAACCTAATATCCTCGTCATCATGGCCGACGACATCGGGTACTGGAACATCAGCGCCTATAACCGGGGACAGATGGGCTATCGCACGCCCAACATCGATCGTATCGCCAACGAGGGCGCGATCTTCACCGACTATTATGGTCAGCAATCCTGCACTGCCGGGCGCGCCGCATTCATTACCGGACAAAGCCCGCTGCGCACGGGACTTTTAAAGGTTGGCCTGCCCGGGGCGAAAGAGGGATTGTCCGACAAGGATCCGACGATTGCCGAATTGCTCAAGCCACAGGGCTATGCGACGGGACAATTCGGCAAGAACCATCTTGGCGATCGCAACGAATTCCTGCCGACCGTACATGGCTTCGATGAGTTTTTCGGCAACCTCTATCATCTCAATGCCGAGGATGAACCGGAGCACGCAGACTATCCGAAGAACCCGGCGTTCAGGGCGCAGTTCGGTCCGCGCGGCGTCCTAAAATGCATTGCAACGACCACCGACACGCCGGGTGACGATCCACGCTTTGGTCCCTGGGGCAAACAAAAATGCGAAGATACCGGGCCGCTCACCAAGAAGCGCATGGAAACAGTCGACGAGGAGTTCATCAAGGCCTCCACTGATTTCATCGAACGCGCCAACCGCGACGGAAAGCCGTTCTTCGTCTGGTTCAATCCGACCCGGATGCACATCTGGACCCGGCTAAAGCCGGAGTCACAAGGCAAGACCGGCTTTGGCCTCTATCCGGACGGCATGGTCGAGCATGACGGGCAGGTCGGACAGCTATTGAAGAAGCTCGACGACCTCGGCATCGCCAACAACACGATCGTGATCTACACCACCGATAACGGCGCCGAAACATTCTCCTGGCCCGACGGCGGCGCAACCCCCTTCCGGGGCGAGAAGAACACCAATTGGGAAGGCGGCTATCGTGTGCCTGCGATGGTGCGATGGCCTGGACTGGTCCCTCCCCGTAGCGAGATCAACGATATCTTCTCTGCCGAGGATTGGGCGACCACGCTGGTCGCCGCGGCCGGCGAACCCGATATCAAAAACAAGCTGTTGCAGGGCTATGACGCGGCGGGCAGAAATTTCAAGGTTCACCTCGATGGATACGACCAGCGCGATCTGCTCGCAGGCAAGGGGGCGGACAAGCGCCGCGAGTTCTTCTACTGGACCGACGACGGCAACTTGGCCGGCTTGCGCTACGATCAGTGGAAGGCGGTGTTTTTGGAGCAGCGTGCCCACGGTCTCGATGTCTGGGCGGAGCCTCTGCAGCAGCTGAGGTTACCCAGATTGCTTAACTTGCGATCCGATCCTTTCGAGCGGTCGCAGCACGAATCGGGCGACTACGTGCGATGGTTCATTGAACACGCCTTCCTGCTTGTGCCGGCGCAGGCGATCGTTGCGCAACATATCGCAAGCTTCCGCGAATTCCCCCCGCGCCAGCGGCCCGGCAGCTTCTCGGTCGAGCAGGCGATGGAAAAGCTGAGGCTCCCCCCATCGACGAATTAGGAGGTGACTTTGCTCTCTCTCCTGCACTATCGCACGAACGGTCGCCTTCTGGTTTCGATCTTGACGATGTTGCCCGCCTTATCCGGACCGCTCCCGACGGAGCCGGCATCGGCGCAGACAAACCCGTCCGGGAGCCCATTGCCTGGAAATACAGTCAAGGACATGCTGGCAGCACAGATCCGGACTCAAGGCGTTGCGTGCGAACAACCCAAGCGCGCGATACGAGACGCGAAGCGATCAAGGCCGGACTACGAGGTTTGGGTTTTGCAATGCAGCAACGCCACGTACAGGATCAGTCGCTACCCCGACATGGCAGCGAAGGTGGAGCAACTGAGATAGCGCTCCCCGCATGGCGCCGGGGCCGCGCTCGCAAACCGTATGCGGATTATGACCAATGTCTAGTTTGGGACGGCTACGGCTGGGTGAACGGCTGCTATCAAGGCTATGGCTACGGGTGGTGAGAAAAGGGATCGCTTGGCACGCGTCATATTCACCTCGGCACCGCGGAACATGGAGCCTTCTGACCGGAATGCTCTGAATTGCCGAATTTGCATAGCCCGCACCGAATCCTTTGATCAATCTACCCTTCTAAAGGGTCGGCGAGGTCTAGCGAGTAGGGCCAGTGGCGCGCAAGAAGGGACGAACCGGCAACCGCGACGAGCCGTCAGAGCGCGCCGCCCCATCGAGGCCAGCCGCGGACGCTCGGAACGAAGCTGTCAGCGCCCAACCCCATCGCTCTCGGACATCGAAGCTGCGGATTGCAGTGTTTGCGTCAATTGCAGCGATCGCGATAGGTAGCCTGGGCGTCTTCCTCCTCGGCGAGGAAAGAGCCGGCTTGCCCGAGACGCTACATCGCACGAGTGCGGCCACTGCTCCCGCCTTCGTCGGCAGCGAAGCCTGCGGCGAATGTCACAAGACTGAAGCAGCGTTGTGGGCCGGGTCCCAGCACCGGCACGCCATGCAGCACGCCAGTGCCGCCTCCGTGCTCGGTGACTTCAACGATGCGAGCTTTGATTACTACGGCGTCCATTCCCGCTTCTTCAAAACAGGGAACAAATTTTTCGTCGAGACCGACGGCGCCGACGGCAAGCTTGCGACCTTCGAGGCGAAATATACCTTCGGAATCGCCCCCCTCCAGCAATATCTGGTCGAATTTCCGGATGGCCGCATACAGGCACTTTCAATCGCCTGGGACAACCGGCCGAAGGACCAGGGCGGCCAACGCTGGTTTCATCTCTATCCAAATGAAGCGATCAAACACGACGACGTGTTGCATTGGACCAAGCTCAATCAAAACTGGAATTTCATGTGCGCCGAGTGCCATTCGACGGGCGTGCAAAAGAACTACGACGTGGCCAACGACCGGTTCCACACCAACTGGGCGGAGATCAGTGTCGGCTGCGAGGCATGCCACGGCAAGGGCTCACGACACGTCAACTGGGCATACAGTCAGCGGAGCTGGTGGCCATTCGGACGGGATAAAGACCCTCTGAAGGGCCTTGCCGTGTTTCTCGACGAGCGGGACGGCGTGATTTGGAACCGCGATCCCAAGACCGGCAATCCGCAACGCAACGTCTCCCCTGCTGCGATACGCCGGGAAGTCGAGACCTGCGGCTTGTGTCATGCGCGACGGGCACAGTTTTCCGAGGACTGGATACCAGGGCGGCCATTGTCCGACACGCACCAGGTCTCCAATCTGGCCCGCGGTCTCTATCACGCCGATGGGCAGATGCTCGACGAAGTCTACAACTACGGCTCGTTCAAGCAGAGCAAGATGTTTGCAGCTGGCGTCACCTGCAGCGATTGCCACGATCCGCACGCCGCCAAATTGCGCGCGTCCGACGATGGCGTGTGCTTGCAGTGCCACGCTTCAGACAGCTATGAGGTTGCATCCCATACCCACCACAGTGACGTGACACCAAAAGTCACCTGTGCGTCCTGCCATATGCCGGTCAGCACCTATATGGTGGTTGACAAGCGGCATGATCACAGCCTTCGAATTCCCAGGCCGGATCTTTCCGTGAAACTTGGCACGCCGAACGCCTGCAACAATTGTCACGTCGACAAATCCGCACAATGGGCGACCGATGCAGTCGAGCGCTGGCATGGGCCGGGTCGAAAAGGTTTCCAGAATTACGCTGAGGCCTTCCAGGCTTCTTGGACTGATCGTAGCGACGCGGCCGCTCTGCTGGCGTTCGTTGCAGCTAGCCCCACAATGCCGGCGATCGCGCGAGCAAGCGCTTTGAGCGAACTTCGATCCCGGGTCTCGCCCGCTACTATCGAGCTTGCCCGCAAGGGCTTGGCCGATCCTGATCCGATGGTTCGGATTGGTGCCCTCGAGATGCTCGACGGCCTTCCAGGCGACCGGCTCTGGCCCCTGGTCTCACCCCTGCTCTCCGATTCAAGCCGTGGCGTTCGTATCAGGGCAGTGTCGGTGCTGGCTGCGGTGCCCGCTGCCAACCAGCCCGTCTCCGATCGTGCGGCTTACGAGACGGCAACAGCCGAGTTCATCGCCGCGCAACGTTTCAACGCTGATCGACCTGAAGCTCGCTCAGCGCTCGGAAACTTCTTCGTCAGTCGCGGACTCACCACCGACGCAGAGAGCGAATACAAGAGCGCACTGCGCCTTAGCGCGCAATATGCGCCTGCCGCGATCAATCTCGCAGATTTGTACCGACGACTTGGCCGTGAGGGTGACGGAGCGAGCGTGCTGAGGACAGCCATCGTATCGTCCCCCCGGGACGCAGGACTGCACCATGCGCTCGGGCTCACCCTGACGCGACAGAAGTTGCCGGATGATGCACTCGGCGAATTCCGCCACGCGACCGAGCTGGAACCTGATCGGGCACGCTACGCCTATGTTTACGCCGTGGCGCTGCATTCATCGGGCCGCATCGATGAGTCGATGAAGGTTCTGAAGGAGAACCTGGCCCGGCATCCCGAAGATCGCGATACCCTGTTGGCGCTGGCAACCTTCAGCCGCGACTCCGGAGATCTAGGTACCGCACTCGACTATCTCGAGCGCCTCTCCCATCTCGCGCCAAACGACCGCAACCTGGCTCGTCTAACCGACGAACTCCGCGCACGTTTGAAACAATAGCCATTGATACGTGACTATTGGCTGAATGCACTGCTGATGCCGTGCCAGTCTGGTCCTTTAGGGCTATCATCGTGGGAGGCGGCATCGTGAGTGGCGCTTCTGTTCGCCTAGGCGGGCAGCAGAACTAGGCCAGCACCACCTAGGCGGTGGCGCGCCCACCAGAATGATCCACCATTGTCGCCCACTGATTTCGTCGGCAGTACGCTTGGCAGCTGCCTTGCTCAGCCCTCATTCAACAACACTTCGCACCATGGCCTCTCGACCTTTACGACGGTCGAGCGACGCTGTGGGAAAATGGCAGGGTTGTGCGCGGCAACTGTGACACCCGAGACACAGTCTCGAACAAACAGCAGGAGGCCGGGACGCTTGCCGATTCGGCATAGACGTAGCCCCCTGGTACCGGACTATGTTGACGTCGTGGGCATATTTTGGGGGATTTGGGAGAATTAAGGCCAGGAATTAGGGGACTGACACATGTGGGATCTTGGATCGAGGTCAGCACTGCGTCTTTTGTGCATTGGATCGTTTGCCGCTCTATTCGCGCTTCCAGTTCGAAGCGCTCTCGCCGACGAAGGTGGCGTCAGCTTTTGGGTGCCCGGCCTCTATGGCAGCCTCGCAGCTGTGCCCCAGCAGGCGCCGGGGTGGTCGGCGACCACCATTTATTGGCATGACTCGGTTTCTGCCAGCGGCGACGTGGCGCGCGCCCGGGAGATCACCCTCGGCAATATTCCCGCGAATGTCACAGCCACCGCGAACGCCAACGTCCACGCCAATCTGGATATTGGCTTTTTGATCGCGAACTACGCCTTCGAAACGCCGGTGTTCGGCGGGCAGGCCTCCGCCGGCTTTCTTGCGGCCTACGGCGCCAACAGCACGTCGCTGGCTGGAACCCTCACGGGAACGGTGACGGGCCCCGGCGGCGGCACATTTCCTTTCTCGCGCTCCGACAGCATCAACAGCTCGATCATGGGATTTGGCGATGTGTACCCGCAGTTCGCGCTGCGCTGGAATGCCGGCGTTAACAACTACATGACCTACATCACCGGGGACATCCCGGTCGGGATGTACGACTCTGCCCGTCTTGCCAACATAGGGATCGGGCATTGGGCGCTCGACGCCGGCGGCGGCTACACTTATTTTGACCCAAAGACCGGGCACGAATTTTCGGCGGTGCTCGGCTTCACGTACAACTTCGTCAACCCGTCGACTCAATATCAGAGCGGTGTCGACATGCACCTCGACTGGGGCGCGTCGCAATTCCTGACCAAGCAGTGGCAGGTCGGCCTGGTAGGTTATCTCTATCAGGAGATCGGCTGCGACAGCGGCTCCGGTGATCGCGTCGGCTGCTTCCGGTCGCGGGTGCAGGGCATCGGACCGCAGGTTGGTTACATCTTTCCGCTCGCAGACAAGCTGCAGGGCTACCTCAACCTGAAGGCCTACGGCGAATTCGCCAATGCCAGTCGGCCCGCGGGCTGGAACCTCTGGCTGACGTTCAATATTTCGCCTGCAGCGGCAACGCCGCCAACGACGCCCCCAAGGCCAATGTTCACGAAATAGAAGCCGCCGGTGCCTCCAGCGCATCGACCACCTCAATCCTTTTGGCGGCGCCAGTTTTTGATCTGGAACCTGCTCCGCGCTGCACACGCCGACTTTGACCGAACGTGGATAGCGCGCGGCTCTCATCTACTCCCGGGACGCTGAGGTTTGCGCACGCAAATTGCCAGTACCCGCTACCAACAGCGCGCATAGTTCAGTTTCATCGAAAACATTAGATAGGCGATTGCGGAGCACAACAAACTCGCGAACAGCCGGTCGATTCGGAGTTTTCACGGCCGGTGGCCGACGAGTGATCCGAGGGATCGCAGACAAGCGACAGGGATGAGACCGCCATACTCCCGCTCTTAATGGGGTGATGATCGACAGGGTGGAAACGCCGCAGCGCGCCTCGGAGGCAGCAACAAGAGCCTCGATCAATCTCAACCCGTTGATCTTGGCCCGCGACAGACTCGACAACGAACGAGCGCGCGGCACGTTTGAGGGAGACGATATGCGGCGAACACCGGCTTGGTTCGGCTTGTTGGTTTGCGCCGGATTGCTGGCCACCATCGCGGATGCAGCTGACCCAACCGGGCGTCTGGTCTTTCTGTCGACCCAACTGCGGCCGATAGGCGAGGCGCAGAAGATGCGCAACCTGGTCCTCAAGGAGTTCTCCCCTGAGGTCGACTACATCACCGATCTGCCGCAGCGACTTCTGACGCGCATAGAGACGGAACGACAGGTCGGTATGCATAACATAGATGTCGTGGGAGCGCTCCATGGAGAGTTGCAGCCGCTCGCGACCCTCGGCGCGTTGGTCCCGCTCGATGACCTCGCTGGCAAGCTGGCTGGCCGCGGCATCCCCAATCGACTGTTGGCACTTGGCAAATTTGGCTCCCCACACCAGCTCTATATACCCTGGATGCAGGCTGGCTACATCATGGTCGCCAACAAACAGGCGCTACCCTATTTGCCGAGTGGAGCGGACATCAATGCCCTCACCTACGATCAACTCGGGACGTGGGCCATAACGCTCCAGCAGAAGACGGGCAAGCGCCTGCTCGGTTTTCCAGCAGGCCCGCATGGGTTGATGCATCGCTTTTTCGAGGGCTTCCTTTACCCGTCGTATACTGGCGGGGTGGTGGTTCCGTTCCGCTCGGAGGCGGCGGAAGCGATGTGGACGCAGTTCGCGTCGTTATGGAGGAGTGTCAACCCGAACTCGACCGGCTACAATTTTATGGATCAGCCCTTGCTTTCCGGCGACGTCTGGATCGGCTTCGATCACATCGCCCGCGTGCTCGGGGCGCTGCGTCAGAAACCGAACGAATTTGTCGCCTTCCCCGCGCCCGCCGGACCCAAGGGGCGCGGCTACATGCCGCTTCTGGTCGGCCTGGCGGTGGTGAAGGGCGCGCCCGACATCGCTGAATCGATGGCGCTGATCGACTATCTGACCCAACCTGCAACGCAGATCACCTTGGCTCGTACCGTCGGCTTCTTCCCGGTGGTGAGTGCGAAGTTGCCGCCGGATCTTGATCTCGGCCTGAAGATGGGCGCCGGTGCAATTGCAGAGATGCAGTCGGCGAAGGATGCGCTGCCGGCGCTGCCGCCGGTCGGCTTCGGCGAGCGCGACGCCGAGTTCGACAGCGTGTTCATGGAGACGTTCCAGCTGATCGTCTTGCGGGGGCAGAAGACGCGCCCAGTACTCGATCGCGAGGCAGAGACGCTGAAGCGCCTGATGAGCGAGACCGGTGCGTCATGCTGGCAACCCGATCCTGCCAGTACTGGCCCATGCCTGGTCCAATAACATGGGGCCCGGTCCCTCGCTGCCGGCGGGGCAGCGGCGGCCAACGGATGTCATTTACGCAACGGCTTCGACCAACTCATAGACGCGGGTTTCCGCCTTCATCCCCTTGGCGGTTACCGAACCGATGGCGTTGAATCGAAAGCGATGCTCGACGCGGTTGTGCACAGCCTCACTGACAAGGATCCTCGTCCCATACGCCTTGTTGAGTCCTTCGAGACGAGCAGCAAGATTCACGCTGTTACCCAGAACCGTATAGTTCATACGTTCCGTCGAACCGACATTTCCCACCACGGCATCGCCGACATGGATGCCAATGCGAGCGACGAACGGTGGCAGCCCCTCGGCTTCAAACTGAGCATTCAGCACGTCGCTCGCCGCCTTTGCCGAAAGGGCGGCCCGACAGGCCCGCTCGACATGATCGGCCTGCAAATGGGGAGCGTTCCAAAACACCATCACCGAGTCTCCGATGAACTTGTCCACGGTTCCGCCCTCGGCAAGAAGCGCTTCCGTCAGCGCCGCGAAATGGCGCGAGGTCTGGCGCATCAGACTGTCAGGGTCGGCGGCTTCGGAAATGCCGGTAAAATTCGTCACGTCGGTAAACAGGATGGAGACCTCCCTCCTCGTTCCCCCAAGCTCGGTGGAGATCGAGCCATCGACGATTCCTCTCACGATGTCCTTCGGGACAAAGCGTGCGAACGACCAGATGCTGCGCTGGGCAACCGCCATCGTCCTGCCGAGTTCGTTGACCTCCGCGATATTCGATGTGACCGGAGCATCGCCCGGCGCCGCTAAAGCCTGGAGTCCCCTCGCTTGGGTAGTTATCCGTTTCAGCGAGGTCGACATCCGGCTGCCAAAGACCCAGGCCGCGGGCACAAAGCAGCTGCCGACGATCAGGGCAATGACTAGCCCCCTGAACTGCAATTTCCTGACGTTCTGTGAGAAATCATCTTCAGCCGCAAACAACATGGAATAGCCGCTGTATTGCTCTCCTTGAGAAAATTTTTGCACGCGAAAAAGGTAGTCTCGTCCATCTTCGCCGCGCACGCTCCCCTCAAAGCGATCGCGGCCGTCCCACCTTTGCATGACGGCGCCGACCAGCCCGGTCCGGATTTCCCAAATCTCGGGGAGCTGCGGACGCGAGGGATGAGCCCTGGCTTCATCCACGAGCCGCTTGAAGTCGGGGTGAGCGATGAGTACGCCGAACGAATCGAAGATGACGGCTGTTCCGTGCTCCCCCGGGCGTTGCGCGTTGACCAGCTCGCTGAACTTATCAAGCTTGAGGTCAGCGGCGATGACGCCGCGGACATGCCCGTGCAGAGGTGCACTCAGGGTGATCATCGGCGTGCCGATGCTGAATGAAGCATATGGCGGCGAAACGAGAGCCCTTCCTGCATGCAACGTATCGCGGTACCAGACTCGTTTTCTTGGGTCATAATTGTAGTCCGGCAGATCGACCTGGTCAGTCTTGTTGCCTTCGGCGTCTTCGAATATCCGCCGCATCGGCAATGCTCCGCCGGCAGTCGGGTGGACCAAATTGACGTTGTAAACGGCACCGGGTGGGGCACCCAGCTTTTGGCGCTCCGCCGGCTCGAGGACATCGAGGCGCCGGACCTGAAGCCAACAACCGTTTTCGTACCCGATATAGAAGCTATCCACCTGCTGCAGTTTCTGGAGCGCAGCTTTGAAGAGGACGATTGCGCTATCCTCCTCGTTCCTGTCGTCGGAGTCTGCGAGAGACGGATTCGATGACAGCACTTCAACGACGGAGCTCAGTCCGGAAACCTCAGCCTCGAGCCGACTAAGGGTGTTCGCACTGGCAGCATCCATGGCGGTAGAGGCCGCTGCTCTCGCGACCGCATGAAAAGTCTGGAGCTGGACAAGAATAAGACATGCCGTCAGGGTTGCAATGAAGGCGATCACAGCCGCCGTTATCGCGATCCTGAACGTAAGCATCTCGATTTATCCCCTTGCTTCTTGACTGGAGACCAGAGCTTCGAGGGGGACATTCCTTGATCTAGATCAAGATGAACCAACGCGATGCAGCTGTTTCTGCGTGCCCGAGGATCACTGCCTGTCTGCTGCGGAGCAATGTGTCCGGTATGGGCTCGTAGCTGACCTTTGCCGAGACCGCCGCAATGTGTACTTCCGGGAGATGAGCGGACCAAAGGTCGAGCAGCTGCCGAGGTCCGCTTGTGCCCCTTAACCGACTGCCGGTCCAACCACCAACCGAGAACACTTGCGTTGGCGTGTCAGCCTTTATCAGCCAATCGTGGCTCGGCTCACTGTGCCTGCTTCAAATAGGCTTCGACCTGACGTGTCGTGTTGCGCAAGGATGAGCGTGCTGACCAGCGGCCTCCGAGATCGCACCTGCAACAAAGTTTCGGCGCTCTATATCGACTGTCATCCCGCTCTCCGCGATTGAATGCCCCCCGGCCTCGAAATCTCGCCAGCACTTGCCTGCTCGATCGACATTTCAACTTCCTCGGGCGGTTTGATGTGACGGAACGACAGGAGCAGTGTGATGTCGTAGGCGATCTTGAGAGCGCCGCAGATAACGAGCGGAAGCCCCGAAAATGCCGTACCGAGCATCGCGCCGGCCAGGCTCGGACTGACTGCGGAGGCGAGACTGCGCGGGACGGCAGTCACGCTGGCCGCCGCCGGGCGTTCCTCAGGCGTGACCACTGCCATCACGTAGGAGGTTCGTGTCGGCACATCCATCTGCGAGAGCGCTGCTCGGATCGAAAGCAGGACCAGTACGACCGTCAGATTCGGAAAGAGAGCGGCCGCGATCAGGCAGATGCTTGAGGGGATGTGTGTGAAGACCATTGTGTTGATCAGTCCGAACCGCTGCGACAGCCTTGCGGCGAGCGGATAAGAAAAGGCCGAAAGCGTGTTGGACCAGAAGAAGAAGAGGCTTGCGCTTGAAAGCGAAAGGTCGAAGCGCTCGAATAGCCACAAAGCAACAAGCGACTGGACGGCAAATCCGCCGGCAAATGCATCAACGCTGAAGAGTGCTGCAAGCCGATAGACAATTCGCCGCGAGGGACCAAGGACCGAAGCCTTCGGTCGTGCATCAATCGCGGGTGATGTTTGCGGCAGCAGTCGATAGAGGACTGCGCCAATGAGACCAAGGGCGGTATAGACGAAGAACATGGACTTCAGGGCGGTGAGCCTTGGCATGTCAAACGAGACAAGAAAGTCGGGCACAGTGGCTATCAAGGCGCCCGCCGCGGTCGACAGCCCTCCAATCAGACTATAGCGGGCAAAGACCTGCGTACGCTTCTGGTCGCTCGCATCGCTTGCCAGCAGCGCATGCTCGAGCGGCACGAAGATGCCAATATCTCCTGGCGAGGGATTGATGGTGCCGACAAAGGCCAGAACCAGAATGATCGGAAACGCCTCTGCGAACGGAAACGCCAGACCGGTCAGCATCATCGTGAGCGCGCTCAGCAGTAGGAGCGTCCGCAAGTCGCGATGACCTCCCAGCCAACCGACGCCCAGCGTGAGGACCGCGGTCCCCAGCAGGGCGCCGGTGGCAACCACGCCGATCTGGAAAGGGGAGTAACCAAGCTCGACGAGGTACGCCGGCAAAATGATCGTGGCAAAGCCGTCACCAAGCCCGCGCGCGGCGCGTGCTCCAAACAGGAGCGCGATTGCCGGCCGGGCCTTTAGCCGCGGTTCCGCGTTCTGGCTTGTGTCTGGCGGAACATTCATCCGCGCCGCGCCTCCAACACGCCGGTTGTTGGCAGCCACGCAGTCGTACGCTCGCAGCGAGAGAGCGGGACAAACCCCTCCGGGGAAACGGCGGAACACAAAAAGGCTGTGGGAATGAGCTTAAGGGCAGGCATGCAGCGTCCTTCTCGGAAAACCGGACGCGATTCATGGGCATGTCGCCTCGTGGGGAGATCGCTTCCCCATGGGTGGAAGTAAGGCGCGCCCCACATGTTTGTCAAGGCGCCCTACGCTTCTCGCCGAAGCCTCGTTCAATTGCCGGCAGCTACGGTGTAGTCCGCGAAGTGCATGTGGCTGTCGGCCTTCGACCAAAGTCCGATCCGGCCGGAGAGCGGTTGCGACAGCGTGTGCTCCAAATAGAGCTTGCCATCGAGATAACCTTCTACCTTCGTGCCGTTCACGCGGACCTTGAGGTCGTGCCACTGCCGTGTCGCGGTCGGGGTGAAGAGCGCTTGCCGTTCTCGAACTTCCACAGCACGATGTTGTTCTCCAGACAGTTCGCCCGGACTGTCAGGTAGTCCCCGTTGGGCTTGAGGTTGCCGAGACGTTCAACGAAGCCCGCACGAGTTTCCAAGTAGCGTGGCAGGAGCTGGCCGCCTCGCGCACGGAGGCAGACTTTGAGACGTGGCGTCGCCAGCGTGACTGGACCGCCTGGAAGGACCGGATGCACCAGCTAACACTCCCGCTGCCGACACTGCGTCCGGAAGGGATTGCACGTTGCTTCTGGGGCGAGTTAATCACGAACCCGACGCTCGATGCCCATACCCACACCGCACACCGCCAGACCGCCGCATGAAACTCACCGCCGAACGTCCCTTCGCCAACCCAGACGCCGCAGCGCGCAAGCTGGTCGAGATCGCCACTAGCATCGAGCCCGTGCAAGACGGTCGCATCCATATCGAGAAGATCAACGCGCCGTTCCTCTATACGCTCAAGGCCAGCGGCCCGGAGTTCGGTGAGGGCATCAAGCATGCTGTCGAACGCGGCTGGCTCGAGCTACACGAGAGCGGGACTTTCGTGAGGATCTTAAAGACAGAGGCCGCCAACTGAGGCGGCTTCACTCTTCGCGGCAATCCATCCCGTCCGCAGCACGTTGCAGGCTTTATTCTTCCGCATGGCGCGGACGGGATCGTCCCGGTTCGCCGCAACAGGCCTAATTTTCGCGCGCCGATCGGCAACCTCACCAATGAACCGCAAGGCTCCTCCTCGCGACAGAACTAAGGGGCGAGTGGTCAAGTGAGCAGTATCATGCGTATGAAGACACTCGCGTCACATTTCCTTACCTGTATCGTGAGCTTCGCCGGTCTAATTGGGGCGCAGCAAGCATTTTCCCTTCAGGTGGATGTCAGCGCGAAGGCCGACATATTTGTTGATCAGGTAGCCAATCGGGCGGTTAAGGGTGACAGGCTGTCCACTACGCGAGCACTGCCCAACGCTCAAAATGGATTGCTAGCGCCAAAATCGCGCTTTGACGCTCGTTGCAAGCCGCCGATTGATGTCGTGGGACGTTGTTTCGCCGACGCGGGATTGAGCCAGAGAATAGCCTGAGCCGAGCATTCCCCACCTGCTACGCTTTGGCCCCGCCGACTCGTATTGCGCGATCTGCCATTGCACCAGCGCAAAACGAATTTGGAACGGCTGCTGGCGCGCCGTCCGGATGGCATCACCGTCGCGCCCTTCGAGCGCGGCGAGATCGGCCTCGATCTATTCCGCGCCGCGTGCCGCATGGGTTTCGAAGGTCTCGTTTCCAGGCATCGTGACAGGCCTTACCGGGGCGGCCGACAGAAACACTGGACCAAGGTGAAGAACCGCAGCCATCCGGCGGTGGAGCGAGAACTGTGATCGTCTTCGTCTTCGTCTTCGTCTTCGTCTTCGTCAACACCGCCAAGCAGGTCGGCGACAAGGACCACAACGTGTTCGCCGATGTGGAAGCCGCCGAGAAATGGTTCGAAGAGAACGACCCCGAGGGCGTGGCGTTCGAGTATGAGGTTCTGGAGTGAGAGCTGCCGTTATCGCGGAGCTGGTTCGCGCTATTCGTTCCGCTCTCCAGCTGAGGAAAAACACCGGCTGTTAGGCCATGATAGCCTAATCATCTCGATGGGCACCAAGTCGCAAAGCCCGACACCTTCAGCGCGCCCTCACCTCGTGGCTCCGACCGCCTTCGTTGGCAACGATCCGTAGGATTCGCCCGCGCGGGCCACCGAGTCGCTGTGGGTTGTCCTGATCGCCGGATCGACCGGCGCGCTCGATGAAGCATCAGGCCGCTCTATTGCTCGACCGTCTTGGTCGGCACGAACCGCATGTTGGGTCTCGTGACCGCCTCGCAAATCGCCTCCGCATCGGTGGTGTCGTTCTTCTGCCGCTTGACGTAGGGCTTCACATAGGCGGGAGGCATCAACCGCACCGTATGCCCCAACGCCTGCAGTTCGCGGGACCAATAATGGGATGACGCGCAAGCCTCGATTCCTACCAGGCACGGCGACAATTTCTCAAAGAAGGACAGCACGAAACGGCGCTTGAGCTGGCGGCGGATCACCACCTGACCGGTTCCATCGACGCCATGCACTTGAAAGACCGACTTCGCGATATCCAGACCAATCGTCGAAATTGACTGCATAGGCTGCTCCTCCGAATCGTGGGAGCCTCAAACGGCGCCCACTCCTTGGCACTCTCGTGCCCGTGGAGGAGCCGTCCACAGCATCAAAAGTGGACCCAAAGGGCAATTTTCCGCGCTGCCAGCAGCGAAAATCCGTCGCCTGAAATCTATGTACCATCCTGAATTTGCTTGTATTTTACTGGCGCGCTCGGAGAGATTCGAACTCCCGACCCTCGGAATCGAAATCCGATGCTCTATCCAGCTGAGCTACGAGCGCATCCTGCCCGGGACCGGGCGGGTTCCGAGTTTCGTCGGGCTGGGGCGCCCGACCGTTCGGATGCATTGGGATTAGCAGAGAGGCTTGGCGAGCAAAAGCCCCACCTGCCCCATCCGGGCAGGTCGAAGGACATTCACCAGGTCGTGTTGAAGAGGCCGAAATGGGGCTGCTGCGCCACGCGCATCGGCCTGCCGAATGTCGGCTGGCCAAAACCATAATAAGTCGGCTGCCCATAGTAGTAGGGCTGCGGAGACCGCCTGGCGACCTTGCGCTTCGGCTGGACCGGCTTCTTGACCGACGCCGCATCGCCCTTCGGTTCCGTCGGGACGAATTGGGCGAAGGATTCGCGAACCCTTGCCTTGGCTGACATTTCGCCTGCCGGGGAGACGTTCGGCTGGGCGGGCGGCTGCGGAGCAACGCTCGCAGTATTCACCGGCGCGGTCGATGCAACCCTCGGCTGGCTGGTATCGAGCACCACACGTTCCGGCAGCTTACGATCCGAGCGTATCCGGATCAGCGGCGCCTCGTTGCTGGATGTCACGATGCTCTGGCCGACCGGCCCTTCGGGCAGCGCGAGATTCACGACCAATAGCAGCGCAAGCAATGCGCCGCCGACGAACACAAAATACCGAAGGATGGGCATCTGGCAGCGCTCCACCCGCACAACAGCACACGGGCCCTTCGCCTCAACCGGCGATCCTTTAATTGGTTCCTGTGCCGCCCGTCCGGTTCAACGACAACGCGAACTTTTTTCGTGATCGGCGGCGTGACGGTAACTTTTCCGCTACCGCGACAGACCGCCTTTAGACACGTCGCGCCGCGGCGAGCGAACACTTGGCCTGACTGGCGTTCACGTTAACGAAGCCGATTGGCACATGCGCAAAAGTCTTGCGGCTTTTCATGTTTACGGTTTCGGCAAGCACGCGCCTGCGATCGGTGAGATGGCTGCCGTCACGGCGGGTGAAGGCGCAGACGATCTCCAAATCCTTCACGGCGTAGTCGTTGTCATTTCGCAGCGTGAAGGTGACCAGCGCCCGCGATCCGAGCCCGCCACGGCGCCAGGATTGCGACGAAATCCGCAGGCGATCGAGCCCGGCCGGCACTGATGCCTCGGTCGTTGCTGCTGCCGGTGGCACAGACTGCGCAGGCTCCGGCTGGACGGTTGCCAACTCGATCCTGTCGCTCTCATTGCCTTCGGACGCGGACATCAGCCCCCAGGCGCCTCCGCCGACCAGCACCGCTGCCGCAAGCCACAACGGGCTTCTTCGCCTCACTGAGAACGCCGGTCTCAGCAACGCACCGAGTTTGACGAGACCGTTGAGATCGACGCGATAGAGCCTTGCGAGCATGGATGCGTCACCCGATATGCGACGACGCGCGTCTCGCGCCTGCCGTCTTCCTCCCTGGCGCGCCAATACGGTCGTCCCGCGGCGCTTGCCTAGACCAATCCTTCAACCCACAAGCCAGATTTGGGTTCCCGTGGGCAGCAGAATCTCGGGTAACAGGAATGCGCAAGTGGCGATCGACCGAGGGGACCGCTAACATGACCACGACGCCGCAAAGCCCGACGGGAGGAATGAAATGCCTGTAGTCACCTGGGATCATGTCCATCTGCGCAGCCCCGATCCGGAGGCGGCGGCGGCTTGGCTGCGGGACGTGCTGGGTGGCGAAATCGTGCGCGGCCCGGCGCGCATCGACGTCAAGCTCGGCGGCGCCAACATCTTCATTGCACCGCTCGAGCCCGGCAAGCCCATGAACCCGCCCCCGCCTCATCCCCATCAGGGCCTCGACCATTTCGGCGTCACGGTGAAGGACATCGATGCCGTCGCCGCCGAGATGAAGGCGAAGGGCGTTGAGTTCACGCGCGAACCGACGACGATCCGGCCCGGTGTTCGCGTCTGCTTCATCCGCGGCCCCGAAGGTATTTCAGTCGAGCTACTCGAGCGCGACAAGAAATACACCTGATCCTGCGGCGTGCAACATCACCCAATCCATCCACCGTAGCTCCTCCGAGCTACGCTGGATCGGACATCGTCAGGTCATGCTGCCCGGCATGAAGCAGCGGATCGTGACACCCATGTAGCCGTAGATCGGCCATACCATGGTGCGCCCGACCCGGTTCGGCTCCGAAATCACGGCTTCTTCCGGGACATCGACCCACACCAGCTCCTGCTGCTGGCCGTAGATCATGAAGCCATAGCGCGGCACGCGGACACGGTAGTGCCCGTCCTTGCTTTCCCAGTCGGAATCCGAGATCGCCGACCCGTCGGCGTCGGAGCAACACGGCCCCTTGCCACTGCGCAAGCCGTCAAACCAGGCCTTCAATTCGGCATTGGTGTTGACGAATTGGCCGCGGTCGCGTGCGTGCCCGAAGGGGGCCGCAAGCGCCACCAGGAGTATGGCACAACCGAGTTTCGCCGCGCGTCTCCAGCGCGTTGAACGGCCGATCTGCCCATGACCTGGTTCACAACGGCTTGCTTCACAACTGACATTGTCTAGATGCGCACTGCATAGACGCGGCTCATCGCCGCCGGAATTGATCCAGTTGATCACGTTCGTCTTGCTCCAGCACCCCGCGGCCGGTGCAACTAGGGTTTATGCATTTCGCGGGCCAACTTGATTCGCTTCACATGGCCTCGCTGCTTTATGAGGCCGTCATACCCCTGTCATGCGCAAGCCGGGACAACTACGGCTTGGCGCCCGGGCCGCGGGCGAACTCCCGCGTTGCACGAAGGATGGCGCTTTGGCATAAACATCGGACCGGCGCGCCACGGGGCGAAGGCAGCCGGCCGCGGGACGTCATGAAGAATGGTCTTTATTCGATTCACGTGACGCTGCTCGATGGACGCGTCGGCAAGGGCAGCGGCGTAATCCTGTTTCGCGACGGTCAAATTCTCGGCGGCGATGCCTATCTCTATTACACCGGCAGCTACACGGTGAGGGACAACACCTTCAAGGGCGAGGTGCTGGTACAGCGGCACACCTCTCCGCGCGGCGACGACAATCCCCTGTTCGGCGGTCCAGCGCCGGTCGGCATCGGCGTCAGCGGCATCTTCACCGATTTGCGCGCGGAGATGACGGGAACCGCGCTCGTCGGCAAGGCGAGCCTGATCTTTGGCGCCACGCTGCGCAAGCTCGCAGACATCGATTAGCGACGCGCTATTCCGCGGCCTGCTCCAGCGGCGCGACGCGCGGCAGGATCATCTGGATGCGCGTACCGCCGCCCGGCTCGGAGTCGAGATCAAGGCGCCCGCCAAGCCGGTTGGTGACGATACTGTAGACGATGTGCAGGCCGAGGCCGGTGCCGCCCTGGTCGCGTCGCGTCGTGAAGAACGGATCGAAGGCACGGCGGCGGACGTCGAGCGACATGCCGCAGCCATTGTCGGAGAAGATGATCTCGACATTGTCCTTGCCGGATTCGCGTACCTGGATGTCGATGAGGCCTGGCCGCCCGTCCGGAAAGGCGTGCGCGACGGAATTGAGGAACAGGTTGGTCAGCACCTGGCCGTACGGGCCGGGATAGCTGTTCATGATCAGGTTGGGCTGGCACTCGACATTGAGCGTCAGGTTGTGCTTACGCAGGCCCGGTCGCAGACTCAGCACCACCTGCTCTGTGAGATCGGCAAGATCAAAGCTGCGCTGATCCGAATAGTTCCGGTCGGCGGCCACCTGCTTGAACGACTGGATCAGCTCGGCGGCACGGTTGAGATTGGCGACGAGCTGCGAAGACGCATCGCGGCTGGTGTTGAGATAGTCGTTGAGTGTCGAGCGGCGCAGCTCGCCGCGCTCGACCTCGGCCGAGAACACCGCCGTCTTGCGCTCCAGCGCGGACGCCACCGTCAGGCTGATTCCGACGGGATTGTTGACCTCATGCGCGACGCCCGCGACCAGGCGCCCGAGCGCGGCAAGCTTCTCCGCCTCGATCAGCGAGGCCTGGGTCTCGCGCAGATTACGCAGCGCAGTTTCGGCGGCCTCCTTCGCTTTGCGCATCTCCTGCTCGCCGCGCTTGCGCTCGCCGATGTCGAGCGCCACGGTGACGATCCGCTCGATCTCGCCATCGGCATCGAGCAGCGGCAATTTGTTGACCAGCCACTGCCGCATGTTGCCGGAGGAATCCTCGTACTCCTCCTCGTAGAAGCCGAGACCCTTGCGGAACTTCAGCACCCGCTTGTCGTTCTCGTCGGTCTTGGCCGCGCCATAGCGCGACATCAGGTCGGCGGTGGTACGACCAAGCGCGTCACCGGGCTCGATGCCGAAGATGCCCGCCATATAGCGGTTCATCAGCACGTAGCAGAGATCGCGGTCCTTCACGTTGATGACAGCCGGCACGGTGTCGATGACCTGCTGCAGCAGCCGCCGGCCTTCGGCGATGGCGTCTTCCGCGCGCTTCTGGTCGGTGATGTCGCGCAGCGTACCCTCGTAGCGCACGATCCTGCCCTCCTCGTCGCGGACGCCGGTCGCGCTGTCGGATAGCCACAGAATGTTGCCGCTGCGCTGGCGCACCTGGTACTCGAACTCGCGCACCATGCCGTCGCGCTCCATCAGGCGCTGATATTCTTCGCGCGCCTCGACATGGACGTAGATGGTGTGCGCGATGTCGTTGATGCTGTCGATGAGGTGCTGAGGGCTGTCATAGCCCATCATCCGCGCCAGCGCCGGATTGGCATTGAGGAGATCGCCGGCCGGCGTGGTAACGTAAATGCCGTCGACCGAGCCCTCGAACAGCTTGCGATAGCTTTCTTCCGCGAGGCGCTGCTCGGTGAGCGCGCGAACCGCCGCCTCGCGCGCGGTGTCTGCCTCTTCCAGCGCACGGCGGAACACCTCCGCGGCGCGCGCAATGTCGCCAATCTCGTTGTCGAGATCGGCGGACGGGATGGACGTGTTCTTCTCGCCCGCCGCAAGCGCGCGGATCGAGCGCGCGATCTGGGCCAGTGGACGCACCGTCCGGCGCACCACGAAACCGGCGGCAATGATGCCGATCAGCACGCCGATGGTGCCGAGCACGATGCTCTGCCACCTCGCCTCCGCGAGCGTCCGGGCGAAATCGCGCGACAGCACGTGCCCGCGTCGCGCGCTGACCTCGCGCAGCAACTCGGTGACGCGCCCGATCAGCCGTCCCTCGGTCCCCAGCACTTCGCTGTCGATATCGGCGATCTGACGTTCGCGGACCGCGACGGCGATGATGGCTTCGGAATAGTTGTTGACCGCCGATCTCAGCCTTGCATCGGCGATGGTCAAGGTCCGCATGCCTTGCGCCGCCTGCTCGGCGGCCGACGGATTGCGCGCCAGCAAGCCGAGCGCGATCCGGCTCTGAGCTTCCGACAACCGGGACGCGAGCTCCCGATCGCCGGTTTCGGCAACGGCCGTGTCGAACGCCTCGCGCAGCGGCGGCAGACCGGCGAGCAGCTGGGCACGGCGATCGATCAGGGTCGAGATCCGGTCCAGCCCGCTCCGATAGGTCGCAAGGCGCTCGGTGACCCCATCGATCATGTCCTGCTGCTCGGGAGCGAGCTCGATACGGGTCTTCTTCAGGATGTCGCTCAGGGTGGAGGCGGCTTCCCCGACCTGCTTGAACTGGATGCCGGCGCCGGGGTCCGTGACGAAATCACGTGCGGCCAGCCGCAATTCGTTCATGCGGCGGTCGATATCCTCGGCAAGGTCGCCGACGCTCTGCAGGCGCTGGAGCTCGGCGAAGGTCGAATCGATGTGGCGGATCGCGATCACGCTCGCGGTCGAGGTGACGATGATCACGGCCAGCACCAGAATGAAGCTGCCGAATGTCAGTTGGCCGATCGAGAGCGAAAACGCTCGCTTCGGGTGCGAATTCGGCATCAGTTCGGCAGGCATTTGGTCAGGACCGGACTCCATACGGCCCCAATATACGACGTATTCCACCCCCGGGGGAACATGCCTCGACCGGCCGGCGGGGCCGGTTTTTACGATACCTTAGCCATCCGCGCAGCGCTTCCCGGGATGGTCATGGCGGCGACGCCGATGACGACTGAGGCGAGCCCGATCCACGCCGTCCGGCTCAGGCTCTCGCCGAGGAACGCCACGCTGATGGCAACACCGATCGGCACGCGCAGATAGGCCTGCGCCGTGGTGCCGACCGAGCCGAGGGTCTGGATCAGGCGGAAATAGATTACGAAGGCCGCCGCGGTCGAAAACACGGCGAGCGCCAGCAGCGCGAGGACGGAACCTGCCGAGGGCGACAGCGTCCAGGGCTGCTCGATGGCGAGCGAGGCGGGCATCAGCACCGCCGCGCCCGCAAGCAGCGAGCCTGCGGCGGGCGCCATCGGATCGAGCCCCTTGAAGCCGCGGCCGAAGATGGCCGCGCAAGCGTAGCAGAGCGTTGCCGCAACGATCGCAGTCTCGGCGGCGAGGCCGCGGCCGATGTCATGGAATGCATCGACGCCGACGATCAGGCAGATGCCGGCCATCCCGGCGACGACGCCGAACAGTTTTCGCGCCGTGGTGGTTTCGTGCTGGGTCACAAGGGCCGTGAACAGGAAGGTGAAGATCGGCGCGGCCGAGTTGAGGATGGTGGCGAGCGCCGCATCGACATAGCGCTCGCCCCAGGCGATCAGGGTCCACGGAACGACGCTGTTGAGGCAGGCCTGGAAGGCGAAGCGGCGCCAGGTCGCAAGATCAGTCGGCATGGCGATGCCGCGCAGGCGCATGACCATCAGCAGCAGCGTGCCCGCGATCGCGGTGCGCGCCGCGATCAGCGTGATCGGCGCAATGGTGGCGACGCCGAGCTTGATGAAGGTGTAGGAGCCGCCCCAGAGCGTCGCAAGCAGGAGCAGCAATGCGAGCTCGAAGGTGATCGTCGATTGCCGCTGTGAGGCGTCCATGGCGCGCGTTCCGTCCGGATATGACCCGAGCGGACTCTACAGCGCCGCCAGCAAAAATAGTTCGTCGCCTATCGAAGTGTATCAGCCGAGGGCGCCGACCTCGAACACCTCCCCGTCATAGCCGGCCTCGCGGGGGATGCGGAGCTGGCGACCCGTTTCAGTCTTCGTCATCACCGGCATCACCGTGACGATGGACATGCCGCGGGCATGCTCGAGAGCGGACGTCACCGTCGGCTGCTTGGCGAGCCGGATCAGATTGCGTGTCGTCGGGAACGGCAACTTGAACCGGCCGCTATCGCCGCCCGCCACGGCTTCGCGCGGGGAGACCCAGATCGAATCCGTCGACTCCCTTCCGTCATGGGCGCCGAGCTGATCGGGCGGCGCGGCGGCGAGGAAGAACCAGGTGTCGAAGCGCTTTGGCATGCCCTCCGGCGTGATCCAGTGCGCATAGGGCACCAGAGCATCGAGCACAAGCTGGAGGCCGTTGTCGGAGAGGATGCTGAGGAAGCTGATTTTGTGCTCGTTGAGCGCAACGCGATGAGCGTCCGCGATCGCGCCGGCACGCTTGGCGTCGACCGGCGCGGAGGAGCCCTTCTCCCGCGCCAGCAGGATGCCGCTCTCCTCGAACGTCTCGCGGATCGCGGCGATCCGGAAGCCGAGATCGTCTTCCGAAAGCCCCTCGCCGCCCGCGTAAAGCGCAGGCCGCGCGATGATCTCCTTGTCGCCGGCATCGACGCTGCCGCCGGGAAACACCAGCGCGCCCGAGTTGAACTCGATCTGATGGTGACGCACCATCATGAAGACTTCGACCTCCTTGGCTGCGCCGTCGCGCAGCAGGAGGATCGTGGACGCAGGGCGTGATGCAGCGGCTTCAAGCATGCAACTAACCTGCTGCGCTCGATTGCGGCTGGAGATTGGCGCGCTTGTCGATGCGGGCCACGCGCGACAGCAGATACTCGACCTCCGCTTTCGCCGCCGGCGTGATGGTCGCGCCGGGCTTGCGCTGCGCGCTGGAGGCGATGATGCCGCGCTTCTGGAGCACGTATTTGCGCACCGCAAGGCCGGCGCCCGGCTGCTGCTCGTAACGGATCAGCGGCAGATGGGCGTCGAACAGATCATGCGCGGCATCGCGCTTGCCTTCCTTGGAGAGGCGCACGACGTCGATCAGGAGCTCGGGGAAGGCATAGCCGGTCATTGCACCGTCGGCGCCGCGCTCCATCTCGAAGTCCAGGAACATGCCGCCATTGCCGCAGAGGATTGAGAGCGGCCGCAGCGAGCCGTCCTTCTGGAAGTTGCGCAAGGTTGAAATCTTCTCTAGCCCCGGCCAGTCCTCGTGCTTGAGCATCACGCAGTTCGGATTGTCCATGACGATCTTGCGGATCACTGCGGGGGTGAACACAACGGAGAGCGTCAGCGGATAATCCTGAAGCACCCACGGCACGTCGGGCCCGATCGCTTCGGCCGCCTGCTTGAAATAGCCGGTGATCTGATCGTCGGTGCGCAAGGACGGCGGCGGCGCAATCATCACGCCGGCGGCCCCCGCATCCATCGAGGCACGCGCCAGCGAGCGCATGGTGGCAAAGCCCGGCGCGGAGACGCCGACGATCACCTGCATCTTCTTCGCCCGCTTGACGAAGCGCACCGCCACCTGCTCGGCCTCGACGGCATCGAGCTTCGGCGCCTCACCGAGAATGCCGAGCACGGTGACGCCCTCGCAGCCGACCTGCTCGTAGAAATCGGTCAGGCGGTCGATCGAGCGCTCGTCGATCCGGCCGTCATCATGGAACGGCGTCGGCGCGATCGCGAAGGTGCCCTTGGCTTCGGCGGTCAGTTTCATAAGTCCTTATCCTCTGTTCGTCAGTCCGGGGCGGCTCGCAGAGCCGAACCCGGAATCTCTAGGTTCCGGGTTCGATGCTTCGCATCGCCACGGAACGACCATGGCCTAAAACCGCCGCGCCGACTTCTTGATCTCCTCCTCGGAGAAGAAGATCTCCGTGGCGTGATCGACGACGTCCTGGGCCTTCCAGCCCGTGTGCGGCGGTTTCCAGCCTTCCATCTCCATCATCCGCATTTCGCGCACGCCGCGCGGCCCGGACACGCCCAGCACCTTGCCGGTCTGGTCGCCCGACAAATCGCTGACCATGTATAACACGGCCGGCGCGATGCCGTCCGGCCCGAGCGCCGCCGAGGGGTTCTCCTTATAGCGGGGCAGGTCTGCGGTCATGCGGGTCAGCGCGCCCGGCGCCAGCGTCCAGATCCGGATGTTGTATTTGCGGCCCTCGATCGCCAGCACGTTGGACAGGCCCCAGATGCCGCCCTTGGCCGCGCCGTAATTGGTCTGGCCGAAATTGCCGATCAGGCCGGAGGTCGAGGAGGTGTTGACGATGACGCCTCCGCCATTTTCCCGCATCCAGCGAAACACCGGCAGAGTGCAACAAAAGGTGCCCTTCAGATGCACCTTGATCACCGTATCCCAGTCGGCTTCCGCAGCCTTGGCAAACGTCTGGTCGCGCAAAATGCCGGCATTGTTGACGAGAATGTCGGCGCGGCCAAAGTGCTTGATGGCGTCGTCGAACACGGACTGACCGCCTTCCATGGTGGAGATGTCGGCGCCGTTGGCGACCGCACGTCCGCCTTCGGCCTTGATCGCGTCGACCACCTGCTGCGCCATCGACTTGTCGGCGCCGGAGCCGTCACGGGGACCACCGAGGTCGTTGACGACGACCGCCGCCCCTTCCCGCGCGAACAGCTTTGCGTAGGCCTCACCGAGCCCGCCGCCCGCGCCGGTGATCAGCGCAACCTTGCCGTCGAGTAGTCCCATGGTGGCTTCTCCCTGTTTTTTGTTGTCATTCCGGGGCAGCGCGCAGCGCTGAACCCGGAATCCAGAGGTGTGGCGCGAAATTCCGGGTTCGCGCTTCGCGCGCCCCGGAATGACGGAGATCAGCTAACCCAGCACCGTCTTGCCGTTCTTGATCACGGTGACGCCGCGCGACTTCACCTTCGCTTCGAAGGAGATCACGTTGCCGTCTTTCCACATGTCCATGGTCACGGTCTCGCCAGGATAGACGGGCGACGAAAACCGCGCGATGTGCTGGCGGAAGGCACTTGGCTCATAGTCGGCATAGGTCTGGAGCACGCCGCGGCAGGTGATGCCGTAAGTGCACATGCCGTGCAGGATCGGCCGAGGGAAGCCGGCCTTCCTGGCGAACTCGGGATCGCGTGCAACGGGTTGCGGTCGCCGCAGAGGCGATAGACCAGCGCCTGGTCGGGGCGCGTGGAGATGTCGACAGTTCTATCCGGCGCGCGCGACGGGATCTTGTGCGGATCGGGCTGGGTCAGGTTCGGCCCGCCAAAGCCGCCGTCGCCGCGGGCAAAGCGCGAAGCGACGAGGGTCGCGAGCTTCTCGCCCTTCTCGTTCTTCAGCACGGTCTGGTGACTGATCACCACGCCCTTGTCCTTGCCCTTGTCGTAGACCTCGAGCACCGAGGAGTCGGCGGTGATGTGAGCCGCAGGCGGCAGCGGCTGGTGGAAGGTGATGTCGCGCTCACCATCGACCACCATGACGCGGTTCAGATTCATCTCGCCCGGCCCCGAGCCCCACGCCGCGACGGACGCAAACGTCGGCACCACCTTGAGCGGCCGCGGGGTCAGCGTGCCCTCGTTGACGAACGCGAGCTCATTCTCGTCCATGGGATCAGCACCGAGCCCGATGCCATAGGCGTACAGCATCACCTCGCGATCGCTGTAGGCGTATTTCTGGCCGAGGTTTTTGAGGGCTTTGAGCTCTTCGTATCTCGCCGACATGTTTCCAGTTTCCTCCCGGCTCTCTCTGCGAACAGCGGCGCTCATCGATGTGCCCTCTCCCCTTGTGGGAGAGGGCGGCGAGAGCCGCGCAACAAACTCTTTTTGGGTGAGGGGTTGCCTCCACACAGAAACTCTCCCCGCGGAGAGATACCCCTCATCCGGCGCTGCGCGCCACCTTCTCCCACAAGGGGAGAAGGGAAGAAGCTAGACCGGCGTGAAGAACGGCAGCGGTGCGCCGTCGGTGGACTTCCACACCACCTTCACCTTCTGCCCGATCTTCAGCGTCGTCAGATCACAATCGACGAAGTTGGTCTGGAGCGACGGGCCCTCCTTCAGCGTGACATAGCCGATCGCATAGGGCCCGGTCGGCGACTTCCGCATCAGGCTGTAGGTGTAGATCGTACCCTCACCCGAACTCTCCTCCCAATCCGTCTTGTCGGAGAAGCAGAACGGGCAGATCGCGCGCGGGAAGTAGTGCGCTTCGCCGCAAGACGTGCAGCGCTTGATCATGAACTTGCCTTGGCGAGCCGCTTCCCAGAACGGCGCGGTCTCCGCGTTTGTCACCGGGGCTGGATACTTCTTCGCTTCGCTCATCACACGCGCTCCAGAATGGCCGTCGAGGCGGCATGGCGGACGCCCAACAATCCGCCGGTGCCGTGGGCGATGGCGAGATCGCAATTCGGCACCTGCACCTTCGGATGCGCCTCGCCGCGCAGCTGCCTGACGGCCTCGATGATCTTGGTCATGCCGCCGCGGTTGACGGGATGATTGCTGCAGAGGCCGCCGCCATCGGTGTTGAACGGCAGCTTGCCGACGCCCGAGATCAGATTGCCGTCGGCGACGAATTTTCCGCCCTCGCCCTTCTTGCAGAAGCCGAGGTCCTCGAGCTGCATGAGCACCGTGATGGTGAAGCTGTCGTAGATCGAGGCGTATTTGATGTCCTTCGGCGTGATGCCCGCTTCCTCGAAGGCTCGCGGGCCGGACCACACGCCGGCGGAGTAAGTGAGATCGAGATCCTTGCCGCCGCGTGGCCCCTTCATCGCTTCGCCATGGCCGATCAGGCGCACCTGCGGCTTCTTCAGGCTCTTGGCAATCTCCGGCGTCGTCACGATCAGCGCGCCGCCGCCGTCGGAGACGACGCAGCAATCCATCCGGTGCAGCGGATCGGAGATCATCGGCGAGTTCAGCACGTCCTCGACGGTGACGACGTCCTTCAGCATCGCATGCGGATTGTATTGCGCGTGATGGGAGGCTGCGACCTTGATCCAGGCGAGCTGCTCTGAGGTGGTGCCATAGTCGTGCATGTGGCGCATGGCACACATGCCATAGGCATTGTGGGTGGTCGCGCCATAAGCGGACTCGAAATCGAGCTCGGCGCCGGCCGCGCGCGGCGGCATCGGGCCGGTGCGCGGCTTGCCGGCGAGCGTGATCAGCGCGACCGAGCATTTTCCCGCAGCGATCGCCTCGGCCGCGTGACCGAGATGAATGATGTAGGAACAGCCGCCGGTTTCGGTGGAATCGACATGGCGCAGCTTCTTGGTGTTCAGGCCGAGATAATCGACCATCGGCCAGGCGCCGCCGGGCGCATCGCCGGCGCAGAAATAGCCGTCAACGTCGTCCTTGCTGAGCCCGGCATCCTCGATCGCGCCCTTTGCGACCTCGGCGTGGAGCTGCGCGGTGGATTTGTCCGGCGCATGCCGGGTCGGGTGCTCAAAAATCCCGGCAATGTAGGCCTTGCCCTTGATGGTCAAGTCGAGTCTCCGCTGGCGTTTCTTCTTGCAAGGTTTTTCTGACGCGCTGCGGCGGCCTTGGCAAGCGCGGAAATATTCCGTGTCGCGAGAGCGCAGCGGGTGGGCGCAAGTGCACCGAACTCCCGTGTCCCGGACGCGCTGCAACGCGCCAGCGTTGCTGCGCAGAGCCGGGACCCACGCCGCCACGCGGATCATTGCAACATGGGCCCCGGCTCTGCAGCGCACCGCTTCTGGACGATGCTTCGCATCGCCAGGGAAGCGCTGCGCTGCGTCCGGGGCACGAGAGCTTCGTGCCAAGTCGTACAGGTGATTTGCCCGACGGCACAAGTGATTTCTTTTTTATCGAAATGAAGCCCGTTTTATCGAAATCAACCCCATGCAAAGTAGCGGTGGTGTGTGTTGCCGGCCTGGGCAGCACAACGAATAGTACCCCTCCCGGTGAACCGGCTCGCACGTGGCGACCACAAATGGCACCGGCCGACGCCATCACCGCGCGAGGGAGGCTGCACTGACCAAGGCTTCGATCGGCATTTTCTGCATCGGCGTGATCCTGCTGTTGGCCTCACGCGGCCAGGCGATCGCCGAGGACGTTCGCGTGAAGGGCTGCTTCGATCGCAGGTCGAACGCCGAGCAGCGCGACTGCCTCCACGATCTCTATCGCGCAGCGCAGGCCGAGCTCGACCAACTTTATCGGCAAACGATCGAGGACAAGACCGTTCGGGAAGCCGAAGCGCGGGCGCAAAATCCGTTGCCGCCGGGCTCCAGCTGGGCCGAGCGGATTGCCGCGAGTCAGAAGGCTTGGGAAGGCTATCGCGAAGCCGAGTGTTGGGGCGTCGTGGGACAGCCCGGCGGCTCGGGAAGCCGAACCTGGGCGTATGGCTGCCTCGCGGAGAAGACGTTCGAGCGGATCAGCGAACTGAAGGTGCCGTTCGATCAGCGATAATATCCAAGCTTCAAAGTTACTGGCAGGGCTCTGGCTCAAGGACCATGGGCTTGAAACCCGTCGACAGCCAAATGACTTTGCCGGCCTGCGTGTTGAAGAGGATGGAGCGTTTGTGGTCGAGACTCTCCACCTCGATCAGATATTCAGGAGAATATTCGCTCGTCGCGCTCTTCGGATTCTGCTCTGTCTTGGTGTCGGCCGTATCGCTTCCGCCGCGATCATAGAAGCCCAAAGTCTTCTTCACCTGCCCATAAGCAACACGGATGTCGTCCTCCGTGGCGCCAATTCCAAGGCCGTGCGTGTCAGCCACCTGAGGCACCTTCCCATCCGAGTTATAAACCTGGATGACGGTGATCCTGCCGTGCTCAATGACGTAACCCAGGCCCGGGTCCTGTCCGTCGGCGCGCCAGGTCACGTAGCATTGGTCATCTTTGAAGGGGAGTTGCCGAGGCAGCAGCTTTGTCTTCAGCGCTTGCTCGGCCGCTTTCACGTCCATGCCCAGGCGGACCGGACCGACGCCCTCCCACGACAAGGTTTCGGCAGCGGCCGGCGTCGTCAGCAGCCAGGCTGACATCATCAACAACGCACGCCGCATTCACTCCCCCCGAAGCCCGGTATCGATCGCGATCAACTTGTAGCCCGCATGGAGCGAAGCGCAATCCGGGGTCGTCACCCGCGGATGCATTCAGCCCGGATTACGCTTGCAGCGAAATCCGGGCTACGGGGCCTTTGCCCTCCGATAGAGCAGGTCCAGCGCCGGACGCACAAAGCATCCGAGGAATGCGCCCAGCAGGCAAAGGGCGGCAATTTCGTTGTCCCACCTGAATCCGGCATGGGCCACCGCGCGAACCATCAGGACGTAGATCGCCAAGACAAGCCCGCCCGCGAACAAGACTCTCTCCCAAAAAAGCCTGGTTAGCGAGCAGATGACTCCGCACACGAAACCGAACGACAATTCGATCCAGTGGAGAGCCAGCCACTCGCTCATCAGGTGACCGCCCTACTCCGCCGCGATCTGCCTTGGGGCCGGCGGCGGGCTCGCGAGGTCGGCGGCGAGCTGGGCGTAGCGGGCTTTGGCGGCTTGCACCGCCTTTTCCTTCACCGGGCCGTAGCCGCGGATGCGGTCGGGCAGCGACAGCAGTTCGACTGCGGTGTCGTGGGTGATCGGCGACAACAGGCCGAGCACGGTGGCGACGTCCTTCTGGTAGCCGTTGATCAGGTCGCGCTCGAGCTTGCGGTCGGCCGAGTAGCCGAAAATGTCGAGCGGGGTACCGCGCAGGAAACGGAATTTTGCGAGCCACCGGAACGCGCCCAGCATCCACGGCCCGAAGGCGCGCTTCTTCGGGCGGCCCTGTGCATCGACGCCGGACGCCAGGATCGGCGGGGCGAGGTTGAAGCTGAACTTGAAATCGCCTTCGAACTGGTCGCGGAGCTGCTGCTCGAACTGGCCGTCGGTGAAGAGCCGCGCAACCTCATACTCGTCCTTGTAGGCGAGCAGCTTGGCGTAGTTGATCGCCACCGCGCGCGGCAGCGCATCGCCATAGCCGCCTTTGACCGCGGCGTCACGGACCTGGTCGACCAGCTTCCGATAGCGCTTGGCAAGGCGTCCGTTCTGGTAGGCGGTGAGATGCTTGGCGCGATGCTCGATGATCTCGTCGAGGCTCATTGCCTCAAGGCTCTTCGGCGCGATCACCTCGTCCGTTCCCTTCAGCATGTCGGCGAGCCGCTTGGGATCAGTCGCCGCAAGACGGCCGAGGCGGAAGGCTTCCTTGTTCATCTTGATCGAGACGCCGTTGACCTCGATCGCCTGCTCGATCGCCTCGGCGCCGACCGGCAAGAGCCCTTTCTGATAGGCGTAGCCCATCATCATCATGTTGGTGGCGATGGCATCGCCAAGGAGCTGCTCGGCAGGCTTGGTGAAGTCGAAGAAGGTGGAGTCCTTGTGCAGCGCGGTTTCCAGCACCGCATTCAGCTTGCGGGTCTGGAAGTTGAAATCGCGGTTGAGGATGAAATCGGCGGTGGGGATGAGGTGGCTGTTGATGATGCCGCGGGTGCGGCTGCTATCGCAGAGCGAGATCGTGTCCTTGGCAACCGCGACGACCTCGTCGGCGGCCAGCACGAGATCGGCCGTGCCCGTGACGATGCGCGAGCACGTCACCTCCGCCGGATGATCCGACAGGCGGACGTGGCTCAGCACCGCACCGCCCTTTTGTGCGAGGCCGGACATGTCGAGGATCATCGAGGCCTTGCCCTCGATATGGGCGGCCATGCCGAGCAGTGCGCCGATGGTCAGGACACCCGTGCCGCCGACGCCACCGACGGCGACATTGTAGGGCTTGTCCAGCGCCGGACGCGAAGCGGGCTCCGGCAGCTCGCCGATGTCAGCAAGCTCGGCCGGGGCGCGATGGCGCGGCGCACCGCCGTCGATCGTTACGAAGGACGGGCAAAAACCTTTCAGGCACGAATAGTCCTTGTTGCAGGAGGACTGGTTGATGGCGCGCTTGCGGCCGAACTCGGTCTCCAGCGGCTCGACCGAGATGCAGTTCGACTGCACCGAGCAGTCGCCGCAACCTTCGCAGACCGCTGGGTTGATCATCACGCGACGCGGCGGATCCTCCATCAGGCCGCGCTTGCGACGGCGGCGCTTCTCGGCGGCGCAGGTCTGCACGAAGACGATCGCGGACGTGCCCTTGTACTCCCGGCACATCTTCATGACGTTCTCGAGCTCGTCGCGATGATACTTCTTCACGCCAGGCGCGATGGAATCGGGCGGATATGCGTCGGGATTTTCCGAGACCAGGTAGATCTCGCTGATGCCCTCGGCGTGAAGCTGGGCCATGATCTTCTGCGGCGAGAGATCGCCGTCATGGCGCTGGCCGCCGGTCATGGCCACCGCGTCGTTGTAGAGGATCTTGTAGGTGATGTTGGCTTTGGAGGCGATCGCCTGGCGGATGGCGAGAATTCCCGAGTGGAAGTAAGTGCCGTCGCCAAGGTTCGCAAAGATGTGGTTCTCGTTGGTGAAGGGGGCGATGCCGACCCACGGCACGCCCTCACCGCCCATATGCGTAAACGTCTCGGTCGAGCGGTCCATCCACAGCGCCATGAAATGGCAGCCGATGCCGGCGAGCGCGCGGCTGCCTTCGGGGACCTTGGTCGAGGTGTTGTGGGGGCAGCCTGAGCAGAAGTATGGGGTTCGAGAGACTGGCGCGGTGGCCTGCATCTGGGTCGCCTGGCGGCCGTTGAACCAGTCGGCCTTGGCGCGGAGCATCTCGGCGATTTCAGGATTGAGATTAAGTCGAAGCAGCCGTTCGGTGATCGAGCTTGCAAGCGAGGCGACGCTGAGCTCGGCAGCGAAGGTGAGGAAGCGCTTGTCGTGATCGTCCATCTTGCCGACGATGCGCGGGCGGACGTCGTCGCGCCAGTTGAACAGCTCCTGCTTAACCTGGTTCTCGACGATCTCGCGGCGTTCCTCGACGATGAATATCTCCTCGAGGCCGATGGCAAACTGCCGCACGCCCTCCGGCTCCAGCGGCCAGGGCATGCCGATCTTGTAGAGGCGCAGGCCGATCTTCGCGGCGACTTCCTCGGTAACGCCGAGCTCGCGCAGCGCTTGGCGCACGTCCTCATAGCTCTTGCCCGACGCCATGATGCCGTAGCGGGCGTTCGGGCTATCCATCGTGACGCGGTTGACCTTGTTGGCGCGCGCAAAGGCGATCGCCGCATAGCCCTTGTAGTCCTGGAGGCGCCGGTCCTGCTCGAAGCGATCGTCGGGCCAGCGCAGATTGAGGCCGCCGGGCGGCAGCTCGAAATCTGAGGGGATAATGAAGGGCTTCATCTCGTCGGTGAGATCGATCTCGGCGGTGGTCTCCACCGTCTCCGTGATCACCTTCATGCCGACCCAGCAGCCCGAGTAGCGCGACATCGCGATACCCAGCAGGCCCATCTCGATCATCTCGTGGATGCTGGAGGGATAGAGATACGGCATCAGCGCCGAGATGAAGGCATGGTCGGACTGATGCGGAACGGTCGAGGACTTTGCGCCGTGGTCGTCGCCGGCAAGACACAGCACGCCGCCATTCTTGGCCGAGCCCGCGGCATTGCCGTGGCGGAAGACGTCGCCACAGCGGTCGACGCCGGGGCCCTTGCCGTACCAGATGCCGACCACGCCGTCGTACTTGGCACCGGGCGAGAGGTTGAGCTGCTGTGAGCCCCAGATCGCGGTCGCGGCGAGATCCTCGTTCACGCCGGGCTGGAACTTGATGTTGTACTGCTCGAGATGCTTTCGGGCGGCGAAGAGCTGCTGGTCATAGCCGCCGAGCGGCGAGCCGCGATAGCCGGAGATGAAGCCCGCGGTGTTCAGCCCTGCAGCGCGGTCGCGCCGGATCTGGGCCATGGGCAGGCGGACCAGCGCCTGGATTCCCGTGGTGAAGACATGTCCGGTGGATTGGGTGTATTTCTGATCGAGACTGATCGGACCCTGGTTGATGCCCATTTTTGTCCTCTTCGCCCTCTTAAGTCGTTGGCGTGCCCGTTGTTTTTAGCTAGGGCGCCCCTGATGCCCGCGCCACTCTATGTCGGAATTTTAAGCTTCCGCATCACAAATCTGGACCAAAGCGGGGCGCTGGCGAAAATCGCAATTTCGTGGCGGCAAGTCCGCCCGCCCTTTTCAATTTGTGTCAGCATACCCGGGGCGTCGCGAAACGACGTAACGCGTCTATAATGCGTCCCATGGCGATTGGTCGCAGGGGGAGGCCGGGAATGCGGACGATTCTGGCGTCTCTGGTATCGGGGTTGGTCTTGTGCAGTGCAGTCGAAGCGACCGCCAGCGAGCCCTCGCCGGAGGCGATCGCCCACGGCAAGGCGCTGGTGGAAGCCGGCGACTGCGCAAGTTGCCACACTGCCGATCCCGCAAAACCGTTCGCGGGCGGCAAGCGCATCGACACGCCCTTTGGCGGGATCTATGCGCCGAACCTGACGCCGGACCGCGACACCGGAATCGGCGCTTGGACGGATGCCGACTTCACCCGCGCGCTACGCTTCGGCATCGCGCCGGATGGCTCCTATTATTATCCGGCGTTCCCCTACCCCTACTTCACCAGGATGACCAAAGACGACACGCTGTCGATCCGCGCGTATCTTTCGACACAGGCGCCCGTCAGCAATCGCGTCAAGGCGCCGGAGCTACGCTGGCCGTTTGGCTATCGATCCCTGATGCGCGCCTGGAACTGGCTGTTCTTCAAGCCCGGCCTGTTCGAGCCCGACCAGTTCAAGACCACCGCGTGGAATCGCGGCGGCTATCTCGTCACAGGGCTCGGCCATTGCGGCGCCTGCCACACGCCGAAAAACTATTTTGGCGCCGACAAGCTCGAGCTGGCGTTTTCCGGCAACGAGGTGAATGGCTGGTTCGCACCGCGGCTCGATAGCGCCTCGCGAAGCGGACTGAAATCGTGGAGCGTCGACGACATCGCCGAATATCTGCAAAGCGGCCGCAATGCCAAGAGCCATGCCGACGGGCTGATGGCCGAGGTCATCGTCAACTCGACCTCGAAGATGAGCGATGCCGATGTGCGCGCGATGGCGATCTACCTGAAGGGGCTGCCGCCGGGTCCGAGCGAGCCCGCGGCTACGCCGCCATCAGAAAGCGAGATGAAAGCGGGCCAAACCGTCTATGCGAAGTTCTGCATCGCCTGCCATGAAGCCGACGGCTCCGGCGCGCCGCACATCTATCCGCCGCTGCCCGGCAACGCGCTGCTGCAATCCGAAAATCCCTCCTCGACGCTCCGCGTCATCCTCGACGGCGCCCACACCGTGACGACGCCGCGCGCACCCAACACCGGCGAGATGCCGGGCTATGCGAGGCAATTGTCGGACGAGCAGATCGCAGCGGTGACGAACTACATCCGCAACTCCTGGGGCAATGCCGCACCGCCGGTGACGGCGGCGCAGGTCGGGAAGGCGCGGAAGGAGGATTAGTCCCAACACCGTCATTGCGAGGAGCGCAGCGACGAAGCAATCCAGACTGTCTCCGCGGACGCATCTCTGGATTGCTTCGCTCCGCTCGCAATGACGACATGGATAGAGCGAGGCAATGTAAGCCCTACTTCTCCTCTTCGCCCGTGAACACGAACTTCGGCATCTCCCATTTGTAACGGACAGCGAGCAGGCGGAAGCTGATGCCGAGCACGAAGGTAAGAATCGTCCAGAGCTCCGCGTTGAGCTGAAGGCCGAACGCCGTGGCGTAGAACAGGCCCGTGACCACCGAGACGCTGGCGTAGAGCTCGGAGCGAAACAGCAGCGGCACATCGTTGCAGAGAACATCGCGGAGCACGCCGCCGGCACAGCCCGTCACCATGCCGGAGACGATCACGATGGGGAGCGATGCATCCATCTGCCAGGCGACGTCGCAGCCCGCCATGGTGAAGACCACGAGCCCGATCGCGTCGAGCACGATGAAGGCCAGCCTGAGCCGATGCACGAGGCGCGCGAACAGAATCGTGATGAAGGCCGCCCCGCCGCTCAGCGCGAGATAGACGGGGTTTTGCACCCAGGCGAGCGGATAATGACCGAGGAAGAGATCGCGCAGCGTGCCGCCGCCGAGCGCAGTGATACAGCCGAGGAAGCAGACGCCAAGCCAATCCATGTTGCGCCGGCCCGCGGCAAGCGCCGCGGTCATCCCCTGCGCCGCGACCGCGACCAAAGAGAGGAATTGCAGCACGCTGTCGCTCGGTGGCAGACTCCACATCGCATGTCATCCCGTTTCATCGCGTTTCGAGGTGGAACTTACGGCTCCAGTTCCACAAAGAACAGGTTCCCGATTCCCGCGCACGCGGCAACATGCGACGAAAGCATGAGATCCACCGGAACTGAACTTCGCATCCCCGGGTTGTCCGGTCAGTCAATTCGAGGAGATCAAGCGATGGCCGATGACCGTTTTCCGAATGACCCCTATCGCCCCATCGGCGAGGATGAGTATCTTCGCGCCGCGCGACGGGATGCCGACCTCCAGGCTGATCCCGAACTCGGCGAAGGCCCCGCCTCCAGCGGCAAGATCGCGCTGTTTGCGGTCGCGATCGCGCTGGTGCTTGGCGCAGTGTTTTACGGCTTGAACAATACCAGCGTAAACCAGGCCTCGACCGAGCCACCGGCGAAGACCGCGCAGACGGCACCTGCAAATCCGGCCGCGCCTCCGGGCATGCGCGACGTGACGCCGAAGGGCAACGCTTCGCCGGGCGTGACCACCGGTGCGGCACCGAGCCAGCCGGCTTCGCCAGCCCCGTCTCCGAACGCGCCGTCTGACGCCGGCAAGGCGCAGTAACGCTGCCGAAACACGAAAGCGGCGGGACGCTGACGTCCCGCCGCTTTTTGTCATGCGTCAGCCGAACATCTTGTTCAGCTCGCCGCCGGGATAGCCGCTTCCGAGCTCGGCAAACGTGCCCTTCTCCGCCATCTCTTTCGCCGCGCGCATGAAACCGCCCCAGGCGGCGCGGGCGAGCGAGCCGCCGACGCTGATCCGGCGCACGCCGAGATCCGCGGCCTCTTGCAGCGACAGGCCAGAGGCGCCGATCAGGAGATTGAACGGCCTTGGATGCACCGCCTTCACGACGGCAGCGATGTCCTCGCGCGTCTTCAGGCCGGGCGCATAGAGGCAATCGGCACCGGCATCGGCATAAGCCGTGAGCCGGTCGATGACGAGATTGAGGTCGCTGACGCCCCACAGATAGGCCTCGCAGCGACCGACCAGCAGCGTGCCGCTGTCACCGATTGCCTTGCGCGCGGCCTTGATGCGCTCGACCGCGAGTACGCGATCATAGAGCGGCTTGTCCTTGTCGCCGGTGGAATCCTCGATCGAAAGCCCGGCAACGCCGGTCCGCACACCGCGTTCGACATTTTCCGCGACCTTGTCCGGCTCGACGGCGAAGCCACCCTCGAAATCCGCATTCACGGGGATGTCGACGGCCGAGCACAATGCTGCCAGATGCTGACAGACATCGTCTACGGTGACGCGGTTGTCGGCGCGCCCGATCGTCCAGGCAAAGCCGGCGCTCGATGAGGCGATCGCCTTGAAGCCGAGATGCTGCAAGGCCTTGGCACTACCGACGTCGAACGGATTGGGCAGGATGAAGCAGCCGCTCTCGTGCATCTTCCGAAATGTCGCGCGCTTGTCCGCGGTCGTGACGTGCATGTTTCTCTCCCTTGTTGGCCGCGCAGACATAGGCACGCGCCCGGGGCGGCGCCAGTAGCGCGCCCGGGCACGCGCTAGTTCGCGTCGTGCACGACGCGGCTGTCTTTCGGCGCCTCGTCGCGATTCTGCATGCCGTAGTCGCGGACGACGCTGGCAATGCGCAGGCGATAATCGGCAAAAAAGCTTCCGCGGCCTTTGGCCTGCGCGTGGCGATGCTCCATCGTCTTGCGCCAGGCCTCCACGGCCGCCTCGTCCCGCCAGAACGAGACCGACAGCACCTTGCCCTTCTCGGTCAGGCTTTCGAAGCGTTCGACCGAGATGAAGCCGTCGATGGTCTGGAGGATCGGCTTCAGATCGGCCGCGAGATCGAAATAATGCTGCCGGTGCTCCGGCTTAGGCCAGACCTCGAAGATCACGGCGATCATGGGCGCCTCCCTGGTGGTTTGCGCCTACAATACCAGCTTGCGCAGGAACGTCCGCTCCTCGGCGAGAATAAACCTGTTCTCCTCGGCGAAGTGGAAGTTCGCCATCCCCTCGGCGTCCTGGCGCAGCCGCGCGCGATAGGCCTCGTAGGCAGCCAGGCTTTCGAACGAGATCAGCGCGAAGGCGATGTTGTTGGTTCCCTCGTGCGGCATGAAGTAGCCGATCGGATCGCCTCCGCATTTCGGGATGATGGTGAGCCAGCGCTTCGCGTACTCCTCGAACTGCGCGCGCTTGAAGGGATCGAGCTGGTAGCGGATGAAGACGGTGATGGACATGATGGTTTCTCCCACTCTCCGTCATTGCGAGGAGCCACCCGGTCCCGCCTCTCGGCGGGCCGGATGACAGGCTCCGCGACGAAGCAATCCAGACTGTCGTCGCGGAAGCAATCTGGATTGCTTCGCTGTGCTCGCAATGACGTGTTTGCGGCAAGAGCCTACACCCTTGCCTCACCACAATGCTTCGGTTATCATCGAAGCATGAAAGCAGGACCTGACATCGCCATGGTCGCTTCGCTCGTCGGCGACCCCGCCCGCGCCAATATGCTGACAGCGCTGATGAACGGCCGCGCGCTCACAGCAAGCGAGCTTGCCCAGGAGGCCGGGATCACGCCGCAGACCGCGAGCTCACATCTTTCAAAGCTCGAAGCCGGCGGGCTGATCGAGCCGGAGAAGCAGGGCCGGCACCGGTACTACCGCCTCACCGACCCCGATGTCGCCGGCGTGCTCGAAGGCCTCGCGGGGCTTGCCGCCCGCGCGGGCCACATGCGCGTGCGCACCGGGCCGAAGGATCCGGCGCTGCGGCGGGCGCGGATCTGCTACGACCATCTCGCCGGCGATCTCGGCGTGCAGATGCTCGACTCCTTACGCGAGCGGCGCCTGGTGAGGCAGAAGAAGCAGGACATCGAGCTCACGGCCGAGGGCGAACGCTTCCTCGCAAGGCATTTGCAGATCTCGCCCGACATGCTCGCCCATCCGCGCCGGCCGGTCTGCAAGGCGTGCCTGGACTGGAGCGAGCGGCGGCATCATCTCGCCGGCACGCTTGGCGCGGCCATGATGAAGCGCTTCACCGAATTGAAATGGGCGGCGCGCGATGCGACGCCCGGCAGCCGCGTGGTGAATTTCACCCGCACCGGCGAGAAGCAGTTTGCCGCGCTGTTCGGCAACGGGCACGAGTAGTTGCACAATCGTGCGTGAACGAAGGCTCGCGTCATGGCCGGGCTTGACCCGGCCATCCACGCGTTTGTTGCGGCTCGCACGTGGATGCCCGGGACATCTGCACGAAGAGGTTGCTTCGTGCTTGCGGCCAGGCGCAACGGTCCTCGGCCGCTAGCCCTTATGTCGCTTCAAGCAGCATGAACGGGGGCGTTCATGCCGCATTCAGGTCATGATTGCCAATTTGGATCGCGCCGCTTCGGCATGTCGCCAGAATTTAACATGCCGAATCGTACCTTTTGATTCATTGTGCGCCGCAAGCGCGTGACCCAAGGACCAGAGAGGGAGCTCATATGAAATATCTTTTTGCCGCCGTCTTGCTCGCCGGCGCCGTTGCAGGTTTCAGCGAAGCAGCCAGCGCTGCCGGCGGTTGCGGACCGGGCTGGTATCGCGGCCCCTATGGCGGCTGCCGCCCGATGGGTGGTGCGGTCGTGGTGGCGCCGGCGCCAGTCGTGGTCGCTCCGGTCGTCGTCGCCCGCCCGCGCGTCTGTCCGTGGGGCTTCCGCTGGTGGGCCGGCCGCTGCCGCCCGGTCTGAGTTCCTGCATCGCAATGTGGCCGCGCGTCATTCGTGCGGCCATTTCTTTTTTGAACGCTTGCCGTATTCGTGGGCACAAAAAAGGGGATCGCCACCGCGATCCCCTTTTCTGTTTCGACTGGCAGCTTGCACTACGCCCTACCAGTGACGCCAGTGCCGGCGGTGCCAGCGATGCCGCCACCCCCAGTGACGGTGACGCCAACCCCAGTGCCGCCGGCGCCAGCCCCAATGGCGGTGATGGTGCCAGCCCCAGTGATGGCCGCCGCCGTGCCAACGCACCTGCTCCGGCTTGAGCTGCGCGGCCTCCTCGCTGCTGGTGACTGCGGGATGGACCTCCGGATTGCCTGGCAGGCTGGCCGGGCCTTCGATGGGCTGTGGCGCCAGCGGCGCGGCTTGCGCGGTCGCCGTCAATGCAGCGGCACCGGCCGCTACACCGAATGCGAGCTTCAAAAAATCCCGGCGCTCCATGATGTCTTCCTCTTCAGTCAGCGTTGAATGATGCGAAGGAAGTTTCGCGCCGAGGAAATGAACTCAGGCTGAACCTTGCATTCAGGTAGATTGCGCGAAGCTGACACGCGGGGTGCGCATCCGGGATGGCACAACGGCCGTCATACTTTGTTCAAGGAAAGGGGCGAGCATTCCGGACAGAACGAGGGGTGCGTGGGGCCGTCCTGCATGGATCAATTGGACCAGAGGAGACAGCCATGGCAACACAGGTGAAGCCGGTTCCCGAAGGATACCACACCGTCACGCCCTATCTCGTCGTCGACGGCGCGGAGAAGGTCATCCACTTCATGAAAGACGCCTTCGGCGCCCAGCCCGTATTCGAGCCGATGATGCGGCCCGACGGCAAGGTCATGCATGCGGAGTACAAGATCGGAAGTTCCATCGTGATGATTGCCGACGCCTCGGAGCGTGCACAGGCAACGTCCACGATGCTGTATCTCTACGTGCCCAACGTCGATGCGGTCTATCAGAAGGCGATCAAGGCTGGCGGCACGGCATTGATGGAGCCAACGGACCAATTCTATGGCGACCGCAGCGGCGGCGTGAAGGATCCGGCCGGCAACCACTGGCACATCGGCACCCACATCGAGGACGTATCGCCGGCCGAGCTGAAGAAGCGCGCGGCGGAATTCATGAAGCGGCAGAGCAAGGCGGCCTAGGCAGCCGCGGGCTTCGTGGGGCGGATTGGCGAAGGACCGCCAGTGTGCTCGCAATAAAAGGGGCGGGTTAGGCTTCGCCAACCCGCCCTACGCACTCCAAGGGCCTTGAACAGGAGTGCCGCCGCTGAGCGCAGATACTTCGCTATGCGCAAGACCCCTCGCCCCGCCCTCCGAGGTTTGCCTGAGCTCAGTTGCCCTCGAACTTGAACGACACGTTGAGTTTGGCCCGATAGGCCTCTACCTTTCCCTTCGCGTCCAGCTGCATATCGAGTTTGACGACCTCGGCGACGCGAAGGTCCCTCAGAGATTTTGCGGCCTGCTCGACGGCGTTGCTGGCGGCCTTTTCCCAGGAGTCGGTGCTGGTACCGATCAGCTCTATGACCTTGTAGATGCTCTCAGGCATGTCGTTCTCCCGTTCGGTATGAAGCAGGAAGCAGGTGCTCCCTGCCGCTTTCGAACCTAGCACGGGATCGGCGCTCAGAGGACGCGCATGTCGCAGGGCTGGCAGGCCCAGGCCGCTTGGCGGTACCCGCTATCGAGGGGAAGGCCGCAGCGGCCGACCGTGAGCCGCTAGCCGGTATTCCTGACGGCTTCAGCCAGCATGGCGTAGAGCTGGCGCTTGCTGAATTCCTTGGGCTGCTTGTCGGTCGTCCTCCGCGACACCTTCTTTGCTGCCGGCTGGGCGCAGGCAACCAGCAACACCGGCTCTTGCTTCCGGATCGGCCTTATCTTGGGTTTTGCCGTTGGCGGCTTGTGACCACGCTTCAGGCCCAAACGGGTCAGCATGCCGCAGACAGCGTTACGGCTACACCCGAGACGGCGCGCGATCTGCGCGGCACTCTGTCCTTGGACCCAGAGCTTCTTGAGCAGCGCTACGTCTTTCGCATCCCAACTCATGGGAGACATTGTACGCCAACTGCCATCCACTTTTCTAGTCTTCGTCCGGCTCGCGTACGACCGCCGGTTCGTCGTCATCGTCCTCCTCTCCCTCATCGTCCTCGTCGTCCTCTTCATCGTCATTGGGATCCCGGGGCGGCATCGTGCTGCCCTTGATCACAAGGCGACGCCAATCCATCCAGCTGGTGGAAATTTCTTCGGGGATGTTTTGCTTCATGTTGTTGCTCCTCGGGTCTGGAGCTCGATAGCGCCGGTGGTTAACGTGCCGGGCGTCTCGCGATCGTGGATCGACGGATTGTCGATGCAGGCCTCTTTAGCCTCTACGATTATAGCCGATCTTTCGCAGAAGGTCTTTCCGCCGCCGCGGAGAGACGGCGGGTTACACTTCGCTAATCCGCCCTGCGGCCTTCGCGAAAATCTCTCTCCCCATGTCGGAACGCCAGCCCCTCCTCCGTCCTATGCCTGGACAGCACGGAGACATCGCATGCCCGACCTCACCCTCACCACCTTCGACTGGGTTCCCGAAATGCCCCGCGGCTACGTCCGCGACCTCCGTGTCCGCTGGGCCCTGGAAGAGGCCGGCCTGCCCTATCGCATCGCGAGCGTGCCGTTCGGCGACCGGACCGCGGCACATTTCGCGCACCAGCCTTTCGGCCAGGTGCCGTGGCTGACCGACGGCGACGTCTCGATCTTCGAGAGCGGCGCGATCCTGCTGCATCTCGGCCAGCGCAGCGCGGCGCTGATGCCATCAGACCAGCGCGGCCGCGGCGCGGCGATGGAATGGGTGTTCGCCGCGCTCAATTCTGTGGAGATGGCAAGCCTGCCCTGGTCGATCCTGAAGTTCACCGGCAATGCCGGCGACACGCCGGCATGGAAGTTTCTGGACGACTTCCTCAAGCTCCGCCTCAAGCACATGGAGCCGGTGTTGGCCGACCGCGAATGGCTGGCCGGCTCCTTCTCCGTCGCCGACATCCTGATGTCGGACGTGCGCGTCGTCGATCATTTCGACGGGCTCGCGAACAGCCCGGCCTGCCGCGCCTACGTCGCCCGCGCCACCGCCCGCCCCGCCTTCGCCAAGGCCCATGCCGACCAGTTGGCGCATTTCGCAGCAGCGGACCGGGTTCGTAGAGCGTGTGAGCCAATTCGCTTTTCTGCATTCGACATCAAGGAGCGGTAGCGCCCCTTGATGGCAAGGAGCCGGCGGCGTCAGGCCGTCCGGTGTGCTTCTACGGTCTATGCTTTAGCGAGATAGTGTCCCTGCAAGATGTTGTTGATGAGGGCGTACCAGAGCACGACGGCACGGACCTTCTCGATACCGCGCACGGTCAATTGCCTGAGGTCCCAGTTCCGCCATCGGGCATGGATGCATTCGCAGATCGTGCGGGCCTGGTACTGTGCCTTGCCGGCTTCGCTG
>NZ_AXAS01000044.1 GCF_000472925.1 Bradyrhizobium sp. Ec3.3
GCTCGTGGTATCGTTCTCGGTACGGACACCTCCACGTGCGGGGGGCAGCCATGGTCGAATATCCTGCCAAACGCATCGACTACCGCGAGCAAGGATCGGGGCCGACCATTCTTTTCGTGCCCGGCTCATGGAGTACGGGAGCGCTGTGGCGTGGTGTGATCGCTCTCTTAGGAGATAGCTTTCGGGCGGTGACAACGAGCCTGCTCGGTTATGGCGACACCGAAGAGCGCCGCAGCCCGGACGACATTTCTATCGAACGGGAGATCGACATCGTCGAGGCCGTCATCCAGCGCACCAACAGCGCTGTCCACCTCGTTGGGCATTCGTGGGGTGCCACGGTATGCTTGGCGACCGTCCTCCGTGACCGGACCAGGGTCGCAAGCATGACCTTGATCGAGGCGACCCCGTTCAATCTGCTTCGCCACTCCGGCGATCTCGCGCTGTACGAGCAAGTGCGCGCGATGGCCGACGCTTATGTCCGCTCGTGTGACAACGGAGAACTGCTGGCTGCGCGGAGCATCATCGACTTCTACGGGGGCGACGGCAGCTTTGACACCCTCCCAGCCCGGACCCGGGACTACATTGCTGCCACCACGCCGACGAACATTCTCGACTGGTCGTCGGCGTGGGATTTCGACGTGCCGCTTGCCGCCTATGCGAGCATCACTGCGCCAAGCCTCTTCGTGCGAGGCGAGCGCGGTCATCCAGTCGTTCAGCGCGTCGCCGAGGTGCTGACTAACGCGGTCTCCAGATCGTCGCTAGTGACCGTACCCGGCGCAAGTCATTTCATGATCGCGACCCATGCGTCGGATATCGCGAGGCTCATTCGTGAGCACGTCGCGACGGTCGAGACGCTGCGCTAATTTAGCGAGCGATCCGTACGGCATCGGCTCGACCTCGACATCCAATCGTCGGAGAGCAGCGGGCGAGGCGTCAGGCATCGGCCGTGGGTCGAGATCGTCGAAATCTAATTTTCCCTGCTCGCCTGCTCCAGCGCCTCAAGCAGATCATCGATCTCCATGCGCTTGCGGAAGTCGGGATCGACGAAGCGCGCCTTGACGATGCCGTGGCGGCCGACGACGAAGACTGCGGGGATCGGCAGGATCCAGCCGTCGTTGCCGTGGAACTTGGCCATGTCCTGGTAGGAGAGAAGCCCCTGGATCTCCGCGCCGAGCCAGATCGCCAGATTGAGCGAGAGCGCATAGCCGTTGTCGAGATCGGTGAGCACCGGGAACGTCGCGCCGGACTCGGCCTTGAACCTCTCCGAATATTCCTGCGTCTCCGGCATGATTGCGACGATCTGCGCGCCCATCGCCTTGATGCGATCATGCGCCTCGGTCACCGCGCGCACATTCAGCCGGCAGTAGGGACACCAATGGCCCCGGAAGAACATGACGGCCGCCGGGCCACGCGCCAGCAGCGAAGGCAGCGCGATCAGCTTGCCGTTCTCGTCGGGCAGGATGAAAGGCGGCATCGCCTCGCCGGAGCGCGGTGCGTTTTCGCCGCCGCCATTCTCGTTCAATCTCACCACGAGACGATCGACCGCCGCGCCATAGGCCGGAAAGATTTCGCGGCCGGCATCGGCGTAGGCGCGAAGCTGCTCGTTCAGCGTTCCTTCCATGTCGCGGCAGCGCTGGAAGGCGAGCCTGAGCCGGTCGGCATCGGCTGGTGAGAGAGACGTCATTTTCCGCTCCGGCGTTTCGGATCGAATACTAGGTTCGTCGCGGTACCGCCCGCAAGGGCCGGTCACGCGAGCTCGGGGTCAGTACACATTGAATGCCGAACCGCACCAAAGCGCAAATGCCGATCCGCGATCGGTTCGATAGCCTCCGCCTATCGATAGCGCAGGGCTATCGCGTCGAGAGCGAGACGGCATTTCATCGGAGCCCTCGCTTCGACCAAGCTGATCCCACAGCCGGCCATCAGCGAGGCCGCGGCCAACAGAGGAGAAGTTCCATGTTCAAGAATCCAATCCTGTCGCGCGCAGTGTGGGCGGGCCTTGCTCTCACCGGCGCAGTCGTGGCGCAACCGGCGTTCGCTGGCGAATGTCCGGCCGACAAGATCAAGCCGAATGCACGCCAGATGGTCGACATCAAGCCGGTCGGCGTCACCGACGTCACGCTCGGCTCGATCGACCTCGAGAAACAGCCCGCCAACATCAGGGAGCGCGAGCTGCGCTTCCGCAAGCTGACGATCGAGCCCGGCGGCATCGTGCCCTGGCACAGCCACGACGACCGCCCTGCCCTGATCTTCGTGCAGCAGGGCGAGATCGTCGAATACGCCTCCAACTGTATCGATCCGATCGTGCACAAGGCCGGCGATCTTCGTCCCGAAGTCTACGGCACCTCGCACTGGTGGAAGAACCTCGGCAAGGAGACCGTCATTCTCTATGTCGGCGACGTCCGCAAGGATCCGCGCGACCACAACATGTGACGAGTGCCTCATCCATCGTCTCGTCATTCCGGGGCGGCTCGAAGAGCCGAACCCGGAATCTCGAGATTCCCCGAAGCGCAATTGCGCTCGGAGGTCTGGTGCTTACGCACCATCCCGGAATGACCGCCCCAGGGTGCCTCATGACCCATTTGTCTGCACGGATCGAACCATCGCGAATCGAGATGCACGGGCATTCGCCGGGCGCGGTCCTGCGCTCCCTCGTGATCGGCCTCACGGCGTTCCTGACCGTCGTCGACCTGTTCGCAACACAGGCGATCCTGCCTTCGCTGACCCGTCATTACGGCGTTACGCCGGCTGCCATGGGTTTTGCCGTCAATGCCAGTACGTTCGGGATGGCGGTCGCTGGCCTCGTGGTCGGCTTCTTCAGTCCGCGCATCGATCGAAGACTGGGCATTCTGTTCAGCCTGACCCTGCTCGCCATCCCCACCAGTCTGCTCGCGTGGGCGCCCAACCTCGCGGTGTTCACCGCCTTGCGCGTCATCCAGGGCCTCTGCATGGCCTCCGCCTTTGCGCTGACCCTCGCCTATCTCGGCGAGCGGTGCAGCGCCGAGGATGCCGGCGGCGCGTTCGCCGCGTACATCACCGGCAACGTCGCGAGCAATCTGATCGGCCGGCTGGTCTCGGCCGCGGTCGCCGACAGCCTCGGCTTGGCCTGGAACTTCTACTTCTTCGCTGCGCTCAATCTGGCGGGCGCCGTGCTCGTCTATTTCACCATCCAGCGCGCCCGGCCGATGCAGACGATGACGCCGGCGGCGTCCCCGCTCAATGCCCTGTCGGCGCATTGGCGCAGTCCGCGGCTGCGCGCCTCTTTCGGTCTCGGCTTCTGCATCCTGTTCGCCTTCATCGGCACGTTCACGTTCGTCAATTTCGCGCTGGTGCGGCCCCCGTTGTCGCTGGGCATGATGGACCTAGGTCTCGTCTACCTGGTCTTCCTTCCCTCGGTCTTCACCACCCTTCTCGCCGGCCGCGCCGTAGCACGCATGGGAACGCGACCGACGATCTGGGCGGCGCTCGGCGTTGCCGCGCTCGGTTTGCCCTTGATGTTGACCGCGCATCTGCTCAACGTGCTGGCCGGCATGGTGTTGGTTGGCGTTGGCACCTTCTTCGCCCAGGCCGCCGCGACCGGCTTCGTCGGACAGGCGGCCACCGAGCACCGCGGCGTCGCCAGCGGGACGTATCTGGCCTGCTATTTCAGCGGCGGTCTCGTCGGCACGGCGGTGCTTGGCCGGCTATTTGATACTTATGGGTGGACGGCCTGTGTCACCGGCGTCGGAGCGGCGCTGGCCGTCGCCGCACTGCTGACGCTTGCACTCAAAAACGATGCCTAGCGCTTCACCGACCGCAGGTCAGGCTGCGTCTCCTGCGGAGGCTCATCGTCGGCGATCGCGCGCCATGCCGCGCCGTCGAGATCGTCATACTGGCCGCTCTTAAGTGACCAGAGGAAGGCGGCGAGGCCGGCAAGGCCGAGCCCCAGCGCCAGGGGAACCAGGATGATCAGGACTTCCATGATGTGATCCCCCGCGAGGCGCTGCGCGCGCGCAGCGCGTTCAGCATGACCAGGATGGACGATCCGCTCATCGCGGCCGCCGCGATCAACGGCGTCACGACGCCGCTGATGGCAATCGGCACCGCCAGGATGTTGTAGCCGATCGCGAGCCAGAGATTTTGCCGCATCAGGTGCAACGCCTTGCGGGCATAATCGACGGCCGTCACGACCGGCGCCAGGGGCTTGCCGAGGAAGACGAGGTCCGCGGTTGCCTGGCTGAGATGCGCGGCCGAGATCGGCGACATCGAGACGTGGGCAGCAGCAAGCGAGGGCGCATCGTTCATGCCGTCGCCGACCATCAGCACGCGCGTGCCGCGCCGCTTCAGCTCTTCGATCCGCGCGATCTTGTCGGCCGGCGTGACACCGGCGCGCCACTCGGGAATACCAAGCGCAGTCGCCGCCGCCCTTACCGCAGGCTCGCGGTCGCCGGAGAGGATCTCGATGCCGACATTGCGCGCCTTCAGCGCAGCGATCACCGTGACTGCGTCCGGACGCAAGGCTTGCCGCACCGTGAAGACGAATTTTTCGGCGCCCCTGCTGAAGGCCACGATCGAAGCTTCGGGGTCGAGATCGACACTGCTCCGGGCAAGATCATCGGCACCGCAGAAGGACGGCCGGCCGAGACGGATCTCGACGCCGTCGACGCTCGCGTGCACGCCCTGCCCGGCCTCCTCCACCGCGCCGACGATCGGCGACTTGGCACGGGCAGCCTGCGCCACCGCGGCTGCGACGGGATGATGGCTCGACAGCGCGAGCTGCCCGGCGAGCGCCAGGATATCGGCAGGGATCGCCGCCGCATTGACTACGTCGAGATCGGGCAGCGTCAGCGTGCCGGTCTTGTCGAAGATGATGTGATCGGCTTCCGCCAGCCGTTCGATCGCGTCGCCGGCGTTGAGCAACACGCCGGACTTGAACATTGCGCCCGAGGCCACCGTCTGCACCGTCGGGATCGCAAGTCCGAGCGCACAGGGACAGGTGATGATCAGCACGGCGACGCCGGTGACGATCGCATCGTGCCAGCCTGCCCCAGCCAATACCCAACCGAGGATGGTGAGGAGCGCGGTCGCATGCACCACCGGCGCATAGAGCCGCGATGCGCGATCCGCGAGCCGCCGATAGCGCGAGCGCGCCTCGAGCGCGTTGTCAAGGAGGCGCGTGATCTCGGCGAGCAGCGTCGCTTCCGAGGCGGCCGAGACCCGCACCCGCAACGTGCCGGAGATATTCATCGAGCCGGCGTAGACCGGCGTGCCCGTGTCAGCCGTGACATAGAGCGTCTCGCCGGTGATCAGGCTCTGGTCGATTTCCGAACGGCCCTCGATCACGGTGCCATCGACCGCGCAGCGTTCGCCGGGCCGCAGCAGCACGATGTCGCCCGGATTGATCGCGGCGACCGGCACCTGCGAGATCTCGTCGGGCCCGACGAACTTTCTCGCCGTCTCGGCCTTCAGCGCCGCCAGATTGCCCGCAACCGCACGCGTCCGCCGTCGCATGTTCTGGTCGAGAACGCGCCCGACCAGGAGAAACGTCAGCAGCATGATCGCGGCATCGAAATAGGCGTGCTCGGCGTGGTGGATGGTCTCGACCACGGACATGCCGAGCGCCAGGATCACCCCGATCGAGATCGGGACGTCCATGTTGGTGGTCTTCGCCGACAGCGCGCGCCAGGCCGAGCGGAAGAACGGCTGGCCGGCATAGGCCGCCGCCGGCAGCGCGATCAGCGCCGAAAGCCAGTGGAAGAAATCGCGCTGCTCGGGCAGCATATCGCTGACATTGCCGGACCACACCGGGATCGACAGCATCATCACGTTCATGGTGGCGAAGGCCGCAACGCCAAGGCAACGGAGCAGGAAGCGCGACTCCGCGACCTCGGTCGCCTCCGCGCTTGCCGTCTCGTAAGGATAGGCCTTGTAGCCGAGCTCTTCGAGCCGATCGATGAAGCGCGCGGGATCGAGCGTGCCTGCCTTCCATTCCAGCGCGACGCGACGGTCGGTGAGGTTGACCCGCGCCAGCGTCACGTCGGGAATGGCGGAAAGACCGCGCTCGATCTTGGCCATGCAGCCGGCGCAGTGCACGCCCTCGACGGCGAGATCGATGTGCTGCAGCCCCTCACCCGCGGCACGGACATAATGGGAGAAGTCGCGCGAGACCTGCATGAGGAATTCCTTCAGTTCAGGATCACGCGATTGCGCGACATGAACATGCGCTCGCCGCGCGCATCGCCCTCGAGCACGAGATCCCACTGGCCGGGCGCCACGGCCGCCGCGTTGCCGCCATAGACCCCGATACCGATCTCGGCGAGATCGACGGACAAGTCCGCGCGCTTGTCGGTGGGCCGCTCCAGCCGTCCTGAGAATTTCAGGCCGGTGACCGGCCGGCCGGTGGCGTCACGGGCCTCGATCCGCACCGTCGCGCCGCCATCGGCGCTGCGCTGGATCTTCGCGTCGACCTGCCACTTCCGCTCCGCCTGCCCCCGCGCCGCCGCGATCTCCTTTTCGTAGGTGAGACCGGCCGCATAGGGACTGTCGACGTCGGTGCCGGGAAGCGTCGCGATCGCAAGCTTCATCATGGTGACGTTGACGCCGATCACGACGCCGAAAAACGCAACCAGAATGATGAGGACCGTGGTGCCGGTCAGGGGCTTCGGTGCGGCGGATGCCATGGCGAACTCCAAACGATGCTCTCAGGGCGCGACGAAATTGTCGGTGGCGGAGGCGACCTCGCCGAGCCCGATATCGGTGACGTGGAAATGGACCGGGATCGATTTCTCCGGATTGAGTTCGGCCGGCGCCGTCACGAGCAGCCGCAATTCCGCGGTCTGGTCGCGACCGATCACGACCATCGGCCGGTCCGGCGTCACGGAATCGACGCCGACGACGTGGACCGTCGCATTCACCGGCCCCTCGACATCGATCGCGATGACGCGGTCGAAACCGCGCTTGTTGAGCAGCCGTACCGTGTAGGCGTTGCGGATCGAACCGTCGCTCAGCTTGACGGCGATCGGGTTGCGGTCGTGCAGCACGTTGACGTCGAGCAGGCTGCGGGTCAGCAGCGCATAGAGCATGATGCCGCCGATGACCGCGATGATCGCGCTGTAGACGATGGTGCGGGGCCGCACGATACGATAGATCGGCGGCTTGCCTTCCTGGCGGCGCTGGATGTTGATGTCGTTGTCATAGGCGATCAGACGGGTTGGCCGACCGATCTTGGCCATCACGGTATCGCAGGCATCGATGCACAGGCCGCACTGGATGCATTCCATCTGCGGCCCGTTGCGGATGTCGATGCCGGTCGGGCAGACCGCGACGCACTGGTAGCAATCGATGCAGTCGCCGACCTGCTCGCCGAGCGCGCGCAGCTCGGCGGCCTTCTTGACCGACGTGCGCTTCTCGCCGCGGTCGTAGCGGTAGGTGACGTTGAGCGCCCATTCGTCGGTGAGCGCGGCCTGGATACGCGGCCACGGGCACATATAGGTGCAGACCTGCTCGCGCATGTAGCCGGCGAGCAGATAGGTCGTCGCGGTGAGGATGCAGATCCAGATATAGGCGATCATCGGCCCCTGGAAGGTGACGAGCTCCTTCACCAGCGTCGGCGCATCATTGAAGTAGAGCACCCAGGCGCCACCGGTCCACCAGGCGATCAGGAGCCAGATCGAATGCTTGAGCACGATCTCGGAGATGCGCTCGAGCTTCATCGGGTCGGACGAGGCGTCCTTCTTCATGCGCTCACGCCGATCACCCTCGATCAGGCGCTCGACGGCGTAGAACAGGTCGGTCCAGACCGTCTGCGGACAGAGATAGCCGCACCAGATGCGGCCGCCGATGGAGTTCATCAGGAACAGCGCCACCGCAGCGACGATCAACAGGCCGGTGAAGTAATAGACCTCCTGCGGCCACAGCTCGATGAAGAAGAAATAGAAGCGGCTGTTGGGCAGATCGATCAGCACCGCCTGGCTGGGGGCGCCCAGGCCACGGTTCCAGCGCACGAACGGCAGAAGATAGTAGACGCCGAGGCAGAAGGCCATCAGCCCCCATTTGGTCCGGCGGAACGTGCCCGAGACGCTTTGGGGGTAGACTTTCTTGCGGGACGCGTAGAGCGGCCCGTAATCATCTTCCAGTTTGAGCTCGTTCACGGCCTTGTTCATCGCTGGGTCCGTTAGCGGGTACGATTGAACCTAGATCGAACTCCGACCGTGCAGTTGATCCAGCTCAAGGGGGCGGGTTTCCCCGCCCCCTCGATTGCATAAGCAGCCTTCGCTTACTTGCCGCCGCCGAGCGAGTGGACGTAGACCGCCATCGCCTTGAGGGTGGCCGGATCAAGCCGTCCCTCCCACGCCGGCATGACACCGGAGCGGCCCTGGCTGATGGTCTCGATCAGGGTCGCCTCGTCCGAGCCGTAGAGCCAGATCTTGTCGGTCAGGTTGGGCGCGCCCATGTCCTGATTGCCCTTGCCGCCGTCGCCATGGCAGGCGACGCAGTTCTCAGTGAAGATCTTTTCGCCCTTGGCGGCATCAAAGCCCTGCCGGGTCGGCAGGCCCGAGAGCGAACGGACGTAGTTGGCGACCGTGACGATCTCGTCGGGCTTCAGCACGCCGTCCTTGCCGAAGGCGAGCATCTGGCCCTCATGGGTCTTGGCATGGCCGGACCGCGCGCCATACTGGATGGTCTGCATGATCTGGTCGAGCGTGCCGCCCCACAGCCAGTCGTCGTCATTGAGGTTCGGGAAGCCCTTTGCGCCGGCGGCACCGCTGCCGTGGCATGGCGCGCAATTGTCGCCGAATACGACCCTGCCCTTGGCACGCGCGAGCGCCAGCAGCGCCGGATCCTTTTCGATGTCGGCGAGCGGGGTGGCAGCCAGCGCCGCCATCTTCTCGCCGCGGGCCGCCTCGAGGTTGGCGAGTTCCACTGCGAGGTTGGCGCGCGTCGAATAGCCGAACAAACCGGGCGTATTGGTTGTGATGAGCGGCCAGGCCGGATAGACGATCCAGTAGCCGATCGCCCAGACGATGGTGAGGTAGAACGTCACCAGCCACCAGCGCGGCAAGGGCGTATTCAGCTCCTTGATACCGTCCCATTCGTGTCCGGTCGTAGTCTTGCCGGAGACGCTGTCGAATTCACCGTGGTCGGTCATGATCCCTTACTCCTCGCGCAACGGCAGTCGCGCCGCTTCGTCGAAAGCGGCCTTGTTGCGCGGCCAGAATGCGTAGGCGACGATCGCGAGAAAGATCGCGACGAAGACCGGCGTCCAGATCGTCGTCACGAGATCGGACGCAAAGTTATGGACTGTCAGAATTGCTTTCATCGTTCATGCCTTCTCAGCGGAGATTGGCTTTCTCGTTGTAGAGCTTGAAGTCGACGAGCGTGCCGAGCATCTGGAGGTAGGCGATCAGCGCGTCCATCTCGGTCGGCGTGCCCGGCTTGCCGTCGAAGTTGCGCACCACCGCCTTGGCGTAGCGCTTGGTGAAGGCATCGCTGCCGGCATTGTCCGGATCGGCCTGCGCCTTCAGGTCATTGGCCGCATTGGCGATCTGGTCGTCGCTGTAGGGCACGCCGACGGCCTTGAGCGTCCGCATGTGATCGGCAATCGTGGCGGGATCGACTTCATTCTCGGCCAGGAACGGATAGCCCGGCATCACCGACTGCGGCACGATGGCGCGCGGGTTGGTCAGATGGGTCACGTGCCAGTCGTCGGAATATTTGGCGCCGACGCGGGCAAGATCCGGACCGGTACGCTTGGAGCCCCACTGGAACGGGTGGTCGTACATGCTCTCGGCAGCGAGCGAAAAGTGACCGTAGCGCTCGACCTCGTCGCGCAAGGGACGGATCATCTGCGAGTGGCAGAGATAGCAGCCCTCGCGGACGTAGATGTTGCGGCCGGCGAGCTCGAGCGGCGTATAGGGCCTGACCCCGTCGACCACCTCGATGGTGCTCTTGAGGTAGAACAGCGGCGCGATTTCGACGAGACCGCCGATCGAGATCACCAGCAGGATGCCGACGACCAGGATGATCGAGTTCTTTTCGAAGATTTGGTGGCGTGACCAGAACGACATTGCTGAGCTCCTCATTCCGCCGGCTGAAGAGCGACGGGCATCTGCACTTCCGCCTCGCCGACGCGCACGGTCATCCAGAGATTGTAGGCCATGATCAGCGCGCCGATCAGGAACAGCCCTCCGCCGGCCGCACGGATGACGTAGAAGGGATGCATCGCCTCGACGGTCTCGATGAAGGAATATTCGAGGAAGCCGAGCGAGGTGTAGGCGCGCCACATCAGGCCCTGGAGGATGCCGGACACCCACATCGCCGAGATGTAGAGGACGATGCCAAGCGTCGCGATCCAGAAGTGCCAGTTGACGAGCTTGAGGCTGTAGAGGCCCTTGCGGTTCCAGGCCCACGGCACGAGGCAATACAGCGCGCCGAAGGAGACGAAGCCCACCCAGCCGAGCGCGCCGGAATGCACGTGGCCGATGGTCCAGTCAGTGTAGTGGCTGAGCGAGTTGACGACCTTGATCGACATCATCGGGCCTTCGAAGGTCGACATGCCGTAGAAGGCGACGGAGACCACGAGCATGCGCAGCACGGGATCGGTGCGCAGCTTGTCCCAGGCGCCCGACAGCGTCATCAGGCCGTTGATCATGCCGCCCCAGGACGGCATCCACAGCATCACCGAGAAGGTCATGCCGAGCGTCTGCGTCCAGTCCGGCAGCGCGGTGTAGTGCAGATGGTGCGGGCCGGCCCAGATGTAGAGGAAGATCAGCGACCAGAAGTGGATGATCGACAGCCGGTAGGAATAGACCGGCCGCTCGGCGCGCTTGGGGATGAAATAGTACATGATGGCAAGGAAGCCGGCCGTCAGGAAGAAGCCGACAGCGTTGTGGCCGTACCACCACTGGAACATCGCATCCTGCACGCCAGCCCAGGCGACGTAGGACTTGGAGCCGAACACCGAGACGGGAAGCGCGGGATTATTGCCGAGATGCAGGACGGCAATGGTCACGATGAAGGCGAGATAGAACCAGTTCGCGACGAAGATGTGCGGTTCCTTGCGCTTAATCACCGTGATGAGGAAGACAAGCAGGTAGACTACCCAGACGATGGTCAGCCAGAGGTCCGCATACCATTCCGGCTCGGCATATTCCTTGGACTGGGTAACCCCGAGCAGATAGCCGGTGCCGGCGACGAGGATGAAGAAGTTGTAGCCGACCACGACGAACCAGGGCGCGAGTTCACCGGCAAGCCGGACACGGCAGGACTTCTGCACGACGTAGAAAGAGGATGCGATCAGCACGTTGCCGCCGAACGCGAAGATCACCGCCGAGGTGTGCAGCGGACGCAGGCGGCCAAAACTCGTCCAGGGCAGATCGAAGTTGAGCGCTGGCCAGGCGAGCTGCGAGGCGATGATCAGGCCGACCAGGAAGCCGGCGATGCCCCAGAACATCGACATGAAGGCGGAGAACTTGATCGGCCCCATATTGTAGTTGGGCCGGCCGTTGATCTCCGCAGGCGGCAGCGCCGCCGGGCGCTCGAAGTAGCGGTTGAGAATGACGAAGACCGCCGCGATGCTCGCCGCAGCGCTCAGCGATGCATGGAAGGCGAAGGGCGCGTCGAGCGCCTTGGCTGCCGCGACCACGCAGAGGAAGGCGGTGACTGCGAACACTACCGCCAGGCCGCTTTCACCGATGGTCATGGATTTGGAAATGGAGGGCTGGCTCATGCGGATTCTCTCTGAAAGAACACGCAGCCAGAAACCATATTCACACTCGCGGGGAATTGATTGAAATCAAGATAGTCGGATTTCCGGCGGCCCCGATCGACAGGACATCGCGAAGCAATATCAGCCGCTTACGTGGGTTTTTCGCGCGCACGACGGACCGCGCCTCCGGCAAATTCACGGAGCCCGGATGTCGCAAAAATGATCCAGCCGAAGTGCTAGTCGCGCGAGGTCGCCTTGAGCGCGGTGATGACGTTCTCCCGCGCAATGATGCCGACGAGCTTCTGCGTTCCGTCGAGCACGATGATGCTCCGAATCCGATGCTCGACCATGAGCTGGAGCACGCGGGTCAACCGCGTATCGGGGTGAACGTAAATGAATTCCGGCGTCATGACGTCGCCGACCTTGCGATTCATCAGGTCGAGATAGCGCGGCACCATCTGGCTCGGCGTGAACGCGAAGCATTTCAGGATGTCGAACTTGGTGACGATGCCGACGACCTGCCCGTCCTCCTCGACCGGATAGCCGTTGAAGTCGTCGCGCTCGAACATCTCGCTGAGCTCGAGCATGTTGAGGTCGCGCACAACCGTCTTGACGTTGCGCGTCATGTAGCCGTCGGTGGTCTGTTCAAGGAATCTGTACACGGCGCGTCCTCTGATTGTCTTTCAGTCAACCGATGTTAGTGCGACAGCAGCACGCAACGGGTTGATTGGGTGAGCAGATATTGCGTGACGCCGCCAAGGACCAATTCGCGGAACCTTGAATGGCCGTAAGCGCCGGCGACGATCAGGCCGGCTCCGACGTCGGCAGCCAACTGATCGAAATGGTCAGCCGCGGTTTCGTTCCGGCCCGCTTCCGACACCCGGGCGGTGGCCGTGATGCCATGGCGGGCGAGCCACGAAACGACGTCGGTGACGGAGGCCAGCACCGCCGGGCGATCGTCATCCGGCTCCGGAACAGCGACGATCGTGACCTCCCTAGCCTTGCGCAGCAGCGGCAGTGAATCGACGACCGCCCGCCGCGCCTCCGGCGTATCCTTCCAGGCCACCAGCACGCTGCGCAGATCGAGCCAGTTGAAACTGTCGGGCACGACCAGCAGCGGACGGCCGGCCTGCATCACCAGATCCTTGGGGCTCGCAAGCGAGAAGGCGTCCGAGAAGGCCGGGCTTTGCCCGCCGCTGACGATGATGTCGGCACAACGCGCCTGCTGCAGCGCGTAACGCGCCGGGAAATCGACCGCGCCGCGCCACTCGACGTGCCCGCCGCGATTCCTGGTTGCGGCACGGAATTGCCCCTCCAGCTCCGCAAGGCGCTGCCGGACCGAGGTCTCGCCCCGGTCGATCAGACGCTGGGCCTCGGCGCCGTCGGTGAAATAGAGCGGCGGCGCGAACTGCGCCGCAGCAACGCCGACGATCGCCGCCTCGAAGCGCTCCGCGAGCTCGCCCGCGACCTGAAGCCTCGCCTCGTTGGGCTGACCAAGCGCCAGGCTGACCATGACGGTCGCGTATGTCATTCCATGTCTCCCGAACCTGCCGATGTTGGCCATGCTAGGCGTGCCGCGGCGGGCGCGGGATGAGATAGATCAAGCCCGCAGACGGTTCGGACCGCGGCTGGACCGTTCAACCTGTCGCGAGGTAGCCGATCGCCGAACTTGCCTCCGAGGCGGCCATGCGCGAAATTGCAGCCGGAACCGCGCCCCCCGGACCCACGACAGGATGGAAGAAAATTGAGCCCGACCCGCGTAACTCATCCGGCAGATGACGGTCGGGGCGAACATTTCCGGGTCCGGATCGAGGGATTCGGCGTCGGCACCTGGGACCTCGACCTCAAGACGCAGGAATTCGAGTGGTCGGATGCGGCCGGGGCCATGTTCGGCGTCGGCCGCGACCAGCCGGTCACCTACGAGATCTTCCTGTCGCGCCTCGAGCCGAGAGACCGCGAGCGGGTCGAAGCTGCGATCAGGCGCGTCGCCGAGCGCGGCGGCGGCTTCGACGTGTCGTTCCGAATCGCCGATTCCGGCAGAGGGCAATGGATCAGGGCCCGCGCCGGCCTGATCCGGGACGAAGCCGGTAGCGCACGCCATCTCAGCGGGATCTTCCTCGACATCGACGAGGAGAAGCAGGTCGAGGAGGCGCTGCGCACGCGCGAGACTCATCTCCGCTCGATCCTGCACACGATCCCCGATGCCATGATCGTCATCGACGGCCATGGCATCATCCAGCTGTTCAGCACGGCCGCCGAGCGCCTGTTCGGCTATTTGGAGCATGAGGCGATCGGCCAGAACGTCAGCATCCTGATGCCCGAGCCCGACCGCTCCCGCCACGACAGCTATATCGCCCGCTATCGCACCACGCGCGATCCCCACATCATCGGCATCGGCCGCATCGTCACCGGCAAGCGGCGCGACGGCACGACGTTTCCGATGCACCTGTCGATCGGCGAGATGCAATCCGGCGGCGAGCCCTATTTCACCGGCTTCGTCCGCGACATGACCGAGCACCAGCACACCCAGGCGCGGCTCCAGGAATTGCAGTCCGAGCTCGTCCATGTCTCGCGCCTGAGCGCGATGGGCGAGATGGCCTCGGCGCTCGCACACGAGCTCAACCAGCCGCTGGCGGCCATCAGCAACTATATGAAGGGTTCGCGCCGGCTGCTGGCGGGCAGCAGCGATCCGAACATCGAAAAGATCGAGAACGCGATGGACCGCGCCGCCGAGCAGGCGCTGCGCGCCGGCCAGATCATCCGCCGCCTGCGCGATTTCGTCTCGCGCGGCGAATCCGAGAAGCGGGTCGAGAGCCTCTCCAAGCTGATCGAAGAAGCCGGCGCCCTCGGCCTTGCCGGCGCGCGCGAGCAGAACGTCCAGCTCCGCTTCAACCTCAATTCGGAAGCCGACCTCGTGCTGGCCGACCGCGTGCAGATCCAGCAGGTGCTGGTCAACCTGTTCCGCAACGCGCTGGAGGCCATGGCGCAATCGCCACGGCGCGAGCTCGTCGTGACCAACACCGAGGTGGCCGACGACATGATCGAAGTCGAGGTCGCCGATACGGGATCCGGCTTCCACGACGACGTGATACCGAACCTGTTCCAGACCTTCTTCACGACCAAGGAGACCGGCATGGGCGTGGGACTCTCCATCAGTCGCTCGATCATCGAGGCTCACGGCGGCCGCATGTGGGCCGCGAGCAACGCATCGGGCGGCGCGACGTTTCGTTTCACCTTGCCGGCAGCCGACGAGAACTGATCAATGACCACCAAAGGACATGTCTACGTCATCGACGACGACGAGGCGATGCGGGATTCGCTGAACTTCCTGCTGGATTCGTCCGGCTTCAGTGTCCGATTGTTCGAGACGGCGCAGAGCTTCCTCGATGCGCTGCCGGGCCTCTCCTTCGGCTGCGTGGTCTCCGACGTGCGCATGCCCGGGCTTGACGGGATCGAGCTCTTGAAGCGTATGAAGGCCACGCAAAGCCCATTCCCGATCCTGATCATGACCGGTCATGGCGACGTTCCGCTGGCGGTCGAAGCCATGAAGCTTGGCGCCGTCGATTTCCTCGAAAAGCCGTTCGATGACGATCGCCTGACCGCGATGATCGAAGCCGCGATCCACCAGGCCGAGCCTGCTGCCAAGAGCGAGGCGATCACGCAGGATATCGCCGCGCGTGTGGCCTCGCTCAGCCCGCGTGAGCGCCAGGTCATGGAAGGGTTGATCGCGGGCCTCTCCAACAAGCTGATTGCCCGCGAATACGACATCAGCCCGCGCACCATCGAAGTGTATCGGGCGAACGTCATGACCAAGATGCAGGCGGGCAGCCTGTCGGAGCTGGTGCGGCTGGCGATGCGCGCCGGCATGCTCAAGGATTGAGGCGGCTTCGACTTGAGGCATGTCAAGTCCGTCCCCTCGCCGCGTGCTAGCAAGGCTGCCATGACCGAGATCAGCCTGCATCATGAGCGGCATCCGATGTCGTCCCCACTCAAGCCTACCGTCTATGTGGTCGACGACGACGATGCCGTCCTGGGATCACTGCGATTCCTGCTGGAAACGGACGGCTTCGCCGTGCGGACCTTCAGGAATGCCACGGCATTGCTGAATGCCCCGAACTCTCCTGGCGCGGACTGCTACGTGATCGACTACAAGATGCCCGATATCAACGGTGTCGAGCTCGCCAGGCGCTTGCGCAAGTCGGAGGAAGACACGCCCGTGATCCTGATCACGGGCTATCCGGACGAGAATATTTCGACCCGGGCCGCCGCGGTCGGGATCAAGGACGTGATCTTGAAGCCGCTTCTCGACGAGAATCTCATCAAGCGCATCCGTGGCGCCATCCAGGGCAAGCCCAAAAGTTGACCTCGAGGGCTGACCTACGGGAATCTACGTAGGTACACCTCCTTAAGATATCGCTCGAAATTTTCACGCCCCGTGACCCGCGGTAACCATCTGCCATCTGAAATGGAGATGGCCAACATGCTCACCCAGTCGCTCAACACCCAGGTTCACGGCAGCAAGATCGCCCCCGCCGCGCATCACGTTTCCGATCAGTTCGGCGCCATCACCGGCCATGTCGGTCTTGTCGCCACCGAGTTTTCCTACCGCAAGGACGAGGAGATCTACGGCGAGGACGAGCCTGCAGAATACGTGTACCAGGTCGTCTCCGGCGCGGTGCGCAGCTACAAGCTCCTCTCCGACGGCCGCCGCCAGATCGGCGCCTTCCATCTCCCCAGCGACGTGTTCGGCCTCGAATCCGGCGCCACACATCGTCTGGCCGCCGAGGCCATCATCGACACCACCGTGCGCCTCGTGAAGCGCTCCAGCCTCGAGAAGGCCGCCGGCACCGACGTGCAGGTCGCCCGCAAGCTCTGGGCGATGACCGCGGGCGAGCTGCGCCACGCCGAGGACCACATGCTGCTGCTTGGCCGCAAGACCGCGATGGAGCGGGTTGCGACCTTCCTGCTCGAAATGGACCGCCGGCTTGCTGTTGCCGGCATGATGGCCTTGCCGATGTGCCGCCGCGACATCGGCGACTATCTCGGCCTGACGCTGGAGACTGTGTCGCGCGCGCTGTCGCAGCTCCATTCCCAGGGCATCCTGGGCTTCTCCGGTGCCCGTCAGATCGTGTTGCGCAACCGTCAGCGCCTGCACAATCTCGACGCCTGACTTCTTCCTCCCTGCCATCTTCCCAACTGGCCGGCCGAATCCGTTTCGGCCGGCCTTTTTTTATGCTCAACGCGCCCTGCGCCGCGTCTCCGGCATCACCAGGAAAATCAGGACGAGCCCGACTGCCGCGACGCAGGCGAGGCCGACGAAGGCGGTGCTGCTGCCGAACCTGTCGCTGATGAAGCCGCCGAGCACGGTGCTCAGCGACGCACCGATGCCGGTCGCGGTTCCCACGACTCCCTGCGCAAGATTGAAATGGCCGCTGCCGAAGGCGACGTCGGCAACGATCAGCGGAATCATCACCGCGAACACCGCGGCCGTGATGCCATCGAACACCTGCACCAGCACCAAGAGATAGGGATCGCGGACGGTCGCGAACAACAGGCCGCGAATCGCGAGCGCGCCAAATCCGATCAGCAGGAGCGGCCGCCTGCCCCAGGCCTGCGCCTTGCGCCCGACCGAAGGCGACATCAGCGCAACGATCGCCTGCGGCACGATGATGCAGCCCGCGATCAGGACGGTCGCCCACTGGCTCGACCGCGTCGTCACCACGCTCGCCATCAAGGGCAGCATCGCCGCGTTCGCGAGCTGTAACAGCAACACGCTGCAGGCGAAGATCAACAGCGGCCGCTGCCTCAACAGGTGCCACACATTCGTGTCCGCGGCCTCGGTGGCTTCGCGCGGCATCGCGCCGTGTGCGCGCGCCACGTCGACCTCCTCCTCGCGGATCCGCGACAAGGCGATCAGGGTCGGGATCGCGAGCAGGAAAGTGACCAGGAATACCGAGCGGCTCGACAGCAGATAGCCCGCGGTGCCCATCACTGCAGCGGCGACGCCATTGCCGAGTGAAGCGAAGCGCGCGTTGCGGCCGAGCCGTTCGCCGATCGCGAACGGGCCGACGAGACCGAGGCTGATCGCAGCGATCGCAGGCCCCAACACGCAGCTCGCGGCGGCATGCAGGGTGGCCGCCGTCACCACGACCGGGAAGATCGGCATCGCCGCATAAGCGAGCGCGCAGCAGCCGATGGTCGCAATCGCCAGCCCCGCGACCAGCCGCTCGGATTTCGCGGCATCGATGATCGCGCCGCCCGGCACCTGGCCGATCAGGCCGACGATGCCGCCAATCGACAGCACGAGGCCGATTTCGACCTGCGTCCATTTCTGCGTCGTGAGATAGACCGCGATGAACGGGCCGAAGCCGGTCTGCACGTCGGCCAGGAAGAAGATGAACCAGTCCAGCGCCCGCAGGCTTTGCTTCGACGGGACCGGTTGCGCAAGCGCAGGGACAGCGTTGCGGCTCTCAGCTCGGCCACGTTGATCATCGCTCGGATGGCTCGGCTTCCTGGACAAGCGCACCGGCAGTCTGCCCTCCCTTCCTTACGGAATGAACTGCAGCGGTTGCAGGGTGCCGGAGGCGCCCAGCACGACGATCGGTGTGTCCTCCTTGTATTCCGGCGCAGCCGCGACCTGCGCCTTGGTCAGCTCCAGGCTGATGCTGTCTTTCTTGTTGGCGATCTTGCCGAAGTGCAGCGCGTTCCAGTCGACCACGATCTTGCGGCTGCCGACGCCAAGGAAGCCGCCGAAATCAATCACCGCCGCACGCACCTTGCCGGTGCGATCGACGACGACGTCGACGATGCGTCCCATGTCCTCATCGGCGGCGCTGCGCACGTCGCGACCGAGCACGCCATGCGCGTCGCTGGCCCCGATGATGGTGACCGACGGCGGCGGTGGTGCGTCCTTCGGCACCACCGGCACGGCCGGCGTCGGCGACGGCGGCGCGTTCGGCTCGGCTTGCGTCGCAGGCGGCTCCTCTGCCGCGTACGACACGGCGGGCGCGATGCCTCCCGCGATTATTGCGACCAGCATCAACCGCATCATGGCGCGCATGCGACGTCCTCCGGCTGATTGCGCTAATGCGCCAGCACGATCGATACCTGGATCTGGCCGCGCGTTCGCAGCACCTCGAGCGCGACATCGCCGCCGTGGCGGCGGATCCGCAAATCGACGCTCGACGGGCCCAGTTGCAGGTCGCGCAGCACCACCTCGTTCAGGAACGCTGGCAGATGCGGGTTGCGCAGACGGATCTCGCTGCGCGCGACGTCGAACTCGATGCCGAGCGCCGCTTCCAGCAGCGTAAACGGCGTCGCGCTGGCCCAGGCCTGCGGCGCGCAGGCGACCGGATAGAGCGTCGGACCGCGGCGCTTCTCGCGCCGGAAGCCGCAGAACAATTCCGGCAGCCGCCGAAGATCCATATAGGTCGCGGCCTCGAACAGGCCCTTGAAGACATGCGCGACCGAATGCTTCAGGCTGTAGCGCGCGAGCCCGAGCGCGATCAGCGCATTGTCGTGCGGCCAGATCGAGCCGTCATGATAGGACATCGGATTGTAGCGCATTTCGCCGAGCGCCACGGTGCGGATGCCCCAGCCGGAGAAGAAATGCGGCCGCATCAGGTCGGCGGCAACCTTGCGCGCGCGGTCCTCTCTGATCATGCCGCTGAACAGAAGCTGGCCCGCATTCGACGTCCGCACCTTGCAGGGACGCTTGGCGCCGTCGAGCGCGAGCGCGTAGGTGCCGAGCTCCTCGCACCAGAACGCCTCCTCGAAACGCGCGGCGAGCGCCTTTGCCTCAGCCTCGAGCTTCCTCACCTTGTCCGGCTTGCCCAGGCGCAAGGCGCAGCGCGCGGCGAGCTGTTTGGCGGCAAAGACGTAGCCCTGCACCTCGGCGAGGGCGATGTAGCCTTCCGCGAGGGTGCCGTCGGCATGGAAGATAGCATCATAGGAGTCTTTCCAGCCCTGGTTGGCGAGGCCTTGTTCCGAGGCGCGCTGATATTCGACGAAGCCGTCATGGTCGGGATCGCCGGGGCCATCGATCCAGGTCAGCGCGGCCTCGATCGCTGGCCACAATTCCAGCAGCGTTTCGACATCGCCCGTGCGCTCGAAATAGCGGCCGGCGAGCAGCACGAACAGCGCCGTGGAATCGACGCTGCCGTAATATTGCGCGAACGGCACCTCGCGCAGCGCCGCCATCTCGCCGCCGCGCATCTCGTGCAGGATCTTGCCGGGCTCCGCGTCGGCGAGCGGATCAGTGGCCTTGGCCTGGAAGTGCGCAAGCCGCCGAAGCACTCCCCTGGCAACCCGCGGATCGATCCACAGCATCTGCAAGGCCGTGATCAGGCCGTCGCGGCCGAACGTCGTCGAGTACCAGGGAATGCCGGCATACGGATAGCGGCCTTGCGGCGTATCCGTCATCAGCATGTTGAGGTCGGCCATCGCCTGGCACAGCACCTCGTTGAAGATGTTGTTGGAGGTCTCGATACTGGTCGTCCCCGCCGTACAGGAACGCATCTCGCGGCGATGCGCGAGCATGGCTGGAAAGAAGCGCACCGGCTTGAGCGTTTGCGGCCGGTTGCAGGACACCGCCACGAACAACGACTTCGTATGATGCGGCTCGAGCTCGAGCTGCCAGGTGGCGGCATTGACCGAGAGCCGGGTTGGCCTTGGATCGAAATGTAGCCCGGTCGTGCGCTGCGCGTCATCGAGGCCGCGATATTCGAACAGGACGTCGGTCGGGCCGAGCAATTTGCTGGCGCCGGTCCCCCGCCGCGGCCGCTTCTCGCCGCGCACCTCGAACAAATCGGCGAAGTCGCTGTCGAACAGCAGCGTCAGATCGAAGCTCGCCGGCCGGTCACCATGGTTCTGCAGGCCGATGCGCTGATACGCCGTGCCGCGCCACAGGAACACGGTGCGCACAATGTGCAGCAAGTCCTTATGGAGGATGATGCGGCCATTGCGGTAGATATCGGGATTGGTCAGATCGACGGTCAGGGCCGAGTTGTCGTCCCGCAAGTTCGAGCCGAGCAGCAACGGCTGAAGATCGTCGAGCACGAGCTCAAGCCGCGCAAGATAGCGCGTATCGCAGTTGAACAGGCCGTCCGGACCACCGGCGGAGGCGCCGATATCGCCGTGGCTGTCGAGCACGATGAAGGTGTCGTCGTGCTTGAGCGAACGCCGCGGCCTCGCCGCAGGTCCCGTCATGGGAATGTAGAACGGCTGCTCCTCCACCACTTCCACGGTTCGCGATGCCGCGACGAACTGGGTGACGACTTCGGCTGACATGCGCTATTCCCCTGCGCCGTTATCCAAAACGCAATCGACCTGAACGCGACGACCTGGACGCGACTGACAACTTACGCGGCGAACTTCGAGAGCCGGTTCATCTCCTGCGTCACCAGCTCACGGTAAGGTCCGTGGTTCTGCATTAGGCGGTCGGGCGATCCGTCCTCGATGATCTTGCCGGCCTTCAGCACCACCACGCGGTCGAAATTGCGCAAGGTTGCCAACCGGTGCGCGATCGCAACTACAGTGCGGCCGCGCATCAGGCGCGACAGAGCCTCGCGGATCGCCTCCTCCGCCTCGCTGTCAAGCGCTGCGGTGGCCTCGTCGAGCAGCAGGATCGGCGCGTCCTTCAGGAAGGCGCGCGCAATCGCGATGCGCTGGCGCTGGCCGCCGGAGAGCTTTACGCCGCGGTCGCCGACCATGGTGTCGAGCCCTTCGGGCATGCTCTCGACGAAATCGCAGCGCGCCGCGATCGCCGCGCGCAACACCTCGTCGTCGGTCGCATTGGGTCGGCCGTAGCGGATGTTCTCGCGAACCGATCGATGAAACAACGAAATGTCCTGCGGCACCACGGAAATCGCCTCGCGCAGGCTCTGCTGTGTCACCCGCGCGATATCCTGGCCATCGACGGTGATGCTGCCGTCATCGACATCGTAGAACCGCTGCAACAGCGTGAACAACGTCGACTTGCCGCCTCCGGACTGCCCGACCAGGCCGACGCGCTGGCCAGGTTGCAGCCGCAGGCTGAAGCGCTCGAAGATCTTCGAAGCTCCGGGATAGCCGAACGTCACGTTGTTGAAGGCAATTGCGGCGCCGCGCTTGACCAGCGGCTCAGCTTCGGGGTGGTCGCGCAGTTCATGCGGTACCAGAAGCGTTGCGATCGCCTCCGTCAGCCGCGCGACGTGCTGGGTGACGTCGACCAGCGCGACGGCAAGGTCGCGCGTCGCATTGAGAATCGAGAGCCCGAGAGTGCAGACCAGCACGACGTCGCCGGTGGTTGCCTCACCCTTCTGCCAGAGCGTGATCGCCCAGGCGAGCAGTGCGATCGTGAGGACGACGGTCACCGCGGCGTGGGTCAGGCGCAGCTTTTCGAGGTAGCGCAGGCTGCGGCCGCGCGCGGTGAGTTCCCGGTTCACGGTTGCATCGAAGCGCTGATGTTCGTGTGTGATGCCGCAGAACGCCCGTACCAATGGCATGTTGCTGATGACGTCGATCATCTCGCCGTCCACGACGGCAGCCTTGTCGGCGAAATCGTCATGCAGCGGCTTTCCGGCCGCCGCGAGGTGGAACATCGCGATTACCATGCCGCCGGCAATCACGATCAGTCCGGCTGCCATATAAGGGCTCACGGTTCCAATCAGCAGGATTGCCGCAACTGTGGCAATGCACGGCGGCAAGACATTCCAGACGAACATGTTCTCGACCGTGAACACGGCGTTGGAGGTCGCGGTGATACGACTTGTCAGCATGCCCGGCATGCGATCCGAGAAGTAGCTGGGCGCATGGCCCGTCAGATGGCGGAAGATGTCGCGACGAAGATCGCCCGTCACGCCAACAAAGGTGAAGCTCGCTGTCCAACTTGCGATACGCCAAAGGAAGTTGTCGGCGGTGATCAGCGACATGAGTAAAACGAATGACAGCCATACGCCTCCGCTATGGGAGGCGCCCGCGGAAAGGCTGTCGACCAGCGATTTGACGCCGTATTGCGTTCCCACGGAGCAGGCAACGGCCGCGACCACGGCGGTCAGGATCACCAGGTGCGACGCGAGCCGCCGGCGAAGATAGCGCAAAACAAAGGCAAACGGCCGCCTCGCGTAGCCCGATAGTTGATCCATGTAGCTGCCACCCCGTCATCAGAATTGTCAGTCGTGCCTGCGCAGCACTGGCTGAGTGAACATCGACCGGTTCGTTCCGGTTCCCTTGCAATGCGATCACGACATGACGATGCGGACGGACTGAGAAACAGTCGTGACATCATCAAGACCAGATTGCGGACGAGTCACGCCGCATTGCGGACGTGTCGAATAAGTAACCTTCACGGGTGGGAACTTCGCAGATGCGGGAACGTTCCCATGGCTGGCATTTGCCGGTGCCGAAGTGAGCTGGGGGGGTTCAACTTTCATGATCGCGACAAGGAGATGGTGAGATGCGCATCGCGCAGGTAGCTCCGTTGACGGAGGCTGTTCCACCCAAGCTTTATGGCGGCACCGAACGGGTGGTGCATTGGTTGACGGAGGAACTGGTGGCGCTCGGACACGATGTGACCCTGTTCGCCAGTGGCGACTCGCATACCTCGGGCAAGCTCGACGCAATGTGGCCGAAGGCGCTACGCCTCGACGGCGCGGTGCGCGATCCCAACGCTCTGCACATGGTGATGCTGGAGCGGGTGCGGCAGAAATGCGACGACGAGGAATTCGACTTCCTCCACTTCCACCTCGATTACTATCCGTGGTCGCTGTTCTATCGCCAGCCGACGCCGTTCCTGACGACGCTGCACGGCCGGCTCGACCTGCCCGAGCACCAGCCGGTGTTTAATACGTTCTCTGAAATCCCGGTCATCTCGATCTCGAACGCGCAGCGTCGGCCGGTGCCGCAGGCCAATTGGGTGCGCACCATCCATCATGGCCTGCCCGAGAATCTGCTGACGCCTGTCCCTGCGAAGCAGGATTATCTCGCGGTGCTCGGCCGCATCGCGCCGGAAAAGGGCGTCGATCGGGCCATCAGCATCGCAACGCGCTGCGGCATTCCGCTGAAGATCGCGGCCAAGGTCGATCGCGCCGATCAGGATTATTACGACGAGCTGATCCGGCCGCTGATCGAGAACAATCCGCTGGTCGACTATATCGGCGAGATCAGCGACAACGAGAAATCGGAATTTTTGAGCGGGGCGCTCGGCCTTCTGCTGCCGATCGACTGGCCCGAGCCGTTCGGGCTGGTGATGATCGAAGCCATGGCCTGCGGCACGCCGGTGATCGCCTTCAACCGCGGCTCGGCGCCGGAAATCATCGACGAGGGACTGACCGGGTTCGTCGTCGAGGACGAGATCAGCGCGGTCGCGGCCGTCGGCCGCCTGTCGCAGCTGAGCCGCACGGCGATCCGCAAGCAGTTCGAAACGCGCTTCACCGCAAGACGCATGGCGCTGGATTATCTCGCGGCGTATCGCGGCCTGATGGAGGCGACCGCACCGAAGATCAAGCTGGTGAGCAGCGCGGAGTAGCGGTGTGTCGTCATTCCCCGCGAAAGCGGGAATCCAGTACGCCGCGTCCTCTCCGTATCCTCGCACTGCCTCTGGAATACTGGATCGCCCGCCCCAGTGCGCAATTGCGCACAAGGCGGGCGATGACACCGAAAGTGTGGCTCCTACGTCACCACCACCCGCTTCGGCTCGACGATCTCGAACATGCGCGGGAATTCGTCCATCAGGGCCATCAGCTCGGCAAGGCGCAGCGCGTTGCCCGACAGCTTGATCTTGCCGGCGGCAACCGCCTCCGGGAAGGTCGTGAGCTTGGCGATCACCTCGTCGAGCGTGGCGCGGGCAAGCGTGAAGCTGGCGTCGGCTTTCTCAGCCTGTGCGCTTTCGGTGTAAGTGAGCGCCGAATTCTCCAGGTTGAGCACGAAGGTCTCGCCGGTGTCGGAAAAGCTCCAGTTCAGCACGATGTGCTTGCCCTCCGCCTTCGGGCCGTTGAGACGGATACCAAGCACGTCCCAGAGCTGCGAGGTGCGAAGCGCGGCCAGCGTCTCTCGCGGCATCGGCGGGCGCGGCGGCGTCTTCGGCATGCCCTGGCGCAATTCCTGTGCACCGAACAGATAGGCGTTGCGCCAGGTCGCGCTTTCGGCGGCATAGCCGAGCTGCTCCAACGTGTCGGCGAGCAGGCTACGCGCCGCCACATGATCCGGCTCGGCGAAGACGAGATGGCTCAGCGCCTGCGCCACGAAGCGAAATTCACCCTTGTCAAAATCCTTGCGCGCGCGTGCGAGGATCGCGTCCGCACCACCCATATACTCGACGTACTTCTTGCCGGATTCGACCGGCGGCAGCGGATCGAGATTGACGGGGTTCGCATCGTACCAGCCGAGATATTTCTGATAGATCGCCTTCACATTGTGACGGATGTGGCCGTAGTAACCGCGGCCGTGCCAGGCGCCTTCGAGACTCTTCGGCAGTTGGATGGTCTCGGCGATTTCGCTGGCGGTCAGACCATGATTCATCAAGCGGATGGTCTGGTCATGCGCGAATTTATAGAGGTCGCGCTGCTGGCGGATCATGGTGTCGATGCGCTCGCGCCCCCACACCGGCCAGTGATGCTGGCCGCACATCGCCTCTGCTTTGCCGCCCCATAGAGCCAGCGCTTCGTTCAGGTATTTCGACCACGCCAGCGCATCGCGCACGTCGGCGCCGCGGAACGGCAGCAGATTGTGGAAATTATGCGTGCAGTTCTCGGCTAAGTTCAAAATCTTGTAGCGCGGGATGAAGAAGTGCATCTCGGCCGGCGCCTCGCTGTTCGGCGCCATCTGGAATTCGAATTCGACGCCGTCGATCACCCGCGTGTCGCCGGTCGCCATGATCAGGTCGGTCGGACGCAGCAACGCAACCGAACCGGCCGCCATCGACTTGCCGAGACCGCAATCGACCTGGCCGCGCGGCCCCTTGGCGAGGAACGGGCCGAACTGATACTGCGCGCGGCGCAGCATCGCCGGTCCCGCGATGATGTTCTCGGAGACCGCGTGCTCCATGAACAGGTTGGGCGCGATGATCGGCACGCGATCCGTGGCGAGCGCGTCCTCCTCCAGAACGCCGCGCACACCGCCCCAGTGATCGGTATGGGTGTGGGTGAAGATGACGGCCGCAACCGGCCGTAGGCCGCGATGCCTGAAATAGAGATCGAGCGCGGCGCGGGCGCCCTCGATCGAGGTCAAGGTGTCGACCACGATAACGCCGCTGTCGCCTTCGATCAGCGTCATGTTGGCGATGTCGAGCCCGCGCACCTGGTAGACACCGGGCACCACCTCGAACAGGCCGTGATGCATGTTGAGGCGCGACTGTCGCCACAGGCTCGGATTGACGGTCGGCGGCGTCTGCTCGGCCGACAGGAAGCCATAGGGCTCGAGGCTCCAGACCGTCCGGCCTTGCGGATGATTGATTCTGGCGTTCTCGATCGTGCCGAGGAAGCCGCGGGCAGCATCCTCGAAATCCCGCGTGTCGGAAAACGGCAATGCGCTCAGCATCGCCTCGTGCTGCGCGACGACGGACGACATTGCATCTTTCGGCTCGCTGCTGGCGACCTCGGCCATCGGACCGGCTCCCTTCCTGATCTGGTGGGGCGCCATCTAAGCGCATTCGCGCGCCGGTTCCAACAGCCCGCGCGACCGGCAAGGCCGGTCGCTACGTATGCGAAGCCTGATCCTAGTGCATCCCGAGCAGTCTCGGCAGGAACAGCGTCAACTCGGGCCAGTAGGTCACGACGACCAGGAAGGCGAGCATCGTGAGCAGCCACGGCATGACGGCCACCGCGAGCTCGGTGATGCGCATTCGCGCGATCATCGAAGCAACGTAGAGATTCAACCCTACAGGCGGATGGCAGAGGCCGACCTCCATGTTGACGTCGATGACGATGCCGAAATGCACGAGGTCGATGCCGAGCTTTTTCGCCGCCGGCGCGAGGATCGGCGCCATGATCAGGATGATCGAGTTCGGCTCCATGAAATTGCCGGCGAGCAGCAACAGCACGTTGACGACCAGGAGGAAACCGACCCAGCCGAGATTTTGCGCCGCGATCCAGTCGGCGAGCGTTGCCGGCAGGTTCTCGTTGGAGAGCACGAAGGAAAACAGCACCGCATTGGTGACGATGTAGAGCAGCATCGCGCTGGTGTTGGCGGCGCGGAGCAGCACGCGCGGCACGTCCTTCATCCCGATCGCCTTGTAGACGAACACCGAGATGAAGAAGGAATAGACCGCCGCCATCGCGGCCGCCTCAGTCGCGGTGAACAGGCCGCTATAGATGCCGCCGATGATGATGACGACCAGCATCAATCCCCAGATGCTCTCGCGGAACGTGCGCACCGTCTCGCCCCAGCTCGCTTTGGGCAGGCGCGGATAGTCGCGCTTCTTCGCGAGCCACCAGGTGACGATGCACAGCATCGTGGTCAGCATCATGCCGGGCAAAAGGCCGGCAACGAACAGCGCGCCGATCGAGGTGTTGGTCGAGACCGCGTAGACGATCTTCGGAATCGAAGGCAGCATCAGGATGCCGAGCGAGCCGGCGACCGTGATGATGCCGGCACCGAAGCGCATGGGATAGCCGTGGCGGACCATCTCGGGCAGCACGATGGCGCCGATCGCGGCCACCGTGGCGACGCTCGAGCCGCACACCAGCGCGAACATCGCGCAGGCGACGATGCCGGCAAGACCGAGGCCGCCGTGCCAGTGGCCGATCAGCGAGGTCGCGAAATTGATCATGCGCCGCGCCACGCCGCCATGGGTCAGGAAATTTCCCGCCAGGATGAAGAACGGGATCGCCATGATCTCAAAACTCTCGATGCCCGTGAAGAGCTTCATCGAGACCGCCTCGATCGGCACCGTCGTCAGCGTGAACAGGAACGTCATCACGGTGAGGCCGAGCGCGATCGAGACCGGGATGCCCGTCAGCATCAGCGCGATCAGCAGCGCAAACACGGTCGCGGCGCGCATCCAGTGCGGCAGCACGATGACGCCGGACTTTTCGGCAAGGCACAGCGCGAAGATCAGGATCGGCGCCAGAATCAGGATTAGGCCGAGCGGCGAGATTTTTCGCGCAGCTGCCTTTGTCGCGGCACCCGCCGGCTGCGGATGCAGCGCGGGCGAAGCGTCGGCCTGCACGCCCTCGACATGGGTCTCGTCGTGATGCGGCAGCTCGCCGGTCCAGAAATAGAACCAGGCGACCTGGAGGAAGCGGAAGCACATCAGGCCGGAGCCGAGCGGGATCGCCAGATAGACGATCCACATCGGCGCTTCCAGATCGTTCGACTGCTGTCCGGTGTGGAACATCTCGCCGACGAAGGAGGCGCCGAAGGCCGCGATCATGCCGGTGAAGATCGCGCCGCAGAGCAGCGCGAACAGGATCACGTGCTTGCGGGAATGTTCGGGCAGGCGGTTGACGAGCAGGTCGACGCCGACATGGATGCCGGTGCGCACGCCATAGGCCGCGCCGAACTTCGCCATCCAGATGAACATGTAGATGCAGAGCTCCTGCGCCCATGACAGGTCGAGCTCGGACAGGAAGGTGAATGCAGCCTTCGACAACGCCGCGAGCCAGGTCAGACCGTGCGCCGTGGCCCATCTGGAGAGCGCGATCGACTCGCCGGCGCCGTAACGATGCAGCACGGCGATGAAGATCAGGCCCGTTGCAGCCGCAATGAGCGTCGCGATCAGCCATTCCTCAAGGTGATCGAGCGCACGATTTAGCACGCGTAGCAAATCAAGTCCCCCCTCTCAGACCGAAACGGCCGGGAGTGCGTTCACTCCCGACCGTTCTTGTTGTTGTTCTACGCCAGGCCGCGTCAGTTCATCTTGACGTCGAGTTCCTTGGCGACGAGATCGAGCACCTCCTGCCCGACCCGGCCCTTGGCCCATTTATACGTCGGCTGCATCGCTTCCTGCCATGCCTTGCGGTCGGCATCGGAGAGATAATGCAGCGTGGTCTTGCCCGACTTCTTGATCTCGGCGAGCGCGTCCTCGTTCTCCTGGCGCGCGATCGAGTTGGTGTAGTCGGTCGCCTCCGCCATCGCCTTCTCGAGCTGGGCACGGATGTCCGGCGGCAGGCCGGACCAGAACTTCGAATTGACGATCACGGCATATTGCAGATGCGCATGATAGGACACGGTGATGTCCTTCTGCACCTCGTAGAACTTCTGCGTCAGGTAGTTCGACGCCGTGTTCTCGCAGCCGTCGACGACGCCGGTCTGCAAGGCCTGATAGACTTCGGAGAACGCCATGATCTGCGGGATCGAGCCGACGAGGCGGAAATACTGGTCGGCGATTTTCGAGCCGGAGATGCGGAACTTCAGCCCCTGGAAGTCGGCGGGCTTCATCAGCGGACGGTTGGAGGACACCATGTGGAAGCCGTTGTCCCAGTAGGCGAGACCCGTGATTCCCTTTGCCTCCAGTTTCTGGAACAGCCACTTGCCGATGGTACCCTTCATGGCGGCGGCGTAGGTCTCGTCGTCCTTGAACAGCCAGGGCAGGTCGAGCGCCTCGAACTCCTTCACCCCGAGCGGCGCGAATTTCGCGGTCGAGGGCGCGAGCATCTGTACGGAACCAAGCTGGAGCGCCTCGATCTCCTCCTTGTCCTTGTAGAGCGAGGAGTTCGGATAGACCTCGATCTTGACCTTGCCGTCGGTGTATTTCTCTGCGAGCTCCTTGAACTTGAGCGCGCCCTTGCCCTTGGGCGTATCGTTGGCGACGACGTGGCTGAACTTGATGACGATCGGGCTCTGGGCCGCGGCAGGGGCCAATGTGAACGTGGAGACGAGCGCAGCCATAGCGGCCGCAAGCAGCAGTTTGCGCATTAAGTACCTCCCAACAACCTCTGAAACCGGTTCTTTTTGGTTTTTCCGGTCTCTTTAGTGGCAGCAAACCACCAGGCGAACAACTAGACCTAAGCCCAACTTGCCGCAGCCAAATCGCCTTGACGGCTTTTGTATACGCAAGTTTGCGCCCGCTCCAGCCCCGACGGGCGAGCGCTTATGTCGCATCAGCGAACGAAGTTAACCCTTGCGCTGGGCGACCATGAACAGCCGCCGGAACGGGAACAGCGTCTGCCCCGCCGCGTTCTTCGGGTAGGCCTTGGCGACGCGCATCCCATAGGCGGCCTCGAAGGCAGCCTTCTCCTCGCCCTGCAAGACGTCGAGATAGCGCGTCAGCCAAGTGCCCTTGGTCCACTCCTTCACAGGATTGTCGCCTTCCAGGACCTGGAGATATTCGGTCTCCCAGATGTCGATGTTCTGCGACAGGGGCGCAAGAAGATCGTGATAGAAGGCCGGCCCCTCGACCGGCGGCGGGGTGACGAGATGCTCGACCTTGGCCCGCCACGGTCCGTCAAGAGCGGTCTCGCCGATCAGAACATGGGACGGCGCGGTGAAATTGCGCGGCATCTGCACCGCCAGCATGCCGCCCGGCGAGACCTTCTCCATCACCGCGGGGAAGAGTGCCGCATGATTGGGCAGCCAGTGCAGTGCGGCATTGGAATAGATCAGGTCATATTGCTTCGCCGGGCGCCAATGGCCGAGATCCTCATGTGACCATTCCACCTCCGGCGCCGCCTTGCGGCCTGCGGCGACCATCTCGGCCGAACCCTCGACACCGGTGACGGCAGCCTTCGGCCAGCGCTCCTTGATCAGTTTCGTGACGTTGCCGGCACCGGCGCCGAGATCGGCAATATCAGAGATGGCAAAATCCGGAATCCGCATCAACAGATCAACCGCCGGTCTCAAGCGGTGGCCGGAGAATTTCAGATATTGCTGCGGATCCCACACCATCTTCGCGAACCTGTTTTTCGTGTTTCCTTCACTGTCGCTCTTCGTTACCACTGCTCGTCCCGGTCGGGCAAATCGCTCCCGGGACGGGTTGGAAACGATCAGCAAACACAACAAAAGCAAACAAGAGAGCGTGTGACCATGGACCTCGGGCTCAAGTCGAAAACCGCAGTCGTCACCGGAGCGAGCATCGGCATCGGTCGCGCCATCGCCAAGGGGCTTGCCACTGAGGGTGTGCGCGTGGTGGCGGTGGCGCGGCGCAAGGACCTGCTCGACCAACTCGTGCAGGAGACAGGCGCGGGACTGATCACGCCGTTCGAGCAGGATGTGATGGCGGCGGACGCCGCCGAGCGGCTGGCGGCCTTTGCGCTCGGGGAGTTCGGCCATGTCGACATCCTTGTCAACAATGCCGGCGGCAGCCGTCCGCTGCCGGTCGATGCGCCCGACAGCAAATGGGACGAGGCGATCGCGCTGAATTTCACCAGCTACCGCCGCATCGCGCATGCGCTCTTGCCGCAGATGATGGAGCGCAACTGGGGCCGCATCATCAACATCACCGGCAAGTCCGAGCCGGAAGGGCTCAACGCCGCCTTCGCCGCCAAGGCCGCCGTGCACGCCTGGGCCAAGGGCCTGTCACGCGAGATCGGCAAGCACGGCATCACCATCAACTGCATCCCGCCCGGCCGCATCATGAGCGAGCAGATCCGTCGCAATTATGCACCCGATTATCGCGAGCGCTTTGCCGAGGAAGAAATCCCGGTCGGCTATTGGGGCGAGCCGGAGGACCTCGCCGCCCTCGCCGTATTCCTGGCCTCACCGGTTGCGCGCTACATCACGGGCACGGTGATCCCGGTCGATGGCGGGTTGCGGCGGTATCAGTTCTGAGGCGGGGCCGGCCCTAGGGGCTTGCTTCGGAGCCCGACAGCAGCGACCGAATTTTAGCGAGGATTTGCGGAGCCCGGGTCGAGGCGGATCTTGTAACGATGCAGCTTCGCATAGACGGTGCTTTTGGCGAGACCGAGCGCGGACGCGGTCGCCGTCACGTTGCCGCTGCACGACCGCAGCGTACGCGATATCAAGTCACGTTCGGCTGACTCGGCCAGAGACAAGCCCGGTTCGCGCGCATCGTCCGTCCGCCGGATGGTATCGGGCAGATCCGACGGCTCGATCTGGTCCCCGCTACTGGTCAGCATCAGGCTCTCGATCAAGTTGCGCAGTTCGCGGACGTTGCCGGGCCAATCATGGCGACGCAGGCATTCGAACACTTCCGGCGCAAAACGGCGATCGGCAAGGCCATAGCGCGACTTTGCCTGGGCAACGAAATGATCGACCAGCAGCGGAATGTCATCGCAGCGCTCCCGCAGCGGCGGTATGACGACGGGCACGACGGCCAGCCGGTAGTACAGATCCTTGCGGAAGCGCTGTGCATCGACCTCGGCTTGCAGATCGCGGTTGGTCGCGGCGACAAGGCGGAAGTCCACCTTGCGCGCCACGGTGTCGCCGACCCTGCTGATCTCGCCATTCTCCAGAGCCCGCAGCAACATTGGCTGGAGATCGAGCGGCAGTTCACCGATTTCATCGAGGAAAAGCGTGCCGCGGGACGCGGCCTCGATCTTTCCGGACATGCCGCCGCGCCGCGCACCAGTGAAGGCGCCGTCGACATAGCCGAAGAGTTCGCTCGCCAGCAGCTCGCGCGAGACGGAGCCACAGTTCACGACGACCAGTGGGCCGCTCCGGCGCGGGGACGCAGAATGAATGGCTTGAGCGAAAACCTCCTTGCCGACGCCGGTCTCACCAAGCAGCAGGACAGGAGCCGCGGTCGTGCCGACACGACGGCATTTTTCGACGACGGCGTGCATCCTGGGATCCGTAAAAATGATGTTGGCGAAGGCCCTGGCGTCACCCTGCGCGGGTGGCAAAACGGACCTGCTCGAGACCGCTGGCTTCGGCGCCACCATGACGGTTCCCAGATGCTCCCCCTGATACGCCACTGGTCGCAGCCATTCCTCCTTGATCCAGGCTGGGCGCGAATTGCTCCATGGCCGATCATCGCTGCTCACAAGGTGGGGAAAATTCGACTGGCTGTGCGGCGCGCCGAGGTCGCGCAAGATCTGCGCCATTTCGCCGTTCGCCTTGAAGGGCCGCCCGGCGCTATCGAACAGCACGGTGTGATGGCGGTCCGAAGGAGGCAGCATCCAGAAGCATTGGTCGAGAAGCCGGTAACGGGCATCCATCTCCATCTGGAGCAGATGTGCCTCGATGCGCGCGGCTGCCGAAATCGCCAGCGCGAGTGCCTGCCGTCCGTAGGAATCCGACAGCCCGGAAATATCGATGGCTCCGATCACGGCGCCATCGATGGGATCGCGGATGACGGAGGCCGAGCAGGTCCAACGCTGGATCCCTGAGCAGAAATGCTCGGTGGCATGAACCTGGATGGCCTGACCGGTTTCCAGCGCCGTGCCGATCGCGTTGGTGCCGCAGGTCGCTTCGCTCCAATTGCTGCCGGGCAACAGGTGAGTCTTCTCCACCGCATTGCGCAATGCGATCCTGGTGTCGCCTTCCAGGCGCAACACGATGCCATCGACATCGGTCAGAACCATCACCGTGCCGGTTTCGAGCATGTAGTCGCGCGCCAGTACCATGGTCGACGCGCCGGCGTGGACCAGGCGGGTGCGATTGTCGAGCAGGCGCCGCAGCCGCTCGTCGTTCATCGGCAGCGGAGCCTGGCTGCGCCGGTAGTCCACGGCCGATTTCTGGCTCCGCCGCCAGGAATCGTTGATCGCGGGCCGAACGACCTGCCCGCCAGCGCCGGTCCCGGACAGGAAGTGCTCCCAGCTTGTCAGGACGTCGCGCTCAATACCTGGATTCGCAAAAGCTTCCTCTGGCGTCTGACCCAACACGCTTCCTCCTTTGACGCGCTGAGTGGTCCAGGATCTTATTGTTGTTGGCGGACCCCGAGCTTTATCGACCGATTTTGAGACCATTCCATTCCAATGCGCAACTGATTACGGGATCACGGCGCAACTTTGACGCGCCTCCGACCGCACTGCGAAAGCGTGAGGCCGGAGGCGCAACCAATGATTGTGGCCTGACAAGACCCCTAAAGCGGGATGAGATCGGGATGAATCGTTATCGCGCTTGAGGTTATTGTTTGAGCAATATCTCCGCGCAAACGCGTTCCGCGTTTATCGCGAGGGAAAGCCGCTTCAAACTTTGCGCCAACGCGGCCCTCCGGGTCCGGACCATGCTCAGGCTGCCTTGCGCCGGTGCAAGGTGTCATAGAAGGCCGTCTCGAAGCGCATGTATCCGGTGAACGAAGCCGGATCGCCAAACGGCAGGATCTGGGTCGCCCAATAGCCGCCGAAGCCATTCTTCCGGTCGATCCAGTAGAACAAGTTCGCCAGGCCAGCCCAGCCGAGCGCGCCTGCGGGGCGGCCCGTCGGGGCCTCCTCGTCATTGACCATGAACGTGAACGACCAGGATTTCGACTGGCCCGGGAAGAACTCGGCATCGTTGGAGAGCGACTTGATCACCCCCGGCAGTGCGGTGACCTTGAGATCGCCGAGGTGGTTCTTTTCCGCCATCGTCACGGTCTCCGCTTTGAGCACCCGGCCGTGCGGGCCGTTCCCGTCGTTCAACCACATCCGAATGAAGCGCATGTAGTCGCCGACCGTGCTGTAGAGGCCGTGCCCGCCCATATGGACCTCGGGCTTCGCCGGCAATTCGAAGTCCATCGGCGTGAGCGAGCCATCGGCGTTGCGGGCATGCATCCCGGCGAGCTTGCTGCGCACCGTGTCATTGATCTCGAACGTCGTGTTCGCCATTCCGAGGGGCTTGAAGATGCGCTCGGCGAAGACCTCGCCGAGCCGCTTGCCGGTGATGCCCTCGACGACCTGCCCGACCCAATCGATGTTCGTGCCGTACTCCCATTTCGAACCGGGATCGAACAGAAGCGGCGTCATGATCGCAGCCTTCGACGAGGTGATCACGCTCGGCTGTCCGTGGTCGGTCGCCAGGCGCAGATAGTTCTCGTTGAAGAAGTCGTAGCCGAAGCCACCGGTGTGCAGCAGCAGCATGCGCGTGGTCACGTCGCGCTTCGGCGCGCGAAGCCTGGGCTGGCCCTTGGCATCGAAGCCCTCGATCACCTGCAGCTTGCCGATGTCGGGCGCATATCTCTTCGCGGGAGCATCAAGGTCAAGCCGGCCCTCTTCGATCAGTTGAAGAGCGGCGGTGCCGGTGATCGCCTTGGTGGTCGAGAAGATCGCAAAGCTCGTGTCCGTCGTCATCGCCTCCGGCTTGTCGGTCCGACGCCTGCCTGCGGCGCCTTCGTAGATATTGCCGTTGCGATCCGTCACCATGGCGACGACGCCCGGCACACCCGGCCCCGTCGTAACCGTCTCATTGAGGATTGCGTCGGCGTCTACAGCAAATTCTCTGCACATGTGTTTCCTCCATTGAATTTTGGGAGAGATGCGAAAAGAAGGGCCGCGCTCGCGGGGAGCGCTCGCGCGACCCTGCGTCGATCACTGCTTGGCAAAGCCGAGATAGGCCGAGGAGGCGACTTCATCGCACTTCTGGCGGTAGGTCCCGACGCCGCCGATATAGGAGAGCAGACGGCGCGGCTTGCCCTCGACATTCGAGCCCATGTACCAGGAGTGCGTCTTGGTCACGAGGGTCGTGTTCGCGATCTCATCGTGATGCGCGACCCAGGCGTCCTGCGTCTCCTTCGTCGGCTCGATGACGCTCAAATGGTTCTTCTTGAGATAGGCGATGCAATCGCTGATCCACTCGACCTGTTGCTGAAGGCACGTCGTCATGTTGCAGAGGGCCGTCGAGGGCGCCAGCGGCGCGCCGGTCGTGAACATATTGGGATAGCCGTGAACCTGAAGCCCCATCGTGGTCCTGATGTCGCGGCTCCACTCGTCCTTCAGCGAGCGGCCGCCGCGGCCACGGATGTCGATGCGCGTCAACGCACCGGAGCCGGCGTCGAAGCCGGTCGCGAGGATGATCACATCCAGCCCATACGACGTTCCATCGGTGAGCTCGATACCATGGGGCGTGATCCGCTTGATCGGGTTGTTCCTGACGCTGACCAGTTCGACATTCGGCTGGTGAAAAGCCTCCAGGTAGTTGGTCTCGAGCGGGACCCGATGCGTGCCGAAGCCATAATCGGTCGGGATCAGCGCCTCGCAGAGTTTGGGGTCCTTCAGGCGCGCGCGCATCTTCTTGCGGACGAACTCGGAGATCTCCTCGCTGACATCCTCCTCGAAGAACATCTCGACAAATGAGGCGAGCCACAGCCGTAGCGAGCCTTCATCCCAGATCTTCTCCAGAACGGCGTGACGCTGGTCCGCCGTGAGATCCTTCCAATTGCCGTTGGTGAAGTCGTACTCGAACCCGGTGAACGAGTGCGGCAGGGTTTTGCGGAATTCCTCGAACCGCGCCTTGTAGGCCTCGACCTCCTTCGGCCCGTATTTCGGGTTCTTCATCGGAATGATGTATTGCGGCGTGCGCACGAACACCTTCAGGCTACCGACCTCGCCGGCGATGGTCTGGATCACCTGAATGCCCGTGGCACCATTGCCAACCACGGCAACGCGCTTGCCCGCGAGATCGAGCTTCTGCTTCGGATAGCGGCCGGTATGGACGAGCGTGCCCTTGAACGTGTCCTGTCCGGGAAACACCGACGTCAGCGGCGCAGACAGCATGCCGCAGCAGGTGATCAGGAACTGCGCGTCGATGGTGCCGCCCTTGTCGGTCGTGAGCGTCCATCGCTGCGTCGCCTCGTTGAAGACGGCGCTCGTGATCGTCGTTGAGAATCGGATATCTTTGCGCAGATCGAGCTTGTCGGCGACGTAGTTGAGCCACTTTTCGATCTCCGGCTGACCGGGGAAACGCTCGCTCCAGCTCCAGCCTTTGTAGAGCTCCTCCGAAAAGAGATACTGGTAGATATAAGCCTCGGAGTCGAAACGTGCTCCCGGATAGCGATTCCAGTACCAGGTGCCGCCGACGCCGGTGGCCGCATCGACGGCCTTGACCTTCAGGCCTTGTTCGTCGCGCAGCTTGTGGAGCTGGTAGAGACCGGCAACGCCCGTGCCGATCACCACTGCGTCCAGGCTTTCGTGCCTGCCCGCGCCACTACTCTTGGACTCACTCATGCATTTCCTCCCAATTGTTCTGCTCCCCGCCGTAAGGCGCGTGGGAGACGCGGGGAGAAACGCAGATTGCGTGCCAGATCAGATTTGTGGATTTAAGCGCTTGCAGTCATTGAGGTGTTGGCCGCGGAAGCCAACCTCTCGTCCGTTCGAAAATCAAACGGTGGACATGCGGCCAGACCGAATTTCGATCGGCCAGGCTGCGAAACCGGAACGCGAACGCAATGTCGCGCCGCGATCAATCCTGGATCTTGCGGTGCAATAGCTCCGCCACCGCGGCGCCCATCGCCGCTGTGCCCAGAATACCGCCGATGTCGCGCGTCGTGCGTCCCTGGGCGATTGCGGTCGCCACCGCGTCCTCGATCGCGCGCGCAGCCTCCTCATAGCGGACCGCGCGGCTCTTTTCCCCGTGCCATGCCAGCAGCAGCGCGGTCGACAGGATCAGCGACACCGGGTTGGCGACGTCCTGCCCCGCGATGTCAGGCGCCGAGCCGTGCGCGGCCTGCGCCATGGCGTGACGGTCGCCGACATTGAGCGAGCCGCCGAGGCCGAGGCTGCCGGACAGTTCCGCGGTGAGGTCGGACAGGATGTCGCCGAACATGTTGGTGGCGACGATGACGTCGAAGCTGGCGGGGTTGCGCACAACATGCGCCATCATGGCGTCGACCAACACGTCGTCGACCGCGAGCCCTGGATAGCTTTTCGCCGCCTCCCGGCAGATGTCCAAAAACATGCCGTCGCCGATCTTGAGCACATTGGCTTTGTGAACGATGGTGAGATGCTTGCGCCGCTTCATCGCCAGCCGGCAGGCCGCATGCGCGATGCGCTCGCAGCACGATCGCGTGATCCGGCGCAGCGAGATCACGACATCAGGCGTGACCAGCAGCTCGCCATTGCCTTCTTCCATGTTGCGGTCGGCATAAAAGCCCTCGGTGTTCTCGCGCACCACCACAAGATCGAAATCGCCGAGCTGGCCGGGCCGGCCGGCATAGGTGCGCGCGGGGCGAACGTTGGCGAACAGATCAAGGTTCTTGCGGAAGTAACGCGACGGATTGATCTCGCCACGCGCCTCATCCTTGAAATCGAAGGTCGCGGTGGGGCCGAGCATCAGGCCGTCCGCCGCGCGAACCATGTCGAGGAGATCGGGCCGCACAGTTGTGCCGAATTGCTTCAGGCTGGCGTGACCGATGGCATGCTCCTCGAGCCGCAGATTGAGCTGGAAGCGTTCGGACGCGGCGCGCAGCACGCCCGTGGTCGCGGCTGTGATCTCCGGCCCGATGCCGTCACCCGGCAGCACGACAATTTGCATCGGTCATTCCTCTCAAGCCAGCTCGGGCCGATCATACGCCATGGCGCGCAATCTCCGCCCGATCTTCGCGCATAGCCGTATGCAAGCATATGCCTGTGGCACGCAGCGCGGCCGTAGTACATCCCGGATGGCAACACTCAACCCACGCTTTCCGGAGACAGCGCAGGCAATGACAATCACGTTACCTGCGCTCGCGAAGGAGCCCGAACGCCCCGTCGCCGACGGCCTGCCCACGATGCGCCGGCGCTGGGCGATCGCCGCGATCTTCACCGCGCTCGCGATGGCCTCGCTCGATACCGCGATCGCCAATATCGCCCTGCCTGCGATTGCGGCCGATCTCCATGTCAGTCCCGAGCAGGTGGTCTGGGTGGTCAACGTCTACCAGATCGCGCTGGTCGCCACGCTGTTGCCGCTGGGAGCGCTCGGCGAGATCGTCGGTCACCAGCGCATCTATCTCGGCGGTCTCCTGCTCTTCACCATCGCCTCGCTGCTCTGCGCGGTGGCGTGGTCGCTGCCGAGCCTGCTCGTGGCGCGCACGCTCCAAGGCCTCGGCGCCAGCGGCATCATGAGCGTGAACACGGCCCTCGTGCGCTTCGTCTATCCCGGGCGGATGCAGGGCCGCGGCTTCGGCCACAATGCGCTGGTGGTCGCCACCGCCTTCACCTTCGGGCCGTCGATCGCGTCCGCGATCCTCGCGCTCGGGCCGTGGCCATGGCTGTTTGCGGTGAACATTCCCTTCGGCCTCATCGCCATGGGCATCGGCTTCGCGATGCTGCCGAAGACGCCGCGCGCCGATCACGGCTTTGATTTCGCAGGCGCCGTGCTGGCGGCGATCTGCCTCGGCCTGTTCATCACCGGCATCGGCAGCGCGGCGCATAATCTCTCCGCTCGCCTCGTCGCGGTCGAGCTGGTCGCAGCACTCGTGATCGGCTTGATCCTGACGCGCCGGCATGCCGATCATCCCGCACCCATGCTGCCGATCGACCTGTTTAGCCGTCCCATGTTTGCGCTGTCGGCGGCAACTGCGGTCTGCTCCTTCGCCGTGCAGGGCCTCGCCTTCGTCTCGCTGCCGTTCTATTTCGAGGACGTGCTCGGGCGCTCCCAGGTCGAGACCGGCTTCTTCATGACGCCGTGGCCGCTGGTCGTCGCCATCATGGCGCCGATCGCCGGCCGCCTGTCCGACCGTCACGCGGTCGGACTTCTCGGCGGCATCGGGCTCGTGCTGCTCGGCATCGGCATGGCGCTTTTGGCGACGCTTCCGGCCAATCCGTACATCCCTGACATCATCTGGCGCATGGTGATCTGCGGCATGGGGTTCGGCTTCTTCCAGGCACCGAACATGAAGGCGGTGATGTCAAGCGCGCCGCCACATCGCAGCGGCAGCGCAAGCGGCATCGTCGCCACCGCGCGGCTGACCGGACAGACGACCGGCGCGGCGCTCGCCGCGCTCTGCTTTGCGCTTGCGGGACATGACGGCGCGACCGGCGCGCTGGCACTCGGCGCCGGCTTCGCCGCGCTCGGCAGCGTGATGAGCTTCCTCAGGCTGGCGGTGAAGTAGAGTGTGACGCGGACGCGACCGCCGCCGGGATCGGCATTTGCTCGTCCAAGGCAGCGAGACGGGCATCGATGGCTTCGATGACCCGGCGCGAGAACGGTCCGAGATGCGCATAGGCCGCGATCATCGCGACCGCGATGCGCGCCGAGGACGTGTCGCGCTTGGCGCAGCTGAGGAAGGTTTTCCAGAGCGGACCGTGCGCTTCGGGAATGCTTGACGTGACGCGATGCACGGTTTCCAGCGCGCGCACCTTGTTGCGAATGTCGCCCTCGGGCAGCTCCGGCCGCTGCCGCGAGCGGTCGAGCATCGTCATCAACCGGTCGACACGGCTCGCATAAGCGACGGGATGATAGATGCTCTCCAGGACCTGCTTGTAATCCGTCAGGATATCCCGCAGCGGGCGCACCGGATCAAAATTGATCCCGCCGGTGCACTGATCGCCCTCCGTGGTCGAGGCAAGATCGTGGTGCGCGTGCAGCCTGCCTTCGCGAGCCAGACGGCGGGTGAGCTGCGTGTTCGGCAAGGCATAGAGCAGACCGACCATGCAGACCGGAATGGCGGCCTCCTCGATGAAGCCGATCATGGCATCCGCCATCGAGACCTTCTCGCTGTCGAAGCCCACGATGAAGCCTGCGGTGACGAGCATCCCGGCGCCGTAAATCCTGTGAATGCTCTCGGCGATGTTGCGCCGCGTGTTCTGCTTCTTTCGCATCGCAACCAGCGTCGCCGGGTCCGGACTTTCGATACCGACGAAGATGCCGAAGAAGTTGGCTGCGGCCATCAGGTCCAGGAGTTCCGGATCATCGGCAAGGTTGACCGAAGCTTCGGTTGAAAATTCGAACGGGTAGTCGTGCGCGCGCTGCCATGCGGCGAGCTCGGGAAGGAACAGCTTGAGCGACTTCTTGTTGCCGATGAAATTGTCGTCGACGAAATCGAGATGGCCGCGGTAACCCATCTGGTAGAGCACATCGAGCTCGTTAAGCATCTGGGGCGTCGTCTTGGTGCGCGGGACGCGACCGTAGAGCTCGATGATGTCGCAGAATTCGCAGGTGAAGGGGCAGCCGCGGGAATACTGCACACCGAGATAGAGATAGTCGTCGAACTTCAAGAGGTCGAAACGCGGCACCGGCGTCGTGGTCACGTCGGCCTGGAATTTCGGCGCGGTAAATACGCCTGAGCGGGCGCCGCGGTCCCAGGCTGCAATGAACTCGTCAATGACGCCTTCGGCTTCGCCCAGCACCTGGAAGTCGGCCCGCGCGTAGACGTGGGGACTCGATGTCGGATCCGGGCCGCCGACGACCACCGGCTTGGCTCTGGCGCGGCAAAGCTCGATCAGCCGCAGCGCGTCGGCCTGTTGCGGCAACATTCCACCCGTGAAGACGACGTCTGCCCAGTCGAGATCGTCATCACCCAGCGCCGTCGTGTTGCAGTCGACGAGGCGTACCGTCCAGTTCTCGGGCAACATCGCCGCGACAGTGATCAACCCCAGGGGAGCCGCGGGGCGCCGGACGCCCATCAATTTGCAGGACTCGCCAAAACTCCAGAACGAGTCCGCCGTGAACAGCGGATAGAGCATGAGCACGTTGCAAGGGCGCGGCAGTTTCATGGAACCCCTTTAAGGCTTGGTACCGAGTGTATCAAAGCGCGCCAGTCTTGCATCCTTGCAAGCGGGACGAGCGGTCACTTTCTGTTCCAGTGCGGGTCAGTCGTCAGCCGAGCGTCGTAACAGGCCATCTTGCTGACGTTCGGGGCGAAGCGATGGCTCACTGATCCCTGTGTCCTGGCGGAACTCCCCACGACCAAAGTCTATTCCTGCAGCGCCCGTTCATCGGGAACCGGGCGACAGCCGAAGCTTTTCTTCAGATATCCCCACGCGCAGGAGGTGCGTCATGAGCAAGTGGCAAGAGCGCGAAACGGTACCCGATCTCTACAACCTGTTTCTCGCCGCCGTGTTGTTCTTATCGCCATGGCTGTTCAGGCTGACCAACGAGCAAGGCAAGGTTGACCTCTGGATCACGGGCGCGATCATCGGCATCGCCTCGCTGGCCGCCATCATCGCCTATCGCGACTGGGAGGAGTGGGTGAACGTCCTGATGGGCGTCTGGCTCATCGCGTCGCCCTGGCTGCTTGGCTTCCCGCATACGAGGGCGATGCATATCAGCATCGGAATGGGCGCCGTCATCACGCTTCTGGCCTTCCTCGATCTCTTCCTTCACTACGAGAAGAGGCACCCGGAGGAATTTGCTTCGCCAGGCGGACAGGAAGGACCTCATCCGTGAGATGCGACGCATAGGCGCCGCCACTCAGCCCGCCCATTCCTCGCCCCAGACCTGGACGACGTGGCCCGGCGAGACCTCGCGATACTCACGCGCAGGTGGCTGATAGTCAGGCGCCCGCACCGGACTTTTGATCTCGTCGTTCGACACACCGCGCGTCTCGCCCCGGCGCGCAGGATCGGGGACCGGCACGGCCGCCATGAGCTTCCTCGTATAGGGATGCTGGGGATTGCCGAACACCGCCGCGCGGGGGCCGATCTCGACGATCTCGCCGAGATACATCACCGCGACGCGATGGCTCATCCGCTCGACGACCGCGATGTCGTGCGAGATGAAGAGATAGGCAAGGCCCATGCTGGCCTGAAGGTCGAGCATCAGGTTGACGACCTGCGCCTTGACCGAGACGTCGAGCGCCGAGACCGCCTCATCCGCGATGATCAGCCTGGGCCCGAGCGCGAGCGCACGCGCAATGCAGATGCGCTGGCGCTGGCCGCCGGAGAATTCGTGCGGAAAGCGTGCGGCCATGTCAGCGGTCAGACCGACGCGAACGAGCAGATCGGCAACCTTCTCGTGGGCTAGCGAGTTGGAAGCAAGGCCATTGGCCCGCAGCGGCGCGGCGATCGCCGAACCGACCGACATGCGCGGGTTGAGGCTTGCAAACGGGTCCTGGAAGACGATCTGCATCTGCCTGCGAAACGCGCGCAAGGTTCGCGCATTCATGCCTAGAACATCCTGGCCATCGAGCCGGACAGTTCCACTGTCAGGCTGAACCAGCTTGAGAATGGATCGGCCCGTTGTCGACTTTCCGCAGCCGGACTCGCCGACCAACGCCAGCGTTTCGCCGGCGCGCAAATCGAACGATATGTTCTCGACCGCGTGGACGCGGCCCGAGACCTTTCCGAACAATCCCGACCGGATCGGAAAGCGCGTGGTGAGGTTGGACACTTCGAGCAGCGGCGGCCCTGAGGTCGCGACTGTATCAGGCGTATCCGCTGGATCGTCCGATGCCCCGGTCATCTTGTCGACGATAGGAAAACGCACCGGCCGCGGCCGTCCGTCCATGGAGCCGAGACGCGGCACAGCGGCAAGCAGCGCACGCGTATAGGGATGCGAGGGGGCGGCGAAGATGCGCGCTGTCGCGTCGGTCTCGACCGCCTGCCCGCCATACATCACCACGGTACGATCGGCGATCTCGGCGACCACGCCCATGTCGTGGGTGATGAAGAGGATCGACATCCCCTCCTCGTCCTGGAGCTCCTTCAGGAGCGTGAGGATCTGGGCCTGAATGGTGACGTCGAGCGCGGTGGTCGGCTCGTCGGCGATCAGGAGCTTCGGCTTGCAGGCCAGCGCCATCGCGATCATCACGCGCTGGCGCATGCCGCCGGAGAAACGATGCGGATGCTCGTGGAAGCGCGATTTCGCCGCGGGAATGCGGACGCGGTCGAGCAGCCGGATTGTCTCGGTCTCGGCCGCCGCACGCGACAGGCCGCGATGATAGATCAGCGCCTCGGCGATCTGGAAGCCGATCGTGAGCACCGGATTGAGGCTCGTCATCGGCTCCTGGAAGATCATGGCAACCTCGTTGCCACGGACGTCCTTCATGCTCGGTTCGGGCAGCGCCAGGAGATCGCGGCCGGCAAGCTTGACGCTGCCCTCGATGCGGCCGCTCTCCTGCGGAATGAGCCGCATGATCGAGAGCGCGGTGACGCTCTTGCCGGAGCCGGACTCGCCGACGATCGCCACGGTTTCCCTGGCCGCGATGTCGAACGAGACGTTGCGGACGACGGGCAGCCATTTCCGCTCGCGCAGGAAGGACGTGGTCAGGCCCGCGACCGACAGCACCGGCGTCCGCGCCTCGGCAACCGCTTGGTAAACTCCGCTTGCGCCGATGCTCATGCGAAGAACCTAACGCCTGCCGCGGAGACGGTGCGCACCCTCCCCCGCTTGCGGGGGAGGGTTGGGGAGAGGGTACTGCCATGATCGAGGCCCCCCAAGAAGAGAGAGCCCTCACCCGCGCGTTCGGCGCGACCTCTCCCGCAAGCGGGAGAGGTGAACCGAGCTCGTGGCTGCACCGACATCACCATCGCCATCGTACCCTCAGTAGCCGCGGTCACGGTCAACGCGCCCAGGCAAGGCCTCGCCGCGGCGGTGGCGTGCGATGACGTCGAGCACGAACTCCACGGCCGTTTCCGGCTTGGTCGTGCTTGCGATATGCGGCGTCAGAAGAATGCGCGGATGGCTCCAGAACGGATGGCCTGCAGGCAGCGGCTCGGGCTCGGCAACATCGAGAACGGCAGCCGACAGCACGCCGCTGTCGAGCGCCGCGATGAGATCGGCTCCGACCAGATGCCCGCCTCGCCCGACATTGAGAAGCCGGGCGCCACGCGGCAGATGCGCGAACAGATTTGCGTTGAGGATGCCGCGCGTCTCCGACGTCAGCGGCAGCAGGCAGACGAGAATGTCGGTTTGCCCGAGAAAATCGGGCAACGCGCCCGCGCCCACAAAGCAGGTCACGCCCGCGATGCTTCGCGGCGAACGATTCCAGCCTAGAAGCGGAAAGCCGAACGACTTGAGTCGCCCGAGCAGGGCCTGACCGAGCAGGCCGAGCCCCATCACGCCGACACGCCGCTCGCCGGTCTGGGTGACTGGAAGCTCTCGCCAGACCTGCTCCCGCTGCTGGGCGATGAAGTGCACGAGATCGCGATGCAGCGCCAGCACGGCCATGCTGGCGTATTCGAGCATGCGCTCGGTGATGCCGGGCTCGAGCATGCGGACAAGCGGAATGTGAGGGGGAAGTTTTGTGATATCGAATTGATCGACGCCTGCCCCCACTGAGAAGACGAGTTCGAGATTGGGAAAGGACTTCGCGATGTCGTCCGGCGGCATCCACGCCACCAGATAGCGCACTTCCGTGGGATCGCCGATGTCGGGCCAGAGCCGGAACGGCAGGTCGGGCGCTCGCTCGGCGAAGAGGCGCGCCCACTCCGCGCCGCGAACCATATTGGCCTTGTAGAGAACCGTCATGCCACCGAAACTCTCAGAACGGGCTGACCGGCGCGAGCCGCCGGCCGTCGATCATGCGCTTGTGGCTGTAGGCGGCGGGATCGACCAGCGGTGTCGAGCCCGTCACGATATCGGCGGCAAGCTTGCCGGCCGCAGGCCCGATGCCAAAGCCGTGGCCGGAAAAGCCGGTCGCGAGGAAGAAGCCCGGCAGCGCCTCGACGGGCGAGATCACCGGAATGGTATCGGGCGTGGTGTCGATCGTGCCGCCCCAGGCTTCGGCGATCTCGATGTCCTTCAACTCAGGGTTCGATTTGATCAGCGCTGATAGCGCCGAAGTGACCAGCGACATGTCGGGCTCGGGATCACGCACGCGCTCAGCCTCGAACGGTGACGGCTTGTCAAAACTCCAGCTCGTGCCGCGCATGATCTGGTCGAAGAACGACTTGCCAAACGACAGTTTCAGTCCGTTCTTGCGATGCTGATAGGTCGGCCAGAAGGTCCGCGCGTAACGGAAGAGATCGGGCGACAGCTCCACCGTGCCGCGGTTGCGCACCGCGAGCGTAAAACCGCCGTCGAGGCGGCGGCGGATGCAGAAGAAGTCGGTTCCGAGCGCACCCGACGTGATCTCCGGCCCCGGCGTGGTCCGGCACGCGGTGGCATTGACGAGACCGATCGGCAGCTCGATGCCATGGCGCCGGCAGAACAGCGACGACCACGCACCGCCCGCAAGCAACACGGACTGTGCGCGGACGGTCCCCTTCTCGGTGACGACGGCGCTGACATGTCCGCCTTGGGTCTCGAGCCCGCGCGCGGCGCAGCCTTGATGGATGGTCACGCCGTGCTTGCGCGCGGCGACGGCGAGCGCGGGCACAGCCATCGACGGTTCGGCGCGTCCGTCGCTCGGCGTGTGCAGGCCGCCGACCCATTTGTCGGCATTGCCGGGCAGGCGCTCGGCGATCTCGGACGGCGTCAGGATCGTGGAGTGAACCTGCTGCTCGCGTGCAACGGCGGCCCAACGCTCCCAGCCGGCAAGCTCGTCCTTGCTCTTGGTCAGAAACAAGACGCCGGTGCGCCGGAAGCCGGCATCGACGCCGGCATCGTTCTGCATGTCCTCCCACAGCCGCAGCGCCTCGCGCGCCAGCGGAATCTCCTCGCGGGCGCGGCCCTGCTGGCGGCACCAGCCCCAATTGCGGCTCGACTGCTCGGCGCCGACATGCCCCTTCTCGAGAAGCGCGACGGAATGTCCCTTCCTCGCCAGATGATAGGCCGCGGAGACACCGATGACGCCGCCCCCGATGACGACGATGTCTGCCTGCGCCGGCAGGCGTTCGTCGCTTGCTATACGGTTGAGCGGCGGGGACATGGGACACTCCTGGTGTTCAGTTCGAGCGAAGCGGGTCTGCTCGTCATGGGATGTTCATTCGCGGATCGAGCGCGTCGCGCAAGCCGTCGCCGAGGAAGTTGAAGCTCGTCACCGCAAGCGTGATGGCGACGCCCGGCGCGATCGCAAGCCAGGGCGCGCTGGTGAGATAGATCTGGGCATTGTTGAGCATGTTGCCCCAGCTCGCTGCCGGCGGCTGGATGCCGTAGCCGAGATAGCTGACATAGGACTCCAGCAGGATCGCCTTGGCGACGTTCAGCGTCGCCGCCACCACGATCGGCGCGATCGCATTGGGCACCAGCTCACGGAACATGATGCGCAGGTTCGAGGAGCCGAAGGCGACGGCGGCAATCGCGAATTCACGCTCGCGCAGCGAACGGACCTGGGCCTCGACGACGCGGGCGACCGCCATCCAGGCGGTCGCCGCGATCAGCACGGTGGTGGTGACGAGGCCCGGCTCGGTGAGTGCCGCAAGCGCCAGCAGAAGAAAGATCGTCGGGAAGCACAGCACCGCGTCGACGAGCCGCATCAGCACCGCGCCAATGACGCCACCATAAAAGCCGGCGAACGCGCCGACGACGATGCCGACGGCCATTGCGATCACCATCGCAACGATTCCGATCGAGAGCGACACCCGCCCGCCCATCATCAACCGCGCCAGCACGTCGCGGCCGAGCTCGTCCGTGCCGAGGATATGCGCGCCCGACAGTGGCGGCGCGAACCGTTTCAGCACGTCGATATAGGTGTCGTCGAACGGCAGAAGATAAGGGCCGAATGCCGAGCCGAGGACGAGGATGAGAATGATGATGGCGCCTGCCAGCGCAAGCCGGTGGCGACGGAAGCGCAGCCAGGCGGCGTGAGCGGGCGCGGGCTGGGCGATCTGCATGGCGGCTGTGCTCATCGCTATCCGACCCGGATGCGCGGATCGACGACGGCATAGAGGATGTCGGCGATGAGAGAGCCGATCAACACCATCGTCGCAGAGAACATCAAGATGCCCATCACCACCGGATAGTCGCGATAGCCGATGGAATCGAGGAACAGGCGGCCCATGCCGGGCCAGGTGAACACGGTCTCGGCGACCAGCGCGCCGCCGAGCAGAGTCGGAAACTGAAGGCCGGCTACCGTGATCATCGGCAGCAGCGCGTTGCGCAAGGCGTGCAGCGTAAGGATGCGCCATTCGGGCATGCCCTTGGCACGCGCGGTGCGGATGTAGTCCTGATTGATCACCTCGAGCATGGAGGAGCGCATGAAGCGTCCCCACATCGCGGTCTCGACCAGCGCCAGCACCATGGCCGGAGCGATCAGGTGATGCAGAAGATCGAGGAAGGAGCCGTCCCCGATGGTCTGCCGATCGCCGGAGGGAAGCCAGCCGAGCTTGACAGAGAAAACATAGATGGTGACGAGCCCGAACCAGAAGGTCGGGATCGACAGCGCGACCATGGCGCCGACGGTTGCGAGCGTATCGAACAGCGAATAGCGGCGCAGCGCGCCAAGTACACCGATCCAGCAGCCGAGCAGAACGGCGATGATGGTTGCGGTCGCCATCAGCTCGAAGGTGGCACCAAGATGCGAGCCGATGACTGATAGCACCACCTCGCCGTCGCGATAGGAGCGCCCCCAATCGCCTTTCAGCATGCGGCCGAACCAGTCGAGATACTGTATCGGCAGCGGACGATCGAGCCCTAGCTGGCGAGCGACGCGGTCGAGGTCCTCCTGCGTCATTTGCGCGGAGGCCGCAAATTGCGAGAGCGGGCCGCCTGGCGCCAGATGCAGCATCGCAAAGCCGAGCGCGGAGACGATCACCAGCAGCATCATCGCCTGCGCCAGGCGATTGGCGACGTAACGGGCCATCTCAGGCGATCCCGCAGGCCGGATCCATCACGCCCAGTACCATTCGCGGATATTCCAGCAGTTGATCGAGGTGTTGATGTTGGGACGGAAGCCCTGCAGCCCCTCCTTGACGCCCTCGGCAATGAACCCCTGGAACAGCGGCAGGATGGCGAGATCGTTGCGGATGAGCTTTTGCAGATCGCCGTAGGTGGTCTTGCGCTGCGCCAGATCGAACTGCTTGGCGCCCTCGGCAAGGAGACGGTCGGCCTCCGCGCTCTGGTACTGATAGGTATTGTAACCGCGGCCGCCCTTGGCGGGAATGGCGCCGGACCCGAAGCGCGGCGTCACGTCGGGATCGCTGCCCAGCATGAAGTTAACGGACACCAGCACCGAATTGAATTTCGACTGCTGCCAGTAATCACCCCAGATCACCGCAGCCGGCATGTTGTTCACGCGCATGGCGGCGCCGATCGCCCGCCAATCCTGGATCAGGAGCTGCTGGGTCTGCTCGCGCACGGCATTGCCAGATGTCGTCGAGTTGGTGAATTCGAGCTTGACGCCGCCCTTCTCGCGAACGCCACCGGAGCCGCGGACCCATCCGGCGGCATCGAGCAGCGCATTGGCCTTGGCCGGATCGTAGCTGTGCTGCGGCAGGCCTTGCTGGAACGACCAGGCCTGCTGCGGCACGAAGCTTTCGGTCAGCGTCGGCAGGCCGTAGTTGAGCGCTTCGATGATCGCCTTCTTGTTGATCGCGAGGTAAAGCGCCTCGCGCACCGTGCGATCGGCGAACGGGCCGAATTCCAGGTTGGGCGCAATATGCTCCACCGAGGACGTCGAGGAGACGAAGATCTTCCGCCCCTTCAGCGTCTTCGCCTCCTGCACGAAGTTCGGCTGGATGCCCTGCAGGCCGGTGTAGTCGACCTGACCAGTGCGGAATTGCGTGTAGAGAACGGTGAGGTCGGGGATGTATTTGAAGACCACACGTTCGAGGTACGGCCCCTTGCCGTGGTAGCCGGCATAGGCATTGAGCAGAATATGGTCGCCCGGCACGCGCTCGCCCCAGCGGAACGGTCCGGTTCCGACCGGCGCATTGTGGAACGGCGAGGCGTTCGGATCGGACACTTTCTCCAGGATGTGCTTGGGCACGATGAAAGTCAGCGATCCCAGGATCGACATGTAGGGCGAATACGGCCGCTCCATGCGCCAGTGAATCTCGTCGGGCGCGACGACCGTGATGTCCTTCACCAGGCTGTGGCCAACGCGGCTGCGCGCACGAAAGTCCGGATTGTTGTTCAGCTCAAGCGAGAACTTCACATCCTCCGCCGTGAACGGCGTGCCGTCGTGCCACTTCACGTCGTTGCGCAGCTTGACCTTCCAGGTCAGCCCGTCGGCCGACAGCCCGCCATTCTCGATTGAAGGGACTTCGCGAGCGAGATCGGGAACGAACTTGCCGTCGGGATCGATGAACCAGAGCGGCGAGAACACTTGCCACCAAACGCCCTGATCGACCTCGATGCTGGGCATCAGGGGATGAAAGACGGTCGGCTCCTGCGACAGTGCCGCGATCACCTGCCCGCGCGGCTTGTCCGGCGGATTGGTCGGACGTTCGGTTTGCGCGAAAGCCGTGCCTGAAAGGCCCCATCCGGCGGCTGCGCTCGCGCCAAACTGGATGAACTGGCGGCGGTTCGGGATGCCGGAACGCAGTGCTGGAACGCCGAACTTGCCGGTCTCGCCTGCCATGACCACTCTCCGATTCTCGCGCACGGCACCCTCTCCCGCGCCCCGTGACCCGGCAAAGGGACAGGAGTGGGCTTTAGTGCTTCTAAATTATTCGAACGAAATTTCATCACGGCTAAATACACCTGTCAATCGCATTGCTAGTATGCGTCACATTTTCAATCCGACTGAACTGCGCCTGATGATGCGGCGAGATGATGCAGGAGAGCAATAATGGCTGGGCGCGGCGAGACGAGCATTCCGAACAACGCCCCGATCGACAGCGACGAGGCGGTCGACCAGCGTCTCGGCGAGACCGTGCGCCTGCTTCGTCAGCGCGCCGGCCTCTCGATCCAGGACGTCGCCAATCGCACGGGCCTCTCCACCGGCATGATCAGCCAGCTCGAACGCGCGCGCGCCATGCCGTCGGTGCGCACACTGCGCCTGCTCAGCATCGCGCTGGACGTGCCGATCTCCTATTTCTTCGAGACCAGCGATCCCAGCGAGGCACCGCGCTACATCGTGCGCAAGAACAGCCGGCGGCTGCTTCGGCTCACTGCCAGCGGCGTCGTCAAGGAAGCGCTGACACCGGAAGGGAAAGGCCAACTCGAACTCTATGAGCTCACGCTCAACCCTGGCGGCTCGTCGGGCACCGACTTCTTCCAGCACACCGGCGAGAAGGCGGGCTACATATTGTCCGGCAGCCTGCGGCTATGGCTCGACAATCAGGCCCATCTGCTCGAGGCCGGAGACAGCTTCCGCTTCCCGAGCATCGTGCCGCACATGTTCGACAACCCGACGCAGCAGGTGGCGCGGGTGATCTGGGTGACGACGCTGCGCCAGACCGATCCGCCGGCCGGTTGAGGCCGTTGTGCAAGCACCTCATGAGCTCTGCGCGCCTCGCCGATGCGCACACGGCATAGCCGTGAAGACGGCGTAACACCGCATCCTCGACAATCTTCCCGCTCCCACAAGATTCTTAGCGGGCCCAACCCCAGATTGTTGATTTGAAACGGTTCCGTTTGCCGGACAGATTGCGCGCCTTGGGCCTCATCGGTGGATGGGCCAATCAGGGGACTGCGATGGCAAACCTTACGATCAACGGTAAATCAATCACTGTCGACGTCGAGCCGGATACGCCTCTCTTGTGGGCGATCCGCGAGAATGTCGGCCTTACCGGCACCAAATATGGCTGCGGCATCGCGCAATGCGGCGCCTGCACGGTTCACATCGACGGCGTCGCCGCCCGCTCCTGCGGCGTCGCGGTCAGCGAAGCCGAAGGCAAGCAGATCACCACGATCGAGGGGCTGGCGAGCGGCGCTACGTTGCACAAGGTGCAGCAGGCGTGGATCGCCCATGACGTTCCGCAATGCGGCTATTGCCAGAGCGGCATGATCATGGCGGTTGCGGCGCTGCTCAAGGAGAAGCCGAAACCGACCGACGCCGATATCGACGAGGCCATCACCAATATCTGCCGCTGCGGCACCTTCCAGCAGGTGCGCGAAGCGATCCACACGATCGCGAACGCTTGAGGAGGCGGCCATGAACAAGTACGTTTCGCCCGCAATGAATCGCCGTGCCTTCGTCATCGGCACCGCCGCAGTCAGCGCCGGCCTTGCGCTCGGCCTCGACATCCCCTTCGGCAGACCGGCCGTGGTCCGCGCCGCCGACGGCTCGCCCGAAGTCAACGCTTGGGTCGTGGTGCGGCCCGACGACACCGTGGTGATCCGCATCGCCCGCTCCGAGATGGGCCAGGGCTCACTCACCGGCCTTGCGCAGCTCGTCGCCGAGGAGCTCGAATGCGACTGGTCGAAGGTGACGACCGAATATCCGACACCCGGCCAGAGCGTCGCCCGCAAGCGCGTCTGGGGCGACTTCTCGACCGGCGGCAGCCGCGGCATCCGCTCCTCGCAAGACTATGTCCGCAAGGGCGGCGCCACCGCGCGCATGATGCTGATCCAGGCCGCGGCCAATGAATGGAAAGTGCCGGCGTCCGAATGCACGGCCGCCAAGAGCGTCATCACCCACACGCCGTCGGGCCGGACCACGACTTACGGCAAGGTCGCGGAGGCCGCCGCGAAGCTGACGCCGCCCGCCGAGGTCAAGCTGAAGGATCCCAAGGACTGGACCATCGCAGGCAAAGGTGTGAGCCGGCTCGACACCGCCGACAAGACCACCGGCGCGATGACCTACGGCATCGACGTCAAGCTGCCGGGCATGCTGAACGCCGCGATCAAGGACTGCCCAGTGTTCGGCGGCAAGGTGAAGAGCTTTGACGAGGCCAAGATCGCGGGCATGAAGGGCGTCAAGAAGGTCGTCAGGGTCGGCGATAGCGCGGTCGCGGTCGTCGCCGATACCTGGTGGCACGCCAAGACCGCGCTGGAAGCGCTGCCGATCGTCTGGGACGAGGGCGACAACGCGAAGGTCTCCAGCGAGTCGATTGCGAAGTGGCTGGCCGAGGGCCTCGACAACGAGCAGCCGGCCTATGTCGGCAACAAGAACGGCGACGCCAAAGCGGCGATTGCCGGCGCCGCCAAGAAGATCGAGGCGGTCTACAACTATCCCTACCAGAACCACGCCACCATGGAGCCGATGAACGCCACCGCGCTCTACACGGCGGACAAATGCGAGGTCTGGTGCGGCACGCAGAATGGCGAGGCCGCCTTCGCGGCGGTGCTGGAAGCCTCAGGCCTGCCGGCAGAGAAGTGCGACGTGCACAAGCTGATGCTCGGCGGCGGCTTCGGTCGGCGCGGCCAGACCGACTATGTCCGCCAGGCGGTCGCAATCGCCAGGCAGATGCCGGGAACGCCGATCAAGCTGTTGTGGTCGCGCGAAGAGGACATGGCGCACGGTAGGTATCACCCGATCACCCAGTGCAAGATGACCGGCGCGTTCGATGCCGACAACAATCTGGTCGCGCTGCACTACCGCCTGTCCGGGCAGTCGATCCTGTTCTCGCTCCGCCCCGAGGCGCTGCAAAACGGCATGGACCCGGCCGCGTTCCAGGGCGTCGCCCAGTCCGGCGAAGCCGCGTTCGGCTACTCCGTGCCGAACCTCCTGATCGAGCATGCGATGCGCAACCCGCACGTTCCGCCCGGATTCTGGCGCGGCGTCAACGTCAATCACAACGCGATCTACATGGAATGCTTCATGGACGAGCTGGCCCATGCCGCAGGCCAGGACCCGCTCGAATTCCGCCGCAAGCTGATGGGCAGTCATCCCAAGCATCTGGCGGTGCTCAATGCCGTGGCCGGGAAGATCGGCTGGAGCAAGCCGGCGCCGCAGGGCGTCTATCGCGGCATCGCGCAGGTCATGGGTTATGGCAGCTATGTTGCCGGCGCCGCCGAAATCTCGGTGACCGACGGCAGCAAGATCAAGGTGCATCGTATCGTGGCCTCCACCGATCCCGGCTACGTCGTCAATCCGGCGCAGGTGGAACGCCAGATCGCGGGCTCTTTCGTCTTTGGCCTCAGCGCGCTCTTCTATGGCGGCTGCACCGTGAAGGACGGACGCATCGAGCAGAGCAACTTCGACACCTACAACTCGATGCGCATCAACGAGATGCCGAAGGTGGAAGCGGTGATGGTGCCGAGCGGCGGGTTCTGGGGCGGTGTCGGCGAGCCGACCATCGGGGTTGCCGCACCTGCGGTGCTCAACGCCTATTTCGCAGCGACGGGAAAACGCATCCGATCGGTGCCGCTGCGCGACCAGAACATCTCCTTCGCTTAAGCAAGGTGCAGCTGCGGCGGCCCACGGGCCGCCGCAGCATCTTCCGGATGATGCTCATGACCACGCGCTCCGTGACACGGCGAAAGGCCGTCCTCGGCATCGCGGCCGCACCGCTGGCCCTGCCCGCGATCGTGCGCGCGCAAGGCTCAGCCCGCGTCGTCGTGATCGGCGGCGGCTTTGGCGGGGCGGCCTGCGCCCGCGCGCTGAAACGCAGCGAAGCGAACTTGCAGGTCACGCTGGTCGAGCCGAACAGGACCTTCACCGCGTGCCCGTTCAGCAACGAGGTGATCGCGGGCCTGCGCGAGATCGAAGCGCAGCAGTTCGGCTATGAGAAGATCGCGTCCGACGGCGTAACCGTCATCGCTCAGGCCGCAACCGTGGTGGATCCGCAAGCTCGCCGCGTCACGCTGGCCGACGGCTCATCCCTTCCCTACGACCGTCTCGTGCTCTCGCCCGGCGTCGATTTCCATTTCGACGGCCTGCCCGGCTATGACGAAGCCGCAAGCCAAAAGATGCCGCATGCCTGGAAGGCCGGCGAGCAAACCATGCTGCTGCGCAGGCAGTTGGAGGCCATGGAGGATGGCGGCCTCGTCACGATCGCGGTGCCGGCCAACCCCTCGCGCTGCCCGCCGGCGCCTTACGAGCGCGCCAGCCTGATCGCTCATTATCTCAAGACGAAGAAGCCGCGCTCAAAAGTGCTGATCCTGGACGCCAAGGACAATTTCACGCAACAAAGACTGTTCGAGAAGGCGTGGACGGAGCTTTACGGCGGCATGATCGAGCGCGTATCGCTGTCGCAGGGCGGCCGCGTCACCTCCGTCGATCCCGCGAGCAACACTGTCATCACCGAGTTCGGCAATTACACGGCGCAAGTCGCCAACGTCATTCCGCCGCAACGCGCCGGGCGCATCGCCGCGATTGCCGGGGTGGCGGATACCACCGGCTGGTGCCCGATCGATCCCATGACCTTCGAATCCAGGCTCGTGCCCAACATCCACGTCATCGGCGATGCCTGCCTCGGCGGCGGCATTCCGAAATCGGCCTCGGCCGCGAGCGCGCAAGGACGGGCCTGCGCGGATGCGATCGTCAACCTCGTCGCTGGCCGGACGACGGAAACGCCACGGCTGACCGGCGTCTGCTACAACACGGTCGCCCCCGCTTACGGCTTTTCGCTCGCCGGCAACTACCAGCCGAAAGGAGACATCTTCGCCGAGGTCGAGGGCGGCACCACCAGTCCGCTCGACGCACCGCCAGAACGACGCGCCCGCGAAGCTGCGGAAGCCGAGCGCTGGTTTCAAACCATCACGGCGGCGACCTTTGGCTAGGCCGATGATCCATATCGCCGCACTGATCGCGGCAAGCCTTGCACTTACCGACGGCACGCGGGCACAGGCGCTGGTGTCCTACAACATTGTCGGCGATGGCATCCCGGAGTCGCTCACCGGCGCGCCCGGCGATGCGGCGCGCGGGCGCGCGTTGGTGCTCGATCGCAGCACGACCTGCATCCTCTGCCATTCCGGGCCGTTTCCGGAGACGCGGTTCCAGGGCGATCTCGCGCCGGACCTCACGGGCGCCGGGAACAGGTGGTCGACAAGTCAGTTGCGACTGCGATTGGTGGACGCGTCGCGGTTCAACCGAGAGACCATCATGCCGTCGTACTATCGTAACGACGGGCTCGTTCGCGTCGGCCGCAACCTTGCCGGCAAGCCGATCCTGAGCCCGAGCCAGATCGAGGACATCGTGGCCTATCTTGCAACGCTTCGGGACTAGGACGGGGAATGCCAAGCACACGTCGACAGTTTTTGCACCTCACGGTCGCCGCCGGGACGATTCCCATCGTCACGATCCGCCCGATCGAGGCGACACCCGCGATGCTCGGCACGGCGATCCGCAATGTCGTCGGCGAGGCGCAACTACGCACCGGCAAGATCAGGCTCGACATTCCGCCACTGGTCGAGAACGGCAACACCGTGCCGATGACAGTCAGCGTCGCGAGCCCGATGACCGCGGCCGACTACGTCAAGAGCATCCACGTCTTCAACGAGAAGAACCCGCAGCCGAATATCGGCAATTTCCATCTCGGCCCCTGGGCCGGGCGCGCGCAGGTCTCGACCCGCATCCGCCTCGCGGACAGCCAGAAGGTTGTCGCGATCGCGCGCCTGTCCGACGATTCCTTCTGGCAGGTCGCGGCCGACGTCGTCGTGACACTTGCCGCCTGCACCGAAGAGGTGAACTGATGGCCTCCGCTCTCATCAACGTTCCGCCGAAAGCCAAGCGCGGCGATGTCATCGAGATCCGGACGCTGACCTCGCATATCATGGAAACCGGATTTCGCCGCACGGCGGCCGGCGAGCTCGTGCCGCGCGACATCATCACCAGCTTTACCTGCCGCTACAACGGCACCGAGATCTTTCGCGCCGACCTCTTTCCCGCAATCGCCGCGAACCCGTATCTGTCGTTCTTTACGGTCGCAAAAGATAGCGGCAAGCTCGAGTTCGAATGGATCGGCGACAACGGCTTTGTCTCGACCGCGTCGGCATCGATCACGGTAGAATGAGCGTTGCACGCACGATCATCGCGGCGATGCTGCTCGTCGCCGCACCTGCCCTGCTCGCCGGCGAAATCCCACAGGACGCGCGCCACTCGGGCTATTCCTTCATGGGACCGGACACGCGCGCGATGCAGGACGACGATACGTCCAATCCGGGTATGCTGTTCGTGCTGGACGGCGAAGCACTGTGGAAGACAAGAAGCGGCAGCGCCGGCAGGGCGTGCGCCGATTGCCATGGCGATGCGCGCGAGAGCATGAAGGGCGTCGCGGCGCGCTATCCCGCCTTCGACAAGGCGCTGGGCCGCCCGGTCACGCTCGACCAGCGCATCAATCTTTGCCGCGCCAACCATCAGCAGGCAACGCCCCTGTCTCACGAAAGTCGCGACCTACTCGCGCTCTCGGCATTCGTCGCCCACCAGTCGCGAGGGGTGGCGATCACGGCCGGCGATGATCCACAGCTCAAACCGTTCGTCGAACAAGGCCGTGCGCTGTTCGTGCAGCGGCAGGGCCAGCTCAACCTCGCCTGCACCAATTGCCACGACGACAACTACGACAAGCATCTGGCGGGCGCGCCGGTCACGCAGGGGCAGCCGACCGGTTATCCGCTCTATCGGCTGGAATGGCAGACGCTGGGATCTCTGGAGCGCCGGTTGCGCAGCTGCATGAGCGGGGTGCGCGCCCAGGCTTTTGACTACGGCGCGCCCGAACTGGTCGCGCTCGAGCTCTATCTGATGGCACGGGCGCGCGGCATGCCCATGGAGAGCCCGGCCGTGCGGCCTTAATCCCCTTAACCCGCAGAGAAATATTAGGACTAGGCAGACGCGGCGCGGACGCTAGTATCCCTCCCAAGAAACGAGTCACAGGGAGGACAAACGTGGCTGACCATCGTATTTCGCGCCGCACGCTTTTGAAGGGGACCGCCGCGGCTGGCGCGCTCAGCCTGACCGGATTCCCGGCGCATGCCGAGGTCAATTGGAAGAAATATGCCGGGACCAAGCTGGAGGTGATCCTCGCCAAGGGTCCGCGCGGCGACAACCTGCAAAAGAACATCAAGGAGTTCACCGACCTGACCGGCATCCAGGTGGAATCGGAGCAGATCCCCGAGCAGCAGCAGCGCCAGAAATGCGTCATCGAGCTCACCTCGGGCCGGCCGAGCTTCGATGTCGTCCATCTCAGCTATCACGTGCAGAAGCGGCAGTTCGAGAAAGCCGGCTGGCTCACCGACATCACGCCCTTCATGAAGGATCCGACGCTGACCGCGCCCGATCTCGTCGAGAGCGATTTTTCGGCCGCCGGCCTGCAATACGCCAAGAACGACAAGGGCCAGATGCTGTCGCTGCCCTGGTCGGTCGACTATTTCATCCTCTACTACAACAAGGAGCTGTTCCAGAAAAAGGGCGTTGCGGTGCCCAAGACGCTGGACGAGATGGTCGCGGCCGCAGAAAAGCTCACCGATGCCAAGGAAGGCACCTACGGCTTCGTCGGGCGCGGCCTGCGCAACGCCAACATGACGTTGTGGACCAACTTCTTCCTCGACTATGGCGGTGAATTCCTCGATGCCAAGGGCAACATCCTGACTGACGGCCCCGAAGCCGTCGCGGCGACGAAGCTCTACCAGACGCTGCTGACGAAGGTCGCTCCGCCCGGCGTCGCCGGCTTCAACTGGATGGAGTCGATGGCCTCGTTCTCGCAAGGCCGTTCGGCGATGTGGATCGACGGCGTCGGCTGGGCGCCACCGCTGGAGGATCCGGCGGCCTCGCGCGTCGTCGGCAAGGTCGGATACACCGTCGTGCCTGCCGGGCCGAAGGGCCAATATTCGGCCACTTACGGCGACGGCCTCGGCATTGCCGCCGCGAGCAAGAACAAGGAAGCGGCCTATCTGCTCTGCCAGTGGGCGGTCTCGAAGACGCAAGGCGCGCGGCTTTTGCAGGCCGGCGGCGGCGTGCCGTTCCGCAACTCGATCCTGAATGACCCCGAGGTCCAGAAGGGCGTGAAGATGCCGGCCGAGTGGCTGCAATCGGTGATCGATTCCGCCAAGATCAGCAAGCTCGGCCTGCCCGTCGTGATCCCAGTCGCCGAATTCCGCGATCTCGTCGGCGCCGCGATCACCGCAACCCTGGCCGGCGCCGATCCCGCGACCGAGTTGAAGAAGGCCCACGAGCAATACCGACCGATCCTGGAGCGTAGCGAAAAGGCGTGAGTGCGTTGACACAAGCAACTCCGGCCGCGGCAAAATCCGATGCCGCGCCGGAGAAGGAGTTGCGGCCACCGTCCTACTGGCCGTTCGTGGTGCCGGCGCTGGTCGTCGTGCTCGCGATCATCATCTTTCCTTGGCTATTCACGATCTGGATGAGCCTGAACGAATGGAAGGTCGGCTCGCCGACCACGTTCGTCGGGCCTTCCAATTATCTGCGGCTGACGAGCGATCCGCGCTTCCTCGAATCGGTGGGCCACACCATGGTCTACACCGTACTGTCGGTGGTGCTGCCGCTGGTCTTCGGCACGCTCGCAGCCGTGGTGTTTCACCAGAAATTCCCCGGCCGCGGCTTCCTGCGCGGCATCTTCATCATGCCGATGATGGCAACGCCGGTGGCGATCGCGCTGGTCTGGACCATGATGTTCCATCCGCAGCTCGGCGTGCTGAATTACCTGTTGTCGCTGGTCGGCCTGCCACCGCAGCTCTGGGTGTTTCATCCCGCAACCGTCATTCCCTCGCTGGTGCTGGTCGAGACCTGGCAGTGGACGCCGCTGGTCATGCTAATCGTGCTCGGCGGCCTCGCCGCGATCCCGACCGAGCCTTACGAAAGCGCGCAGATCGACGGCGCCAATCTCTGGCAGGTGTTCCGCTTCATCACGCTGCCGCTGATCATGCCGTTCCTGTTCATCGCCGGCATGATCCGGATGATCGACGCGGTGAAAAGCTTCGACATCATCTTCGCGATCACGCAAGGAGGACCGGGCTCGGCGTCGGAGACGATCAACATCTATCTCTACAGCGTCGCCTTCACCTATTACGACCTCGGCTACGGTTCGGCGATCGCCGTGGTGTTCTTCCTCCTCATCGTCGCACTCGCTGCCCTGATGCTTTACATGCGCCAGCGCATGCTGTGGACCGAAATCGCGAGGGGCGCATGACTCCACGTCAGATCCTGGGTCAAATCGGCCTCTGGTTTTCGGTGCTCGTCATCGTGTCGCCGGCAATCCTGTTCTTCCTCTGGATGGCCTCGCTATCGCTCAAGTTCGAGGTCGACAACGCCGCCTACCCGCCGGTGTTCATCCCCGAGCATATCGCCTGGAAGAACTACACCGACGTGCTCGCCTCCAACCGCTTCCTGACCTATTTCTTCAACAGCCTGATCGTGACCGGCAGCGCGACCGCGCTGGCGCTGATTGTGGGCGTTCCCGCCGGCTACGGGATCGCGCGGATGGCCGCGCACAAATCCGCGATCGTGATCCTGATCGCCCGCATCACGCCCGGCCTGTCCTACCTGATCCCGCTGTTTATCCTGTTCCAGTGGCTCGGACTGCTCGGCACGCTGGTGCCGCAGGTCATCATCCATCTCGTGGTGACGGTGCCCATCGTGATCTGGATCATGATCGGCTATTTCGAGACCACACCGATGGAATTGGAAGAGGCAGCGCTGATCGACGGCGCGACGCGCTGGCAGGTCTTCAGCCACGTCGCTCTTCCGATCGCGAAACCCGGCATCGCGGTCGCCTTCATCCTGGCCGTAATCTTCTCCTGGAATAATTTCGTCTTCGGCATCGTGCTGGCCGGACGCGAGACGCGCACCCTGCCGGTCGCCGTCTACAACATGATCTCGTTCGATCAGTTGAGCTGGGGACCGCTCGCTGCCGCCGCGCTGATCGTCACCTTCCCGGTACTGCTGCTGACGGTGGTTGCCCAGCGGCAGATCGTCGCCGGCCTGACGGCTGGAGCTGTGAAGGGCGGATAAGCACGCCTCGTCGTCACCCGGCCAAGCCGAACGAGCGATGAGACGATCCGCTGCGCATGCAGCGATCATCCTGAAGAAGAAAAGATTGGGACCATGGGACCAAACACGGGCGACGCCGACCATACCAAGCGAAGCCGCACGATGCGCCGCGTGTCGAAAGCCGCAGCCAGCCTGGCCGTCTGCGCGATCGTGTTGTCCGCCAGCGGCCGATCATCGGCGGCGGATGAGGCCTTTCAAGGCGCCTGTGCGAGTCTCGCTGGACGAACGATCCCGGCTCGCCTGGTCGGCCTGCCCAGCGGGGATGCCACCGTCACGTCGGCAGGCTTCACGCCGGCAGCACCGGCCAAGGCGGCGGCCCCCGCGACGCCGGACTTCTGCAAGGTGACGGGCACCATCGCGCCGGTCGACCCGGCTGCGCAACTGATCAACTTTCAGTTCAACCTGCCGGCCGCGTGGAACGGCAAGCTCCTGCAATATGGCGGCGGTGGTTATAACGGCACGCTGGTGAGCGGCCTTGCGCCGCTGCGCGATGCGGCGCCCGACGATGCGCTGCCGCTGACCCGCGGTTATGCCACGCTCGGCACGGATTCCGGGCATCAAGCCGCGAGCTTTGCGCCCGATCGCATCGGCCAGTTCGGCCTCAACGACGAAATGCTGACCAATTACGGCTATGCCTCCTACAAGAAGGTGCGCGATGTCGCCGTCGCGCTGATCGGTACGCTCTATTCGAGACGGCCGGCCAAAATCTATTATTTCGGCGGCTCGGAGGGCGGCCGCGAGGGTCTTACGATGGCCCAGCGCTTCCCTGCCGACTATGACGGGATCGTCAGCGTGGTACCGGTGGTGCAGCTCTCCATGTTGTTCCAGTCCTTCATCTTGAATGGCCTGCCGCAATTCAAGGGCGGCTGGCTCAACCCGGCCAAGAGCGAGACGCTTGCGAAATTCGTCGCCAATGCCTGTGACGACCTCGACGGCTTGCGTGACGGCATCGTCAGCAACTATCTCGCCTGCCAGTCGAAGGTGAACGTGCAGGCGCTGCGTTGCCCGGAAGGCGCGGACACAGGCGATGGTTGCCTGTCGGACGCGCAGATAACAGAGGTTCAGACCGTGCACGCACCACATCCATTCCCGCTTGCGATGGCGAACGGCATCACGACCTATCCGCAATGGCTTTACGGCAACGAGACCACACCGGACCCGCAGCGGATGACCATGACGCGCTGGGTGATGGGCACGGCAGCGCCGACGGAGCAACTTGATGTCGCCACGGTGTCGCAGCAATGGCTCTATGGCAGCAATGCCGTACGTTTCCTCCTGACGCGCGACGAGAAATTTGACCCGCGCACCTATCGTCCCGAAGACTTTCGGGCCCGCGTCGAGGAGGTGTCGAAGATCCTCGACTCGACCGATCCCGACCTGTCGGCTTTCTTCGCACATGGCGGCAAGCTGATCCTGCGCGAGAACATGGCAGACCTCGCGCAAAGCCCGCTCGCCGGAATCAACTATTTCCAGTCCGTCGTGGCGCGGCTCGGTCAGGCGACGGTCGAGGCTTCAGCACGGCTCTACGTCTCGCCCGGCTCGACGCATACCGGACACGGCACGAGCGTGCTCGACGGTTCCGCGATCCCGACCATGGTCGATCTGCTCGAACCGCTCGACCGCTGGGCGAGCGACGGCGTCGCGCCGGCCGACGCACTGGTCCAGACGTCAAAGGACCCCGCGCCGCCGTTCGCGCTGAAAGCAGCCCGGCCGATGTGCCGTTATCCGAACTACCCGCGCTATGTCGGCGGCGACAAGGCGGCGGCCGAAAGCTACGTTTGCAAGGTCTCGACGCCGTGACAATCGGCGGGCGGCGATCGACCGCCCGCGCCTTCTCAAGCCGAGGCTCGTAACACCGCTGCCGGCGCTCTACCTGACGTTGACGCAAAGTTCGCGCGCGCGTATGCTACGTCATGTAGCGCTACTTAATGTGACGCGCGCCCGAGCTACAAGAGACGCCAGATGTCCCCCCGTCCCCTGATCCCGCGCCAAAAACTGTTTGGTAATCCGACATATGTCGGAGCCAAGTTATCGCCGGATGGTCGATTGCTGTCCTGGCTCGCCCCTGTCGACGGCGTTCTGAACATCTGGGTGTCGCCGGGGGACAACATTGCGGCAGGCCAACCCGTCACGCGCACCAGGGGCAGACCGATCAACTGGCAGAGTTGGAGCCCGGACGGCCGCCATATCATGTTTCTCAACGACGAGAACGGTGACGAGAATTTGCACCTGTTCGTCGTCGATCCCCACAGTCTGGAGCTCAGGGATCTCACGCCTTTCGCCAATGTCCGCGCGTTGCCGACCTACTGGTCGCACGTCGTCCCTGACAAGATCGCGATCGGTCTGAATGACCGCGACGTGCGATGGCATGATGTCTTCCTGCTCGACCTCTTAACCGGCGAGCGCTCTCTGGTCTGGGAAAATCACCAGGAGTTCGACTACGTCGGGCTCGACTGGCAGTTGAGGCCACGCCACGCCCGCAGCAACGCGCCCGATGGAGGCACGCGGCTCTGGCGCATCGACGACGGGAAGGCCACGCATTGGCGCGACGTGCCGTTCGAGGCTTACGCGAGTACGCGGCTCTGGACGTTCGATTCCGCCGGCAACCATATTCACATGAGTTCGAGCCTGGAGCACGACAAATCCGCGCTGGTGCGGATCAACTGGTCAACCGGCGAAGAACTCGTCCTGTTCAAAAGCGACCGCGCCGACGTGACGGGCGCCATATTCAATGCCCGAACGTTCGAACCGGAGGCGGTTTGCATCGACCCCGGCCGGCCGGAATGGACGGCTTTAGCGCCTGCCGTTGCGAGCGAACTCGATCTGATCAAGGAGCAGCTTCCAGGTCACGCCTTTTATGTCGAAAGCCAGAGTGATGACGGTCGCCGTTGGATTGTGACGAGCCATAAGGCGGATCAGCCCGCCACATATCACCTCCTCGACCGCGACAAGCAGACCATCACAGAGCTGTTTACGGCGCGGCCCGAACTCAAGCCTTATTGCCTGGCGCCGATGCAGGCTGTGCAGGGCAAGTCGCGCGACGGCTTCACGCTCGTCTCCTACCTGACCCTGCCGGTGGATATTGAAGCCGAACGCCCGCCCCGGCCACTGCCGATGGTCCTCATCGTTCATGGTGGGCCGTGGGCACGGGATATCTTCGGCTATCGCCGCGATCACCAGTGGCTGGCCGATCGCGGCTATGCCGTGCTGTCGGTCAACTATCGGGGATCGACGGGCTTCGGCAAGGCGTTCGTCGCGGCAAGCGAAAAAGAGCATGCGCGCAAGATGCACGACGATCTCATCGACATGGTCGATTGGGCGATCGCCGAGGGGATCGCGCAAAAGGACAAGGTCGCGATCTTCGGAGCGTCCTACGGGGGCCTCGCCTCGTTCATCGGCGCGACCTTCACGCCCGAGGTGTTCTGTTGTTCGGTGCCAGTGGTCGGCATTTCCAACCTGCAAACGCTGCTGGAATCGATGCCGCCCTACTGGGCCGGCTTCGCGGAATTCATGTATCGCAGCTACGGCGATCCGCGCACTGAGGAAGGCCGCAAGCTGCTCGCCGAACGCTCCCCGATCAACAAGGTCGACAACATCAAGAAGCCGATGCTGATCTTCCATGGCGCCAACGACGTGCGGTGCAAGGTCGCCGAAAGCGACACCATCGCCGCAGCCATGCAGGCCAAGAACATTCCGGTGACCTACATCGTCTATCCCGATGAAGGACACGGATTCCAGAGACCGCCCAATCAGTTTTCCCACCTCGCCATCACCGAGGCCTTTCTGGCGCGGCATCTCGGTGGCGCCTGCGAACCGGTCGGGCAGGATTTTGAAGGTTCAAGCCACGAGGTTCGGGCCGGCGGCGATATTTTGACGGATTTGGGCGTCGCCTGACACCGACCTCGGGAGGTACAGAAGAAGCGCTGGGCACCCTATGACGCGCGGTTGAGAAAGATCGGCAGACCGCGCTTGCTGGAGTAGATGGGACGGTAGCGCTCCGTGTTGTATGTGTTGGCGACGTCCAATTTGCGCGGCCCGAGCTTGACGTCAGGGATTGGCACGAGGTCGTAGCGGCCTTCGACCAGCGCCGACATAAGGCCGGTCTTGCCTTCCAGCATGGCATCGAACGCCATGTTGCCAAAGGTTAGGGCTACGAGCTTGTCGATGAAGTCCGGATCCCCCGACCGCAGGTCGTAGGTGAGGTCGGAGGTCATCGTCTGCTCGCCGGCTCGCCGCTTGATCTCATCGGCGAGCGCTTCGGCCACGTTGGCCTTCTTGCGGTGACCGTAAGGATCTGGCTCGCCATATTCCTGCGGCTTGTAGCCTTCCCACTCGGCGCCCTCGCTGAGCACGATCAGCGCGTAGTTGCTCGGGTTGGCGCGCTTCTCCTCGAGAAGCAAAGCGATCAGCTTGTCGAGATTGATCCTGTACTCCGGGATGACGCACCGTATCGAGGTCGCGTACGCGGTATAGAGCGCGGTAAATCCGGCATCGCGGCCAAAGACGCGAAAAATACCAATTCGCTCGTGCGAGCCGACAGTGGTGCGCTGCCGCTGGATGGCATCGCTGGCGCGGGTGATCGCAGTCGAGAAGCCGATGCAGTATTCGGTGTTGCGGACGTCGTTGTCCATCGTCTTCGGGATGGCGATGATCTTGACGCCGAGATCGTTGAGCTTGGCCGCATAACTGAGCGTGTCGTCGCCGCCGATGGCGATCAGGTGTTCGATACCGAGCCCGGAGAGGTTCGCCAGCACCTGGCCGGTGAGGTCCCACGTCTTGGTTCCCTTGGTACTCGGGGAAGCCGGAAGATCGCTGCCAACGAGATGATCGGGCAGCTCTTGTATTTTTGAGGGATTGGTGCGGCTCGTGTGCAGCACCGTGCCGCCGCGCCGATCGATGGTGCGGGTGTTTTCACGATCCAGCGGCATGAGGTAGCGGGACCTGCTGGCCGCGTCTTCGAGGTTGAGATGCGTGAGAGCCTCCCAACCTCGGCGGAGACCGACAACCTCGATGTCGTTCTCGCTGCCGCGATAGGTCACGCTCTTGATGACGGCGTTGAGGCCGGAGACGTCGCCACCACCCGTGAGAATGCCGATGCGTTTTCTCGCCAAGCCGACCTCCCAACGTTAGCATGTCGCCATCATGCACAGAGCAGCGTTCCTTACTCGGCCGCTTCCGGCTTGCGCTCCTCGCGCAGCCGAAAACGCTTCAGCAGCCCGGACACGGTATCGCGGAAGCCACCATACTCCAGCTCGGAATAGGGCAGCATCGCGGCACCGGACCAGCCCTGGCTGCGCATCTCGATGGCCTTGCTCTGGGCGCGCCTGCGGACTTCGTCCCACGCCGGGTTATCGAAGAAATCGGTGTGCGACTCCGAGAATCGGCCGTCCTTGTCGATCGAAAAGCCGGCGCACGAAACGATCGGCAGGCAGTACATGCCGGTCACCGGTGTGTTGAGCGGCACCGGCATGAGCGGCATCACGTGCGAGCCTCGCGCATCGCCGCCGACGAAATGCGCCTTGGCGAACGGCGAGACGATTTCTTCGGGCGCCGGGAAAATCCCCTGGTTTCTGACGATCGCGACCGGATCGTCCTTGCCGGTGTACTTGCCTGCGATCGCGTGAAGGCGCTGCGCCGAAACAGCGACGACAACCTCGTCATAGGTTCGAGAAACGATGCGATCGATCCCAAAGCGCTCATTGTCGCGAAGGAGCGCGGCAATGTGGTAGCCGTCCGCCGGCGCGTCGAGTTCGATGATGCTGTCGCCTGCCGTGTGGTCCATGTCGATGACATGGAAACGGAAACCCTTGATCATCGGGGGTAGCATCAGCCCGGCGCAATACATGGGATCGGCGAAGGCGAGGTAGAGCGGCAGGTTGTACGCGCCGGGGCCGCATTTGTCGGCGGCGAACACCATGAAGGACTCCGCGGGCCTTGAACCCGAGAGGCTGTGGTCGAAGCTGAGCTCCGCGACGGCCGGTCCGGCGCCGCGAATGTTTCCGGAAGGCGCGTCGACGAGAAGATCCTGGCCGGCGCCGTACAGCCCGGAGGTTTTCGCGACCGACGTCGCCGCGAGGAACGTATTCCATGCAAATTGATGGACCGCGGCGCTCCCCTCACCCCTTGTGTGCGTCATGATGATCGCGATGTCGTCGCCGGTATGGCAGACGAAACTGTCGATCAGGAGACCTTTGTCGACCGCCTTCGCGGCTTCGCCCATGACAGTGACCATCATGGGTCCAGACGGTTGCGTATGCCCGCCGACAGAGCCAACGTCAGCCTTGATGACCGAAAGAGTGAGTCTCATGAGCATCCCTCCCAGCAGCACAGCTTAGCGCCTCAGCCTCGGCGCTTGCTGCGCCGGGGCGACGGCGCTGCTCATACGCGAAAAAGAACGTCGCGTGCTGCGTTAGGTTCCACGGATGCCGCTTGACTTGACGTGAAAAGAAATCGGCCGGGTAGCTTGACACCACCCGGCCGCAACCAAAGTTTCGGTCGAAGTTACTCCGCCGGCGCGGCGGACATCTCCGGATGCGAGGCGTAGTGCTCACTGGTGCGCCGGCTAAGAGCATACAATCCGGCCGCCATGACCGCGTAGGACAGCGCCACCGCAGGCGTGACGCCGAAACCGCCGCCAATGCCCACAGCTTCGCCATGCATGAAGCCGAAATAGGTCAGGACGGCGCCGACCAGCGCGAAGCCTGATGCCTTCTCGAAGTCGCGCTCGATGATGAAGACGGCGATCGCGCCCAGGATCAGGCCGGCGAGGATCGAGCCGCCGCCCATCACCTCGAGGCCATGATAGAACACGCCCTGCTGTGGCAGCGCGGCAATTGCGGCCGCCTTGACGGCATCAGCCTTGTCGCCGGCCATGCCGCCGACGGTCGCCGCCGCCGTCATGGTTGAGGCCAGCATGGTGTCGATCTGGAGTTTTGCCCAGGCCGCAAGATGCGGCGTCAGCGCCAGCACGATCGCCGGCGCGTGCTTGACCGGCGTCGTCTGGAACGCCTGCGCGCCGATCAGCATGCCGATATAGAGCAGGATCGGCGAGATCGCGACCACCGGCACGAGCGCCAGCAGCACCGAGATGATGCCGAACCAGGACAGCACCACCACCATCACACCGGTCGCGGCGGAATAGCCGATCCGGCCGCCCATCGCCTTCCAGCCGGGATGGCCGATATAGACCGCGTTGATGAAGGGATTGCCCATCAGGCAGCCGATCAGGCTGACGACGCCGTCGGCGGTGAGAACGCGCGTGGTCGGATATTCGTCGCCGGCGGCTTCCGCGCTCTCGACATTGTCCATGGCCTCGACGAGGTCATAGATGCCGAAGGGGATGGCGGTAACCAGGATGACGCCGAGGAACTCGAAGCCGGAGAACACATAGTTCACCGCCGGGACCGGCACCGAGAAGCCGAAATTGGCGAAGGCATCGCCGACGCCCTTCAGGCTCAATCCGCCAAGACCAAGCCCGAACAGGTTCGAGCCCCAGGCGATGACCATACCGACCGCGATGGCAATGAGGCCTGCCGGAATACCGCGCGGATATTTCACCCCGCCGAACCAGCTCACCAGGATGATGGCGAAGCAGACGAGACCGATCTGCGGCGTCATGTACATCTCGAGCGCCGGACGCATCGAGATAAAGGTAACGGAGACGCCGGCGAGCGTGCCGAGCAGCGCCGCGCGCGGCGTGATCCTGCGGATGAACGGCGCGATGAAGCCGCCGATCATCAGGATGAAACTCTGGAAGAACACCCAGACGAGGCCGGCCGACCATCCCTTCAGCGGATCGCCGGTCTTGATCGTGATCGGCAGCATGATCACGAAGGTCACGATGAACATGTGCGGCACGCTGACGCCCGAGGGCAGCGCGCAGACGTCGCTGCGGCCGGTCTTCTGCGCCAGGCGGTAGGCGAGGAAGGCGTAGTAGAAGGTCGACAGGCACATCATCAACCCGAGCGCGGGCAGGATTCGGCCGAACACGAGAGAGTCCGGCATCTTCAGCACGAAGCGCAAGAGGCCCGTGAGCACCAGCATGTTGACGAGGATGTTGGTGCCGAATCCGAAAAATGCGTTCCAGTCGCCCGATGTCCATAGCGCCGGCTTGAACTCGGACTTGTTGATCTCAGATTTGCCGGCCGTCCCCGTCAAATTGCTCATGGTGATCCCCTAAATGGTCGTGGTCTTCAACGCCTCCAGTACTGCGGCTGAGCTTGCGACCCAGCCGAAGATTCCGCCCTGGGCCTTGATCATCTTCAGGCCCATCTCGTGGAACTCGGGGAAGTAGGATGCGCAGCCGTCCGAGATGACGACGCAGCGATAGCCGCGGTCATTGGCCTCGCGCACGGTGGTGTTGACGCAGACCTCCGTCGTGACGCCGCACACCAGAAGATTCTCGATGCCGTATTTCTCGAGCACGTCGCTGAGCTCGGTCGCGTAGAACGCGCCCTTGCCAGGCTTGTCGATCACGACCTCGCTGTCGAGCGGATAGAGCTCGGGGATGATGTCGTGGCCGGCCTCGCCGCGGATCAGGATGCGCCCCATCGGACCGGGATCGCCGATGCGCAAGGACGGCGCGCCGCGCTCGACCTTCGCAGGCGGCGCGTCAGAGAGATCGGGCAGATGGCCTTCACGCGTGTGGATGACCAGCATACCGCTATCGCGCGCGGCCTTGAGCACGGCGCCGATCGGCTTCACTGCCCGGGCGAGCTGGCTGACGTCGTTGCCGAGCGTCTCGCCGAAGCCGCCAGGCTCCATGAAGTCGCGCTGCATGTCGATGATGAGAAGTGCAGTGGTCGACCAGTCGAGCTTGATCGGCTCGGGCTCGGCGACGATGACGCCAAGTGTCGACTTCGCTGAGTTCAACATGCACGCCCCTCGCGAGAACTCCCGTTGCCAGCAGTTCTGCAAGCGCCGTGCCATTGTGTACAATAGCGATGCGGCGGGGTGGACGCAGGATTTCGTTGCGCTTTCAGCGCGTTATGCCGGAAGCCGACGCCTGCTCAATCCCTGTGCGACGGCTTCGCGACGGGCATCTGCTCAAAGGATGAGCGGCAGGGAAGCTCTCTCCACGCCGTCATTCCGGGGCGACGCGAAGCGGAATGACGAGCGGAGGGGATGGCGCCTACCGCGCGCTCCCATACAATTTCCGGTACTCCTCCTCATACGGCGCGTACGAATCCTTGATCGTCGCCATGTTGAGCAGCATGGTCGCGACCATCTCGTTGGCCTTGTCGAACACGCGCGTCTTCACCCAGGCGCTTTCGGTGCGGCGGCTGCCGGAGAGCGCGACCACTTCGCGCTCGACCTCGTAGTCCTCGTCGACGAAGAGCGGACCCTCGATCAGACGGATCTCCTGATCTGCGAACAGGCCGACGGCCGGGCCCCTCGATGGGAGCGGGTCGTCCTTGGCGCGGTACTGGAACAGCACGCTGAGCATCTCCATCGGGATGATGGCTTTCCGCCAGGGATTCTCTCCGCTCGAATAGAACGGCGAATTCTCGGTGATGACTGCGAGCTTCTGCCGCAGCGAGAACGGATAGAGGTCGCCCATGTTCTGGTCGAGGCCCATGCGCACGGTCTGACGCTTGCTGGTCTGCGCCACCTTCACGTCGCGCAGGATGACGGGATCGGCGAGCGGCTTGAGCTCAGTGAGGCGCGCCTCGAGCGCGGTGGCAACCGGCGGATCGCCGATGGAGGCCGAGCCGCGCAGCACTTCCGTGCCGTCGCGCTTGACCATCTGGATCTGGCACTGGCTCGTACCGGGGAGCGGCTTCGACAGGATCGCCTGCACCTCCTCGCCTTCGAAGCAGGCGTTGCGGTAATGTGCGGAGAGGCACCCCGTTTCGAACCAGGCCCGTCCCCACAGCCGCGCGCCGAGCGGGGCAAACTGGCTGAAATGCGTCGGCCCCTCGATGGTGCCGCCCTTGAAGCCGAGCTTTTGCGCGGTCGCGTCATCGTGGATGGACGCGTGCGCATCATAGACCTGCGCCTGCAACATCTGGCGCGGCTGGCGCCATGGTCCGATCAGGGCGCTGTCGGTTTCAGTGATGTCGGTGTCGAACGCTTGTGCCGTCATGGTGGCCTCCCTTGCAGCCATGACTAGCAGGAGCGACACGGATGCGGCCAGCGATATTGACTTCGCCGGCGCATGCCCTTGACTGCAACAATCCGCTTCGCAAAGCCGCAAATCCCCTCACGCGGTCTAATTCCCCCAGCCGGAACAATAATAAGGAAGAACGAGATGACGCTGATGCAGGTCGAGCTGGGGGACAAATACCGGCTCGAATCGAAGCGGATCTACCTGTCCGGCACGCAGGCCCTGGTCCGTCTTCCCATGTTGCAGCGCGAACGCGACCGGCTGGCGGGCCTCAACACCGGCGGTTTCATCTCGGGCTATCGCGGCTCACCGCTCGGCATGTACGACCACGCGCTGTGGCGCGCGAAATCGCACCTCGCAAAGCACGACATCGCCTTCGTCCCCGGCCTGAACGAGGATCTGGCGGCGACCGCGGTGTGGGGCAGCCAGCAGGTCGGGCTGTTCCCGGGCGCCAAGGTCGATGGCGTGTTCGGCATCTGGTACGGCAAGGGCCCCGGCGTCGACCGCTCGGTCGATGCGCTGAAGCATGCGAACTCGGCCGGCACCTCGCGCCATGGCGGCGTGCTAGCGCTCGCCGGCGACGACCACGGCTGCCAGTCCTCGACACTGGCGCATCAGAGCGAGCAGGTGTTTGCCGCGGCACTGATCCCCGTGATCAATCCCGCGACCTTGCAGGACTATCTCGACCTCGGTCTCTACGGGTTTGCACTGTCGCGCTTCTCAGGCTGCTGGGTCGGCTTCAAGGCGATCGGCGAGACCGTGGAGAGCTCGGCCTCCATCTACAGCGATCCCGCCCGCATCCAGATCAAGCTGCCCGACGATTTCGAGATGCCGCCCGACGGCCTCAACATCCGCTGGCCCGATCCGCCGCTGGAAGCGGAAAAGCGCCTGTTCGGCCCCAAGATGGAGGCAGTGAAGGCATTCGCCCGCGCCAACCAGCTCGATCGTATCGTGCTGGATTCAAAGCCCGCGCGGCTCGGCATTCTCGCCACCGGCAAGGCCTATCTCGACCTGCGGCAGGCGCTCGCCGACTTGGGCATTACCGACAAGGACGCGCAGGATCTGGGCTTGCGCATCTACAAGGTCGCGATGACCTGGCCGCTGGAGGAAAGCGGCGCGCGCCGCTTCGCCGAAGGTCTTCAGGACGTGCTCGTCGTCGAGGAGAAGCGCGGCTTCATCGAGGACCAGTTGATGCGCATCCTCTACAACGTCGATGCGTCAAGGCGCCCGACCATCGCAGGCAAGCGCAACGAGAGCGGCGCGCCGCTGCTGCCGAGCGAAGGTGAGCTGACGCCGACCATGGTTGCCTCCGCGCTGCTCGCGCGGCTGCGCCGCCTCGGCCATCAAAGCCCCCTGCTCGAGCAGCGGCTGGCGCGGCTCGAAGCTTTCGACAATCCCGTCACCGCCAACGCGTCGATCAAGCTTTCGCGCACACCGTTCTTCTGCTCGGGCTGCCCGCACAACTCTTCGACGCGTGTGCCCGAGGGCAGCCGCGCCATGGCAGGCATCGGCTGCCACGGCATGGCCTTGGGCATGCCGAGCCGGCGCACCGACCTGATCTCGCATATGGGCGCCGAGGGCGTGAACTGGATCGGGCAATCGCCCTTCACCACCGAGCAGCACATCTTCCAGAATCTCGGTGACGGCACCTACACGCATTCGGGGCTGCTTGCGCTGCGCGCTGCTTCCGCTGCCGGCATCAACATCACCTACAAGATCCTCTACAACGATGCGGTGGCGATGACCGGCGGCCAGCCCGCCGAGGGCAGCTTCAACGTCGCGCAGATCGCGCACCAGGTCTGGGCGGAGGGCGTCAAGCGGCTTGCGATCGTCTCGGATGATCCAACAAAATACCCTGCGGGCAATTACTTCCCGCAAGGCGCGAGCGTCCATCACCGCCGCGAGCTCGACCAGGTGCAGCGCGAACTGCGCGACATCAAGGGCCTCACAGTCATCATCTACGACCAGACCTGCGCCGCTGAAAAGCGTCGCCGCCGCAAACGCGGGCTCTATCCCGATCCGCAAAAGCGCGCCTTCATCAACGAGCTCGTCTGCGAAGGCTGTGGCGACTGCTCGCAGGCCTCCAACTGCGTCTCGGTGCAGCCGCTGGAGACCGAGTTCGGCCGCAAGCGGCAGATCGACCAGTCGAACTGCAACAAGGACTATTCCTGCGTCGAGGGCTTTTGCCCGAGTTTCGTCACCGTGCACGGTGGCACGCTGAAGCGGATCAAGACCTCGGCGGTGGATTCCGGACAGTTGTTCGCCGATCTGCCGCGGCCGCCCGCGCGCGAGCTGCACGGGCCCTACAACATCCTCGTCACCGGCATCGGCGGCACCGGCGTCATCACCATCGGCGCGCTGCTCGGCATGGCCGCCCATGTCGACGGCAAGGGCTGCTCCGCACTCGACTTCACCGGCCTGTCGCAGAAGAATGGCGCGGTGATGAGCCACGTCCGCATCGCACCGAGGCCGGAGGACATCTCTGCGGTACGCATCACCACCGGCGGGGCCGACGTCATCCTCGGCTGCGACATGATCGTCTCGGCCGGTCACACTGCGCTGAGCCGCGCCGAGCGCGGCGCGACCAAGGCGTTCATCAACGCCGACCTGCAACCGACCGCGAGCTTCGTGCAAAATCCCGATCTCGATTTCGAGATGGGAGCGATGCAGACCGTGCTGCGCGATGCCGTCGGCGACAAGAACCTCGACATCGTCGATGCCACCGGCATTGCCGCCGCTCTGATGGGCGATTCCATCGCGACCAATTCCTTCATGCTCGGCTTCGCCTTCCAGAAGGGCGCCATTCCGCTGTCGCTGGAGGCGCTGCTGCGCGCCATTGAGATCAACGGCGCCGCGGTCGAGATGAACAAGCTCGCCTTCACCTGGGGGCGCCTGGCCGCGCACGACATCGCGCGGGTGCGCAGCGTGCTCCAGTTCAAGAGCCGGGCGTCCGCGCCGGCCAAGTCGCTCGACGACATCATCGCGACGCGCGCGGAGTTTTTGGCCAATTATCAGGACAAGGCCTATGCGGACCGCTATGTCGCCGCCGTCGCCAAGGTGCGCAAGGCGGAGACGGCCGCCGCACACGCTTCCACCGAACTGGCCGAGGCAGTGGCGAAGAACCTGTTCAAGCTGATGGCCTACAAGGACGAGTACGAGGTTGCGCGGCTCTACACCGATGGCAGGTTCGCCAAAAAGGTCGCTGAAAAATTCGACGGCGACTTCACGCTCAAATTCCACCTAGCGCCACCGATCTTCGCGCGCCGCGACAAGGTGACCGGGCATTTGCAGAAGCGGGAATATGGCGGCTGGACGATCCACGCCTTCCGCGTGCTGGCCAAGCTGAAGTTTTTGCGCGGCACCGCGTTCGACCCGTTCGGCCGCACCGCGGAGCGCAAGACGGAGCGGAAGCTTGTCGAGGACTATCTTGCGATGGTCGACCAGCGGTTCGTGGAGTTGACGGCGGAACAGATTCCCCCGCTGGCGCGGCTTGCACGCGTGCCGGAGACCATCCGCGGCTTCGGGCATTTGAAGGAAGGAAATATCAAGCAGGCGGAAGCCGAGAAGGCTCGGCTGGAAGCCGAGTTGGAGAATAGCCGCTTCGCGGCTGCTGCAGAGTAGAGTTAGGCGAAAGCTGATTTCACGCGTCATTGCGAGGAGCGAAGCGACGAAGCAATCCAGACTGCCTCCGCGGAAAAATTCTGGATTGCTCCGCTGCGCTCGCAATGACGAGATTGAGGAACGGGCGAGCCACGCTCTCAACTGTCATCGCCCGGCTTGACCGGGCGATCCAGTACGCCGCGGCAGTTGTAATGAATCTCGCCGCCTCTGGAATACTGGATGCCCCGCCTTCGCGGGGCATGACGGAGGAGAGTAGGGCTAGGCCGACGCCGTTGCAGCATTCGGCGCAACCGATGCACCCTCCGCAAGATGCCGCCCGGCAATATACCCAAACGTCAGCGCGGGTCCCAGCGTAATCCCTGGTCCCGGATAGTTGCCGTTCATGATCGAGCCCATGTCGTTGCCGCAGGTGTAGAGGCCGGCGATCGGGGTGCCGTCCTCGCGCAGCACGCGGGCGTGGGCGTCGACCTTCATGCCGATGGCGGTGCCGAGATCGGCGGGATGGATGCGAAGTGCGAAGAACGGCGCGCGTGTGATCGGCGCGACGCACGGGTTGGGCTTGTGGCTGATATCGCCGAGATGGCGCTGGTAGGTGGTACTACCGCGGCCGAACTCGGGATCACGGCCCTCGCGCGCATGGGCGTTGTAATTGGCGATGGTCGCGGCGAGCGAGGATGGCGCGATGCCGATCCGCTCAGCGAGACGCGCGATGCTTTCGGCCGCGATCAGCTCGCCGCTCCTGACGTAGCGGCCGTAATTCCAGGTGAACGGCTTGATGCGGCCGAGGCCATAGGTCCACAGGAAGTTGCGGTCGCAGATCAGATAGAAGGGCCGATCAGGCTCGCCATTGCCGTCGCGGAGCATGCCGAGCACGAACTCGTGGTACGACAGCGCCTCGTTGACGAAGCGCCGGCCCGCCGCGTTGACGGCGATCACGCCCGGCTTGGCGCGGTCGGTGACCGTGTGCGGAAAGACGCCGCGGCTGCCGTCGGCGCGGCGGAACAGCGAGACCGGCACCCAATAGGCCGGACTCGTCGCCTCCGTGTTCAGCGCGGCTCCGCCAGCGATCGCAAGCTTGAGCCCATCGCCGGTACCGGCCGGCGTGGTCGCCGAGACATATCCTGCGGCAGTCGGAAAGAAGCGCTTGCGCAAGGGCGCATCGTGCGAGAAGCCGCCGGTCGCAAGCACCACGCCGCGGCGCGCCGAGATCGCGCGGCCGCGTGAGCCATGACGGAGGGTCACGCCGCTGACACGGCCACGCTCGGCGACGAGGTCCTCGACATCCGCGCTGAAGAGGATTTCGACCTGCCGCGCCAGCAGCGAGGCGTAGAGCCGCGCCGCGAGCGCGTTGCCGAGATGCAGCGTGGTGCCGCGCGGGCTGCGAAGCCGCTGCAGCGCATATTGCGAGATCAGCCGGAGCGAACGCAGCGTCGAGCCGAACGACTTTCCAATCTTGCGCAAATGCGGAATGTCGAGCCGGTTGACCATCATCCCGCCGAGCAGCGTGAATTCCGGCAGCGGCGGCCGCAGCCGGGCGAAAGCGGCGCCCAGCCTGGTGCCGTCGAATGCGACCGGCTCCAGCACGCGCCCGCCCGCGGTGGCGCCCAGCCGCTCCGGATAGTAGTCGGGATAGGCTTTCACCGGCTGAAGGCGCACCTCGGTGTTCGTTTCGAGATAGGTGATCGCCTCCGGCCCGCGGGCGAGGAACGCCGCGCGCAGGCCCGCATTGGCGGGCTCGGACACGGTGTTCGCGAGGTACTGGACGGCATCGGTGACACTGTCGGAGAGCCCTGCCTCTTTCATCTTGCCGTTGGCAGGAATCCAGACCATGCCTCCTGACCACGCCGTGGTGCCGCCGATGAACGCGGTCTTCTCGATCACCAGCACGCGCAGCCCTTCGGCGGCAGCAACGGCAGCCGCCGTCATGCCACCGGCGCCGGCACCGATCACAATGACGTCGTAGGTCTCGTGCGCCGGCATCATGCGGCGGAATTTCCCGGGCAAAGCATGAGATCGTCATACCTCGCCCCGGCCACCGGCGCGCTCTATTTTTTGCACATGATCTTTCCGGAAAACCGCTTCGCACTTTGCGCTAACGCGGCCCTCCGGGTCCGGATCATGTACCCCGGGCTGGCTTGCGCTCGACGGGATCAATGTCGATGGCTCGCAGGCGGCCGAGGCGCAGCACGTCCATGGCGAGCCGCCGGCCGATCCGGTCGCGGTCGAGCACGCGGATCAGATCGTCGACGCCGTTGATCTCGACGCCATCGAGCCTGATCACGACGTCGCCGGGGAGCAGCCCCGCCTTCCCCGCCGGCCCGTCCGGCTCGATCTGGGCCAGCAGCGCACCCATCTTGTTCTCGACGCCGGCGAGCACCGCATGGCGCCGCGGGATCGGCGCGGTCTGGCCGGCGACGCCGATATAGGCGCGGCGGACATAGCCGTGGCGGATGATCTCCGACAGCACGAATTGCGCTGTGTTGCTCGCAACCGCAAAACAGATGCCTTGCGCGCCGCTGATGATCGCGGTGTTGATGCCGATCACCTCGGAATTCGACGACACCAGCGGCCCGCCGGAATTGCCGGCGTTGAGCGCAGCGTCGGTCTGGATCACGTCCTCGATGGTCCGGCCACTCACCGAGCGGATCGAGCGTCCGAGCGCCGAGACCACGCCGGCGGTGACGGTGGACTCGAAGCCCAGGGGATTACCAATCGCGATCACGAGCTGGCCGCGCCGCAAGCCTTTGGAGTTGCCGAGCGAGGCGTAACGGAGGTCGCGGACGCCGTTGGCGCGGAGCAGCGCCAGATCAGTGTCCGGATCGACGCCGAGCACCCGGGCGTCGCCGACGTTCCCTTCGATATCCCGCAGCCGGATCTCCTTGGACGCGCCGACGACGTGGCTGTTGGTGAGCACCAGTCCATCCGGCGAGATGACGATGCCGGAGCCGAGCCCGCCGCGCTCGCGGCCGTTCGGCACCTTTGGTCCGGTCTCGACGCGCACCACGGCCGGCCCGACGCGCTCCGTCACGCCGATCACGGCGTTGGAATAGGCGTCAAGCAGGTGCTGGTCGTCGACAGGGGTGGACGGGACGGGTCGCGGTGACAAGCCGCCACCGCTGAGATCTGAGGTAAAATCTAACATGGCGAATTTCCTTCGCGCGTCAGATGGTTACCTCAGACTTATAATGCAAGCAGGCCGCTCTTCACGAACTGCTTAACTGACCTGACGCATCGCGTGAGCTCGGGCCTTGACCGGGTCGAGCAGCGACCAATCGCCGTCCTCCAGCACGTGCCCTTTGGGGAAAGGCGCGCGCGGCTCGAGCCCCAGCGAACGCAGCACGCGGTCGTCGCGGTAGTAGCATTGCAGCACGACGCGGACGAGCGTTGCGGCCGGTGCGCCGCCGTCGGCGCGGAATGTGCTGATGACGCCGTCCCGCGCGGCCGGATCGAGGTCGGCGAGCGGCATGCCGGCGAGGCGGGCGAGATGATCCAGCGCCGTGGCCACCGGCTTGGCATCGCGGCCGAGGGTCGCGAGGATGTCGGCCTGGATGAGTTCATCATCCGCGCCGGGCACCCGGTATTCCTCGCTCGCCGGGATGATCATCGCGGCGATGGTGCGCAGGTCCTGGCGCTGCCGCGGCGTGAGGGTGAGCTGATCAGGCATGGCGATCCTCTAATCGAAGAGATTGGCGAGGCGCTGCTTCATCTGGTCGGCGACGTAGAGCGCGATGGCCTGGATGGTCGAGGTCGGGTTCACCCCGCCCGAGGTGACGAAGACGCTGCCGTCGACGATGAACAGGTTCTTGACGTCATGCGAGCGGCCCCATTCGTTGACCACGGAGCTCTGGGGGTCGGCGCCCATCCGCGCCGTGCCGAGCAGGTGCCAGCCGCCCCAGGGGATCGGACTGTTGACGCAGATATCGGTGGCGCCTGCCGTTTCGAGAAACTCCCGGCCGCGGGCGAGCGCATGCTCCATCATCCTCCGGCTGTTCTCGCTGATGGCGTAATCGATCTTTGGCGCGGGAATGCCGTGGCTGTCCTTGAGCACTGGGTCGAGCGTGACCCGATTGTGCTCTTCCGGCAGGTCCTCGCAGATCGCGGAGAATCCCAGCCGATGGCCGTTGAGCTTGCGGAACACACGGTGATGATCCGCGCCCCACGGCAGAATGCCCTTCTGCTCACTGACGACGGCTTCGAACACCGGTCCTGCGCCGCGCACGAACTGGACGCCGTAGCCCCGCACGAAGCCGCGCGACAGGTCGGTGTCGTAGAACTCCTTGCTCCAGAGACAGGTCGGCGGCGCGCGATTACTGTCAGTCGGCTCCGTGACATAGCCGTAGATCTGCGCGTAAGGGTGGAACATGAGGTTCTTGCCAACGAGGCCTGATGAATTGGCAAGCCCGTTCGGGAAGCGGCCTGAGGCCGAGTTCAGCAGAAGTCGCGGCGTGCCGACGCCGTTGCATGCGATGATGACGACATGCGCTCCCTGGAACTGCTCAACGCCGTCCTTGTCGTAATATACAACGCCCGAGGCCATGCCGTTCTCGTCGGTCGTGATCTCGCGCACCCGGCAATGGGTGCGCAGCTCGACGCCGGCGCGGATCGCCTGCGGCCAATAGGTGATGTCGGTCGAGGCTTTTGCACCTTGCGCGCAGGCCGGGGTGCAATGGCCGAGATTGATACAGCGCGCCCTGCCCTCGTAATCCATCGTCGCAACCGTCGTATCCGACGGCCACCAGTGCCAGCCGAGCTTGTTCATGGCCTTGGCGACGAGGGGACCGGAGAGCCCGAGCGGCTGCGGCGGCATCGGCGGATGGGTCAGCGGCGAGAGCGGATCGCCGGACAGGCCCGATGTGCCCATGATGCGGTCGTTCTCCTCGAAGAACGGCACCAGCGTGTCGTAGTCGATCGGCCAGTCGTCAGCGACGCCGTCCAGCGTCTTCACCCTGAAATCGGACGGATGCAGCCGCGGCCAGTGCGCGGTGTACATCACCGTCGAGCCGCCGACCGCATTGAAATTGACGACCTTGATCGGCGAGCTGTCGTCGTTGATCGGATAGTCCTCGGGCCGGCCGCGGATGTTCGGGCTGGTCGACCACTCGCCGTAGAACCTTGCTTCCCAGTCCCGGCCGGTGCTCGGATAATCCGCCGGCTTCATCCAATCGCCCTGCTCGAGGCAAAGAATGTGCATCCTGGTCTCGGCGAGTGACCAGGCGACCGCGGCTCCGGAGGCACCGGCGCCGATGATCAGGACGTCCACGGGGTCGTTCATGCCAAAGTCATCCTCCCGCCCTCGCCGCTTCCCGGGCGATTGAGCCTTGCGTGTAGCGTCAAACGATAGGGTCAGAGCGGCCGGTGAGTAAAGCCGCAGGGGACGAATGTCAGGCTTCGCTGGGCGCAGACCATTGGTGTTGCAATGTCGAGATGCTAGAGAACCCTCGCGAAAGTGCAAATCGATAGCGAGAACGTATGTCCTTCCAAAATGCCTTTGCCACCGCCCGCGCTGCCGCGCTTGTTTTGCTTCTCGCGATCCTCGGTTGCGTCGCCGATACCGGGTCCAGCCTCGCCTTAACGGCCAGTGCAACGGTGCGGGATGGCAACTCCATCCAGCTCGGGGACGCGACCTACCGGCTAGACGGTGTCGACGCGCCGGAACTGGACCAGGTCTGCATCGACGACCACGCCGATCCCTGGACCTGCGGGCTGGAGGCGCGCGATCAGCTCGCAAAGCTGATCAACGGCCGCAACGTACGCTGCGACGATGTCGGGCCGGAGAAGAGCTTTGGCAAGCGCCACCGCGCCATCTGCACGGCCGAGGGCGACAAGACGAGCCTGAACGAGCAGCTCGTCCGCCTCGGCTTTGCCGTCGCGCGCGAGCCGGTCAAGGCGAACGTCAAGCCGGCCGCCGCGGAGGCCAAGACGAATTCGGCCGGCATCTGGAAAGGCTGCTTTGTTGCACCGCAGGAATTTCGCACCGGCAAGAAGGACGGCGCACTGCTCGGCGCCGCCTGCCGCGCCGACCGCGACAAGGAGATCCGCGCGGTGCTGTTTCCGGACGAACTGACCATGCCGCCGAATTGCAGCATCAAGGGCAAGCTCGCCGTACGCGCACGCGTCACCGGCAATATCGGCATCTATCATTTGCGGGGCTGCCCGAGCTATCCGGCGACGACAAAGCCGGATCGCTGGTTCTGCTCGGAGGACGACGCGTTGGCCGCAGGCTTCCGCAAGGCCTACAACTGCCGCCGGCCGAAATGATCTGAGGGGGCTTGCTTCGCCTCTCCCCGTAAGAACGGGGCGAGGGAAAGAGGCAGCTACCTCACGCTGGCCCTCACTGCATCCGCATGATCTGGTCCATCGATGGCATGTTCTCGTTCAAATGCGACATGATCCACACCGAGCCGCCGACCACCAGGAAGACGATCAGCAGCCCGAACGCCAGCGCCAGCACGTTGTTGGTGTTGTCGGGGCCGGTGGTGATGTGCAGGAAGAATACGAGATGCACGCCCATCTGGGCGATTGCGAGCACGATGATGGCGATGGGGATCGAGGGCTGCCAGACCAAATTGGTGCCGGCGATGAAGAACGAGGTCGCGGTAAGCAGGAGCGCAAGGACCAGGCCGACGACATAGCCGATGATCCGGGTGCTGACGCTGTGTTGCTCTTCCTCGCCGGGAGCGAGGTCGTGCTCATGGACACCATGCTGTGACAGATCGCTCATGGCGCGCCTCCAAGCAGATAGACGACGGAAAACACCGCGACCCAGATGATGTCGAGCGCGTGCCAGAATAGAGCAAAGCACATCATGCGGCGCAGGATGTCGGCACGAAAGCCCTTGGCGAAGACCTGGGCCATCATGGTGAGGAGCCACAGCACGCCGGCCGAGACGTGCAGGCCGTGGCACCCGACGAGCGAGAAGAACGCGGTCAGGAACGCGCTGCGCGACGGGCCATAACCACGGGAAACCAGGTCGGCGAATTCACGGAATTCGATGCTGAGGAATGCAAGGCCGAGCACACAGGTCACGGCCATGCCGAGATAGAACCAGAGCCGGTTGCGCACGTCTGCGGCAATGCTCGCCATGCCGCAGGTGAAGCTCGACAGCAGCAGGCAGACGGTCTCGATTGCCACGTTCCGCTGCTCGAAAATCTCTGAGCCCTTCGGGCCGTCGGCAGTCTGGCCGACCAGCACCGCATAGGCTGCAAAGAAGCAGGAGAACATCACGATGTCGGAGAGCAGGAAGACCCAGAAGCCGTAGGCGGTCACGATACGCTTCGGCGCCGGTCCGAGATGCTCAACCACGAGCCCGATGTGATGCGGGTCGGCGTGCGCGTGCCCTGCGGTTGCGGTGATTGCCATCAGACAGTCCCCGCGAGGCTGACGAGATGGCGTCGTTCTTCGAGATTGGCACGGTCAATGCGCGCGACTTCGGCGGCCGGAATGACGTATTCGTCATGGTCGCGCCAGGCGAAAACGACGAAGGTCGCCCACGCGCCAATCACGCCGACGATCACCATCCACCAGATGTGCCATATCAACGCAAAGCCCATGATGGTGGCGAAGAAAGCGCAGACGAAGCCGGTCGGCGAGTTCCGGGGCATCTCGATGTCCTGATATTCGGGCTCGGCGTGCTCGAATTGCTGCTGCTTGGCCTTTGCCTTCATTTCCCAATAGGCGTCCTCGCCGCGCACGTCGGGATAGAAGGCGAAGTTGAACACCGGCGGCGGCGACGAGGTCGCCCATTCCAGCGACCGGCCGTCCCAGGGATCGCCGGTACGGTCGCGCAAGGCTTCGCGGTTGCGGATGCTGACGACGAGCTGCATCACCTGGCAGACGACGCCGATCGTCAGCACCGCCATGCCGATCGCCGCCACGAACATCCAGGGACGCCAGGCCGCCACGTCGTAGTGCTGCATGCGCCGCGTCATGCCGAGCATGCCGACGATATAGAGCGGCATGAAGGTGATCCAGAAGCCGGTGAATGTGAACCAGAAGGCCGCCTTGCCCCAGCGCTCGTCGAGGCGGAAGCCGAACGCCTTTGGAAACCAGTATTCGAAGCCCGCGAAGGCGCCGAACAGCACGCCGCCAATGATGACGTTGTGGAAATGCGCGACCAGGAACATGCTGTTGTGCAGCATGAAGTCGGCCGGCGGCACGGCGACCAGCACGCCGGTCAGGCCGCCAATGATGAAGGTCACCATGAAGCCGACCGACCACAGCATCGGCGTCGCGAAGCGGATGCGGCCGCCATACATCGTGAACAGCCAGTTGTAGATCTTCACCCCCGTCGGCACCGCGATGATCATGCTGGCAATACCGAAGATGGCGTTGACGTCGGGACCTGCGCCCATCGTGAAGAAGTGATGCAGCCAGACCATGAAGGAGATGACACAGATCGCCATGGTGGCGAGCACCATCGAGCGGTAGCCGAACAGCGGCTTGCCGGAAAAGGTCGATACCACCTCCGAGTAGATACCGAAGGCCGGCAGCACGAGGATGTAGACCTCCGGATGTCCCCAGGCCCAGATCAGGTTCATGAACATCATGACATTGCCGCCGGCTTCGTTGGTGAAGAAGTGGAAGCCGAGATAGCGGTCGAGCAGCAGCATCGCGAGCGTGGCGGTGAGGATCGGGAAGGCTGCGACGATCAGCAGGTTCGAGGCCAGCGTCGTCCAGCAGAACATCGGCATGCGCAGATAGTTCATGCCCCTGGTGCGCAGCTTCAGCACGGTGGTCACGAGGTTGATGCCGGCCACCAGCGTGCCGACGCCGGAGATCTGAAGCGACCAGGCGTAGTAGTCGACGCCGACGCCCGGCGAGTAGGTCAATCCCGACAGTGGCGGAAAGGCAAGCCAGCCGGTGCGCGCGAATTCGCCGACCACAAGCGAGACATTGACCAGCAGTGCGCCGGTCGCAGTCAGCCAGAAACCAACCGAATTCAGCGTCGGAAAAGCGACGTCGCGCACACCGAGCTGAAGCGGCACGACGAGGTTCATCAGGCCGATCACGAACGGCATCGCCACGAAGAAGATCATGATGGTGCCGTGGGCCGAGAAGATCTGGTTGTAGTGCTCCGGCGGCAGATAGCCCTGCGACTGGTAGGACACCGCCTGCTGGATCCGCATCATGATGGCGTCGCTGCCCCCGCGCAGCAGCATGACGGAAGCGAGCAGGATGTACATGACGCCGATTCGCTTGTGATCGACGCTGGTGATCCATTCGTGCCAGAGATAGGGCAGATGCCCTTTCACCACGACCCAGCCCAGCACCGCGAGGATGCCGACCAGCACCACGCCGCCTGCGACCAGCGGGATCGGCTGGTCGAACGGGATCGCCGACCAATCAAGCTTACCGAGCATCGTGCTCTCCACTGTGCTCCCGCCCGGCATCCGAGGTCAGTTGCGGGCCCGGCCCCGGCGGAATGTGCTGGGTGGCGATCATGTCGAACAGGCGGGGATCCGCGAGGCGATAGATCGGCCTGCCCCGCTCGACGGATTGCTGCATCAGCTTCTTGTAGCTGTCCTCGTTGAGCACCTGGTCGGACTTCGCCGTGGTCGCCACCCAATCCGGGAAGGCGAGCGGCGAGATCACGTTGACGTCGAACATCATCTCGGGAAAGCCGTCGCCGGAAAAATGTGCCGACAGGCCCTGGAGCTTGCCCTCATTGTCGGCGCGCAGATTGAGCCGCGTCACCATGCCGTTCATGGTGTAGATCATGCTGCCGAGTTGCGGGATGAAGAACACGTTCATCACGCTCGACGACGTCAGCTGGAAATTCAGCTCGGCGCCCGCCGGCACCGTCAGCGAATTGACGGTCGCGATACGCTGGTCGGGATAGATGAAGAGCCATTTCCAGTCGAGCGACACCGCCTGGATGCGCACCGGGCTGCCGGTCCCCGGCACCGGCGCTCGCGGATCGAGCTGGTGCGAGCCGATCCAGGCGACGCCGCCGAGCAGGATGATGGTGAGCGCCGGGATCGCCCACACCACCATCTCGACGCGGCCGGAATAGACGAAGTCGGGTTGATACTGCGCCCGCGGATTAGAGGCCCGAAACCACCAGGCGAAGCCGAGGATGGCGACGATCGTCGGCACCACGATCGTCAGCATGATGAAAACGGAATCGACGAGAATCGTACTGTTGGCGACAGCAACAGGCCCTTGTGGATCGAGCAGATTCATCGGCAAGCCACTGGCGATTGGGAAGCCCCGGAGGAGAGCCTAGCGCGGAATGATATCGGCAACAAACGTCGTTCGCGTGACCGGGTTCCCGCGCAATTGCAAGTGATTGCGCCCGCACGCGCTTTGGCTCGTACAACTGAGCCATGCAGGTTTGACGGGACGTCGCGCGTCGCGCGCGGGCGCTCGGCACGGATGCAATCTTCTCTACCTTTGAAACGATTGCTATCGTGATGAAAAAGCAGGGAGAAAACGTATGCGCTTGAACGACAAGGTCGCCATCGTGGTGGGGGCCGGGCAAAGCCCCGGCGAGGGCATGGGCAATGGCCGCGCCACCGCGCTGACCTTCGCACGCGAGGGGGCGAAGGTCGTCTGCGTCGATCACAATCTCGAATCGGCACAGGAGACCGTCGCGATGATCGCGGCGAGCCAAGGCACGGCCGCGGCCTTCAAGGCCGACGTGACCAGGACTACCGACATCAAGGCGATGGTGACCGACGCGATAGCGCGCTGGGGACGCATCGATATCCTGCATAACAATGTCGGCGTCAGTCTGGGCGGCGGCGACGCCGAGCTCCTGAAGCTGACCGAAGAGGCATTCGACCGCGTGGTCGCCATCAACCTGAAGAGCTGCATCCTGGCGGCGAAGGAGGTGATCCCGATCATGCGGACGCAAAGAAGCGGCGCAATCATCAACATCTCCTCGATGGCCGCGATCACGACCTATCCTTACGTCGCCTACAAGGCGACGAAGTCGGCGATGATCGCCTTCACCGAACAGCTCGCCTATCAGAACGCCGAATACGGCATCCGCGCCAATGTCATCCTGCCGGGCCTGATGAACACCCCGATGGCCGTCGACACCCGCGCCCGCGAATGGCACAAGACCCGCGCCGAAGTCGAAGCCGAGCGCGACAGCAAGGTGCCGCTGCGCCGGAAGATGGGCACCGCCTGGGACGTCGCGAACGCCGCGCTGTTTTTGGCCTCGGACGAAGCGAACTTCATCACCGGCGTGACGCTCCCGGTGGATGGTGGGGCGAGTGTGATAAGAGGATAGACGAAGCGAGCGTGATGCCTTCCCTTCTCCCCTTGTGGGCCTGTTGCGTAATCCGCGATTGTGATTCTCTAGGGCAGAAGCCTTGGAGGTAACGATGGCAGTGAAGCAGACTGGGCAGCCGAGTTTTATTGAGGCGTGGTTGCCGAAGGGAGCCGGTGCCAATGCGGCGCTGAATCGGTTGTCGGGCTTGGTCAAATGGTACCGGTTCGAGAAGCTGATGGCGCATTTGCGGGATGAAGGAAGCCCTGGCCGACCGGGCTATCCGGTGCTGGTGCTGTTTCGCGCGCTGCTGTTGCAGTCGCTCTACGGTCTTTCGGAGCGTGAGCTCGAG